>CANMIP010000115.1 GCA_947497945.1 uncultured Tropicimonas sp. | reverse complement strand
ATGCGACCCGGTTCATGTAGCCATAGACGAAGAGTTTCAGCAGAACTGAAGGATGATAGCCAGGGCGGCCCGTCTGCTCCGGCACCATCCGTGCAAAACCAGCTTCCACCAGATCCAACGCATCGACAAATGCATCAGCCACTCGAACCGGATGATCGTCTCCGATCCAGTCCGCCAACCGCTCCAGGAAAAACGTCACCTGCTCGCGGTCAACG
>CANMIP010000114.1 GCA_947497945.1 uncultured Tropicimonas sp. | reverse complement strand
AAGCTTCTACTGGCATTTCAAGAAGGTGCAGGATCTTCTGGATGCGGTTCTTGAATACTGGGAGCACGAACAGACCGTTCACATCATTCGAGATGCACAGGCCTTCGATGGAGATCCGAAGGAACGGATATACCTGCTTATGCAGCAGGTGATCGATGAGGGTGCCGCGGAACCGGATCATGCGATCGCCGTCTGGGCAAAATCCGAACCATCCGT
>CANMIP010000113.1 GCA_947497945.1 uncultured Tropicimonas sp. | reverse complement strand
AAATCGGGCGAGATGTTGAACCGGTAGAAGGCTTCCGTCGTGAACTGCGTTTCATCGAACCCTTTTGCTTCGGCCCAATTCAAACCGATCCCGGTGTCAACGGCGGAGCAAAATCCGACCACGGTGCGACGCAAAAGTCGGCCAGTCTGGGCGTGACGGGCGCCTTGGCAAACGTGCTCCTCATATAGCTGACGGTTGCCAAGGCGCCTTGGTCCGC
>CANMIP010000112.1 GCA_947497945.1 uncultured Tropicimonas sp. | reverse complement strand
GAAACGCTAACCGGCGGGCAGGTGCTGGCCATTCCTCACAATGGCAATCTGTCGAATGGCCTGATGTTCGATGACGTCACGCTGACGGACAGGACCCCGATCGACGCCGCCTATGCCGAGCGCCGGATGCGGTGGGAGCCGTTGTACGAAGTCACCCAGGTCAAGGGCGACGGCGAGGCGCACCCGATGCTGTCGCCCGATGACGCTTTCGCAGACTACGGAA
>CANMIP010000111.1 GCA_947497945.1 uncultured Tropicimonas sp. | reverse complement strand
CCGATGGCCTCGATCACGATGGCCGTGTCACGGGCAGCCCGGTAGACCTCGTTGTCGTACCGGACATAGCCCTGGCCCGGCATCAGTGGTGGAAGCCGCCAGCGGTCGTAGTCGTCGATCCAGACGTAGTCGCCCGAGAGCTTGTCCCCCTTGCGATAGATCTTCTTGTACTGGCCGGGCGGCATCCCGCCCGGCTTCTTGGCCAAACCGGGCGGCGTCCCTTT
>CANMIP010000110.1 GCA_947497945.1 uncultured Tropicimonas sp. | reverse complement strand
TCCCTGGTGCGCTACAAGACCAACGATTATTCCGTGCCGGTTGCCTTCGGGCACCGCGATGTCTGGATCCGCGCCTATGTCGACCGGGTGGTGATCGGCTGTGGCGTCGAGGTTATCGCACGGCATGTTCGCAGCTACGACCGCGAGGACATGGTCTTCGATCCGATCCATTACCTGCCGCTGATCGAGCAGAAGATAAACGCTTTTGAGCAGGCCGCGCCGTTGG
>CANMIP010000109.1 GCA_947497945.1 uncultured Tropicimonas sp. | reverse complement strand
TTCCTCGGCCGCAAGGAACGGCTCGACGGTTTCCTCGGCCGCAAGGAACGGCTCGACGGTTTCCTCGGCCGCAAGGACCGGCTCGACAGCTTCCTCGACCGCAAGGATCGGCTCGACAGCCTCCTCGGCCGCAAGGATCGGCTCGACAGCCTCCTCGGCCGCAAGGAACGGCTCGACGGTTTCCTCGGCCGCAAGGAACGGCTCGACGGTTTCCTCGGCCGCAAGGAA
>CANMIP010000108.1 GCA_947497945.1 uncultured Tropicimonas sp. | reverse complement strand
AGGAACCAGTCCTGAACCTCCAACACAGCGGTCTCCGGCTCGTGGAAGGGGTCCAGGCGGCCGATAATGCGAACTGCCGGCCCGCCGGTGGCGAGCAGCAACCGGTACTCACAGGGCCCGCCATGGACCTCTCCTGGACCGAGCCATGGTTCCCTGACCTCGACACTGAGCGTTTCTTCCAGGATGCGCTCGCGGGCTTCTCCGCTGTCGTCGTCCTTGAGCGGCGCCACGAGTTGTTGGATCGCCGCGAG
>CANMIP010000107.1 GCA_947497945.1 uncultured Tropicimonas sp. | reverse complement strand
TCACCCGGTTTGCTTGGTTTGCTGCGGGATTACTGGTGCGAGGCGCGGCCCGAAGGCTGGCTTTTCCCTGGAAAGCCGAAGATCAATCCGATCTCGCCGCGGCAGTTGAACCGGGCGTTCACGTCAGCCAAAAGCATGGCCGGTGTGAAGAAGGTCGCCACTCTGCACACGCTCCGGCACAGCTTCGCCACCCATCTGCTGGAGGCAGGGACCGATGTGCGAGTAATCCAGGTTCTTCTGGGCCACGCCAAGCTTT
>CANMIP010000106.1 GCA_947497945.1 uncultured Tropicimonas sp. | reverse complement strand
GCGATCCTGGTCGTGTCCGCCGCGGACGGCCCGATGCCCCAGACCCGCGAGCACATCCTGCTCGGTCGCCAGGTCGGTATCCCCTACATGGTCGTCTACATGAACAAGTCCGACCAGGTGGACGATCCCGAGCTGCTCGAGCTGGTCGAGATGGAAATCCGCGAGCTTCTGGAAAGCTATGAGTACCCGGGCGACGATATCCCGATCGTGACCGGCTCCGCTCTGGCGGCGATGGAAGGCAACAACCCGGAGATCGG
>CANMIP010000105.1 GCA_947497945.1 uncultured Tropicimonas sp. | reverse complement strand
GGCGGGTTCATCTTGCTGAGACCCGTCTCGGCGGCGGCACAAGACTGGGTCAGAGAACACCTGCCCGAGGACACGCCGTCGCTGGGACAGCACCTGGCGATCGAGACCCGGCACGCGCCTCCGATCTTCGACGGCATCGAAGACGATGGCCTGACCATCGCCTGAAATCCTGCCCGCTGCCCAACTGGGTGGCGGGTCTTTTTCGGGCGCCCTCGGGGACGGCGATGACCGCCGTCCGAGAAGAGGGAGATACCCCATGAAAG
>CANMIP010000104.1 GCA_947497945.1 uncultured Tropicimonas sp. | reverse complement strand
TTGTGTCGCTTGTTCGCCATCTCTTGTCCTCCGTTTCCTAAATATAACGGTGGACCAGTTCAGATGGGGCACTCCAGAGAGGAACGCGGCCCGATCCTTGGGGTTCTTCCAGGTCGGGGAGAGTTCCGCATGTGTCTTGTTGGCGGCTTCTTCAAACGTCAGGACGGCTTGCGCCTTGCGCTTCTGCGCGAGCGGGTCGCCGACAGCGCGGGCAACGCGCTTGTTTTCCAACGCCTGCTCCCGTGCTTCTGCCAGCGTCACGACCGGAGGGCTTCCGAGT
>CANMIP010000103.1 GCA_947497945.1 uncultured Tropicimonas sp. | reverse complement strand
GTCGAGCCGTTCCTTGCGGCCGAGGAAACCGTCGAGCCGTTCCTTGCGGCCGAGGAAACCGTCGAGCCGTTCCTTGCAGTCGAGGAAACCGTCGAGCCGTTCCTGGCGACCGAGGAAACCGTCGAGCCGATCCTTGCGGCCGAGGAGGCTGTCGAGCCGATCCTTGCGGCCGAGGAGGCTGTCGAGCCGATCCTTTCGGTCGAGGAAGCTGTCGAGCCGTTCCTTGCGGCCGAGGAAACCGTCGAGCCGTTCCTTGCGGCCGAGGAAACCGTCGAGCCGTTCCTTGCGGCCGAGGAAAC
>CANMIP010000102.1 GCA_947497945.1 uncultured Tropicimonas sp. | reverse complement strand
CTGTCGGTGCGGTGGTCGGGAGCGTGGCTGGCGCCGCGGATCGCAACAACCTCTACAACAAGTACTACCACGGCTGCCTGAGCGGGGTGATCTACCAGTGATCCCGGCTTGACGGCAAACCTTGGAAAGGAAAATCCATGATACTCAGATCCTTAACGGGAGCTATCGCCGCCGCACTGCTCTGCGTGGTCGGCACCGGCACTATCGCCCAGGATGCCGACCAGGACGGTATCTGGCAGGTGGAAGAGTTCACATGTCGCGAGTTGCTGATGCGCGGCGGTGACGAACGGGACTTCATACTTGTCTACATGCACGGC
>CANMIP010000101.1 GCA_947497945.1 uncultured Tropicimonas sp. | reverse complement strand
CCGCTCGATCCCTGCGGCGACTGCCCGGCCTGCAAGCGCGGCCACTCCCATATCTGCCACAACCAGACCTTCATCGGGCTCGACAGCCAGGGCGCCATGCAGCAGCTCTGGAACGTGCCGGCCCACACGCTGCACCGCATCCCCGCGAATGTCAGCCTGCGCGACGCCTCGCTGATCGAGCCGCTCGCGGTTGCCTGCCATGATGTGCGCATGGCCGAAGTCGCGGAAGGCGAAGACGTGCTCGTCATCGGTGGCGGCCCGATCGGCATGCTGGTCGCCATGGTCGCCCGCGCCGCCGGCGGCAAGGTCACCATCTCCGAGGTCAACGAGAACCGCCT
>CANMIP010000100.1 GCA_947497945.1 uncultured Tropicimonas sp. | reverse complement strand
GGCGTCATAGTCCCGCTGATGCCTTCGATTTGATTTCGGCGGGATCACCGCAGTCGCGCCGCGCGCGTCCAGCTCTTCAAGCAGCCAATTTGCATCGAATGCCTTGTCCGCCAGAAGCGCGCTGAACCGAATGCCGCGGATCAATGGCGAAACGCCCTTCATGTCGTGCGCCTGATCGGGCAGCAGCAGGAACCGCACCAGATTTCCGAGCGCATCAACCAGCGCCACGATCTTGGTCGTCAGCCCGCCGCGTGAGCGCCCGATGGACTGACGCTGAGTCCCCCTTTTGCGCCGGATGCCTTCTGGTGAACCGAAACGATGGTGCCGTCGATAAGCGCGTATTCGAGGTCGGGGTCATCGCTCATGACATTGAAAAGACTCTCGAATACACCGCCCTCCGCCCACCGCCGG
>CANMIP010000099.1 GCA_947497945.1 uncultured Tropicimonas sp. | reverse complement strand
CACATTGCGGTGGGAGGTATTGCGGCATTCCTGCCTCGCCCCCTGCAAATCGCCTTACTCGGCGGGTGGCTGGCGAAGGAAGCGCTTTCAGACATTGCAGGCTGCTGGCCAAGGGCTTGGGTCGTCCTGGACAGCATAGCAGACTTGGCGCTGGGCGTTCTCGGAGTGGTTGTCGCAACTGCAGTGCGGACCAAATGCCGGAGGCCGCAAGTCACTGCCCGACACTATCAGCAGCAAAGGAAGACCAATGGCTGAAAAGGCGCTGAAGAAAACAAAGGCTGCAGACGCAGCGAACGGGAAGAACCCTGGCTACGACCTGTTCACCTTCAACACCGAAGGCGACACGCTGACCGTGACACAGCACGGCGACGATGCACTGTATCGGATATTCGGCAGCGAAAGTGAGGCGGT
>CANMIP010000098.1 GCA_947497945.1 uncultured Tropicimonas sp. | reverse complement strand
TTCGATCTGTGTGGTGGACGGGAGCGGGAATGTCCTTGCGCGCGGCAGCGTGGCAACCGATCCTGATGCGCTCACTAAGTATCTGGCGACGGCAGCACCGGATGCCGAACGCGTTGTTCACGAACGCGGACAACTTTCCACCTGGCTCACTCGAGAGCTGGCGAAGCGGGGTGTGCCCGTCGTTTGTATCGATGCTCGGAGTGCCCACAAGGTACTGTCGGCACGCCTCAACAAATCGGACCGCGCCGACGCCGAAGGGTTGGCGCATCTCGCTCGGACCGGATGGTTCGTCGAGGTGCATGTTCGCAGCGAAACCTCGGACCGGGTCCGGACGCTCATCGGTGCACGAGAGCGGTTGCTACGGATGCGCAAGGAACTGGAAGCCCATATTCGGGGCGTGCTCAAAACTTTCGGCTTCCGAAT
>CANMIP010000097.1 GCA_947497945.1 uncultured Tropicimonas sp. | reverse complement strand
CGAAGTCACCCAGGTCAAGGGCGACGGCGAGGCGCACCCGATGCTGTCGCCCGATGACGCTTTCGCAGACTACGGAACATGGGACGTCGGCAGCTTTGGTCCAGAGCTCAAGACCGCCGACATGCTGCCACGGGAATATGCCCGCGAGGCGCTGAAGCGCGGCATGGCCTACGAAGCCAAACTTGGCGCCAACCCGTTCAAGTTCGGCATGGTCGGCTCGACGGATTCGCATACCGGCCTGTCGACCGCGCAGGAGGACAATTTCTTCGGCAAGGCTCCCATGGTCGAACCGACCGGCGAGGCGCTTCGCTGGGAGGAAGAGATTACCGGCCGCCTCACGCCCGACGATCCCGCCGATGACCAGATTCACGGCATCGGCCTTGCCTCCGGCGTTGCTGCTGTCTGGGCGCGGGAAAACACCCGCGAGGC
>CANMIP010000096.1 GCA_947497945.1 uncultured Tropicimonas sp. | reverse complement strand
CCCTGGCATTTCGGGCAATGCCGGTTCTTGCAGGAATTGTAGGAGATATGCTGATGGCCACAATCGGAGCACGCCGCCACATGCCCGCCGAGTTCTTGTGTGCGGCAGGTCTCGATGGCCGACATCACCTTGAGCCGGGCCAGGCTGACATGCCCGGCATTGGCCTGCCGCCACGCGGGACCGTGCTCGCGAAAGATATCAGCGATCTCCAGCCTCGGCCGGGGCAACGCCCCCGCCCGTCACTGCAGGCTTCGCTTGACCGTCTGGTCCTGCAGCTCCGCCAGCATGTCGTAAGGGCTGATCGTGTCGCGGATCGTCCTGGTGGCGACATGCGTGTAACGCGCCGTGGTCGAAAGCTTGGCGTGGCCCAGAAGAACCTGGATTACTCGCACATCGGTCCCTGCCTCCAGCAGATGGGTGGCGAAGCTG
>CANMIP010000095.1 GCA_947497945.1 uncultured Tropicimonas sp. | reverse complement strand
CATCCCCACGAGTTCCTGGGCAGTCGCTGCCTGGGCTGCCAGTATGGCGGTTCCGCCAAGAAACGCCGCTTTGAGAACACTGCAAGTCATATTCTGTTCCTTCCCAGCATATTGCGAATGGTCACGAATCGGTTCCGGTTTCCGCGCCGACCACGTTCAGAACTTGAACGTGGCGCCAAGAAGCGGACCGGACTGGGTAACGTCAAAAACGATGCCATCCTGCTCGTAATCGACGGCGAGGTGGCGCCACGCCATGGTCAGGCCAAAACGCTCGGTGACGGCATAGGTGGCGCCGGCCATCACGCTCCACTCGAGATCCGCGCCCACGCCAAAGCCACCAACCTCCGCACTTCCGAAGAGGTTCCAGCGATCAGAGGCATCATATTGGCCGGCGATGCCGATCAGCGGATCGACCCAGCTGGCGTCAGAGCTTTCCGTGT
>CANMIP010000094.1 GCA_947497945.1 uncultured Tropicimonas sp. | reverse complement strand
CCCTTTGCGACCGCTGAGGCGAACCGCCCACGATCTGAGCGGAGAGAAGCGCCTGACTTGCGTCATCAGTGTCGTTGCGGCGGATACGAGCAGTCGTCGCATCTCGGCGTCTCCGCATTTGGAGATGCGACCGGACCTGTCGATCTCACCTGATTGATATCGTCGTGGCGTTAGCCCCAGGAAGGCGCCGACATCCGTCGACCGGCGGAACCGCTGCGGATTGTCGACGGTGGCGATAAACGCGAGGGCGGTGATCGCGCCGACGCCTGGAACCGTCATCAGGCGCCGAGCCGTATCGCTTTTTCCGGCAAGCGCCACCAACTCGTCTTCAAGCGTTTCGACCGAAACGCACAGGGTTCTGTGTATCGGTATCATCCGTTCAGCAATCAAACCGAGCACGGGATCATTGGAGGTTGCTTCGGCCAGTTGGTCCCGAAACGA
>CANMIP010000093.1 GCA_947497945.1 uncultured Tropicimonas sp. | reverse complement strand
GAACCGATCGTCGTGGCGCATTGCTGGGCCCACGCTCGCCGCAAGCTGAAGGAAGTGTTCGACCGCGACGGATCAAAGATCGCCGCCGAAGGTTTGCGTCGGATCGCCGAGATCTACGCCGTCGAAAAAGACATCCGCGGTTGCTCCCCCGGACAGCGCCTGTCTGCCCGTCAGACCCGCTCTGCGCCGCTTGTCACAGCCTTCGGCGAATGGCTTCAGGCCCAACGCCGCCGTGTCTCCGCCAAGTCCCGCCTCGGCGAGAAACTCGCTTATATCCATAACCACTGGAACGGTCTGCAAACCTTCCTGAAAGATGGCCGCGTCGAGATGGACTCCAACAATGTCGAAAATCTCATTCGTCCAATTGCTCTCAATCGAAAAAATGCGCTCTTCGCCGGCCATGACGAAGGCGGCAAGGCGTGGGGACGCTTCGCATCCCTGGTCGAAACCGC
>CANMIP010000092.1 GCA_947497945.1 uncultured Tropicimonas sp. | reverse complement strand
TTACTCGATGATCTTGGAGACAACGCCGGCGCCGACGGTGCGGCCGCCTTCGCGGATGGCGAAGCGCAGCTTCTCTTCCATCGCGATCGGGCAGATCAGGTCAACCTCGAACTTCAGGTTGTCGCCCGGCATCACCATCTCGGTGCCTTCCGGCAGCGTCACCGTCCCGGTCACGTCCGTCGTCCGGAAGTAGAACTGCGGACGGTAGTTGGCAAAGAACGGCGTGTGACGGCCACCCTCTTCCTTGGTCAGGATGTAGGCCTCGGCTTCGAACTTGGTGTGCGGGGTCACCGAGCCCGGCTTGCAGAGAACCTGGCCACGCTCGACGCCATCACGGTCGACGCCGCGCAGCAGCGCGCCGATGTTGTCGCCGGCTTCACCACGATCCAGCAGCTTGCGGAACATTTCCACGCCCGTGCAGGTGGTGGTCGTGGTGTCGCGGATGCCGACGAT
>CANMIP010000091.1 GCA_947497945.1 uncultured Tropicimonas sp. | reverse complement strand
CAGAAAGCTCATATCCGGGCGATCAAGGACTTCGCCGCGTTCCTCGGGCATTCACCGGACACGGCCACGCCAGAGGAATTGCGGGCGTATCAATTGCACATGGCGGACACGGGTATCACGCCGACGACGTTCAATGCCCGGATCGTGGTGCTGCGGTTCTTCTTCGGCATGACCTGCGGGCGGGAGGTGAGTGCAGGCGGAACAGAATTTGATCCGGGGGATCAATTTCCCGCCAAACGCGGTACATGCAGTTCCGCACCGAACCGCGGAAGCTGCCGGTGGTGCTCAGTGTCGAGGAGGTCTCGGATATCCTGATGGCGGCGCCGGGGCCGGGTCTGAGTGTCAGCTATGGCACAGGGCTGCGGGCAGCGGAGGTGTGCCCCTCAAGATCGGCGACATCGACAGCGACCGGATGCTCATCCATGTCGAAGAGGGCAAAGGCGGCAAGGATCGCAAG
>CANMIP010000090.1 GCA_947497945.1 uncultured Tropicimonas sp. | reverse complement strand
ATGATCGCTTCTCCTTCGATGCGGCTCAGCCTTGGAGGCTATCACCGCCGGTGAAGCAGTCGGCACATTCCATTACCAGTTCTCTGATCGCGGTCATGTCAAGGGGCTGGTTTGTTGTCCTCCGGGGTCCTGGTTCTCTCCGAAGTCGGGTTGTCCGCTTCATGATGGCGTCCGGGGCTGATCGTCTGGAATGTCATTCGCGGGGTTGGCTTTTGTGAGCCGCCCCGACCGCTTTTGGCGAGATCGATCTGCCACCGTCCCGGAGGACGCCAAACCCACCCTTTTCCTCAGGCGGGTATGCAAACTCTCAGGTTACAGGCTCCCTTGTCCATTTGAACTCGGTTCCGTTGCGCCAGATGGCGTGGAGGATTACCGCGATTTTGCGCGCGGTTGCGACTGCGGCCTTTTTGAACCCTTTGCGACCGCTGAGGCGAACCGCCCACGATCTGAGCGGAGAGAAGCGCCTGACTTGCGTCATCAGTGTCGTTG
>CANMIP010000089.1 GCA_947497945.1 uncultured Tropicimonas sp. | reverse complement strand
CACATGGTCTGGACAAGCGGGCTGTCAGCCAGTGGATCGCCGCCACTTGGACCGGACGAGAATGCGCTGCCCCAGTAGACATAGGCTTCGTCCATAGCCTCCTTGGTCCGGGGCGAAAAGATGTCGCGCAACCCGGCGGCCCAGTCGTTGCCCTCGAGTAGCGGGCTGTCTTCGTCGAGCGCGATATAGAGACCGAGGTTCTCGGCATGGTCCGAAACAACCAGAAAATCCAGCGGCCGCTGCAGGCGCGACGGGATGCCGTTCGACGACGTGACAACCTGCCCCTTGGCAAAGCGATAGGCATCGTCAGGTGTGGTTGTTGCCCCGACGAGCCCTGCATCAGCGGAAAACGCGGTGTGCAGATGCGTATCACCGAAGAGTACCTGGTCGGGATAATCGTGTTGCAGATACGGCGAGTATTCGGTTCCCGCATCCGGCGACGTCATCCCCACGAGTTCCTGGGCAGTCGCTGCCTGGGCTGCCAGTATGGCGGTTCCGCCAAGAAACG
>CANMIP010000088.1 GCA_947497945.1 uncultured Tropicimonas sp. | reverse complement strand
CTCCCTTCGGTAATTCGTCCTCCGGGTGCCCGAAAATGGCCCGTGCCACCCTCTCTCGGGGCGGCACGGGGATCTTCACTCCGCTGCCATATGGGTCAGCAGGAGCCTGTCCTGGTGCAGGGTATCGACGGCCTTCCGGTAGATGTCGTCAAGCGACAGGCAGGTAATACGCTCCTGTGGCGGCGCCTCGCCGCCGACAATTGCGACGGCATGGCCGTGGACCTCGCCGAAAACGCACCCAGCGATCTTCAAGACGCAGGTCTCTCCGACCGCGATGCGCCAGGAGAGCTCTTCGAGGAACACGTCCTCATAGCGCTCCTCGTCAACGCTGTAGTCGCCGGTCTGATCGTCATAGCGATAGACGGGCAGGTTGGGTGCGTATTCCAGATCCCAGGCCGGGTAGAGCTTGGCGATGCCGTCACGGGCAAGTTCAAAGTCAACCTCCGGCCATTGCCGTATCCAGCGAACGAACTCGTCCTCGTCATAGAGCCGGAACGGCTCGCTGCACCAGCTTCCGTAATCCAGA
>CANMIP010000087.1 GCA_947497945.1 uncultured Tropicimonas sp. | reverse complement strand
TAGGCGCGGATCCAGACATCGCGGTGCCCGAAGGCAACCGGCACGGAATAATCGTTGGTCTTGTAGCGCACCAGGGAGAGCGAACTGACCCGCCCCGATGCCTGGTCACAGGCCTCAAAAGGCGTGGCGGGCAGTGGCGCCATCGCCTCCAGATCGCGCTGGAGCCGTTCGCCAATCGCCTCGCTGTGCCCGCGCAGCTTGTCACTCTGGCGTCTCCGGCATTGTTCTTCGAGCCCGTCATTGAAGGCATCCCAAGTCGGGAAGGTCGGGATTGGCACCATGAAGTTGCGCCGGGAAAAGCCGACCAACCCTTCGACGGAACCCTTGTCATTCCCCTTGCCGGGGCGCCCGTAGCGGTCCCGGATCACGTAATGGGACAGCATCTCGCTGAACAGCTTCGCGCGTCTGCGTGTCCCATCCGGTTCAATCTTCGCCACAAGGCACCGGTCGTTGTCGTAGAGGATCGACAGCGGAACAGCCCCGAAGAACCCAAAGGCATGGACATGCCCGTCCATCCAGGCTTCCGCCGTTGCCGCCG
>CANMIP010000086.1 GCA_947497945.1 uncultured Tropicimonas sp. | reverse complement strand
CAGGACGGCAACGCGCCGGTAGCCGTAGCTCCCGTATTGCCTGGCCAGTTCGATCATGTCGGCAACCAGCCGCTCCTCGTCTTCACGGCCCCTTGGATTACGCCGCTGTGTAGAGCGATGCTGCCCGAGCACTCGGCAAATCCGGCGTTCCGAAACCTTCATCTCGCTGCGGATCAGCTCGATGCAGGCCCTTCGACGTGCGGGGCTCAGAAGTTTCCCCGTGCTGCCTCCTTTAGGATGAGTTTGTCCAGCGTCAGGTCCGACACGGCCTTTCGAAGCCGTTCGTTCTCCTTCTGGAGACGCTTGAGTTCCTTCAGTTGGTCGGTTCCCATCCCGCCATACTGCTTGCGCCAGCGATAGTATGTCTGCTCCGTGATGCGCACCTCGCGGATTGCATCAACACGCGCCGCTCCTTGCCCGACAAGCACATCAACTTGCCGCAGCTTCTGAACTATTTCCTCTGGCTTGTGTCGCTTGTTCGCCATCTCTTGTCCTCCGTTTCCTAAATATAACGGTGGACCAGTTCAGATGGGGCACTCCA
>CANMIP010000085.1 GCA_947497945.1 uncultured Tropicimonas sp. | reverse complement strand
TTGCGGTTGGCGCGGTCGCGCGCATAGGCCTCGCAGTATTGGGGCGTGAACTGCGTCTGCGTCTGTGCGTCGGCAGGCTGCGGGGCCATCGGTCCCGTCAGGCACAGCAGCGCCGCCAAGACGGCTGCCGGAGTTCGGATACAGATCGGCATGGGTGGTGTCTCCTCATTTTATGTCCCGCCATCAAGGCGAGAGCGAAAGAGCGGTTCGCGCAGGATCCCAACGATCAAGTTGTCTGGCATCCACGAGGTTTCGAGCCTTCGCACCCGATTGGGCGCGAAGGAGCTTTGGCAGGTTACCTTTCGAGCAATGTATTGAGCGCGTTGAGCTTTTTCTCGAATGCTCCGGGGGCATCCCGCACTGCATTCAAGACCGCGATCGCATTTTCTTTGGCTTCAGCCGAAAGTTCGCTGCCTTCAATTGCCTCGGTTGCCGCGGCAAAATCAACGCCTTCCTCCGTCAGGATACCCTTCGCTCGCCACTCCGCGAGAAAACGAGTCAACTCCTTCTGAGTTTCCTGAGAGGTCTGGGCCACCCGTTCAGCCACGTCAGCATAGCCTTCAGCAACCTGCCCCATAATGCCGCCGACC
>CANMIP010000084.1 GCA_947497945.1 uncultured Tropicimonas sp. | reverse complement strand
AGGGCAAAGGTGGACGACTTTTACGCCGCCCGCAGCAGGCTCATCCCACCGCTACCGTGGACGACTTTCTCACCGCCGTTCTCACGTCGCCGCACAGGCCACCAGCGCCGATCTTGCCGAGCTGGTCTCGGCCGCCCACAAGATGGCCGGCTCTTGTGGAACCTTCGGTGCGACACGGCTGAGGAATGCCCTTTCAGACATCGAAACCCAGGCAAAATCGGGAAATACCGAGGCCGCTTGGACGGGTATACGCAAGATCTCGGAACTCTGGGGAATGGACCGGAATTACTTCAAGCGCCTGAACCTGAATACCTAATGGCCGCATCGGACATCTCCCGGCAGAAATGGGTACGGCAGGATAGCCGGGATCGGAAACCGGTGAGACCTACGGGCATTGGGCAGCGATTTCTCCGGACCTTGCAAGTTCTGAAGGTCCGGTTTGAGGGAAACACGCCGCAGCATTCCTTCCACGAATGAGGGGCCGAAAGCGACGGCGTTGGGTTTGAACGCCGCGTCCTACGCACTGCGGCGCAGAGATCGACATGGAGGGCGGTGATGTATGTGCCGACTGCTGTTCGCAAGAGTTTTCAGCGTGGTTTCAGATATCGCCGATATGTATCCGGTCTACGTG
>CANMIP010000083.1 GCA_947497945.1 uncultured Tropicimonas sp. | reverse complement strand
CCCCATCCGGGTCTCGACCGCCGCCGCCGGCACCACAAGCGCCTGCCGCGTCCCGATGGGCAGGCGCACCAGCACCCGTGCATCGACGAAATCGGTCGCCATGCCGGCGATCTCGACATCCGCGATCACGCGGCCATTCTCGATCAGCGGATAGATCCTGGCGAGCTTGCCGCTCTGCTCCGCCGCCGCGCCACCGACCCGGATCTCCGCCCCTTCCTCGAGGAAGCCGGCATGCCGTTCCGGCACCGCCATCCGCAGGAAGAAGCCGCCGCCACCGATCTCGGCGATCGCCTCGCCCGGCATGACCACCGAGCCCTCCGTCACCGGCACCGACAGCACCGTCCCGGAGATCGGCGCCAGCACCGCGCCCTCGGCCTCGCGCTGCTCCAGCACGCTGCGCTCGGCCATGGCCGTCCCGATCCGGCCTTCGATCACATCCAGCTCGGTGCGCAGCTGGTCCAGCCGCTGCGCCGTGGTCACCCCGCGCTGCAGCAGGTTCTCGCCGCGCTCGACCTCCGCCTGCGCGGTCTTCAGCTGCGAGCGCAGCGAGGCCAGCGTCGCGTCGATGGCGCCAAGCTGCAGCTCGAGCTTCTCGTCCCGCACCGAGCCGATCTGCTCCCCCTCCGCAACATCCGACCCTTCAACAACCGAAACCGAAACCATCGTCCCACCAAGCCGCGCCCGCGCAGGAACCCGATCCCGAGCCTCAACACG
>CANMIP010000082.1 GCA_947497945.1 uncultured Tropicimonas sp. | reverse complement strand
CTCGAGGAACGCCGAGATGAAATATCTTCCCGCATGCGGGGAATCCTGATCGGTCTCTACGGCGACTGGCTCTGGCTCGACGAACGGATCGATACCGTTTCAAACGAGATTGAGGCAATCAGCCTGGCCGAAAAGGACTGCGCCAATGTCATGACGATCCCTGGTGTCGGTCCGATTGTCTCGACGGCCCTTGTGGCGGCCATTGGCCGTGGCGAAGCCTTTGACAAGGGACGGGATCTGGCTGCTTGGGTTGGGCTCGTTCCCCGGCAGTTCAGCACTGGTGGGCGAACCACACTTGGCAGAATATCCAAACGTGGCAGCCGATACCTGCGGACGCTTCTCATCCAGGCAGCAAAGATCATTCTGATGCGCCCGCACAACTGGCCGAAGCTGAGCTTTGGTGCGTGGCTGGCCGAAGCCGATCGACGGATGCATCGCAACAAGCTGGCCGTGGCCCTGGCCAACAAGCTCGCAAGGATCGCCTGGGCGGTTCTGCGCTATGGCCGGGCTTTTGATGCGCCAAGAAATACGGTTGCCGAAGCGATCTGACGTCAGGCAATCGAACAGAGGTTCGCGAAGGAGAACAGCATGGGACGGATAAACTACGCACCCGGAATCTGAGGGCGGAATCGGCTCCAAGTCAGCCTGTCCGCTAATGAGATCAACGTGCGTGCGTATTTCCAACAAGGTCACGGCCCGCGAGCCGACACGTAGACCGGATACATATCGGCGATATCTGAAACCACGCTGAAAACTCTTGCGAACAGCAGTCGGCACATACAT
>CANMIP010000081.1 GCA_947497945.1 uncultured Tropicimonas sp. | reverse complement strand
TGCCAAGGCGCCCGTCACGCCCAGACTGGCAGACTTTTGCGCCGCACCGTGGTCGGATTTCGCTCCGCCGTTGACACCGGCGCGTATCCCTCTGTCTTTCAATGCTTCTCGGAACCAATCGGCATCGTAGCCACGATCCCCAAGCAGTCACTCGACATCAGGCAGATTGCTGAGCAATGTTCGAGCCCCGATGTAATCGCTGACCTGTCCGGCGGTCACAAACAGGTTGAGAGAACGTCCTTGGCTATCGCAAATGGCGTGCAGCTTGGTGTCCATGCCGCCTTTCGTGCGTCCTGTCAGGCTTCCACGCCGCCCTCTTTTTCACGTCCATGCTGGTCGCGGTCCGGTGTGCCTTGAGGTCGGTCGGGGCAATCATCACGGTCTTCTCTTCGCAGTGCCCAGCAGCCAGACCGACCATCATCTGGGCAAAGACTCCCTTGTCGCTCCACCGTTTCCAACGGTTGTACAGGGTCTTTTGCGACCTTATTCCTTCGGGGCGTCGCGTCACCGCAACCCGTTGCGGTTGATGAAGATAATTGCACTCAGCACCCATCGGTCATCAACGCGAGGCTTGCCGTGAGACTTCAGGAAGTAGGGCTACAATCGCTCTATCGGTGTGTCGCTCAGCCAAAACAGATCAGACATGTCACCGCTCGCCTTTCGAACGGTGAGTCATGCCTCTTCAGGGAGATCAATGGGTTCTGACCCTAGGGGGCAGTTTCAGTTCGCCGGACCAAACCGAGCCCCACAAACTGATCGCGACGGGTCAGAAATCTGCCCAGCCATCATCGAGATCTGTTTCCGTGCTCGC
>CANMIP010000080.1 GCA_947497945.1 uncultured Tropicimonas sp. | reverse complement strand
TTGCCGCGCCTTACTCTGGGCGAGGCGATGGCTGTCGCCGTTCATCTCAAGAATGCTGACATGGTGGGTCAGCCGGTCCAACAAGGCCCCTGTCAGGCGCTCTGATCCGAAGGTTTCGGTCCATTCGTCGAAGGGTAGGTTTGAGGTGATCAGGATGGAGCCGCGTTCGTATCTCTGGGAGATCGGCTCGAACAGCAGCTCGGCACCGGTCTTGCTGAGGGGAACGAAGCCCAGTTCATCGATGACCAACAGCTTCTGCTTCACGATTTGCTTCTGAAGCCGCAGGAGCTGGCGTTCGTCGCGGGCTTCCATCAACTCGTGGAGCGAGCCTTGTCGCGCCATTGGTCCGAGAGACAATGGCGAGCGGCAGCGGCGGTAGTGAAGCGGACGGCCATCCCCTTCTGGCAGGCGGCCAGACCGAGGCCGAGCGCCGCGTGGGTTTTGCCGGTACCGCTTGGACCAAGGGCGATAACGTTCTCGCAGCGGTCTATCCATTCACAGCGCGCCAGCTCCAGGACCTGCATCTTGTTGAGAGGCGGGATTGCCGCGAAGTCGAAGCTGTCGAGGCTCTTGGTGGCCGGGAATTTTGCGGCCTTGATCCGCCGTTCGATCATCCGCCTTTCCCGGTCGATGAGTTCCAGTTCGATCAGACGGGCCAGGAACTGGACGTGGTCACGCCCCTCGGCGGCACAGAGCCGGGCCTGCTTGTCGTATTCCCGCAGGATGGTCGGCAGCTTCAGCTTCTTGAGTTGGTGGTTCAGCAGGATCTGCGGCGCTTCCGTCATGTCGTGCCACCGGTCGTCAGGCACATGTAGCTGGCCGGAGATG
>CANMIP010000079.1 GCA_947497945.1 uncultured Tropicimonas sp. | reverse complement strand
TTCGCCAGCCACCCGCCGAGTAAGGCGATTTGCAGGGGGCGAGGCAGGAATGCCGCAATACCTCCCACCGCAATGTGCGCGGCCTGCACCCCGGCGTATGGGGCGACACCCGGCCACCCGGCACACACATCACTCACGCCCAGGTTCACCAGATACCCGCCCATGCCATGCCTCTTATTTTGCCGAAATCATTTGGAAGTTTTGACACTTTGTGCAGGCCGTTCCTTGGCTCGCAGCCGGTTGTCGATGCCACCGCGACGGCAGTGCCATGACAGGTCGATAGCAACACGCGACCGACGAAAGCCACCGTCGATTTGTTTCCAATCAATGGTCAGCTCTCCCCTCCGTCCTCTCCTGCCCATTGAGTGGGGGGGAGGGTGTATAGTGATTATTCCCAACTACGGGCCAAAACGGGCATAGCCGGTAGAGACCGCTCAACCTCCGGGCTGGGCACCGCACTTCTTCGATGAAGCCACAGGCAAGCAGGTGGTCGCGCGCCCGGGCGATACGTTGCCGGGACCAGGGTAGGCTTCCGGTTTCGCTCATAGCACGGGGTGCGATTGCAAAATGCGGCCGGTTCGCGTGCCAGCGGACAAGAAACTGATAGAGGACCAGCGCGTCAGGCCGATCCAGCAATACATCCATGATACGGTCTCCTTCGGAGAGTTGAGGCTTGCGCCGGCCGAGATAGTTACGGCCCGCCGTTTCGTAGCTCCATGCTGAGCGAGCAATGCGCCCGATCTCTGCGGCCGAGAGGGGATGGAGTGCCCCATCTGAACTGGTCCACCGTTATATTTAGGAAACGGAGGACAAGAGATGGCGAACAAGCGACA
>CANMIP010000078.1 GCA_947497945.1 uncultured Tropicimonas sp. | reverse complement strand
TCCAAGCCGACGGTCGACATCTTCCGCTTCTTCTGGCGCGAGCTGAAACTCATCGGCACCCGCGTCTACGAGCCGGAGGATTACGAGAAGGCCATCGCCTCCATCGCCGCCGGCGATATCGATGCCGACAGCTTCATCACCGACATCCGTCCGCTCGAGAAGATCGGCGAGGCCTTTGCCGAGCTGACCTCCAACCCGAACGCGATGAAGTCGCTGCTGCAGATCAACGAATAAGGAAGACCGACATGAAAATGTTTGACCTCACGGGCAAGACCGCCCTCGTGACCGGCGCGCGGCGCGGCATCGGCATGGGCATGGCGCTCGGGCTTGCGGAAGCGGGCGCGGATATCATCGGCGTCTCGGCGCAGATGGAAGACGAAGGCTCCAAGGTGGGCGAGGCCGTCAAGGCGATGGGCCGCAAGTTCAGGGGCTATTCCTGCGACTTCTCCGACCGCGCCGCCGTGACCGCCTTCTGCGCCAAGGTGCTGGAAGAGAACCCGCAGATCGACATCCTGGTCAACAATGCCGGGACGATCATGCGCAAGCCGGCCGCCGAGCACCCGGACGAGTGGTGGGACAAGGTGATCGAGGTGAACCTCTCGGCGCAGTTCGTGATCACCCGCGAGATCGGGCGTTCGATGATCGAGCGCGGCTCGGGCAAGGTGATCTTCACGGCGTCGCTGCTGACCTTCCAGGGCGGCATCACGGTGCCGGGCTATGCCGCTTCCAAGGGCGGGATCGGCCAGCTGACCATGGCGTTTGCCAATGAGTGGGCGGGCAAGGGCGTGAACGTGAACGCGATCGCGCCGGGCTATATCGCCACCGACAACACCCAGGCGCTGCAGGACGACCCGGATCGCTCGGTTGCGATCCTGGGCCGTATCCCGGCGGGCCGCTGGGGCAAGCCGGAAGA
>CANMIP010000077.1 GCA_947497945.1 uncultured Tropicimonas sp. | reverse complement strand
GCCGATGACCAGATTCACGGCATCGGCCTTGCCTCCGGCGTTGCTGCTGTCTGGGCGCGGGAAAACACCCGCGAGGCAATCTGGGACTCTCTCAACAACAAGGAAGTCTATGCCACGACCGGAACCCGCTTGCGCGTGCGTGTTTTCGCGGGAACCGGGTTTGGCGCGGAAGACCTCGTACGTTCCGATTTTGCGGCCTACGGCTATGAGAACGGAGTCCCGATGGGTGGAGACCTGACTGGAATTCCAGAGGGCGCTGCCCCCGGCTTGCTGATCCGGGCCCTGCGCGATCCCGACGCAGCCAATCTCGACCGTGTGCAGGTCGTCAAGGGCTGGGTCGATGCCTCTGGCGAAACGCAAGAACGTGTGTATGACGTGGCCTGCTCGGACGGTCGTGCGATCATTGACGGCGCCTGCGATGGCGATGTGGGCAACACGGTGGACCTGACCACCGCGACCTATACCAACGCGATCGGCGCACCGTTCCTCGATACCCATTGGCAAGATCCCGATTTCGATCCCGCTCTGCGCGCCTTCTACTACGTGCGCGTGCTCGAAATCCCGACACCCCGCTGGACCACCTACGACGCGGTCCTCTTCGGTGTGGACCTGCCTGACTTCGTGGAGCCAACCCACCAGGAGCGCGCCTATACCTCGCCCATCTGGTACACGCCGGGCTAACCCCGTTGGCAGAAGGAAAAGGAAATGAACAAGGTACTTTTGGGAGCTGTGCTCGGAGCTGCGATTGTGGGCGCCCTGGTTTTTGTCCTCAATCGACCTGAGCCCGTTCCACCAACGCCGGAAGAGAGGTTGACCAAGGCCGCCGAAGAAATTCGCGACGCCACGCAAGAATCCGTCGAGGCGGCTTCGGATGCCGCCCGAGAAGGGGTCGGCGGCATTATGGGGCAGGTTGCTGAAGGCTATGCTGACGTGGCTGAACGGGTGGCCCAGACCTCTCAGGAAA
>CANMIP010000076.1 GCA_947497945.1 uncultured Tropicimonas sp. | reverse complement strand
GCCGATGACCAGATTCACGGCATCGGCCTTGCCTCCGGCGTTGCTGCTGTCTGGGCGCGGGAAAACACCCGCGAGGCGATCTGGGACGCGCTCAACAACAAGGAAGTCTATGCCACGACCGGAACCCGCCTGCGCGTGCGCGTCTTCGCGGGAACCGGGTTTGGCGCGGATGACCTCGCGCGCTCGGACTTTGTGACCTATGGCTATGACAACGGAGTCCCGATGGGTGGAGACCTGACCGGACTTGCCGAGGGCACCGCGCCCGGCCTGCTGATCCGGGCCCTGCGCGATCCCGACGCAGCCAATCTCGACCGGGTACAGGTCATCAAGGGCTGGGTCGATGCCTCTGGCGAAACGCAAGAACGGGTGTACGACGTGGCCTGCTCGGACGGTCGTGCGATCATTGACGGCGCCTGCGATGGCGATGTGGGCAACACGGTGGACGTGACCACCGCGACCTATACCAACGCAATCGGCGCACCGTTCCTCGATACCCATTGGCAAGATCCCGATTTCGACCCGACCCTGCGCGCCTTCTACTACGTGCGCGTACTCGAAATCCCGACACCCCGCTGGACCACCTATGACGCGGTGCTCTTCGGCCTGGACCTGCCTGACTTCGTGGAGCCAACCCACCAGGAGCGCGCCTACACCTCGCCCATCTGGTACACGCCGGGCTAGCCCCATTGGCAGGAGGAAAAAGAAATGAACAAGGTACTTTTGGGAGCTGTGTTCGGAGCTGCGGTTGTGGGTGCCTTGGTGTTTGTCCTCAATCGACCTGAGCCCGTTCCACCAACGCCGGAAGAGAGATTGACCAAGGCCGCCGAAGAAATTCGCGACGCCACGCGAGAATCCGTCGAGGCGGCTTCGGATGCCGCCCGAGGAGCGGTCGGCGGCATTATGGGGCAGGTTGCTGAAGGCTATGCTGACGTGGCTGAACGGGTGGCCCAGACCTCTCAGGAAA
>CANMIP010000075.1 GCA_947497945.1 uncultured Tropicimonas sp. | reverse complement strand
TGTGTCGCTTGTTCGCCATCTCTTGTCCTCCGTTTCCTAAATATAACGGTGGACCAGTTCAGATGGGGCACTCCAGCATTGCAATCGCCAACACATATGGTGCAGACCGTGGAAGGGATAAGGTGAGCAGGTCAACATCCTTGCAGGTCATGGACCATCAGCATCTGCATCGCGGCAGTATAAACTTTAAGTCATTAGTTTAATTAAATTTTTTGGCGACCCGGGGAGGACTCGAACCCCCGGCCAACTGCTTAGAAGGCAGTTGCTCTATCCAGCTGAGCTACCGGGCCCCACGGTTTCTACTACCACCAAGACATGGGTCTTGGAAGTTCAAAAAAAAGGGAAAAACCCTTCAAAATCACAGGACAATACTCGGCATCCCTTCTGAATCCGTCGGAGTCTACCAGAGGGATTCCAATTTGTCCCAGCCCTACCGAGCGCGTTCGGTTTATATCCAGGTTGTCAGATACTTCTTGTCTGTCCCCATCTCGCCTCTAAGAACCGAGCCACTGGTCTCGGCCTTCTTTACGCACTGCGTTGACCAACTGGAGTCTTCGACCCTTTGCACAGCAAAGGCGTTCCGCTTCGGCGTTGCCTCATTCCGGCCGCCAAATGGCGACCGGAGCAAACAATTTTGAACTACGCTTTCGCTGCGTGAACCCCACGCAAACCGAGCTCGAAGGAGAAGCCCGTTTGGCGAGAGGAGCGACGCTCGATGATCTTCTCCAAGTTGCTGACCTCCCCGACTATTAGAACGTGCTGCCTTGCTCTTGTGATAGCCGTGTACAGCCATTCTCTCGTGATAAGGGAGCTATCCTCCAATGCCACGACGACTGCCGGTGAGGCCGATCCTTGGCTCTTGTGGCAAGTAATCGCATAAGCCAGAGACACATCCAGGCTCATCTCTGGGACAACCGGTCTGCTGGAATGTGGGTCATCTCCATCCCATGTGATTTCGATATTGGGATGAATCTTGGCAACCCGTCCCAGCTGTCCGTTGACAACACCGTGCTTATAATGATTCCGCGTGCAAATCACCGGGTCACCTGGGTAAACTGAGGAGCCTGATCTGACTGGTCCGGTTTGATTGTTAGTGCATGACCGGCCTTGGTTCCATCTTGATGATGGTTTC
>CANMIP010000074.1 GCA_947497945.1 uncultured Tropicimonas sp. | reverse complement strand
AGAGGCCCCGTTCACAGCCATCTTCACCCGGTGCGCGCTGCGCTCAGATGCCGGAGCAGGGGAGGATGGGCGGGCGGCCATGGTCGCAACTTTTTCCCCGCCAAGCCGGAAACTCGCACTGTTGCGATCCAGTTCGCCGGCCTGCGCCTGGAGCGAACTGACGGCCGCCGTGGTCTCCTCGAACATGGCAGCGTTCTGCTGGGTCACCTGGTCGAGCCGGTTGACCGCCGTCGTGATCTCCGAGAGCGCCGTCGACTGTTGGGTCGAAGCATCGGCAACCGCTGCGACCAGTTCGTTCAGGGACATCACCATGCCCTGGATCTCCTGGAGCGCTTCGCCGGAGTTCTTGACCAGCGTCACCCCATTCTCGACCTGCTGGCCGGAGGTGGTGATCAATTCGGCAATTTCCTTCGCCGCTTCGGACGATCTCTGCGCAAGGGCCCGCACCTCCGAGGCAACCACCGAGAAACCGCGACCGGCTTCTCCCGCCCGAGCCGCCTCGACGCCGGCATTCAGCGCAAGAAGGTTGGTCTGGAAGGCGATGTCATCGATCACATTCGTGATCTTGGAGATCTTGCCAGAGCTCTCGGCAATCTCGGACATGGAGGAAATGGTCTGTTCAACGACCTCGCGGCCGGCTTCCGTCTTCTCGCGGGCCTTCACGACAGTGCTCGTCGCCTCATGCGCGCCCTTGCTCGAATTCTCCACTGAAGCCGACAGTTCCGTGATGGCGGCTGCCGTCTCCTCCAGAGAGGCCGCCTGGGACTCGGTGCGGCGGCTCATCTCGGTCGCGGCATTGCTCAACGTGTCACTCTCGCCATTGATCGTCCGAGAGCCATCGACAATCGCCCGAACGAGCGTGGAAATCCGTTCGATGGCATCATTGAAGTTCCGCCGTAGCTCTTCGTAATCCTCGGGGAAGACCTCGTCGATCCGGGAGCTCAGATCACCTTGCGACATGGCGCTCAACGACCTCGAAAGAGCGCTCACAACCGCTGCCTGCTCGGCCCGACGTGCCTCACGCTCCGCCTCGACCTTTGCACGTTGCTCTTCACGTTCGACCCGTTGGCGTTCCTCGTCCTCGCGCCGGCGTTCCGCCTCCTCGGCTTCGCGCTTCTCCATCGCCAGCTTCTGTTTCAGCGACTCCTCGCGCTC
>CANMIP010000073.1 GCA_947497945.1 uncultured Tropicimonas sp. | reverse complement strand
TGGACCTGTCACGCTTTTGTGCCGCTCCGGGTTCTCATTTACGCGGCCTGAGCTTCGAAGGCCAAGGGGCTTTTCCAACCCAATGCGGAGTGCCGTCGGCGTGGATTGTAGAAGCCGTTGATGTATTCGAAGATCGCGAGTTCAGCGGCCCGCCGTGTCGGCCATGAACGGCGCCAGATCAGCTCGGCTTTGATCGTCTTGAAGAATGTTTCGACGGCAGCGTTGTCGTAGCAACTGCCTTTGCCGCTCATCGACACCTTGAAGCCATGCTGGCGCAAGAGCTTCTGGTAGTCATGGGAGCAATACTGGCTGCCACGATCCGTGTGATGGATGCAGCCCTCGGGCGGCTGTCGCAGAGAGATCGCCATCTTCAAAGCGCGGATCGCAAGGTCGCGTTTCATCCGGTTGCTCACGGCCCAGCCAACGACGCGCCGGGAATGCAGGTCCAGGATCACAGCCAGGTAGAGCCATCCCTCTTGCGTCCAGATATAGCTGATATCGCCCGCCCACTTCAGGTTGGGCCGATCTGCCGAGAAGTCGCGATCCAGCAGGTTTGGCGCGATGTTGAAGCTGTGGTTGCCATCCGTTGTCGCCTTGAACTTCTTGCTCCTCTTCACGGATATGCTGTTCATACGCATCAGCCTGCCAACGCGGCGGTGACCGACATCGAGGCCAAGTTCCCTCAACTCCTCGGTCATGCGTGGGCGGCCATAGCTTCCCAGAGACAAGGCGAACTGCTCGCGAATATGAGCGAGGACCACCATGTCTTCGCGTTGGCTCCGGCTCATTGGTCGATCTCGCCAGGCCCGGTATCCACGCGGACTGACGTCCATGACCTGGCAGAGCCTGTTCACCGAGATCTCGCTGCGGTGTTCTTCAACGAAAGCGAACCTCATTTGCTTCGTTCCGCGAAGAACACCGTGGCCTTTTTTAGGATCTCCCTCTCCTCCCGGAGCTGCCGGTTCTCTCTGCGCAGCTCTACGACCTCGCGTTCAAGGTCAGATTGCGCCGTCGGCTTCTCAGGGTTCTTGCGTTCCTGCTGGATCCACCGGCTCAGCGTTGAAAAGCCAACACCGAAGTCAGCGGCAACCTGCTTGCGGGTAAGCCCGCTCGTCAATGCTACCCGAACCGCTTCAGCGCGGAACTCCGGGCTCGGTCGTGATGCCATCTCTGTTCTCCTTTGCGACACGATACGTGTTCAAAGGAGCGGCACAATTCCGGGACAGGTCCA
>CANMIP010000072.1 GCA_947497945.1 uncultured Tropicimonas sp. | reverse complement strand
TGACCTGCCCCCCGGAAAGTCCCTCACCGTGATGTAGAGTCTGCCCAACCTTTGCAGGAGCAGACGCATGCGAAAGAGCCGTTTCACCGAGGCGCAGATAATCGGGATGATCAAGGAACAGGAGGCCGGAATGCCGACGGCAGAGGTGTGCCGCAAGCATGGTCTCAGCCAGGGCACGTTCTACAAGTTCAAATCGAAGTATGGCGGTATGGAGGTGTCTGACGCCGCCAAGCTGAAAGCGCTGGAAGATGAGAACGCCAAGCTCAAACGGCTACTGGCCGATACCATGCTCGACAACGTGGTGCTGAAGGACTTGCTGGGAAAGAACTGACGACGCCGAAGGAGCGGCGAGAGGCAGCGCTCAAGGCGATGCGGGAACATGACATCTCGCAGCGTCGGGCCTGTCGGCTTGTCGGTGTCGACCCCAAGACGGTCCGGCGCGAACGCCCGCCGGACAATCCAGAGATCCGCAAGGAAATGAACGCCGTCGCTAACAAGCGTCGCCGGTTCGGTTACCGGCGGATCGGCGTGATGCTGGAACGCAAGGGCATGACGATGAACCACAAGAAACTCTACCGCCTCTACAGCGAGGAGGGGCTGTCGGTAAAACGACGACGAGGCCGGAAACGAGCCAGAGGAAGCAGAACGCCGATGCCGGAGGGAACACGCCCCAATCAACGCTGGTCGCTGGATTTCCTGTCCGACACCTTCGGCGCCTCTCGCAGGTTCCGGATCCTTGCCGTGAACGACGATTGCTGCCGCGAGAATCTGTGCCTGATGGCCGACACCAGTATCTCAGGCGCACGTGTTGCGCGGGAGTTGGATGCGTTGGTCCGGATCTACGGGAAGCCCGCTTGCATCGTGTCCGACAACGGCACCGAGTTCACCAGCCGGGCCATCCTTAAATGGACGAATAAGAACGGCGTCAATTGGCACTACATCGATCCAGGCAAACCGCAACAGAACGCTTTTATCGAGAGCTTCAACGGCAGCCTCCGTGACGAACTGTTGAACGAGGAATTGTTCGACAGCCTGATCGACGCGAGGCGAAAGCTGGCTCTCTGGCGTTATGACTACAACCAGGTCAGGCCACACTCATCGCTCGGAAACAGAACGCCCGCAGAAGCGCGCCGGACGCTTGAGCTAAATGAGGGCTCCGCGCCGGCGCGCTTGCCCAACCCGAAACCGATCAATATCAAACCCGCAGACTCTCGTTATGACTGAGAGATCAACGGGGGGCAGGTCA
>CANMIP010000071.1 GCA_947497945.1 uncultured Tropicimonas sp. | reverse complement strand
GCAGACGGGCCGCCCTGGCTATCATCCTTCAGTTCTGCTGAAACTCTTCGTCTATGGCTACATGAACCGGGTCGCATCGAGCCGGCGTCTTGAACGGGAAGCAGGGCGGAACGTGGAAGTGATGTGGCTGACCGGCAGGCTGGTGCCGGACCACAAGACGATTGCGGACTTCCGGAAGGGCAACGGTCCAGCTATTCGCAGGACTTGCGCCAAGTTTGTGGAGCTATGCCGGCGGATCGGCGTTTTGTCGGCCGGAACTGTCGCCATCGATGGCAGCAAGATGAAGGCGGTCAACCACCGGGACCGGAACTTCACGGCAGGAAAGGTGCAACTTCGGATCCGCCACCTTGAGCAGAGCGCGTCGCGGTACCTGGAGGAGATGGAGCGGACCGACCGGAAGGAGCAATCCGAGGCGACGCTTCGCAAGATCGATCGCCTGAATGAGAAGCTGGCGCGTGTCCGCCAGGAGGCACAGCGGCTGAACGGGATCGCCAGGCGGCTCAAGGAGACACCGGACGGTCAGATCTCGCTGACCGATCCCGATGCCCGATCGATGGCGACCTACGGCAAGGGCACCGGGGTCGTGGGCTACAACGTGCAGACAGCGGTGGACACTGAGAGCCATATCATCGTCACGCACGAAGTGACCAACATCGTCCACGACCGAACTCAGCTCTCCCCGATGGCACAGGCTGCCAAGGTGGCTCTGGAGGCCGATGAACTTGATGTCATCGCCGACCGTGGCTACTTCAGCCGCGCCGAGTTTCTCGCCTGTCATGAAGCAGGGATCACCCCGGCCGTGCCGCGCCCCGAGACCTCAGGCAACCGCAAGAAGGGCATGTTCGTGAAGCTGGACTTCACCTACGACACCGCAACCGACACCTACATCTGCCCGGCTGGCAAGGCGCTGACCTATCGCTACAGCCGCGAGGGAAACGGGCTCACGTATCGCCGCTATTGGCAGAACGACTGCCAGTACTGTCCGCTGAAAGAGCGCTGCACGACGGGCAAGGAGCGCCGGATCACCCGCTGGGAACACGAACATCTGATCGAGGCGATGTTTGTCCGAATGGACGAGAGACCGGACCTGATGAAAAAGCGACGATGCACCGTCGAACACCCCTTCGGCACAATCAAGGCCTGGATGGGTGCCACCCACTTCCAGATGCGAAGGCTCAGAAACGTCCGCACCGAAATGGCCTTCCACGTTCTCGCCTACAACATCAAGCGCGTGATCAACATGATCGGCGTGCGCCAGCTCTTGAAGGCGATGGCGACCTGAGGGGCCATAGGTCCCCATCTCGCAGGAAAAACCGCACACAATGCCCACCGGGAGACGTCAGAGGTCGCTCCAAACGGTCAGAGCCAGCAAATCGACATCATTGCCCGAAATTCCCACCTCAAGCCCAAGAA
>CANMIP010000070.1 GCA_947497945.1 uncultured Tropicimonas sp. | reverse complement strand
GGGACCGTTCAACTCTTGGGGGTCAAGCCGCCTTCGGCAAGGATGGTGTTGTTTCGAGACCTGTCACCGGATCGTCGGAATTGCAAGTTCGCGGGTCATATCTTGTTCGCTCTGACAGGTTGCCGTTGAGCACCGCCGCGCGGACCTTCAGCAAATAGTGAGCGCCCATTCGGGACCAACGCATTTGCTGCTTTTTCACGAAACGCTTCGCGACAACGGCATTCACGCTCGCCTCCGCCGGGGATGTCGCAATGCGCTGGCCGGCCCTGTATCGGGCGCCATAGTTGACAACCGAGTCGCGATTTCGCGTGATGTAGGTTTGCAAGGATTCGAGGAGCTTGTCCGTGCGCCGCTCCCAAATGCTTGGGGCAGTGTGCTTGGCCAGGTCCTTCCGAACTCGGGCGATGAGAGACAATGCCCGTTCCGCCTGGCCGTGCCAGAGTCGCCACTTGATCCTTTCAATACGTTGCTCAAACGAAGCGAAATGATCTGGCGCCGTTGCCGCGAGTTGGGCAAGAGGCCGGATTTTCATGGCAATATGGAACCAGTCCAGAATGTGCGTCACCGGTTGCGGAAGCATGTTGGCGAGGCGCTTCAGACATTCTTCGCCGTCAGAAATGACGGAGATCTCCCCGCGGCCGACATAGTTCTGGTCCTTCAAGGCCAACGCGGCATTGGCCTTCAACTCGCCGGGACGCGTGCCCTCGAATGCAAAAACGGGCCCAGGTGCTCCACCGCGCCCTCCTCGTCCGCAATGACCTACAACCGCTTCGAAACTGCGGCCGCCATGGCGTTTGACAAGCGGGATGTGCGCCGTGTCGACGTTGAAGACGATCTCCCGCGCCGGGTCACCATCCATCGCCAGTTCGAGTTGTCTGCGGTCGCGGTCGTCTACCCATTCGTGCCAATGCCGCTTCCGATCAGCGGTGTCGATGCGTTTCCCGATCGAGAGCGCGCGGTGGCGAAGGGTTGTAAACCGCTTTGCCACCTGGCCCGGCAGGAAGGTTGAAAGGACATTCGATGCCTCGCGGTAGGACATTCTCGCTCCGAGGCTTGCCGAAATCTCCAGCAGCTCCGGTGTGGCGCGATCCGGGCAGATTTCATTTGCCGGAGATGCCGTGACAGAGCACCAGGGATTGCATTTCTGACAGACGAGCAGACGTGGACTGGTGACGTGAACCGGCCCGAAGACAGTCAGGATCTTCCGTTTTCTGTAATCCTTGATTGGTAGTTTCTCTCCACAGGACTGGCACATACGGCAACAACGAACCCAGAGATCCAGTTCGCGCTGGACGACGATCTTCTGGATCTCGGCCATGATCGCCTTGCCGTCTTCGATGGAACAGCCCAGACGTCCTCCCGCCAGTTCGTCGAGACACTTCTCAACGACGAACTCCTTGCTGTGCTCGTCACCAGTAGGATCGATCGCCTCCAATGT
>CANMIP010000069.1 GCA_947497945.1 uncultured Tropicimonas sp. | reverse complement strand
AGGCAGGAAGCGCAGGCGGCCCTGTTCTACGAATTCTCGCTGGAAGATTATGTGCCTCAGGATCACCTGGTGCGGTCGATCGATCGCTTCGTTGATCTGTCAGGCATCCGCCGGCACCTTGCACCATTCTACAGTCACACAGGGCGTCCCTCGATTGACCCCGAGCTACTGATCCGCATGCTGTTGGTGGGTTACTGCTTCGGCATCCGCTCGGAGCGGCGGCTCTGCGAGGAGGTGCATCTCAACCTGGCATACAGATGGTTTTGTCGGCTCGACCTGACCGATCCGGTCCCGGATCACTCCAGTTTCTCGAAGAACCGGCACGGCCGGTTTCGCGAGAGTGAACTTCTTCGTCATCTCTTCGAGAATGTGGTTGCCCGCTGCATTTCCGAGGGGCTGGTCAGCGGGCAGCGCTTTGCCACTGACGCGAGCCTGATAGAAGCGGACGCCAACAAGCAGAACTCGACGCCGAAGGAAGAATGGGACCACACAGCCATCGATACCGAGGAAGCGCCAAGGGCTGTGAGGGAATATCTTGATGTCCTCGACGACGCAGCCTTTGGCGCGGCGTCGCCGGTTGAACCCAAGTTCACCTCGCACTCTGATCCTGCCAGCCAGTGGACTGCGGCCCGCAAAGGCCCCGCTTTCTTTTCCTACTCGGACAATTACCTGATCGACACCGACCATGGCGTCATTGTCGATGTCGAAGCCTCACGGTCAATCCGCCAAGCCGAAGTCGGCGCGACGCGCACGATGCTGGATCGCGTGAAGAAACAGTTCGATCTGCATCCCGAACGTCTGATCGCCGATACCGCCTACGGCTCAGCTCCGATGCTCGGCTGGCTGGTCGATCGCAAGATCGCTCCGCACATTCCCGTCTTGGACAAATCCTGGCGCAATGACGGCACCTGGACCCGCGCAGAGTTCGAGTGGGACGCCGAGAGCAACCAATACACCTGCCCCGAGGGCCATGCGCTCAAGCAGTTCCGGCGCAATTACTCTGACCCTAACCGGGGACCGACCGGCAAGGGCGTCGCCAAATACCAAGCGTTGAAACACACCTGCCTGGCGTGTCCATCCAAAGCCAAATGCTGCCCCAACGCTGATGCGCGCAAGATCACCCGTGAGGAACACGAGGATGCCCGGCAGGTTGCCCGCGATATCGGGAAAACCAAGCAATACGAGATCTCGATGAAGCTCCGGAAGAAGGTCGAGATGCTCTTCGCGCACCTCAAGCGCATCCTCGGTCTCAACCGCCTCCGATTGCGCGGCCCAAACGGCGCCAGCGATGAATTCCTCCTCGCCGCAACCGCCCAGAACCTCCGCAAACTGGCAAAGATCCTTCCCGCACCGCAGAAACCGCAAGCGGCCAGATAAGGAAGGTGTTTGCGCCATCTGATAGCATCAGCTCTCTGCGCAAGCAGCACGTTGTTTTTCCACAAAATCGGCGG
>CANMIP010000068.1 GCA_947497945.1 uncultured Tropicimonas sp. | reverse complement strand
CCCCCCGCTTCACTGGGAGAATTGAATCAGCGATTAGGGCACCTAACAAGGAGAGTTTTTCAACAAAATACGCCCTTCCTACGGAATGCTGCAGTCGGCATGGATAGCCGGTTCCAGGTGCAAAGCCGTCATCCGAGCTATTCCGTCGGATGTCCGCGAAGTCGGCAAACTTACCGAACCTCACGGCCTCGTATCGCCGTGTTCGGGTCGACGATGCATTCTGCCGATGGTCGCGGCGCCAACGTCGGCTTTTGTCTTTTTCAGGCGAAAAGAACCGGCAGCGCAATTGCGCTGCCGAACCCACCTCACCGCTTCGGCTTGAACTGCGGCCGGCTGCGCCGGTGGTAGTGATTAGTGACGTTTTTCGACCTTGGCCGCACGATGGCCAATACGATCAGCAGTCCGAGGACGAGAAACGCCCAGGCGCTCCACGGCACGTTGGCCATTAGAGCTTCGGTGGTTGAGTGGGCGGCGTTGACCACGCTGCCAGTCCTGTCGGGCAGGTCTCCGAACCAGGTTGTTCCCTGATCGGCGATCTCTTCTGCTGGCGTCGGCGGGATCACAGTCGTGGTCTCGCTGGCGCCTTCACAGTTGCAGAGCTCGGTGGTCATCGGTTTTTCTCCTTGTTTTCCGGATGATCTGTCCTTCAGGGAGCCCGACTATTCCAACCGCTTGGAACACGAAGCGGCATCATTCACAGGCTGGAGAAACCTGTTAATATGTCAGCATCATTGACGGGAAAATGACGGCTATGGCGAAGTCCAACCTTCACGACGAGAGCAAGGCCAAGCGTGGTCCGGACGGGAAGTTCCTGCCGGGCCACAAGCCACCTAGCTTGCCCGGTCGTCCGCCCGGCCCGAACGGTGTGAAAGCGCGGGCGGCTCGCCTCGCCAGCGATCGGCTCGAAGAGATGCTTGGCCAGGCCGCCGACGTGATCGAGATGGCCCTCGACGAGGGCGATCTCCGCGCAGCCACCTGGCTGATCGAACGGGTTCGACCACCCAGGAAATCGGACTTCGTCCAGCTGAGCGTGAGAAACGACCTGAGAACGCCTGAGCAGCTCGTGGTGGCCGCCAGGGAGGCCACGGAGGCCGCCCGGGGTGAGGTCACTATGAGCGAGGCTCGGGCCTATATCGACCTCCTGACGCGCTATGGGGCCATACAGGGCTATCTGGAAGTGGAGCGCCTCAGGGCGCAGCTTGAGGAACTCAAAGCAGTGAACAAGTCATCGCGGAGGACAATGGACTTCAGCCGGATACCGGAGGCCTATCGGCCGACTTGGGGACGAGGCGTCTCAGCAGAGATCAAAGGCAAGACCTGACGGCACCTCAGGCTCCGCGTTGCCACCGTCAGGCCAGTCGCTATTGATATTTCGGTGATCGACTACTCCAAGAGAAAACCCCGTTTTCAGACCTTTGTGGAAAGCGCAACATACCGGAAGAAGGGCGGGATGTATGTGCCGACTGCTGTTCGCAAGAGTTTTCAGCGTGGTTTCAGATATCGCCGATATGTATCCGGTCTACGTGT
>CANMIP010000067.1 GCA_947497945.1 uncultured Tropicimonas sp. | reverse complement strand
GAAACCATCATCAAGATGGAACCAAGGCCGGTCATGCACTAACAATCAAACCGGACCAGTCAGATCAGGCTCCTCAGAGTTTCATCGCGATCTCGTATTGGTTGGTCTTGGCGAGATCCCGGGCTGTCTGGCGGGCGTCTTCATGCTCTTCGCGCGTGATGGATCGGAAGTCCGCGTTTGGGCAGCACCGCGCCTTTGAAGGGCAACTCTGGCAGGTGAGTTTGAGCGCCCGATACTTTGCCACGCCCTTGCCGGTCGGGCCACGGTTGGGATCGGAATAGTTGCGACGGAACTGCTTCAACGCATGCCCCTCGGGACAGATGTACTGATCATTCTCGGCATCCCATTCGAAGTCGGTGCGCGTCCAGGTGCCGTCGGGACGGCCGGCCTTGTCTATGACCGGGATGTACGGGTCGATCTCGCGATCGACCAGCCAGCCCAGCATCGGCCCCGAGCCGTAGGCCGTATCCGCGATCTACCACTCCGGCACGATATCGAACTTGTCCTCAACGCGGTTGAGCATCGTCCGCGTCGACCCGACCTCAGCCTGCCGGATCGACCGTGTTCCCTCGACATCCACGATCACCCCGTGGTCCGTATCGATCAGGTAATTGTCGGAATAAGAGAAGAATGCCGGGCCCTTGCGCGCTGCCGTCCATTGGCTCGCGGGATCGGAATGGGAGGTGAATTTCGGTTCGACCTCGCTGGCGGCTCCGAACGCCTCGTGATCCAGGACTTCGAGATACTCCCTGACAGCCCGCGGTGCGTCGGCGGGATCAATGCTCTGAGCGTCCCAGTCTTCCTTCGGCGTCGAGTTCTGCTTGTTCGCATCGGCTTCAATCAGGCTGGCGTCGACGGCCAGGCGCTGCCCACTCACCAAGCCCTCCTCGATGCATCGTGCGGCGACGGTTTCGAACAGATGACGCAACAGATCGCTCTCGCGGAACCGGCCGTGGCGGTTCTTAGAGAAGCTCGAATGATCGGGGACCGGATCCGTCAGATCGAGCCGACAGAACCACCGATACGCAAGGTTGAGGTGCACCTCCTCGCAGAGCCGCCGCTCCGAGCGGATGCCGAAGCAGTAACCCACCAACAGCATGCGGATCAGAAACTCGGGGTCAATCGATGGACGCCCTGTGTGACTGTAGAATGGTGCAAGGTGCCGGCGGATGCCTGACAGATCAACGAAGCGATCGATCGACCGCACCAGGTGATCCTGAGGCACATAATCTTCCAGCGAGAATTCGTAGAACAGGGCCGCCTGCGCTTCCTGCCTCGGTCCCATCATAGCCAACACCCCCCGCATCATCGGGAGAATTGAATCAGTGATCAGAGCACCTAAAAAGCAGAGTTTTTCAACAAAATACGCCCTTCTTGACCTTCCTCTTTCCAGTGAGGATGGAATATTCGCGATTGAAGCGAAGGTCCGGAAATTCGCCAAAGCAGAAGCGCATGATGGTCTCCTCGTCGTGCGTTCTCAACATTTGTCACAGGTGAGAAGGGCGGTGAGAAAGTCGTCCACGGTAGCGGTGGGATGAGCCTTCTGCGGGCGGCGTAAAAGTCGTCCA
>CANMIP010000066.1 GCA_947497945.1 uncultured Tropicimonas sp. | reverse complement strand
TTTTCCGACATTCCTCTATTCGTTGTCCATCTTCACTCCATGAAGGTCACGATGAACCAGAAATCCTCCGTTGTTCAAATCCTCAAATCTGTCCCACAGGGGCTGACGTCAGACACATGCAGACAATCCGCGCACCAGTTGGATCTTCGAAGGGACTACCGAGGGCGAGGTGTTTGGAGATTACGGCATCGATCGGGTTCATGGCGGGGCGGCCGGGTTCGAGGTCGACAAATTCAACCCGAGCAACGGCACACCGCGCAATGCGCTCAATCTGGCAACCTCGGAACCGTTGAAGGAGACTATCGAAGAGTTGAAGATGTCGACCGCACCTATCGCAGTTCATTACTCGCCTGCGGCTCCCGCCGAACATGGGCAGGCCGACATCGTGTTCTTCGAGCCCCCCAACGGTGGCGCCACGTTCTCAACCGGGTCAATCACCTGGATGAGTTCGACGCTGGAGAACGGCTTCGACAATGATGTCGCAAAGATAACCCTGAACGTGGTCAATCGGTTCCTCGACCCGGCACCGTTCAGCACGGCTCCGCAAGAGGACCTGCTGGATGTACGTCGTGTGCCGCGAAATCCGGAATATGAGCACGCGGACCAGAAGTGATGTCCAAAGAGGGGCGGCAGCCATTGTTTCTGCCGCCCCAAATTCCACTGCCATGGGAGTGACCCGCGGAAAGCGCGCTGCCCGCTTGATCGAACGGCCTCCCGGCACGATGTGCTGTGAACGCCGGCCTGGAGCGGCTCATTCCTGAGATCACCCAGCAAAAGTCGGACCGAGCGCGTCGAACGACAGAAGGACCAGAGCCTGTGACAGAGATGCCTGGAGCGCCGGAGATCAAGCAAGACGCAAAGTCGGATGCAGCGCTGATGGCCGAAGAGCGGGCCCTGACGGTGAGCATTATCGGGACGGCTTTCATGGGGTTGGCCGGCGTCGCAACAGCGATCCTGTCGAATTCCCAGGCGATCCTGCTCGATGGGCTGTTCTCCGCGGTGGGACTTGCCGCCGCGGTATTTGCCCGCAGCATGCGCCAGCAGCCAGACCGCATCAGGCCGTTCGGCTATGGCGTTGACGAATCCATCTTCACCACGTTTCGAGCCTTGTCGCTTCTCGGCGGCGTTCGACGGCGCGGTCACGGCGGCCGCCGGGGCAGGGCTGCTTCTTGTCAACTCCGTTGAGGGTGGGCCTATGGCACTCGTGGCTCCGGTTGGAAACGCCCTGATCGTGCTGGTTCTGTGCTCGATGGCCTGGGGGCGGTATCTCTCCGATTTCCGCAACGGCCTCGCGGAGTTGGCGGGGGCAACGGCACCAGTCGCCAGCTACAGAGCGGTCCGTCGGCTTGTTCGGGCACCTCTGGCCGCCTGGGGCGGAACGCTCCTCGATCTCGCCGTCCTCAAGACCGGTCGCAGCCATTCTGTTGCGCTCTTCGTGGATCCGGAGCGCTCTGTATCCGCCGATTAGATCGATGCCTTGTCGGCTGAGATTGAGCAATTGCTCGTTCTGGGACTGAAACAGGTCAAGGTCGTCACGATCATAACATCCATTGGTTTGCAGCGGCGTGGTCAATCAGGTTGATGGCCCCGCTGGATGCTGGTGAAGTCAACCGACCATCTTCCCTTCTGCACGAATGGATCCGAGCCAATCATGACTGCCGGCTATCGGAGACCCGCCTACAATGACAGGTGGAAAGACTACCGTCCGGATGGGGCTGCTCTCGTCTGCATGGGCTCCTTGGTCCAGTGTCCGGAAAACTATCACGGCTGACCTTCATGCACAGTGCGGCGAACGACTGGTATCCGCCGATTTTGTGGAAAAACAACGTGCTGCTTGCGCAGAGAGCTGATGCTATCAGATGGCGCAAACACCTTCCTTA
>CANMIP010000065.1 GCA_947497945.1 uncultured Tropicimonas sp. | reverse complement strand
TCGTGATGCCATCTCTGTTCTCCTTTGCGACACGATACGTGTTCAAAGGAGCGGCACAATTCCGGGACAGGTCCAAACCAAGGCAACAAGCAGCCGCTTCGAGATCACATGAACACGGTGAACGGCATCCTCAATGAGATGCCGATGGACGAGCTTACACAAGAAGAGCTTGACCACTTGGATCAGTTGGGCGTCGGAATGTACCTCGGTAGAAAAGGTGCCGACTTTCTGGAAGAAACGCTGAAGACTAAAAACTACGATCCGGCCTCGGCGGCGGGAGATGTGCGGACAGCTCTAGGTGAAATCAACACCAGGCTGAGCCAATTCACGGAACTTCGTTCATCTTTGGGCAACCTGAAATTCACAAGTGACGAGATTGTCGTCGATAACCATCTGGCCGAAATCCGAGTGCGGTTTCAAAGCGATGCATCAATAGATGACGTGGTCCTTCTAAAGGCATGGTCCTCTGACTGGCATGACATTATGCGTGGCGTGGCCATGTGCGTGGGTGAGAAGCCAGAGGATGTGATGGTAGTTGGAACGTCCAATGGTTCCATCATCATCTGTCTGGCGGGTACAGTTGCGGTCACTGGTGCATTGGTGAAAATAGTTCAGAACATCGGGAAGATCACGCACGAAGTACTTACCATTGCAAACACGGTGGAAGACCTCCGACACAAGAAAATTCTCAACCGAGAGATTGAGGACACGTTCAAGAAGCGTCGCGACGAAATCATAGATAATGGTGTTGGTTCCACGGTGGATGCGGTGTTGGACGGCAAAGTCGCAAAGGGCGACGTTAAGTCAGCTCTCAAGAAGTCGGTGGAAAAGTATCTAAACTTCAACCAGAAAGGGGGTGACGTCGATTTCATTCCGCCGAAGGAAGAAGAACTCTATGACGGTGACGGTGACGGTGATAGCGGCGAGAAAGCCCAGGAAATTATCGCGTTGAATGAGGGAATTGCGCTTCTGCGGGACGCCGTAGAAGAAATGCGTACGCAAAAGGCTGAGATTCTGATGCTGAGCGACCAACGGGACGGTACTGACGGATAAACCTCGAATTACCAAAGCCCCCTGCTTGGATTTCAGCTTGGATTTGCGGGGCTTCCTCCTGCCGATCCTCCGCTGAGCCATTTTGATGTCGGCAATGTGCTTGTTCATCTCGGTTTCGCGGTCGAGCTTCTCACGGGCATTTCGCACGCGATGATCGATCTCGCTCGGAGAGTAGCCTTTGGGGTACTTCTTCTTGGGTTCCGGCTTGTTCGGTGTCTCTTTTGATGCCTTGAAACCCAAAGCTCTAAGCCAACCGCGAGCTTCGTTGCGGATAGTCTGCTTCCACGTCTTCGCCATCTCTCACCTCCGCCCTCAGAGTACGAAAAACAGCGCTGTTTTTCAAAATGAACGTACTGCGCCATGCTGACCATACTGGCCAAAGAAAAGCCCCAACGTGCGGGGCAAGCTGGGGAAAAGGAACTCCCCAGCGACATCGCCCCTCTCCTCGTCCTTGATGCTTCTGGTCGCGTTCGCCAGACCTATTGCTACTGGGAAAAGCACCGGGGAGGTCTGACCCGACTTCACTCAGCGTCGAAGAGTTACAGCCCGCTCGCCATCCATGTCCTCGATCAGGGATCAGCCAAGGATAGCTGGCAGAGGAACGGGGACCAACTCGCCATGGAGGTCGCCACGCTCATCGACAGCAAGCCAGACGAACCTTGGCTGGTGATCAGCCACAAGGACGCCCGACAGGTCGATCCGAAAGCTTCCATCCTCCGCGAGGTGCAGACCGACCATAGCCGTGTCCACTTCCTTCACTGGGGTGCCCACCAGGCCACGAACGCCTTTGACCTGCCCCCCGGAAAGTCCCTCACCGTGATGTAGAGTCTGCCCAACCTTTGCAGGAGCAGACGCATGCGAAAGA
>CANMIP010000064.1 GCA_947497945.1 uncultured Tropicimonas sp. | reverse complement strand
TCCTCGCGCCGGCGTTCCGCCTCCTCGGCTTCGCGCTTCTCCATCGCCAGCTTCTGTTTCAGCGACTCCTCGCGCTCACGCGCAAGTTCCGCATCCTTCTCGGCCTGCTCCTCCTCAAGACGCCGACGCTCCACAAGCTGCTCACGAAACACGTCGATCGAGCGCGCCATCGACCCGATCTCGCTCCGGGCACCGGTATGTGGAACGGCCGATTCCAGGTCGTTTTCCCGCATCGCCATCATGCGGTCGACGAGCCCGGAGAGCGGGCCGGTAATGCTTCGGGCAACGCCCCAGCTGAACAGGGCGAGAAACAGGATCCCTCCCCCCAATGCGATCAGCGCCACGTTGCGGACACGTGCGATCTGTGCCTCGATATCTTCGATGTAGGAGCCTGTGGCGACCACCCAACCCCAAGGCTCGAAAGCGCGGGCAAAACTCAGCTTCGGGCGAAGCGCACCGGATTCATCCCCTTTGCGTTTGGCGCTGTAGGATACGAAACCACTGCCCTCAGCCTTCGCGACTCCGGCCAGTTCAACATAGACCTTGACCCCGTTTGGATCGGAAAACCCTTCCACGTTCTCGCCGCGACGCCCCGGATTGCGCCCATGCGCGAAGAGTGTCAGCCCCTGATCGAATGCGAAGAGATAGTTCCCATTGTCGTAGCTCGCGTCGTTTACAAGCTGGATTCCCTTTTCGATCGCCGCCTCGCGGGACAAATCTCCGGCCTGGACTGCCGCGTCCAGCGCAACCAGCTGGCTCACTGTGACGTCGACAACATCCCGCAAGTGACTTTCCCGAAGCGCGTAGCTATTGCGCAGAGTTATCGAGTTGATCACCAGGCCAATGGCTATAGTCACAAGGATCGCCGCGATCACGATTGCGTAGATGCGCGCACCCACTCCGAGTTTTGGATTCTTGATCATTGTGGGCCTCAATTGAAGATGCAAGGGTTCTGTTTCAATCGAGTCCTGCCACAATCCCCCTAATGCGGAGTTATCAGGCACCTGTCTTTAGGGCCAAGTTGGCTTGGAATTCCCGACAATTGACGTGGATGATTTTCCGGCTCAGATCGGCATCGACTCCATGGGGCGCATCAGGTCGAGATCATCGCCCCCGGAGCCCGACCATGTAAGGCCCTCGCGAACGAGCACGTCGGACGGCGCGTCGCCGGGGCTCGAACTTGTCTGGATTTTGTGGAGCGTGTGAACGCCATTGATTCGAGAGAAAACGCGACGCTCGACCATCGTGTTGTCGTGGCAGTTTCCCTTCCCGCTCATGGAGGTCGGGATGCCGCGCTCCTGCTTCAGCACGGCGTTCTCGCATCGCAATCGCTTTCGCCCGGCATGCAGATCAACCGAAGTCTCGACAGTCCCGCCGAAGGTCAAGCCGGACATGGGCGACAAGGAGCGGGCTGTCAGACCGCTGATCATCCATGTGTCGAGAAGGTTTCCCTGCTCTGGGATTCTCGCGCCCCTTGAGGACCTTCGGCGTCTTCATGCGGAATCGATAGGCTGTCCCCGGTCCTTAGGGCTGGTCCAGATAACCCTTTGAAGGGCTCCCTCAGGTCGCTGAGCGGTGTACCTACGTGGTGAATGCTGCCCCACCAGATGTGCCCACTACGTCGCTCGAGCGACTGACTGATTTAATCACTCAAACTACTGACTCAAAAAAAACACTCCGGTATGGCGACCCTACAGGCGCCATATTGTATTCCGGTACGTTCCAGAGAAACTCCACCGGCTTTTGAAATAAAGTACTTTGATCCCTGCTGTGCTTCCATGTTCCGAAGTGTTCCACTTTATTGAGGGGGAACAATTGGGGGAATGTATGCCTTCCGCAACCACAGCTACCCGCAAAGCCCTTACGGCTGCGTTCGTCAGTTCCGTAAAGGAGCCTGGCAAGTATCACGACGGCAAGGGCACCGGCTTGTTCCTTCTCGTGAAGACGAGCGGCGCCAAATCGT
>CANMIP010000063.1 GCA_947497945.1 uncultured Tropicimonas sp. | reverse complement strand
CTTGCCCAACCCGAAACCGATCAATATCAAACCCGCAGACTCTCGTTATGACTGAGAGATCAACGGGGGGCAGGTCAGCGACGGAAAGGTCAGGGCGATAGTACCAACAAGATCTGATACCTCCGCTGCAGGGATTATGGAGAAAATATTAAATAAATTAAATAACTTAATGCCCCGCCTTGGAGGCTTGAGGATATCTCAGACTGGCGATTTCCAAGCGTTTGCTCCGATCGTGAGAGGCGTGTGCGAACGGGGTTCAGGGACTACTCTGAACTCAGAGCGGCAACAGCTAGACCGACCAGAGGCAACAGTAGAGCGACCAGAAGCATCAGGCCAACAAACAATGTGATGTCGTCGTAGCTTTCATCCTCCGGTCTTCTAGCGCCCTCTTCATCTGCCAACGTTTGTTTCGCATCGTCCAATCTTAGTCTCAGTTCATCTATCGTAGACAAGAGAGCAGAACGCTCATGCATCAAGTCAACGATAGCGTCGTGTGCGGTATCCGCCATGTCTTGTTGCCGCCTAATTCTTTTAGGTGAAGCATAAGATGAAGCTCGACGCTCTGCAGACTTCTTCTTCGCGCTCTCCAACAGAATTCGTTGCTCCACTCTCTCTAAGCGATGTAGCGTCTTCTCAAGCTTCTTGGTTGCAACCCGAATATACCTCTCGTCCATGACTACTCTTTCACGATAGTTCTTGAAGCAGCTCAAAACCTACTCCGAGGAATTAGACACTGTGAGCTATTGATCCCTTTGTCCTGTGCTAAGGGTGACCGTTTCTTTCCAAGTCTTCCCAAATAGGTGCCCAGCAGCGGCCTATTGTCTCTCGGTCACGGACCTCGACTTCAACATCCAGATCGTGCTCGGAAACAAACTCACTGAACTCGAACTCCCCTGCACGGGTATGAACCTCAAGCATCTCAGGAGGAAAGGTTCCAGGACCTCGCCAGTACATATCAGGAAACATTAGCCAGTCGATGTCGTTCAACATGACTCCACAGATACGGTGGACAGGAAGGCCGTCGATGTCGAATCCATCCTCAACATCATAACAAGCCACGGAGTCAAACCCATCGGTCTGCTTCAGGTCGATTGAACCTTGAAGGGCAAGAGCTAGGAACACCCGTGTCACATCTGGCCTTTGATGACATTTCAGTTGCTCAATGATGAACGATTCCAAGTTAGGCTGAGGAACGGGTTCGATGCGTACCCGAGGGTCAAGTTCGATCTGAAAAGGTTCAGCACTGGTCAGGTCAGCATGAAACGAAAGGGCCATGAAGGCAAAGGTCAACGGGCACAGCTTCTCCTTGTTCCAGATAGACCCTGAGAAGCTCTGAGAGACTCGCTGGACGACTTGCAGCATGATCGGTGCACGCTGCCCTTTAGATGACAAGAGGGGCCTTCTGAGGCTTCTGAGGAGTCGTGAAGCGTTACTGGTTATCCCCATGTCGGAGCGCCGTGGTGCCTCCATTTCCAATCCTCCGTCTGTGAATCGACGAACTGAAGCAAACGTGTTCTGTATCGTGAGTAGCCTTCTGACCTACACATATTGTACATGCGTGTGAAACTTTGAGGTTCGCCAAAGACATCCATTTCCAAAGCCGGATCGTCTTCGGGTTCAGTCAGAAAATCGATCAAACTCGGGTCAGCAGCAACTTCGACCGAGGTTCCCATTGCGTCTCGATAAGCCTCCAGCATTGCAACGCGCAGCTGCTGTTTGAAGCCACCAACCACGAGGAAACTATCGTGCACCGGCAAGGCAAGCTGCCCCATGCGTCCAAGTGCTATGACCACCTTCATAGCGATATCTGAATCAACTCTCTGGAGGTAAATCCCCTCACCAGAGCGGAAGAACCGCTGTATTGGGGCATGTCGCTCCCTTATTGCCTCCTGAACGTCTTCGAAGTTCCATCCGTCCGGAAGATCACTTGGCAAAGGATGTCGTATCCTCTGGCCCTCGGAGGAGTTAATCAGCTGCAGAACGGCCTTCTTGAGCACCTTGCGATATGAGGAATCTATCCCTTCGATGCAATAAGCGTCCCCCACCATAGGCTGCCCACAGAGTGCGTAGAGCATAGACAACTGCATGCCGGAATAGTCGATCTCAACCGTAGGATAACCATTTATCGTGATGAAGCGACGAAGCCGTGACGGAACGGTCTGCCACCATCCGCCGTAAATTCGACCACCCTGCACAAAGGACGAGTTGTTAAAAATTCGTCTTGAGTATCGGTGCGAGAGATCTACCCTACGGTCCTCTGCGCTTAGGTCCGAGTATTCTGTTACATCTTCATTCAGCGTGTATCCGTCAAACACCTCATTCGGAAGAAACAAGTCTACTGAATTCTGATCCACAAACTCGTTGTACCAAGAGAGCTGAAGACGTATCCCATCGGTCTCTTCGGTATCGGAATAGTCGATGTTCTTCTTCTCTGCGTCCCTCAGAACAACTGTCTCGGTAGGCTTGTGTCTTACTATCTCAGTGGAAGAAGAGAAGATGGGTGAGGACAATGAAGATAAAGTGTTACTAGTTATACAGTAAGTATTCTCTGAGGTGCCTTCGGGAACCTCAGGGTTATCCCCCGGTTCCCCCGTTGGTTCACTTGAAGTATCTCCCCGAAGTAGTGTGTTGGACCTGTCACGCTTTTGTGCCGCTCCGGGTTCTCATTTACGCGGCCTGAGCTTCGAAGGCCAAGGGGCTTTTCCA
>CANMIP010000062.1 GCA_947497945.1 uncultured Tropicimonas sp. | reverse complement strand
TGTCATGTCCGGAACAGTCTGTAGATTGCGGGGATTACGAGGACTGTGAGGAGTGTTGAGCTGAGCAGTCCGAAGAGCAGCGAGAGGGCGAGGCCCTGGAAGATGGGGTCGGCGAGGATGACCGCGGCGCCGATCATGGCCGCCACTGCGGTCAGCAGGATCGGCTTGAAGCGGATGGCGCCAGCTTCGATCAGGGTCTCGATCTTGTCCTTCTCCGGATCCGCGTGGCGGATGAAATCGACCAGCAGGATCGAGTTGCGCACGATGATCCCCGCAAGCGCGATGAAACCGATCATCGAGGGCGCGGAGAAGGGCGCGTTGAAGAGCCAGTGTCCGCCCATGATGCCGACGAATGTCAGCGGGATCGGGGTCAGGATCACCAGCGGCAGCTTGAAGGAGCCGAACTGCGCCACGACGAGGATATAGATCGCCAGCAGCGCCACCGCGAAGGCCGCGCCCATGTCGCGGAACGTGACCCAGGTCACCTCCCATTCGCCGTCCCAGAGCAGCGAGACGGTGGATTCGTCCTCCGGCTGGCCGTTCAGGCGGATCTCGGGCTTCGTGCCTTCGTCCCATTCCATCGCGTCCAGCGCCTCGGCCACGGCGATCATGCCATAGATCGGCGCCTCGAAATCGCCCGCCATCTCGGCGGTGACCATCTCGGCGGCGCGGCCATTATGGCGGAAGATCGGGAAGGAGGCGCGCTCCTCGCTGATCTCCACCACGTCGCCCAGCTCGACCACGCCGCGCGCGCCGGGCAGCACATTGGCCGGGATCGGGGTCGAGAGGAAGCGCTCGTCCACCACGCGGTCCGAGCGGTCGCGCTCGATGGTGATCGGGATCGGGTAGCGGCCCTCGCCGCGATGCGAATAGCCGACCGTCGCGCCGTGGTTCAGCAGCGCCAGCGTGGTGAAGACATCCGCTTCCTGGACGCCGAAGAACTCGAGCTGGTCGGCCGAGGTCGTCGCCCGCAGGCGGCGGGGTTGCGTGCCGAAGCTGTCATCGACATCGACCACGTAGGGCACGCTTTCGAAGGCGGCGCGGATCTTGCCGGCGGCCGCGCGGCGGGTCTCCGGATCGGGGCCGTAAACCTCGGCCAGCAGCGTCGCCATGACCGGCGGGCCGGGGGGCGGCTCGACCGTCTTCAGCCGCGTGCCTTCGGGCAGGGCGAGCCCGTTCAGGCGTTCGCGGATCTCCAGCGCGATCTCGTGGCTGGTGCGCTCGCGATGCTCCTTGTGGTCGAGATTGACCTGCACATCGCCGAGATTCGGCTGCGTGCGCAGGTAGTAATGGCGCACCAGGCCGTTGAAGTTGAAGGGGGCGGCGGCGCCGGCATGGGTCTGCACCGAGAGCACCTCTTCGAGCTCAAGCACCGCGCGGGCCACGTCCTGCGCCACCGCGTCGGTCGCCTCGACGGAGGCGCCTTCGGGCAGGTCGATCACCACCGAGAGCTCCGACTTGTTGTCGAAGGGCAGGAGCTTGACCGTCACGTCGCGGGTGTAGATCAGCCCGAGCGAGCCGAAGGAGATGACCACGGCGACAAGCAGGAAGAGCAGGCTGCGGGACTTGGTCTTCAGCAGCGGCCGGGCGACGGCGGAATAGATCCGGCCGAGCGTGCCGCCGTGATGGGCCGCGTCGGAATGCGCGTGGGCCGGCGCGCGGCCGGCGATCTTGACCATCAGCCAGGGGGTGATGATCACCGCCACGAAGAAGGAGAAGATCATCGCCGCCGAGGCATTGGCCGGGATCGGCGACATGTAGGGCCCCATCAGCCCGGAGACGAAGAGCATCGGCAGCAGCGCCGCGACGACGGTCAGCGTCGCCACGATGGTCGGGTTGCCGACCTCGGCCACGGCGCGGATCGCCTTCTGTGTGCGGCTCTCCTTGTCCGGCATTGCCCAGTGGCGGGCGATGTTCTCGATCACCACGATGGCGTCGTCGACCAGGATGCCGATGGAGAAGATCAGCGCGAAGAGCGAGACCCGGTTGAGCGTGTAGCCCATGATCCAGGCGGAAAAGAGCGTCAGCAGGATGGTGACCGGGATCACCACGGCGACGACGATGCTCTCGCGCCAGCCGATGGCGAAGAGCACGAGTGCCACGATGGAAACGGTCGCGAGGCCAAGATGGAAGAGCAGCTCGTTGGCCTTCTCGTTGGCGGTCTCGCCATAGTCGCGGGTCACGTCGATCTGGACGCTGTGCGGGATCAGGTCCTCCTCGAGCAGGTGGACGCGGTGCAGGATCTCTTCGGCCACGACCACCGCGTTGGAGCCGGCCCGCTTGGCGATGGCCAGCGTCACGGCGGGGGTGCGGGTGATCTCGCCATCCTCGCCGCGGGTGACATTGGCGACGATCTTGTCCGAGGTGTCGGGCACGAAGCTCACATCGGCCACGTCGCGGACATAGACCGGGCGGTTGTCGCGCGTGGTCAGCAGCAGGTTGGCGACATCGGCGGGCGCCTTCAGCGTCTCGCCGGCGACCAGCGCGATCTGTTCGCCGCCATCGCGGACATAGCCGGTGTTGAAGGCGCGGTTCGCCCCTTCGACCTTGCCGGCAAGCTGTTGCAGCGTCACGCCGTAAAGCGCCAGCCGCTCCGGGTCCGGCGCGATGCGGATCGCCTCGGGGCTCTCGCCGACGAGATAGGTCAGGCCGACATCGGGGATCTTGGCCAGCTCGACCTGCAGCTCGCGGGCAATCCGCGTCAGGTCATTGGCGCTGACACCGGTCTCCGGCTTGGGGCTCAGGGTCAGCGAGACGATGGCGACATCGTCGATGCCGCGCCCGACGATCAGCGGCTCGTCGATGCCGACCGGGATCCGGTCCAGGTTGGCGCGGACCTTGTCATGCACGCGCAGGATCGCGGAATCGGCCGGGGTGCCGACGAGAAACCGCGCCATGACCAGCGCGTAATCATCCGAGGTCTGGGAATAGACATGCTCGACCTCGTTGATGCCCTGCACGATCGTCTCCATCGGCTCGGTCACCAGCTTGGCGGCATCTGCGGCGCGCAGGCCGGGCGCCTGGATGTGGATATCCACCATCGGCACCGAGATCTGCGGCTCCTCTTCGCGCGGCAGGCTCGCCAGCGCGACCAGCCCGACCGCGAGCGAGGCCAGGATCATCAGCGGCGTCAGCGCCGAGCCGATGAAGGCGCGGGTCAGCCCGCCGGCAATGCCGAGCGGAGTCGTGTGGACGGGATCACTCATGGCCGGCCACCAGTTCCTCGCCTTCCGACAGGCCGGAGAGGATCTCGACCATCTCGGCGCCGTCGACGCTCTGTGCCGCGCCGATCACCACCGTCCGCTGCACGGGCGCGCCATCGGCCCCCGCGACGGTGACGAAATCCA
>CANMIP010000061.1 GCA_947497945.1 uncultured Tropicimonas sp. | reverse complement strand
ATATAGCCCGGCATGCCTGCCTCAAACTGTTGAAGACGAGTATACCCACAGTTCGAGTTTCTACACAGCCTCGGCCCTAACCGACCATTCATCAGCACTCGTTTGCCATAGATTGGCTTCTTCGAACCGGACATGCATGGAAAACGGAGAACGCCTGTGGCAACAAGCATCTCGCGATCAAACTTGAGAGGCTTGCATCGTCTACTTGAACAAGTCCTTCTTTCTCCACTCCGTTGCAATGACAACGCCGGCTTGGCCGGTGGCAAAGGCCCTCTCGCCTTTTGCCGAGATCGCAAAACCGTAAAGATTGACCGTGAGGCCGCTATTCTGCTCGTACCAGGTCGAGCCACCGTCCTTGATGACAAAGATCACACCTTCCCGGCCGATGATCCAGCCACACAGGTCGTCATCGGCAAACCGAACCGCACGCAGATCGGTCAGGCCAAAATGGCCCCTGTGACCCCGTCGCGTATTGCTCCACAGCAACTGGCGCGTCACCGGAACGCGCCTCCATCGGGCCACGCCGCTTGAATACTCGCCCTCCATGCGCAAGATGACTCTGGAAAAAATGGGAGAGAGCAACGTGTTCAAGATACTGAAACCTGCCGCCATTCTGGCCGCCGCGAGCATCATGGCAACTGGTGCAGCCAACGCCGAAACGCGCATCACCTACAAATCCGCCAAGTCGACATCCTCCTACTACCAGATGGGCGTTCAGATCGCCGAGGCGATGAAATCCGCTTCGGGCGGCGATATCATCGTCACCGTCGAGGAAAGCCAGGGGTCGACCCAGAACGTGATGGAGGTTCGCGCGCGCGGCGGCGACTACGTGTTCACAACGCCGCCGGTGTTGGTGAAGCTCGCCCAGGGCGGCAAGGCGATGTTCGAAGGTAAGGGTGACCCGTCCTTCGACGAGATCCGGGCATTGTTCCCGATCCCGTCCCTGACCATGCATTTCGTGATGTCCGCCGACAGTGGCGCAACCAGCTTTGCAGACCTAGAAGGCAAGACGATCCTGATGGGCAAAGGCTCTTTCGGGGCTCGCGAAGGTGAAAAGTATCTTGGCCTCTTCGGCCTTGAAGGCAAGGTCGAGATTGCGGATGTCGAGCTGTCCAATGCGGTTCCGGCCCTGAAGAACGGCCAGATCGACGGCTTTGTCACCGCCGGTTCCTGGCCCGCTCCAAACGTTGTCGAGGCGGCCGCCTCGACCGGGGTTACGGTTCTGTCGCTGGATGACGAGCAGGTCGCGGCCACCAAGCGCACGCGGCTGACCATTCCCGCCGGAACCTATGCCGGTCAGGAGGCAGATATCACAACGACCTCCTTGCCGGTGGTCACCTACACGACCACCAAGATGGATGATGACACCGCCTACGCGCTGACCAAGGCATTCTGGGAAGCGAAGGCAGACATGGCCGGTGCCGCCCCCTGGTGGAACGGTGTGACAGACGGGCTCATGGCGAATATCTCCGGAAAGATTCATCCCGGCGCTGCCCGCTACTACAAGGAAGCCGGCATCGAACTCACGCCCGAGCAGATGTGATCCGCCCCTGACGGCGCAAGACCAATCGGTTGCGCGGAACGCCTTTCGCGCAACCAGACCAGAGAGGCAGGTGATGGAAGAGCAGACGTTCCAGTGGGGCCGGACGGGGAAGGCGTTGTGGTTGGCGCTTGCCTTTTGCCTCGTTGCGTTCCACCTCAGCCTGATCTTCTGGGGGCTTGTGCCCAACCTGGTCAGCCGGCCGGTTCACATGGCGCTGGTGCTGCCGTTCATTCTCCTGTTCGAACCAAAAAGCCTCTTGGGCCTTGCGACCGGGACCCTGCTGACGATCCTCGGGTCCGGCGCAGCGCTTTGGGTTGCTTTCAACCACAACATGCTGGCGGACCAATATGGCTTTCTGGAATCCCGGTTCCAGTTGGGGATCGCCATTGTCCTGCTGGTGACCGTGATTGAGGCCGCACGGCGCGCCATTGGCTGGCCGCTGCCGATGGTGGCCTCCATCGCGCTCCTCTACGCGCTGTTCGGCAATCTGATCCCCGGAGAGTTCGGCCATTCCGGCGCGCCGCTGAACAGTTTCCTGGGGACCATGACCATTGCCGAGGGCGGGTTGTGGGGCAGCCTGACCGCTGTTTCCGTCGGCGTCGTGTCAATCTTCGTCATCTTTGGCGCTGTCCTGAATGCCGGCGAGGCCGGGAGCGGCTTCATGAACGTCGCCGCCTTTGCCGCCGGGCATCTCAAGGGCGGCGCGGCCAAGGTTTCGGTGATTTCCTCGGCGCTCTTCGGGTCGATCTCGGGATCGGCCTCGGCCAATGTGGCCTCAACCGGCGCGATCACACTGCCGGCCATGACCAACCTCGGGTACCCCAAACGACTCGCCGCGGCAGTCGAGGCAGTGGCAAGCTCTGGCGGGCAGATAATGCCTCCCTTGATGGGGGCCGGTGCATTCGTGATGGTCGAGCTGACGGGAACGCCCTACACCTCGATCATGGCGGCTGCGGTGCTACCCGCCCTTCTGTTCTTCATCGCGGTCTGGATCGGCATCAACGCCTACGCCCGCCGGTTCGACCTGAGCGGAATCAACGTTGAGGACCAGCCCCCGGGGCGCGATGTCATCGTGACGTCGAGCTTCTTCCTGGTGCCCTTCACCGTGCTGATGCTGGGTATGTTCTACTGGAAGTTCACCCCGCAGTATTCGGCCTGCATTGCTATCCTGGCCGCGGCCCTTCTGCTGTTCCTTGGCAAGGATCTTAGATTTGATCCGCGTAGAACGGCCAAACGCTTCGAGAAGGTTCTTCTGACGGCGGCCAAACAGGTGTCGATGATTGCCTCGATCATCCTGTGCGCGTCGATCGTGATCGGGGTGCTGTCCATCACCGGGTTGGGGGTCAAGCTGACCTCCGTCATCCTGTCGGGCTCGGGGGGGATGCTTTGGCCATCCCTGTTCCTGACCGCCCTCGCCTGCCTCCTTCTGGGGATGGAGGTGCCGACGACCGCCGCCTATGTGGTCTGTGTGTCCGTTGCCGGCCCCGCGCTGATCCAGCTTGGGCTGGAACCCCTGCAGGCACACCTTTTCGTCTTCTGGTTCGCGCTGCTGTCCACCATCACGCCGCCGGTCTGCGGCGCGGTGTTCATCGCTGCCGGAATGGTTGGGGAAAACTGGCTGCGTGTCGCCGTGACCGCCATGGCGCTCGGTATCGGCCTCTATATCATCCCGTTCTCGATGATCGCCAACCCCGGGATCATCAACCTGGAGCATGATCCCGTTGGAGCGTTGATCGCCTTTTGCATCACCGGCACGGGGCTTGGCCTGATTTCCTACGGGTTGATCGGGTTCTCGAACATTCTGCTCAAGTCGGCGTTCCTGCTTTCTGGCGGCGCAGTCCTGTTCGGGCGCTTGTTCTTGTGATCGCAACCAGGCTCCCGATTGCTCGACCGGCAAAAGCTGGCAACGGCGAGGCCTTCTGCCCATTCCGCCGGACTGCAACAGATTTGAATGAAGGGATTGGGACCAACCCGAGTGCCTTGCGTTCCTTCTGAAAAATGGCCCGGGCGGATCCGGAGCACAGTGGTGAATCGCACACCCAATACGAGCCGAACGCTACCGCAGCGCAAGGGCTGAACGAAACTGAACCGGCCATTCATTCTGTCAGCCGCGAATGACATGGTGTGATCGCGGCGGTCGGTCTCCAAGGGCAAACGAGGTCCGATAGTATTGGCCTCACCAAGGTTCA
>CANMIP010000060.1 GCA_947497945.1 uncultured Tropicimonas sp. | reverse complement strand
TGTGTCGCTTGTTCGCCATCTCTTGTCCTCCGTTTCCTAAATATAACGGTGGACCAGTTCAGATGGGGCACTCCAGCGGTACCTCGGCTCAGGTGGTGATCAGACATTATGTCCGATCGCCTCTGACCGCCGCACCGAGCGCCTCGCCCCGACCCATCTCCCCGACACTCCCATCGCTCCAGCTGAAACCTCGGCCTCTGCCCCTCGCGCATAGGCTCGCCCGGCACGCCCTCCTCACTCCCTGACGCCTTCACGAGTTCCTGCGTCTCGGCATGCCCGATGACCGCAGTGGCATCTGACGCCTCTCCCAGCGCCTGTGAGGGCATGCCATCAGGCCGAGGGCGGGGTATATCGAGCGATCAGGTAGGAAGGAGCCACCGCGCGATGGACGTTCCTTTCAAAAAGAAGTCCCTCGGGTTGCACTTAGCGACTCGGAAAATCCACCTTCGTGCACAAATGCACAGACAATATCGGCCTCCATTGGAGCCGCAAACATGCCTATCGATGGCCCCATAAGCCGATCCGTTCGCAGGTGCGCACAAAAGGGCCAAGTCGGGATTTGGCGTCAGGAGCCATTTATGTGCGATTAAGGTTGAGGCTGGTTCCTGCGCTCAACGGACGTTGCTCGAGCGAAGCACTTCGCGGGCGAAGCAAACGTTCACGGGGCGAGAACGGCCCAAACCTGTCGTTGAATACGGTGGTGGCGAACGGCCCCTTTGGCGCTCAAGCAGGGAGCTCGGCGATGTTCCATCGGGCGTCGGCGGGGCACAAAGGCACTTATCCGAATTGCTGCACTTCACCGCGAGAAGCCAGTGCGTACTGGCTGGGCGACAGGCCGGCCTGCGACTTGAAGGCTCGACTGAAGTTGTTCGCTGTTGAATATCCAAGGTCAAATGCAATGGAAGAAATCGGTATCCCGCCATGGCGGAGCAATTCCTTTGCACGTTCGATCCGAGTCGCATTCACGATGTTGCGGAACGTGCAACCATCCACAGAGAGCGCTCGTTGCAAGCTCCGAACCCCGATGTCGAGGTTCCTTGCGGCTCGTTCGGCAGACACTGCGCCTTCATCAAGCTGCAATCGAACCACGGCGGCAACCTTTTCGGAAAATGAAATGGGCGGGCCGCCGGCTCTCTCTCGGGCAATGTCCTCGATTGTTGCGACCGCGTTCCGGTCCCTTGCAGGCACTTCCAACACGTCGCTCGAAAACACGATTCCGAGGGCTGATTGATCCCAGTGCACCGGACATCCGAAGACCTCGTCGGCCCAGTTGCCACCAACAGGCTTTGACGTGTCGATCAGCAACCGCTCCGGCACCCACTCCTTACCGAGGTACTGCCGGAACACGCTCAGAAAAACGCCGACGGCTGAGAAGGCGATGTCAGTGTAGGCGATGTGCTCCCTCAGGCCGAAGCGGTAGCCGTACCAGGAGAGGGGGCCATGCACCTGGAAGTCGATCCTGTCAGCGCTTGAATGGTAGGAAATCGCCTTTGCCGATCGTGTAAGCGCTGCGCCCAGGTTCGGCGCGGAAAGGACGTAGTCGCCCCATGCGCCGTAGTCCGATACCGAAAGATGCGGCGCCCAAAGCAGGCCGATACTTTCCTCGCCTGAAGCACACCCGACCTCGTGGATGAACGTCGCAAGGGCATGTTTCGAGATATATCCGTCGCGGTTTTCGACAAAGCGATATGGCAGCCCGGAACGTTTCATTGCCCTTTCCAACGGTCTTTGCCCGCATGCCTCAAGCGCAAACTGGGGCATGGCGCCAAGCGCCTTGGCCGAAATCATGGGGGCGGTCTTTGGCATATCCGTGAACTGAACCCGATTGCTGTCGTGAAATGATACGCACACTCGCCTGCGTTGTGGCAATCAAACTCTTCAATACCACTTGTGCCCGAAGGAGAGATGCCAATGGCAATGAAACCGAACTCCCGTCCTGTCAATCACGTGCTGGCTGCCGTGATGGCCGTGGCGCTTCTGTCAGGGCCTGTTGCGGCTGAAATGAGCGACGTCGCACGCGAGACCGTCGTGCGGCGGTCCTGCGAAGCGGCGATCTGGGGCATGCCTGCGGTTGGTGCGTTTGACATCGAACTCGCAATCCAGCGCGACGCCGGTGCTGACCGGGGTGTCATCGCCTACATGAGCGAACCCATGGACAGCCGTCACGGTTTTCTGACCGCCAACGACGTGACGCCATACGTTTTCGGTGGCGGTATCTCCGTTGAAGAACCGGTCGTGATCGATGTCCCTCCGGCCGGCGAGAAGGCCGCGTTTTTCGGAACCATTGTAAACGCATGGCAGGTACCGCTGTTCGATGTCGGAACCACCGGCGAAGACGCGGGAAAAGGCGGCAAGTACCTCATTGTTCCGGACGGCTACGAGGGCGATATCCCGAGCGAAGGGTATTTCGTCCACCGGTCGAACACCTACGGGGTTCATTTCGCGTTTCGCCCTGTCGCCAAGAATGACGGCACGAGCGAAGACCAGGCAGCCTACGCGCAGACCCTCAGGGTTTACGCTTTGGCGGATGCAGACAACCCGCCAGCGACCAAGTTCATCGACGTGAAGAAGAATCCGATCGACACGTTGCCGGTTTATGACATGACTTTCTTCACCGACCTGAACACGGTCATCCAACGCGAACCTGTTCTGGAACAGGACAAGGTGATGATGGCAATGCTCGCCTCTATCGGAATGGTTCGGGGCGAGCCCTTCGAGCCCAACGAGGAAATGCAGGCCGCAATGATGGAAGGCTTGCAATGCGCCTACGACAGCATGCAGGAACATTTCACCACACGCTCTGTTGTTCCTCTTTGGGAAGACCGAAAGTGGGGCGTCTGGGCCTTCGCAGAGGGCCAGGCCGAAGCGGGTTTCCCGTATGTGACCCAGGACAAGGTCCTGATCGACGACCGTGCGGGTGGTTCCTATTTCTGGATCACCTATCTGCCAGAAGCGCTTGGAGGAGGGACGTTCTACCTGACGGGCCTGACAGACAGCGATGGCGGGATGCTGAACGGGCAGGATACCTACAAGCTGAATGTCCCGGCAGATACCCCCGCTGAAGATTTCTGGTCGGTGATCGTCTACAGCATGAAGACAAAGGGCTTCGTCAAAGGCAACGAACGGGTCGGCCTTGCAACGCCCAACTTGTCGGAAATGCAACAGAACGACGATGGTTCTGTTGATGTCTACTTCGCTCCACAGGCGCCCGAAGGGCTTGAAAGCAACTGGATCGCGACTGGCGAAGATTTCTTCCTGCTGTTCCGGCTTTACGGCCCCTCCGAGGGGTGGATGGAAAGCGGCTGGAAGCTGCCCGACGTCATGAAGGTCAAATGAACCATACCTGTTCCCGCCGAGGAGAAAGCCACATGAAAAACACATTGCTCGCAGCAACGGCCTTGACCGCAGTCTTCGGATTCGCGGCCCAGGCCGCACCCGAGTTCGCGGCCGATGTTCCCGACAGCGTCATTACTCCGGATGCGGTCACGACGAAGACACTGGGAAAACTGGAGTTCTTCGACGGCATGCCGTCGCCGGAGGCCGTCGAGAAGGCCTTCGACAATCTCGACCTGATCCGTGCCACCACGGCCTTCCTGGACGGGATGAAGATCGCGTCCTTGCGGGCAATGTTCCAGGGCTACGAGGAGGTCGGGGCCAGACCCAATGACATCGTGATCACCGAGACGCTCATGGATGCGCGGTCGATCTGGCTGACACCGAACACAACCACGATCTACATCGGTGCGAATGTGGACATTTCCGAGGGGCCGGTCGTCATCGACCTTCCTGCCGGGTTGCTTGGACTTCTGGACGATGCGGCTTTTGAATACGTGACCGATATTGGCGCATTGGGTCCGGACAAGGGAGAGGGTGGAAAATACCTTCTGATCCACAACGACGATGAGACAGAAGTGCCGGACGGGTATTTCGAGCTTCGGACCAAGACCAATGAGCATTGGTTGTTGTTGCGACGCTCTCCGGATGCCGACGGCGGAACCAAAGGCCCGGTTGCCGAGATCAAGGCCGGATTGAACGTGTATTCTCTTGCTGAGGCAGAAAACCCGCCAGAAGAAACCTTCATCAATGTCTCGGGCGTTCAGTACAATACCGTTCATGCCAACAACGCCGAGTTCTTCGACGAGATCCACGTCGCTCTGAACAACAACCCGGTCGGAGCTTTTTGGACCTGTCCCGGAATTGTGCCGCTCCTTTGAACACGTATCGTGTCGCAAAGGAGAACAGAGATGGCATCACGACC
>CANMIP010000059.1 GCA_947497945.1 uncultured Tropicimonas sp. | reverse complement strand
TCCGGTGAATGCCCGAGGAACGCGGCGAAGTCCTTGATCGCCCGGATATGAGCTTTCTGATACTTCTCGCCCATCCCACGGATCCGCATGTCCTCGATCATCCGCTGCCGCTGCGGCATGGTTCTCTCCTCCTTCATCGGAACCTCCTGTCTGTCGATTGAGAAAACCTCAATCGTCAGACAGACGCGCCCTGTCCCAAATACGCTGCGGTCAGATCAGTGCCAAACACCAGCCACAGGCGCCATTGCCGCGCGAGCGGCTTCGTCCTTGGGCCGGTCGCGCGTTCCAGGTTCATGCTGCAATTGCGAAATTGTCATGGAGCACGAAGGTTGGGAATGCGCAGGAAGCGGACCCGACAGCTTGGTTGTGCCGACGCCTAGCCATAGAACCTATGTCAGGTCTGCTTTGCCGAGATTCCGTTGAAAAACTCCTCCTTGATCGGGTGGCCAGCGACTGGTTCAATTCTCTCGGTGAGCGGGAGGATTTTCGATGATGGGACCGAGGCAAGAGGCACAAGCGGCCTTGTTCTACGAGTTCTCGCTGGAGGAGCATGTTCCGCAGGATCACCTGCTGCGGTCGATTGATCGTTTTGTGGATCTCGACGGCATTCGTTCGCATCTCGCGGATTTCTACAGCCATACCGGACGCCCGTCGGTTGATCCCGAACTGCTGATCCGGATGCTGATTGTCGGCTATTGCTTCGGCATCCGTTCCGAGCGGCGCCTCTGCGAGGAGGTTCATCTCAATCTGGCGTAAAGGTGGTTCTGTCGGCTTGATCTGACGGATCAGGTTCCTGACCATTCCACGTTTTCCAAGAACCGGCATGGTCGGTTTCGAGAGAGCGAACTCCTGCGTCATCTGTTCGAGGGCACGGTAGCGCGTTGCATCAAGGAAGGTCTGGTGGGCGGCCGCAATTTTGCAGTCGATGCCAGCATGATCGGGGCCGACGCCAGGAAGAAGAACGCGACGCTGAAGGAAGAGTGGGACGTCTCCCAGATCGATCCAGCAGCGGCGCCACGCGCGGTACGAGAATATCTCGATACGCTGGACGAGGAGGCGTTTGGCGCCGCAACGGCGGTCACACCGAAGCGCATCTCGCATTCGGACCCTGCAAGCCAATGGACGGCCGCCCATAGAGGACGGGCATTCTTCGCCTATTCCGACAATTACCTGATCGACACGGATTACTCTGTGATCGTCGGAGTCGAGGCGACGCGGTCCATCCGCCAGGCGGAGGTTGGAGCAACTCGCACCATGCTGGAAAAGGCAAAGGACCGGTTTGACCTGCACCCTGAACGTCTGATCGCCCCTCTCATTGATTGCTTCGCAATCAACTGCCGGGCAGCGGATACGGCATACGGATCGGGGCCGATGCTCGGCTGGCTGGTTGACCGCAAGATCGCACCGCATATCCCGGTGATCGACAAGAGCGAAAGAACGGACGGCACCTGGTCCCGAGACGACTTCGAGTGGGACGCCACGAATGACCAGTTCATCTGTCCTGAAGGCCACGGCCTGAAGCAGTTCCGCCGCAACTACTCGGACCCGTCCAGAGGTCAGGCCGGGAAAGGCAGAGCGAAATACCGGGCGCTGAAATTGACCTGCCAAGCTTGCCCATCGAAGCAGCAGTGCTGTCCGAATGCACAAGCGCGAACGATCACCCGCGAGGAACATGAAGACGCTGGGCAGGTAGCCCGCGACATCGCCAAGACCAAACAGTACGAAATCTCGATGAAGCTCCGAAAGAAGGTCGAGATGCTCTTTGCCCACCTCAAACGCATTCTCGGTCTCCGCCGCCTCCGATTACGCGGTCCCAACGGCGCGAACGACGAATCCCTCCTCGCAGCAACCGCCCAGAACCTCCGCAAACTGGCTAAGGTCTTTCCCGCACCGCAGAAACCGCAAAGCGCCTGAAAAGAAGACGCTTGCGCCGAACTCCAAAGCCGTTCCACTGTGCATGCAGCGAAGAGTTTTTCAACGAAATTCCGACCTTCCGGTCATTCGCTGCAACCGCAGCTTTGCCTTTCATTCCGACCCGGCATCCCGCAAGTCGAGCGAGGACCGGACATTCACGGCGACCCACACCAAGGACAGGACCGCGGACGAAGCCGCCATTCAGGTGGAGCCCGGCAACGGGTGCTACCTGCGCAATGCGGCTATTGGGCAGGTTTTCGGCAAAGTCCGTTTTGGCGAGGAGGCTCGGAGAGCAGCCTACGCAGATGCGTCGGTTTCTTGCCGCAGCACACGTCGGAGGATCTTCCCGGAGGCTGTCTTGGGAATGCTTTCTACGATGCGTAGTCGCCGAACCTGCTTGTAGTGGGCCAAGAGGGTTTCGAGATGTGCCTGAACAGTCTCAAGCGTAACTTCCGATCCGTCCCTGGGCACGACAAACGCCATCGGGATCTCGCCGGCTTCTTCATCGGGCACTCCTATCACGCCGACGTCGAGGATATCCGGGTGAGACAAGAGGGCCGCTTCGACCTCTGCGGGCGGAACTGCAAACGCATTGAACTTGATCAGTTCTTTCAGGCGATCATGAACGAAGAGATAGCCGTCGGCATCGATGCTTGCGATGTCGCCGGTTCGCAGCCAGCCCTCTGCGTCGAGGCTCTCTTCCGTGGCTTGAGGGTTGTTGAGGTAGCCCTTCATGACCTGCGGGCCCTGAACCCATAACTCGCCAATATCATCAGGGCCGAGGTCCGTTCCGGAGTCCGGGTCCACGATCCGGCAACGAGTGTTTGGCAAGGCTGGGCCCGCGGAGCCTGCGCGGGTCGTGCCCAATGGCATGATGTGGCTGACGGGGCTCATCTCGGTCATACCGTAGCCCTGCGTCGTGTCACATCCCAGGCGGGCACACACTGCCTGTTCGACTTCTGCGCCCATGGGTGCTGCGCCCGACAGGACCAGCTTGACTGAGGACAGATCGAACTGATCTACAAGAGGATGCTTGGCCAAAGCTATCGCGACGGGCGGTACGATGTAGAGCCGGCTGCATTGGCGTTCTTCGATGATCCGCAGGAACAGTTCGAGATCAAACCTTGGCAGCGTGACGATGTTTCCGCCCATTGCGACGTAGACGTTCAGCAGGATCTCCATACCATAGATGTGAAAGAACGGCAGGAAGGCCGGGGTTGTTTCTCCGGGCGCCAACCGGGAGGCGGCCTGCGCCTGATCGACATTTGCAGCAAGGTTTCGATGGGTCAGTTCCACCCCCTTGGGCAAGCCGGTCGTGCCGGAAGAGTATGGCAGGACGACAACGTCGTCGGCCGGATCGACGGGAGCCTGGCGTTGCTGCGGGTGACCCATCAGGTCGGACAGGGGCGTGGCCCCCTCTTCGCTGTCTCCAACAACGACAATCTTCCGGACATTGGTGCCCTCGATGCCCTGTCGCGCGAGGGCGAGAAAGGGGCCGATGGTCACCAGCATTATCGCGCCGGAATCGTTCAACTGGTGCTGCAATTCGTTTGCAGTGAAGGTCGGATTGACTGTTGTCACGATGGCCCCGGCCCAGGCTATCCCGTGGAATACGATGAAGAATTCGGGAATATTGGGTGCCATCAGGGCGATAACGTCACCTTTTTTCACGCCAGAGGCCGCCAATCCTCCCGCGAGAGACCGTACGCCATCCATCAACTCGCGGCCCGTAAGGGAACGACCAGTAGGCCCATCGGTGATAACGGCAGAATCTGGACGACCCGTCAGACCTTCAAACACTCGTTCAGTTATTGAGCAATTCCGAATGACAATACTCTCGTGTGGGCTTTCAAAAACGCGCATTGGTCCCTCCCAGTAAATTGACCCACGATAGCATGAGAACGGCCCCAGGTCTTTTCTTTCTACGGTCCATGGATTGGTGCTCAGAGGCGGGATTGTTCGCCTTTTGTTTGTTGGCTGTTGTCCAAATCCGTCATCTGATGAAAACGATCGGATGACGGCAAAAGTCGGCAAAGCTGTCTGTCGTGCAAAGCGCAGCATTCCGAAGAATGGGCTCGCCACTGCCGTTCGCCGCGAATTCAGCGAACGTCCGGTGTGGCGCAGCATGTGCCTCACTACCGTTGCTGCACCCGCGAAACGCTGAACTCGGGTCAACGACCGCAATGCGCAGGAAGCTGACTACCGTCCCGGCGTGAGGCTTGCAGGTCCTGACCCCAGTAGACTGAATTTCCGACAGCATTGGAGCTGATCATTATGCGAATGGGCGCTCTGTTTCGTCTCAGATCATGGTGGAGTGCCCCATCTGAACTGGTCCACCGTTATATTTAGGAAACGGAGGACAAGAGATGGCGAACAAGCGACACA
>CANMIP010000058.1 GCA_947497945.1 uncultured Tropicimonas sp. | reverse complement strand
TGTTGGAGGTTCAGGACTGGTTCCTGCCTTGGACAGCCTTCGAGACCGACCAGAAAAATGATGAAGGGCTACTGGCTCATGCTAGGTGCTTCTGGTTCGGCGAATAGCCAACGGCTGCCCCGCTGCGCGGGGCGGCTTTTTCATCATCCGCGATCAACTTCCGCGCATCCGTCCGCGGCATCCAACGCATGCAAAAGCGGACATATAGTCGTCAGTAACAAAGGAGCGCGAACGGCCCATTGCCGAATTCGGTTCAAACCGCAGCAACCAACAGCCTTGAGTCCATGGCCCGGGATGCCTCCAGGATCACAGAAACCCGCTTTGGCGGCACGGCCGCCATTCCAGGAAACTGGTCGGTGCGGCCATCGCCATGACCGTTCCCAAACTATGAAACACAAGCAATCTCGCCGCTGCAGTGCTGCAGCGCAGAGTGTTTGCCGGATTGCCCGGGCGGCAAACTCTGTCGCATGGTTTCCGGATGGTCGCATATCAGCGCCACGGAAACACTCTGACGAGGACACCAAAAGCATGAGTTCATCGCCTCCGATCGACCTGAACCAGCCGGTAGGCGACCGTATAGAGAAGACCACCTGTTACATGTGTGCCTGCCGGTGCGGCATCGACGTGCACCTCAGGGGCGACAAGGTTCGCTACATCGAGGGCAACCGTGACCACCCGGTCAACAAGGGCGTCCTGTGTGGCAAGGGCTCGGCCGGCATCATGCAACATTACTCTCCCGCCCGGCTCCAGGCGCCGATGAAACGCGTCGGGCCGCGCGGTTCGGGGCAGTTCGAGGAAATCACCTGGGACGAAGCGCTGGAGATCGCCACCGGCTGGCTCGGCGATGTCCGCAGACGCGACCCGAAGCAGCTCGCTTTCTTCACCGGGCGAGACCAGAGCCAGTCGCTGACCGGCCTTTGGGCAATGCAATATGGCACACCCAATTTCGCCGCGCATGGCGGGTTCTGTTCGGTGAACATGGCCGCTGGCGGGCTCTATACTTTTGGCGGGGCCTTCTGGGAATTTGGCGATCCGGACTGGGAACACACGAAGTATTTCCTGCTCTTTGGCGTGGCGGAAGATCACGCCTCCAACCCGATCAAGGCCGGGATTGGCAAGCTGAAGGGGCGCGGCGGCAAGGTCGTTTCGGTGAACCCGGTACGGACCGGATACGCTGCGGTCTCCGATGAATGGGTGAGCATCAAGCCGGGCACGGACGGGTTGTTTGTCGGCGCGCTGATCCATGAGATGTTCCGCAACCGGACCATCGATCTGGACTATCTTGGCCGGTACACCAATTCGGGCTGGCTGGTGATCCAGGATGCCGGTGCTGCCGATGACGGGCTTTTTGCGCGCGATGAGGACGGCGCGGCCCTCGTTTTCGACACCGAAACGCAGCAGTTGAGCAACGCGATGAACCCTGATGCGCGGGCCGCGATGACCGGCGCGCGCACCTTGCCCGACGGGCGTCAGGCCCGCCCTGTTTTCGAGCTGTTGGCCGAACGGTTTCTCTCGCCGGACTACGCCCCCGAGGCCGTCGCCGCCGAAACCGGCGTCTCGGCGGAACAGACCCGCCGCATCGCCGCCGAACTGGCCCGCGTCGCGTTCGAGGAGGAGATCGTGCTGGATCGACCCTGGACGGACTGGGCCGGGCGCAAGCATGACAAGATGATCGGGCGTCCTGTCTCCATGCATGCCATGCGCGGGATCTCCGCCCATTCCAACGGCTTCCAGACATGCCGGATGATCCACATCCTCCAGATCCTGCTGGGCACCATCGATTGCCCTGGCGGTTTCCGCTACAAGCCGCCTTATCCCAAACAGACCCCGCCGAACCTGCTGCCGCATGGGGCCTCGGGAGATATCAAGCCGGAAATGCCGCTTGGTGGTCCGCATCTTGGGTTCCCGCACGGGCCCGAACACCTGCTGCTGGACGAAGAGGGCGGGCCGAACCGGATCGACAAGGCGTTCTCCTGGGATGCGCCGATGTCATCGCACGGGTTGATGCACATGGTCATCAACAATGCCGCCAGGAAGGACCCGTACGGGATCGACGTGCTGTTTCTCTACATGGCCAACATGGCGTGGAACTCCTCGATGAACGTTCCCGGCACGCTCGATGCCTTGACCGAAACAGACGAGAATGGCGATTACGTCATCCCGAAAATCATCTACTCGGACGCCTATTACTCCGAGACCGTGCCGTTTGCGGACCTGATCCTGCCGGACACGACCTACCTTGAGCGATACGATTGCATCTCGCTGCTCGACCGGCCGATATCGGAGCCGGATTACCTCGCGGATTCCATCCGGCATCCGGTGGTGAAACCGGATCGCGACGTGCGGGGCTTTCAGGAAGTGCTGATCGATCTCGGGGCTCGCCTTGGCCTGCCGGCCTTCACCACGGAGGATGGCAGCCCGCGCTATCCGGGCGGATATGCCGACTACATCGTCAACCACGAACGCAAGCCGGGGATTGGCCCGCTTTCAGGGTTCCGTGGTGACGGCACCGAGTTCGGCAAGGGCGCGCCGAACCCGGATCAACTGCAGCGCTATATCGACAACGGCGCCTTTTTCGAACATCGGCTGGACCCGAGCCACGCCTATTTCAAGCACGCCAATCGCGGCTATCTGGACTGGGGCATCGAAAAGGGCATCCGGCTTTCGCCGGAGCCGACAATCTTTCAGCTTTACTCCGAGCCCCTGCAAAAGTTCCGCCTTGCCGGGCGGGGTCACGGCGAGCGGCAGCCACCGGACCGCGCCCGCGAGCGGTTGGAGCGCTATTTTGATCCGCTGCCGTTCTGGTATCCGCCATTCGAGGGGACGCAGGTGGCGCGGGATGCGTTTCCGCTGCACGCGATCACCCAGCGGCCCATGCATATGTATCACTCCTGGGGCAGCCAGAACGCCTGGCTGCGCCAGATCACGGCCGCCAACCGGCTGTATATTCACCGGTCTGTCGGGGATCGGATCGGGGCGGCGGATGATGATTGGGTCTGGCTACGCTCGCATCTCGGACGGGTCAAATGTCAGGTTCGGCTGATGGACGGGGTCAATCCCGACACGGTCTGGACCTGGAACGCCATTGGCAAGCGTCGAGGCGCCTGGGGGCTCTCGGCAGACGCGCCCGAGAGCAATCAGGGCTTTCTGCTGAACCACCTGATTTCCGAACTGCTTCCGGCAAAGGAGGGCGGGTACCGCTATTCCAATTCTGATCCGATCACCGGACAGGCCGCGTGGTTCGACCTGCGTGTTGCGATCGAGAAAGCGGACGGCGCAGGCACCACGGAGCCCTTCTTCGAACCTCTGGGAGCCAGTGGACAGCCGCCTTCGCCGAGCAAACTCGCCTATGGCGCGGAATTCAGGAAGGATGGCCGATGACCTGCCTGCCACAGAGCACCGACAAGAAGCTCGGACTTGTCATCGATCTCGACATCTGCGTGGGCTGTCAGGCCTGCGCAACCTCCTGCAAGGAGTGGAACACCGGCGGCTATTCCGCCCCGCTCTCCGATCATGACCCGTATGGCGCGGACCCGTCCGGCGTCTGGCTCAACCGGGTGCATTCCTACGAATACGAACGCGATGGCGCGGCCGGAACGCTTCATTTCCCACGCTCTTGCCTGCATTGCGAGGAACCTGACTGTGTCACCGTCTGCCCGACGGGCGCTTCCTACAAGCGCGCGGAAGACGGGATTGTTCTTGTGAACCCCGATACCTGCATCGGTTGCAAACTCTGTTCCTGGGCGTGTCCCTACGGCGCGCGCGAATATGACCATGATCACGGAGTGATGAAGAAATGCACCCTCTGCGTTGACCGTATCTACAACGAGACACTGGAGGAGGAGGACCGCGTTCCGGCCTGTGTGCGCGCCTGCCCAACCGGCGCACGCGCCTTCGGTGACCTTGGGAATCCTGCAAGCGATGTTTCGCGCTCGGTGGAAGAACGCAAGGGTTTCAGCCTGCTGGAAGAGTTCGGAATGAAGCCGGTCAACCGTTACCTGCCGCCACGACAACGGCCCGCGCCGCCGCCCGAACCGGCCGAGCCCGTTGCCGTCGCTGACGGTTCCGCCCTCGAAACCCTCTTTGCCTGGGTCGACCGGACCCTGTCCTCGCGGAGGTGACACATGCACCCGGCCTATTCCGTGATATTCTTCACAACGTCCTCCGGCGCAGGCTATGGCTTGCTGTTCTGGCTATCGCTCGCTGAAATCCTGGTGCCTGGCCTGCTTGACCGCTGGCCGGCCCTTGCGGCCCTTGTGCTGGCACTGATGCTGATCTCGGCCGGCCTGCTCGCGTCCACCTACCACCTCGGGCATCCTGAACGGGCGCTCGGCGCGCTGTCGCAATGGCGTTCGTCCTGGCTTTCGCGCGAGGCGGTGGCAGCTGTAGCGACCTATATCCCGGCAGGCCTGCTGGGGATCATATGGATCGCTGGACTGCCCGAGGGGATGGTGCCAGTGCTCGCCGGGCTTTCCGCAACGGGTGCCATTGCGACCGTTTTCTGCACCGGAATGATCTACGCCTCGCTGCGCACAATCCGCCAATGGAACCGCCCGGATTTGCCCTGGATCTTTCTCGCCTTGGCCGCGGCGACCGGCGGGCTGCTCTTCGCCCTGTTTGCAGCCTTCGCGGGCGCCGGACTTCAGGCGTCCCTTGTTTCGGTGATGAGCCTGAGCGTGGGCGCCGGTGTCAAGCTACGCTACTGGTCTGCCATTGACGCCGAAAAGCCGCGCTACTCTGTCGAAGATGCTCTCGGTGTACCCGGACTCACGTCCGTCCGTTCCCTCGACCCGCCCCACGACCGCCCCAACTTCGTAATGCGCGAGATGGGATACACGGTCGCGCGCAAGCATGTCGAAAAGCTGCGGCAGTTCGTCCTGATAAACCTCTTCGCTGTGCCGTTGGCATTGGTCCTGATTGGCGCCCTCTCAGGATGGTTCATAGCCGCGTTTTCGCTCGCCATCCTGATGGCCACCCTTGGTGTGGTGGTGGAACGTTGGCTTCTATTCGCCGAAGCCGAACATGTTTCTCAGCTCTACTACTGACCGAGCAATTCACGACTTCATCATCAGACGGACGCCGCGAGGTACCGTGGCGCGCAAGGTCAAACCAAGGACAGTTTCAAGCCACTCGAAGGGCCGGCTTCGATTATGCGATGGTTGAGAGTGCGGTTGCCGGCGTGAACGGTTTGCGCACGAAGCGTGCATTGCTTCACGATACCTATCTGTCCACTTGGACCGCTGAGCGGACTTTGGTTTAGCGCGCGGCGAACGGCGGCTCACCGCCGATTTTGTGGAAAAACAACGTGCTGCTTGCGCAGAGAGCTGATGCTATCAGATGGCGCAAACACCTTCCTT
>CANMIP010000057.1:2500-5766 GCA_947497945.1 uncultured Tropicimonas sp. | reverse complement strand
AGCACGCAAGAAGCCCGCGATGATATTATTCATCGCGGGCTTTTTGTTTCGTATTGAGAGTTAGATCTGAGTGGTTTTCTAGGTTTGGCGGTGACCTACTCTCCCACGTCTTAAGACGCAGTACCATCGGCGCTACGGTGCTTAACGGCCGAGTTCGGGATGGGATCGGGTGTTTCACTCGTGCTATGACCACCAAACCAAGAAAGCCACTCAGCATCAGATTGTCCAAGTCATTGGTGTGACTTCTGGTCCAGTCTTGCTTTTACTGGATCAAATCAAGCCTATCGGGCAATTAGTACCGGTCAACTGAGCATGTTACCATGCTTACATCTCCGGCCTATCGACGTGGTAGTCTACCACGGCCCTCAGGGATACCTTGTTTTGAGGGGGGCTTCCCGCTTAGATGCCTTCAGCGGTTATCCTTTCCGATCATAGCTACCCTGCACTACCGCTGGCGCGATAACAGGTCCACCAGTGGATCGTTCACCCCGGTCCTCTCGTACTAGGGGCAACTCCTCTCAAGTATCCTACACCCACGGCAGATAGGGACCGAACTGTCTCACGACGTTCTAAACCCAGCTCACGTACCTCTTTAAACGGCGAACAGCCGTACCCTTGGGACCTGCTCCAGCCCCAGGATGAGATGAGCCGACATCGAGGTGCCAAACGGTGCCGTCGATATGGACTCTTGGGCACCATCAGCCTGTTATCCCCGGCGTACCTTTTATCCGTTGAGCGATGGCCCTTCCACTCGGGACCACCGGATCACTATGGCCGACTTTCGTCTCTGCTCGACTTGTCAGTCTTGCAGTCAGGCTGGCTTCTGCCATTGCACTCAACGAGCGATTTCCGACCGCTCTGAGCCAACCTTCGCGCGCCTCCGTTACGCTTTAGGAGGCGACCGCCCCAGTCAAACTACCCGCCACACAGGGTCCCGGATCCGGATAACGGACCGCGGTTAGACATCAAGCAGAACAAGGGTGGTATCTCAAGGGAGACTCCCCAGGAACTGGCGTCCCTGGTTCGAAGTCTACCACCTATCCTGCACATGTTCGGCCTAATGCCAGTGTGAAGCTGTAGTAAAGGTGCACGGGGTCTTTCCGTCTAACCGCGGGAAGCCTGCATCTTGACAGGCAATTCAATTTCGCTGAGTCGATGTTGGAGACAGCGGGGAAGTCGTTACGCCATTCGTGCAGGTCGGAACTTACCCGACAAGGAATTTCGCTACCTTAGGACCGTTATAGTTACGGCCGCCGTTTACCTGGGCTTCAATTCGGAGCTCTCACTCCTCCTTTTAACCTTCAGGCACCGGGCAGGCGTCAGACCCTATACGTCGTCTTGCGACTTCGCAGAGCCCTGTGTTTTTAGTAAACAGTCGCCACCCCCTGGTTTGTGCCCCCGGATCCAAGTTGCCTTGAACCCGGGCCTCCTTCTCGCGAACTTACGGAGGTATTTTGCCGAGTTCCTTCAACATCGTTCTCTCAAGCGCCTTGGTATTCTCTACCAGTCCACCTGTGTTGGTTTAGGGTACGGTCTGATGGAGGGCTATTTCCAGGAACCGATTAGCGGCCCACCCAATCCGATAAGGGTGAACAACAGTCTCGATCCGTCACATCCTCCTGGCCTAGGAATATTAACCTAGTTCCCATCGTCTACGCATTTCTGCCTCGACTTAGGGGCCGGCTTACCCTGCTCAGATTAGCTTTAAGCAGGAACCCTTGGACTTTCGGCGACAGGGTCTCTCACCCTGTTTGTCGCTACTCATGTCATCATTCTCACTAGTGATCTCTCCACCGGATGCCTTACAGCCCGGCTTCACAGACAACACCTTATCCTCCAATGTCTTCCGAAGAAGACTAAGGAGGATTGGTGTTATATCACACTACGCTCCGCTACCACTGCATACGCAGTCCTCAGCTTCGGCTCATGGCTTGAGCCCCGATACATCTTCGCCGCAGGACAACTTGATTAGACCAGTGAGCTGTTACGCTATCTTTAAAAGATGGCTGCTTCTAAGCCAACTTCCTGGTTGTTTTGGTCGTCCCACCTGCTTTCCCACTTAGCCATGAATTAGGGGCCTTAGCTGGAGGTCAGGGTTGTTTCCCTCTCCACTACGGACGTTAGCATCCGCAGTGTGTCTGCCGCATAGTACTCCTCGGTATTCGGAGTTTGGTTAGGATCAGTAAGTCTGTGGGACCCCATTACCCATCCAGTGCTCTACCCCCGAGGGTATTCGTGCGACGCTCTACCTAAATAGATTTCGCGGAGAACCAGCTATCTCCGAGTTTGATTGGCCTTTCACCCCTAGGCACAACTCATCCCGACCTTTTTCAACAGGTGTGGGTTCGGACCTCCAGTACGTGTTACCGTACCTTCATCCTGGTCATGCCTAGATCACTCGGTTTCGGGTCTGATCCAACATACTCGACGCCCTATTAAGACTCGCTTTCGCTGCGCTTACACCTAATGGCTTAGGCTTGCATGTTAGACCAAGTCGATGACCCATTATACAAAAGGTACGCCGTCAGGACTCGAGGTCCCTCCGACTGATTGTAGGCGTCCGGTTTCAGAAACTGTTTCACTCCCCTCGTCGGGGTGCTTTTCACCTTTCCCTCACGGTACTGGTTCGCTATCGGTCAGCAAGGAGTACTTAGCCTTAGAGGGTGGTCCCCCCATGTTCAGACAGGATTTCACGTGTCCCGCCCTACTTAATACGTCCAATCGAGCTTCCAATACGGGGCTGTCACCCACTATGGCCAGTCTTTCCAGACTGTTCTTGTCACTCTCATGGCTCGGCTGGTCCCCGTTCGCTCGCCGCTACTAGGGGAGTATCTGTTGATTTCCTTTCCTCCGGGTACTTAGATGTTTCAGTTCCCCGGGTTTGCTCTTTAAAGCCTATATATTCAGCTATAAAGTACCTGGTTCAACAACCTAGTGATAACCGAAGCTATCAATAGAGTGCTGTCAGGTGGGTTGCCCCATTCGGAAATTCCTGGATCAAAGCTTATTCTCAGCTCCCCAGGACTTATCGCAGAGTATCACGTCCTTCATCGCCTCTTGCTGCCAAGGCATCCACCAAACGCCCTTCTCGCGCTTGATTTGATCCAGAAAGAGCAAGACTTGCGTCTCACGGTGTCAGGCTGGTTCGACCAACACCTCACTTTCTGATCAAAAGTCATACATTTTCCCGCTCCATATCCGAAGACATGGAACATTCGGCTCAATCCGTGCGGATCGAACCATTTGGTTAGTGTACTTGACTTGGA
>CANMIP010000056.1 GCA_947497945.1 uncultured Tropicimonas sp. | reverse complement strand
GAAACCATCATCAAGATGGAACCAAGGCCGGTCATGCACTAACAATCAAACCGGACCAGTCAGATCAGGCTCCTCAATGCCACGGACACCATCGTCGGTGTCAAAACAGGTCTTGAACGTGAGCGTCCGGCGAACCCGACCTTGAGGCTCAACGCGAAAGAAATCTCACGACAAACACAAAGAGGGCAGGAGGGGATAGGTGAAGCGCTGACCCTTGAAAGCGTGACTCAGTCTTGGTTGCAAGGCACGGCACTGGCGCAACCTTCGACGAAAGTGCGCCAGGCTCTATGCCATTGAATATATTGTGTTTTACACCATTGCGCACTACTTTGCAGGAGTGGGTGTAAACTCCTTTAGTTTCAAGCACATAAACTGATCTGGGAGCGGGGTTCCGCTTCCCGACAGAGCCGAAGAAATTCTGGTTGCGCGGCACGGCATTGGCGCAACCTTCACTTTTCGAACGATAACGCCCGTGTCAGTCCTCTTCTTTCACTTCTGCACCACAGTCAGTTGGCCCTCTCCAAGCACGTACGCCACTTGAAGTCATACGGATTGAAGGCTGCCCATGCCGTGACCGTCCGGTGAAGGTGGTCTGGCGAGCTTCGCTTGGTTCGGGTTACGCTGCCTGCGCACCGTAACTCCAGGGCAAAAGCTCGCCGAGAAGATTGATCTTGTGGTCGGCGATGCGTCCGAGCACCCAGGCCAGCCAGGCTGTTGAACCCCTTCCGCATGTCCGTGACCCCGGCGGCGATCCCCACCTTGGTATTTGACGGGACCGGGATCATACGGCTTCGAGTGCCCGCACAAGACTGGCGATGGCGGTCGGATCTTCGCTGTCGCTCACCACAAGCCGATGCCCGCTCCGGGTCGTGATCTCTATCCTGGAGACGATGGGCGTGGTGCGATGGCCGTCATCGATTGCGTCCACGACTTCGACCGGCATCAAAATCGTCGGATCAGGCGCAGGCCGGAACCGACCGTCCTTGCACCACGGGAACACCATGTTGGCATTCAAACCGTTACGGCGTGCGACACCGGCAACCGTCGCGCCCTCGACCATCGTCTCCGCCACAACCCGCCGCTTGAAATCGTGAGGGTAGTTCCCCCGGCCTCGCTGCCTGCCCATAGAATAGTGTCCACTACTTTTTGCGGACACAATCCGGCATCGATCAAAACCGGCAGGTCGGGTTCAACGGACGCTCACTCTTGAACTCAGTCTCCTTGCAAACTCTCGCTTGCTGCGGAAATGCCCGCGGTTGAACGAAATCCGGGGATTGCGCCAATGAATGTTCAAGAATCGGGGCACCACCGTTGCAAGAAGAATTCACGAGACACCGAGCGATCACCCCCAGAAAACTTGAAAACCGACCATTTTGGCGCGATAAGCCAGAAATGCACCGATGGAGGCTCTATCATGCCCATCACGAACTTCGCGGACGGCGAACCGTTCGAACCGCGCAAGATCGCAGCGGTGCTTCGCACCTCGACTGAAGAGATCGCCACCACGGTCGGGCTCGGAAAGGATGCCTTGCAGCGTCGCACCCACATCAATTCGCATAAGACGCAGCGGCGCTTGCGCGACCTCGTCGAAGTCCTCAACAAGGTCGAGCCGCGCTTGGGTTCGGAACTGATGGCCTATGCCTGGTATCGGTCAGAGCCTCTGCCCGGCTTTGACTGTCGCACAGCGATGCAACTCGTGCAGGAAGGCAAGGCGCAGGAGGTCCTGGAATATATCGACGCGGTAGACGCTGGCGTCTTCGTCTAAAGCCACGGAACGATGGGCATTATACAGGGCCGCTCTATCGCGCTGAAACCGGTCGAGATTCTTAACTTGCATTCCTATACACACTAACATGTCGGCCTGCTGGTTGGCTTGGCTCATACGCACAAAGGATATGGGGGCGATTTTACACACACACGCGGCCTCAACCGGTTGAGATAAGGGTTCGAGTCCTGTAGGGGTCGCCACTGAAAATTTCCATTTAACTGAATTATAAAGGCAAATCGTGAGATTTGTGCTGTCTATCCCCCATTGGTTCCCCCATTTGTGTTCGGAACCCGTAGGAACTCGGTTCCGATTTGTCGCAACCTTGCGGACGTGATTTTGCGCCCTTGCGCTCCCACGAAGTCGCGCTGGCGTGAGGCCCAAGCGGGCAAGGGTGGACAATGCAAGAAATCCAGATTGACACACAGAAGGGCGGGACGGGAAAGAGCACACTTGCCCGGAATCTGTCGGTTGTCGCGTTAACGGATGGACGGAACGTCCTGTACCGTGACCTCGACCCGCAAGGCTCGCTCATCAGAGAATGGCGGGATAGCCGGGAAGCCGACACACCCGCCATGCTCGACCGCGACCCGCCGCCACATGTGCCAAAGCCACGCTTGATGGTGTCAGGGCGCAGTTTGGCCTCTGCATTATCGACACCCCGCCAGCCAATCCCGAGTGGGTCGCAGACACGTTCGTCCCCGAGTTTCTGACCTGGTGCTTGAATAACGGGACGAAACTCGATTGGATCTGCCTCAGGAATCTGGGATCGTGTTGGCCAACCGCCGAGACCGCATTGATGTATGTCATGGTCTGAGTTGTGCGTTGGGGAATTACTCGGAACTTGCAGGGAGGGCGACTGAATGACGAACGAAATGCAGGAACCGAATCCGTGCGAGAAGCCAGAGCGTCCCGCTACTGCGCCACCGGAAGAGCCGGTCGAACCGCCGGATGAAAGACCGTTGGAACCCGACGAAACCCCCAACAGGCCGGACGAAGCGCCGCCGAGCGGGCCATCCGAAATCCCAACGTTACCTGGAGAGATTCCCGTAACGCCGCCAGACGAGTTACGAACGAACTGAGACGCAAACTAAACGCCTGGCCTGGATGCGAGACCGATCCCTAGATAATCGCGCTCTTCCGATGCGTTCTCTGCCCTCGCCTTCATAGGTCAAATCCAATCGCTTAAGACACACTGGGCGAGGTATATGGCAGTTCCAGACTCGGCGCCAACAGTGATTGTTGAGCAGAGGCACGGTGCGCTGACGTGAATTCCTCGAATTGTGGATGCCCGCGAACGGCCGGGCGAACGGTTTCCAGCGCGAAGGGCTGAGAGATTGAACCGCCCCCCAACGTAGTGATGCCGGATGAATCGGCGCCGCCCTCTTTTCAGCCTATTTTGGAACTCCGGCAACTCTGCACCGAACCCGAACTTGTCGGCAATGCCGTACAGTGCCCGCTCTACGCGCCTGTCGTGGTGATGGTTCAGCAGTGCGAACGTCCGCCAGTGCATCCCTTGGGCTTGCGCTATGGCCGCTTCACGGTTCGACACTGCGACCGGTTCAGTATCGTTTGGGCATTCTTGGCACAAAGCGCTTCAACCAGTACAGCATCCGCCGGTATAGGCGTCGCCTCTTGCGGTCATCGGCATCGATTGTGGTTTGGCACTTCAGTTGGACAAAGGAGGCTCGACTATGGGTTTTCTTAATGGACACCTCAAAATGCCTCCGAATTGGGGCAGGAATGCTCAAAAAAAACACGAGCATTCCTGCACCCGGAACTTCACAGGGAAAAGTAGGCCCGAGCGCAGAAAGAACGCGCTCGACAGAGTGGAAGATGGGAGGAGAACACGGCACTTTCTGGCCCGGAAATTCGACAACAAGGCTGCGCTGTGACAGGCGTCAATACTTTGGCCGCATGTGTGTCAGTGAGCTCTGAGAAACCGTGGCTTGGTAGTCGGTTCGATGACAATTGGATGTGGCTGCTGGATTGTTTCGACGTGGACACGGTTCCAGGGCCGTTAGATGGCAAAAGAGTGTTTCGAAGATTAACGGCTCAGGTTTGAAACAGTGCGTTTCCTCATATTTCGCCAGGGCAGTCCTTACTAACTGAAGAAAGGATAATCCCCACGCTGGGAAAGTGGTCACTCTGTCTGTTTGTCGTTTTCCCGCGTGGCGCGGACAAGGTCGTTGATATTCTTTCGGGCCTTTGTCCATTGGCGTGACCGCATACCGTGCTTCCATTGTGGATGGGGCGGGCCAGCCTTGTGGCCACCCCGCGCACCGTGGAACCGGCAGACCTTCCAACCGGTCACGGCAGGCTGGGTGCAGGGTTTGCCCGTTCGCTTGCTATGGGCCGTGCATCTGGGGGCCGCATGGGCCTTGCTCATGCGGTTAGCGTCAACTTTCATCCTTGCCCCTCCCCCTGCTTCCACGTTCCCGACAATGGCCTGCCCGCCGTCCGCGACCTTAACATGCTGCACCTGAACTACCTGTTTGCCGCCGTTGCGATGTTTTCGTAGGGCTTCCATCTGCGCCGCGAAGGTGCGGGCCAGCTTGTTGTGGGCCCGTTCGTGAGCTTCGAACTGCGGTAACCGCTCGCGCCCTCCCTGCCGGACCAGGGCAACATGGGTCGCCGCCATCTGCGTTGCCAGCATCCGTTCGACGCCGTCGCGGGGGGCGATGTCGCGAATGATGGCAGGGATAAAGTCCCGCATATCCTTAGCGCCCGGCAAGGCTTCCTCACCCTTGAGGGTCATGTATCCTTGGATGAACAGACCGTCATTCACCGCCGGGCCTCGCTGCCGTATATTCGTTGCAGAGCGTCGTCACCGTGCTGGGTCACGGATATCGTGTTCCCTTCGGTGTTGAAGGTGAACAGGTCGTAGCCAGGGTTCTTCCCGATCGCTGCGTCTGCATCATTTGTTTTCTTCAGCGCCTTTTCAGCCATTGGTCTTCCTTTGCTGCTGATAGTGTTGGGCAATGACTTGCGGCCTCCGGCACCTGGTCCGCACTGCCGTCGCGACAACCACTTTAAGAACTCCCAGCGCTGTATCTGCTATCTTTGAAAGCGGACGGAACGCATCGTTTCTTGGAAACAATTGCGCCCGCCTTCGCTTCGCAATTGTGAATCTTGCGCCAAGAAGCTTCCCTACCGCAGTCGTATTGCCATCAAATTACTGCCTTGTTCTTGCCAGAATTGGAGCTCCTACTTCTCTCTTAAGACAAGTTAACGCAGCGAAGCCGGGTCAAAGGAGGAAGGGAGACAATGTTTTTTGGAATTGTTATGCTTGCCTTGGTCATGTCATGGATTTCGGCATCCCTCTGTGCCGTTCTGGATGGTAGTTTTTTTGCCATCCTATTCGCCTATGTCGGTTCGGGAATGGCGACAGCCTTCCTTCTCGCGGGAGCACTATGGTTGCGTGAAGCGATTTCGGGCGATGAAAAGTCGCCGACGTTGAATTTGGGCACGTCCACGAAAAACGCCTCTGCGTAGGCTGACAACATCACGGTGACGACGAGTAACGCAGTCGGTTCACCCCGGGCCAGCGCCTTTTCAGCCATTGGATTTCCTCTGCTTCTGATAATGTGGGGCAGTGACTTGCGGCCTCCGGCATTTGGTCCGCACTGCCGTCGCGACAACCACTCCGAGAACGCCCAGCGCCAAGTCTGTAATGCTGTCCAGAGCAACCCAATCCTTTGGCCAGCAGCCTGCAATGTCTGAAGGCACTTCCTTGGCCAGCCAAAGGCTGAACACAACGGCTCTGAGCGGTCCGGGAACGAATGCAAGAATGGTCCCGATGGCGAAATGCCCCGCCTGTGTCGAGGCATAGCGCGATAGTCCTGGCCAGCCGCTGCAAACATCGCTCACGCTTAGGCCAACGAAGAACTCAATCATGCGCAGCCTCAGAATTTATAGAAATCATCTGCGAGTTATCACCGATGCCATCGCGTCGGTCGGGAAGGCAGCCGAAGTAGACGCCTTGGATTGGCGCTTCTCGTTTCGATTTTCGGCTGTTGCTGTGGCCGTGTCCGGAGACTTTGGAAACCACCTGAGGAGCCTGATCTGACTGGTCCGGTTTGATTGTTAGTGCATGACCGGCCTTGGTTCCATCTTGATGATGGTTTCC
>CANMIP010000055.1 GCA_947497945.1 uncultured Tropicimonas sp. | reverse complement strand
GAAACCATCATCAAGATGGAACCAAGGCCGGTCATGCACTAACAATCAAACCGGACCAGTCAGATCAGGCTCCTCAAGGTGTTCCTCCTCGATGTCAGAGCCAACCCGTATAGTGATCCCGGCCACGACCAGTTCAATGCGAGCACTCGCCTTGCCGGATTTTACCTTCGGCTTGCATCGGGGCTCCGGAGCGGCCGGCTCAACCACAAGCGCCGCGAAGGCTGGCTCGGAAACCGCATCCTCCGGCAAGGCTAGCTTGCCTGCCGCCAACTTCCTACGCCAGTCGTAAACCTGCCAGCGCGTCACACCGTGCCGCCGCGCCACGTCCGCCACCTTCACGCCAGGCACATGGCCTTCCGCCGCAATCCGCGCCCGTTCGACCTCGCTACGCTGCCGCCGCCCGCTGCGCCCTTCGATGACTTCCATGCGGCCCGCGAAACCATCGCTCGAGCCGTCCAAATAGCCGTCCATTTTGACGTCCCATGTTCTGCCTCATCACGACAGAAATCTCACGACAAACACAAAGACGGCAGAAGGGAATCGGTGAAGCGCTTACGCCCGTCGGGGCCGCATGTCAGGGCATCTCAGGATCAAACCAGATCGATAGCGAACCGCGTTGCTTCAGGGCAGTGTTATAAGACCGCCAGTTCTTCGTCTTGTACTGTAGGTGCGTCTGGGGAAAGGGGAAGTCCGGGCCTCACGCCCTTTGCGCAACAAAGCCCATCCAATGCCCGAGGCCTCGGAGTACGCTGCGGCCGGCGTTGGCATTCTACCTCAGACAACGAACTCAGCTACAGCTTCTCGAACACCAACTCCGGAACTACAACCTCCCAAGTGTCGCGACGCAGAGTATAGTGGAAGGCCTCGTCCGCATCCTCCTTGCTCCAGCGAAGGATTGCCGCGACCTCGCCACGAACGAACCGCGTGTTCGGAGGAACTGCAAACCCCTTGGACATCCGCCCCAGGCTACGTCCGCCGGCATCCTGCATGTGCCAACGACCGTCCTGTCGGACCAGAACGACCTGATCGCCTACACGCGCCTCGGAAATGGCCCTTAGCACCGGGTGCCTGTCGCCCTGCCGGCCCGGGAAGGAGAGATCCACCATGCGAGCTTCTGCCGATTGGAAATACCGCCTCGGACCGGGGAACCGCGTGAGATCGGTCGTGACATGGCGTGTGACAATCGCCGACGAATTCTCCGGCAGATATTCGTGATTGTCATTGCTCATCACGACGAGGTTTCGCCGCGCACGGGTCATGGCCACGTAGAACAATCGGCGCGGCGCATCCTGGTCCTCGTTGCGAGAGGGACGCTCCCAGCCACCATCGAGGATCACCACATCGTCGAATTCGAGCCCTTTTGCACGATGGGCGGTCAGCAGTTTCAACCCGCGCTGTTCGCCCCAGGCATCGCGGGACCATTCGGCAAACCATTCGATGACATCGGGCGCAGGGAGGGTCCGATCATCCATCTCGCGCGCGAGAATCCCCAGCCCCTCGCCAATCCGATCTGTCCAACGCGATGTCGGGATTGCGTTCAGGATCTCGGTCAGGTCGATCAGCGACACCATGCGCGCGCGATCCCGGCGCAGAGCCTCGATGAAAACCTGCATCTCGCGCATCCGCCACAGGCCGGGAAGCCGTTCATTCGCCATCTCGACCGGGATGCCGAGCGCCTCGGCGAAATCTCTTACAGGCGCGAGCTTGCGCCAGTCCCGCGATATGATCGCTGCACGCGACCATGTCCAATTCGGGACCAGGCGGGATAGTCGCTGAAGTTCCTCCAGCGCGGCCATCGCCTGTGCATCGTTGCCGGGGGGGCATTCGAGGATCTGGACCCGACCTTGCGCAACCGGATCGAGAGAAGCCATTTCCCCGCCGGGAGCCGCGTTCGTCCGGCCTTGATCGACCGTGATGTCATGCTCCCGCTTCATCCGCTCAGCCGCTTCCTCGATGACGGCATTGGCCGACGAGATAATGTGGCCCGAGGAGCGATAATTGTCCGTCAGGAAGACCGGCTTCGCGGAATAGTCTTCCTCGAACTGGCGAATATGCCGGATGGATGCGCCGGCGAAAGAGTAGATATTCTGATCGTCATCACCGACCGCGAAGAGAGAGATACGGAGATCTGGGTCGTCGATGCTCCGGCCCGCGACGGCCGAGATCAAGGCGTATTCCTCGGGGCCTACATCCTGGTATTCGTCGACCAGCAGCCAGCGATAGCCCTGGATCAACGTCTCACGCAGAGACTCGGCTGCGGCCTTGTCCAGGCCGTCACCGCGCAGAAGCTGCACCGCATCCATCAGGAGCGTGTCGAAATCCTTGCGCTCCGCCTGTGCGGTTCCCGCGAAACTGGCGCCAACAAGCCGCATGGCGAGCGCATGGATGGTCAAGACGGTCACGAAGCCTGCTTCTTCGCCAATCAAGGCCCGCAGGCGCTCCCGGATCTCGGCAGCGGCATGGCGGTTATAGGCGAGCACGAGAATGCCGCTCGGGTCCTCCCGCCGGATCTTCACCAGATAGGCAACGCGGTGCACGAGAACGCGCGTCTTGCCGGAGCCGGGGCCGGCCAGCACCAGAACATTGGTCTGCTCGCGATTGTCCCGGACGATCTCCTCCTGCGTCCCATTGCCGAGAGAACCGACAATATCTTCCCAGGATTGGCTCGTGGCGGGGCGGCGATACTCGGTGCTCCGCCCTGGCATCCAGCGGCGCATGAAGGCATCTTGCTCCAGCTCAAAATACTCCGCTGAAAGCCGTTCCGCCTCCGCCATGCTTTCAAGACCCTTTTCGGCATAGGCGGCCATCACGTGGGTCTGGATGGTTTGCTCGGTATAGTGCTCCTCAAGGGGCGCGAAATCCTTGGTCGTGAATTGGCCGCCCTTCGGGTTGATCTGCAGGGTCATCGCCGGGCGAAACACCGAGAGGCCCTTGCCAAGCGTGACCACCTGCTGCTCGTGCAGCCAAAGCAGCGCCCGATCCATCAGTTTGTTGGGATCCCTTACAGCACCGCGCAACATGACATCGCCCTTGATCGCCGCCAGCAGGCCGCCAAGGGTCGTTTCCACCGCGATGTCCTTGCCTTTTGTGCCCTTCGGAACGCGGCCGACAAGGTGGCTCACCAGTTGCTCGGCCCCGAGCCGGCGCAGATGTGCCGTCTGCTCCACGACAGACCAGGAACGTTGCAAGCGGACGGACAGGCTACCTCGAGACGCTTTGCGCACATGCAGGTTACCGCGCCCGCCCTCCATGTCGCGGCCATCCTGCGCCATGCCGCGCAAGAGGGCTTCGATGATGTCGGGGCGAACCGCTTCGTGGCCACCTTCCCGCAGCACATGGCAGGTGGCGGCAAGGTTGAACGGCTGAGGTTCGCCGTTTTCGGCATCGGGCGCTTCTTCGCGCAGCCGCGCAACCAGGTCTGCCTCAAGCCGGGCCGCTTCCTGCAAACGGACGAGAGAAGCGGTCTTGCCGCCGATATTCACAAAGATGGTGATATTCGTGTCGTCATTGGCGATACCCAGGGCCTCGAGATCCGTAAGCGCCCGACGTAGCGCCAGCCCGCCCAGCCCGCTTACGCCGCTCAAGTCGTCGGTCGAGATGCCCTCCTCCGAAGGTGCGTTGATGATGTGCTGAACGATGCTGTAGAGCTTCTTCCGATGCGCCCCCGAGACCTCTGCCCGGTCGAGGATCGCCTTCACCTGCGCAAGATCCTTCACCAGCAACGAGGCGGGGAAGACCTGGACCCTGTTCTCTTCGCGCCGAAGAAGCGTCGCCTCTTCCAGCCACGCCACTGCTGTCTTGACCCGCGTGTCGTCGGTCGCACTGTCACGCTGAAATTCGCGGTCCAGCTCTTCTTTCACGATCTCGCCCGGTGTGGCGACGACCGTTCCGTTCTTGCGCGTCCGTTCATCGAGACGTTTCACCGCCTTCAGGATCGCGCCGATTTCATGCCGAGCCAGACGGGATCGCGCACTCAGGCGGAACTGGCGGTCCACGTCCTCGGTGTTGAACAGGAGCACGCATTGCGCAGGCGCTCGGTCCCGCCCTGCCCGCCCGGCCTCCTGCAGATAGTTCTCCAGCGAACCCGGCACATCGCCATGCACGACCAGGCGAATATCCGGTTTGTCGATCCCCATCCCGAAAGCATTGGTGGCCGCGATGACCCTTAGATCGCCAACCCGGAACGCCTCCTGGATCTCGCGTTTCTCATCCGCGCCAAGACCGGCGTGGTAGCGTTCCGCCGCCATCCCCTGCACCTTGAGAAATTCCGCGACTCGCTCCGTCGCGCTTCGCGTTGCGCAATAGACAACTGCGCCGGAAACACCCGTCGCCGGCAGATCTTCCTCCAGCGTCGTCAAAACATCAGCCAGCTTGGTCGCCTTCTGGGTCGGTAGCACCTTGAAGCTCAGGTTGGTCCGCGACGCACCGCCATCCAGCAACACGAGATCCGCCCCAAGCCGCTCTCGGAAATGCTCGCGTATATCGCGCACCACATCGGGCTTCGCGGTCGCGGTCAGGCAGAGGACCGGGGCGGGCTCGTCGCCAGAGGTCTCCTTGATGAAGCGAGCGATGTAGCGGTAATCAGGCCGGAAATCATGCCCCCATTTCGAGACGCAGTGGGCCTCGTCCAGAACCCAGAGCCCCACCTCGCGCTGCGCCAGCACGGAGCGAACGGAAACGCTTCTCAACTGCTCCGGCGAGATCAGAAGGATCGCCGCATCCCCAAGTCGCACCTTGTCCAACGCATCCTGCCTCTCCGGCAAGGACAGCAGCCCGTTGATTGTGACCGCCGAGGCGATACCCGCCCGCGCCAGCCCCTGCACCTGATCCGCCATCAGTGCCACCAGCGGCGAGATGACGACAGTCAGGGCACCGATTTTGTCGAAACGGGACAGCGCCGGGATCTGGTAGCAGATGGACTTGCCCGTCCCGGTGGGAAGGATCCCGAGAATGCTCTCCCCCGCCATCGCGCTTTCCACGATGCGCTCCTGTAAGGGGCGCCCTTCGGCATCGACCGGTTCTGGTCGAAAACTCTCGAAACCGAACCAGCGTTTTAGTGCCTCATTTGGGTCGCTTTGGGTCCGGCAATAATTGCATCTCGGGTCGCCGCAATTGCTGTCGCGCAGATCTTTGACGATATGCGAGGCGTCGCGAAACTGCGCCCGGACCCAAGGCGGCATGACGGAATCCCCGCCGGCGACAGAGATCCAGGACAGCGCATAGGCCATCGGCCAGCAACGGTCAGTGTCGTCGAGATCCCGCAGGCATTTCGTGACCATTCGCGAACAGGCAACACCCTCAAGCAGACGCCGGATTGCGGCATTGGCTCTGATCTTCCATGGCTTCCCGGCGCCCCGGATCTCTGAAAACAGCCGGTCAAATCCGGCGCTGCGCGGCCCCAGCGTGCACAGGTAGTGATAAGCCGTCAGTGCATCGGGCGATTTCTCGTTGAGAGCGCGAAAGGCCTCAATCTGGTTTTCCAGCACGTCGAATACAAGACGGGCATCGAATTCCGGATCATTGACCCGCCCGGTCTGAAGCCGCCCGTCCTGATAGTGCTTGACCAGGTGGTGGTACGGGTTGCGCGGGAAGGCCAGCGGGTTGAGCCAGAGCGTATCGATCGGGGCTTCTGCGAGGCTTGCGAACCTCGGCGATGCCGCAGCGAGATGCGGCAAGTCGTGACGCAGGATATTGTGGCCTATGACGTGATCGAAGCCCCGGCAGAATCCATCAAGACGCCGCAGACCCGCGTCACTGCTCCCTTTCTCGACAAGGCTCGGCGCGCCCGGACCTTGCGACACGGCCGCAAAGGCAAATATCTTTGCCTCCTCTGGATCCACCTCGAGATCGATGGAAACGCATCGCCCCAGAATCGCAGATTGTTTTTTTTCCTCAGCCACGCTCATCGTCGGGTTTTCAATCCGCCCTCCCCAAACCTTTGGTGATGTTATATTTTCAAGCACAAATGGAAAGAGGCTCACCGTCTTCTGTTATAAAGGGTGATCAATCCAACACCATCATTACGCGTGCCGGCAACCGGAAGACTCAATCGGATCTACTAAGCTTTGCGCTAACTCAAACCAAACAGCGGTCTGAGGGCTGGTGGTAATGGTTCCGGCAAGTCCAGTTGCACTGTGATTGGTGCCTCCCCGTCCCAGTCGGAAAACTGAACTGGTCCTGCATATCGGAAGGGCGCGGCACGGCCGTCACGCAGTTTGGATTTGCGGAGGAAAAGGTGGAGCGTCCAGCCGGATTCCTCGCCGGAGATGATGAGGAGCCTGATCTGACTGGTCCGGTTTGATTGTTAGTGCATGACCGGCCTTGGTTCCATCTTGATGATGGTTTC
>CANMIP010000054.1 GCA_947497945.1 uncultured Tropicimonas sp. | reverse complement strand
TTGTGTCGCTTGTTCGCCATCTCTTGTCCTCCGTTTCCTAAATATAACGGTGGACCAGTTCAGATGGGGCACTCCACCGTTGTGCGAACCAACTCACATAATCTACTGAACGAACTGGCGGGAGAAAACGGAATCATACTTCAAGACAAGCGAGAATACATCCTGACCCGCGAGTTCCCAACGTTTGAGAACTTCCTGGAAAGGATAGTTCTGCCTGATCCCGATCGCACCCGGGCGTATGAAGCTGTTCCTGACGAGATGGCGGACGCCTTTTTGCAGGCAGTAGAAGCAATTGACGGCCAGGTTGTGCTGCACCAACCCTGCGCGGCGTACCATTTTTTGGTTTCAAGTTAGCTAACGCCCTTTAACCAACCGTCTCGAAATCCCTGCATTGTCCGCAAAGCGGACCTTCGCCAAGTTCCCTCAAATGTCGCCCATGCGCAGCTAGCGGACCGACCCTTGTGTCTGGGCGCTGACTACGCCGAACATGGTAGCCTTGCCGACTTCGTTTACATCTGACGTGAGGCGAACACCACTGGAGACCTCGCGTGCTCAGGCGCTGTCTTCCACTCTCGGAACGCTGCACTCTGCAGATTTGAGGTTCCAACACGATCGGTCTTTCGGGGCCTGTCAGAACGGTAGATTGCGTGCTTGATTGTCGATTTGGTGTCCGCCTCCATCTGGGATCTAACCGCCCCTCGGCCAGTCGCGGTGGCGTGTTTCTCCGCCGCCTGGAGATGGGAACCCGGAAATGACGTTCTGCGGCGCAGCGTGAGAACGACCCTGTTTTGTGATAACCTCGTCGTTTCTGCCAACATAGGGAGGACACCCATGACACCTTGGGAAATCCATGGACAGGAGTTAGCCAATTGTAATTGTGATGGCGGTTGCCCCTGCCAGTTCATGTCATTGCCTACGACCGGGCATTGCGAGGCGGTCGCTGCGTTCAGGTTCGATTCCGGACATTACGGTGATGTCGATCTCGGAGGCACGAAGGCCGCGTTGGTGGTTCAGTGGCCCGGCCCGATCCACGAGGGCAATGGCACGATGCAGATCATCATCGATGAAGGTGCCAGCGAGGCGCAGCGCGCAGCGCTCTACAAGATCATGACCGGGGAAGACACCAATGACATGGCGACGATGTGGTGGGTATTCTCGGCCATGTCGCCGACGAAGCTGGAGACGCTCTACAAGCCCATCCAACTCGATATCGACATGGAGAACCGCACCGGGCGTTGTGTTGTGCCGGGTGTCTTCGAGACGGAGGCGGAACCGCTTCGCAATCCGGTGACCGGGGACCCGCACCGTGCTCGAATCAACCTTCCGCACGGCTTTGAATACCGCATTGCGGAAGTTGCCAAGGGCTCCACGAAAACAAGCGGCGCGATAAGCCTGGCGCAGGTCAGTGACAGCCACGTCCATATCGTGGACATTCACCTGTCGAGTACTGGCGTTCTCGAAGCGGCCTGATCGGCGCACCCCGAGCACATGCAACAGATCAATGGCGTAGAACGCCTACTCCGGCGGAACAGGATGTTGCTTGCCATCGCAATCGGCTGCCTGTTCCTCCTCGCAGGGATTTACACGGTTTCCGGTGTCGGCATGAACATGTCGGCGCTGGAGATGACGGCGATGCGGGGCATGCGCGACATGCCCGGCACACGTGCGCCGGGCGATTGGGGCCTTGCCTACACCGCTCTCGTCTTTTTCATGTGGTGGGTCATGATGATCGCGATGATGCTGCCGAGCATTGCGCCGATGGTTCTGCTGCATTCGGCGTTGGTCCGGCAGATCGGCCGGCAGGAAAACATTGCCTTGGTTTCGATGTCGTTCCTCGCTGGGTACCTCGTAGTCTGGGGAGGCTTCGCCCTGTTTGCAACCGCCGCCCAATGGGTAACGGAATGGGCTGGGTTAGTGTCTCCCACCATGATGACACTGATCGACAGCATTCCAGGCGGCATCGTGTTGATTGCCGCCGGTGCATTCCAGTTCACGCCGTTGAAGGAGACCTGCCTGGAGCATTGCCGCTCACCCGTGAAGTTCCTGACCCAGAGGCGACAGGCCGGTACCCATGGCGCTTTCCGGATGGGGCTCGAGCACGGAACATTCTGCGTTGCCTGCTGCTGGTTCCTGATGGCGCTGCTTTTCGTTGGAGGCATCATGAATCTCTACTGGATCGTCGGCTTGACAGCATTCGTTGCACTGGAACGATTGACCCCGTTCGGCCCGACCCTGTCTCGGCTCGCCGGGGCTATCCTTGTCGCCTGGGGTGTTTTTGTGGTGATCTCGTCCTTTTAGCAGCGGCCGATATGTAGTTGGCAGAGGGAGAGCAGCATGGATTTCTGGGAAGCGGGCCTTCTGGACGCGGTTCGCAAGAAAACGGCTGATCCGGGGGCGCAAATCCTGTCGCTCGACCGAGCCGGATATGATGACGGTTTTGCAGACGCCGTGACCGGCGGCGACGGCGTGGTGCAATGCTCCGGTATTGCCCGGACCGACCGCGGGGAAGAAGCGTTCGAAATTGTTGCCAAGACATGTGCCTCGCATCCGCAAGGAGCAGATCCCGATTCCTGGTTGTACTGGAAACGAGAGCCACTGGCCTACGTCAGCGGACTTCTGAACGACCTCCCGGCAGGTCTCGCGGCGCCGACATGCCACGGCGTCTTGTTTCCCGATCCGCAGACCGCCGTGATCTACATGGATGCAATTCCCGGGGGAACTAATGAATGGTCGCTCGACACCTACTCGAATGCAGCCCGATCGTTGGGCCGTTTCAATGGTGCCTATCTGAACGGCCATCCGTTTCAGATCTATCCTTGGATGGTCCCAAGTCGGGCGATCCTTTGGCTCGAAGAAGCGCGACAGACGTTGGACGCCTTGATTGAACTGAAAAACGATCCCGTCATTTCCCGTTGGTTGCGTGGGGATAACTTCGGCCGCACCCAGGCGCTCTGGGACGGGGCCGGCAAGTTGCGGGCAGCCCTCCGCGAACTGCCACGCTGTCTGTGCCATCACGACGCCTTCCGTAGAAACCTGATGGCGTCGCCGAATGATGACCCGAAAGGGAATTTGGTCGCCATTGACTGGGCGTTTGTTGGCCCGGGCGTGGTCGGTGAAGAAATTGCCGTGACAGTTGGTGTGAGCCTTCAGTTCATGGAAGTCGGGATGGGTGATGCGCGCCGTCTGGAGAAGGGGGTCTTCGACGGCTACCTTGCCGGCCTTCGCGCGTCCGGCTGGAACGGATCAGAGCGGGATGTGCGTCTGGGCTTCGCCGCATCTACGGCGCTGATGCTTGCCCTCGGTGCTCTCGGCCCCTGGCTCCCGCTCCTGCGCGATCCCGGTTTCGAACCGATCATCGAGAAAATCGTGGGTGTTGATAGAGAGCAGTTTCTCGAAAGACTTGCCGAGCTTCAGACCTATGTTCTGGATCTCGGTGAAGAAGCATTGTCCTTGGCTTGATGCCTGTCGGGATAGCTTCCCTATCCGACCATTGGTCGCGATTTTGTCGTTTCCGCGGTTTGTGTTACCTTGGGGAAATCTCGCTTGCGGCATGACGTTTCGGGTTGAAGCCCGACAGAAACCGGCATTTCCGCCGGCTTCATGATGAATTGCAAATTGCGGTGTCTCAGCCGTTCGGAAGAGCACCGACATCAACGCCAAGCGAGGAAAAGAAGCAAAATCGGGAGGGGAAAATGGCTTCAGTGCATAAAGGACAGTGTTTCTGTGGCGCAGTGGTACTTGAGGTCGCCGGAGATCCGGCAGGAATGGGATATTGTCACTGTGAAAGTTGTCGCCATTGGTCCGCCGGTCCGGTCAATGCCTTCACTCTCTGGGAGCCTGACAAGGTCAAGGTGGTGAAGGGCGAAGAACACATTCGTCAATACAACAAGACCGAGAACAGCGACCGCAAATGGTGCAACCTCTGTGGCGGACACCTCATGGCCGGGCACCCCGGGTTGGGATTGATAGACATCTACGCTGCGATCCTGCCCAGTATCGAATTCACGCCGGGCATTCATGTCAACTACGCGGAAAGCGTTCTTCCGATGAAGGACGGGCTTCCGAAGATGAAGGACTTCCCGTCCGACTTCGGAGGCTCGGGCGAAACGGTTCCAGAATAGATTTCCATCGAGCGACGGAAGAATGACCGGAGCACTGGGTTTCAGGAGGTCGGGTCAGGTGGAGCTCGTCCGTTTGTCGACGGTTGCATGAACGCCTTTCTCGCTCTCCTGCCGCGCTCCGGATCACGGAGAAACAGTCACATATCAATGATGGGGGAGCATCATGAATGCATTTTCATACGCCTGCCGCGACTGCGAAGGAATGGAGGCCTGCCCGGCTTCGGTCGTGGCTGAAACGCAGGAAGAAGTCTGGAAGTTGATGGAACTCCACGCGCAGGTTGCGCATGGAGAAGATCCCACCGGCTGGGACACGAAAACGAGAGAATACCTCGGAACTCTGATCAAGCCTGTATCGGTTTGACCATCACGCGCAGGGGCCTGGTTTCGAACGAAACCGGTTCGGCGTGTGAGTGCATGACCACTACTGGGGAGTTGGTATTGGCGGCCAGAATCCAGGCCACGGCAAACACGGTCCGCCTGGCTCCCCGAACCAAACGAAAGGGAGAGAAAAAATGATGATCGCACGTTGGAACTGCGAAGCGAAGTTCGGAATGAAATCCGAAGCGCTGGCCCTTCTCAAGGAGTGGCAGGAGCAGATCGGCGCTCAGGTCGGCATCGAGACATCCCGCACCCGAACAGTCACGGGTTCCGTGGGGGCCAAGGAGGCCATGATCCAGAACGAGATCGAGATCGACAGCCTGTCCGAACTCGACGAGTTCTTCACGAAGTTCGGACAGGTGCAGATGCATGCCGACTGGGGCAAGAAAATGAACGAGGTGATCGTATCCGGTTCGACCTTTTGGGAGGTGTTCCGGGTCGTGGATTGACGCCTTCGAAGCACGAAGGAGACCGAGTGCTCCTCGTCAATTGCCACCGAGACAATCGAGCTTTCGCCCCGCCGCGAAAACCGAAGCCCTGACGGGAGCAAGACATGGTGAAGACGGCCTTGATTACTGGCGCGTCCAGCGGCATCGGGCGCGGTGCTGCTATCAAACTGGCGTCCAAGGGATGGCGCATCCTTGTGCATGGTCGCAGGGAGGACGCTCTGCATGAAACGCTCGGCGCAGTGCGTGAGGCTGGAGGATCAGGAGATGTCCTTACGGCTGAAATGGGGGACATGGACGCGGTCGCCCGGCTTTCTGAAAGGGCGGCGGAGGAAGAAAGCCTCGACGCCGTCATCCACTGCGCCGCGAAGTTCACATACGGTCCAGTGTCGGTGGAACGGTTCGACGACTGGGACCGATCCATCGATCAGGTTCTGCGGGCAACCTTGCGGCTCACGGCACATACGCTTCCGGCTGTTCAGGCGTCCCGGGGAGCGTATGTCTACATCTGCGGGCCGACATCCTGGCTTGGCTGGAAAAACCATGCAATTCACTGTGCCCTGCGGCACGCGCAGGTCGGCTTCGCCAAGGCCTTGTTCGAAGACGTGAGGGAAAGTGGGGTGCGGGTGACAGTGGTTCACCCAGGTTACGTGAACACGCCGTCGGTGAACGATTCCGGCAAGGACCGGTCCAGGATGATTCAGCTTGAAGACATCACGACCATGATCGCGACATCCATTTCGCTGCCAAATACGACCTGCGTTACCGAGTTGACGTTAAGGCCGCAGCGTTCCCCTTACGATTGATCCCATTTGTTGGGGGGCCGGAATCTCCTTCGGCGCCATGTCCTACGGATGTACAGGTCGGCGTTCGCAGAAACGCGGACGCCACCATCCTGCGCGTATATCGAGAGTGCTGCGGCAAGCCTCAACGACCGCTTCGGCGAGGTTACATCTTGAGGTCTCTAATGATGGCGGATTGGGGCGTGCTGCTCGGGCCGGGCGACAGTCTCACCATTCGCATTTTCCAGCTCTCCGCTCTCGTCGGCCGGGGAGCGCCCAAGACAGAAACGCTCTATTTCTAGGGGACCATTCCCATGTCCGGCTCCACCACGAACCTCCTTCTGCCCTACCTGCTGGCCAGCCAGGCGCAGAAGCATGTCACCGTGAACGAGTCTCTCCGGCTGCTGGACGGGCTGGTGCAGATGGCGGTGATCGACCGGGATTTGACCGCGCCACCGGCCTCATGGTCTTCGATCCGATCCATTACCTGCCGCTGATCGAGCAGAAGATAAACGCTTTTGAGCAGGCCGCGCCGTTGGTGGGTTGGGAACTTCCCAAGGCATTCAGCACCCTTCAGAAGTTGATGGAGGCACGCCTGCTGAAAGCCGGACGGCGCAAGTACGTTCAGGTTCTGCGGTTGCTGGAAAACTTCGAGATGGAGGAGGTCCATGCTGCCGTGAAGACGGCTCCAAAACTGGGCGCCATTCGCTTCGATGCCGTGAAGCATCTGGTGCTGTGTCGGGTTGAGCGGCGGCCACCGAGGCTTGATCTCGACGTTTATCCCTACCTGCCACGCGCCACGGTGAAGACGGCATCTCCGGCCAGCTACATGTGCCTGACGACCGGTGGCACGACATGACGGAAGCGCCGCAGATCCTGCTGAACCACC
>CANMIP010000053.1 GCA_947497945.1 uncultured Tropicimonas sp. | reverse complement strand
AAACCATCATCAAGATGGAACCAAGGCCGGTCATGCACTAACAATCAAACCGGACCAGTCAGATCAGGCTCCTCAACGGTTTCGTCTTCTACCCATCGGACGACATCGAACATGGTCCCGTATGGGTATGGTTCCACGATGTGTAGGTGTCCTTTTCTCCTCAATACGCGTCGCACTTCGCTAAACGCGGAGGGTTGTAGGTGTGACGGAACGTGATGGAGCAAAAAAACATGCACACCAAATCCTGCGAGCCCGTTTTCACCGGCAGATCTTCTGCAGCCCCAAGTTCGAAGATGATGCTGCTCGGCAGGTTTTTCTTCGCCTTCGCGACCTTTCCGGAGTCGATCTCAATTGCCGTAACCTTCGCGCCCGCGGCATCCATTTGGCGCGAGAAATTGCCGTCACCCGCACCGACATCAACGACGTGCAATCCCTCCAGATGTAAGAATGACATTAAGTGATCAACATGAGCCATGGTTCACTCTCGCTACGAATAGGTCGCAAACAAAAGAACCTTCAACCTGACCGCCGCGCGTCCGCTCAATACACGGAACGGAGATCTGCGTGTTTCGTCAGGCGGCGGCAAGGTCGGCACCCGCGCCTTGGACCGTCTGACGTCGATTTTCCCGTCGACGCCAGACCCAACGCGAGTCAGGCGTCGAAGTTCCAGATATCTCTTTGAACTTTCCAGCCATCTTCGCTGTTCTGAAACACCAGAACATACTTCCCAGTTAGACTTTGGTCTCCCAATGACGCCGCGAGCGTTCCCATCGTTACAGCCATGTCTCCGTTGACCTTTGCAGAGGTCAAAGTTGCCACGACGTTGCTCAGTCCGCCTTCGATCGCTGCCTGCCAATAACCACGAATGGCATCATGGCCCGACATTGTGGGTGCTCCGGGCGGCATGAGTGCGCCGTCGGCGGCGTATGGCGCAGAGGCCGCTCCGGCGTTTCCCGCGTTGATCCCGTCGATTATGGCTGCGTCAAGCGCCTTCACAGTATCAAGATCCGACATCGTCCCCTCCGTGCGCAATCATTCCGGAAACCCTGACTATAACACACTTCGACGCTCCTGTGGTCTTCGCGGTGCTGCTCTCCGTGATGCCTTTGTTGTTGAGCTTTGGAGCGATTTGATGCGAACCGGTCATCTGACTCCCTTCGTCAGATGACGCGAAGTCGGCAAACTACCGCGCATGCGATGCTCTTTCTGGCCAATCATCGCGGCGGAACCGCCAGCAAAGCCATCTGGAGGAAATTCCCGTCCGTGATCATCTCGACGGCGTGACCAACGGTCTCGTTGCCAAACTCTGCATCTGCCGCGCCGGACCCGAAGGTGTCGCCGTAGTCCGTCCACTCGGTTCTTTCCGAGAGTCCCGCCCGGTCGACGTTCCGGCTTGCCGGGTTGATGGAAGCGCCGATGGCGAGCACGGCCGCCGCCGGCGGGAGCATCAATGGACGCCGAGGTTCCATTGACAGCGACGGAAACAGCTCCGGTCGCATCGGCCCCGTCGATCGTCCAGGTGTGGATGCCAAGACGCGAGGCAACAGCGGAACAGGTTACGGTGATTTCAACTGTTCCGGCCGGAACTCCTTTGGCGATGGCGAAGCAGTCGTGTGAGTTAGCGCTGTTGACGTATTCGAACAGGGTCGCAGTTTCAAAAACTCGCGCTCATAGTACCACGCGCCTAACTTGAAGCGGATACTCAAGATCCAAGCGACGACTAGCTCTGAGGAGCAGTAACCTGTCTTTCGCGAAGTTAGTTGGTCTTGGCTCGAGGATTTGCGGACCCCACATTATTGGGGCCCGTTGTCCATAGTTGCTCTCAGGCCCAACCGAGTTGACGCATCGAGATGGCATCATTCCAGATCTTGGTCATGTGACAGATTTTCTCTCCGTCGAATTGCATGGAATAGACGTAGTCCGCGGCAATCGATTTGCCTGTCGGCGGGATCGGCCCGCCTTCGCCGGTCTGTGTGCCATGGAAGACCGCAAAGGCCAGTACAGTGTTGCGATCCTCGTCGGCCGCAAAACCTTTCAACTCGTAATGGCCGTCGGGCAGGGGTGTGAGGAGCCCCTTCATCCAGTTCGAGTAATCCTCGAGCGACTTGGTGTCCGCCAGTGCGTCTGCCTGGCACTCAAAGGAGGCGTCGCCATGGCAGAACTGCTTGCAGGCATCCCAGCCTTGTCCGGTTTCGCAGGCCTCAAAAAACTCGCGTGCGGTCGTTTGAATGGTCATGTCCGTTACTCCTTTGTTCTGCCCGAGATCATCTCGAACTTCGTTGTGCATTCAGGATTAAGTCGACGCGCAACGTGGAACATCTGCCAGGTGGCATATGCCGGGCGGTTTTTTTCTATGCCATCTATTTTTTGTGTATCCTGTCGGCCTGGATCGGGGGGAAACTTGAACAATTCAACGAACTTGCCGCTTGAGCTGTCTTCCTTGCTGGGGAGAGATGACGAGATCGTCGCGATACGCGATCAGGTACTGAACCAGCGGCTCGTCACGCTCACGGGGCCAGGGGGAACCGGAAAGACCCGCCTTGCCAAAAAGGTTGGCCGCGGCTTGATCGACTCGTTCAAGCACGGAATCTGGTTCATCGATCTGACGGGTGTTCTGCGGGACAGCGGCGTGGCCGGGGCAGTTTCGCGCATTCTGGGGATCCTTGAAGAGGCGGGCACCGCCTTGCCGCTGACCATAGGACGGCAACTTGAAGATAGGGAAATTCTGCTGGTCCTCGATAACTGCGAGCAAGTTCTGAAAGGTTGTGCCGAGTTTGCAGAGGCCGTCCTTACCAGTGCGCCAGGCGCAAAGGTTGTCGCGACCAGTCGGGAGCCGCTTCACATAAGCGGGGAGACGGTTCGGCAGATCCCTCCACTCAGTATTGAAGACGGCATGAAGCTCTTTCTCGAGCGCGGGTATCAATCGGGGGCCACATTCGCGAATGACGACGCCGAGTCGGCCGCAATACGAGCGATCGTCGAACGCCTTGACGGAGTTCCTTTGGCAATCGAACTCGCAGCGGCCCGCTCACCCATGATGGTTCCCAGTCAAATCCTGGCTGGTCTGGATAAGCGGTTTGAACTCCTGACGGGCGGTGCAAGGGATGCCTCCAGTCAGAACAAATCGCTGCGCGCGTCCGTTGCGTGGAGTTACGAGCTTATGTCCGCGCAAGAGCAGGAGTTGGCGCAAAGATTGAGTGTCCTTCGTGGGTTCACTCTGGAAGCGGCGACGACAATCAGCCGGACCGATGACTCGCTGGACAAGCTTCAGCGCCTTGTCGACATGTCCATGGTCCAGGTCGATCGTTCCGGTGCGGAACCTCGGTATCGATTCCTAGAATCGGTGCGGGAGTTTCTCCTGGAGATGCTTCAAGAGACCGGCGAAGAAGTCGACGCGCGTTCGCAGCATCTCTCCTACTTCATCGATTTTGCCGAGTATCGCGCGGAGCGGTTGATTTTGGGCGATGGTCCGAAATTGATGGCGCAGATTCAAACCGAGTTCGACAATCTCGAAGACGCTCTCGTGTTTGCCGAAAGCCATCAGGATCCGGGTCTCCTTCTGAGGCTGCTCACGGCATTGACAGGCTACTACGAGATTTGGGGTCAGTATCAACACGGGATGCGCTGGTTCGATACGGCACTTGCACGGTCGGGAGCCTCCGACCTCCTGACAGCGCGGGCGCTATGGGGCGCGTCGCATGTATGCGCATATGGTGGTCGAATGGATCTCGCGTTTCCCCGCGCGAGCAAAGCCCTCGAACTGGCAAGGGTGATTGGAGACCCGTGGACGGAGTCGCGGGCGCTCGACATCATTGGGTTTGCCCAATCTGTTTCCGATCCAAAGGCCGCGTATGAGTCCTTGAGCCGCTGTATCGAACTGGGCGGGCAGATTGGCGACAGCTGGGCAGAGACGCACGGGATCAAGATCATAACGTCGGTTTACCTTTTCTCCCACGAAGTTGCGGGCGGCAGTATCTCCATCGAGAACGTTCTGGAGGTCGCCGACAAACATCAAAGCCGCTACCTTCGCGCCTGGGCAAACGCAGTCAAAGGGTATTTCGCGCGGGATGCGGGTGACCTGCACGCCGCCAGGGTTGCGCTGGACGTATCCATCGAGAATGCAAGTTATGTCGGAGATCCGGCGACCGGGGGGTTCGCAAAGGCATGGTCGTCGGCGCTTAAGGCCGACCAGGGTCTGATCGACGAAGCGCGCCACGAAATGTTGGAGATGATGCAATCCGCCACGGCCACGGGAACATTTTTGGCAGTGCCGGAGACCATGTTTCAGCTTGGACTTATCGAAGTCGCCGCGGGCAACCCTCAGACAACGATTGACATGATAGGGGACCATGTCGATGGGCTGAAATCCGCAGGAATACCGGTCTGGGCGACACAACTGGCGCTTGCACGCGCGGCAGCGCATTTAGAGCTTGGACAGTTTGAAGAGGCGAACGCGTTTCTTGATTCCGCCGATGACATGGCCGCTCCCCTTGGTAATCCACTTCTGAACGGACTCAATCGATACCTGCGCGGTCAAATGGGACGGTACAAGGGCGATATCGGCGCGGCCGAGCTAAGGTTGCACGAAGCGCTGGAAGTTCAGCGCGACGCGGCACTTCTTCCAGGCTTGTTGCGAACCATGGAAGCAATCAGCGCAATCCTGATCGCCAAGGAGAAACTCGAAGACGCCACCCGTGTTCTTGCATTTGTGGATGAAACCCGTCGCGAGATGGGATTGCTTCGTGGATTCGCCGAAGACATGGAGCATCGGTCATTTCTGCAAACGCTAGGCGCCCAAATGGACGCCGCGGAGCTTCAACGTGTTTGGGACACCGCGAAAGAGGCCGAGCTGGAAGAAATCATCGGCCTGATTTCTCGAATGCGTGGCAAACGTGCTCGTCCGCTCACGGGATGGGCAAGTTTGACACCAACCGAAGAACGCGTGGTCAGCCTCGCAACCCAAGGCCTCTCCAACCCGCAAATCGCAGAGCGGATGTTCATCGCGCGTGGTACCGTCAAAGTGCATTTGTCGCACATCTATGAGAAACTTGATGTAGCTTCTCGCACCGAACTTGCCGCCAAGGCCGTTGCGGAGAGCTTTGGCGAAACCGCTTCGGATTGAGACACCAGATGGTAGCTTCCTCTCGTCGGACCTCGAACCCGAGGTCGATTGAATGCCCGCTTGATCCGCATACTGGCTGTTCATGGCTGCCGCCGTCGCCCGCCAACTCAATGAACGTCCAAGAAAGACGCTGAACTACCAGTCGCCTGCGGAGAAGTTCGACGAGTGTGTTGCGACGATCTTTTGAATCGGCAGGACAAAGCAGACCTTGCCGCGCCCCATTAGGAAACCGGGCAAGTTGTGGTATTCAGTATTGGATAACTTGGAGGGCGGCGCATGACCGATGCTCATTCGATTTCTGACCACTGGGGCAGGGGCAACGTTTATGCGCGTATCTTGGAAGCAATGGAACTGGCTGGGATCAACTCCGAGTCCGCTACCATGGAAGACCTCGCACCCGTTGACCATTTCCATGCACGCGGCTTCCCGGCCACCGTGGAACTCGCAGATGATCTGCCAATCAAAGCCGGTGACTGGCTTGTCGACATCGGCTGCGGAATTGGTGGCCCGGCCAGATACTTGGCCAAACGGTTTCGCTGTCACGTGGATGGGATCGACATTACGAGACCTTTCGTGGAAGCCGGAAACAAACTGAGTTCGCTTGTGGGAATGGACGAAATGGTGGAGTGCCGACATGGCGACGGTCAACAGCTTCCATATTCTAGCGAAGCATTCGATGGCGGATACGCGCAACACGTCACGATGAATGTGCCCGACCGCGACGCTTTTTTCGGAGAGGCATTTCGCGTTCTAAAGCCCGGAGCGTTCTTCGCGCTAACCGAGCATGGACTGGGCGAGGAGGGTGAACCGCATCACCCCGTCCCTTGGTCAGAAGACGGAAACGGCGCTTATTTGATGCGGCCGTCAGACACAGTGGCGGCCCTTGAGAGGTCAGGATTTTCGAGAATAGAGGTTTCGGATACCGGCGAAAAATACCTACAAGGCTACAAAGCGGCCATGGAACTGGCCGAACAGGGCAACACACCAGTATTTGGAGTGCACATCCTATTGGGCAAACTCGCGCCAAAGATTGTACAAAATGCCGCGCGGAATATCGAAGAAGGCAGGACCCATCCGGTTCAGATCGTCTGTTACAAACCCAACTAGGCTGTTTGCACAGCATCGTCTGAACAGTCCAATCTGTCCGCGTTCCAGACCTTCGGGATGCCGGCAACGTTCGCCATTGGGACGAACGGCGGATTCAATTTTTTGATGTAGCATCTTACATCAACGCCACATCAACGTTTGACGAGTCCTCCAGAAGGAACCGCGGGAATCGATGCTCTGGCATGGCCCTGCGAAGGCACCGCGCCATTTCGTGCCTAAAGCGTCCGACGCAAAACTTGTATCGTTGGGATTCCCATGATGTTTGATCTGTGATTCATCCTGTTTGGGAGGATGGATCATGTCAGCACCATTGCCGGATGCGCTTCGGGCGCGGTTTCAGAAGTTGATTGAAGAAGGGTGAGCGGGCGTGCGGCAGCATTGCGCTTGAAGCTTTCGCCGGCCACCGGAGCGCGTTGGGGGCTATCGATCCGTCAGACCGGCATGGCAAGACGCTCAACCACATGGACGTTATCAAAGGCGTCCGGGGCTGGCGTCTCGGGGCCATCGTCCACACGCTCCGGATCAATTACGGCTGGCCCATCGTGACCAAGTTTCACGGACCGGAGCGCATCGGGCATTATCACCTTGCCCGGAGATGCGACCCCACCCAGCTCGAATTTCCGCCTTCCGCCCGTCAGTTCGCAGAAGAACTGGCCGCGCTGAGCCAGGACGCCCCCGGCGATAGCGGCGCAAGGTTTGCGCATGGCTAGACGGGGCAGCAAGAAGACGGAGGAGGGGCAATATGCCCCCCTCCCCTATGCGATTCTCAACAGCGAGGCGTGGCGGCATCTGTCCGGTGCGGCGGTGAAGGTGTTCTTGGAGCTGCACACGCGCTTCAGCGTGAGGATGCTGGCGACAGGGCCACGCGGAAGGCTGACAGGATACGCGAAAGGCTGGACTGGGAGCCGGGTATACTGAACGGTTCGGAACCGTGGAACAAACCCAAAGGGATGCACTGGCGCACGTTCGCGAGGCTGAACCGTCAGCATGACAGGTTTGTTCAACAGCCTCTGGCCGACATTGCGACCAGGTTTGGCTTTGAAAGCGACATGGCGAAGTTCGTTGGATAGCGACGAAACGCATTGTTTCCAAGGAACGCCGTTAATCTTCGAAACACTCTTTTGCCACCTAGCGGCCCCGGAACCGTGTCTACGTCGAAACAATCCAGTACCCACATCCAATTGTCATCGAACCGACTACCAAGCCACGGTTTCTCGGAGCACACTGACACACATGCGGCCAAAGTATTGACACCTGTCACAGCGCAGCCTTGTTGTCGAAATTCCGGGCCAGAAAGTGCCGTTTTCTCCTCCCACCTTACACTCTGTCGAGCGCGTTCTTTCTGCGCTCGGGCCTACTTTTCCCTGTGAAGTTCCGGGTGCAGGAATGCTCGTGTTTTTTTTGAGCATTCCTGCCCCAATTCGGAGGCATTTTGAGGTGTCCATTAAGAAAACCCATAGTCGAGCCTCCTTTGTCCAACTGAAGTGCCAAACCACAATCGATGCCGATGACCGCACGAGGCCACGCCTCTACCGGCGGTTTCTGAGTTGGATGAAGCGCTTTGTGCCAAGAATGCCCAAACGATACTGAACCGGTCGCAGTGTCGAACCGTGAAGCGGTCATAGCGCAAGCAACGAAGGCCAAAGTGATGCGTTGAGGCGACAACAAGAAGACGAGTGGGTGCTGCCAGACGAATTCGAACCAGTCTCCGAATGGACAGTGAGCTTGCCCCTTATGCAGCGCCGAGTTGACGCCACTCATCGAGAGCGGCGGCGCGGTTCTTCTTGAAATTTGCCCTCGAGTAGAAGCTGCGCTCCGAGTTGAAATGGTTGAAGACCGAGGCGTGGACGGCGGCGAACAACTGCAAACTTCGCATCCGCCGGAAGCGCTGCATTGCCCGTTCTCGTCGTCGGAATGGCAGGTGCGAGTTCTCCGCCCGATTGTTTAGCCAGCGCCCAGTCTCCTGCCGGTCTGTCGCGCCGACCTCCCGCAGCGCGGCACTGTAGGAACGAAGCTTGTCGGTGACGAAGACGTGCGGCCGACCATAGCGCTTCATTGTTTTCTTTAAGAATTTCAAAGCCGCCTTCTTGTCCCGAGACTTCGTCACGTAGCTTTCGAGGACCTCGCCCTCCTGGTCAACGGCCCGCCATAAGTAGTGCCGTTCCCCATTGATCTTCACGAACATCTCGTCGAGATGCCAATACCACTGTAAGCGGTGTCTGGACGGCACGGTGCCTTTATCTTGACGGCTTGAAGTTCCAAGGTAGTAGGTCGTCGATGCGGTT
>CANMIP010000052.1 GCA_947497945.1 uncultured Tropicimonas sp. | reverse complement strand
TTTGATCCGTCGCGGTCGAACACTTCCTTCAGCTTGCGGCGAGCGTGGGCCCAGCAATGCGCCACGACGATCGGTTCAGCGCGCTTCTGGCGGACAAGGCATTCGATGCAAATTGGCTGCTTAAAGAGCTGGACGCGCGCGGCGCGACTGCGGTGATCCCGCCGAAATCAAATCGAAGGCATCAGCGGGACTATGACGCCGACGCCTACCCATGGCGGCATCTGGTCGAGAACTACTTCGCCAAGATCAAGGAATTCAGGGGCATAGCCACACGGTACGACAAAACAGATTGCAGCTACGCCGCCAACTGGAACCTCGCCGCAACGCTCATCGCTTCAAGGTGATTATCCACAGTCCCTAGTCATTGAGAAAGCTACCGGCACGGCCTTCAACGACAGTGAAACCATGTTTACCAACCTGTTCTGGACCCAGCGGGACCCGAATGGACGGTGGACCATTCAGGTCGGTCAGTTGGACCTGACGGACTTCGTTGACATTTACGGCCTTGTCAGCCCGTGGACCGCGTTTCAAAACCTCGCCTTCAACACCAACCCCACGATTAACGTGCCAAACCCCGGCCTTGGCATCGCGGGCGGTGCGAAGCTTGGCGAGAATTTCTACGTTGTGGGCGCGGTTGCCGATGCGAATGCCGACCCGACAGAACCGGACCTCGATGTTTTCGACACCGGCGAAACCTTCAAGAGCATCGAGATCGGCTACACCAGTGGGGGCGACCGGATCTATTTCGACAACATCCACCTGACCTTCTGGCAGGCTGACGAAGCCGAGGATGGCAGTCGGGCCGAGGACAAGGGCGTCGCCTTCTCCGCCGCCTGGTTCATCGACAACACCTGGATGCCGTTCATTCGCGCGGGCCAGTCAGAGGGAACAGCGGCGCTCTACGAACGCTCGCTCTCGACCGGTCTCGGTTGGTTTCGCCGCAACACCGCTCTTGCCGCGATCGGCTTCAACTGGGCCGAAGCGAAGGGGTTTGACGAGACGCAGTTCACCACGGAAGCCTTCTATCGCTTCAACATCTCTCCGGACTTCCAGATCACACCCTCGATCCAGTATATCCGCGACCCGCTCCTCAATCCCGGCCAGGACGAACTAACCATACTCGGCCTGCGCGCCCGGATCGTCTTCTGAGGCAGGACCAGAACACATGAAACTCCTCTTCTCCACTGTGCTGGCATGTCTTGCGCTGGCGGCCATTTCGCCTGCAGTCGCGCAGGACTTCTCACATAGTATTTCGGACGGCCCTCTGCCGTGGAACGACAAGCCTTTCGACACAGGCGAAGACCGGTTCATGTTTGCCATCCATTCGGACCTGACCGGCGGCGAGCGACCCCATGTGTTCGAGATCGCCATGGCGCAATTGAACCTGTTGCGTCCGGAATTCGTGATCAGCGTTGGCGACTTGATCGAGGGCGGTAACGTCGATCGCGCACGGCACATCGAAGAATGGGAAGAATACGATCGACGAATCAACGCTCTGAAGGCGCCAATCTTCTACGTCGGCGGCAACCATGATCTCACAAGTGCACTTGCCAAGGAAATCTGGGCCGAGCGTGTTGGGCCGACATATTACCATTTCCGATACAAGGATGTGTTGTTCCTTGTTCTTGATGCCGAGGACAACTCGCCGGAACGGGTTGCAGAGATCGACGCGGCGCGAGCCGAGGCCGTCGACGTGTACAAATCCGACGGCCCGGAGGCGTTCGCAGAAACCGAATACAACAAGATGCCCGAACGGTCTGCTGGGGCAATCAGCGTGGCTCAGTCGCAATACTTCCTGGATGCCATCGCAAGCAACCGGGATGTCCGGCAGGCTTTCATATTTGTTCACAAGCCGGTCTGGGAGCGCGAAGGAGACGACGTCTTCGCGCCAATCGAGACGGCCTTGTCGGAGATACCCTACATGGTCTTCAACGGCCATGAACATGTCTATATCCACAGGCAGAGACACGGTCGGGACTACATCCAGCTGGGCACGACAAGCGGCGAACAATTCCCGGACAAGGGCATGTCCGAAGATCATGTGACCATCGTGACCGTTTCCGGTAACGACGTCGATATCGCGACGCTCATGCTCGAAGGCATTCGCGACAGAACAGGTGAAATCCCGTTGGGGGGAGACGAGGTGTGCTTTTCTGTCGCCAGATGTGGCTCCGACGAACCGTGATGTGAGGATCCGGGCGTGTCGGAACTCACGTTCGCCCACCACATAAGCAGAACCCCGCCTCAGTTGTCTAAACCGACCCCGGGGTGCCAAGGAGCAATCGAGTGGAACGCTCCTTGGCGGACGCAGACCCTGGCCGAGTTAACCGCACGGCGGTCTGCGTCCAATGGAACCGTTATCTGTTGCCTAATCGACGGCGCCAATGCACGACGGGTTCTACGCTCCGCCCAGGCAAGGCGGACATGCAACTCGACGTGCACGAAGGGCAGTTCAGGGCCGATCGCGCTTGATGGGTCGGTCAATTGAAGGATTAAGATCTACTCGACCCAGTCGCTGGAGAGGCCCACAGCGAACGGCAGCATTGAAAACATCTGGCACGACGTCAGATTTGTCGTTCAAGTATCAACACGACTGATAGCGCGCGTTCGATTTCTGTTCCGTCTCTCCGAGAGTCACTGGCATCCAACCACTAAACCACGGCTCGCGAAAAATCGCGCGAACCCAGAGTCTTGTGGGAAATTCACCAAATCGGAGCAGTCATCAGGTCCGGAGGATATCCGCCCTGAGAGAACACTTGCAAGCCATCTGGCGCTGGGGGGCGGTGAATGGCCCACCCCGCATAACACTCTAAAACAACGGAAAAATCCACCCGTGGCTGGATCGGGAGAACTGTTGTTCAAGGGCAAGTGGCGGAGGCGGTGTCCGCCAACCTGCGTTCCAACGCCTTCCGATAAGCGCCCTGAATCAATGCCTTGCAGGTAGATAGCTTCTTGCGCATTCCTGCATCGTCCCCCATATTCCCATACAGAATGGGGGATGAAATGGTGGACGGAGCTCAAGGCAACAACGAAACGAAGCGAAAGCAGGGCAAGCACCCCGAAAAAGCCCTGTCGGCGGCGTTCGTTCGAACCGTTTCCGAACCCGGGAAATATAACGATGGGCACGGCCTGTTTCTTCGCGTGGATAAGAGCGGTGCCAAGCGCTGGGTTCAGCGCATCGTCATTCGGGGAAAGCGGACGGAGCTTGGCCTCGGCCCAGTTCCACTCGTGTCTCTGGCCGAAGCTCGCGAACAGGCAGTAACAAACCGTAAGATTGCGAGGGCAGGCGGCGACCCGCTCAGGGCGAAGCACGAAGCGCAAGCGGTCCTCACTTTCGAAGAGGCTGCCCGAAAGGTTCACGCCATCCACGAACCCTCGTGGCGAAACAAGAAACACGCCGCGCAGTTCATCACGACGCTGGAAACCTACGCCTTCCCCCGCATCGGTCGCATCAAGGTGTCCGAGGTATCTGCGGCGGACGTGCTGGCGGTGCTGCAACCGATCTGGCTGGAGAAGGCAGAAACGGCGCGCCGGGTTCGCCAGCGCATCGGCACCGTCTTGAAATGGGCCATCGCGCAAGGGTGGCGGCAGGACAACCCGGCGCAAGACATCGGCTCCGCCCTCCCGCGCCAGGACAAGACACAGGCGCACCGCAAATCCATTCCCTACAATGGCGCTGCCGCATTTTTGGAGACGGTCCATGCTTCGGGTGCGATGCGGTCGACCAAGCTGGCGCTTGAGTTGCTGGTGCTGACGGCTTCGCGGTCTGGCGAGGTGCGCCTCGCGTGCTGGGAAGAGTTCGACATGGAAAACGCGGTGTGGACCATCCCCGCCGAACGTATGAAGGCGAAGAAGGAACACCGGGTGCCGCTGTCGGCTCGCGCCATCAAGGTGTTGAAAAAAGCCGAGGCTCTGGACGACGGGTCCGGACTTGTTTTCCCGGCCACGAAGGTAGGCAAGCCTCTCTCCGACATGACCCTTTCTAAGCTGACGCGAGAACTAGGCTTTGACGCCCACGTTCACGGCTTCCGCACATCGTTCAAGACATGGGCGCAGGAGCGGACGAACCTCCCGCGCGAGGTCTCGGAGGCGGCGCTCGCGCACACCATCAAGGACAAGGCCGAGGCGGCCTATGCCCGCTCCGACCTGTTCGAGAAGCGGCGGAAGATGATGGAGAGTTGGGCGGCGTTCTTGTCGGAGGCGGACGCCAAAGTTGCGAGGATTGGGTGATGTTTTATTCCGAAGGCTGGTTGTCCACCGCACATTGCTTCAATCGAATCCTGTCAAAGTGTTGGGAAGACGCGCCCGACCTTCCTGAAGAATCATATGACCAGGCGCGCGAGGAGTTCTGGCGTTTTTGTTGGTCGATAGACAATGCAGGCGTGCTCTTACCCAATGGCCAGACGGTTCACGCGGACAGGTTTTTTTTGCGGAGCATCAATAGAGATGGGAGCAATCACGATTTCTTTGACTACCATACCGGCCTAATAACTTTGGGCGAACCGCGCCGTGGACTCGCGCCACGCTTTTGGCAAGCTATCAATCGTGCTGCCGAACGAGAGCAAAGTGAGCACTTTGGCCCGTTGCCTTTTGGTCGCGGATACTGGTCACTATTGTTCACCGAAATCTTGCTCGCTTCAGGAGTGTTCTTTTTTTTGACGGCGACACTAGCCGTCGTTGTCAGCGTAGTTTCGTCCGACACCGGTGTGCCGGGTCTCGTGCTCATGTTTTTCTCTTTGTTGTGTCTTGTTGTAGGTGCTTATGTATTGCTTCGATTGGTTCCACCTGCTTCGAGGCACCAATTATTTCGAAGGCAAACTGGCGGTTTCACAGGTGGTTCAGTGATGTTTAGAGAGGCTCAACTGGAATCGTTTCTGAATGCTTCCGTCGAAGAGCACTCAAACACGCAGAGCGTTGCTGCGGTGGCAAGGCGAATAGCAGACGAATGCCGACGCGGATACTTCCCTACAAAAGCGGAAGCCTCCAGTCGGTTCGCGCCAGATATGTCATATCGGGCTTTTCTGGAATCGTGGAACAGAGCACGCGAAGAGTTTCCACAGCTATCAAGGCCAGGAAACTGGAAGTCAAATCAGTAGTTTAATAAATCGAAACACCGTATCGAAACACTTTCTGTTTCGTGTCGTCTATTCCAGCCTTCCGATATGCTCATCCTGACTTGTGCGTTCTTTCACAAGCCAAGGATAGGCTACATGGCATCAAGCACCGCACAGACCCAAGACCGCTTCCAGCGCCGACCGATGGTCGAAGCAATGACCGGCCTCTCCCGGTCGTCCATTTACGCCAAGATGGACCCGCGCAGCCCGCATCATGACCCTGACTTTCCGAAGCCGGTTCGGCTCGGCAAGCGCGCGGTCGCGTGGCGCGAAAGCGATATTCTCGCCTGGATGAACGGTCGCGAAAACACGGCGGCCTGAGGTCACCCGCACCCATCAATCAGGGCGCGGGCGGATACAGGTTTGCGGCGTGGTGGAACACCCGCACTATACGCCTGACGCCCTTGCAGAGAAAGGGCTGTCACAAAATGAGCAGCAATCATTGGCACAGCAGCAAAAGCCAGATTTTCTGGTGCTGCAACGCGCTCCTGTCTGGGCGCAAAATTTCCCACAAGACCGAAATCCGCGAGGTGAATGGCTGGCGCCTTGGCGCGATGGTGCATCGCCTCAAGGACGAGTTCGGCTGGCCGATCCTTACCGAATACCGGGGCGTCGAGAACTACGCCTATTACTGGCTTCCCGAGAGCGTGGACCGCTCCAAGCTCCACTTCCCCAAATCCGCAAAGGCTCTAGCGGAAGAATGGGGGGCAGCATGAGCGTTCCTTTCGGAGAGCGGCACCTGAGGCTGGTAGACCCGAGCGAGACCGACCCAGAGACCGCCCACGGCTACTTTGGCCTCTGCCCGCAATGCGGGCGACATGACGGCTATCTGAACATCGGCAGCGAGCATTGGTTTCACTGCGACACCCACAAGGTGAAATGGTGCGCCGGAAGCAACCTGTTCTCCGACTGGCTGGAAGAGACCAACGAGGAACACGCGCGACATTGGGCGAAGCTCGCCGGATACCGGGAAATCCTGCCCGCATTCGACCGGGAGAGCCGCCCATGAACCAACATTTACCAACATCAGGTTCCACGCCGGTCGGCACCCGCATCAACCGCCCGGCGCCACGCGAGATGCAGGTTCGGCACCTGTCCCGACGCTACGGTCTCAGTCACGAACAGGCGCGTTTGCTTGCGGGCTTCTGTTTTGGGGAGGGCAAGCCATGAATGCACGCCCTAAATGTAAACAATTGCTAACATCCGTGCCCGTCCGAACCGACCACCTTGAGGAAGCGGACAACTACCGTGGAGAACTGTTCCGGCATGGCAAGTATCGGGTGGCCGAATGTCGGGATGGTATCCAGTGGCTCTTGCAGCGCCAGAGCGGCGCCAGAACCGTGGGGGGGGCGCGATGGCGCTCCCTCGCTTACTGCACCACCCGAAACGCCCTGACCCGCCTCTACCAAGCCCACAGCGGCTCTGTCGCGCCGGAACTGGCCGAGCTTCCCGAGACCATCAACCGGGGAAGGAAGCGTTAGGGCATGGCGAAACCATACAAGCATGGCAAACGCGGCGGCGCCCGCTTCGTTCAACTGGACGAGTACCTGCAACGCTCGCAGGCCTGGGCGACGATGAAGCCGGGACCGCGCGCGCTCTATGTCGAACTCAAACGGCGCTTCAATGGCAGCAACAACGGGGAAATCATCCTGAGCCACAGGGACGCCGCGAAGGCGCTCAACGTGAACCGGAACACCGTGACCGGGTATTTCCATGAACTGGCAGAGCGCGGCTTCATTCGCCAGACGGGCGCGCCCCATCTCGGCCCGGCTGGTATCGGTCAGGCATCCAAATGGGCGCTGGAAGAACACCCGACCACCGACGGTAAGCCAGCCGGAAAGGCATTCATGCGATGGCACCCAAATTTAGAAACCCCGCCCAAAAAACGGGACACCCCGTCCCAAAAAACAGGACACTTTCAGGCCGAAGTGGTCGATTTGGACGCGAACCGTCCCAAAAATCGGGACGCATTCGGATGATTCGGGCAAACAGGCGTCCCAAAAAACGGGACATATATACATCTAGCCATAGGCAGGGTGGTTTCTTGAGGCGAACGAAGGGGCCGATGGCAAAGGGTCACTTTGCGTTCTTCAACACCTTGTCGACTTCCCCCTGGTCGAGCCCAAGCACGTCGGCGGCCTTTCTCAGCATCCAAGGTCCGCCATCGAGGGCGGCGAGTTCTTCGCGGTCGCGCCAAACCTCTTTCGCCCATGGCAAGATGTTCTCTGGCAGCAGGTCATCCACGCTGCCTCGCTGTCTGCGCCGTGCCATTTGCCGCTCACCTGTTTGCCCTGCTCGGGCAGAAGTTAGTTTCTCGGACCTTCACAATTCAAGACACATGACCCGCCTTTGGGTGGTGGAGAAACGAGGCTCTAACCATGCCCGGCCCTGACCCTCACGCACTCTGGATAGACACGGAAGCCGAACGACCATCGGTCCTGTTCCAGGCCTACTTCTGGACCGGCAACAACGGAAACCGCCGCAAACGCGCCATCGCGATTCTGCGGCGACTCCAACGGAGTGACTGGAAATGCCGATGGTGCGGAGACCCATTGCCCGACTGGCGGAGGGCTGATGCGCTCTATTGCTGCGAAGGGTGCAGGAAGCGAGCGGCTCGGGTGCGGCGGAGGGCTTTGCCATGACAGGCCAAACCTTCAATGGGCTTTCCGGTCGGGAACTGGCCGCTGTTCGCAAACGCGCTGGGTTGTCTCAAACCCGCCTTGCCGAGTTAGCGGGCATAGGGCGCCACGCGGTCAGCTATTGGGAAAACAAGCCCAAGGTGGACCGAAACGGCTGGGCGCCCAAGCGTATGTTCGACGTTCTCGGCATCAAGGTGTTGCCGGATTATCTGCAGTCAGTGCGCGCGCGCGGGCATGGGGTCTTAGACCCGTACGAAGCGTACGAACGACGTGAACTTGCTCGGCTGTCAGCACGAGAAGCAAAGAGTGCGAAGAAACGTCGGGTTGTTTGCGGCGCCAAGACCCGGAAAGGCACGCCATGCCGCCTCATGAGTGAACCGGGAAGGCGGCGGTGCAAGTTTCATGGGGGGAAGTCCACTGGTCCTAAGTCAGAAGGCGGCAGGCAACGGATAGCGGAAGCTCAGCGTAAGCGGTGGATGAGTTCCAAACGAAGTCGCCAAGTTTGAGGCACTTGTTTCGTCCAAAGCATCAGCTTTTTGAGTCAAGACGACGTTTCCACGCTGGATCGATAGCCGCTGGACTGGCATGAGTTTCATAATGAACTGTTGTGGGAAGCGATGTCGTGGAAAACCTCAAACCAAGAACCGAGCTTATTGTCGTACTTGGGCACGAGAACTCACCTGATGGAACTCTAAGTGATGACGCGTTATCGAGAGTTTCCACGGTAATTGACTACCTCAACACTGATAGTTCCGTTGACCAGCGAGTACTCGTGGCAACTGGCGGTTTCGCCAACTACTACAACGTTAGCAACACACCGCATGGTTTGTTGCTTTCCAAAGAAATTGGGAAACACAAAATCACCAATTGCAAGGTCTTACCGCACATACATTCGAATGCCACCGTAGCTGACTCCAGCGGAACCGTGGACGACGCACTAGGTGTTCTCAGATTACTGATAGAAACCAAAATTGAACCCAGCACTCTGACGGTAGTCACAAACAGATTCCACCGGGAACGAACGGAGTGGATTTTTTCGCGGTTGTTCCCTTGGATTGAACTCAACCTGTTGGTTGACGAGCGTGACGGAACCCTCTGGCAACGTTGTCACGAGAAGCGGGCATTTCGAAGAATTAAGAAAAGGATGCCGCTGGTTGGTGCTCTTTCTCATTTAAAAATATCTGAGGCGTCGACAGCCATGCTATACGATGAACTCAAACACTATGACAACTTATCATACCTCGCCTTGGTGCCGGCGTTTGCGGTTCCGTACGTCTGGCGCAGCAATCTTCCGATTTCCGAACCACATCTGAACCATCTATTGACCGTAGTGGTTGCCATGTTGCTGTCACTCCTTTTTTGGAGCGTATACTACCGTTTGGCTGGTACAGCGGCGTCCGCGAGGCGGAGCGTATCAGCGATACAGTTTATCTTGGGACAACCTCAGCTTGGTGTTGCCAAGAACCTGAACGGGACGTTGAAGGCAAAGATTCCGAGAATTTTGCTGTTGGCACTTTTGCTTTCCTGGGCACTCGCATTGACCAATTGGTTTTTGGTTGAAGGCAGGGACCTGATTAGCTCGCGGTTCGCCGCAGAAGCTACACTCTCGGGCTCCACAAAAACCATAGATGGAAGTACCATTTCCGTCGGTGATGTCGAAGTTGGTCTACAGGGTATTGTAGCGCCACCGCGAGGGACCAAATTAGGAGACGCGAGCACCAAAAATCTTGAGCGATTAGTTGGTGCAAGGTTGGTAACTTGTGCTTTGAACCACTCGTCAAACGTGGCAGGACAAAAACTGACTGGGGTTTGCTCAGTCAAGGGCAGAGATCTCGCTGCAAGCCAAGTTGCTAGCGGCTTCGCTCGTGATTGCCCAAAGCTCTCCGACGACCGCTACGCAGAATTTGAACTAATTGCGATAGCGTCTGGTCGGAACCTCAGCAGCACTTTTCCTCTGCCTGCAGGTTGTAAGAACTCTCCTTAGGTGCGACTGAGCCGCGCATCCCAGGTTCAGACTCGAACATTTTACTCACGCTAAATGCCTGAAACATAGCGTCATTGCGTGACATGGCGAGGTCACGTGAGATGTGTAACCTGATGTTGGAGGCAAAAAATCGGTCAGCGACGTGACAAACGAAGAAGCCCAAAGAAGGCGTACTCAGATTGCAGCCGCGCTTGCAAATGCGCCGTTAAATAATTGGGAGCGGCAATTCCTGACCAACATCCACGCGAAGCTGGCTCGATACGGTGGGCGAACGCGGCTATCGGACAAGCAATACGCGGCGTTGCGGCGGACGCTGAAGAAGTATCGGGCAAACTCTCCCAACGATACCGCTCGGAGCAGAACCGTGCGTCCGTCGCCAACAGTTTCAAGGCCTGCGTCATCCAAAGCGCCAGTACGCGCGCATCGACCGAGAAGGGTTCGGTCGCCCATTCGCCAGACGAAATTGGCCGTCATCTTGTTCTTTGGCGTGGTGGCTCTCTTTTCCAGTCTTCTAAGCGACGACACGACATCGAGCCGCCGTCCAACAATCAGCGGAAATGAAATGGTCTCGCTGCCTCCAAAAAAAGTTAGCAGAACAGACGCACTTGGGGTTTCAGTGTCACCGCGCCCCAAGCCGATGCCACCGCGACCGCAGACACAACGAGCAACTAAGTCGAAATCTCCGGACTCTGTTCCACCTCGAAGCATTCGCGTCGTGGACGGTGATACAATCCGGCTTGGTGCAAGCGACCGGCGCATTCGGTTGGTGGGTTTTGACCTGCCCCCCGTTGATCTCTCAGTCATAACGAGAGTCTGCGGGTTTGATATTGATCGGTTTCGGGTTGGGCA
>CANMIP010000051.1 GCA_947497945.1 uncultured Tropicimonas sp. | reverse complement strand
CAACGACACTGATGACGCAAGTCAGGCGCTTCTCTCCGCTCAGATCGTGGGCGGTTCGCCTCAGCGGTCGCAAAGGGCTCTCAGCGGCCCTTTGCAACCGCGAAGGTCGGGCTCGAAATGGTCGACCGGGAGCGGACGTCTGGGCCGGTCTTTGTTCTCAATAGAAGCAGGCACTTAGTTGGCCACCTCGACCTTCGATGTTCTGAAGCGGATGTAGCGAATTCGGCGGCCGAGGGTCCGCACTGAGCCCGATGCAGTCATCGGTTCGGCGTGCAGCATCGGTCATTAAAGGCAGATAGTCGCCGCTCGCTGCGCCGTGCGCGAATGTCTGCTGTGGCGTTGCCGCGCGGTGATTGCACCATAACCCCGCAGGCAAGAAAATGCGTTCGCCTAAACCGAAATGACTCCCTTTGTGAGGATGATGTTGCCGTAGAAACGGCGCTCGCCGGTCTGAACGATGGCAAAGGTCGATTTCGCGGCCTCGTAGAACGAAAACCGTTCTATCGTTGTGATTTGTGCGGGTGCGTCGGCGACCTCGTTCACGATGCGCTGAAAATCCTGCACTGCCTCCGGAACGGCTTCCGGGTCGCCGACAACCTGCATGGTGATCGCTGGATCGTCCACATAGGAGTCCAACGGCATGATTGAAAGGATGGCGGACAGGGCGCGCGACGCGTCAACGCCGTCGAGACGGACAAGTTTCCTTGCACAGCTTTCGGCTGGGAAGTTGGCGTCGGCAATGACGATGCGATCACCGTGCCCCATGGCGCGGAGAATGCACAGAAGTTGCGGTGAGAGGATGGGGTCCAGTCCGATGAGCATGAAGGCTCCTTTCTGCGGATGTCAGGTCGTTTGGATTCCATAAAAACGGGCGGCGGTCTCGCCGAGAATGGCGGCCTGGCCAGTCGCATCACAGTCGGAGATCAGCCCCTTTACGCAGTCGAACCACTGGAGGTAGGAGCCGACATGTTCCAGCACCGGCCAGTCGCTTCCCCACATCAGGCGTTCGGGGCCGAAGGTGGCAAGCAAATGGTCCGAAACAGGGCGCAGCCCCTGCGTCGTCCATCCGCGCCCTTGCTCGAAGGCAATGCCCGACAGCTTGCAATGGACGTTCTCCGACTCGGCGAGGCGCGCCATGCCACGCTTCCAGTGGACGTCCGGGCTGGCACCATTCGCGATGATCGGCTTGGCGGCATGATCCACCACGATTGACAGCTCCGGAACGCGGTCAATCAAGGTCGCGATCGTGTCCAGATGCCGCGGAACAATCAGCGCATCGAAGCGCAGGCCGAGGTCGGGCAGGTGCCGCAATGCATCAAGGACTCTTGGTCGCAGGATCCAGTCGGTTTCCTCGATCCCCTGCAGGACGGGGCGAACACCCTTGACGAGCGAGGTCCGCGAGAGTTGCTCGAGCGTTGCCACTGCATCCGGGCTTTCAAGGTCCAGCCACGCGACGATGCCGCAGACCCGCTCGGACGCTTCGGCGACTTCCAGCAGGAAGCCGTTCTCGGTGACGGTTTCCGAGGCCTGAACAAGGATGGTGCCATCTATTCCCAGCGGAGCAAGGTAGTGTTCCAGATGGACGGGAAGGTAGTCTCGGCGCAGGCCGGAAATGGACTCGTCGATCCAGTCGTAAACACCACGATCCATGCGCCAATAATGCTGATGTGCGTCGATGATCACGCTTCTTCCTCCCAGCGGACCGATTGAAGGAGCGTGCGGCGGGCTTGCTCCAGGTGGGCCTGGAAAGCCTGTCGCGCCGCCGTGACATCCCCTGCCTCAAGTGCGGCGATGATGGCGAGATGATCCTCGATAGCCGCAAGGTTTCGGTCCTTTTCGTCGGATTTGTTCCACCGGTAATGATAGTGAAAGATCATTGAAACGACCTGGAAGAAATCGTCCACGAAACGATTATGGAGATGTTCGAAGATCGCCCGGTGGAAGGCTTCATCCTGGCGTGGAAACTCGAGGTAGCGCTGGTTGATCTTGTCGCGAATGCTTTCGAGATCGGGCCGCATGGCAACGAGCCAGGCCAGCAACTCCGGCTCCGGACCATTCGCCAGGAACCGATCGAAGGCGAGTGTCTCCCAGGTTTCCCGCACTTCGAACAGCTCGATGGCAAAGCTTCGTGTGAACCCGCGCAGAACCCAGTGACGGTTGGGCTCCTTCTCGATCAGGCCGAACCGGGAAAACCGGATCAGGAATTCCCGAACAGCGGAAGGGCTGAGATTGAACTCACGTGCAAGTTCGCTTTCCCGCAAGATCGTCCCCGGGGCCAGATCGCCGCCCAGAACGTGCTCCATGAAGACCGATTCAACCTGCTTGGATCGACTGACTGTCTCGTCGGCAGGGAAGTAGTCGTCTCTCACAGGAAGCCGGAGGATCGACTTCTGTCGACCGGACCAGTGAACGATTCCAGCTGTCTGCAAGCGCTCGAGCACGGCGCGCACGGTTGTTCGCGAAATGCCCAGCTGGCTGGCGAGTTGCGCCTCGGACGGAAGGCTTTCGCCGGCACCGATCTCGGCCACCCGATCCAGGCTTCGGTTGAACGCTTCCTTGTAGATGACGTTGTTGCGGGACAAATCTCTTCCCTGTGATCTCCGCCCGTGGTCGGGGTTACATTACGCCGAAAGTATCGAAGGCCTCCCTGGCCGACATGCCGCCCCGGATTGCCACGGCAACGGCACTTTCTGTTTCAACCTTTTCAAGTGCGCGCTCGATTGCTTCTTCCTCGCAGCTTTGCGGAATGACCAGTACACCCTCTTCGTCGCAGAAGAAAAGGTCTCCCGGTGCGATGTCCACATGCCCGATGCGGATGGGAACACGGTAGTCGAGCACCTTGCCGCGGACGCCCTGGTCCTGTGCATAGGCGCCTCGGGAAAAGACCGGGAAGCCGAGGCGGCGTATTTCTCCGGTGTCACGGATGAAGCCATCGAGCACGGCGCCGGCGGCCTTGAGGTGCTGCGCGCGCGTCGACATGAGCCCTCCCCACAAGGCATAGTCGAGCGAGGAGCCGGTCGCGACATAGATCTCCCCGGGCTTCAGGTCGTCCAGAGCCTCGAACATCATGCCGAAGGGCTTGTCCGACAGGGGGCCACCGCCATTGCCCTCCGGATAGTCCGCCTCCAGGACCGGCATTGCCCGGCCGACGAGTTTCGTGCCGGGCTCAAGCGGCAGGACGCCTTGGGGCAGGAACTGGTGCCTGTGACCAAGCACATCCAGCACGTCGCCCACAACAGCGGTAAAGAGCCGGTTTCGGATCGTCTCGAAGAGTTGGGTGTCGTCCATCTTGGGTCCTTCAAAAACCTGTCGCGCCACCACCGTCGACGAGGACGATCTGGCCAGTGATATATGCAGCGGCGGGCGAAGCAAGGAACGCTGCGGTGTTGCCAACCTCCTCCGCAAGTCCGAGCCGACCCATGGGGATTCGGCTCAGGATCTTCTGTTGCCGGGGAATGTCGCTCGCGGTGGCCTTTCGATAGAGAGCCGTATCGATCCAGCCCGGTGCAACCCCATTGACGCGGATGTTGCGGCCCGAAAGCTCAGCCGAGAGACCGCGCACGAGGCCCGAGATCGCGGTCTTTGCGGTCGTGTAGCCGAGCACGAACGGCTGGCCGATAAAGGCCGTCATGGAGGATATGAAAAGGATACTCGATGGGGTTTCCCCAAGATCCTGTCGCACGAAGTGTCGGCTGAGTTCCAGCGCACCGCGCACATGGACATCCATGACGGTGTCGAAATCCTCCATCTCGCTCTCTTCGAAAGGTTTCTTGACGGTGTTTCCGGCGTTGTTGACGAGGATGTCGACAGGCCCGACCCGCGCGGTCAGGGCCGCGAAACGTTCAGGCAGGCCGTCGATATCCGCAAGGTCAAGCGCATGAGCCGCAGCCTTGCCGGGGATCTCTGGAAGCGCCGCCTCCAGCACATCGGCGCGCCTGCCCGCGATGATGACCCGCGCCCCGGCAGAGGCCAGCGATTGTGCGATCGCCAACCCGATTCCCGTTCCGCCCCCCGTCACCAGCGCGGTCCGGCCCGAGAGGCCATAGGTCCGACAAAGGAAGCCCTGTTGGGTATCGGTCATTCGGGAAACTCCACCACGACCTTGAAGGTCTCATTTCGGTTGGCCTCCCACCAGGCAAACGAGGCCGGGGCGTCGTCCCAGTCGAAAACACGGGAGATCAGCCGGTCGCTTGTCTCGGGATTGGACGTCGCGAAATCGATCACGGCCTCAAAATCCTCGCGGGTGGCATTGCGGGAGCCGAACATGTCCAGCTCCTTGAGATTGAAGAGGGCCGTGTTGTAGGGGACCTTTTCCTTGGCATAGCCCACATAGACAACGCGGCCGGCAAAGCAGGCCATGTCCACCGCGGCAAGGAAGGTCTCGGGCAGGCCCACGGCCTCGACGGTTACATCGGCGCCGTCGCCATTGGTCAGGTCTTGAACGGCTTCAAGCGCATCCTGTTGCCGGGGGTTGATCACCGCCTCGACGCCCAGGGCCAGCAGTGGTTCTCGCTTGGCGTGCGAAACCTCGACGGCAATCACTCTTGCGCCGCGGCCGATGGCACCGAGCATCGCGCCCACACCAATCATGCCGCCGCCGAGGACGACGACGGTCTCGCCGCTTTTCACCCCGGCGCGCGCCACGGCATGAAAACCGACCGACAGCGGCTCGACCAGTGCGAGATGGCGTGCCGGCAGGCTGTCGTTCAGGATAAGTTTCTGCCAGGGCACGCAGAGGTGGTCGGCCATGCCGCCATCGCGCTGCACGCCCAGCGTTGCATTGAACTGGCAGGCGTTGACCCGGCCTTTCCTGCAGGCGGCGCATTGGCCGCAATTCGTGTACGGGATCACGATGGCGGAGGCGCCGCGGGCGAACCCCTCTGGAACATCGGGTCCGGAAACGACAATGCGTCCGCCGATCTCGTGACCGGGAATGCGGGGCAACTCTACCAGGGGGTTCAGCCCGCGGAACGTGTTCAGATCGCTTCCACACAACCCGACATGCCGCACTTTCAGCAGGACCTCGCCAGATCCCGGCGCGGGCGGGTCAACCTCGCAGAATTCGGTTTTTCCGATTTCGCTGATGCGGAGCGCTTTCATGGCGGGCCTTCGGCTGGAGATTGGGTGCCGGCCCCGCCCGTGGCGAGGCCGGCTGAGTGGATTACATGAAGTCCGCGACGTTGTCGGCGGTGATCAGGATGCCGTCGATCGGGGTGAACTCGGGCACGTCTTCGCCCTTGATCACGCCAACGATGGCCTTGACCGCCTCCTGGCCCATGCGAGTGTTGTCCTGCTTGATGTCAGCCGTTTGCTCGCCGGCTGCCATGGACTTGAGGTTGCCCGGATTGCCGTCAAAGCCGACGATGACAAGGCCTTCCAGCTTGCCAAGCTCCTTGGCGGCCGAAACCGCGGCCAGCGCCATCGGGTCGGAGGCGGCAAAGATCGCTTTGATCGACGGGTCGGACTGCAGGAAGTTGATCGTCTTCTCATAGCCACAGGCTTCGGCCCAGTCGCAGATCTGGAAGATCACGTTGAGGCCGGCGGCCTCGGCTGCATCCTTCACACCATCGCGCCGCGCATTGCCGGTCTGGTGGCCGGCGGAGCCGCCGAGAATCAGCACGGAGCCTTCGGAGACATTGTCGACGATGAACTTACCCGCGATGCCGGCAGCGGCGAGGTTGTCGGTTTGCACCAGGCTGGAGATATGCGGATCGTCGATGCCTGTATCTACGGCAACCACCGGGATGCCCTTGGCCTTGGCCATCTTGAGCGATTCACCGAAGGCGCGGTTGTCCACGGAGCCGATGATGATGCCATCGACGCCCATGTTGATCGCGCGGTCCACCGCGTCCTTCTGCGCGGCGGCGTCGGCCTGTGTCGCGGTGAGGTCGATCAGTTCGACACCCATATCCTTGGCTTGCGCCATCGCGGCCTCACCCACGCCGACCCAGAACGGTTGGTCGGTCGAATAGCCGGTATAGGCGATCTTGAGATCTTCGGCCCATGCGGCACCGGTGATCATGACCGCGGTCATGGCGGTTGCGATTGCCTTGAATTTGAAGCCCATTTTGGTTTCCTCCCTTGGATTGGCTTGCCTTGGTATGCGCCCCCCGTCCTAAACTCGCCGGGCAGCGCAGGTCTTACCGTGTTCCTCGCTGCCAGACGTCCCACCAGACGGCGAGGATGATAATCAGGCCGATGGCGATCCGCTGGATCGAGGTGCCGACGCCGAGATAGGCGAGGCCGACATAGATGGTCTGGATGATCAGCATGCCGATGATGGTCTTGCCGACGCCACCCCGGCCGCCGAAGAGGCTGGTGCCGCCGATCACCACCGCGGCGATGGCAAAGAGTTCATAGGACTGGCCGCGCGAACTCTGCGCGAAGTTCAGCTTGGAGACCTCGAGGATCGCCGCAAGCCCGGCCATCAGCCCGCCGATCATGTAATACTTGATACGCGAGCGGGCGACATTGACGCCGGAGAGACGTGCCACTTCCTCGTTGCCACCGATCGCATAGGCATGGTTGCCCAGTTGCGTCCGCGTCAGGAACAGTCCGATCAACAACGCCGCGCCGAACATGATCGAGATCGGCATGACGTAGCCTGAACCGAGCATCTGGTAGCTCTCCGGGAAACGCGACAGGTCGCGCCCGGAGCCGAGCAGTTCGGCCACGCCCTTGTAGGCCGTGAGCCCGCCAAGCGTGACGATGAAGGCAGGCACCTTGGTTGTGACCTGCACGAAGCCGTTGAGCGCGCCACAGAAGGCGCCGGTCGCCAGCCCCGCGATGATCGCGACGATCACCGGCACCTGCCATTCGACGAGCAGGATGCCGACCACCACGCCGACCACGGCAAAGATCGAGCCGACAGAGAGGTCCAGCCCGCCGGAGATCAGCACCACCGTGGTGCCGGAGGCAAGCACGGCGAGGATCGAGGCTTGTGTGAAGATCGAAAGGAAGGTGTCGATGGAGCGGAAGGGCGGCGAGAGCACGAAGAAGATGCCATAGATCAGCACCAACGCGGCGAGCACCTGTCCCGTCTGCTTGAACTGGTGAATGACGGTGTCCCACTGGCCGGAATGGGGAGCGATTTGGGTCGTGTCGGTCATGCCCGCACCTCATTCGCGTCGATTGCACCGGTGATGAGGCCGACAAGCGAATCCCCGTCCACCTCCGAGACGTCTCGTACCGCGATCCGCCGCCCGAGCCGCATGATCTGCACCCGGTCGCAATAGTTCAGCACGTGGTCCATGTTGTGGGTGATCATGATGACGGAGAGGCCGAACTCCTTGAGGCTGGTTACCATCTTCATCGCGGCCTTCCGCTCGCGGACGCCAAGCGCCGCGGTGGGCTCATCAAGGATCGCCACGCGTTTGCCGAACATTACCGTCTTGGAAAGCGCCACCGCCTGCCGCTGCCCGCCCGAAAAGGCTTGTGCATCCCGGTAGATATCGGTGATGCGGATATCGAGCCGCTGGAAGAGGTCGCGCACCTCGTTTTCCATCCGCCGGAAATCCAGCGCACCAAACCAATGACCAAGGAAGTCGTCCCGGCGAATTTCGCGCCCAAGAAAGATGTTCTTGGTTATCGACAATTCGTTGACGAGGGCGAGGTCCTGATAGACCGTCTCGATTCCGATGTCTTTTGCGTCGGATGGCGTCTCGACTTGCACCTCTTGGCCATCGAAGAACACGGTGCCGCCGTCGCGGCTCATCGCGCCGGTGATCGCCTTGATCAAGGTCGACTTGCCCGCACCATTGTCCCCGACGATCGCAAGGATTTCTCCCTGCCGCAACTCAAGATCCACATCGTCCAATGCTGTCACGCCGCCGAAATGCTTGGTGATCCCCCGTGCCTCAAGCACCGGAACACCCTGGGTCATCTCGCCCATGATTCCTCCCTGAACGTTCTTTCCAAAACGGTATTTTATGAGTAAAGGGCTATTTATCTTGTCGTCAACGGTTTTTTTTAATAATAAACCAAGTAGCCAAGGGGGAGCGTATGACCGAGGAGAGGCGGGACCTTCTGGTCCTAAACATCACCGACAATGTTGCAGTGCTGAAGCGGGCAGCCGAAGCTGGCAGCCGGCAACGGATCGGCGCGGAGGGGGTTCTGGAAATTGGCGTCCCCCTCGAGATGGGGCACAAGGTCGCCATCGCGGCAATCGCGGAGGGGAAGGACGTGTTGAAATACGGCGTCCCCATCGGAGTCGCGACCCGAGATATCTCCCCCGGAGACCATGTGCACCTGCACAACCTGGCAAGCCGCTATACTGTAATTCGGGACTGGGAGGCGGAGGAATGACGCAACAAGTCATGCAAGGGTGGCTTCGCTCCGATGGGCGCAAGGGCATCCGCAACACCGTGGTCGTTGCCTATCTCGTGGAATGCGCCCACCACGTCGCGCGGGAGATCGTTCGACCGTTCGAAGGCCAGGACGTGCATGTGATCGGCTTCCCCGGCTGTTTTCCGAACGATTATGCGCAGCAGATGATGGAAGCCCTCTGTACCCATCAGAATGTAGGGGCGGTGCTGCTGATGTCGCTTGGCTGCGAAAATTTCCAGAAACGCAGGTTGGTCGATTTCGTGGCGCAGTCGGGACGACCGGTGGAACTGGTCTCCATTCAGAAGGCCGGCGGAACGCGCAGCGCGGTCACGTTCGGTCGAAACTGGGTCACGGAGGCGCTCGCGCAGCTTTCCGATTTGCCGATGGTCGAGATGACGCCCTCCGATCTCGTAATCGGGACGATCTGCGGAGGGTCCGACGCAACCTCCGGGATTGCAGGGAACCCGGCAGCGGGCCGTGCCTTCGATGCGCTGATCTCAGAAGGGGCGACCTGCATCTTCGAGGAAACCGGCGAACTCATCGGCTGCGAGCATGTGATGGCGGAACGGGCTGTCACGCCGGAGCTGGGCGGTGCCCTCGTCGAAACGGTGCAAAAGGCCGTGCGCTATTACGACAGGATGGGCTACGGATCTTTCTCGCAGGGGAACGCCGAGGGCGGCCTGTCAACCATCGAGGAAAAATCCCTCGGCGCCTATGCGAAATCCGGTGCCTCGCCAATCAGCGGCATCGTCAAGCCGGGGCAACGTCCGCCCGGAGCGGGGCTCTACCTCATGGATGTCGTGCCAGATGGCGCGCCGCGTTTCGGCTTTCCGAACATCAACGACACTGCGGAGATCGTCGAGTTGATTGCCTGTGGCGCGCATGCCGTGATCTTCGTCACCGGACGTGGATCCGTCGTCGGCTCCGCCATCTCGCCGGTTCTCAAGGTCTGCGCCAATCCGGAAACCTATGACCGCATGGCCGAAGATATGGATGTGAACGCAGGCCGGATCCTGAACGATGCGGCAGGGCTCGACGAGGTCGGCGGCGAGATCCGCGACAAGCTCGTGGGTCTTGCGAACGGTTTGCGGACAGCCTCCGAAGAGCTTGGCCATCATGAGTTTGTTCTGACCTACAAGACGTTCGAGCCGCTCGGCCCCGCCTGCCTTCCAGCCGTAACCCAGCTTGACCGACCCGAAATCCGTCAGACCCCATCCGGAGCTTCCCCATGATCGAGACCCGCAAGATCGGCAAGACAGACGTGAGCGTTAGCAGCGTTTCCTTTGGCTGCTCCAGTATCGGCAATCTCTACACGGAGGTTTCCGATGAAAATGCCATGGCCGTGCTGCACGCCGCCTGGGATCGGGGTGTCCGCTATTTCGACACCGCACCGCATTATGGTCGCGGCCGCTCGGAAGTCAGGCTCGGGCAGTTTCTGGCTGGCCGGCCGCGCAAGGATTTCCAGGTTTCGACGAAAGTCGGGCGGGTCCTCACACCGGGCCGACAGCAGGAACGCATCGATGGCTTCGTCAACCCCTTGCCCAATGACGTGCACTACGACTACTCGGCAAAGGGGATCGAGCAGAGCCTCGCCGGCAGCTTCGAGCGGCTCGGTCTTGAGCGGATCGACATCGTCTATGTCCACGACATCGGAACAGACACGCATGGCGCCGGCAACGCGCCGCATCTCGAAGCGCTCATGACTACGGGATTTCCCTATCTGGAAAAACTCAAGCAAGAGGGCACGATCGGCGCCTACGGGCTGGGCGTGAACGAGAACGAGATCTGCGTGGAGATCATCCAGCAGCAGCAAATCGACGTGATCCTGCTTGCTGGGCGCTGGACGCTACTGGACCGAAGCGCCGAAATCGAATTGGTGCCGCTTTGCAGAGCGGTTGGAACGAGCCTCGTTCAGGGCGGAGTCTTCAACTCCGGCATTCTTGCAACAGGCTCACGCCCCGGGGCGTTTTTTAACTATGAACCCGCCTCCGAAGAAATCCTCGAACAGGTCCGACGTTTGCAGGGGAAATGTGAAGCTCTCAACGTGGATCTGCCCACTGCAGCCCTTCACTTTTGCATTTCCCGACCGAACGTTGCCAGCGTTCTGCTTGGTACTGGCAGAATCGCCTCGCTGAACAGAAATCTGGATTCTTTGGAGGTGGGCCCTACCAAAGACGCAGCAAGGCAACTGTTCTCTTAGCGGTCGTCCGAGTGACCTGTCGCGAATGGCGGCTCAGGGCCGATCTCGACGGTTGAGCGATCAAAGGCGAAGGTCCGATTTGGTCACTACACCGGTCCTTTCCTTTGGAGCCCCAACGTCTCCTGGAGTGCCCCATCTGAACTGGTCCACCGTTATATTTAGGAAACGGAGGACAAGAGATGGCGAACAAGCGACACA
>CANMIP010000050.1 GCA_947497945.1 uncultured Tropicimonas sp. | reverse complement strand
ATCGCCCTCAAGACCGGCAAGCCACGCATAGGGCGAAACCTTGAACTCCCATGCGGATTCTGCGTTTGCCGAGGTGACCGAAATTGCCACAGCAGACAAGCCCAGTGCAGCAGCGCCAAGACGCAAAAAAACAGTCATCTCCCACCTCCCAAAGTGCAATTAATACTTCATCAGAGACAGGCTGATCATTTTGCGACAAACTGTTGATCATGTTGGTGCCGCTCCAAAATGTCAGAGCCTGGCGGCCCGCCATTGATGCGGTCGACCAACTTGCCTCGCCGCTAGTGGCCGAACGAGCTTTGCATGCGACGGGCCTGAGCCGCAGGATGATTGACGGCCCGCCGGTCTTCATTCCGTACACCCTTCAGGCTGCGTTTGCCGAAAGCGTTTCAAGACAGATCGGAGAGCCCCATATCGGTCCCCTGTTGACCGGCCAGTACGGATATCCGGGCCTGGGAGTTTACGCAAAATACGTCCTTGGCGCCGCCAGACTCGACGCCGCTCTTGCGTGAGGCGTGCGCGCGCTCCCTTACCTGCAATCCGGCGTGTGCGTGAACCTTCGCGAGGAAGGAAACAATGTCGTGCTGCAATACGGCTCCGGCATTCAGTTGGTCGTGGGAGCGCGTCACCTGGACGAAGGCACCACGCTTCTCCTCGTTGATCTTGTGCGCCATTTTGCCGGCCCGGACTGGCAGCCGGAATGGGTGGAACTCACCAAGGCGTCGCAAAATGGCGACACGACGCTCGAGCCGGTATTCGGTGCGCCGATACGCCATGGCAGCCGGCTTGCCGGGATTGCCATTCCCAAGGACGTGCTTCTCACGCGGAATCCGCGTTCCGGAGAGGCGAGGAATGAAATCCTGTTCAGAGACCTGTAGGCGATGGTCCAACACCACCCGCCGCGCAGCACAGCGGGCCTCGTACTGGACACCCTTCGTTTGCTGAGTGTTGCCGGCGATTTTTCGGAAGAGGCCGTCGCCGCATGGCTGGGCATTGCGAAAAGGACGCTTCAGAGGCGTCTCGCCGCGGAAGGCCACAGGTTTCGCGACATCGTCTTGTTCTTCCAGATGCAACGGGCCGAGGCACTTCTGCTCGAAACCGACTACTCGGCGAAAGAGATCGCACAATGTCTCGGGTATCGGGAGGTCAACAGCTTCCGACGAGCCTTCCGCAAACGGACCGGCATGACACCAACACAGTATTCCGCGAGGACAGCGGAGAGCGGCATGATGTGCCAATGATCGCCTATCCGGCCTTCGTAGCACGCAGTAGGTGACGCGCAAGAACCGCAAGAACTCCCTCCCCCGGCAATGCGCCCGAGGCACTCGTCAAATATTGCGGAGCCGTTGATGCGAAATCCGATGTCAAAAACCTGAACGGCCGAAGCCGATCGTGGTTCTTTGCCTATCGTTTGCTTGGCTTCGGGAGTTCGCAGCCAGCGTTGTCGCAAAGAGCTGACCTGCCGTCTTCGACCCATGCATGATTTGGACTGCGCACCGGAACCGGTCCCAGGCAGCGTCCGGTCTGCAGGTCTGCTCAGGGCCGGTTTCGCCGCATGGAGCCTTGCTGCATCAGCGAACGTCACCGCTGCTGCGGGCGGCGACTTTGCGAAGTCGACGGACCGTCGCAACACCGCCACTGACGGCCGCCCTGTCGCGGGGCCGCCCTGGTTCTCTACATGAAGGAATCCGCCTCCGCCGCCTTGCGTTCGGCCACGAATGCATCCAGCGCCTCGCGCAAGGCCGGATCCATCGCCGGGGCGCGATACTCGGAAAGCAGCTTCTCGACCCGCACCTGCGCCAGGGTCGCGCTGTCGCGCGCGCCTTCCTCATCCCAGGTCTCATAAGGCTTGTAGTCGAGGACGTCCGAGCGCCAGAACGCATCCTTGAAATGCCGTTGCGTGTGGCCGCAGCCGAGGTAATGCCCGCCGGGCCCGACCTCGCGGAGCGCGTCCATCGCCTGCGCATCCTTGTCCACCTTCACCCCTTCGGCAATCCGGTGCAGAACCCCGAGCTGGTCGGCATCGAGGACGAATTTCTCGAAGGAGGCCACCAGCCCGCCTTCCAGCCAGCCACAGGCATGGAGCATGAAATTCACCCCCGAAAGCAGGCCCGTATTGAGCGAGTTCGAGGTCTCGTAGGCCGCCTGCGCGTCCGGCAGCTTGGAGCCGTTGAAGGAGCCTGCCGAGCGATAGGGCAGCCCGAGCCGGCGTGCGAGCTGGCCTGCGCCATAGGTGATCTGCGCGGCCTCGGGCGTGCCGAAGGTCGGCGCGCCGGAATTCATGTCGATCGAGGTAACGAACGCGCCCATGATCACCGGCGCGCCCGGCTTGACGAGCTGCGAATAGGCAACGCCCGCCAGAACCTCGGCCAGCACCTGTGTCAGGGTTCCGGCGACCGAGACCGGCGCCATCGCGCCGCCGACGATGAAGGGCGAGATGATGCAGGCCTGGTTGGCCTCGGCATAGACTTCCAGCGCCCCCATCATCGTCGCGTCGAAGGTCAGCGGCGAGTTGATGTTGATCAGCGAGGTCATCACCGTGCGCCCGTCGAGCCCGCCGAAGAGGATCTCGCACATGTCGACCGAGTCGCGCGCCCGGCTCGGCTCCGTCACCGAGCCCATGAAGGGCTTGTCGGACAGCGTCATATGGGCGTGCAGCATGTCCAGGTGTCGCTTGTTCACCGCCACATCCGTCGGCTCGCAGACCGTGCCACCGGAATGGTGCAGGTATTTCGACATGTAGCCGAGCTTCACGAAATTCCGGAAATCCTCGATCGTCGCGTAGCGCCGCCCGCCTGCAATGTCGCGCACGAAGGGCGGGCCATAGACCGGCGCCAGCACGAGGCTGCGCCCGCCGATCTCCACCGAGCGATCCGGGTTGCGCGCGTGTTGCACGAAGCTGCCCGGCGCCGTGGCGCAGAGCTTGCGCGCCAGCCCGCGCGGTATCCGCACCCGCTCGCCGCTCACATCCGCCCCGGCCGCCTTCCAGCGCTCCAGCGCCGCCGGATTCTCGACAAAGGCGACGCCGATCTCCTCCAGCACCGTCTCGGCATTGGTCTCGATGATCTGCAGCGCCTCCTCGTCGAGGATCTCCAGGTTGGGAATGTTGCGCTCGATATACCTGGCGCATTCAATCTTCACCGCGGTGCGTTCCGCCCGCCGCGCGGCCCCACCGCCTGTGCGCCGCCGAGTCCTTACATCCGCCATGTTACACTCCTCGCCAGTTCGTCCTTGCCAAAGGTGTAGCGCGGAGCGGGCCGCTGCCCGGACGCGATTTGCGGCACCTGTGGGGAGAAAGCGACATCCTGTCGCCTCGGCAGCCTAGCCGATGGCCAGAACGACCACTCCGGAGCGTCGCCGCGCGCCGACATCCTCATGGGCCGCGCGGATGTCGTCGAGCGGATAGATCCGGTCGAGCACCGGCCGCAGCTCACCGGCCTCGACCATTGCGCAGAGCGTTTCGAGATCCTCGCGCCGGTCCTGGCTTATCCCGACCACGACGCTCGGGCCGCGCCGGAACCGGTTTGTGAGCGCGGCAAAGAGCGTCGCGCAATCGAGATCCAGCGGAACATAGCGCCCCCCTTCGGTCAGCGCCCCGCGGGCCTTGGCAAAGCTCGACGCACCGACGCAATCGAAGATCAGGTCCCATTTCCTGCCGGATGCCGCGAAATCCTCGGTCCTGTGATCGAAGACCCGCTCCGCGCCCAAACCGCGCACCAGCTCGGTATTTCGCGCGCCGCTGACCGCGTCCACCTCGGCGCCGAGCGCGCGGGCGATCTGTACCGCGTGAACACCGACGCCGCCCGAAGCCCCGAGCACGAGCACCCGCTCCCCGGGCCGGAGCTTCGCGAAATCCCGCAGGAAGACCAGCGCGGCCAGCCCTCCGAAGGGCAGGCTCGCCGCTTCCTGCGCCGTCAGCCGCGCGGGCCGTTCGACCAGCGCCCCATCCGCCTTCATCGTGAGATATTCCGCATGCGCGCCGGACATCGTGAAGCCAAAAACCGGCTGGCCCGGCTGAAACCGGGTCACGCCCTCCCCCACAGCCTCGACCTGACCGGCGAAAGCGCCGCCGAGCACCGGGTTGCGCGGCCGCGTCAGGCCGAACATCAACCGGCCCGGAATGGCGCTGAAGGACGGAAAGGCCGCCTCCCGCAGCCGCCAGTCGGCGCTGGTCACCGCTGCGGCCTCGACCCTGACCAACACCTCTCCCGGTTTCGGCACCGGCCGCGCCAATTCTTCCACGCTGACCACGTCCGGCCCGCCATATGTCCTGTAAACGGCTGCTTTCATCCCGCGTTCCTTTCATCCTGCGATCGAAGTTGCCGCACCCTACCCATGCGAATCCCATCGATGAATTGACCAAAAACCCGGAACTGCTATGCAGATACGCATGGATTGGCGATCAGTGAAATTCGACTGGAACCGGGCCCGCGCCTTCCTCGTGACGGCGGAAGAAGGCTCGCTCTCGGCCGCGGCGCGGGCGCTGGAGATGTCTCAACCCACGCTTGGACGGCAGGTCACGGCGTTGGAGGAGGAGCTCGGAGTTGCGCTTTTCGAGCGCACCGGGCGCGGCCTGGCGCTGACGCCGGCGGGGCTGGAACTGCTCGCCCATGTCCGCACGATGGGCGAGGCCGCCAGCCGGATCTCCATCGCCGCCACCGGCCAATCGCAGCGGATCGAGGGCAATATCTGCATCACGGCCTCCGATATTTATGCCGCCTACCTGCTGCCGCCGATCATCGCCCGCATCCGGCGCGAACATCCCGGCATCCGGATCGAGATCCGTGCCAGCAATGACGTCGCCGATCTGCGCCGCCGCGAGGCCGATATCGCCATCCGCAACGCACGGCCGGAAGATCCGGCGCTGATCGCCCGCAAGATCCGTGACGACACGGCGCGGTTCTATGCCACGCCGGAATACGTCGCCACCCTGCTCCAGCCGATCACGCTGGAGAGCCTGCGCGCGGCTCAATTCGTCGGATTCGATCATGGTCCGACCTATCGTGATCAGCTGCGCGCCTTCGGGCTGGATCTGGGCGCGGAGAATTTCCCGCTCATCACTGCCGATCACGTTGTACAGTGGCAACTCGTCAAACAGGGGCTGGCGATTGGCGTTGTCCCGACCAGTCTCGGCGATGACGACCCGGCTGTGCAGCGTGTGTTGCCGCAGATGGCGCCGATCACCTTCCCGATCTGGCTCGTCGCGCATCGGGATCTCGCCACGGCGCGGCGCATCCGGGTGGTGTTCGACATTCTCGTCGAGGCGCTTTCGCAAGGTTGAAACGCCACGCCCATCGCCCTGCCCCTTGCGCCCGTGCCCGGAGAATTCTACTCAGGCGGCATGACCAGCCAGACCCATGACCGCCTCCTGATCATCGACTTCGGTTCCCAGGTGACCCAGCTCATTGCCCGGCGCCTGCGCGAGTTGAATGTCTATTGCGAAATCCACCCCTATCAGAAGGTGGATGACGCCTTCCTGCGAGAGATGTCGCCCAAGGCGGTGATCCTCTCGGGCGGCCCGGACAGCGTGACCCGCGAGGGCAGCCCCCGCGCGCCGCAATCGCTCTTCGAGATGGGCCTGCCGATCCTCGGGATCTGTTATGGCCAGCAGGTGATGATGCACCAGCTAGGCGGCAAGGTCGAAAGCGGTCACGGCACCGCCGAGTTCGGCCGCGCCTATGTCACGCCGACCGGCGCGACGCTGGACATTCTCGGCGGCTGGTTCAGCGAGGGCCGCGAGCAGGTCTGGATGTCCCATGGCGACCATGTCAGCGAGATCGCGCCGGGCTTCGAGGTCTATGGCACCTCGCCCAACGCGCCATATGCCATCACCGCAGATGCCAGCCGCCATTTCTACGCCGTGCAATTCCACCCGGAAGTGCATCACACGCCCAACGGCGCCAGGCTCTACGAGAATTTCGTTCGCATGGCCGGGTTCGAGGGCGACTGGACCATGGGCGCCTATCGCGAGGAAGCCATCGCGCGCATCCGCGAACAGGTCGGCGACAAGAAGGTCATCTGCGGCCTCTCCGGCGGCGTCGACAGCTCGGTCACCGCGATCCTGCTGCATGAGGCGATCGGCGACCAGCTCACCTGTGTCTTTGTCGATCACGGTCTGCTGCGCAAGAACGAGTCCGACGAGGTCGTCGCGATGTTCCGCGACAATTACAATATCCAGCTCATCCATGCCGATGAGACCGAGCTGTTCCTCGGCGAGCTGGACGGCCAGTCGGACCCCGAGACCAAGCGCAAGATCATCGGCAAGCTCTTCATCGACGTGTTCCAGAAACATGCCGATACGATCGAGGATGCCGAGTTCCTCGCCCAGGGCACGCTGTATCCGGACGTGATCGAATCCGTCAGCTTCTCCGGTGGCCCCTCGGTCACGATCAAGTCGCACCATAATGTCGGCGGGCTGCCCGAGAAAATGGGGCTGAAGCTGGTCGAGCCGCTGCGCGAGCTGTTCAAGGACGAGGTCCGCGCGCTTGGCCGCGAGCTGGGCCTGCCGCAGAGCTTCATCGGCCGCCACCCCTTCCCCGGCCCCGGCCTTGCCATCCGCTGCCCCGGCGAGATCACCCGCCCCAAGCTCGACATCCTGCGCGAAGCCGATGCGGTCTATATCGACCAGATCCGCAAGCACGGGCTCTATGACGAGATCTGGCAGGCCTTCGTCGCCATTCTCCCGGTCCGAACCGTGGGCGTGATGGGCGATGGACGGACCTATGATTACGCCTGCGCCCTGCGCGCCGTGACCAGCGTCGACGGCATGACCGCCGATTACTACCCGTTCTCCCACGAGTTCCTTGGCGAGACGGCGACGCGGATCATCAACGAGGTGCCGGGCATCAACCGTGTCACCTATGACATCACCTCCAAACCTCCGGGGACCATCGAATGGGAATGATCGTAACGGGCTATCTCGACGCGCCGGAAGAGCGCGCCGAAGAAATCGCCAAGGCTTTTGAAGAACATGCCCGCCTGAGCCTGCTCGAGCCCGGCTGCGAGCTGTTCGAAGTGACGCCGGACAGCGACGTGCCGGGTCGTTTCCACGTCAATGAACGCTACACGGATGCTGCCGCCCTCGACGCGCACAAAACCCGCATGGCCGCCTCCGACTGGGCGCGCGTCAGCGTTGGCCTGCCGCGCAATATCGACGCCAGGGAAGGCTGACCCTTGTCCACGGATCGCGGACGCGGTGCCGGCCAGGGCGTTCCCCATATCGTCTATTTCTTTGACGAGGGATTCCTGCCCTGCTCGCTGGTTTCGATCCATTCGGTGCTCGCGCGCCTGCCCGGCCGTGTGCAGCTCAGCCTGCACCCGACATTCGAAAGCAAATGGCTGGCGCGCGATGTCGCGGCGCTCTCCGAGCGCTTCCCGGCGGCCGAGATCACCGTCCGAGAGGTCGATCTCACACCCTGGCGCAGCCTGCCGCGCGGGCGCCTGCCGCTGGCGGCCCGCTCGCGCCTGCTGCTGCCGAGCATCCATTCTGGCCGCGTGCTCTATCTCGACGGCGACGCATTGGCCCGGCGGGACCTGACACCGCTATGGAAGACCGATCTCAGGGGCAACTGCATCGGCGCCGCTCTGGCCCCGGGGGTTCAGGCAATCCTTGAACGTCATGAGAAGGAACGCTCGCAAGTTGCTCGAAAGGCAGGAGAAAAGACCCTCGCCCGTGGTGAGAAACTGGACGGGATCGACATGCGCCGCTACTGGAATTCCGGCGTGATGCTGCTCGATCTCGATGCGATCACGACCAAGGGGCTGGCCCCCCGGATGATGGATATCGAGGCCACTGCCCGCTACACCTCGCGCGACCAGGACTGGCTCAACATGGTCTTTCGGAACGAGACCGAGATCCTCGATCCGATCTGGAATTCCGGCTGGGGCAACCCGCGCACCGACAAGGGCTATGTCTCGCCCGAACTGCGCGCCCAATTTGCCGAGAGCCGTGAAGATCCGGGCGTAATCCATTACACCGGCTTCGAAAAACCCTGGTCCAGCCAGCGCCCGCCCTTCAAGCTGCACCTTGTTCTCAAGCCCGGCGAACGCCGGTTGCGCGCCCGGTACTGGGCCGAGTTCCAGGCCGAGAAAGCGGCAACAGAGGCCGTGCTGGCCCGGCCGCTCTGGCCATGAACGAGGCCCAACCGCTCCGCGCCGGTCTCTGGATGCTCGCTGCCATCGGCTCCTTCTCGACAATGGCCGTCGCCGGGCGCGCTGTCTCGCTCGCCCATGACACGTTCGAGATCCTGCTCTACCGCTCGATTGTCAGCTTCGGCATCGTGATGATCGTCGGCGGCACGACCGGTGCGCTGCGACAGGTCAACACGCAGAACATGCGCCTGCACCTGCTGCGGAACACGGCGCATTTCATCGGCCAGAACCTGTGGTTCTATGCCCTCGCCCTGTTGCCGCTGGCGCAGGTCATCGCGCTGGAATTCACCTCGCCGATCTGGGTCGCGCTGCTGGCGCCGCTCGTTCTCGGCGAGATGCTGACACGGCGCGCAGGCTTTGCCGCGCTGGTCGGGTTCCTCGGCGTGGTCATCGTCGTTCGCCCGGAGATCGGCGGCCTCTCGCCGCCCATGTTCGCGGCCCTCGCCTCCGCCATCGGATTCGCCTTCTCCGCGCTTTTCACCCGTAAGCTCACCCGCACCGCCTCCATCACTTGCATCATGTTCTGGCTGACGCTGATGCAGGCGATCATGGGCCTGCTCTGTGCCGGCGCCGACGGGCAGATCACCCTTCCCACGGCCCAGGCGATGCCCTGGTTGGCGCTGATCGGGCTGTCCGGCCTCACCGCGCATTTCTGCCTGTCCAACGCGCTGTCGCTGGCCCCGGCCACGACGGTCATGCCGATGGACTTCCTGCGTTTGCCGGTCCTCACCCTGATCGGGTTGCTGCTTTATGGCGAACCGGTCGACGCGCTGGTGATTCTGGGTGCTGCGCTGATCTTCGTGGCCAATTGGCTGAACCTCCGCCCGACCCGAAGGATTGAGCGCTAACAGCGACTTACGCCGGGACAGTTGTGACAACAGAGTCGCAAAAACAGTCGCGACGCCACGTAATAAACGTGAAGGTTTGACCCCCGGTTAACCCCATCAATAGGGTATGTGCCACATAATACGAAAAACTCAGCGGCGTGTACGGGCGCGCCGCCACCTGTACACTCACGAGGGAAGAGAATCGCATGAGAAAGCTTGCGACCAGTATATCTGTTATTGCTGCTACAGCCGGGGGGGCCCTCGCAGGCGGCCTGGACCGGACAGGCCAACCGATCAACGCGCTTTTCGAACGCGGCGGCGAGAATGGCCACTATCTCGAACTGTCTTTCGCGCATACTTCGCCGGAGCTTTCGGGCGAAGGCGTCGGCCGCGAATTCGACCCGCCGCTCGACATCTTCAACATCGGCGCGGGCACCAAATACAACGATGTCGGCAACTCCTTCTGGAATGTCGGCGCGGCGCTCAAGTACCAGTTCAACGACAAGGTCTCCGGCGCGCTGATCTTCGACCAGCCCTATGGCGCGGATATCGAGTATAATGGCGATCCGGGGACGACGGAGCTTGGCGGCACCTATGCCAATGCCGAGACGAACGCCCTGACCGCCCTTCTGCGCTACAAGTTCAACGATCGCTGGAGCGCCCATGGCGGGTTGCGCTACCAGACGGTCGAAGGCGAAGTCGGCCTCAGCGGCCTGGCCTATGGCCTGACCAGCGACCAGATCGGCGCGGTCCGCGCGGGTGCGGCGGCGGCGTTGATGGCGCGCGGCATTCCGGCGGCCATTGCGGCTGCGGCGGCCGCGAGCGTGACCGTTCCCTCGGTCAATGGCTACAATGTCAAACTGGACCGGGACGAATCCCTGGGCTGGGTTGCCGGTGCGGCCTACGAGATCCCGGAAATCGCCCTGCGCGTGGCGCTGACCTATTCCTCCGAGATCACCCATGACATGAAGACGACGGAGAATGGCCTCGGCGCCTTCGGCCTGCCCGACGGGCTGACCTCGACCACCGAGGTGAAGACGCCGCAATCCGTCAATCTCGAGATGCAGACCGGCATCGCCGAGGACACGCTGCTCTTCGGCTCGGTCCGTTGGGTGGATTGGAGCGTGTTCCGTATCGATCCGAAGTATTTCACCGATATCACCGGCACCGGGCTGGTCGAGCTGGAGGACACGACGACCTACCAGATCGGTCTCGGCCGTCAGTTCACCGACAAGTGGGCAGGCTCGCTCGCCGTGTCCTACGAGGCCGAAACCGACAAGCTGGTCTCGCCGCTGGCACCAACCAACGGCCTCTGGGCCGTCGCGGCCGGCGCCTCCTATGACATGGGCGACATCAAGATCTCCGGTGGCGCGCGCTACACCTGGCTGGGCGACGCCCATCCCGAGACCGGTACGCCGGATGTCCAGCGCGCCGATTTCGTTGACAACAACGCGCTCTCGCTGGGCCTGCGGATCGGCTACGAGTTCTGATCCGGTCAGGACCGCAAAACCAGGAACGGCCCCGGCACGGCCCTGGAGCCTTCGCTGTGGTGGGACACGATACAAGACAGCCTGTCGCGATGATCGCGGCAGGCTATTGTTTTTCAGAACAAAACGGACGCCATCTTTGCCGTCTAACGCTGTAGATCTGCGCGAGAGTATTCTCGCTGGAACGACCCCGTCCCTGCTGAAAGAAAAACCCGGAAAATCGGCAAGTTTTTCGTTTGGTTTCAAAAACTGGCCCAATATTCTTGGGCCGCAAGCTTGAATGCCCTCTTGAGCAGAGCGTGTGGAAGAAAGTCCACGTCGCTTCCAACATTCGCGGAAAATCAACTCAGAAGTCGCAAATAACGACTCGAGGCGGACCCGCGACAACGTGAGGTTCCGATGGCAGGCTTGGCGATAATTCAATTTCAAGCTCACCCAGATCTACCCCGGGGCTGGAAGCTACCATCTCAACACCTGCTCGAATCCTGACTGCACGAACTTCGGTCATCCCCTTGTCGACGGTGAGGAGCCTGATCTGACTGGTCCGGTTTGATTGTTAGTGCATGACCGGCCTTGGTTCCATCTTGATGATGGTTTCC
>CANMIP010000049.1 GCA_947497945.1 uncultured Tropicimonas sp. | reverse complement strand
CCCGGCATGTGCCGGGGCGGTCCTGTTCAACGCCTGAACAGGTTGTGGGTGTTGCTTTCGTGGGGTTGCTGGCCGTTGGGGCGTCCGTTGCCATTGTCCCTGTGATGGGGCTTCTGGCCGCGATTGTCATTCGTCCTCTGCCGTGCGGCGGCCAACGGGGTGATCTCGATGCGATCCCCGTTGGCGCGCTCGACGGTGATGACGACATCCTCGCGGGTCAGAAGCCTGTTCAGGTCCGGGTCGGAACCCTGAAGCCAGTTGCGCAACCACTTCATTGGCATGTCCTTTCTGTTGGGGCGTCTTCCATGGGGAGCCCGAGAAAGGAACTTGAGTGCGCCATCGTCTCAGGATGACAAGCGAGGCTTGGCAATGGAACTGATCAATACGGTGAACAAGCCAGTGTCGAGATCAACTGTTTGGACAGTTGTTTGGACAGAAACAAGGGACCGACGCGAAGGTGTCGCGATTACTCACGTAGAAGATTGGGTTTTGTAGCTTATTTGGCTCCGGCGGTAGGGGGCTGTTTCATCACGCAAAACACGTTGAAAACGTTGTGGATTTCGCGCGATCTCAACGCGATCCCGGCACGATTCCGGCAATGTGTAGCAACGTGTGACGTAGCTTGTGACTTTGTGCAAGGGAAACGAAGAGTTCTCCCCGGAAACCCTGGTTCGGATATCCCGTTACTCCACGACGAGAGATGCCTGGGTACCTTGAAGCCAGGTCGAGACGGTTTCGGCAACCATTTCGGGATCCCGTTTCATGGAGCATTCCCAGACCACTGCGACGCGCCAGTCGGCGTCCCGAAGGTCCGCCATGGTTCTTCTGTCCCGCGCAACATTGGAGTCGAATTTCGCTTGCCAGAACTCGGGTCGGGTAGCGGGAGTGGTGGCGTATCGACATCCGGGATGACGATGCCAGAAACAGCCGTGCACAAAGACCACGGCGTTCCACTTTCGGAAAACTATGTCGGGAGTTCCCGGAAGCCCGCGATGGTTGAGGCGAAACCGATAGCCGCGGCTGTGGAGCGCACGACGTAAGGCGATCTCCGGGCGTGTGTCCCGTCCGCGTATCCCCGACATCATGCGTGATCGGGTTTCCTTGCTGACTATGTCCACCATTCCCAGTCGAATGCCCTGGAAGCCACAACTGAAGCGAGTATAAACGTCGATCAGCAGAGGGGACAGGATGTCGGACGAAATTGCAATCATCGACCTGTTTGCCGGTCCCGGAGGGCTCGGAGAGGGGTTCTCTGCGGCGGGATGCGATGGTGGTCGCCCCATGAATATCCATCTTTCCGTCGAGATGGACAGGTTTGCGCATCAGACTCTTCGCCTTCGATCCTTCCTGCGCAGTTTCGGTGGTCGGTTTCCGCAAGAGTATTATGACTCCCTCAATCGAGGCGAAGTGTTTGCTGATGGTCGACCCGACTGGGCTGAAGCGTATCCTTCGAACTGGGAGAAGGCGGAGCAAGAGGCTTTGCGGCGGACTCTTGGAACCGACGGTGTTTTCGAGGAACTCGCACCGAAACTGGATGCTGCAAGAGACGGGCTTTCTGGAAACACCATCCTGATCGGCGGTCCTCCATGTCAGGCATATTCCCTTGCGGGCCGGGTCCGGAACAAGGGCAAGGCCGACTATGTTCCGGAAGATGATGGCCGCCACTACCTCTATCGGGAATATGTAAGGATCCTCGAAAGGCTGGAACCAGCTGCCTTCGTCATGGAGAACGTGAAAGGGCTGCTTTCGAGCAAGGTGGATGGCGGCAAGGTCTTCCATCGAATTCTCGAGGACCTCTCGCAAGCCGGCAGCGGCTATGAGTTGCTTGCTCTTCGCAATGAGCACGATGGCAACAGATCAGACCTTTTCGATCGCCCCGAGCCGGAGGATTTTGTCGTAAGGGCCGAAAACTATGGCGTTCCCCAGGAACGGCATCGCGTGATCATTGTCGGGCTCAGGCGCGATCTTTGTTCCTCCGAGCGGCTGAAGAGCAGATTCCTTCAGTTGAACAAGTCAGAGCCTTCAACCGTCGAGCAGGCCCTGTTCGGCCTTCCGCCGATCCGCAGCGGGCGAAATGACGAGCGGAAGGCCCGGGTCCGGATTGGTGACAGCCCTGAAGCATGGCTCACGGCGGTTTTCGAGGCAATCGATGCAATCGCGGGGAACAGAGATGTTCCTGAGAGTCTCAGGCGGATTGTCTCCCGCTATTCGAAATCCGAATTGGCTGCGCACAAGTTCCGCGAGGGAACGATTCCGGTCAACTTTGGAAAAGTGCCGGATACTGACCTTTCGCGTTGGCTCTGGGATCCGAGGTTGACGAGAGTTCAGCAACATCAGACACGAGCGCACATCCCCGGGGATTTGGCTCGGTATCTGTATGCGGCTACGTATGCCCGCGAGTTCGGGATGTCCCCGAAACTGAAGGATTTTCCCGAGGCATTGCACCCAGAGCACCGCAACAAGGACTCCGGACACTTCGCTGACCGTTTCCGTGTTCAACTGGCCGACAAGCCGTCGAAGACGATCACGAGCCACATCTCGAAGGATGGTCATTACTACATCCATCCCGATCCGCTGCAATGCCGTTCGCTGACTGTCAGAGAGGCGGCCAGATTGCAGACGTTTCCGGACAACTACTATTTCTGTGGCCCACGCACCGAGCAATACAAGCAGGTCGGAAATGCTGTTCCGCCTATCCTTGCGCGCCAGATCGCCGTGGCTGTCAGATCGATGATCTCATGAGCCGAACAACCGGCCGAGAATGCCACGCGGGGCAGGCGTCTCCTGCAGATTCGCGGCTGATCCAGACATTGGTTGGGTGGGTTCGACGACTTCTTTCAAGTGTGCGGTTACCGCGGCGAATGCGCTGTCGATTTCTTCGTCCAGCTCCGCGTTCCCGAGATATGCGAGGTCGATTACTTCGTTTCGAATGCGAAGCATCTTGACGGCGTCACGCATCGGTTTTTCCATACGGCCCTTTCCGATCCTGCTTGAGGTTCGAAGCCAACCTTCGGCAATTGCTCTGGCGAACCGTTCGTTTCCAGCGACGGATGTACGTTCGAAGATCTGAACCATGCCGTCTTCGTTTAGTTCTCTCACAAGAGCCCAACGATCCTCGTGCTCCTCGCCACGGTCGAGGACCTGACCTCGCATCCAGAGCCGCTGGAAAGTGTTGCGAACCCCGCCTTCATACCGATCCTTGGGACGATCGGGATACCTCCATGCAACGACATCCGGGTTCATGACGAGAGCAAGGAAGGCCCAGGCGTCGTCCCGTAGGGATTCTCCGGAACGAAGGGCTTCGACACCGCAGAGAGAAACCGCCAAATCGGTATCGAAGGCAGCTCTGCTGGCCTGTGAGCCTTGGTTTGGGAAACCATGCCTATCAGCGGCTCCCCTGATCACCCGGGAGATCTCAGCAACGAGATCGTAGTCCTGCGACCCTCCGCTGGCTGCGAAGGTTACATAAGCCGAATGCTGTTCAACGATCTGGAGCGCCTTGTCGCTGGTGGGAGGTTTCTTCTCGGAGTCTCTGAGAATGGCCGAGACTCCGAGCGGGTTGAGGCGTGGGAGAAGAGAAACATTCATTATTCGGCTCCCCTGATATCGGCGGCAGCAAGCAAGGCGGCGTGGAATCGGCCTGGCGTCATGTCGAGCGCGCCACGAATGACCGCTGTCGACTGGTTGGGAAAGGCAATATCCATCCAGTTTCTGACCTGCTGACCGACGGTTCCTTCTTCGGCGTTCTCGAGGATTTCTTCGCATTCGGGCATTGAGACCGACGCTGCCACCATCTGCGAAAGGACATCACCCAGCATCGCCTGAAGCGTGGGGGAGTCACCCTCGACAAATCTCTGTGCGATCGCTTCGTCGTCCGAGTTCACGTAGAGGCGCACCGAGCCACCGAAATCGGCATCCAGTTGTCCCGGACGCCAGTGGAGATACCATGGTGCATCCTCATGCGGTTGTCCGCGAAATGCCTGCGAGAAGCTCAAAAGCTCGATAGGGAAGCGGGAGTCTCCACCACCCTCAAGGAGGATGTCCTTTTTCGTGGACCAGAGCCTCGCTCCCTTGAACCGTGGCGACAGAGCATTGCCCTGCATGGTTGGAGCTTCCAGAAGGATCGTAGCTTCGAGGCGCAACCTTCCGGAAAGGTTGGCAGAACGGATCCGCGCCGGAATGCTGATTTCTGACGCATCGCTGCCAATGACTCGAGTGGCCAGACGATCGACTCTTCGCGGAAGAGTCCCGGCTCCGGTGCCGGCCTTGATCACGATTGCCAGCTTCAGTTCTTCGGGAGGAAGCGCGAGAGCTTGGGCGGCGGCTTGGAAATCGAGTTCGAGATCCGCCATGATCTCAAGGTCACGGGCATAGTCCCAGGCTTCCAGCATGTCCGATGCCGGCCGCAATGGCTGATCTGGGTCGCCGATCTTCCAGCCCTTGAAGCCGACAACCTCGTCCGAAAGTGTCAAGAACGGCATTGCGATATTCCGGGTCATGCTTCGTCTCCCCGGATCAGAGACAGCCTGAGCCCCACGGCAGCATCTTCCGGAATGGGAACTCGACAGGTGACCTTGCCTTCCCGGGCGCCAACACCAAGCCGGGACTCGTCGCTGCTATCTCCATCGAGCGCCAGTTCACTGACGCGACCGTCGAAATCAAACGGCAATTCGTCGGTATTGGCCGCTCCTCCGTCCATGACAAGATGCGCTTCCGCTTCCAGTTGAAGGGCGGTGTCGCTGCCATCATTGGTGATCTCCGCGCCGAAAACGGCGATCCGGATGCCGCCATCTGACAACTCGAGTCCTTCGAAACGTGGCCTCGATACGGAGATCTTCTTGCGTCGACTCTTTCCTCCGCTACCTGATTTTCGGCCTGGACCCTTCGGAGATGCGTTGTCGAGAATTCGTCCGAGAGCTGCCGCGGTGCCGGCAAGCGAAGGTTGTGCGTCGTCGGTATTGGTGGTTGGGCCAGTAGGGTTGGCATAGGTCTGAGCTGCTTCTCGCAAACGGCGGAGCCCGACATTCACGAATGTCTTGGCGTGGCCCTTTGCCATGTTCTCTGGAACCCAATCGTCATGAGCCGGTGGCTCCGAAGCAGCAAAGGCGCGTTCGACTTCATCTTCGTCGGAGCAGATGAACACTCCCGCCCATTCGAAGCGCTCGTCCGTGAACGGCCGGCCCTCGATATACTTTACGACCAGTTCGACCGGACGCATGACGGCGATATGGCAGGACTGTTTCGGAACCTGGCTTTCCTCGCGAAGCGCAATCGGGCGTCTGTCGGACTTCAATCCTTTTCTGATCGAAAGGCTGCCCAGGTGCCTTTTCGGTCTCTCGGTGACGATGGATTGAACGTTCCCAGCTTCGGATCTGCAATCTCCGAGAGCGCGGGCAAACAGATCGAGTGGCGGGAATTCTTCCGGGCGCGGGCAATCGATCTCCACGCCGTCGACCTCGATCCTGATCGTCAGTTTTCTTGAACGAGGAGTGCCCTCGCACAGACGCGGCCAGAAGTTCCACAAGACGGTTTCGACGAGTTCGGCACCAACTGCATGAAGATCGCCCGCTTCCGAGAATCTTGGAGCCAGCATCATGATGCTGGTGCCCGTTCGATCACCCGTCCGCTCCAGCATGCCAAGTGAGTTGGCAAGTGCAGCGGCATCGTTGTCCAGAACGGGTTCCACGCCTTCGAATGGATCTCCGTGACCCCACCAGTGCCTACCTGTAAAGCGACGCATTCCAGTCTGCGTCTCGGCGTCGAATGCTGCGCCAAGTTGGCAGGCCATGAGGCGTCGTACCGGTTGAGAGTTGTTGGTGGTCCAGGTGTCGACAAGAATCGTGGAGCAGGCACTCAGAGCATAGAGCGAGGTTTTCCCGTAGCCGTAGGTCCCTCCGCCCTGATGGGTGTCGCGCGCCGCACCCACGTTCCTAAGGAAATTCACAAAATCGAGGTCTTCCGGGCCATCGGCCGGAGCGTCGGCCCGGGTTGGGCCGGCAAGGCCAGTGGTTCCGAAATCGCAGATCTCGAACACCCTGATCTCGTCGGATTCCAGCACAGCCCTCAGGGCTCCACCTGCGTTGGAATCCACGGAAACAGTGTGGAACATGCGGTTCCGGAGCGTGTCGGCCTCGGCTTGGGAGAGCCTGCGATACCGAAGCACAATTTCCGGGCCAGATCCGTTCTTGGCAGCGTCCACGCTGTTCTGGATCGCTTCGCGTATCACGGTCTGGAGAAGGCCGAGGTTGGGGCGACCAAGAAGGTTCCGAAAGCCTTCGGCGGCGATATTGCCGGTGCGTGAGAATGGTTCGCTGTAGAGTGAAATATCGGTCATGAAACGAACTCCGAAAATACGTTGGAAGCCTGCGATGGAGAAAGCTTGCATTCCTGAGCGACCCTGAGGTCGACCTGGTAGGAGAGGTTGTCGATACCGTGAGGCAGGTGACCGCCCACTATCTGTTCCCCAGTGAGCCGGGGAAAACTCTCGTCGACAACGAAGAGATCGAGAGCTTCGAGATGGAATGCCTGTTCGTTCCAGGCCTCTGAGTTGGGATCATCGCATCCGAGTTCGACCAGCGCCGTCGAAAGTCTCTCGGTATCCCCGCCAGAGGCCCGGATCCGTTCCACGAGGCTTCCCACGGTGATATCTGCACCTTGGGCTCGCTCCAGTCTGACATGGGCGATGTGCATCACCCCCCCGCCGGGAGGTTGCAACTGTTCGATACCGTGAATCGTGACAACCGTGCTGTCCGACCTGGACGACGTCTTGACCTCGATTGCTCGGGACCCGGAACGAAAATCGTGTCGTTGTTCGTACGGGCCGACCCAGGAAGAGACGCTCGCGGAAGACAGATCGGTGAGCCGTGACAGGATCAGCAACTCTCCTGCAAGCCCAAGGACCGTGTTTTCGGCGATCTTCCGTCGTGGCCCGTCGAGCAGTAGCTGCCGGAACTCGCTGATCGTGGAGGATATCGCACTCGCCGGAGCGTCGCCTCCGGATAGCCTGCGAAGGATTTCGGCTACGAGATCGGCAAAGACAGCATCAAGATGTCGGCTGGTCACCATCACGTCGAGAAAGGTTCTGCTCTTTCCGTTCTGTGTGAGGATTGTCGGTCCTGCAATCATGTTCGGACTGGAACCGATATCTACCCCGCCCGATGCCTGAGCAACGGGAACAAGAAGTCGAGGTTCTCCCTTGGGCCCGACTGCATAAAGTGCCTCGCCATACCCGGTCTCGACGCCGGTCGACATGCTGGGTACTTCGAGGCGGCCGTCGCCGCGGCCGGAGAGCCGAATGCTCTTCCACTTGTCGGCGGGATCGTCAGTCATCCGTGCCTCCCTCGACCTCTGCCACCTCGTCCACGTCCAGTTGCTCCGGCGTGGGCGCATCGAGTTCCACCTGGAAATACTCTCCGGCCTGATCCTGCGCCCCGGGGAACACGATGCCAAAGCCGACGAGATCGCCAACGGCGTTCAGGCTGGTTCTGCTGTTGGAACCCGTCTTGGATCTGGACTGGCCGTCAATCGGATAAAGAAGCAGCAGCGGTAGATCGGGCCTGCGTGCCTTGAGTTCTTTCCATCCTTCGGTTTTTGCGGCCTTCGGGTTTTCCGCGTCGATCAGGATGTCCTGTTTGGACATGAGGGCCTTGATATCGGCATATTCTGGAGGACTTGCGGTCAACTTCGAACGATTGACCATCGCTACATTGTCGAGGTGCCCAAGCGCATGCTCGGAGCATGGACCAGTGTTTGGGACAATCACACCAACGTTCCAAAGACCGAGGGAATTCCGCATTCGATCCAGATAGCCCAGAAGGTGTTCCTGTTTCAGGTCCATGTGCCCTTCGCAAATACTTGTATTCATAAGGAACTTGCGGATGGCTGCTACAGGCACGTTCCGGAAGAGGGGGCGTCTTTCGGATGCGTCTCTCCTGCCTGTCGCGTGCGCTTCATCGACGAGCGCTGCGGCAGCCGACCAGTTGCCGCGGACAATGCCGATGTCGTCATGGTCAAATCTGATGGTCTGCACGTGGCGCCCGTCGAAACTCATGCTGGAGCGAATGGCATTCTTCATCTTCGAAGCCGATGTGATAGCCATGCCCGGGATGGCGCGCACTTTCACAGCGAAATCCATCGGGGAATGCTTTTTTTCGCGGTAGGCTGTGATGTCTTCGCGTATCTCTTCCTCGATTGTTGCAAGCGACCGGAACTTGGAGATCAGGTCCGCCGTTGTCCAGAGCCTCGGAAGATCATCATATCCGATCCGAAAGCCGAACCACCTTCCCATCTGGAGGAGCGTGTCATACTGCTTCGTGGTGCGCAGGAAGAACGACACGATCAGCCCTTCGAGGGTCAGGCCTCGGGCCAGAACCGTACCGCCAACCACGATATAGGTCTTGGGGCCGGCCTCGTAGTCGAGTCGGATATCGCTTGGTCCGTTCTCGACTGCAAATTCGAGAGCCTCGAACACTTCAGGCAGTGTCAATCGGATCTCGTTCAGTGTTTCCGGGATACACGACTCTCCTGCAGGAGCCGTTCTGGTGCGTTCATCTTCGACCAGTTCGTCGAACCTCTCGGATACAGGTCCCTTGTCCGCAAGGAGATCGGCTTCATGTTCATCAATCCAGTTCCGGATTATTTGCGACATGTGTTCATGCTGATCTACATATTGCGACGAGTGAACCAGCATCGTGCTGTGCTTGTCCTGCTGGCCTCGCAATCGCCGGATCGCGCAACTGGCGAGAAACCACAAGACAGCATCACGCAAGGAATCTGTTATCTGTGGGATGAATGTCGACTTCTCCTTCATGCTTGACGGGCGAAGGAGGGGAAGCTCTTTCTCTGGCAATATGCGGACCATGTCACGCTCGTCTTCTTCCGAAGCGTCTGTGCCCCCGAATACCTCAAGAGCGCCGAAATAACCGATTGGCCGCTCAAGCGCTGTGATGAAGTTCTGCGGATAGAGATCGTCCAGTTCTTCCTTGTTGTGGGGAAAGGGATCAATGAAGACGTTTGCAAAGGGCGTCGCGGTGTAGCCGACATAAGAAACGGCAGGGAGTGATTTTATCATCAACCGGATCTGTTCATTGATCCGGGTCATGTCGTAGTCGCCCTTTGCTGAGTTGACGGAGGCCTGGTCGCATTCGTCGTCAATAAGCAATACTTTCAATTTCCTTAGAATGCTGGCCGGCGTCTTCTTGATTGTCCTGTTGAATGCACGAAGGCGGCTGCCCTCTTTTTTCATGACTATCAACTGGGCGAAACCTTCGCGCGGCATCGTGAAGGATCCATTTGCCGGGTAGGAGAAGTCTCCGTTGTCTTCAGTCGTGGTATAGAGGTGCCAGAGATGCCGATTGCGGTTCACGATATCGCTTTCGAAACGGCCCTGGGTCTGCGCGCGAAGCTTGTTGGTTACGCCCCCCAACACGACAATCAGGTTGTAACCCGCGTCCACGGCTTTCGAAATCACTGCAGTCATGTTCGCAGTTTTGCCCGATTGCACATAGCCCACTACAAGCCCTCTGACGAGAAGCTGATCCTTCGAAGGATCGCCCAGAAGTGACACCACCTCATTCGAGCTCTCGTCGATCGAGTCGATTGTGTCCGGGTGCCATTTCTTGGTGTTCTCAAGGTACCCACGAAGAGCCGGCCAGTGAACGTCTCCTTGCTGCGGGCCATCATACCAGTCGGGAGTGTTGGCAATGAGAGAGCTCTTGTGGAGAATGACCACATCCTCGATCGAAGCTCGCACAGCTTTGGCGGCCTCCGCCAGATCGTTGAGCATAGCGTCGTCGAAGGACATGCCATAGCTCTCGATGTCTTCGCGATAGGCTTGAGCGGCGTCCTCAGGGCTGTCGTAGTTGCTGAGGACTTCTCGGATTTTCTGTGCAAACTTGAGGACTTGCGGGGTCATGCGTCTTCTCTGGTTTTGGGCAAATCGTGTGCGCCGTGATTTATTTACGCAGCATTGGGGCTTTGGTATGACGAAAGCGGTAGTCGTTTCGGAACTTCATGGGGTCGGCGGGAATCTCCAAGTTCTAAGCATCTTGAAGAGATTTCCCTCATTGAGAATCGCGATCGTATGGTCGTCTTCAATGAGTGCTTCTGCCTTTCAGTGTTTGCCGCTGTTCTGGGGTAGAACCGCGAAAGTAGTCGGTTTGTACTTGGCTGTTTCCCGATCTTTGCACTTTGGAATTTAGGACAACTGTCATGTTCTTCCTGCCAATCTGGGGCCATTCCGAATTGCAGGGGAGATGGTGGGGGCATCGGTTACCCAGAGACAGACGCCAACGAGTCCTATTCGCAATGAACAGATTGGTTGCTTCAGGCATTGCTGGATACAACCGGGTAGAACGGCTGCCCCCAGTCCTGATCCGGATTGTCCATCATGATGTCGAGCATCAGAGGGACCAGCACTCGCAAAATCTCGGCGCCGTCTCGAAGTTGGTCTCGATTGACGTTGGAACCCCATGTGGCTCCACCGTGCATCAATTGGTTTCGTAGAACGTACAGGCGGTCGAACAGCATCGACAGGATCGCGTCGGTGTCCTGGCGCGCCAACGCATGGTGGAAGGCCTGTCGGGCCTTGTCGAAACGCTCATCCCAATCCTCGTAACCAACGTATCCATTCTGATGTGACCAGAAGGGAGAGAATACAAACCGGTTCTCCAAGAATAGACGGATGGGGCCGGGAAACCTTGTCCAGACCGCGTCGTAGAGGCGAGCAGAAGTGTCGAGTTCATTCAGCTTGCCGAAGAACCAGGAAAATGCAGCGCGTTCGCCTTGGATATCGCGTTCATCAGCATAGGCGGCGTTGAACGCGATCCAATGGAAAAGGAAGGCGGAATCGGGATCGCCGGTCTCTTTCTCCGCGCGACCGATCCAGCTGATGGCGCGGTGAATGCGCAAGCCGAAGGATTGCGGAAAATCGCTTCGCAAGGCGCATTGTTTGGTTTTCAAAGCAAGATGGTCGAGATCCTTGTCGGTCAAAGTGGGGACTTTCTGCACAATGATGTTCATGAACTTGAATGTGATTTGTTGGTAACAGGCACTTGTTTCAATTGGCGTGGTTGCGCGACAGCTGGCAGGGCAGAGAGCGTGTTCACAAGGCGCATCTGTTCGACAGTGGTACAGGGATGGAGTGCCCCATCTGAACTGGTCCACCGTTATATTTAGGAAACGGAGGACAAGAGATGGCGAACAAGCGACACAAG
>CANMIP010000048.1 GCA_947497945.1 uncultured Tropicimonas sp. | reverse complement strand
GGCACGCTTCAGTTTGTTCCCTTCTTTGCGCGACCGGAGACCGCGCCTATGCAGAGCGCTGTCGAGAGGAGTGGCCGCGGTGGCCATTTCGCTATTGGCATCGTGCAGTCCACCGCCGGAACTCATCGGGATCGACAATCCGGACATACCAGTCGCGTCCATTGAACAGGCAAAGACCCACAAGGTCTTCATCGCGTCGACGCGACAGTCCTCTGAGCTGGCTCTCACTGCGTCTGGCTGCGACCAGGCCGTCGTTCGGCACATGCCGCGCCTGCTCAGCGATCGAGCCATGTGGCTGGGAGATCAAAAGATGGATCACGTTCGCGGCGCGCCGTTCCATCCGCAAACCCAAGGCAAGATCGAGCGCTGGCAGCAGACGATGAAAAACCGGGTCCTGCTGGAGAATTACTATCTTCCCGGCGATCTCGAACGTCAGATCGGCGCCTTCGTCGACGACTACAACAACCAGCGATACCACGAGAGCCTGAACAACGTCACACCCGCCGACGTCGACTTCGGAAGGGACAAGGCAATCGTCAGAGGAAGGGAGAAGATCAGGAAACGGACAATCCGACACCGCCGCTTGCAACATCAAAAACAAGCCGCATAATCAATCACGCAAACGAGCCAGAGCCTCCAATACTCAAGCCGCGTTGATGTTCCATTTTATATGACGACGGACAATTGGAACCATGGTTGGCCGTTGCTTGCACGGCTGCGGCTGTTCTTCAGCGCGTGAACGATTGCACGTTTCCAGCATCCACGTTGATGATGTTGCCTGTGGATTTGGCAGACGCCTCAGACGCAAGGAAATAGGCTGCTTCGGCGATGTCCTCGGGAAGAACCGATCGCTTGAGAAGGGATCTCTGGCGGTACATTTCCTCGAGCCCTTCCTTGTCTGTCTCATAGGTGCTGGCGCGCTGGTCGAGCCATTCGCCGGACCAGATCCGCGAGCCGCGAAGGACGGCGTCAGGGTTCACGACATTTACCCGGATGCCCTCGGGAGCGCCCTCAAGCGCAAGGCAGCGGGCGAGATGGATTTCACTGGCCTTGGCCGTGCAATAAGCCGACGCATTGGGAGAGGCTGCCAGCCCGTTCTTGGAGGCGACAAAGACCACCGAGCCACCAATCCCCTGCGTCTTGAGAACCTTGAACGCCGCCCGGGAAACGAGGAAGTAGCCAGTCGACAGGATGGCCATGTTGCGGTTCCACATGTCCAGGCTGGTCTCTTCGATCGGTGCGGAAGACGCGATGCCGGCATTCGACACCAGAAGGTCGACGCCGCCGAATTCCTGAGCGGTCGAAGCAAAGGCCGCATCGACTGCAACCTCGTCGGTGACATCCAGTGGGACAGCGCGGACGACATCACTCGAAAAGGAAGCCGCCAGAGCCGCACGGGTCGCTTCAAGCGCGTCCTTGTCAATGTCAGTCAGCACCACGCAGGCGCCTTCCCGCAGGAAACGTTCGGCGGTGGCAGAGCCGATGCCGCCGGCTGCCCCTGTCACCAGGGCCACCCGCCCGGCCAGCGCCTTGGGTTTCGGCATTCGTTGCAGCTTGGCTTCTTCCAGGAGCCAGTATTCGATATCAAAGGCTTCCTGTTCCGGCAGCCCGCGATACTCGGAGACCGTCGACGCGCCGCGCATCACGTTGATCGCGTTGACGTAGAACTCGCCCGAGATCCGCGCCGTCGCCTTGTCCTTGGCGAAGGTGATCATGCCGACGCCGGGCACCAGGTACACAACCGCGTTGGGGTCGCGGATGGCGGGGCTGTTGTCGCGCTTGCAGCGGTCGTAATAGGCCGCGTAGTTCTCGCGATAGGCGGCAACCGAGGCCGACAATCCGTCGAGCAGGGCGGGTAGGTCCGGTTTCGCCGGGTCGAAATCGACCACGAGCGGGCAGATCTTGGTGCGCAAGAAGTGATCCGGACAGCTTGTCCCGAGCGCGGCGAGCGCCGGCATGTCTGCCGCGTTCACGAAGTCGAGCACCGCTGGCTGGTCGTCGAAATGGCCGACCATGTGTTGCGCTCCGGAGACCATACCGCGGATCGCTGGCATCAAATCGGACACGACGGCGGCACGGGCTTCCGCGTCAAGGGATGTGTGAATCGCGCCACCGAAGGCCGGCTTGCCGGCGGTTTTGGCGTCGAACCACGTGATGGCGCGATTGATCGTTTCAATCGTCAGCGCGTAGCACTCCTCTGCGGCATCCGCCCATGTGAACAGCCCGTGGGACTCAAGGATGACGCCTTTGGCTTCCGGGTTCTCGAGGCAGAACTTCTCCAGCCACAGCCCAAGTTCGTAACCCGGCCGCTTCCACGGCAGCCAGCCAATCTCGCCGCCGAAAATCTCTTCTGTCAACGCTTTCGAGCCAGCCGCGGCGGCGATGGCGATGATCGCGTCCGGGTGGACGTGATCGACATGGGCTTTGGGCACATAGGCATGCAGGGGCGTGTCGATGGAGGCGGCGCGTGGGTTCAGGTTGAAGGTGCAATGGGGGAGGTAAGCCACCATTTCGTCTTCATGTTCCGGTCCGCGATAGAGGCCTTTTAATGCGGCGAGTTTGTCCATGTAGAGAGTCGAGAAGCCGGACCGGGCGATGGACCCGAGATCGCCGCCCGAGCCCTTGACCCAGAGCACGTCACAGGGCTGACCGGTCAGCGGATCGGTCTCCGTGATCTTGGCCGAGGTGTTTCCACCTCCATAATTGGTCACGCGCTTGTCAGAACCGAGCAGGTTCGAGCGATAGAGCAGCAACTCCGATTCGCTCAGTCCAGCAGCGTGACCTGCGTCCCATCGATTGCCCAGAAGCTTGTTTTTCGTCGAATTTGTCACTTGTCCTGCTCCTCCCCAGAGCGCGCGAAACCTGTCAAAGCTGCAACAAGGCTGGTAGGCTATCCGCTCAAAGTCAATCAAAAACAGTCACAAACGCTATATTCCGAGCAGAAAAGAAAAGTAGGTGATTGAAAATGATTGACAGTGAGCGTTTGGGAGATCAACGTATGCAACAAGGAGGACGGAATGCACGAGTCGGAACGCCATAGGGTCATATTGTCGGCTGTCCAGGACAGGCCGGTGGTCACCGTGGCAGATCTGTGCACCCTGACCGGGGCTTCTGAAGCAACGGTTCGTCGCGATATCGCGGCATTGCACATGCAAAAGAAGCTGCGCCGGGTGCGTGGTGGTGCCGAGGCGATTGCCCCGCCGAAATTCGTCGGGCTTGCCGGGCATCCCTTCACCATGAACCAGACCCGCAAGATCGCCGAGAAACAGGCGATTGCGCTGGCGGCGGCGGAGCTTTGCGAGGATGGCGAGTCGATCATCATCAATGGCGGAACGACGACCTTCCAGATGGTGCATCCGCTGGCCAATCGCCGGCTGCAGGTTTTCACCAACAGCTTTCCGATCGCCGAGCACCTGCTGAAGAATTCCAAGAACACGGTGATGGTGCCCGGCGGGGTGATCTATCGCGAGCAGAACATCATCCTGTCGCCTTTCGACAATGACGTTTCGAGCAACTTCTATGCCCGGCGCATGTTCATGGGCATTCACGGGATTGGGCGGCTTGGCCTGATGGAGCAAGACCCGCTGCTGATCCAGGCCGAACAGAAGCTGATCGGCCAGGCAGACGAACTGGTCGTGATGGTGGATTCGTCCAAGTTCCGCAACCGGTCGAGCCTCGTGCTCTGCCCACTGGAACGGATCGACACCGTGATCACTGATGACGGCATCGACGACGAGAGCGCTGCGCTGCTGGAGACAGCCGGTGTTCGCCTGATCGTCGCGCCGCTCGACGCGCAACGCAACACGACCCCGCAGGCCGGATAACGGCCGGGCTGCGGGCAGGAAACCATCGCTCAAGGGAGGAAACCATAATGAGCATTTTCAAGAAGGCCCTGACCACAGCCACGATTGCCACGACCCTGTTTGCCGGTGCCGCGCAGGCCGAGGACATGCGCATTGCGCTCGTCGTAAAGGCGCTCGGCATCGGCTTCTTCGAGGCCGCCGCGAAAGGCGCCGAGGAAGCTGCCGCCGAGCTTGGCGGCGTCGAGATCATTTATACCGGCCCGACCGACACCACCGCCGAGGGCCAGATTGAGGTGATCAACTCGCTGATCGCGCAGCAGGTCGACGCGATTGCCGTCTCTGCCAATGACACCGACGCGCTTGTGCCGACGCTCAAGAAGGCCATGCAGCGCGGGATCACCGTGATCTCCTGGGATTCCGGCGTCGCCGAAGAGGGCCGCCAGCTGCATCTCAACCCGTCGTCCAACCCGCTGATCGGCAACATGATCATCAAGCTGGCCGCCGACCATATGCCGGACGGTGGCGACGTGGCAGTCCTGTCCGCCACCACGACCTCGACCAACCAGAACATCTGGATCGAGGAAATGAACAAGGTCATGGGCAACTACCCGGGCATCAATGTCGTGGCGACCGTCTATGGCGACGACCTCGCCGACAAATCCTATCGTGAAGCCACCGGCCTGATGCAGACCTACCCCGACCTGAAGGCGATCATTGCGCCGACCTCCGTCGGAATCGTGGCCGCCGCACAGGCCGTGGTCGATGCCGGCAAGGCGGGCGAAGTCAACGTGACCGGCCTGGGCCTGCCGTCGGAAATGGCCGGCGCCATCGAGTCCGGGGCCTCGAAGTCCTTCGCGATCTGGAACCCGATCGACCTCGGCTACTCAGCCACGATGCTGTCGCACGCGCTGGCCTCTGGTGCCGCCGAAGCCGGTCCGGGCGCAGAAATCCCGATGGGCCGCATGGGAACGCTGAAGCTGGACGAGAACACCAACGGCGCGATGGCCGACCCGTTCGTCTACGACAGCTCCAATATCGACGAGTTCAAGAGCATCTTCTGATCCTCTTCCCTCCCGGGTTCGGCGCATCCGGCGCCGGACCCACCCTTCATCACATATTGAACGGCTGGGATATGAAATGTACGTCAGCCCCGACGTCAGCAAGGCAGCAATCGCCCTCATGACAGATCCGATCCTCTCCCTCGACGGCATCACCAAGATCTTTCCGGGGGTTCGTGCGCTCTCCGATGTGAAACTCGATCTCTACCCCGGCCAGGTGACTGCGTTGGTGGGGGAGAACGGTGCCGGCAAGTCGACCATCGTCAAGGTGCTGACCGGCATCTACCAGCCCGAAGAAGGCACGATCCGGGTGGACGGCCAGGAGACCCATTTCCCCACCGCCCAGCACGCCGCCGATGCCGGCATCACCGCGATCCACCAGGAAACCGTCCTGTTCGACGAGCTTTCGGTGGCCGAAAACATCTATATCGGCCACGCGCCGCGCGGAAAATATGGGCTGATCGACACCGCCCGGATGCGCCGCGATGCCACGGAGTTGCTGGACCGTGTGGGCGCCGAGATCGACCCCGCCGTGCCGCTCAAGGAGCTCGGTATTGCCAACAAGCACCTCGTGGCGATCTCCCGCGCGCTCTCCATCGACGCGCGCGTTGTCATCATGGACGAGCCGACCGCCGCGCTCAGCCAGAAGGAGATCGAGGAGCTCTACGAGCTGGTCGACCGCCTCAAGGCCGAGGGCAAGGCGATCCTCTTCATCAGTCACAAGTTCGACGAGATCTTCCGCATCGCGGACCGCTATACCGTGTTTCGGGACGGCCAGTATGTCGGCGCCGGCGCGATGGCGGATATCACCGAAGACGACCTCGTTCGGCTGATGGTGGGGCGCTCGGTCGAGAACATCTTCCCCGAACGCAACGCGACACCGGGCGAAGAATTGCTGCAAGTGTCTAGCTACAGCCACCCAACCGAGTTCGAGAATATCTCCTTCACCCTGCGCAAGGGCGAGATCCTCGGCTTCTACGGGTTGGTCGGTGCAGGGCGCTCCGAGGTCATGCAGGCGCTCTTCGGCATCACCAAGCCCTCCGGCGGCACGCTGACGGTCGACGGGCAGGTGCGCCAGATCCGCTCCACCGCCGAGGCGGTCGAGGCGGGCATCGTCTATGTGCCCGAAGATCGCGGCAAACAGGGTGCGATCATCGGCATGCCGATTTTCAAGAATGTTACCCTGCCGTCGCTGGACCGCACTTCAAAGAACGGCTTCACCCGCCTGGCCGAGGAATTTGCACTGGCCCGGACATACACAGAGCGGCTCGACCTGCGGGCGGCCTCGCTCGATCAGGATGTGGGCAATCTGTCGGGCGGCAATCAGCAGAAGGTGGTGATCGCCAAGTGGCTCGCCACAGAGCCCAAGATCATCATCCTCGACGAGCCGACCAAGGGCATCGATATCGGCTCAAAGGCCGCCGTCCACGCCTTCACCGCCGAGCTTGCCGCGCAAGGGCTGGCCGTGATCATGGTTTCCTCGGAGATCCCCGAGATCGTCGGCATGTCCGACCGGGTGATCGTCATGCGCGAAGGCCGCATGGTCGCCGAACTGGCTGGCGACGAGGTGACACCCGAAACGCTTGTCCGGCACGCCGCCGGTATCTCGGAGGGATCGGCATGATGCCCCAGCTTCTCAAATCCCGCGAGGCCATCCTCCTGGCCGCGATCCTCGCGCTTCTGGCGATCATCGCCTCCCGTTTCCCGGCCTATGTGGAGCCGGGCAACCTCATCAATGTCTTCAACGACACCTCGACGCTGATCATCCTGGCGATGGGGCAGATGTGCGTGATCCTCACGCGCTGCATCGACCTCTCTGTAGCGGCCAATGTCGCGCTGACAGGCATGGTCGTGGCGACGCTCAACACGCTGATGCCCGGCCTGCCAGTGGTTGCGATCCTCGTCGTTGCACTGGTGCTCGGCGCCTGCCTCGGTGCGGTGAACGGCTTGCTGGTCTGGAAGCTCCAGATCCCGGCTATCGTCGTGACACTCGGCACGATGACCATCTTCCGCGGCATCGTCTTCCTTATCTCCGACGGCAAGTGGATCAACGCGCATGAAATGAGCGCGGGCTTCAAGGACTTCCCGCGCATGGAGATCGCCGGGCTGCCGATGCTGTCCTGGATCGCGGTGCTTGTGGTGATCTGCTTTGTCGTCATGATCAACCGAACGCCGCTTGGCCGCTCCTTCTTTGCGGTCGGCGGCAATCCGAACGCGGCGGTCTATACCGGCATCGATGTCGGCCGGACGCAGTTCCTCGCCTTCACCATCTCCGGCATGATGGCCGGGCTGACCGGCTACCTCTGGGTGTCGCGCTTCGCCGTGGCCTATGTCGATATCGCCGGCGGGTTCGAGCTTGAGGTCGTCGCGGCCTGCGTTATCGGCGGCATCTCCATCGCAGGCGGTGTCGGCTCGGTGGCGGGCACGCTGCTCGGCGCGCTCTTCCTCGGGGTGATCAAGAACGCCCTGCCGGTCGTCAACATCTCGCCCTTCTGGCAGCTCGCGATCTCAGGTAGCGCGATCATCATCGCCGTCGCCTTCAACGCGCAGTCCAGCCGGACCAAGGGCCGGGTCATCCTCAAATCCGCGGAGCATACGGCATGACCGACGCAACACATCATCATGTGCCCGACCGCCTGACGACGCCGCTTCAGCGTACGCTGAAGAGCTGGGAAACACTCCTGTTGGCGGTCGCAATCGCGATCTTCCTCGTCAACTCTTTCGCCTCGCCCTATTTCCTGAACGCCTGGAACCTGAGCGACGCGACCTTCAACTTCACCGAAAAGGCGATGATCGCCTTTGCCATGGCGCTGGTCATCATCTCCGGCGAGATCGACCTCTCTGTCGCTTCCATCATTGCGCTCACATCGACCGCGATGGGCGCGGCAGCGGAAGTGGGCGTGGGCACGCCGGGCATCGTGCTGATCGGTCTTGCCGTTGGGCTTGCCTGCGGTGCCTTCAACGGCGCGCTGGTCACCGGGCTTGGCCTGCCCTCCATCGTTGTCACGATCGGTACGATGAGCCTCTTCCGCGGCATCTCCTATATCGTGCTGGGGGACCAGGCTTTCACCAACTACCCGGCGAGCTTCGCCTGGTTCGGGCAGGGCTATGCCTTCTGGGTGATCTCGATCGAGTTCGTCTTCTTCATCCTCTTCGCGGTGATCTACGGCGTGGTCCTGCACAAGACCAATTTCGGCCGCGCGGTCTTCTCCATCGGCAACAACCCTGTCGGCGCGCTGTTCTCCGGCATCCGGGTCAAGCGGGTGAAGTTCATCCTCTTCCTGCTGACCGGGTTGATGGCAGCCTTCGCCTCGGTCTGTCTGACCTCGCGTCTCGGCTCCACGCGCCCCTCCATCGCCTTCGGCATGGAACTGGAAGTGGTCACGATGGTGGTCCTTGGTGGGGTCAACATCCTCGGCGGCTCCGGCTCGATCCCCGGCGTGGTCATCGCGGCCTTTGTCATGGGGCTGGTGACATTCGGGCTCGGCCTGCTGAACGTGCCGGGCATCGTGATGTCGATCTTCATCGGCCTGCTGCTGATTGGGGTGATCGCGCTGCCGCGGGTGTGGAAGCAACTTCGCCAGGCGAGGAGCTGACATGCAGAAATACGCCTTCCGCATGCGCCTGAACCCCGGTTGCCGCGAGGAATACCAGCGCCGCCATGACGAGATCTGGCCGGAACTTGCAGAGCTGCTGCACGACGCGGGTGTCTCGGACTACTCGATCCATCTCGACCCGGAGACCAACCTGCTCTTCGGCGTGCTCTGGCGGACCGACGATCACCGCATGGACAGCCTGCCCGAGACGGAGGTCATGCAGCGCTGGTGGGCGCATATGGCTGACATCATGGAGACTCAGCCCGACAACAAGCCGGTCGTGACCGAGCTGGAAACGGTGTTTCACCTGCCATGACCGAGTACCGACATGTCGCCGTCATCGATATCGGCAAGACCAACGCCAAGCTCGCCATGGTCGACATGGAGGCGCTCGCGGAGATCGATGTCCGGACAACGCCCAACACCGTGCTCGACACCGCACCCTATCCGCATTTCGACACCGATCGCCTCTGGGCGTTCATCCTCGAAGGTCTCGCGGCGTTCCAGGCGAAACACGGGATCGACGCGATCAGCGTGACAACCCATGGCGCCTCGATCGTGTTGCTCGACAGCTATGGCGGGCTGGCGACGCCGGTTCTGGACTATGAGCATCCCGGGCCAGACACGCTGGCCGCCGAGTATGACGCCATTCGGCCCGGCTTCGCCGAGACCGGCGCCCCGCGCCTCCCGATGGGCTTGAATGTCGGCGCGCAGTTGCACTGGCTGCTTGAAACCCAGCCGGGGCTGCGGAGGCGCGTCGAAAAGGTGATCACCTATCCGCAATTCTGGGTGGCGCGTCTGACCGGGGTCGCCTGCACAGAAGTCACCTCTCTGGGCTGCCACACCGATCTCTGGGAACCGGAAACAGGTCGCTTCAGCCCCTTGGCCAAACAGCTTGGTCTCGCAGACAAACTCGCTCCGGCCTACCTGGCCACCGACAAGGTGGGAACATTGCTGCCGATGCTGGCCCGCGCGACCGGGCTCTCTGTGAAAACGCCGGTCTTTTGCGGCATCCACGACTCCAACGCCTCTCTTTACCCGCATTTGCTGGCACTGCCGTCCCCGTTCACCGTGTTGTCGACCGGCACCTGGGTGATCGCCATGGCCATCGGGGCCGCAAAGCGCCCGCTCGACCCGGACCGCGACACGCTGATCAACGTCAATGCGCTCGGCCAGCCCGTGCCCTCTGCGCGCTTCATGGGCGGGCGGGAATATGCGCTGCTCATGGGCGAGGACCGCACCGAGCCCACCGAGCAGGACATCTGGGACGTGCTCGCCCACCAGGCTATGCTACTGCCGGCCGTCGTGCCGGAATCCGGCCCGTTCCAGGGGCGCAAGCCGGCATGGACCGTCGAGGAGGCCGTACTGACACCGGGCCAGCGCGCGGCCGTCGTCTCTCTTTACCTCGCGATGATGGCCGAAACCTGCCTCTCGATGATCGGGGCGCAGGGACCGACGCTCACCGAAGGACCCTTCGCCCGCAATCGACTCTTTCTCGATATGCTGGCCGAGGCGACCGGCCGGCCCGTTCTCCTTCCTGGCGGGTCGGCCACCGGAACGAGCATCGGAGCGGCGCTGCTGACCCGTGGCGCTGGCGCCGCGCTCTCCGAGAAGCCTAAAACGCATCCATCCCTCGGAATAGAACGGGCGCACGCCCTTCAAACCTACGCTGAAAACTGGCGCCGCGCCTGCAACGCGCGGCTCGCCGTCACCGCCTGAAGACAAGGAAAACACCAATGACCCGTCCCGACTACACCGCCGCACAAGAGGCTTTCGCGCAGTGGGGCGTCGATACCGAAGCCGCGCTGGACCGCCTGGCACGGATCCCGATCTCGGTCCATTGCTGGCAGGGCGACGATGTCGTCGGCTTCGAGGGCGTGACCGCTGGAAGCGGCGGCGGCATCCAGGCCACCGGCGACTATCCGGGCCGGGCGCGCACCCCCGACGAGCTGCGCGCCGATCTCGAATTTGCCTATGCCAACATTCCCGGCAAGCACCGGCTGAACCTCCATGCCAGCTATCTCGACAGCGACGAGACGCCCGAACGCGACGCTCTGGAATACAAGCACTTTTCGCCCTGGGTGGATTGGGCGAAGGAGAACGGTCTCGGGCTCGACTTCAACCCGACCTTCTTTGCGCACCCGAAAGCCGACGACAACCTGACCCTGTCGCATCCGGACAAGGGCATTCGCGATTTCTGGATCCGCCACGGCCAGATCTGCCGTGAGATCGCCGCGCGGATCGGGCAGGAGCAGGGCAGCGCATGCGTCAACAACATCTGGGTGCCGGATGGCTACAAGGACATCCCCGTAAACCGCATGGCGGCACGGGAACGGTTGGAGGCCTCGCTCGACGTGATGCTGGAGAAGCATTTCGACAAGAGGCAACTTTTGGATGCCGTGGAGAGCAAGCTCTTCGGGCTGGGCGTCGAGGCCTGCACCGTGGGCAGCCACGAATTCTATCTCGGCTATTCCATCCGCAAGGGTACGCTGCTCTGCCTCGACATGGGCCATTTCCACCCCACGGAAAACATCGCCGACAAGCTTTCGGCGGTGTCGCTCTCGGTGGACGAGATCTTGCTACATGTCAGCCGTCCGATGCGGTGGGACAGCGACCACGTGATCCTGCTCAACGATGACATCCTCGCCATGGCGCAGGAGCTCGTTTTCGGCGACCTCCTCGGCCGCACCCATATCGGGCTCGACTTCTTCGACGCCACGATCAGCCGTACCGCCGCCTGGGTTGTTGGCACGCGCAACATGCAAAAGGCGTTGATGCGCGCCCTGCTGCAACCGGTCGAGATACTGCAGGCCAAGGAGGCCGAGCTGAACTTCTCCGACCGTTTCATCCTGACCGAAGAGCTGAAAGACCTGCCCTATGGCGCGGTCTGGGAGGCTTTCTGCGAGCGCCAGTCCGTCCCGAGCGGGATGACACTGCTGAACACGCTCAACACCTACCAGGCCTCCGTGGCCGACCGCAAATAAGGAGGGCGAAATGCCCGAGTTTACCCACGCAATCTCCTTCGTCGAAGAGGCCGCGCCCTTTGTTCAGCTCTGCTGGAACATGGGCTGGAACGAGGCCAATGGCGGCAATTTCAGCTGGCGCTTGCCGACCGACGAGATCGAGGCGATCCTGCGCCGCCGCTTCCCCAAGGCAATCCCGTCCGACCCGCTGCCGCTCGACCAGGCACAGCCGAGCCTCGATGGCGACTATTTCCTGATGACCGGCTCGGGGCAGTTCTTCCGCCACGCGCTGGCGCATCCCGACGAGGTGTTCGGCATCATCCAGATTGTCGATGGCGGAACCGCTTATCGCACCGTCTGGGGCTTTGCCATGGGCGGCCGGCCGACCTCGGAATTTGCCACACACCTCGTAGGTCACGCCATCCGCAAGGAGGTTTCGGGCGGGCGCGAGCGGGTGATCCTGCATTGCCACGTGCCGGAATTCATCGCGCTCAGCTTCCTGATGCCGCTCGACTCGCGCGAGCTGAGCATGGCGCTTTGGCAGAAGATGCCGGAATGCATCGTGATCTTCCCCGACGGGGTGCGCGTGGTGCCGCCCTTGCTGCCCGGCACGGTCTCCATCGCCGAAGCCTCAGCCGTGGAATTGCGCAACAGCCGGATCATTTCCTGGAGCCATCACGGGATCTTTGCCTCCGAGGAAAGCCCGGACAAGGTCTTCGCCCTTGTGGAGACCATCGAGAAAGCATCGGCGATCCAGCGCCGTGTGCTGTCTGCGGGCGGCCCGCAACGCGGGATCGAGCCATCGCTTCTGAGGGAGCTTTGTGACAAGTTCGGCCACATCATGGTCTCGGAACCGACCTTTCTGGATTGACACCTCGCTTCTTCAAGGTCGGGCAAGTCGATGCTTTGGATTGTTCTGCGAGGCGTTTGATCGAGTCGGAGCCGGCATTGCCCGGCTCTGGTTCAAGATCCATGTACCGATTGCCGAGAAACCGGCGGATCGAACGGCAGCTTCGACGAGAAGCTCCGCAGAATGCCTGACCGGTTCCGAGTGACCAACAAGGGCCGAACTCGTGGGTCCGCGACCCGATCCGAATGATCCCGTGCTGCGATGCGGATACCTTCAAGAAGGGCGGAAATGTATGTGCCGACTGCTGTTCGCAAGAGTTTTCAGCGTGGTTTCAGATATCGCCGATATGT
>CANMIP010000047.1 GCA_947497945.1 uncultured Tropicimonas sp. | reverse complement strand
GCCCGAAATTCCCACCTCAAGCCCAAGAACCAACAACAAGCTCAGAGTTTCCAAACGGCCTCGGCCAAATGCCGCCGCACTTGCCAGCTGCGGTCAAAGGTAGCGACCAGCCCAATCCACCCGTTCGCGCTGCCTTGGCAAATGCCCGCTTGCGTTGGGCTTTTTGAATCCGCCTCATATCCGGAGTTTCCGTCAACAGGGATGCCGCAACGGCTTGAGTTTTTCGTCCAGAGCGAAGCCCCGGCCCGAAGACGCGCCCGGACAGTAGATTGGCGGTTGTAGCAACACTCTCCGATTACTCTGAGGGTGGTAGCGAGCCCGACCAACCGCCCTGGCGATCAGCGGTTCCGCAATTGTGGAATCGACCGGCGGGGCGCAGATGGCTCGGCCTGACATCAGTGCCTAGCGCAGAGATTTTGGGGTTTGAGAAACGGAAGGTTCAGGTTCGTCGAAGCTGACACGGGGCGCAGATGATTGGATACTCACGGTCCGCCAGATCTGTATTGAGCTTCCCGGAGGTTCAATGACCATCGCCGCAATGGAAAGTCGAGCCTGCGCAAGGGACAAATGCAACCAAGCTCTTCGGTGGGCGCGAAGCCACGTGGCTTGATTCGAAGGAACGCGACTGCGCGATGGTGGTCCGGAACTTCGGGCTTTTTTCGCAAATGACCCTTGCGGAGAAATTCGGCAAGGGCTTGCGTGTGAGGTCCGCATTTCCGAACGGTATGCTCTTGTCGATCAGATTGCTCGTCTGGTCGCGCTCCACGGGTTGCCATTGTCCGCGCGGTCACCTGCACGGCGGGAATATACCCTTTCGATCAACCGTTGTCGCAGCTGGAAGCCAGGCTGACGGTGCAGATGTGGCACGAAATCCGCTGAACCCATGACGATACCGGCAGGGTCACGGTCAGTGTTGCCCATGGCGAAGTTGAGGGCATGAGGCTGGTCAATCGGTTTGTGATCATGCGCGAAGGGCGGATCGAATGGGTTGGGCGACAGCGTGAGGTCCATGCTCGCCCCGAAATCCGTTTTCTCGACGTGTTTGGCCGCGGCCGGCCGCGCCATTTTGGCCTCTTCGGCCGCCTTTTCGCGGCGATTGACATTAGCAGTCGCGATTTGGCGAAGCACGACCTGGCTGTTCTGGAGATCGGCACAGACGAGGGACGGATGTTTGACCGAACGACGGGTGGGGTGCCTTTTGCCTCTGCCCCGGAACTGGCATGGAGGGCTGGACACTGCCAGCGTTGGCGCAACGGACCGGTCCCGACTGGACCGGTCAGGCAAGACGCGCGAGTGCTTCCCTCTTGCCAATCGCAAGGCGATGGAGCCGACATCCGCCCTTTCCGAGCCAACCGCGCCGAAATCGAGCGTGATTTCGAAGGACCTGATGTCGGTGTCGTGGAAATGCTCGAATCTGCCCTGAGCTCCTTCCAGATTGGCTCCAAGACCCGAAGGTCGCCGGACATCAGGCGGATTTGCGCTCCTGCAATAGAGCGTAGGCAAGGAACTGCTTTTCATTCAGTGGATGCGAGAAGTGAAATCCTTGCAGGACCGTACACCCGATCTCGCGCAACAGGCTGGCTTGGCAGCTGGTTTCCACGCCTTCCGCCACCGTGTTGATACCGAGGGTTTCCGCAATCTCAACAATGGCGCCAACCAGGCTCAGCGCCCGGGAAGCCGGCGCCACCGGGTCGATCAGGCGTTTGTCGATCTTGAGGGCGGAGGGAGCGATCTCGGTGAGACCGATTATGGAAGCGTGGCCGGACCCGAAATCGTCGATTTCGATATCGACCCCTGCGTCCCGGATCATGTCCAGATGCATGCGAAAGAGCTCGGTTTCATCCTCGACGAGTATCGATTCCAGGAGTTCGAAGGTCACCTGCGTTTCCGTTGCTGCCATCTGCTGCGCCAGCGCGACGATCCCGGGATCATGCATGCGGCCCGAGGACACGTTGAAACTGATCTTGGGCATGATCAGGCCCTGTGCCTGCCAGCGCGCCAACGCATCACGGCTCTTTTCCATCATTATTCGATCGATATCCGATACCAGGCGCAACTGTTCCGCCACTGGCAGGAACTCTCCCGGAAGCACGAGGCCGCGCGTGGGATGGAGCCAGCGCAGAAGAACCTCGGCCCCGACAAGCCGGCCGTCCCGAGCCGAGACCTGTGGCTGGAAAAACGGCACGAACTGGTCGGTTTCGATCGCCTCGTGGATCTCCACCGACAGGCGCCGATCCTCGATCAGGGATTGGTGCAAGGCCGGTGTGAAGAACTGCAGACGGTTTCGTCCGCCTTCTTTCGCCTGGTACAGCGCGGCGTCAGCAAATATCTGGATATCGGACCCGGCCTCCGTCAGATCCTCGACATGGGCAATCCCGAAGCTTGCACCGAAGCGACATTGGCGTCCGTCGAAGATCAACGGTTCTGCCAGCTTCTCCCGAATGCGCGCGACAAGCCCGCTTGCGTCCTCCCGTGTCTGCCGGGGGGCAAGCAGGATTGAAAACTCATCCCCCCCGATCCGCGCTGCGAAGTCGCTGGCCCGAATGGAGTCCCGCAGCACCTCGGCAACACGAACCAGGACCAGGTCGCCAGCCGCGTGGCCAAGCGTATCGTTGACGTTCTTGAAATGGTCGAGATCCAAACGGACAAGCGTGCAATCCTCGCCGCCACTTGACCGGGCTTGCTCGAGCCTCTCGGCGATGACCCGGTCGTAATAGCGCCGGTTCGGCAACCCGGTCAGCCCGTCATGCAGCGCCTGCGTCTCGTTCTCCGCGCGCATCTTCTCGGCGAGACGGTGAGCATCGCGCAAGGCTTCCTCGCGCATGGCGTCGGGTGTGACGTCGAGCACGGCCCCTGTCCAGACGATGCTCCCCTTCTCCTCCAGGCGCGGAATGGCCGTGCCGCTCAACCAGAGAACGCCGCTCTCCGGGCGGATGACCCTGAACCGCATGCGCCAATGCTCCAGGCCTCCGGCACTTTTGTGGATACTTTCGACCAGTTCCGGCCGGTCCTCCGAGGCCACCACGGGCAGGAGGCGTGCCGGGTCATCCTGAAAATCCTCGGCCTCGATTCCGGCGAACTCCGCGAAACGGCCGCTGACATAGGGGAAATCGAATGCCCCGTCATCGGTCCGACGAAGTTCGTAGAGACCGACCGGCGCGATCTCGGTCACGAGGGTGAGCCGCTCATGCGACCGTTTGAGATCTTCGGCTGCCTCGGCCGCACGTATCTCGCTCTGCACCCCTTCCGTTATGTCCATCGCGCTGCCGTAGCAGACACGCGATCCGTCCGGTCGGGGGAAAGGCAATGCGGACACCAGGATCCATCGCAACCCCTTCTCCGGATGCGCAACGCGGATCTTCTCCTCGAAGACAGACAGGTTTGCAGAGCATTCGGCCAGCTTCTCGAAGAATGCGCCCTGATCCTCCGCCAACACATTGGTACAGAGCGCCTTTTCTTCCGCCAAGATGGTTTCGGCCGTTGCGCCAAACAGGTCCGGGAACTTGGCGCTGAAATAGTCGAAGGCGAAGGTTCCGTCCTGGTTCTCCCGCCGCTCGAACAAGGCGCCGGGCATATTGTCTGCCAGGGTATCGAGGCGGAGCCTGGCCTGTTCGGCCTCGATCCGGGCCGATTCGAGCTGATCCTGCGCCTCGAGAACAAATTTTTCCATTGGCCGAAGAACGAAGCCGATAGCGACAATCGCCGCCAAAAGGGAGATTGCCAGGGCCACGGCATCCAGCGCGTTCAGACGACGCTCCGCGAGGATGCTGTCCGTCCGTTGCAGCTCCTTGACGCGCACCAGAACAATCAGAAGGCGGTTCGACAATTGGGCACCCGCCGCCGTCAGCCGGTCGTTCTGTTGCCGGGATGTGCCAGTTGCGACAACCTTCTTCGAGATCAGGAGCAGGTCTTCGAGCATTCCGATCAGGTCCACCGAGGGGTTTTCTAAGAGTTCGACCGCGCCAGCGGCAAAGCCCCGTTCCTGCCGGATCTGCTCCAGATCGTCATGCGCTTCGACAAGCGCATCGGACTGGCGTCGCGCCTCGCTGAGCAAGGTGCTGCGCCCTTGTGCGCCATCTTCGTGCCGGAGTGCCTGAAACGTCCCCGAGGTCCGGGTAAGTGCGATCACCAGGGAGTCGAGAACCTGCGAAATATGCGCGCTGCGAACGACGTGGGTGTTGCCGAGTTGGAGCGACACCAGCGACACAGAGGCAGCAACGACGAACATGGCCAGCGCAAGGGTTCCGCGGGTTCGCAGGTATCGCTTGGTAACTCGGTCAGATTTCATGCTCCGGCCTCGGTTCGGACCTCTGATGGCGCATCCTATCCGATGGACGATTTTCTATCGGTTAACATTGCCGGATCGCGCGTTGATGACCGGCGAATGGCGTGTCATGCGGCACCAATCCATGCGGATCGCTTTCTTCCGCGCCTGTCCCGAACCTTCGGCGGAAGGGAAGGGCCGGTTTGATGTTTCCCCCTCCCGGATTGCGCGCGACCGGTTATTCACCTCGATTTAACCGCCAGCGGAGATTGTCGGGCGAGATGACGGTGCCTTTGTCCGGGGGGCTGTTGGTCGTGGCCACCGCGGGTTGCGGTGCAGAACTGTCCGGTCGAGGCCCCGCCGAACGGCGCGAACAGAATTGGGGTCCTGGAATGATACGTTACAATGCCTGGAAAAAGGGTCTGGCCCGCGTCACCGGGGCGGCGATCGCTTTGGCGCTCTGCGCACCGGGACATGCAGACGAGATCGGATATCTCAACTGGTCGGATTACACGCCGGAGGATGTCCTCACCGAATTCGAAGGCCAACATGGCATCAGCGTCATCCATGACAGCTACAACGAATCCGACGATGCCGAGGCGATGCTGCAGGCGGGAAACTCCGGATACGATGTGGCCGTTGTCGCGATGGCAGTGGTCGACCGCCTCAGGGCCAGCGATTTCCTCGCGCGGATAGACGACAATCGCCTGCCGAATGCCGACGGCGTCGATTCGAAGCTCATGGAGCGTTTCTATGAGCAACACCCGACGGCGCGCGGCTATATCCAGCCGTTCCTGTGGGGTTACTCCGGTCTCGCCGTCGATCGGGCTGCCGTCGAAGCCCGCATTCCGGATGCTCCGCTGGACAGCTGGGCACTCCTGTTCGACCCCGAATACGCCGCGCGCCTTGCCGATTGCGGAATCTATATCATCAACTCTCCGGATGAGGTCGTTTCGACCGCAATGGTCTATCTTGGCCGGAGTCCCAACTCGCAGGATCCTCAGGATATCGACGACGCCTTCGAGGCAATCGCGGCAATCGCGCCCTATGTGCAGGACATCGAGTCCGCGCATTACGATGTCCTGATGGCCGGAGAAGCGTGCCTCGCCCTGACCTGGAATACGGAGGTCGTCAGCGTGATCATGGAGGAGGAACGGCCCGAGCTGGCGTTTTTCGCTCCGAAGGAGGGAACCAATTTCTGGCTGGATGCCATGGTCATTCCCTCGGACGCCCCGCATCCGGACAATGCTTATGCGTTCATCGACCATGTCCTTGACCCGGAAATCAGCGCGATGCTGGTGGATTGGAACTACACACCGAGCGCTGTCACCGCTGCGCAAGCGCTGATGGATCCATCCATGGCATCGGACCCTATGGTGATACCACCCGACGAACAGCTTGATAGCTGGTTTGTCGCCCGGTCCTTTACGCCCGATGAGAAAGCGGACATCCATCGCAAGTGGTGGCGCCTCTTTCTCGGGATCTGAGACACAGGGCTCTGCAGTCTGGAGACGGGCAAGAGAGTTGCCGGGAAGGCAAGGCCGGCGTCCCGCCCGCTCCGAGCGATACGGTGGTGACACCGCTATGAGCCACCGCAGTCGCCGAACAGGGCGGGGATAGCGAGGACCGAACCTGCAACCTGAGCCTGAGCATGCAAGGGTGTGACCCAGGCTCGGTCGTCGCGGCGTCACATCTGTTGCCTTGCCCGATACCGCACCTCAGAACCCACGCACGGCGACGGCATTCGCGCCGCCTTTGAGTGGCATATCCCGGTAATTCAGGCCCGACTCGCCGAAGAAGACTTCCAGCCGCGTGCGCGTGGGAGCGGCTCGTTGGGTGCCCCTCCGGGGCGGGATGGTTCCGTCTATCGGCGGTCAATCTCCGTGTCGATGCCAAGCTCGGCGAGAGCCTTCGGTACGGACAGCCCTTCCTTCAGCGCATGTTTGGCGACCCGTGCGGCTTCCTCGTAACCGATCCGGGGGACCAGTGCGGTTGCCAGCGCGAGGCTGTTCTCCAGCAACATGTTACAGCGATCCTCATCGGCTTCGATGCCGACGATGCAGCGATCGCTCAGGCAGGCCATTGCCCGTTTCAGGATCCGGATGGATTGCAGGATGTTGAAGATCGCGATTGGTTCCATTGCGTTGAGCTGGAGCTGGCCAGCTTCTGCGGCCATGGTCACCGTCAGGTCGTTGCCGATCACCTGGAATGCCACCTGGTTCACCACTTCCGGGATCACCGGGTTCACCTTGCCCGGCATGATCGAGGAACCGGCCTGAACAGCCGGCAGGCGGATCTCGCCAAGCCCGCATCGGGGGCCCGAGCTGAGCAGGCGCAGGTCGTTGCAGATCTTGGAGAGCTTCACGGCGACCCGCTTCAGGATTCCGGAGAAGGCGACGAAGGCACCAAGATCGGAAGAGGCCTCGACAAGGTTGCGCGCCGGCCGCAGCGGGAAGCCGCTGATCCGGGTGAGCTGCGCCACGGCAACATCGGTGTAATTCGCCGGCGTGTTTACCCCCGTGCCGATCGCCGTGCCGCCGAGATTCACCTCGAGAAGCAGTTTCGAGACATCCTGCAACCGGTCGATATCCTCGTCTATCGTGTTGGCGAAAGACCGGAATTCCTGGCCGAGCGTCATCGGAACGGCATCCTGCAACTGGGTGCGACCGACCTTCGGGATGCCGTCGAACTCGGCGGCCTTTGCCTCGAAAGCATCGCGCAGGCGACGATGCTCGGCCGTCAGCGTCCCCATGTTCTGCAACACCGCCAGGCGCAGCGCCGTCGGATAGACATCATTGGTTGATTGCGACTTGTTCACGTCGTCATTGGGGTGCAGGTGCCGATAGTCGCCCAACGCATGGCCGAGCGCTTTCAGGGCCAGGTTGGCGATGACCTCATTGGCATTCATGTTGGTCGAGGTGCCGGCGCCGCCCTGCACCATGTCGACGATGAAGGCGTCATGGTGGTCGCCGGCAATCACCGCGTCGCACGCTCGCGAAATCACCGTCGCCTTCGCCGCGGGGAGCACGCCGAGCATTCGGTTGGCGTTCGCGGCGGCCTTCTTGACCATCGCCAGGGCGCTGATCAATTCGGGGAAATCTGAGAGCAGGACGCCGGAAATGGTGAAGTTCTCGCGCGCCCTGACGGAGTGGATGCCGTAGAGGGCATCGGCGGGAACCTCATGGGGTCCAAGGGAATCGTGTTCCGTGCGCATGTCGTTTCCTCCCGGTTCAACACATTTCGGCTCTCGCGCGCAGGCGACGTCCTGGCAAGGGCGCTGTTGGCCCGGGATGGCGGTTCTGATGCTGTTTGACGCTGGTTTGGGCAAGGATTGCACTCGTGGCGACAGGCGAAGCGTCCGGCTGGAATGGCGAAATGCTGGGCAAGTCGCGATAAGAAAGGGCAGTACAGGGCCTGAACGCGGAATCGAGGCAAACGCATGTCCATATTGTTGATCCACACCGGCGGCACGATCGGAATGGCGCAGACCCTGGAGGGTTTCGCGCCCCAGGCCGGGGTGCTCGAAGATGCGGTCGAGGCGCTTGTGGCGGCAGGGCAGGTCACCGGGCAGGTCGAAATCGTTCGCCTCGATCCGCTGATCGATTCCGCCCAGGCAACGCCGCGAGACTGGCTGCGTGTTGCGCGCACGATACACGATGCCCGGGACCGGCATGACGCCTTCGTCGTGACCCATGGCACCGATACGCTCGCCTATACCGTGGGCGCGCTGTGTATGGCGTTGCCTGGCATCGACAAGCCGGTGATTGTGACAGGCTCCATGCTGCCGCTGACCGTCGAGGGCAATGACGGGCAACGCAACCTGCTGGACGCCCTCCGGGCGCCCGCGACCGCCGCGCCGGGGATCTGGGTCCAGTTTGCCGGGCATCTGCTGCATGGCGGGCGGGTACGCAAATCGCATTCCCAGGCATTCGACGCTTTCGAGGCCGTGCCGAGCGCCCAGCCGCCTGTTGTCCCGGCCAGGGTGCCGGGCCTGCTGGATGTGCGGGAGCACAATGTCGGCATGCTCTCGGTCACGCCGGGACCCTGCACCGACCTGGTCGCCCATGCGGCCGAAGTCTGCGACGGGCTTGTTCTGCGCTGTTTCGGGTCGGGCACGGCGCCGGACACGCCGGGGATGCGCGCGGCCCTGAACCGCGCGTTCCGGCGCGAGGTGCCGGTCATCGCGGTCAGCCAGTGCCCGGAAGGCGGGATGCGGCTGGGGACCTATGCGGCCGGAAAGGTCATGCGCGACACTGGCGTGATCGACGGCCGGGACATGAGCCCCGAGATGGCCTTTGCCAAGATGCAGTTCGCCCTGACCCGCTTCGCCGGGTTCGAGGAACGCCGGCGCTTTCTGGGCGAGGGGCAATGCGGGGAAATGCTCGAATAGGGGGCCGGAATGGCGGCGGAGACATCGCCCTCCGCCCTTGTCGGCCGAAGCGTAGCCGGGAGGTTGCGCGTGCGTGGCGTCAGGGCAGCGGCGCCTCCAGGAAGCCCGCGCCCTGGGAAATAGAGCCGGACAGCATCTTGCGGACTTCCGGAGGCAGGGCGGGATCGTCCGGTTCGTAGAGGCCGGACAGCTTCAGGCTCTTTCGGATGTCCAGGCTCTCGCCCAGGAACTGGAACACGATCTGCGTCGCAGTGGGCGGCCGTGGTGCGCGCGCCGCGACACCCGAGGCGATCCCGGTCAGGAAGCGGATGCGGCTGGTGTAGCAGGGGTAGAGGATGATCTGCATGACCTCGTTGCGGGTCAGCATCTCCATCACCGTCATGAAAATCCGGTCGTCGAGAACGAAACAGGCGCCCTCGTATTTGCAGGTGAAACTGCGCGCGCCGGGCGGGCCGACGGTTTCGATGCTCTTGACGTTGACGCCATGCGGCGTGCGGTAGAGCCGTGTGAGCGAGCGCAGCACGAGGCCGGGATGGGACATGGACTGGTAATAGCCGAAATAGAAGCCGACATAGCTGTCGAGCATCTGCCGCGAGGCCATGCGGACATCTTCGCCAATGGCCGAGACAACGTTCTTTTCGGCCCGCGCGGAAGATTCATGCGGCTTGAGGCGGACAAGTTCCATGAACTGTCCATGCGGCAGCAGAAGCTCGGATTCCTCGACCCCGAAGAAATCGCACATCCGGCGCATGAGGCGCAGCGACGGGAAGGTCTCGCCGCTCAGGTAGCGGTTGAATTGCGACCGGTTGACTCCGAGCTGGCGGCAGACCTCGGCAATGGACCGGTGATACGAGCAGAGTGCCCGAAGATTCTGTGGCAGGTCGCGTGACATGCCCGTCCTTTCCCTAGTTGACGCTGAATCTGTATCAACTCGCGAAGGGGCTATGCAAGTTAGTGAAACGCTTTTCGTGCCGATCTTCCCTACGGTTTTGCAATCAATGCGGCTGAGACCGCGCGAAAAAGAGGGACGAAAGAATGGAATTTCTGGAGCTTATCTTCGGAAAGATCGGAGACCTGACCTGGGGATGGTCCTTGATCCCGATCCTCGTGGTCTTCGGGGTGTTCATCACAATCACGACGGGCTTTGTCCAGTTCGAGTTCTTCGGGCGCATGTTCCGTGTGCTGTCGAACCGCAACAATGCGGGCGATCCCAACAAGATCTCGGCCCGAGAGGCGCTGCTGGTCTCGGTCGGCGGTCGCGTCGGCGGGGGCAATATCGCCGGTGTCGCTGTGGCGATCACGCTGGGCGGGCCGGGGGCTGTCTTCTGGATGTGGGCGATTGCGCTCGTGGGCATGGCCACCAGCCTCGTTGAATGCTCGCTGGCGCAGCTCTTCAAGCGCAAGACCGGCGAAAACGAATATCGCGGCGGCCCGGCGCGCTCGATCCTGCACGGGCTTGGCACCGAATATCGCTGGCTCGTGGTCGTCTACGCGATCTGCCTGATCGCCGCCTTCGGCCTCGGCTTCAACGCCTTCCAGGGCAACACGGTTGCCGGCGCGGTCAAGGACAGCCTCGGGATCGATCGCCTGTGGACCGGCATCGCGCTGGCCGCAGTGTCCGGCGTGATCATCTTCGGTGGTATCCACCGCATCGCCAAGGCGGCGGATGTCGTGGTTCCGGTCATGGCTCTGGGCTATCTCGCGATGGCCCTGATCGTGATCGTCCTCAATATCGCCTCGGTGCCCGGCGTCCTCTATGACATCGTCACCAACGCGTTCGGCCTCCAGGAAGCTGTCGGCGGCGGCATGGGCGCGGCCATCGCGCAGGGCCTGCGGCGCGGCCTCTTTTCCAACGAAGCCGGCCTCGGCTCGGCGCCCAACGTGGCGGCCACGGCAGAGGTCCGTCACCCGATCAGCCAGGGCATCACGCAGTCTTTCTCGGTCTTCATCGACACGATCATCATCTGCTCCTGCACAGCCTTCGTCATCCTCTTGGGCGACGTTTATGTGCCCGGCGCGGAAGGGATCGACGGCGTGGCGCTGACCCAGCAATCCATGGTCTCCCATCTCGGGAACTGGGTGCAGTATTTCCTGACCGGGGCGATCATGCTCTTTGCCTTCTCCTCGATCATCTACAACTACTATCTCGGCGAGAACGCGATGACCGTGCTCACGAAGAACCCGATGGCGATCCTGGTCCTGCGCCTTGCGATCATCGGCATCGTCTTCCTTGGTGCGACCGCGCCGGCGGCGACGTCTGTGTTCTTCTTCTCCGATCCGCTGATGGGCGTTCTGGCGCTGGTCAACCTGTTGGCGATCATGATGCTCTTCCCGATCGCCATGCGGCTGCTGCGCGACTTCCGTGCCCAGCTCAAGGCGGGTGTCGAACGGCCGGTCCTCAACCCGGACGACTATGCCGATCTCGACATCGACCGCGAGGCCTGGAAGATGCCGGCCGAGTAGGCCCCGGCAGGCAGCGGCACCTGACCGGGTGCCATTGCCCGAAAACCGAGTTTCGGGCCGCTGCAAAGTGCTGCGGCCCGCATCCGTTGGGGCTGCATGTTCCGGTGATGCATCCCTCCCGTGCTCGGAAACGAGCACTCACATCACGAGAACGGGGGGCGTCGAATGTCCAGGGATCTCCCAGAAAACCTGCGCTTGCTGTGCAGTTACCATTCGTCCATCGCCGAGGTCTGTCGCAGGCTCGCGGTGAACCGGTCGCAGTTCAATCGCTACCTGAACGGTCAGACCCAGCCATCGCTGCGCCTGATGCGCAAGATGTGCGATTTCTTCGGTGTCGAAGAGGCGGAGCTGCTGATGCCGCACGGGCAGTTCAAGGAGCTGGTCCGCCTCAGACCAAAGGCCGGCGGTGTGCTGATCGAAAAGAACCTGTTGATCTCGCGATGCGAACGGGTGCTGCAGGCGTCGCTTCCGAAGCTGGACAGCTATGCCGGCACCTACTTCACCTATTACAACTCGATGTCCAACCCGGGAAAGATCCTCAAGGGGCTGACCCGGATCTACCGGACCCCGTTCAGCATGAACCTGAAGACACTCGAGGTGGTCGGCCGGCGCGGGCGTGGCGGCTTCACCTGCAAATACGAGGGCGGCTGTTTCCTGCTCGGGGACCGGCTGTTCATCACCGCGATGGAGATGCTGACCGGCAATGAGGCCATCCAGATCATCCTCTATCCCAGCTACACCAACCGCATCCGCTACCTGAGCGGGATCATGTCGGGGGTCTCGGCCCACGCAACGCGCCCGCCATCGGCAACGCAGATCGCCATGCAGTTCCTTGGCACCAATGTGGATCTTCGCAAGTCCTTGGCAACATGCGGATTGTTCGATGCCGGCGACGCGCAGGTTCCGGCGGATATCCAGCTCATGATTGCCGGTTCTCTAAGCGCGGGAACGCATCTTCTGGCCGCCTCGCCGAGCTGAGATATCGGCCGACCGTGATGTCAGGCGGTCGCAAGCGTGGCATTTTCGACCAGCCGGCGGGCCAGCAGCCGGGTCACGTCCACGAGATCCTTGCCGCCGCCGGCGCAGGGGATGAGCGGAAGCTCCGTGCAGGCCAGAAGCACGGTCTCGCTTTCCAGCCCGTCGAGCAGCGCGTCAAACCGTTCGACCACCGAGGGGTCCGCGCCGCCCAGTCTTTTGACGTCGTAGATGATCTGGTGCAGGCAGGCGGGATCTTCGGGGATCTCGATCTCGAAGCGTCCCGAAAGCCGCTGATAGGCCGACCATTTGTTCATCCGGGTCACCGGCTCGGCCCCCAGTAGTGCCACGCTTTCCAGGCCTCGCTGCGCAAGAAAGCCCTCGACCACCTCGCCAACAGAGACCAGTTCGGCCGCGCGCGGAACGGCCCGGATCTGGCGTTCGTAGTAATTCAGCGTGTTGCAGGCGATGGCGATGTAATCCGTCTGGCCGGAAAGATCGTCGAAGATCCGTTCCAGTTCGGGCCAGACCGCCACGTCGTTGCTCTCCAGTTCCATCGACAGGCCGAGAACCGGGGAGGAAACGATCCGCACCGACGGGGCATCCAGATCGCCGAGATAGCACGCGCCCAGCAAAGCCTTGGTTTCCTCGATGACCTTCAGCCAGAGATCCGCACCGGCCTCCGGTCCGGAGCCGGCGATCAGGCCGATCCGGCGTCGATCGCTGCGGGGCAGGAATTCCATGCTGTTTCTCACGTCGACCTCCCATTTGCACGGTTTCACGGCACTGGCGCGCTGCCGCGCCCGGATGCATTCCATCAGGTTTCATCGGGAAAGTGCCTTCCGTAGAGTCGCGCCGAAGCTTCTCTACCTGCGCTCGTCACAGCGTCATCCAGCATCTGTTCGGCCTGGGGCGTCGAAAAGGCAGAAATCTGTGTTGGCAATTCGAATTGCGGGCAATGGCCCTCTGTCGTCATTTCGTCATGCCCGTGTCGTCGGAATGAAACCGACTCGGGGGACAGTCGCGTCGCATCGCAACAGGTGCATCTGATCCAGAGAATTGGAGTGCGTGACATGAACGCGAAGACGATCCTCGGCGCGGCGCTGGCCGCCGGCGCCCTTGCCATACCTGCCCTTGCGGCGGATGCGCCCATGATGCCCTATGGCGTTCAGAGCGGCGACGTGACCTCCAACTCGGCCATCATATGGTCGAAAACCGACAGGCCGGCCCGCATGGTCGTCGAGATCTCCGAGGCCGCCGATTTCGCCGAAGCGCGCGTGATCGAGGGCCCCGCCGCGCTGGAACCCTCCGACTACACTGCCAAGGTCGACGTGACGGACCTGCCGGCCGGCGCCAGGCTGTTCTACCGCGTCTTCTTCGTCTCGCTCGAAGACATCACCGTGAAAAGCGCGCCGATCACGGGCGTGCTCCACACCGCACCAACCGAGGCCCAGGACATCCGCTTTGTCTGGTCGGGTGACACGGCCGGCCAGGGCTGGGGCATCAACGAGGACTGGGGCGGCATGAAGATCTATGCCGAGATGGCCAGGGCCGAGCCCCAGTTCTTTATCCATAACGGCGACTCGATCTATGCCGATGGCCCGATCAAGGCAGAGGTGGCGCTGGCCGACGGCACCGTCTGGAAGAACCTGACCATCCCCGGCAAGGACAAGGTCGCCGAGAGCCTCGAAGAATTCCGGGCCAATTACCGCTACAACCTGATGGATGCCAATCTGCGTGCGTTCAACGCCGCCGTGCCGATATATGTGCAATGGGACGACCACGAGACCACCAATAACTGGTATCCGCAGGAGATGCTGGACGCTGACGACCGCTACACGGTCAAGTCCGCCGCCCTTCTCGGCGCCCGCGCCAAGCAGGCCTTCACCGATTACATGCCGCTGCGCTACTCGACCTCGCTGGAGAAAATCTATCGCCAGTTCGACTACGGCCCGATGATGGACCTGTTCATGATCGACATGCGGAGCTATCGCGGTCCCAATACCGCCAACCGCCAGGAGGAGCAGGGGCCAGAGACGGTCTTCATGGGGAGCGAGCAGGTCGACTGGCTCAAGGACGCGCTGAAGACTTCCGACGCGACCTGGAAGGTGATCGCCTCCGACATGCCGATCGGTCTCGTCGTGCGCGACGGCAAGGACGCCTTCGAGAACATGGCCAATGGTGACGGCCCGGCCCTCGGCCGCGAGCTTGAATTCGCGGATCTGCTGAAATTCATCAAGGATGAGGGCATCGAGAACGTCGTCTTCTTCACTGCGGATGTCCATTATACCGCCGCTCATTACTATGACCCCGCAGAGGCACAGTTCACCGATTTTGCGCCGTTCTGGGAGTTTGTCTCCGGCCCGCTGAACGCCGGCACCTTCGGTCCGAACGATCTCGACAACACCTTTGGCCCGGACGTGAAATTCGTGAAGGCGCCGGAAGAGGGCAAGGCGAACTTGCCGCCGAGCGACGGGCTGCAATTCTTCGGCCAGGTCGATATCGACGCCGAGACCGCCGCGATGACCGTGGCGCTTAAGGACCTGACCGGCGCGACGCTCTATGACGTGACGCTGGAGCCGGCGAAGTAGGGCAGGTGCCTGTCTTCGCTTTGCCGACCCGATGGACCGGGGTGGCCAGCGCCACCCTGCTCCTCCTGTTCGGCGCGATGCCTGGCGGCGTTTTCGAAGCGGGTGCCCGGGAGGTTGCCCGTGCCGCCATCGCCGCCCATTGCGAACGCTGCCACAGCCCGTTGCCCGGTGGTGGCTGGGAGGTGATGACGGCAAGCGAGCATGATCGCGGAGAGCTTCTGTCCCTCCTGCGCCGCATGGAGGAAGAGTTCTCGGCCTTTCCCAGCGACGAGGAGAGGGAGGCCATAATCGATTACCTTGGGCAGGCGGAATAGGGGCGGGGTCTGCATGGGGCTTTGCGGTGGTGACGGCCGCAAGGGCATGGCCGGGTCGCCCTCCAGCCGTGCATTCCATATCACGTGGAAGGTTGTCTCAGGGCATCGAACTGGCGCGTCCGATGGGCGCAATACGGACAGAGCGACCCTTCGCTGCAGTTGCAACGCAAGCCGTGCCAGTGCCAGCCCACCGGGACAGGCAGGCACTGGCGCGGCGGCTTTCGGTCTTGTTTCTATGCCAACAGGCGCTTGGCTCCAATGACCTCTATCGGCTGCTTGCCGACGATTGAGTCGCGTTTGCAGCAATCATGATCGTCTGCGTCGGAGGTGTTTTCTTGCTTGCCCCATTGCCGCGCCAGAGAAGCACGGTCCCCAGCTCAAGGACGGCCACGCGCAGGTCGCGCGCGCAGATTTCGCTTCGCGGGACCGTAAGCCCATCTCCTTGCATTCCGGCCAGTTACCGGCGCTGTTACAACCGCGTTGGGATCGGGAGCGAACGCCGGAAGGGTGGCGCGGCGACGTGCGGTCTTCGGTGGGGGCAACGGCTGGGTTCCGGGTGACGGCGATCAATCCGCCGCGATGGCGGCGGGCGCGTCTTCTGCCGGTTCGGTTGCAGAACCGGACGTCGGCACGGTTTCCTCGGCCTGGCCGGTAGAAATAGCCGTCAATCCGGCCTTCCTGCCAGAGACCCGGAAAGCGGGGCGAGGGAATATCCGCATGCCGCGTCTCGACAGTCTGCGTGCCGGGAAACGGCCAGCAACCCCACGAAAGCAACACCCACAACCTGTTCAGGCGTTGAACAGGACCGCCCCGGCACATGCCGGGACGGCTCTTTCTCGGGCTCCCGAAGGAACCGGACAACGAGAAGGAGATGACCCAATGTGTCTGGATTACGGAAGCTGGTGCAGCGAGCCGTTCCGGCTCTATGACGAGGACGAGTTCGTTCGCTGGATACGGCAAT
>CANMIP010000046.1 GCA_947497945.1 uncultured Tropicimonas sp. | reverse complement strand
CGAAAAAATGCGCTCTTCGCCGGCCATGACGAAGGCGGCAAGGCGTGGGGACGCTTCGCATCCCTGGTCGAAACCGCAAAAATCAATGGCGTGGAGCCCTTCGCCTATCTGAAATCTACACTCGAAGCGATCGCCGCAGGTCATCCGCAAAACCGCATCGACGACCTACTACCTTGGAACTTCAAGCCGTCAAGATAAAGGCACCGTGCCGTCCAGACACCGCTTACGTACAATAACCCGTGTGAGCCTTCCGCTCAGGGTTCATGCGGTGTGGTCTATAGTGAGCAGTGCAGAATCTACAGATCGGAGACCTTTATGCTCAACTTGATTTGCCGTTCGGTCACAGCCATCGGTCTTGTCGGCATTGCCACCGTCGATGCGCATGGGGAGGATGGATCGCATCCGTTCGCCACCTACCACAGCGCGAGCGAGCCAGTTCTCAACGATCCCCATGACCTCGCATTTGGGCCTGACGGTCGGCTCTATGTCGCAGACAAGTTTGGAGCGAGAATTGCGATACTCGATCCGGAGACATTGGCGTTTGAGGGCGCCTTTGGCGAAGGTCTACTTCCCAATGTGCACGATATCTCCTTTGGCCCCGATGGACTCGCGTATGTCGCCGTGACCGGATTGAACGCTGTCGCGCTGTTTTCGCTCAATGCCTACGGAGCCAAGAGCGAGGGCATGCTTGCTCCCTTCCCGCGTACGGAAGGTGCATTGGCCCATTCGAATGGGCGCCTCTATGTCATGGCCTCGGGCACGGGCGAACTTGTGGCCCTTGAGGGGGAAACCGTTATCTCCTCGGCGGGCGGCATGCAGGGTGCGCATGATGTCGAGGAAGCCCCCGACGGCTCGATCTGGGTCGCTGACAACTTCAATCGGCGCCTTGTTCGCTTCTCCGAGGAACTCGAACAGTTGCAGGTGCTTGAGGGACCGAGGTATGGCTTTGTCGGAGCGCGCTATCTAGCTGTCGACGACGAGTACGGGCACTTGGTGGTAGTCGACCAAGACGCGCATCGTGCTCTTCTGATCGACCCGAATGAAGAGCGTGTCATCGGGGTTATTGGAAGTGGCTCTCCTGGGCTCGGGCCAAACCTCTTCGACGATCCCGAAGGGGTCGCGGTGCGAGAAGGAACCTATTTCTTCTCCGACAGCGACAACAACCGGATCGTGAAGTACGTCGTGGCCCTGAACTAGCGCCCAGCCCAACTTGATAGCGTACTGACATACAGTCGCTTCCTGCGTTGAGCCGCCATTCATCGAAATTGGACCATGTCCGTTTTGCCGTTTCAATTTGTTAAGAGGTTTAAGGGTTCGGTTAATCAGGAACGGCAATGCGCATGATGGCGGAACCGTCGCAGACCCAGAGCGAACCGTCACCGAAGGCCAGTCCACGGAATGTCGTGCCCTGGATGACGCGGCGCTCCTCGTTTGTCTCGGTATCGACCTGAGACAGCACTTTTAGTTCGACCGGCCCCAGCCACAGATTTCCGTCTCCAAACACCATCAAGCCTTCAGGTGTTTTTGGCAGTGATGTGGAGATTGTCACCTCCAACGTGCCAGTGACGAGGTCGATCCTTTGAACCGTCGCGTTCGCGAGGTTGTAAACCCAAAGAGCTCCGTCTCCGAGAACCGCCGGACCGGGCCAGCCGCCAAGTTCGGTCGTTGACAGCAGTGTTCCATCCGTTTCGTTGATGCGAAGTAGCTGGCCGGTGATCGGTTGGGTCACCCAGAGCGACCCATTGTTTAGGACGACCCCGAACCCGCCCGACGGTAACGCGATCTCTCTGCGAAGGTCTCCACTCCCAGAATCAAATGCGGTCAGGAGTTGGCCTTTCGCATCGTCGGGATTGGGATTAAGGTTCCAGACCAAGTCTTCGCTGAAGGCGAAGCTTGCATGGCGCGAAGACAAGTTGACGGAGATTTCCAGCAGGAGTTCTGCCGTTGTCGGATCGAGCTTGTAGAGCGCATCCTTCTTGGCGTCCGCGACCCAGACCGCGTCCTGTGACACACCCAACGGGCGCGTCCGAAACAGGGGCGGAAGGGGCGCCGCCACCCTTGCCTCTAACAAATCCTTGTCTATGCGCACCACCTCGAAACCCGACTTGACCCAAAGAGCGCCGAGCCCGTAGGCCAAGCGGCTGCAAATGCGATAAACCCGCTTTCAACCGAAGGCTGGTCAAGTGGTAACGGCGGCTCTACGCTGACCTGCGATGAAAGGCAGAGGAGCGAACCTATCAGCAAGATCGACTTGTTCAGAATTGACATGAACTCCTCCCTCGCGCGGCGGCCTGCACAGCGAAGCGCACCCGACCACCACCACGGGAAATGATCCGGGCCGAACGGACGTTGGAAGAATTCTGCTGGCCTCTAGAGTGGGCCATGACCTCGCTCAAGTTCATGCGGGCGGGCGCATTTCGCGCAAAACAGACACACAAGCAAAACCTTCAGATGTCGCCGACGTCGGCGAAGCCGACGCTGGTGAACTACTGATTTATCTGATTGGGTTTGAAGACCTCAGGCGAAATACCAGCGGAACAATCGCGACAACCATCAGTGCCGCGACGAGAAAGGGTGCGCCAGGAAAGTACAGCCAAGTGCCGTGCACAAATCGTTCGAAGATACCCGTCATCATCAGAGGTGCCGCCACCGCCGCCACGGATGATAGAGACCCGATCACACCCTGGACCAGACCTTGCTGGTCTTCACCGACCCTGTTGGCTGCGAATGCGGTCATAACTGGTGGCGCCATGTCAGAGATCGCAGCGATGGGCAAAAAGATTGCAACGACCCATCCCGCAGTGGCGAACCCGAAGCCGACCATCCCAATCACCGCAGCGAGGGTCGCGACCACTAGGGTCCTGAAGTCGCCCAGGTGCCGCGTCAGCTGCGGTAGGAGTCCTGCTTGTACCGCAGCGATCAGGACGCCGTAGGCAGACAAGCTCAGCCCGATCGTGAAACCGCTCCAGCCGAATACCTCCCGCCCCCAGAATGCCCAGAGTGTCGGGTACACCATGTTGGCGAACTCGAACACAAAGATGCAAATGAGCGGAACGGCGAGTCCGGGAACAACGAAAGCCCGCGTTATGGCGCCAAAGGGATTGATGTCCCGTTTCCCGAAGGGGCGGCGGTTCTCCTTCCTGAGCGATTCAGGCAGAACAAACACACCGAATGCCACGTTCAGCGCCGAGAGCAACGCAGCGATCCAGAAAGGCGCGGTGAGGTGCCATCCCGACGCAAGACCGCCTAGCGCAGGCCCAAGGACGAAGCCGATCCCGAAGGCCGCACCGATCATCCCGAAACCCGCGGATCTCTCATGCTTTTCGGCAATGTCCGCGATGTAGGCCGTTGCAGTGATGTAGGTCGCGCCCGCCATCCCCGCCAGAACACGCCCCACAAGGAGGACCCAATAGGTCTGTGCCATAGCCATGATGACGTAGTCGATTGTCAACGTCACAAGTGCTGTGATCAGAACTGGCCTTCGCCCATATGCATCAGACAGGCCACCCACCACCGGGCCACACAGAAACATGGCCGCGGCATAGGCCGACATCATAACGCCGCCCCAGAATGCCCCTTCGGCCGTGCTATCGGCGCCGACCCGGATCATCAGGTCGGGCATGATCGGGAACACGATCCCGATGCCAATCGCATCAATCATGAGCGTGGCAAGTATGAAAAGGAATGGTCCACTGAGCTTCATGGCGTCAACCGACACCGAAACTGTTCACAGGACAAGGACTTCGTCGGAAAGCCACCGTGGTCAATAGGTCCACTTCCTGAGCATTCCTTCCGTTAGGCCATTCGAGCCACTTCGCAGATGCAGCATCACCCCTCAAACTGGAAGCTGCCATTCGTGGTCGGCGCGGCGAAGGACCGAGAAGAGCCCTTCTTGCCGGATGCTGCGGCCCGAATGAACTGGCGCTTTGCCGACTTAGCCGCCGTTCGCTGCGGGTGCCGTGTGCTGACGCCTCCGCATCCTGCAAACGACGGAATTGAAGCAAACCCGACATTCGTGACGGCTCACCAAAAGGTCACCCAAGCCGGTTGGCCAGTCGTTCAAGCTGGTTGTTCCAGCAGGCCCTTTCGTGCTCTGAGCCGAGGTTCACCACGTTGGCAAACCTCGGCCCAAACACAGGGTGTCAATGCACCAACCGAATAGTACCACCCACCGTTGGCAGTGGTTACTCGTCCTGCCAGCTCGCAAACGTCTTGCGGGCCAACTCGCTCTCGGGGCGGAGGTTTTCGATGCCGCCATACGGTTCGTCCTTGCCAATCGGGCGATGCGGGTATTTCGCAATCATCTTGGCATGGCGCTTTGCCATGTCCTGAAATGACGCCCCCGACCAGAGCGATCCACCGATGTCGGGGGTGGTCTCCCGAGGATCACGCAGGATGTTGAAGACCGGCGCTGCGGCCCCCGGCACACCCGGTGCGGGCATGTGCATCTTGAACTCCTGCTTTACGATCGAGCGCAAGACCGGGCCTTCGTAGATATAGACATAGTCCCGGCGCGAGTTTCCTTCGCCTTCCAGCAACAACGCTGTCTGGTCCACCCCGTCGATCACCCGGTCGCGCGGGATGAACTCCGTTCCGCCGGCGATGCGGGCCAGCGTGGTGTAGAGGTCGGAGACGTGGATGATATCGCCGGCGTAGCTTCCACCTTCGATGGCTTGCGGCCACCGGACAAAGGCATCGACACGCACGCCGCCTTCAAGGTGTTCGGCCTTTCCGCCCCGGTAGATCAGCTCGATCATGCCGGAATCGGGTGAATACTGCTTGAAAATGCCATTATCGGCCATGAACACGACAAGCGTGTTCTCGGCAATGCCAAGCTCGTCGACCTTCGCCATGAGATCGCCGACCCATTCGTCAAGCACTTCCATCTTGTCGGCCATGAAGCCGCCATTGCGCGACCGCTGCTGTTCGCCATAGGTGAAATTGAGCGGATAGAGCGGCCAGTACTGGAGGAAGAACGGCTCTTCTTCGCCCGCGAGACGCTCCAGCTGTTCCAGCGCCTGACGTTGGTAGGTCTCGTTCATGCGCTCGTAATGGCCCTGCGTCCATTCCTCGCCAGCCTCGAGACCCACTTCACGGGCTTGCTCTCCCGCCTTTGCCTCAAGCCCGGTAACCAGGCCGTAGGGTTTGAACCGTTGGTCGATCGCGAACTCTCCGGACTGGGTCGAGGGGTGCCAGCCGTTCAGGTTGGTTGCCTTCGCGGCCTCAGGGGTCATCAGGCTCAGTTGAACCTGCTGGTGAACCGGGAAAAACGCGAGATCGAAGCCTTGATTGTGGGGAAAGGACTCCTCGATATCCCCCTGGTGCCACTTGCCGACATGGGTTGTGTTGTATCCCGACTGCTTGAGCACTTCGGCAATTGTAACCGCTTCATCGGCCAGGCCTTCGCCCACCAGGGCGACCTTCACTTCTTCTTGCCCAACCCGGACCGGGTGGCTTCCTGTCAGGAACGCGGTGCGGGTCGGCGTGCAGGAGGGTTCCGTATACATGCGCATCAAGGCTAGGCTTTCGGACGCGAAATCATTGATGTTCGGCGTGTCGAAACCGGCGACGTAGTTCATCGCCCTGTTGCCCATCAGACCGAAGCTGACGTCATCGATCAGTACATAGAGGATATTCGGAGGCTTCCCGTTGTTGGCGTCCCGAAGCTCTGCCAGACGGGAATCGATCCGAACGTCCTGCGCCGCCCACTCATCGCCAAACTGGGCGCTCAGGAAGTTGAACTCCCCGTCGTGAATGATTGGGCTATCCTGTGCCGCGGCCGCCGACGCGGCGATCAACGCGCCGAACACGCCTGTGATGAATTTCATCGGTTTCCCCTTCGCTGAACCAAGGCTGAAACACTAGGTCGTTGTTCGGGAAGATCAAGATTCGACTTCAGCCACCGGCACCGACCACGACTCTGGCTACCTCAGACGTCCACCAGGTTTGCGCCGGGACATCCATGCAGCGCGCCACACCAGCGATCCGGTCTCCTCACTGCCCTTCCAACCGCCGTGCCTCAATGTCCGGTTTTCGGTCGGATGCTCTTGATTGCCAATGCTGCACCTGCGAAATTCCTCAGGCGGTCCAAGGTCGGCGATGCGCAGTTGGCGCCCGTTGGCTGCTCGGTGTTGAAGGTCGGCAACGTCCGCCGACCGACACTTCGTGTGGGTTGCCGAGAATGCCCGGTCATGGTCCCCGAATACAGCTGTGGAGAGTCCATATGGAAGGATGCCGCTACCACAGAGAATGGCCGAGATGTCGGCAGGGCCGCCGTTCCTGATCATGCCCATCGCGTCGGAGTCTATCAGAACTCAGAGTGTGCTTATGAAGGCTTCTAGTGTTGGTCCATGACAAGAACGGCAGGTGTAGTTCGATACCCATTGCGCAGGCAATTGACGAAGGCTCACGACACACATAGGGTGCACCTCACGACACACACAGGGTTCTCGTCCAGTAACGCTCGATGGACAGCCTTGGTGGCCGGGCTGACCGTTAGGCCCTTAAATTTAAGGGTCTTGGGTCTCGTGGCGGAATTGGTAGACGCGCAGCGTTGAGGTCGCTGTGGGGTAACTCCCGTGGAAGTTCGAGTCTTCTCGACCGCACCAAGTCATTGAAAGTAAAAGGTTTCTTCTCTCCCATGTAAGGGGCGGAGAAGACTATGACCCGTACACTCCCCAAGCACATATTCAAACGCGGCAATAGCTATGCCGTTCGCTTCAACGTAACGACTGAGGCCCGATCCTTCGTCGGCAAGAAGGAAATTGTCAGAGGTCTAGGCACTTCGGACCTAGGGGAAGCCTTGTCCAAGCGGGATGAGGTTCTGAGGGAAATTCGAGACAGCCTGTACGAGAAACCCAAGGACGCCCCAATGGCGCCCGAACGGAACAGCCTTGGAACCACGGTTGGGACCACCTCGGCGCGTTGGCTACTCGAACCATCCCAAGGTCGTCTTCCCGATGTTACCAAGCTGAAGGTAAGCGGCCGTTCAGGCACGCTGCAGCGAAACTGAGTGTCCCAATGACCGGGTCGCGGACAGTTCGGACAGCCGGGCGCCACGAAACAATGCCCGGTTCGTGCGCAAACCGGTCATACCGGAAGCCACTTTTTCAAGAGTCGCAGAGTCGAAGCCGATCGTACGAACGGCTTCACAAATACAGCATGGGCATAAGCACATAGACGGCCCTAAATCCATTTCGTGCACCGGATGGCGAACGTCCGCAGACTGCTTAGGCTTTGAAAAGGGGACCTCCGCGTTTGTGGCGGGATTGCCGGCAGAGACCCTGTGTGAGAACAACCATCGGATGTCTTCCTGAACTCCCCGAAAACCATTCGCACCTACACGGATTTCTGGGCCAATCTTCTGGATCTGGAATCAGTTCACCCCGACCGTTTTGGGGGCGGGGTGCCCATAGAATCACTTCCCAGATCAGCAGATGCGCGACGAAGCCCTCCAGAATGTGGCGAGATTGGGACGCGATTATTGCCAAACAGTGAAGTTTTTCAACCTATGCGGGAATTTCTCACGCTTCTGGACGATGCGCGCCGTCCACAATGAGTCGTAACTTGGACGTAAGCTCTCACGAAATCGGGGGGCTGCCAAAACCGCAGATTGGCTGCGGAGTTACCTACAAATGAAGGACTGCCGTTATGAGGAAATTTGTTGAACTTGTTAAGCGCCTGAACCGCGACGAGCGCGGTGCGACCATCGTCGAATACGGGGTTGCGCTCACGATCGTTACCGCGATTGCCTTCGGTGTTCTGCAAAGCATCGGAGACGAGACGGCCGCCAATTTCGGTGAAGCCGAGAACCTGCTCGGCGGAACGGAATACACCGCTACCGGTGGCTAATAGCTCGCCGCGGTTACCCAATCGCACCATCGGGACGCGGGGATTTCGGCCACCGCGTCCCATCTCAATACTTCGCCTTGGCACGACAACTCGTTCGAACCCCGCATTCGATCCAGCGACAGGAGATTGACATGAGACTTTCCGCCTTGATCACCGCTCTGACGGGGCTCGCCGTGGCCGGGGGCTCAGTCTATCTTGCCCGCGACTACATCCAGATCCAACCGTCCGCCGCCCAGGCCTCCGCCGAAAGCGAAACCGTCGGCGTGATCGTGGCCGCCCGGGACATCTCCTTTGGCGAAGCGATCGAGGCCGGAACGCTGACGTCGATCGACTGGCCGCGCGCCGCCTTGCCGGCAGGTGTCTATACCGACTTCGACGAACTCCTGGCTTCAAACGGCCAACCGCCGCGCCGCGCGCGCCGTCCGATCTCTCAGGGCGAGTTGCTCCTCAGACCCAAGATCTCCCAGTTTGGCGAAAAGGTGACGATCGTTCAGGAGATCGGTCCGGAGCACCGCGCCATGGCAATCGATGTCGACGCCGAAACCGCAGTTGGTGGCTTCGTCACACCGGGCGACCGTGTCGATATCCTGCTGACCGAGGGCACCAAAGAAAACCTGCGTGCCATCACCATTCTACAGAACATACGCGTCATTGGGGTGGACCAGGAAGCGGACCAGCAGACGGACAAACCCAGCGTCGCCCGCACGGTGACCGTCGAGGTCTCTCCGGATCAGGGGCAGCGCCTTGCACTGGCGCAACGAGCTGGCCGCCTCAGCCTGACCCTGCGCTCCATTCAGGATACCGAGGACCGGGCACTGCAGATGACCCGGCTCGTCGACCTGCTACACGAACCCGAGCCGGAAGCGGAAGAAGAAGCACCGCGCAAGCCGGTCATCCGCGTTCGCCGTGGGACCGAAATGTCCGAATCCGTAATCAACTGAATCTCGAAGTAAGGGATCCGCCCGTGAACCCCGTATGCGCCATAGAACATTTCCGTCGCTCCGAGGACGGCGCGATCTTGGTCTTCGTGGCGGTCGCTCTGGCGGCAATGCTCGGGATGGCGGCGCTCGCCTTCGATTTCGGTCGTGTCACGGTCACGCAAAGCGAGTTGCAGAGCTTTGCCGACAATGTGGCGCTTGCCGCCGCCGGTGAGCTTGACGGGCATGCCGACTCGATCACCCGCGCCACCGATGCGGCGGCCAACATGATCAGCGACTGGCAGACTTTTGGAACGCGCAACAAGGACAACGCCCTGTCGGGGAACACAGACTATCAACTTTTTTTCTACGAAGCGCCGAACAATCCGGAAATCGAACCGGCCCGGCCCGGCGAACTCCTGGACGCATCCGCCCCAGCCAGTGCGCTGAAGGCAGCTTTCGTCCGGGTGCTTGTGGCGAACCACGAAATCGAAACCCCGCTCGCAGCCGCCGTGGCATCTCTTGTCGATAATCCATATCGGTTTGCTTCCGTAAATGCCGAAGCCGTTGCCGGGTTCACCCTGAGCGCCTGCGATATCACGCCCATGTTCTTCTGCCTGCCGCAGCCCGGTCTTGGCGTCAGCGAGGGCCAGCTCATCAAGATGGTGAGCCAGGGCGGTGGCAACGAACAATGGGGCGCTGGTAATTTCGGCTTCCTTGCCGCTGGCGACAATTACGCCATCGACGAAGCTGGCGCCTGCGCACCGGCCCCCCCCGGACAGGAGGATTCCTGTGCGCTCGCGGCATCAAGAGCGGTGGGGCAATGCTTCAGCCAGCGCGGCGTCGAGACCAAGCCCGGCCTGAGCGTCGGCAACATGATCGCCGGGTTCAACACGCGCTTCGACCGGTACGACGCGACCTCCAAGCAATACCAGAACGACGCCAAATTCGACGTGGACAACTTTGCCGCCGCGCCGAATGTTTTGGACGGCTGGATCACGTCCTTGCAGGGCAATAAATGTGTCAGCGAAGAATCCCCGCCGCTTTCTATAGTCGATCCCGATGACCCCACTGGGACCGTCCCCAATCCGGTTGCAACGGTAGGATTGCCGCTCGACGATTGCTTCAGCGAAGAAACGGGCCTTTGCAATGGTGGTCGCATTGGCAATGGCGATTTCAACGCCGGGTTGGACCAATACCTAGAAGTGAACTATGGCGTTGGCGAGGATCCGTCTGCCATCCCCGGCTGGTTTCCGACCGACGGCACGCGCTACGACATCTACAAGGCCGAGATCGCCAACCAAGGCCAACTTCAAGCCCGGCTGAGCGAACTGGGCAAGGCCGAAAGCAGTCAGCCCAGCTGTCAACCGCCGTCCTCTTCGTCCGCCGCCGACCCCAATCGCCGGGTGATCGTCGCCGCTGGGATCGACTGCGCCACATACGAGTCTCAGCTCAATGGCGGCTCAGGTGTGATCCCTGTTTCGAAGTTCGTTAAATTGTTCCTAACCCGGCCCTCGGAATCCGACGGCATCGGCGCCAACGCTGTCATCTACGCCGAGGTGATCGAGACGGTCGAGAGCGGTGCCGAAAACAGTGGCGCAGGTGGAATCCTCCACGATGTCGTGCAGCTCTACAGGTGATGCCATGATCAGAGGATCTCACCATATTCCCCAAATGGTTCGCCGGTTTCTGCATGCGGACACCGGAACGGCCCTCGTCGAATTCGCCGTGCTGTTGCCGCTGCTCCTCGTAGTCTTTGGCCTAATCGTCGAAGGCGGACGGCTGTTCTGGTCCTATCAAAATGTTATCACCGGGGTTCGTGACACTGCGCGGCACTTGGGCCGTGTTGCGCCGTCGGACATGTGTGGCAGCGCGCCGAGTGCGTCAATCGGAAACTACGAGAGCCTTGTAACCGGTCTGCTCACGCCCCTGTCTTCCGAGAAGATCGACGTCGATCTCGAAACGCTCAACCTCGAATGCGTGGACGGGGACTACCGCGTCTCGCCAGCGCCGGTGGCCGTTATCACCGCCTCCCTCACCATCTCCGAACTGCCCTTTGCTGCACTTTTCCAACTTGTGGGGGGGACGTCGGTGACCAGCATTGAAACCTTCGTGACGGACAGAAGCCGGGTGTTCGGGCCATGAAACAATGTGAACTCATAACCGGCAACGGGCTCAAGCGTTTCCGCCGGGACGAAGAGGGGGCGACCATCGTTGAACTCGCCGTTGTCCTTCCGCTGTTCCTGCTGATTTTCCTCGGACTGATCGACTTCGGTCGTCTAGGCTTCCACTACGTCGCCACAGAAAAGGCTGTGCAGATGGGCGCTCGGATCGCCGCCGTACGCCCTGCGGCCTGCAGTGGTATTCCGACGACCAATTCCCGAGGCTCCTACACAGATGCAACCGGTCCGCGCTACGGTACCAATTGCGCCTATGCGTCCGGGGTGTGCGAGGAACTCGAAGTCGTGATCTGCAGCGGCGATGCAGCAGTCAGTACGGAGGCTCAGGCCGTCGTCGACGAGATCTGGAGCATGTTGCAATTCGCCGTGCCGAACGACCCGGCCGCGGATTTCGACAAGAGCAACCTGACCTTCTCCTACCAGTTCGAGCCCGGCATGAACTTCCTCGGCGGACCGTTCGTGCCGACGGTGACGGTGACGATAGAGGAATTGCCGTTCCGTTTCGTCTCGCCTTTGGGGGCGCTCGCGGCCCTGGCGACGAATGGCGCCACCGACCAGACCGATGCCCTGACAGCCGCGATTTCCAATTTCAAGATTTTCTCCGATTTCAGCGCGTCTCTGCCAGGCGAAGACCTCGCCAGCGGATCAAACGGCTGAGACAGAAAGCAAAAGGAGTTATGACCATGACCGATGTCAGATCTGTTTTCTTGATTGCCGATGACGATGCGATGAAGGAGGCGGTCAGCAAAGCTGTCAACCAACTCCCCGAAATATCGCTTGAGACGTACCAGGGAACCCTTTCCTCGGTCAACGGGTCTGCAATTCGTTTCCTCAGCGATAACGATCTTCTGATCTTTCGGCTTTCTGACACAAAGGACATGGACCTGGTGCGCCGGATGCGCCAGCAGGTTGGCGCATCCGGCGCACTCATGGCGCTTTCCGATCAGAATATCTCGCTCGCCGAGGCGCGCGCATTCAAGAAATTCGGTGTCGATGAGATACTTCCCTTCCCACTTGCACGAGATGATCTTTCCGAGCAAATTCTGCGCCTTGCGACACCTCGCTCTTTGCTGCCCGCGATTGTCTCGCACAATGGCGGTCAACGGCTCGGTCAAGTCATCGGTGTCTGCCCGGTGCGTGGCGGCATCGGGGCCTCGACACTGGCCGTCAACCTTGCAGATCAGCTGCAGGGGCGGACTGGGACCTTTCGCAAACGCAACCGCAATCGCGTTGTTGTCGTCGACTTGGATCTGCAATTCGGAACGATCGCCAGTGAACTCGACTTGGTACCTTCCGCGGGCCTCTACAAGATGGCGCGAGACGGGGTCAAGCCCGATCGCACTTTTCTGGAGCAGTGCCTAGTGCACCATTCCTCTGGCCTCGAAGTCCTGACGGCGCCTGACGAGTTCATGCCGCTCGACGCCATCAGCCGTGAACAGGTTGACGCACTTGTCGAGGTTTTACGTCAGGAATTCGACTTTGTGGTTCTCGATCTGCCGCGCACCCTCGTCGATTGGCTAGGAGCCATTGTGTCGGGTTGCGATCGGATACTCATGGTGACTGACAGCACCGTGCCGGCGATCCGACAAGCCTATCGGCTGATCGATTTCTTCTCTCAGGAAAGGCTTGAGCCGCCGGTCGAGATCGTTGTCAGCCATGAGAAGAAGCCAATTATCCGCGCCGGCCACCACACCGAGGCTGAGAAGGTTCTGGGGCGCGAACTGCGCCACTGGCTGCCCCACGATCCGCAAAATGCAAGGCTGGCGCTCGACCGTGGTCAGCTGCTGTCGCAGGCCGCCGGCCGATCCAACCTGTCGAAAGCGATCCGGAGCCTCGGGCGCAAGATCTTACAGGAAACACACGCTGTCGGTGACGGTCGCCCTTTTAATTTCGCCTGAGTGGAGAAAACCGAAATGTTCAAGAAATTCAGTCGCTCCGTTCACGAACCCGAATCCAAAGTCATTCATCTCGCCAGCCACACGGCCGCAACAGCAACCAAGACCGCAACCTCGGTCAGGGAACTGCAATCCGCGCATCACGTCGAGGATGCGCGTCTGGCCGAATGGCTGGAACTAAAGAGCACCCTGCATGAGGCGCTGCTGGAACGGCTCAACCTGTCGATAATCGAGAAGGTAGAGCACGAGGCGCTGCGTCGCGAGGTGGCCGGCGTCGTCGGCAAAACGCTGACGGATGCGGGCAAGCCCCTGAACAGCGATGACTTCAATAGGATCGTGGACGAGTTGCTGGATGAGATCCTGGGATTTGGTCCGCTTGAACCGCTTCTTGCCGATCCCACGATCAGCGATATCCTCGTCAACGGCTATAAGACCGTCTATGTCGAACGCTTTGGTCTGCTTGAGCACGTACGAGTCCGGTTCCGTGACGAGAAACACCTACTGCGCGTGATCGACAAGATCGTCAGCAGGATTGGTCGCCGTGTCGATGAGAGTCAGCCATGGGTTGATGCCCGGCTCGATGACGGCAGCCGGGTCAACGCGATCATCCGGCCCTGCGCAATCGACGGCCCCTCTGTCTCGATCCGGAAGTTCGCGGCCTCGCCGCTGACGATGGACAAGCTGGTCGAATCCGGTGCACTCAACAGCCACGCATCGGCATTTCTTCGTGCACTTGTCAACTCACGCCTCAATATCCTAATTGCCGGTGGGACCGGGTCGGGCAAGACCACAATGCTGAACGCAATGTCCTCCTTCATCGACTTGAATGAACGGGTGGTCACGATCGAGGACGCAGCTGAACTCCAGCTTCAGCAGGAGCATGTCGTACGCTTGGAAACCCGGCCTCCATCGCCTTCGGGCAGCGGCGCGGTGTTGCAGCGCGATCTGGTGCGAAACGCCCTTCGGATGCGACCCGACCGGATCATCGTAGGCGAAGTTCGTGGCGCCGAAACCTTTGACATGCTGCAAGCCATGAACACGGGCCATGACGGCTCTATGACGACGGTCCATGCCAACTCCGCGCGGGACGCGCTTGGCCGCCTGGAACAGATGGTGACCATGATGGGAATTGAGTTCCCGGTCTCCGCAATCCGTGCCCAGATCGCCTCCGGACTTCAATTCGTTGTCCACCTTTCGCGCCTGGCGGACGGTACCCGCCGGGTGATGAGCATTTCTGAGATCACCGGAATGGAGGGGCAGGTCATCTCGATGCAGGACATCTTCGTTTTTCAGAAGCTGGGACGCTCGGAAAAGGGAGAGGTGCTTGGACAGTTTGTGCCCACCGGCATCCGCCCGAAATGCATGGATCAGCTCATCGCGGCCGGCGTGGAACTTGATCCTGCCACCTTCCGCTCGACAAAGGAATAGGATCATGCGTGCGAACCTTTCCGCCGATTTTCTCAACCAAATGCTGCTTGCCTTCGTGTTCGTTGGAATCCTGCTGTTGATCACCGGGATCGGGCGGTTGCTTCGCCGTAGCGAGGATCGCTCCGAGGCACGCAACCGCCGACTGCGCATGATCCGGACGGGCACCTCGAACGAGGAGATTCTGGCGTTGCTGCGGCCCTCCGCCAAGCGAGGCCTCCTTGGCCGCCTTCCGGGAACCGGCAGTCTGCCCGAGCTGCTGAACCAAGCCGGCATGACCATCTCGCCCCAGGGCTTCCTGACACTTTCCATCCTCGGGGCGATCGCGACCGCTGTCGTAACGATAGTGTTCCTGCCGCTGTGGCAAGCGCTACCACTGGCCCTGGCGTTTGGGTTTGCTCTGCCAATAATGATTCTGAAGGCGCGACGCGACAAACGCCTCGAGGAACTGACAGCGCAACTGCCCGACGCATTGGAGTTGATGGCCCGCGGGCTCAAGGTCGGCCATCCTCTCAACGCGTCGATCGGTGCTGTCGCCAACGAGATGCCGGACCCGATTGGCACCGAGTTCGGACTGATCTTCGACCAGATCAATTTCGGAGAGGAATTGCCCGACGCAGTTCAGGATTTCGCCGATCGTGCAGGCGTCGAGGATGCGCAATACTTGGCCGCGAGCATCTCGATACAGCACGGCACCGGGGGCGATCTTGCGCGGGTCGTCATGGTTCTGGCCAAGGTTATCCGCAATCGCATCTCGTTGCGCGCGAAGATCAGAGCAATCTCGTCCGAGGGGCGGTTTTCCGGCTTGCTGTTGTCGATCATTCCTCTCGCTATCGTCGGAATAATGTCAATCAACGCGCCCGGCTACTACCTCGATCTGAGCGACGATCCGACATTCATCCGTCTCGCCATTCTCGTCGTTGTCCTAATGGTGACGAATGTCGTTGTTCTCCACAAACTCGTCAATTTTCGTGTCTGAGGTCAATCTCATGGAACACATTCTTGAAACCTTGTCTGTTCGCTCTGGCGTATCGACCGAACTGCTGCTCATGTCCGGCCTTGGCGTCGGCATCCTGCTGCTGTTCCTGTCCGTCTCGTCGGCCATCTCCCAGCGCAATCCGGCCGCATCACGCATCGCCAATCTACGCTCTCAGAGGTCGGCCTCGCGGCTTGATCGCGGGTTGCTTCGTGAGACCGTCCAAACTCCGAAGGGGTTGTTCAAGGCTGCCTTGCCGGGCAAGGAGAATGAACGGCGAAAACTCGAAGAAAAACTGCTTCAGGCAGGGCTGACGAACCCCAACGCGCTGCGGTATTTTACTCTTGCGCGCGTCTGGCTCGGTGTTTTCGTGCCAATGTTGGTGGCGCTGGTCATCTCCGCATCCAAGCTTCCAGGAATGCCGATACCGAGCGAGATTGCGAATGCCTTGGATTCGATCGACAACGCGAGCACGCTTCAGGTCGTCGGGGTTCTCGCGGGCGTCGGGTATTTCCTGCCGACGATCTGGCTGACGCAGCGCCAGAAGGAACGCAAACGCAAGATCAGCGAAGCTTTTCCCAATGCGCTGGACCTGTTGCAGGTTTCTGTCGAGGCGGGTCTTGGCTTCGATGCCGCGATGACGCGGGTGGGCAACGAATTGGCACATGTCTCGCCCGAGCTTGCCTTCGAGTTACTAAGCTCTCAGCACGAGATCCAGGCAGGACGCCCGCGCGAACAGGCGCTAGCCGAGATGGCGCGGCGAACCGGCGTCGACATGATTCAATCTTTTTCCGCCGTCGTTCTGCAATCCATGCGGTTCGGCACCAGCATGTCGGAAGCGCTGACGACCTATGCCGAGGAAATGCGCGAGTATCGCGAAACCCGAGCCCAGGAAATGGCCAACAAATTGCCTGTGAAGATGTCTGCGGTTCTGGCCGCGCTGATGCTGCCAACTTTGATGATCGTCACAGCCGGACCGTCGGTGATTCGCTACTTCCGGGCCTTCATCGATTAGACGTTTCTCGTCTGTGCAAAATCGGCCAGTCCGAAACAAAACTGTTTCTGACGACATGCGGTCCGATTTCCCTGATTTAGAATATACGTCTTTGATTGCAGATATTTAAAGGATATCTCTCTTGATTCGTTTTGCGGAGAATGTCCGGATGAGCTATGGTTTAACAATTGATTAATGCCAGTGGTTGGGGGCATAGATCGAAGGACACGGATCCAAAATATCCGTGATTAGTGCAATGAGTATTGCTTACCGACGGGCGCATTCCGTTTTGTCCGGCCCGACATCGTTACCCCGTCTTTTCGAAAGCGTTGCTACACTCTGCCAAGCCTCTCAAGGGTCCATCGCGCTGGTCGAGGCTTTGCGGCGAATAGGGAACCTGCTCGGAACCGAAGTCACGGCTCTCTGTCGGGTAAACCTTTCGACACCGCAAGATACCGCCAGGGCTTTCAGTCATGACGCGCACCGCCCGCTTTCGGAAAATCCCCGTCCCCTTGTCGTGTCCTTCGCACATGGGGTTTGCAGCGAGAATATCGCGGCAGCGCGACCCGGATCGATCTGGCGCGGGACTCTGGAGGATTTCGCTCACCGCGAGCAACTGGCCCGGTTCTTTCAGAACCGTCGGCTGGCGGAAACCATTGTGATCCCGCTCCAGCGAAAGAACGGCTATGGCGACTTTCTCGAACTGCATTTCTTCCATCAGGTCTCGGCCGACCTCCTGGCGAACATAGAGAATATGGGGCCAGTCATGGCGGATTGCTGGAAGAACCGATCGCTTGGGCTGTTTTCGGAATCCATATTGTCCCGGCACCGCGTTCCGCCGGCGGTCTCTTCGCAAGGTCCGATCCTGTCGGTCGAGAACCCATGCGGGCTCAGTCGTGCGGAGTACCGCGTTTGTATGCTCCTGAGCCGAGGTCTGAACAACGAGGCCGTACTGTCAGAACTCTCCATCACAATGGCCACACTGCGTACACACCTGCGCAACGTCTACGCTAAAACCGACAGTGCGTCGCAACCGGAGTTGATCCACAAACTTCTCTGCGCAGCAACGCGGGATCGCATAAGTCGGGAGAATGTCGATGTCGCCTGAGACGTCGGAGATTTTTCCGCTGGTTCTGGTCACTCCGTTTCTCGTGGTGATGGCTCATGGGGACTTGAAGCGGTTGAAGATTTCCAACCGTTTGGTGCTCGGCATGCTAGTTGCCTTCGTCGCCTGCGCGCCCCTGCTGCTCCCGCTTCCGGAGATCGGATTTCGAGCCATGGCGGCAGCTGTGGTGTTCCTTTTGGGCCTTGCCGGCTTTGCTTTCGGCCTCTGGGGCGGCGGAGATGTGAAGGCACTCTCGGCTGTCATTCTTTTTTTGCCGAGCGATGCGCTCACGGTATTTGCTTTTGTTTTCTCGGCTTCGATGTTTGCGGGAATAGCCGCAGTCCTGACGCTTCGGGCGCTCGCGGGAAAACCAGACAGCCCGTGGCGATCGCTTCGACCTCAGGCAGGGTTCCCAATAGGGCTTTCGATTGCTTTGTCGGGAATATCTCTACCGCCAGTGATTGCACTCAACCTTGTCTGAAACTGGAATATCCAATGATGAGACAGGCAGGCTCGACGGTATTGTCAGGCGGATCCGGTTGACCGGAAACAGTTGGCTGGATTCGAGCCGGTACCAACGGCCGCTTCCGGGAAGCAGTGCTGCACTGCCGCGACTGGTTCAGCGACGCGGGCGTCGCAGAGAGGCATGTTACGCTGCATCGGCATCAGGCGGGTTTGTCCGCCGACCTGCCCTTAGTGTGGGTCGCCGCGAATGTCGGGTTCTCCTCCGGATGGACGGCCATTGGATGACGACAGCCAGAAATGCTGTACTGCGAAGAATAACCGCATGGTCGGCAAACTTACCGAACCTCTCGGCCACGTATCGCCGTGTTCAGGTCGACGATGCGTTCTGCGGATGGTCGCGGCGCCAACGTCGGCTTTTGTCTTCTTCAGGCGAAAAGAACCGGCAGCGCGGATGCGCTGCCAGACCCACTTCACCGCTTGGGCTTGAACTGCGGCCGGCTGCGCCGATGGTAGTGGTTGGTCACATTCCTCGACCTCGGCCGTACGATCGCAAGTACGATCAGCAAGCCAAGGATGAGAAACGCCCAACCACTCCACGGCAGGTTGGCCACAAGTGTTTCGGTGGTGGAGTGGGCGGCGTTGAACACGCTGCCAGTTCTCTCGGGCAGGTCCCCGAACCAGGTCGTTCCCTGATCGGCGATTTCTTCTGCAGGCGCAGGCGGAACCACGTTCGTGGTCTCGCTGGCGCCGTCGCAGTTACAGAGCTCGGTGGTCATCGGTTTGTCTCCTTGTTTCCGGATGATCTGTCCTTCTGGAGCCCGACTATTCCGGCTGGCTGAGACGCGAAGCGGCACGATTCACAGGAGGGGGAAACCTGCTAATATGTCAGCAGTATTGACGGGAAAACGACGGCAATGGCGAAGTTCAACCATCACGACGAGAGCAAGGCCAAGCGGGGTCCGGATGGCCGGTTCCTGCCGGGCCCCGAACCACCGCGGTCACCCGGTAGGGCTTATTTTGTTGAAAAACTCTCCTTGTTAGGTGCCCTAATCGCTGATTCAATTCTCCCAGTGAAGCGGGGGGTG
>CANMIP010000045.1 GCA_947497945.1 uncultured Tropicimonas sp. | reverse complement strand
TCCTCGCGCCGGCGTTCCGCCTCCTCGGCTTCGCGCTTCTCCATCGCCAGCTTCTGTTTCAGCGACTCCTCGCGCTCGCGCGCAAGTTCCGCATCCTTCTCGGCCTGCTCCTCCTCAAGACGCCGGCGCTCCACAAGCTGCTCACGAAACACGTCGATCGAGCGCGCCATCAACCCGATCTCTCCGCGAGCGCCTACATGCGGCACCTCTGAACCGGTGTCACCATCGCGCATGCCGGTCATGCGCTTCACCAGTGCCGACAACGGGATCGTAACGCTACGCACCACGATCGTGGAGGCGACAATCATCACGAACAGGCTGACAGCCAGCACCGCGAGGCTGACCTTTCGCAGGTGGCTCAGATTTGCTTCAATATCCTCGACATAGGAACCGGTGCCGACCATCCATTCCCAAGGTTCGAAAAACACCACATAGCCGATTTTTGCTTCTTCAATGCTGGAATCGGGCTTCGTGTAGAAGTATTGCATCGAGCCTTGTCCCCGCGTTGTTGCGATCTCGAGCAACCCCTTGATGATCTTCGTCCCCTTCGTGTCCTCCATTCCCGATTGATCCGTTCCAACGAGTTCCGGCTTGGCACCGTGCATTCTGTTGATGCCATCGGTGTCGAACGCATAGAAATACCCGCCTTCACCAAACTTTAGTTCGGACAAGCGTTCGACGCCTTTCGCCCGAGCCTCCTCGCCAGTCAGTTCTCCGGCCTCAACACGGTCTTCGAGAGCGGCCAGAATACTGACCGCGCTTTCGGTGACATCGCTGAGATGCACATCGCGCATCTCGTAGGCGTTGTTGACCGCGAACGAAAGAAGAACCTGGGAAAGAGCCGCCATCATGAAAGTTGCCAACGCAACGATCGCGTAAAATCTCGTTGAGAGCTTGGACAGGAACTGACGGTGCATCGGGTGGCCTCTCTTTGGGTGTCCCCGGTAAATACCTGCTGCGCCCTAACGTCGCGTGAATCTCTGCGAGGCACGATATCTCATCACGCTTCGGGGTTCCTTCCGGCATCCCGACCCAGTTGGATACCATCCTCATAGCCCGTCAATCCGCTCGCAAATCCCCCTGACCAGGAAGGGAACGGACACGGGTGTCAAAGCCGATGAACAAGGCAGCGCTGTCGCGAATTTGTCCTCGGCGACCGGCCTTGAATGTCGGACCCAACGATCAAGGCGGCCCCTGGCCTTCTGATCGCATCGACACCGGAGGCAAGACAGAAACAACCGCAGTCAGCCGCCATCTTCTGTCGCCCATGATCCCTCCAATATCCTGAAAATAAACATAATAATGCTCTCTTCCTCTCGCAGAGCCGGTCGAACGCTTTGAGCGGAACGACCACGGGCAAAAGGTCTTCGCGGGATAGAAACTCGCTTCACGTGGCTCTTGGGAAGCGCCAGACTCGCCGGTTGGAAGCTCATGCAACTTGACAGAAACGATGTGCCGATGCCCCCCGGAATCCAGTCTCTCACGGCAGATAGGCGGGTCTCGCAAAGGGACTCCGTTCGGGCTGTCGGTTCTCGGACACGGGGCAGACGGCCGGGCGCAATTTCGAACGGATTTCTTGCACCGTATCGATTGGCGCATCCCGCGACGCGCAGCGAATTGCGAGATTCCGGCAGGCAAATGGTAACGAGTCCGAATCGCTCGCACGGCCCCGCAGCCGACCCGCGGCCCCAAAAAAACGGGCCGTGATCACGCTGATCGCGGCCTCATCTTTCATCTTCGGCCCTTGTCCAAGGCTTGCGTCCGCTCGGAAGGGACCACCGGGGAGGCGAGCCCTTCTGTTCCATTTGGCGTTCCCTGGGCCGAAAGGTCAGACCTTTTCGGTCAACTCCGGAACAACGGCGAAGAGGTCCGCGACCAGCCCGTAATCGGCGACCTGGAAGATCGGGGCCTCTTCATCCTTGTTGATCGCCACGATGACCTTGGAATCCTTCATGCCGGCCAGATGCTGGATCGCACCCGAGATGCCGATGGCGATGTAGAGATCCGGGGCAACGACCTTGCCGGTCTGGCCCACTTGCCAGTCATTCGGGGCATACCCGGAATCGACGGCAGCACGGGACGCACCGACAGCGGCGCCGAGCTTGTCGGCAAGCGCTTCGATCATCTTGAAATCGTCTTCCGAGCCGACACCGCGGCCACCAGAGACGACCACCCCTGCCGACGTGAGTTCCGGACGATCGGATTCCGCGACCTTGTCCTCGACCCATTCGGACAGGCCGGGATTGCCGGCAGCAGCGATGCTCTCGACGGCAGCGGAGCCACCCTCGCCAGCGGCCTCGAAATTGGCGGTCCGGATCGAGACAACCTTCGTGGCGTCCGACGACTTCACGGTCTGGAGCGCATTGCCGGCATAGATCGGGCGCTCGAACGTGTCGGCGTCGACAACGGCGGTAATGTCGGAGATGACCATCACGTCCAGCAAGGCGGCGACGCGCGGCAGAACGTTCTTGGCAGCCGCAGTGGCCGGCGCGACGATGTGGGAATAGTCGCCCGCGAGCGAAACAACCAGGTCCGCGATCGGCTCGGCCAGACCGTTGCCATAGGCGGCATCATCAGCGCAGAGCACCTTCGCCACGCCATCGATCCTGGCGGCGGCTTCGGCAGCCCCGCCACAGCCGGCGGAGGCACAGAGGACGGTCACGTCGCCGAGCGCCCTGGCAGCCGTCACGGCTTTGGCGGTGGCGTCAACGGAAAGCTCGGCGCCGTGCACTTCGGCAAGGAGGAGAACAGCCATCAGAGGACCCCCGCTTCGTCTTTGAGTTTCGCAACCAGCTCATCCACGGAACCGACGATGACACCGGCCTTGCGGGCTTCGGGCTCGGCAGTCTTGAGGATCTCGAGGCGCGGCGTGGTGTCGACGCCGTAATCGGCGGGCGTCTTGACATCGAGCGGCTTCTTCTTCGCCTTCATGATGTTCGGCAACGAGGCATAGCGCGGCTCGTTGAGACGCAGGTCGACCGTGAGGACGGCCGGGGTCTTGACCTTGATGGTCTGCAAGCCGCCATCGACTTCGCGGGTCACGACGGCGCTGTCGCCATCGACATCCACCTCGGAGGCGAACGTCCCCTGCGACCAACCGAGCAGGGCTGCGAGCATCTGGCCGGTGGCGTTCAGATCGTTATCGATCGCCTGCTTGCCGCAGAGCACGAGGCCCGGCTGCTCTTCGTCGACGATCCCCTTGAGGATCTTGGCGACGGCGAGCGGCTCGATATCGGTATGCACGTCGTCGGCGGCCTCGACGAGGATGGCGCGGTCGGCGCCCATAGCGAGCGCGGTGCGCAGCGTTTCCTGGCTCTGTTTGACACCGATCGAGACGGCAACGATTTCGGTCGCCTTGCCGGCCTCCCTGAGGCGGATCGCTTCTTCGACGGCGATTTCGTCGAAGGGGTTCATCGACATTTTGACATTGGCCAGATCGACGCCGCTCCCGTCCGCCTTGACGCGGACCTTCACGTTGTAGTCGATCACGCGCTTGACGGGTACGAGGACCTTCATTCACGTGTCTCCTGTTGGGCCGGACAGCAGGTCCGGCAGTTGGTTTTCATTCCATCGGAAATCTGCTTAGCGGAGGGGGCTTCGCTGCAACAGCAAAAAAGCGACGTTGCAGGACCCGCCGACGCCGCGTTTATTGGTCGCGGGAAGAAAGTTTGTTTCGCATCAACGGCACGCGGTGCCCGGATGCGAGGCTTGCCACCGTCCCGGACGGCTCCCCGGCATGCCGCGACAGCTTCGCTACCCGGCATGACACCGCTCCACATCCGCTCTGTGTTGGCACAGACCGCAATCCTCTCCGCCATAGCGACAGGTCCCGACAATGCCTTCGAGCCGACCCAGTCTGCTCTCTACGGCTAGTGGTCCGATCTGGCGGAGAAATTCGCGCTCTGCATCGGCGTTCTCGTCCAAAGGGTGGCGGTCTCGCTCTCGGTGGCGGCGATCCTCCAGACCTCGGCTCTGGCTTTTACCGCTTTGAAATCCGTAGATGTTGTCTATCCGCTCTACCTTGCCTGGGGTGCGTTCCGGGTCGCGGCACAGAGATCGCTGTCGCCCCGCCGCCGCTCGCCTGGCTCCATGGGCGCGGCAGGATCATGACCCTGGCGACCCCGAAAGCCGCCATCTTCCTCCTCGCCGTCCTGCCTCATCTCACCAATCCCGGGCACGGGCCATTCATGCCGCAGATGCCTGTCCCCGGCGCGCCATTTGCGGTGGTCGTGCTGCTTGTCTTCGGCGCGGTCGCGCCATTGCCGGCCGGCAATGGCGCTGGTTGCGGCACCGGCCGCGCGCCCGGACCGCTCTCAACCGGACCGCAGGATCGGTCTTCCTATTGCTCGTCGGAAAGCTCGCCCGTTTACATTGGTAAACCCGATATTAACCCCCTGTTAATACGGTACGGGCATCAGTTATTCCCACTTTCTTGTGACAGGATGCCAGCCCAGTGACCGCCAATGCCAGTGAAATCGTCGAACTGCATGCTGCCCTGACCCGCGCCCGCGCGATGGGTTTCGAACGGACGGCAGAAGCAATGCAGCGTGTTTTTGACGAGATGCTGGCCAACTCGGAACCTAACAAAGCGCGGTCGCGGCCGCATGCACTACTGGAGGAGAAAACCTGATGCCGGACGATCTGCACAAGGATATCGGCAGGACACTTTGCGCCGCCTGCGAGATGTCAAAGCGATCCGGGCAACAAGGCGCTCTCGACCTGGCACAGGAAGCGTTGAAGGTCGCCGGAGAAGAAATGGGAGCCCTGCCCCCCCGGGAAACATGTCCCCTCGGCGGACCCGGCGAGCCGGGCTGTCCGTTGATACGGCGCGACGGCTAACCCGCCCGGCAGGCGGCCTCCGAGCAGCGGAAACCCGGAAACCGCGGACGGCCTCTCTCAACGATTGGCGCCTGGAACCCAGAGCACGTCCGCCGTGCCATTCTCATTGGCGACCCGGGCCGCGACGAAGAACCAGTCCGACAGGCGGTTGAGATATTTCACTGCAGCAGGGTTCACGCTCTCCTCGGCGGCCAGTTCAACCGCGAGGCGCTCGGCGCGCCGCGAGACCGTCCGGCAGAGATGCAGATGCGCCGCGAGCGCTGAACCACCGGGCAGGATGAAACTGCGCAGTGGGGTGAGGTCGGCATTCATCACGTCGATCTCCGCCTCCAGCCGCTCAACCTGTGTCGCAACCATGCGCAGCGGCGGGTACTCGGCCTCGGCGTCCTTCTCCATCTCCGGACGGCAGAGATCGGCGCCGAGATCGAAGAGATCGTTCTGGATCGCCGCGAGCCACGTATCCATCTCGCCCTCCGCATGCAGGCGCGCCATGCCGAGACAGGCATTGCACTCATCGACGGTGCCATAGGCGTTGACCCGTGCCGAATGCTTGGCCACGCGGTCGCCATTTCCGAGTGCGGTGTCGCCGGCATCGCCGGTGCGGGTGTAGATCTTGTTCAGGACAACCATTTTCAGCCTCCGCGGCGCAGCCAGACAAAGAGAAGGATCAGGAGGATCGCCACGAACTGCGCGACGATCCGGTAGCGCATGATGCGGTTCGCATGTTTGCGGTTGAAATCGCCGCCGCGCGCGAAACCGCCGATCCCGGTCAGCAGAATGAAGAGCACCGCGAGCACCGCGAGCGCGACGAGTATGAACAGCGGATCGTTCAGCATGCGGGCCTCCCCTCCTTGGACCTTCCGACAGGCTTACCGGCTCAAGCACGGAAAGCGAAGCCCCGATCAGCCCCGGCGGATCAGCACGTCCAGCGCCCGCGTCGTCAGAAAGCGCTTGAGCAGCCCCATGATCCAGGTCGCCCTCGTCACATAGTAGCGCGGCTGCGGGGTACGGCTCTCCAGAGCGTGGATCAGCTTCGCGGTCACGGCCTCCGGACCAAGCTCGAAGCGGTCGGGTTTGCCGCGATCCGTGTAGAGCCGTTTGAGAAGGGAGCGCTCATATTGCTCGGAACGTGGCGAAGCGCGCCAGTCGATCCAGCGTTCGAAATGTGGGATGGAATTGACCCGGATCTTCGAGGTGATCGGCCCGGGCTCGATCAGGATCACCTTGATTCCGGCGTCCTCCATTTCGAGCCGCAGCACATCCGTCAGCCCTTCCAGCGCGTATTTCGAGGACACATAGGCGCCGCGCCATTTCATCGGCACCAACCCGAGCACAGAAGAGCAATTGACGATCCGCCCGCCGCCCTGCGCCCGCATGATCGGGATCACCTGCCGCGACAGCTCGTGATAGCCGAAGACATTCGCCTCGAAGAGCGCGCGCAACCCGTCTGTCGGCAGATCCTCCAGCGCGCCGGGCAGCGCATAGGCACCATTGTTGAACAGCGCGTCGAGCCGGCCATCGGTACGCCGGGAGATCTCGTCCAGGCAGACACGCATGGACTCGGCATCCGTGTGGTCGAGCTGCAGGCTCTCCAACCCTTCCTCCGTGAGCCGCGCCACGTCTTCCGCCTTGCGGCAGGTCGCGAAGACACGCCAGCCATGCGCCTTGAGCCCATGTGCCGCCGCATAGCCGATCCCGGAGGAACAGCCCGTGATCAGGATGGATCTGGATACCGAAATCGGTGTCGTTTCGCTTGCCATGAGAGGGCCCCGCATTTGCGCGCCCCCTCCTGCCGCCGATTGGCGGGCGGTGCAAGCAATCAGCCGTTGCCGGCTTCGGATGTCAGGAACTTGCGAGACATGTAGCCGGTCGTCTCGCCATCTTCGAACCGGATCCGCGCCCAGCTCTCGCCCTCATAGGAAATAAGCTCGACCGGCGCCCCGGACGAGACCGTGCCGACAACGCGATACTGGGTCGAGGGGCCAGAGCGGACATTGACGCTGGTTCCCGTCACGAACATGAAGCGCGGTGCGCGATCGGCCAAGGCCGGCTCCGGCGCATCGGTGACGGCCATGGCAAGCTCCAGCCCGGCAAAGGCGTTCTCGGCATCGATCGCCTCAAGCTGCCGCTCTTCCGTTTCGTCAAGCGCCAGCGCCTGCAGCAGCGCCGCTTCGACACCGGCCTGGATCTTCTGCCCCGACGCCGCCGGCGTCAGCGAAGTCGGCGCCAATTCCGCGGCCTTGTCCTGAGCGGCAGCCGGCTGCGCGAAACCGGTGAGTTGGGCGGCCTCGGCAAGTTTCTTGGAGCCGACACTCGCCAGCGTCACCGGCGAGCTTTCCGCCCGGGCGACAGGAACGTCTTTCGTATCAGGTCTTTCGGTCGCGTCAGGCGCGACCATCATTGCCACACCGAGGATCAACAACGTCCCAGCAATATATCTTCCGAGCATCTGAACACCCCCCAAAGAAAACACACGAGAATCACACGCAACAAACGGTTTCAGGGGAGTTATAGCATTTTGGCCGGAAAAAAAGGGGGGCAATATCACCTATTGTGGGTCGCTTCCCGCCTCAAGCGCGCGAGCCGCTTGTTCGTCCCAAGCGGCTTGGCTACACAGGCGGTCATGAGCGACGACGCAGACGATCCCGAGATCACCCCGAACGAGATAGCCGAACCCCTCCGCCGGGCGATCGGCGAGCGCTACCTGACCTATGCGCTTTCCACGATCATGCACCGTGCGCTGCCGGATGCCCGCGACGGGCTGAAGCCGGTGCACAGGCGCATCCTCTACGCCATGCGCGAGTTGAAGCTGACCGCGACCGGCGCCTTCCGGAAATCGGCGAAGATATCCGGCGACGTGATGGGCAATTACCACCCCCACGGCGATGCCGCGATCTACGACGCGATGGCGCGCCTGGCGCAGGATTTCGTCATCCGTTACCCGCTGGTCGACGGCCAGGGCAATTTCGGCAATATCGACGGCGACAACCCGGCCGCCTCGCGCTACACCGAAGCCCGCCTGACCGGCGCCTCGGAGGCGCTGCTGGAGGGCCTGGCAGAGAATTCCGTCAATTTCCGCGAGAATTATGACGGCACGCTGACCGAGCCCGAGGTGCTGCCCGCCTCCTTCCCGAACCTGCTGGCCAATGGCTCCAGCGGCATCGCGGTCGGCATGGCGACCAATATCCCGCCGCATAATCTCGACGAGCTGGTCCAGGCCTGCCTGCATCTGATCAAGACGCCCGACGCGCGCGACGAGACCCTTGTGAACTACATCCCCGGCCCGGATTTTCCGACCGGAGGCGTGATCGTCGAACCGCCGGAAAATGTCGTAGAGGCCTACCGAACAGGGCGCGGCGCGTTCCGCCTGCGCTCGCGTTGGGAGATCGAGGAGGTTGGTCGCGGGCAGTGGCAGGTCGTTGTGACCGAGATCCCCTACCAGGTTCAGAAATCCAAGCTGATCGAGAAGATCGCCGAGCTGATCCAGACCAAGAAGATACCGATCCTGGCCGATGTGCGCGACGAGAGCGCCGAGGATATCCGCATCGTGCTGGAGCCGCGCTCGCGCAATGTCGATGCCGATGTGCTGATGAACATGCTGTTCCGCAGCTCGGATCTCGAAACCCGTTTCTCGATGAACATGAACGTGCTGATCGACGGGCGCACGCCCAAGGTCTGCTCGCTCAAGGAGGTGCTGCGCGCCTTTCTCGACCACCGCCGCGAGGTTCTGGTGCGCCGGGCGCAGCATCGGGTCGAGAAGATCGACCACCGGCTGGAAGTGCTGGAAGGCTTCATCATCGCCTTCCTCAATCTCGACCGGGTGATCGACATCATCCGCTATGACGAGGCCCCCAAGGACGCGCTGATGCGCGAACGTTGGGGCGGCACATTCGCGCGCGCGATGAGCGAAGCCGACTACGTGCCCCCTGCCCCGCTGGCCAAGGGCGAGGATGGCTCCCTGTCCGATGTGCAGGCCGAGGCGATCCTGAACATGCGGCTGCGCAGCTTGCGCAAGCTGGAGGAGATGGAGCTCCTCAATGAGCAGGAAAAACTGATGGAGGAGCGCGCGACGCTGCAGGACCTGCTCGACAGCGAGGAGATCCAGTGGGATCGCATCGGCGCGGAACTCAAGGAGGTCCGCGCGAAGTTCGGCAAGAAAGTTCCCGGCGGCGAGCGGCGGACACAGTTCTCCCAGGCAATCGAAGTGGCCGAGGTGCCGCTGGAAGCGATGATCGACCGCGAGCCGATCACCGTCGTCTGCTCGAAGATGGGCTGGATCCGGGCGATGAAGGGCCATATCGCGCTGGATACCGAGCTGAAATTCAAGGATGGCGACGAGGGCCGCTTCCTCTTCCACGCCGAGACGACAGACAGGCTGCTGGTCTTCGGCAGCAATGGCCGCTTCTACACGCTCTCGGCCTCGGCGCTGCCCGGCGGGCGTGGCATGGGCGAGCCGATGCGGCTGATGGTGGACCTGCCCAACGAGGCGGAGATCGTGTCGCTGTCGATCCACCGGACCGGCACGCGGCTGCTCGTGGCCTCCTCGGCGGGCGACGGTTTCGTCGTGCCCTCCGACGAGGTGCTGGCGCAGACCCGGTCCGGCAAGCAGGTTCTGAACGTAAAGGGCGACGTCTCCGCGGTGATCTGCAAGCCGATCGCTGGGGACCATGTCGCCGTGATCTCGAAAAATCGCAAATTCCTGATCTTCCCGGTGGAAGAGCTGCCGGAAATGACGCGCGGCAAGGGCGTGCGGATCCAGAAATACAACCAGACCCGCGGGCGTCAGGGCACGCTGGAGCTGGATGGCGGGCTGTCGGACATCACGACGTTCCGGGTTGAAGACGGCCTGAAATGGCTGATGCCCAACGGGCAGACGCGGCATGAGAAGGATCTCACGCCCTATATCGGCAAGCGTGCCGGCGTCGGCAAACAGCCGCCCTATGGGTTCCCGCGGGATAACAAGTTCACCTGAGGCGCGGCTCGGACCGAACGCCCCTTGCCAATGCGAAGGAAGCGCCGCGCCGGCGCCCTCCTGCAGGTAGGCGCGACGACATCGGTGCGGTGCGCGTGGGTGGACAGGCGCCGACTCCCCCGTGGGGCCAGATGCTGGCGCGGCAGGTTTGCCCTCGCTCCATGTCAATCGGCGCTCAGGCGCAATCCGGCTTCAATGTCCGGGTTCGGAGATCTTGGACCGCCCCGCCCTGCGGATCTCTTCCAGCTTTCGCTTGAGCTGCACCTGGCGGCGGTTCTGATAGGCCGTGATCAGCGGCAGTGACACATAATAGGCGACAAGCCCCGCGATCAGCCCCGGCAGGATGCCCCCGATCAGGAAGGGGAAGAACACCTCGTGATAGAAGACGCCCAACCGATGCCAATTGGCGACGTCATCGGTGAAGAGTGCCTGGAGATTGGTCCACAGATCGGCAAAGGCACCGGAAAACTTCCGCATCAACCCCTCGCTCATCTCCTCCGCCCCGCCTTCGCGCAGCCGTTCGGCCACCTCCGGGTGAACATCGAGGCCGAGGATCCAGTAGCCCAGCTTGAGCGCGATGGCGGCGATGAACGGGAAGGTGATCGGGTTGCCGAAGAAGGTTGCAAGCAGCGCGGCGAGGATATTGCCGCCAATCACCTTCGCGATCACGAAGGCGACGAGGAAATGCAGCCCGTAGAGCGGTGAGAAGGACACGAAAACGCCACAGAAAATGCCGCGGGCGATACGTTGCGGCCTGTCGGGCAGTCTCCGTATACGGTGCTGGACATAGATCGCGGCCCGCCCCCAGCCACCACGGGGCCAGAAGCTCTCACCAACGATCCGGAGCCAGCTCCGTTTGTCCCGCCGCTTGAAGACCACGCCTCAAGACCTCTCAATCGATTTCCGCAACGCCTTGCGCCTTGCGATCGGCATCACGCAGACGCGCAACCTCTGCCACATCGTTATCAGCCTCAAGCGCCGTACGAACCATGTGCAGATGTTCAACATCCCGCAGGTCCACGTCGATTTCGAGGCGATAATAGTCCGGCTTCCTGTCCACGAATTGCAGGTTCGAGATATTGGCCTTCTGCTCGCCAATCAATGTGCAGATTCGACCCAGCACCCCGGCGTCGTTGCTGATCGTCATCTCCAGCGTGACCGAGTAGATCGCCGGGTGCAGGCCGGAATGCCAATGCAGGTCGACCCAGCGATCCGGCTGGTCTTCGAGATCGATCAGGGTCGGACAGTCGATCGCGTGCACGACAACGCCTTGTCCCCGATAGGTGATGCCGACAATGCGTTCTCCGGGCACCGGCTGGCAACACTTGCCTCGCGTTGCCGTCTGGTCGGCGGCAAGACCAAGAACGGCGCGCTCACGCTCGACCTCTTCGCCCTCGCGCGCGGCAAGCTCGGGGTACAGCGTCGAGACCACGTCCCGCGCCGTCAGCTCTGCCGAGCCGAGCCGCGCCAGCAGCTCCTTGTCATCCTGCAGCCCGAGTTGCTTGGCCGCCGTCATCAGCGCCTTGGTGGTGGATTTCTTGCCGATATGCTCGAAAGCGACCCGCGCCAGCTCCGAGCCGAGCTTGATATAGCGCTCGCGATTCTCCTCGCGCAGGGAACGGCGGATGGCCGACTTGGCCCGGCCGGTCACAACGATATCAAGCCAGGTCGCTTGCGGCCGCTGGCCCTCGGCGGTGATGATCTCGACCGACTGACCGTTCTTCAACCGGGTCCAGAGCGGCACGCGCACACCGTCGATCTTGGCGCCGACACAGCTGTCGCCGATCCGGGTGTGGATACCATAGGCGTAATCGAGCGGCGTCGCCCCCTTGGGCAGCTTGATCACGTCGCCCTTGGGCGTGAAGCAGAAGACCTGGTCGGAATACATCTCTAGCTTCATATGCTCGAGGAAGTCGACACTGTCGCTCTCACTGAACCGTTCGGACAGGGTCGAAATCCACTCGGCGGGATCGACCGCGAAGGGGTTCTCCGCCCGCACGCCGTCCCGATAGGACCAATGCGCGGCCACGCCCGACTCGGCGACCTCGTGCATCTGCCGGGTACGGATCTGCACCTCGACCTGCTTGCCGTCGCGCCCGGAGACCGTGGTGTGAATGGACCGGTACCCGTTGGATTTCGGGTGGCTGATATAATCCTTGAATCGCCCCGGCACCGCCTTCCAGCGCTGGTGGATCGCGCCGAGAACACGATAGCAATCCTGCACGTCCTGGGTGATGACCCGGAAGCCGTAGATATCGGACAGCCGCGAGAAGCCGAGCCCCTTCTCCTGCATCTTGCGCCAGATCGAATAGGGCTTCTTGGCGCGCCCGAAAACATCGGCATCGATGCTGACCTTGTCGAGCTCCAGCCGTATGTCATGAGTGATCTTGTGGATCACGTCGCCGGTCTCGCGCTGCAGCGTGATGAAGCGGCGGATGATCGAGCTTCGCCCTTCGGGATTGAGCACGCGGAAGGAGAGGTCTTCCAGCTCCTCGCGCATCGACTGCATCCCCATGCGTCCGGCCAGCGGCGCATAGATATCCATCGTCTCGCGCGCCTTCTGGGCCTGCTTTTCCTGACGCTGATACTTGATCGTCCGCATGTTGTGCAGACGGTCCGCCAGCTTGACGAGGATCACACGCAGGTCCTTCGACATGGCAATCAGCAGCTTGCGGAAATTCTCCGCTTGCTTGGTCTCGGAACTGGAAAGCTGCAAATTGGTCAGCTTGGTCACACCATCGACCAGCTCGGCCACATCCTCTCCGAAGAGCCGCGAGACATCCGAATAGGAGGCGCGGGTGTCCTCGATCGTGTCATGCAGCAGCGCGGTTATGATCGTCGCATCGTCCAGCCGCTGCTCGGTCAGCAGCGCCGCGACCGCGACGGGGTGGGTGAAATAGGGCTCGCCGGAATGCCGAGTCTGGCCCTCGTGCATCTCCTGCCCGAAAGCGTAGGCTTCCCGAATCTTTTTGGTATCGCTGCGCGGATTGTAAGCGGTGACAAGGGCGATCAGGTCTTCGACGTCGATCATCTGCGACTCAACTCGTCCCCTTGCCCGCGCACATGCCCGGGGTTTCTTACCTGGGTTCCTGCGCGTCCATCAGGGCGCGGAGCAGCTTCTCTTCGTCCATGTCGTCGGTGTCGGGCTTGTCCGGCGCCTCGGCACCCATCAGCAGCGCCATGGAATCTTCTTCCGGCTCGTCGACCTCGATCTGGGTCTGGTTCGCCTCGATCATGCGCTCACGCAGATCGCCCGAAAGCTGGGTCTCATCCGCGATTTCACGCAGCGCGACAACCGGGTTCTTGTCATTGTCACGGTCCACGGTCAGCTGAGAACCGGAAGAGATCTCGCGCGCACGATGGGCGGCGAGCATCACCAGTTCGAAACGGTTCGGAACCTTGTCAACGCAATCTTCTACGGTCACGCGGGCCATAGGGAACTCCAGTCCTGCCAGGGGTGGGAGGATGTCTGATACCGCCCCTTGCAACGAAGCGCAAGGGATTCGGTCGCTTCAAATAGCCGAAATGCCGCTCCGTTGGTCTTCTGTCAATCCCGCGCACAGCTGCGCGGCGCTCTGCCCCAGCACCGGATGGCGCCAGTCCGGCGCGATCTCTGCCAGCGGGACGAGCACGAAGCCGCGTTCCTGGATGCGCGGATGCGGCAACAGAAGCCGGTCTGGAAAGCGGGTCTTCTGCTCATCGAAAGGCAGGTCGTGCCACTGCCACCATGTCTCGAGATCCGGCGCCACCGCGCCACCATGGTCCAGCAGGTCGAGGTCGAGGGTCCGCGCGGCCCAGCGACCGGCGCGCTCACGGTCGAAACGGCGTTCGATCGCGTGCAGGTGGTCCAGAAGCCCCGCGGCGTCAAGGCGCGTTTCGACCCGCACAGCAGCGTTGATATAGTCCGGTCCGGCCCCGGCCGGAACGCAAGCTGTACGATAGAGTCGGCTCCGGTCGAGAATCCTGACCGCGTCTGTTTCAAGTGCCCAAAAAGCGGCATTGACAATCTCGACACTTGAAAAGGTTTGACCTTTCATCGGGCGTGCGACATTCGACCCTAGGGCAATGATGGACTTTGTATCGCGTTTATGACTTGATATATCTTGCGACACCGTAGAATTCCCTTATTTAGTTGTGATCCGCCGCGAGCTGACCACTCAACCACTCACACTGGCCCGCGCGGTATACCGAAAGGATATTTGATGTTCTACAGAGATGAGCGGCTTGCGCTCTTCATCGACGGATCAAATCTCTATGCGGCCGCAAAGGCGCTCGGGTTTGATATCGACTACAAGCTGCTCCGTCAGGAATTCATGCGTCGCGGCAAATTGCTGCGCGCCTTTTACTACACTGCGCTGCTGGAGAACGATGATTATTCTCCGATCCGGCCGCTGGTGGACTGGCTGCACTACAACGGCTTCACAATGGTGACCAAGCCGGCGAAGGAATATATCGACAGCCAGGGTCGCCGGAAGGTGAAGGGCAACATGGATATCGAGCTGACCGTCGATGCCATGGAGCTTGCCCCGCATGTCGATCATGTTGTGCTGTTTTCCGGTGATGGCGATTTCCGTCCGCTGGTGGAAAGCCTGCAACGCTCGGGTGTGCGCGTTTCCGTCGTTTCGACGATCCGCTCCCAGCCGCCGATGATCGCCGATGAACTGCGCCGCCAGGCCGACAATTTCATCGAGCTGGACGAGCTCAAGGACGTGATAGGCCGCCCGCCGCGCGAACCGCGCCCGGAAGCCATCCGCGCCGAGGAATACGCGCGCGACTGACCCAGTCAACGTCGCGAGAGAGACACGGCCCGCCGGAAGGTGGGCCGTCTTCTTTTGCGGCCCGTCTTTTTTTGCCCGATCGCGGCCCACCGCTCAGAGCCGATTGCGGATAATGGAGCTGAGCGCTGGTGGGCACGGAATCCAGGCCGCAGTGCCCGTGCCTGCCTGCCCCGGCAGGCTTGCGCCTTGCAATCGGCGCGCAACGCTCTAATCTTCTTCGGAATTGGTCAGGGTGAAGTGCCGACCACAGAGGCTGCTCCGGCGCCCCACCCTCTGGCGCTGGCAAGGTTCTCCTTGCGCTTCCAGCCAAGCACAGCAAATGGACTCCATTTCCGCGCCCCGTCCCCCTCGGTCTCCTGCCCCTCTCCTCCCGATCATCCCCAAAAGCGTTTTGGCTGGCGAGCCTCCTCGCGCTGCGCTACCGGGTCGCCATGAGCACCCCGTTCGAAGCCCCTGCCCAATCGCGCCCGCTGGCAATGGCGTTGATGCTGTCGGCGTCGGCGCTCGTCGCCGTGACCACGCTGTTCGCGAAGGCGCTCGGCACGGATGCGCTCGGCCCGGCGCTGCATCCGGTCCAGGTCACGCATGGCCGTTTCCTCTTCGCCTTGCTGAGCCTGACATTGGTCGCCTCGGTGCTGCGCCCCGGCATTGGCCGGCCGCATTGGACATTGCACATCGCCCGAACCTCGGCCGGCTTTGTCGGCGTCACGCTGATGTTTGCCGCCGTGGCGCGGATCCCGATGTCGGATGCAACAGCGATCACCTTTCTGAACCCCGTCTTCGCCATGATGCTGGCAATCCCCTTGCTGGGAGAGAAGGTCGGGCGGTGGCGGTGGAGCGCGGCGGCGATCGCGCTCCTGGGGGCGGTGATCCTGCTGCGCCCGGGGCCGGAGAGTTTCCGGCCCACGGCGCTTCTGGCCCTTGGGTCGGCGGCGGTCATGGGGCTGGAGGTGATCTTCATAAAGAAGCTGGCAGGGCGGGAACGGCCCTTCCAGGTACTGCTGGTCAACAATGCGCTCGGGCTTTGCATCGCCAGCGCGGCGGTGCTGCCGGTCTGGTCGGCCCCGACCACCGCGCAATGGGCCGCTCTTGCCGGGCTCGGCGCGGCAATGGCCTGCGCACAGGCCTGCTATATCAACGCGGTTGCACGGGCGGATGCGAGCTTTGTCGCACCCTTTGCCTATTCGACGCTGGTCTTCGCGTCGCTCTACGACGCGGCGATCTTCGGCACCCTGCCGGATTGGGTCTCGCTGCTCGGGGCGGGCGTCATTCTCGCCGGGGCCGCCGTGCTCGCCTGGCGCGAAGGGCGGCGGGTTACGGCTTGAGCCGCTTGCCCCCACGCATCATGCGCCAGCAGACAAAAATGATGACCGCAGTGGCCACGGCGAGGATCGCCAGGCCGAGCAGCGCCGGCGAATCCGAGATGCCGAGCACCGAGTAGCGCACCCCGTCGATCAGGTAGAACATCGGGTTTCCGTGCAGCAGGAGCTGCATCCGCTCCGGGACCGCCTCGACCGAGTAGAAGGTGCCGGAGAGGAAGGAGAGCGGGGTAATGATGAAGTTCGAGATCGCCGCGAGCTGGTCGAATTTCTGCGCATAGATGCCAGCCATGAGGCCAAGACCGGCCATCAGGGCCGCACCGAGCACGATGTAACTCAACGCCAGAAGGGGCGCGCGGATTTCCAGACCAATGACTGGCATCATGACGAGGCCGATCGGGATGGCGACGAAGAGGCCGCGCGCAACACCGCCCGCAATATAGCCGGCAACCAGTTCGCCCGCCGAGAGCGGCGGCATCAGCGTGTCGACGATATTGCCCTGCACCTTGGAGACCAGGATCGAAGAGGACGTGTTGGCGAAGGCGTTCTGGACCACGGACATGGTCAGGATGCCCGGCGCGATGAAGTGGAGATAGGCAAAGCCCATCACCTCGCCACGCCCCGGCCCGATGGCAATGGAGAAGATCGCGAGGAAGAGCCCGGCAGTGACCAGCGGCGCCATGACGGTCTGCATCCAGACAGTCAGGAAGCGGCGGATCTCGCGTTTCGTGAGCGTTGCCAGGCCCAGCCAGTTGACGCGACCGAAGCGGCGCTCGCCCATGCTCGTTATATCGCTCATTGCTCTCTCCCCGGGGCGGGTTTGCCCTGGCCTGCTTGTAACCCCCCGGCGGGCGACATAGAATAGGAGAAACCTGTTGGCGAGGGCGGCGTCGGGCAAGAACCCGGGGGCGCCTTTGACTGTTTTGGAGAGCGGCGAATGTCCTGGACCGAAGAACGTGTCGAGACCCTGAAGCGGATGTGGGGCGAAGGCCAGAGTGCCAGCCAGATCGCCAAGGAGCTTGGCGGCGTGACCCGCAACGCGGTGATCGGCAAGGTGCACCGTCTGGGCCTGTCGAATCGCAATGGCGGTGGCAACTCGGACAAGGCGAAGGCAGCCGCCGCGCCGGCTCCCGAGCAGGCAACCGAGAAGCCCGCGCCCAAGGCCGAGAAGCCGGCCGCCAAGCCGGCAAGGGAAGAGCCAGCGCCCAAGCCCAAGGTTGCCGCCGCGCCCGAGCCCGCGAAGGCGGAGCCCGAAGCGCCCTCCACGCCTGCCCGCCTTCAGATCATCCCCGCCGGCCAGCCGCTGCCGCCGCAGCCCTCGGCCAACGAGATCAGCCCGGAGGCGCTGGCCTCGGTGCGCGAAGTCGAGAAGGGCGCGCGCAAGCTGACCCTGATGGAACTGACCGAGCGGACCTGCAAATGGCCGATCGGCGACCCTGCGACGGAAGAGTTCTGGTTCTGCGGGCTGCCGGTGCAGCAGGGCAAGCCCTATTGCGAAGCCCATGTCGGCGTCGCCTTCCAGCCGATGTCCTCGCGTCGCGACCGTCGCCGCTGAGGTCCGCCCACAGGGGCTCCGTCCCCCGGAACGCGCAGCGCGACACCCGGGATCATTCCGCAAAGAGCAAGACCTGTGCTTTGGCGCAGGCACTTGTGCATTTCCCGGTTGCCGCGGATGTTGTAGGTCTGCACGGCACAAGCAAGGGGGCGTGTCGTGGCTGCGATCATTTCGGTCAGGGATCTGACGAAGACATATGAAGGCGGGTTCGAAGCGCTCAAGGGTGTGAGTCTCGATATCGAGGAGGGCGAGATCCTGGCCCTGCTCGGACCGAATGGCGCGGGCAAGACAACCCTGATTTCGACGATCTGCGGGCTGGTCTCGCCGAGCTCGGGCAATGTCTCGGTTGGCGGGCACGATATCCTGCAGGACTTCCGGGCCGCGCGCGCGATGATCGGGCTGGTGCCGCAGGAAATCACCATCGAGCCGTTCGAAACCGTCCTCAACACGGTGCGCTTCTCGCGCGGGCTGTTCGGCAAGCCGCGCGATGACGATCATCTGGAACGCGTCCTGCGCGCGCTCTCGCTCTGGGAGAAGCGCGACAGCCGCAACCAGGAACTCTCGGGCGGCATGAAACGGCGGGTGTTGATCGCCAAGGCGTTGAGCCATGAACCGCGCGTGCTGTTTCTCGACGAACCGACGGCGGGGGTGGATGTCACCTTGCGCCGGGAGATGTGGGATCTTGTGCGGCAGCTGCGCGCCGATGGTGTGACCATCATCCTGACCACCCATTACATCGAGGAAGCCGAGGAGATGGCCGACCGGATCGGGGTGATCGATCACGGCCGGCTGTTGCTGGTCGAGGAGAAGGCGAGGCTGCTGCACCAGCTCGGGCGCAAGGAATTGCTGCTGGAGCTGGGAGAAAGCCTGGATGCGGTTCCCGAGACTCTTGCGGATTATGCCTTGCAGCTCTCCGAGGACGGGTTGCGGCTGACCTACGAGTTTGACGCCCATGCCGAGCGCACAGGCATGACGCGGCTGCTGGGCGCGGTGGCCGCAGCCGGGCTGTCGCTGAAGGATCTGACAACGCGGCAGAGCTCGCTGGAGGATGTCTTCCTCAAGCTGGTCGCCGAGGGGAGGGACGCGCAATGAACCGGCAGGCCGTCTTGTCAATCTACCGGTTCGAGATGAACCGGACCTTCCGGACGCTGGCGCAGAGCATCGTCTCCCCCGTCCTGTCGACCGTGCTCTATTTCGTCGTCTTCGGAACGGCGATCGGCAAACGGATCGATACGGTGGACGGCATCCCCTATGGCGCCTTCATCGTGCCGGGCCTGATCATGCTGACCCTGCTGCAGCAATCGGTGACCAACGCTTCCTTCGGCATCTAGTGGTGTTTTGCACTGGCGAGAATTCGACTGACTGAACGAACAGCTTGGTAACGTTAGGTATTTTGATCAAGGTTGTGCGCACTTCCGCGGGTGCATCGTTGACAATGCAAAATAATCAAGACTTCTTCCAGGTTTGTGCGTGGTTTTGGGATGACCTGCTGTACTTCCGGTAAGGTGCCGAAGGCGTTGCTGATGGGTTGGATAGCAGTCTTTACGGCAGCGATATGCCGAGCTGATCTGGCGCCATTCATGGCCGACACGGCGGGCTGCCGAACTGGCGATCTTCGAATACATCAACGGCTTCTACAATCCCCGCCGCAAGCATTCAGCTCTCGGCTGGAAAAGCCCCTTGGCCTTCGAGGCTCAGGCCGCATAAGTGAGAACTTGGAGCGGCGTCAAAGCGTGACAGGTCCAAGGCCAGACAGAACGCCAACCTCACTCAACATGAGGTGGCTAAACGTCTTTCGTGCCATCAATCGCTGATCGCCCGGATCGAAAGTGGGCAGAGAAGGATTGACGTCGTGGAGTTCATAACCCTCTGCCGAGCACTCGAGGTCCAGCCGGACGAGGTCATATTAGCTGTTCAGGCAGAAACGCCCATTGAGCAAGGGCTCTGAACTCAGGGAGAAGGTCACCGCGAGCAACTGAAGACTGCGTATCGCCGTCGGTCGCGTTGCAGCTCGATACAGAAAGAGGCGCTTTGACGAATGATGGCAAGTCGAGCATAGCGGAAAGAGGGCGCTTTAGTGTAACTGGAAGACTACTGAACCTAAGGCCGTAGTGCCCGAGCGGCTCCCCGGTTGTCCCCTGAGGCGATCGGAGGGGAGGTTAACCTGACAAAGGAGCCGGCATGAACTGGCAGGCCATCAAGGCGATCTACGTCTTCGAAATGAACCGCACCTTTCGGACATTGGCGCAATCCGTCGTCTCGCCGGTGCTCTCTACTGTGCTATACTTCGTGGTCTTTGGAACCGCAATCGGCGCCCGGATCGACACCGTCGACGGTATCTCATATGGCGCTTTCATCGTGCCTGGGCTGGTGATGCTGACGCTGCTGCAGCAATCGGTTACCAACGCCTCATTTGGAATATACTTTCCCAAGTTTATCGGAACGATTTACGAACTGCTCTCTGCGCCAATCTCCTTTATCGAGATCGTAATAGGCTATGTGGGCGCAGCGGCCACAAAGGCTCTTATGATTGCAGTCATCATCCTGACCACAGCGACCTTCTTTGTCGACTTCACCATCACGCACCCGCTCTGGATGGTGACATTCCTCGTACTGACATCGGTGAGTTTTGCGCTGATGGGATTTGTAATCGGCATCTGGGCGCAGAATTTCGAACAGTTGCAGCTTATCCCGCTTTTGGTGATTACTCCGCTGGTCTTTCTCGGGGGCGCGTTCTATTCGGTTTCGATGCTACCGCCCGCGTGGCAGGCCGTCAGCCTGTTCAACCCGGTTGTCTATCTGATCTCCGGCTTTCGCTGGTCGTTCTTCGGGCTGGCCGACGTGCCGGTGGGCCTATCGATCTTCGCAATTATGGTATTCCTGTCAGCCTGCCTGATTACGATATGGTGGATCTTCCGCACCGGGTGGCGGATCAAACCATGATCCGCGTGCTCCGCTCGGTTCCACGGACGGCTTTCGCGTGTTGGAATAACGTTTTTCCGAATCGAAGCTTTAGTCGCCCGTGTCTCCGCAAAGTCTCCGACAGGGGAAACTCTGAAATACATAGCCAAGTTCTGGGACGGCCTGTGCCTGTTCCTCTCCGATGGTCACATCGAACTCGAAAACAACGCAGTCGAGCGTACAATCCGCCCCATCGCGCTCAACCGAATGAACGCCCTCTTCGCCGGACATGATGCGGGTGCTCAGAACTGGGCGGTCATCGCGTCCCTGATCGAAACATACAAACTCAACGGCGTTGAACCGCATCGCAATCGCTCAAGGTGTTCTCGAGATCGACATCGCAGGACAACGTCTTTCGGATGGCATTTTGGTTTGGTCTTCACCGGCGACGGCGCATCTAAAAAGGATACCGTTATGATTATGTGTAAGCGGTGTCTGGACGGCACGGTGCCTTTGTCTTGACGGCTTGAAGTTCCCAGGTAGCAGGTCGTCGATGCGGTTTTGCGGATGACCTGCGGCGATCGCTTCGAGTGTAGATTTCAGATAGGCGAAGGGCTGCACGCCATTGATTTTGGCGGTTTCGACCAGGGATGCGAAGCGTCCCCACGCCTTGCCGCCTTCGTCATGGCCGGCGAAGAGCGCATTTTTTCG
>CANMIP010000044.1 GCA_947497945.1 uncultured Tropicimonas sp. | reverse complement strand
TTGTGTCGCTTGTTCGCCATCTCTTGTCCTCCGTTTCCTAAATATAACGGTGGACCAGTTCAGATGGGGCACTCCAGCCGGTTGCAGCCGGAGAGTCTGTTCTTGGTTTCGTTCAGGCTGAAAGGCAACGGCACTCGATTCTCACCGCTTCCGATGAGACAGGCATTGGGCCGACGCTACTTGAAAAGTTTCTTGTTCATGCTGGCGCAATTGATGCTGACGACGACAGACCCGCCGCCCGCAAAACATTCGACGCAGTAGCCTACGCCAACCTGCTTTCAGAAATACCGACGCTGGTGGGGCCAATCGGAATGCAACGAGCGATGGGGGCAACGAAAGGTCAACTGGCGTCATTGGCAGAAGATGGAGTTTTAACGCCTCGGATCGACAACCCCATGGTCAAGTCGCCGTGGCGGGCGTCGGACGGCGTGGCACTTGTCGCCGAACTTCAAGAAATGGCAGTTCCAATAGAGCCCTTTGACGGAATCTGGGAAAGCATTCAGGATGCCAAACATCGGTCCGATTTGGGTGTTGGTACGATTATCGCCGGGTTGCGGGCAGGCGACCTTCAATTGGGTCGGCGCCCGGACTTTGAAGGCTATGCAGCGTTATGTGTGTTGAAGGCCGAAATCGACCTAATGAAAGCAGAAAGAATAGTGGCTGACGGTGGTCCCTTGATCACTGCGGCAGCCTTTGGTCGACAGGTTGGCATACGCACTCAGGGGTGGTTCGAGAGACTTGCAGGTTCTGGTCACACGCCCGCAACACGCAGGCCGCATCCGAAATATGGTGGCGAGTGGGTCTTTGCCTCAGAGAGCGATATCGAAGAGTTTCGAAAACGTTTTATGACTTCGGCGATGATGAAGGATGAGTTCGGCCAGCGCTCGAAACAACAGCTGCAAGCTGCACTGACGAGATTTGCGCCAAATGAGGAAGACTATGGTCCGCTCTATCTGCTTGAAGATGTCGAAGCGTTCTTCAAGTAGCTTCCAAACGGCCATCAGGATGGCACCAATCTCGCCGGTCATCTGAGTTTGCCGCCAAGTCAATGCTACGCCCGGTGCGATTCGAGCAGTGAAGTTCTGTGCGTGAATTTGCACCACGGCATCACTTTCGCCACTCACTGTGCGAGAAAAAACTTCTTGACACTGATTTGCACGAACAGGCGGCTTTTCGCACTCTTATGGTCAATTGGCAGTCGCTGAAGCTACTGGCTGGGGTGGTAGGATTCGAACCTACGATACACGGTACCAAAAACCGCTGCCTTACCACTTGGCTACACCCCAGCAGCGGAGCGCTTGATACTTGCTGCCGCTTGGTGCCGCAAGACCTACTTGGCAAAAAACTCCACTTTTTCTCGACGGCCTAGAGACGGATTGGGCTGGCCTTCGCAATACGGTCGATTGATGCCAGAATGCCGAGCAATTCGGGCATTTCACCGAGAGGGATCATGTTCGGTCCGTCCGACGGGGCGCTGTCTGGCGTCTCATGCGTTTCCACAAAGACCGCGGCGATACCGAGGGCGGTGGCCGCACGCGCCATGACCGGGGCAAACTCGCGCTGCCCGCCGCTGGCCCCGCCAAGACCGCCCGGCTGTTGGACCGCATGGGTGGCGTCCATCACGACAGGGTATCCGGTCGTGGCCATTTGCGGCAGGCTGCGCATATCCGCAACCAACGTGTTGTAGCCGAAGGAATTGCCCCGCTCGGTTAGAAGGATACGGGTGTTGCCCGTCGAGGCGACTTTCTCTGCGACATTGACCATGTCCCAGGGGGCCAGGAACTGGCCCTTCTTGATATTGATCGCGGCACCTGTCTCTCCGGCGGCAAGCAGAAGATCGGTCTGGCGACACAGGAAGGCCGGGATCTGAAGAATGTCGACGGCCTCGGCGGTGGGCGCACATTGATCGGGGCTATGAATGTCGGTGAGTGTCGGGCAGCCGGTACGGGCCCGAATCTCGGCGAGGATCTCGAGACCGGTGTCCAGCCCAGGGCCACGCCTGCCGGAGAGGGAAGTCCGGTTGGCCTTGTCGAACGAGCCCTTGAACACGAAACCGAGGCCCGCTTCCGAGCAGGCGGCCGCCAGGGTCGAGGCGATCATCAGCGCGTGATCGAGCGTTTCCAGTTGGCACGGGCCGGCAATCACGGTGAGCGGGCGATCGTTGCCGATCACCAGGTCACCGACTTTAACGTCGATCATGGGAACCTCCGTCAGGACGATATCTGTTCGCGCAGGACCGAAGCGGTCAGCGATACCATCAGATAGATACCTGCAAAGATCAGGAATGCCAGCAATGTATTCTCGAAGACGCGCGGATAGGTCGGCTCGTCCGGCGCCACAGGGCGCACCCCGATTGCCATGTATCGGACCTGCCGGTTGGCCTCGATCCGGGCCATTTCAAGCTGCTGGGCGGCCTGTTGCAACAGGAGTTGCCGGGTGGTCAGTTCCGCCTCGGCGATCCTGAGCTGGCCCGTGATCCGCGCCAGGGAGGCCTCGCCCGTGCCGCTTTCCGTCATCGATCCGCGCAGGTTGTCGATCAAGGCGTCCAGCCGGGCAATGTCTCCCTCCACGCCGCGCACCCGGGCGAGATTCGGACGCGAATTGGCCTTCAGCTGTTCGAGCTGGAGTTGCTTTTCGTAGAGCTGCAGCTCGAAATTGGAGATCTGGTTCATGATCGCGCCGGTCTCGGTCACCGGGTCCAGAACGCCGAGATCTTCCTGCAGGTCGAGAACCTGCTGCTGGGCATCCCGAACCTTCTGTTCGGCCCCCTCGTAGCTTTCCATTGCCCCGGCCATCTGATCCTCGCGCAGGCGCTGCGTCAGGTTGTCCACCTGCTCCTCGGCATATCCGATCAGGGCTTCGGCGAAGGACTGGCTCACCTGCGGGTCGGCTGCGATGACCTCCATCTTGAGGATGCCTTCGGTCGGATCGAAGCCGACCTTCACATTGCGCTGGAAGAGCGCATAGGCGTCCTCATTGCTCGCATCTGGCATCAGGCGCTGGATCGGGTCGATCCAGTCCTGGCTGAAATGCGCCTTGAACCCCTTGTCCTCGTCGAGTCGCATCATCGCGTCTCGCGATTGCAGGTAGGACTGGACCGTCGTGCTGTCCTGCTGCACGGCAAGGCCGGTGCCCTGGAACAACCCGCCCAGACCGGACGCTGCCGCCGAATCTGCCTGCTGGATCACGAATTCGGATTTGGTCGCATAGGTCGGCGTGGCAATGACACCGAAATACCAGCCGGCCATCAGCGTCGGCAGCAGCACGAAGACCGCGAGACGCGCCAGAAGCAGCATCGTCTTGCGACGCCGGCGCGCGGCGATGTCGCGCTGGATCCGGAAAATCTCGTCGGCCTGGCTCGAGGGTATCTCGACCTGCGACTGGGGTGTCGGAACGGTCGTCGTGGCGGGCGGGGCGGAGCGCACCATGGTCTGCGGCAGCTGGATCTGCCCGGGGGGCGGGCTGTCCTGCTGATTTGAGACCAGCTCCAGCATGGGCGCCCGGCGGAACGGGTCGATCCCCTTCGCGCGCAACAGGCGCACGGCGTCAAAATCGGATGTGGGCGCCAGCCCGTGTTTCTGCGCCGCGCGGCGCGCCATGCGCAATTGCCGGCCCGTCAGGCCTTCCTTGCGGATGGCCGCGATCTCCGTTTCCGAGGCCACCTCCGCCGCGGAGGTCAGTTCACCGCTTCGCGCCTGCGTCTCCGGCGCCGGGGGAGGGGCAGCTTCGGCGCCGGAGACGTTTTCGGTGGCGTTGGTCGGCGCGACGTCTGCGTCAGCCGCGGGAGCGACGGCGTCGGCAAGGGCCTGGCCCCGTTTCAGGCGATACTTCCTAGCCTTGGTAGTCATAGAGCTGCCGAGCCTCTTCCAGGGTGTCGAACATGTGAAACCGGCCGCTGCGCAGCACCGCTGCACTTCGGGCAAATTTCTCCAGCGTCTTCGGCTGGTGCGAGACGATCACCACGGTTGTTTTTGTCAGGCGTTCACGAAGGATCGAGCCCGCCTTCTTGTTGAATTCCACATCCGTCGAGTTCGGCATCCCTTCGTCGATCAGGTAGATGTCGAAATCCAGCGCGAGCATCAGCGAGAAGCAGAAACGCGCGCGCATGCCGGTGGAATAGGTCCCGACCGGCATGTCGAAATACTCTTCGAGCCCGCACATCCAGCGCGAGAAGGCTTCCACGTAGTCCGGGTCCAGCCCGTAGAGCCGGGCAATGTAGCGGGCGTTCTCCGTCGCCGTGTGGCGGTTGACCACGCCCCCCATGAAACCGAGCGGGAAGGAGACCTTGCTGGAGCGGCGGATCTCGCCCTCGTCCGGTTTTTCCAGGCCGGCCATCATGTTGATGATCGTCGTCTTCCCGGTTCCGTTGGGCGCGAGAATGCCCAGCGACCGGCCAACCTCCACCCGCAGGCTCGCGCGGTCAAGGATCACCTTTCGCTGCGTGCCCGTCCAGAAAGACTTACTTACATTTTCAAATTCGATCATTAACAGATCTCGACATCGTCCCACCCGCTACCATCGGAGAGATAGCGTTTCACTCCGGTTAACTATGGGAAGCTATTGGGGCGGCATTATGACTTTGCGATACAGTGCTCGGCAAGGCTGTTGACAAAAAAAGGACAATGCGACCGATCTGGCCGCATTGTCCCTTCTTGTCGCCAGCCCGTCCGGAGCCGCGCGGTCAGGCGATGGCGCCCCAGGCAAGGCCGGCCAGCAGCGCGCCGAGCATAGCGAAACCGAGATATCCGAAGAAGACCCGCGGTTTGACCAGAGCCCAGACAGCCACGGCGGCCGGGATGCAGCTCACGCCGCCGGCAAGGGCGAAGGACATTGCGGCGCCGTCCGCCATGCCCTGTTGCAGCAGCGCGTCGATCAGCGGCACGGCGGCATAGCCGTTGAGATAGGCCGGCGCGCCGACGATGGCGCCAAGCAGGATCGGGCGGATGCCCTCGCCGCCGAGCAGCTGCGCGATGGCTTCGGCGGGAACATATTCCAGCATCAGCGCTTCGAGCAGATAGGCCAGCAGGAGCCATTTGAAGAGAAAGGGGCCGTTTTCGCGGATCGAGGCCCAGAAGGCGGCGCGGCGCGCAGGGTCCGGCCAGAACTTCCAGACCGGCTTGCCGGAGAAGGGCTTCTGGGCGCCGCAGCAGTCGCCAATCTTTGGCTTTTCCCGCAGTGGGTCGGTAAAGACGGGTGAGTTGGCGAGGAGACGGACACCGAAGCCGCCCATCAGGCCGAGCGCGATGGCCGAGACGGTCTTGGCGATGGCGAAGTCCCAGCCCAGCGTGCCGGAGGTGATCAGAAACATCGCCGGGTCCATGAGGGGCGAGGCGAGCCAGAAGGCCATGACCGCAGAGAGCGGCGCGCCGAGGGCCAGCATGGCGGCGATGAAGGGGATGACCTCGCAGGAGCAGAAGGGCGAGAGCCCGCCGGCTGCCGCGGCGAGGAAGATCATGCGCACTTCGCGGCCTTCGAAGGCGCGGGCAAGCAGATTTTCGGCGCCGGTCGCTTTCAGGAGCGCCACGGCGAGCACGGCGAAGATGATGAAGGGCGCGGTATGGCCGAGGGCGCCGATGGCGAACTCGAATGTGGGCCAGGCTTGTGGCGGGTCGAAAAGGGCCACGGAGGCAGGAATGGCGGCTATCAGCAGCCAGACCTTGTCGGTCCTGCGCCAGAGCGCGGGCAGGGAGGGGAGTGTCTGGGTCGTGTCACTCATGTTGATGGCCTTCGGCAGGGGCGGCGCAATCGGCGCAGCATTCGGAGAGGAGGAAGTCGGACAGCGCTTTGATCTCGTCATAGGCGACGGCGGCGCAGATTACGCTGCGCCCCTTCTTCGTCTGGTGGACCAGCCCGGCCTGGGTGAGGATTCGGACATGGTGGGTCAGGGTGGAGCCTGTCACGCCGCTGCGCTCGCCGAGCACGCCGATGGAGAGCCCGTCCGGCCCGGCGCGCACGAGGCTGCGCAGGACGCTCAGGCGCTGTTCCGAGCCGAGGGCGGCGAAGGTCGATGCCGCGAGTTCCAGCGGCACGGGGGAAGGGGTTTGATCTGTCATGATTCTATATTTCTATAAATGTAGAAATATAGCAAGATGAAATTCAAGCGTCGGCGGATCTCGTGCCGCTGCGGTACGAGGCCTTCGCATGCGATGCGGCAGGCATCTGGGAAAACCGTTCGGATGGCCGCTGTCCAATGCCTGGGAGCTCCGATCAAACTCATCCCACGGGCCCTTCCGGCGGGATTTTGGCGTCAATGACGGTCTCGCTGGCCCCGTGGAAACCGAAGGTGACCGAGAAATCCCGGCCTTTGCGGTCGATAGTGTTCCCGGCGTCGTCGCCACAATTGACCGATATCGTGATCCTTCCGCAGCCAGGTCGTCCTGCGCCGCGCGGAGCGCTTTCAGCCGCATTTCGGTCATGGTGCGATGCAGCGGGATGGCTACTCGGTCTCCGCAGCGGCATAGGTCGCATTGGTCCCGGCATTTGTGTCATCGGAAACGCCGCGACAAAGAACGCTGTATGGAACAAGGAGGGCGGCAGGGTGATGTGGGAAGGGTTGTATAATTCTGTTTTAAATTGGAAATTTTGAACTGTCGTCTGGTCAGACCATGCCCGAACGCCTGGAGCGGGTATGCTCCAGGTATCAAGGAGACTCTCCTGAGCCGTGTCCGAAACTGACCGGGTCACTGGTTCGCACCGGCAATGCGCGCGCGGACGGGAGGAGGCCGGGGATAGCGAGATCCGGCGCATTGTCGAGGCGCTGTCCGGGCTTTCTGCAAGAGGTCCTTGCGTGATAAGGAACGGTCTTCATGAGCGATGACTCTCGAAACCTGCCCGACCGTATCGCGGCCTGCCGCCTCTGCGCGGAGAGATTCGCGGCCACGGAGACGGCCCATTCGCCGCGGCCGGTGGTCTGGTTCCGCCCCGGCGCGCGGCTGTTGATCGCCGGGCAGGCGCCGGGCGCACGTGTGCATGAGGCCGGCATCCCGTTCCACGACCCGTCCGGTGACCGGTTGCGCGATTGGCTCGGCCTCGACCGCGAGGCCTTCTATGATCGCGACCGGGTGGCGATCATCCCGATGGGATTCTGCTTTCCGGGCTACGCAAAGGGCTCGGACCTGCCGCCGCCCCGGATCTGCGCCGAGACCTGGCGGGCGGCAGCGCTGGCCCATGCCGGCCCGTTCCGGCTGACGCTGCTCATTGGCGGCCACGCGCAGAAATACCACCTCGGGCGGGGCGCGCAGGGCGGGGTGACCCGCACTGTGGCCGGTTGGCGCGACCACGCGCCCGACCTCTTCCCCTTGCCTCACCCGTCCTGGCGCAATACGGCGTGGCTGAAGAAGAACCCTTGGTTCGAGACTGAATTGCTGCCCGTCCTGCGCGCACGGGTGAAAGAGGTGATGGAATGACCGACGAGACAACGCCCCTGGATAACGCCCATGCCGCGATGAAGGCCGCTCCTGAAGATGGCGCGGCGCGGCTGCGCTTTTACGAGCGCCTGGCTGATTCAGAGCTGTTCCTGCTGCTAGCGAAGGAGGCGGAGGGTGACACCATCGCGCCGGAACTGTTCGAACTGGAGACCGGCCCGGTTGTGCTGGTTTTCGATCGTGAGTTGCGGTTGAGCGATTTCCTCGGCAAGCCTGCGCCTTATGCGGCGCTTTCGGGCCGGCAGGCGGTCAAGCTGCTGGCGGGGCAGGGGATCGGGCTTGGCGTCAATCTGGGCACCGAAGGCGGAGAGATCATCCTTCCGAAAGAGGCGGTGGACTGGCTCGCCGAGACGCTGGAACACAGCCCTCAGGAAGCCGAGGAGCGCCCGGAAGAGGTGACGGCGCCGGGCAATGTCCCCGAGAGCCTGCTGACCGGGCTGGACACCAAGCTCGCAACGGCGGCCGGGCTTGCGAAGATGGTCTATCTCGCGGGGGTCCGATACCAGGGCGGCCGGCAGACCCATCTTCTGGCTTTCATCGACGCGACCCCGGGCGCGGAAGGGGCGCTTGCCAATGCAGCCGGCGAGGCGCTGACCTTCTCCGGCCTCGAAGCCGGGGAGATGGACGTTGCCTTCTTCTCCGCCGCCGACCCGCTCTCGGCCAGCCTCGCACGCGTGGGCCTGCGTTTCGAACTGCCGGTGCCGCCGACCCCGGAAGTGACCGAGATAACGCCCCCGGGCATGGATCCCGACGCCCCGCCGATCCTCAAGTAACGCCGCTCCGAACCCGCCGAAGGCGGGCCACCCCCAACCGTCTCCCGACGCGCGCTTCGCGCGCTTAGGGGACCGGCGGGAGCACCGGCCCGGACCACGCGACCGCGTTGGTTGGTGATCTGCGTCGGTGCGATGTCTCGGGCTGCGTCGGTGCCGCAGGTTCAGCCCGGCCGGGAGAGGTGCTAGAGCGGTTCCGGACAGCAAGTGCCTTCGCCGCCGCGCCTTCTCAGAACAGGAAGCCTCATGTCCTCCGAGCCTATCCGCATCCGCCCAGCAACCCTCGCCGACCTGCCGGAGATCCGGGAGATCTGCATTGTCACGGCGGATGCCGGCGGCGATGCGCGGGAGATCGAGGACACCCCTGAGCTTCTCTCCCTCGTCTTCGCGGAGCCCTATGTCCAGTTCAAGCCCGGTGTCTCTCTTGTCGTCGAGGATGACGACGGGGTCGCGGGCTACGTGCTCGGCGTTCCCGACAGCGCTGCCTTCGACGCCTGGGCCGCTAAGGAGTGGTATCCGCAACATAGTGAAGGGCTTCCCGATCCTGGTCCGGACGAGGCGAACTGGGTGCGGCGCAGCGACTGGCTGCGCAACTGGATCCACCGGCCCAAACCGTCTCCCGTCGAACTGCTCGAGACCTGGCCTGCGCATGGCCATATCGACCTGCTGCCGCGCATGCAGGGCAAGGGGGCCGGGCGGCAGATGATGCATGCCCTGTTCGAAGCGCTTGCGGCGCGCGAGGCGCGGGGGCTTCATCTCGGTGTCCAGCCGCTCAACACGCGCGCCCTTGGTTTCTACGAGACGCTCGGGTTTCGTCCGCTGGACGTCCCGACCGATCCGGGAACGGCCTATGTCGGAAGACGCCTCCCCTGAGGTCGATCTTCGGCCTTGCCCGAAACCCGCCAGCAGCGCGTGTATCACTGCCGGTTTGTCCCGGGAGAGCTCGGGCCATTGGTGAACGATCTGACCGGATCGCGAGTGAATCCACTTGGGCTGTCCATCAGATAGCGCAGCGTGCGGCCCTCCAGACCAGCCAGCACATCTGTTCGTATGGCGCCTCGCCAAACCGCGGCCGTTCCGGAATGTCGTCGAGCAGACCCGCAATCGGGAACCGATCTCCGCCTTCATCCCTGCAGGTCACGACACCTTCCCCGAACCTGCACGCAACGGCCTGCGCTGCAATCGCTTGCCGAAGCGCCAGAAAAGCCGATTGTTTTGCGCGTCTATCAGGTTTTAACGGAGTGTTGGAGGGCTTGGACTGGAGGCTTGGGAAGCGATCCAACATCAGGTTTCGGTCTCCCCGGAGGCCTGTCCCCAAATGAGCTCCTGTTCCGATTTTCGCAAAGCCAGGAGCCTTCGCAAAGCCGAGGATCACAGGTCGCTTCAAGAGCCTTGCATCCGAGGCGCCATTCCGAGGTCGTCTCGCAAATCTGACCGCCCGGAGGTGTTCACCTGTTTCGTTTTTGGGGGTACGTCCGGTGTCGGAAAAACGTCTCCAGTCAAGTCTGAGCCTCGAATAACTCCTGTCATGACCTTGGCAGAAGACAAGGCCAGCGATGAAACGAGCGTCAATAGCCGGTGACCGGGCGTCCCTCCCGTCGTCGACGCATCCAAGATGCGCTCCTCCCGTCGGGCGTGGCGCGAGCTGCGCCCGCGTGGGACATCGGCGCGACCTGCGTCCGGATCATCGCCGGAATCCAGCTGTCCTGCTTGACATCTTGCCCCGCGCGCGGTGTATCGGCCCGAACCGTCGAATTCCGCCGAAAGGGCCCCGATATGCACGCCTATCGCAGCATGACCTGCGCAGACCTGACCCGCGAAAACGTGGGCGAAACCGTCCGACTCTCCGGCTGGGTCCATCGGATCCGGGATCACGGTGGCATTCTGTTCATCGACCTGCGCGACCATTACGGCGTCACCCAGGTCCTCTGCGACCCCGACAGTGCCGTCTTCAACGAGGTCGAGAAGCTCCGTTCCGAGTTCTGCATCCGGATCGACGGCAATGTCATGGCGCGGGCCGATGACCTGATCAACACCAAGCTGCCCACCGGCGAGGTCGAGGTCTTCATCCGCGACATGGAGGTGCTTGGCGCCTCCGAGGAATTGCCGCTGATGGTCTTTGGCGACCAGGAATACCCGGAGGAAACCCGCCTGCGCTATCGCTACCTGGACCTGCGCCGCGAGCAGATGCAGGAGAGCATGAAGCTGCGCTCCGACGTCGTCGCCTCCATGCGCAAGCGCATGTGGGACCAGGATTTCCGCGAGTACCAGACGCCGATCATCACCGCCTCCTCGCCGGAAGGCGCGCGCGACTTCCTCGTGCCGTCGCGCCTGCATCCGGGCAAGTTCTACGCACTGCCGCAGGCGCCGCAGCAGTTCAAGCAGCTGATGATGGTCGCCGGCTTCGACAAGTATTTCCAGATCGCGCCCTGCTTCCGCGACGAGGATCCGCGCGCCGACCGTTCGCCGACCGATTTCTACCAGCTCGACATGGAGATGTCCTTCGCCACCCAGCAGGACGTGTTCGACGCGGTCGCCCCGGTGCTCGCCGGCGTCTTCGGGGAGTTCGGCAAGGGCCGCAAGGTCGACGCCGCCGCCGACTGGCCGCAGATCTCCTATCGCGATTCGGCGCTCTGGTACGGCACCGACAAGCCGGACCTGCGCAACCCGATCAAGATGCAGGACGTTTCCGAGCATTTCCGCGGCTCGGGCTTTGCAATTTTCGCCAAGCTGCTGGAGCAGGAAGGCACCCAGATCCGAGCCATCCCGGCCCCGAAAGGCGGCAGCCGCAAGTTCTGCGACCGGATGAACAAGTTCGCGCAAGCCGAAGGCCTGCCGGGCATGGGTTATATCTTCTGGCGCGAAGGCGCCGACGGCATGGAAGCCGCCGGCCCGCTGGCCAAGAATATCGGCCCCGAGCGCACCGAGGCGATCCGCGCCCAGCTCGACCTCGGCGTCGGCGACGCGGCCTTCTTCCTTGGCGGCAAGCCCTCGGTCTTCGAAAAGGTTGCCGGCAAGGCTCGCGACGTGATCGGGACCGAGCTTGAGCTGACCGATACCGAGCGTTTCGCCTTTGCCTGGATCGTCGACTTCCCGATCTACGAAAAGGACGAGGAAACCGGCGAGATCGATTTCGAGCATAACCCCTTCTCGATGCCGCAGGGCGGGCTGGAAGCGCTCGAAGGCGATCCGCTGGAGGTCCTAGGCTACCAGTATGACCTTGCCTGCAACGGCTACGAGATTCTCTCGGGCGCGATCCGGAACCACAAGCCGGAGATCATGTTCAAGGCCTTCGAACTGGCCGGCTACCCGAAGGAAGAGGTGACCAAGCGCTTTGGCGGCATGGTCAACGCCTTCCGCTTCGGCGCTCCGCCGCACGGTGGCTGCGCCGCCGGCATCGACCGGATCGTCATGCTGCTGGCCGACCAGTCCAACATCCGCGAGGTCATGCTCTTCCCGATGAACCAGCGGGCCGAAGACCTGATGATGAGCGCGCCCTCCGAGCCGAGCAACGAACAACTCCGCGAGTTGTCGCTGCGCGTCATTCCGCAGGAATAGCGAGCGGGGCGCAGGGGCGGCAGTGCCGGAGGGGCGGGCCTTGGCCCGGCCTTCCTGTCGCGGCGCTGATCCAGCCCGGACCCCGGCAGGTGTTCCCGAGAGCGGTTCGGAGACCGGGAGAGGCGGCGCGCGGCGCTGCGCCTCTTCCTGCCCGGATCTGGCTGGCGGCCATCCGCACCGCCGGCGGGAAGGGCTCCTGCAAGGGGCTTGGCGCAAGCTTCAGGCGAGTCGTTCGAAACACCGCAAATGAGCTTCCCGCGGCATCGTCCCCGGACCGGTCTGGCCAAAGGATTCGGCGGCGCCGCCTGCAGGCGGCGTGAACGCCGGTCCGTGCCGATAGACAGGCGTGTCAACCAATCTCGATGGCCCAAGGTGGCCATTTGCTTCAAATGCCTGTCCTTTTGTCAGGCGGGTTCCCGAGATTGATCGTGCTTTCGCCATTTTTCTGCCCCTGACGTAGCGGCAAAAGAGGGGATCGAACAACAGAGTGCATAATGCTTCAGACCTTCCTCTCCCGATCCCGTCAGTCTGACCCGGACATGACCCCTGCGCCTGCGGAGTTGCCGCCAGGGCAGGACCGTATTCCGGTGCGACGCGCTGCGTTGCGCCGGCTGGAAGAGGATCCCGGAGCCCTTTTGGCGGATATCTTTTCCGCGACGCGCTTCCTGACCGGCGGGCTTGCGCCGGGGCAGGAGGATGTGCCCCTGGCCGTGCGGCAACTCTTCCAGGCCGAGTCCTATCGCCGCAAGGTCATCTCGTCTGGGCATTCCGACTTTGTGGCCGAGGTCGAACAGGACCTGTCCCTCCGTCTGGCCGATATCGGGCAGGTCTTGAACGCCGCAGGCGCCGGCGCCGACGCCCATCGCGCCCTTTTTGACGAGATGCAGACCTGGGTCGCGCTCTATCCCGAAGACGCGGATGACCTGATCGAGGACGAACCGGCGCTGGTGGCGCTGGATGCGCCGTTTCGCGATCTGGAACGGACGGTCGGGCTGGCCGGTGCGCTGGCGCGCTGGATCGCGCAGCAACCTGTCCTGGAAGCTGTCGAGGAAGCGGAGTGGAGCACCGCCTTGCGCGCGCTTGCGCGGTCGACCCCGGAACGGGCTGCCCGCCACGCATCCGCCTCGCGCGCGGCCATTGCGCGGGCTCTGACCGACCCCGCCCGGCTCGGTCTCGGCATCGCGGCGGCGTCGCTGCCACAGCCCGAACCGCTTGTCCGGCATGGTCCCTGCGTGCGGCTGGAAAGTGGCACACAGGAGGGTCACCTCCCGGCCTGGCCGCTCCAGAGCATCGCCGGGCTGCGCCTCGGACGGCGCGAGGGCCCCGGTTTCTCTTATTACGAGGCTATTCCAAGATCCGGTAGGAGCGTGCCACGCGCGCCGCTGCGGGCAGATCGGCTGGACGACCACCTGCTGTGGTATCCGCACGTGCTTGGCGCGCGGCTGGCTCATGTTCCGCTCACGCGAGTCAGGATGGCGTCGGAGATCTGCAAGGAGTTGCAGGCGCCCGTCGCGATCCACGCATTGCTCGAAAGCCTGCCGCAACCGGCCTCTGCGACCTGTGTCTCGCTTCATGCGGTCCAGCGGACAGAGCAAGGCCGCCCGGTCATCATCGCGATGATCGTGGCCGACATGGCCAGCCGCGCCTTCGCGGCGCAGGTGACGCCGGAGGGCGCGGTCCTGCTCTCGGAACCGGCCCATGAGCGGCTCGTCACGCTGTCCCGGGAGCAGATCGAGGCCACCTGACAGCCGGGGGCCTGCAGGGCTCCGCATGGCTGCGTTGCGACAATGCTCCGGAAGGTTCCACGCCGTGCTGGCATCCCCGGCGCGGCTATGCGAGGAACGCGCCATGCCCGACAGCCTGACCCTCACCCCGCTCCTTGCAACCGCGCTCTTCCTGCTCCTGGTCTTCAGCGGCCGGGGCTTTCGGCAGAACTGGAAGGCGCAGGGGCCGAACTGGCAGCGCAAGGCCTGGGCTTACGGGCTGCCCGCGCTTGCGGCCTTCCTCGCCTTGGCCTTTGTCCCGATGGAATTCTGAGACTGCGCCGCACCGGGCGGCGCGGGAGGACGCCTCTCAGGAGGCCTCCATCTCCTCGACCATCTTGCGCGCCCGCTTGCACTGGATCTTGTCGCGCAGCGGCGAATCCGGGTCGATATCCTTCTTGCAGACAACGCATTTATCCGCGCCGGCGATGGCGTTCAGTCCGCCGCAGCTTCCCTTGATCCGCATCTTCTGGCCGACCAGTATCACACCGATGGCCATGGCCAGGACGATCCCGGTCAGGAGCAGGAATGCGAGCACGAATGTTGCCATCTTGTCTTCCTTAGCTGCGACTGCAGGACACTACTCTGCCTTGCGTTGCTTTTCAAAGGCCGTGCTGGCGTGTTTCACGTATTCCTGATCCGCCCCTGCCTCGGCGCGGGAGATGAAATAGACCGCGAGATCGTTGGCCTCCGCGATCGCCATGCCTTCTTCCTCGCCCAGCACCATCATGGCCGTTGCCAGCGCATCCGCCATCATGCCGTTCTCGGCCAGGACCGTCACCGAGGTTGCGCGGTGGGTGACAGGGCGGCCGGTTGTCGGGTCGATCAGGTGCGAATAGCGCACGCCGTCCTGCTCGAAGAAGTTCCGGTAATCGCCCGAGGTCGCCATGCCGAGATCGGAGACCGGCAGCACCATCTCGACCGCGTTCGAGCCCGCATCCGGGGTCTCGATGCCGATCTTCCAGGCGTCTCCCTTGTCGTTCCTGCCGGCGGAGACGAGATCGCCGCCGATCTCGACGAGATAGTTCTCGATGCCGAATCCCTTGAGTTGCTCGGCGATGGCGTCATTGCCGTAGCCCTTGGCGATGGCGGAGAGATTGACCGAGACCTTCGGGTCGAGCTTGGACAGGCTGGTTCCTTCGAGCTTGACCAGATCGGCCTGTCCGACATGGGTCAGCGCGGTGGAGATCTCCTCGTCCGAGGGAATCGGGTCGCCCGGCTTCTTGGCGCCGAAGCCCCAGAGCTCGATCAGCGGAAAGAGCGTCACGTCGAACCGCCCGTTCGAGAGCGTGTGGACCTCGTCCGCGGCCGCCATGACATGGGCAAATTCCGCCGAAATCTCAAATGGTTCTGTGCTTGCCGTTGCGTTGAAGGTCGAGACCTCCGAGGCCTTGTTCCAGTTCGACATCGCGCCGTCGACCATCCGCAGCGCCTCTTCGATGGCGACGGCGATCTGGGCCTCGGTGACCTCGGAGGGAACATCGACGGCAACAACGTTATAGGTCGTGCCCATGGTCTCGCCGGAGAAGCGGTAGGTTTCGCCCTTGTCCTCGCCGAAACAGCCGGTGAGCAGGAGGGTGAGGGGCAGCAGGAAAGTGGCGCGCATGGGGAAGCTTCCGCGTTGAAACTGGTCGCGGTGGGTCTGGCACCTTTCGGGGCCGTCTGTCAACGCGAGGGGGCGGGGCGCCGTCACGATGTCGCCGAATGCGCGCGCCCGGAGCGTTTTTCGGGCGCTGGCGACCCGGGATCCTGCCATGAGCCCTTCGGACAAACCGGGACGGGCCTGTCGCCTCCTTGGAGCCGGCGGACCGCGCGCGCGGCATGAGACAGCGGCATGAGACAATAGGCGCTCTGGCAAAATGTTGCGCTGCAGCGTCGAGCACCTTAAGAGGAGCGGAAACGTCTGCATGCTAATGCATACCGTGACCCTGCCTTGCGGTCCGGTTAGTGTCTGCTGCAGATCGCAGGATTGATCGAACCGGAACGGATATCGCAGCGGAATACATGCCCGAATTTTCCTTCAAGAAAGGTCTGGACCTCCCCATCACCGGGGCACCGGACCAGACGATCCACGACGGGCCGGCTATCGGTTCGGTCGCGGTGATCGGGGCCGATTCTCTCGGCCTCAAACCGAAGATGCTTGTTGCCGAGGGCGAGAGCGTCCTGCGCGGCCAGCCGCTCTATTGCCACAAGGATTCGCCGGAAGTGGTCTTTACCGCGCCGGCCACGGGGCGTGTGCGCGCGATCAATCGCGGCGCCCGGCGCGTGCTCCAGAGCGTGGTGATCGATGTCGACAACGCCTTTGACGACGGCATCGATTTCGGACCGCTCCCGGACGGGGGGACTGCGGATGAAATCGCCGAAAAGCTCCTGAAATCCGGGCTTTGGACGGCGTTCCGCACCCGGCCCTATTCGAAGATCCCGGCCGCGGACAGCCGTCCGGCGACGATCTACGTGACCGCGATGGACAGCGAGCCGCTTGCCGCCGACCCGGCCGTGATCATCGCCGAGAGGCCGGACGCCTTCACCGCCGGTCTCAAGGCGGTGTCGCAGCTGACCGAAGGCCGGACCTGGCTCTGCCATGCGCCGGGCGCGAGCATCCCGGGGGGCGATATCCCCGGGGTCGAGGTCGCGACCTTCGCCGGGCCGCACCCGGCGGGGCTTGCCGGCACGCATATTCACTATCTGGAGCCGCCCACGGCCGAGAATCTGGTCTGGACCATCTCCTACGCCGATATCATCGCCATTGGCGCGCTGATGACGACGGGCAAGCTGGACACCTCCGTGGTCATCTCGCTCAGCGGTCCGCGCGCTGCGACGCCGCGTCTGATTCGGACCAACCTGGGTGCGTCGCTCTCCGATCTGATCGCGGGAGAGGTTGCCGGCGACACCCCGCTGCGGATTCTGTCGGGGTCCGTGCTTTCGGGCCGGCTGAGCCAGGGCGGTCCCTTCGACTACCTGGGCCGCTATGCCCGCGCCGTGACGCTGATGGATGAAGACCGCGAGAAGAAATTCATGGCCTGGATCGCGCCGCGCGCGGACCAGTTCGCGGTGCTGCCGGTGCTGGCCTCGGCCTTCAACCGGGCGAAGAAGTTCCCCATGGGCACGAACCTGAATGGCGGGCGCCGCGCGATGGTGCCGATCGGCACCTTCGAGGAGCTGATGCCGCAGGACTTCCTGCCGACGCAGCTGCTGCGCGCGCTCCTGGTCATGGACACCGACCAGGCCCAGGCGCTCGGCGCGCTGGAGCTGGACGAGGAAGACCTCGCGCTTTGCACCTTTGCCTGCCCGGCCAAGTATGAATACGGGATCGCGCTGCGCGACAGCCTGACCAAGATCGAGAAGGAGGGCTGAGCGATGAAGAGGTTCATCAGCGATTTTTTCGACAAGCTCGAGCCGCATTTCGTAAAGGGCGGAAAACACCAGAAATGGTACCCGCTCTTTGAATCGATCGCGGCCCTGTTCTTCTCCCACCGGACCGTCACCACCGTCGCGCCGCATGCCCGTACCTATACGAACATGCAGCGGATCATGATCTACGTGCTGATCGCCGCCATGCCCTGCGCGATCTTCGGCATGTGGAACACGGGCCACGGCGCAAACGTGGCGCTTGCCGCGCTTGGCGAGGAGGCGATGACCGGCTGGCGCATCGGGCTGATGCAGATGCTTGGCGGCTTCGGGCTCAACCCCGACAGCATCATCGCCTGCATGTTCCACGGTTTCCTCTATTTCCTGCCGATCTACGCGCTGGTCATGATCGTGGGTCTCTTCTGGGAGATCCTCTTCGCCATCATCCGCGGCCACGAGGTCAATGAGGGCTTCTTCGTTACCTCGATCCTCTTCGTGCTGATCGTTCCGGCCTCGACGCCGCTCTGGCAGATCGCCCTCGGCATCTCCTTCGGCGTGGTGATCGGCAAGGAAGTCTTTGGCGGGACGGGGAAAAACTTCCTCAACCCGGCGCTCGTCGCCCGGGCCTTCCTCTACTTTGCCTACCCCGCCCAGATGTCCGGCGACTCCGTCTGGACGCCGGTGGACGGTTTCTCCGGCGCCACCGCGCTCGGCATCACCGCACAGGAAGGCATCTCGGGGCTGGCCGCCCATGACATCTCCTTCGCCGCCGCCTTCTGGGGCAATATCCAGGGCTCCTTCGGCGAAACCTCGGTGGCCATGTGTCTGATCGGGATGGTCTTCCTGCTGGTGACCAAGATCGCCAACTGGCGCCTGATCGTCGGCTGCCTGGCCGGCACGATCGCCTTCTCCACCCTGCTGAACCTCATCGGTTCGGACACCAACCCGATGTTCGCCATGCCCTTCTGGTGGCATATCGTTCTGGGCGGCTACGCCTTCGGCCTGGTCTTCATGGTCACGGAGCCGGTCACCGCCTCCCACACCAATATGGGCCGCTACTGGTACGGCGCGCTGATCGGTTTCATGGTCGTGATGATCCGTGTCGTGAACCCGGCCTTCCCGGAAGGCATGATGCTCGCCATCCTGTTTGCCAATATCTTCGCCCCGCTGATCGACTGGTTCGTCGTGCGGGCCAACATCGCCCGGAGGGCAAAGCGCAATGCCTGAAGCCGATAACACTACCGGGCTGATGGCCCGCTGGAAGGCGCTGCCGACGGATTCGGTCCCCAAGACCGTCTTCGTCGCCGTCTCCCTCTGCCTCTTCTGCTCCATGGTCGTTTCGGCGGCCGCCGTGAGCCTGCGTCCCACGCAGGAGGCCAACAAGCTGATCGACAAGCAGAAGAACATCCTGCAGGTCGCCGGGCTCTACGAGGACGGGATCAATGTTCCCGAGGCCTTCGCACGGTTCGAGCCGCGCGTGGTCGAGCTTGCGACCGGCACCTATACGGACCAGTTCGACGCCGCCAGTTTCGACGACCGCGCCGCGGTCTCCGATCCGGAGCTAAGCCACGCGCTGAGCGAGGACCCGGCCGGGCTTGGCCGCCAGTCCGATTACTCGGTGGTCTACCTGCTCAAGGACGAGGCCGGCGATCTGGACAAGGTGATCCTGCCGATCAGCGGCTATGGCCTCTGGTCGACGCTCTACGGCTTCATCGCGCTGGAAGAGGACGGGAACTCGATCTTCGGGCTCCAGTTCTATGACCATGCCGAGACCCCGGGCCTTGGCGCCGAGGTGGACAACCCGCGCTGGAAGGCCATGTGGCCGGGCAAGGCGCTGCGCGACGAGGCGGGCGATCTGAAAATCACCGTCGCCAAGGGCGTGCCCTCGCCCGACATGGCAGACCACCATATCGACGCTCTGGCGGGCGCCACGCTGACCTCGGTCGGTGTCGACAACCTCGTCAAGTTCTGGATGGGCGAAGGGGGCTTCGCGCCCTATCTCGACAACCTCAAATCGGGAGACCTCTGACATGGCGCAGACAAGACGCACCTATCTGGTCGACCCGCTGGTCGACAACAACCCGATCACGCTGCAGGTTCTGGGCATCTGTTCCGCCCTCGCGGTGACTTCGAGCCTGTCGGTCTCCTTCGTCATGGCGCTGGCCGTGACCTTCGTGACCGCCTTCGCCTCGATGTTCATCTCGATGCTGCGCCACCACATCCCGAGCTCGATCCGGATCATCGTGCAGATGGTCATCATCGCCAGCCTCGTGATCCTCGTGGACCAGGTCCTCAAGGCCTATCTCTACGACATCTCCAAGACACTCTCGGTCTTCGTCGGCCTGATCATCACCAACTGCATCGTGATGGGCCGCGCGGAAGCCTTCGCCATGAAGAACCCGCCGATCGACAGCTTCATCGACGGTGTCGGCAACGGGCTCGGCTACGGGCTGATCCTGATGCTGGTCGGCTTTTTCCGCGAGCTTTTCGGCGCCGGGACGCTCTTTGGCATCACCGTGCTGCCGACAGTCAACAATGGCGGCTGGTACGTGCCCAACGGCATGCTGCTGCTGCCGCCTTCGGCGTTCTTCATCATCGGACTGATCATCTGGGCCTTCCGCAGCTGGAAGCCGGAGCAGGTCGAAGAGCGTGAGTTCCAGATCCAGCACATTGAGGAGGCGCACTGATGGAAGGGCTACTCTCCCTTGCCGTAAAGGCGATCTTCGTCGAGAACCTCGCGCTCTCCTTCTTCCTCGGCATGTGTACCTTCATCGCCGTGTCGAAGAACGTTGCGACGGCACTTGGCCTCGGCATCTCGGTGATGGTGGTGCAGACCATCACCGTGCCCGCCAACAACCTGATCCTGAACGGGCTCCTGAAGCCCGGCGCGCTGGACTGGGCGGGCTTCGGCGATGTCGACCTGACCTTTCTCGGCCTGATCTCCTATATCGGCGTCATCGCCGCCATGGTGCAGATCCTGGAAATGGTGCTCGATAAGTATTTCCCGCCGCTCTACAACGCGCTCGGGATCTTCCTGCCGCTCATCACCGTGAATTGCGCCATCCTCGGCGGCTCGCTCTTCATGGTCGAGCGCGACTACAATTTCGCCGAGAGCGTCACCTACGGCCTCTCCTCCGGTTTCGGCTGGGCGCTCGCCATCACCGCGATGGCCGGCGTGCGTGAGAAACTCAAATATTCGGACATCCCGGACGGGCTTCAGGGCCTCGGCATCACCTTCATCACCGCGGGCCTGATGGCCATGGGCTTCATGTCCTTCTCCGGTGTGAAACTGTAAGGAAGGCAGAGCCTTGATTAAAGCAGGAAACTTCCTTGCATGGGTTCTGGTCATTCTCGGAGCCATCAGAACCGGCATGGGGCTGATAGTGGCGCTTGGGCTTGAAAACCACGAAGCAGCCTCTCAGAGATACCTCGCAACGTCTGGTTCTGGCGAGGCGATAGACCAGGGGCTCATGATGTTGGCAGCGGGTATTGTTGTTGGCGTTCTGGTGCGGATCGCACGCAGTCTAGAAAATCGAACGGAGGCGCAGAGATGACAACTTTCATCCTGGGCGTGGCCCTCTTCACCCTGATCGTGATCGCGCTGGTCACGCTCATCATGGTCGCCCGCTCCAAGCTGGTGGCCCAAGGCGACGTGGCGATCACCATCAACGGTGAGAAGACAATCCACGTGCCCGCGGGCGGCAAGCTGTTGCAGACGCTGGCCTCCGAGCAGCTCTTCGTGCCCTCCGCATGCGGCGGCGGCGGCACCTGCGCGCAATGCCGGGTCCGCGTCCATTCCGGTGGCGGCTCGATCCTGCCAACCGAGAAGAGCCATATCACCAAGCGCGAGGCTGCGGCCGGGGATCGCCTCTCCTGCCAGGTCGCCGTGAAGCAGGATATGGAGGTCGAGGTCGCCGAAGAGGTGTTCGGCGTCAAGAAATGGGAATGCACCGTCCGGTCCAACGAGAATGTGGCGACCTTCATCAAGGCGCTGATTCTCGACCTGCCCGAGGGCGAGGACGTCAATTTCCGCGCCGGCGGGTATATCCAGATCGAGGCGCCGGCCCATGAACTGACTTATTCCGAATTCGATATCGAAGAGGAATATCGCGAGGACTGGGACAAGTTCAACCTGTGGCAATATGAGAGCGTCGTCGACGAGCCGGTCGAGCGCGCCTATTCCATGGCGAACTACCCCGACGAGCGCGGCATGATCATGCTCAATGTCCGCGTGGCCTCGCCGCCGCCGGGCACGCAGGGCATCCCGCCGGGGCAGATGTCGTCCTACATCTTCAACCTCAAGCCGGGCGACAAGGTCACCATTTCCGGTCCGTTCGGCGAATTCTTCGCTCGCGAGACCGAGAAGGAGATGGTCTTCATCGGCGGTGGTGCCGGCATGGCGCCGATGCGCAGCCACATCTTCGACCAGCTCAAGCGGCTGGAGAATCGCGACCGCAAGATCACCTTCTGGTACGGGGCCCGCTCGAAACGCGAGATGTTCTTCGTCGAGGATTTCGACAGTCTTGCCGCCGAGTTCCCGAACTTCACCTGGCATGTCGCGCTCTCGGATGCGCTGCCGGAAGATGAGTGGGAGGGCTATACCGGCTTCATCCACAACGTGCTCTATGACGAGTATCTCAAGGATCATCCGGCGCCCGAGGATTGCGAGTATTACATGTGCGGTCCGCCGATCATGAACTCCTCGGTGATCAACATGCTGCTGGATCTGGGCGTGGATCGCGAGGACATCATGCTCGACGACTTCGGCGGCTGAGCCGGGATCTCGCGGGATTTTTGGAGGCCGGGGTGGAAACGCCCCGGCCTCTTTCCATTCGAGCGGCCGAGGCACCGCGAAGGCCCGCTCCTTGTGTCCAGAATGGAGCCACCAGACAGGCCTGGGAAAACCCCATGCGCTGCCGTAGCGGTTTCGTCGCGTTGACCGCAGTCGCGATCAGGCTTGCTGCGTCGAGTGGCGGAAAGGCGGATTCGGGCGCGTACCTCTGTCCGGCCGCGCTTTCCGGTCCTGCAGGCATGACAGGTGGAAGCGGGGGCGTGCCGCCGAGCAAGCTCGTGCGGCGATTGCGCTGCTTCGCAGCGGGAACGGCCCCAACGGCGCCGATTTCAGGATGTGAATCGCGCCCGAGTGGCAACGGGGCAGGGCGTCCGGGAGATTCTGCCCTGTCAGCGCCCCCCATGCCACGCGGATTGACGCTGCACGCTTGTCTCTTCCGGCAGGTTGCGGAAAATCGCAGTGAAACGCCGTTGCCGCGCGTCCCGGGCGCTGGCACGGCTCCTGGTGTGCTCTTGCACGTGCAGAGGTAAAGGTCGCGAAAGGCTTGCCTCAAGCAGAGCAGCTCGCCCCGCCAAGCACGCAGAACTTCGCGCAATGCGGATGGTTGAGCGCGACCTCGCCTTCAGCTTCCGCCAGCGTTTCGCCGAGCTCGAAGCGCGGATCATAGGCCAGAAGCGTGCAGGCCAGCACCGCCGGAGAACTCGCCCCGCGCCGCTTGACCACCATCCGGGAGGAGGCGCACATCACCGTCTCCGGGGATTTCCCGAGGATTCCCCAGCAGGCCGTGGTGATCTCCGGAACTTCCGCCGCCAGGTCCATCTCCGGGAAGAGAACGGTCTGGGCGGGGTCCTGTGCGTCGATCTTGAAACGGTGCGCCGCGAAGAACCCGGCAAAGCCCGTCCGCGCCGCCGCCTCGCTTTCGCCCCAGCAGGTCCGCCCGGCCACCGCCATGCGGAAGCCGCCATCGCGCAGCCATTCCATCCCCTCCAGCGTGCGCGCGAAACTGCCGTCGCCGCGTTCCTCGTCATGCCGGGCCGCACTCCAGTGATCGACCGAAATCCGCAGCGTGAGCCGGTCGCCGAAGGCACCGCGCAGCTCTTCCAGCCCGACGCGCATGGACGGGCGCATCATCGGGCGCATCGCGTTGGTCAGGATCAGCACCTCGTAGCCCCGTGCAAGACAGCGCCGCGCCATCTCGATCATCTCGGGATTCATGAACGGCTCGCCGCCGGTAAAGCCGATCTCGCGCACGCCCCAGGCGCGCGCCTCCAGCTGGTCGAGGAAGTTGCTCACCTCATCGGCGGTGATATAGACAAGCGCGTCATTCTCCGGCGAGCTCTCGATATAGCAATTCGCACAGGTGATGTTGCAGAGTGTTCCGGTGTTGAACCAGAGCGTCTGCGGGTCGCTCAACGCCACCCGGGCCCGCTCCGAGCCGTCCGCCGTCACGCAGGGGTCAACGAACTTCCCTGCATTCACACTGCCATGATCCTTCATGCGTCTCTCCCGCGCCGCTCCCGGTTCCCCCAACTGCTAAACCCTGCTAACAGGAACGAAAAGAGCGCAGGGCGCCACTGACAGGGTTGTGAACCCCTTGGAATGGAGTGCTGTTTGCGCTAACGGTTCGCGTGATCGAAAGCGCTGGCCGGACGGACGGAACCGGACGCGCGTTGCAGGAGAGGCAAAATGGTAGCACGTATCATCCCGGTGGAGCCCTTCGACCTGGTGATCTTCGGCGGCACCGGCGATCTCGCCCGCCGCAAGATCCTGCCCGGTCTCTACCGGCGGCTCGCCGATGGGCAGATGCCACAGGAGGCCCGGCTGATCGGGGCGGCGCGTTCGGATGTGGACGACGATGGCTACCGGACCCTGATCCTGGAGAGCCTGGAGGAATTCCTTCCCTCGGTGGCGCTCAAGCCGGCGGTCGTTGAGCAGTTCCTGTCGATGCTGTCCTATGTGAAGATCGACGCGACCGGGGAGGATGGCTGGCCGGAGCTGAAGGCGAAGATGCGCGACGGTGTCGTCCATGCCTTTTATTTCTCGGTCGCGCCGTCGCTGTTTGGCCCGATCGCGGAGCGGCTGAAGGAGCGCGGCATCGCCGATTCCGACGCACGGATCGTTGTCGAAAAGCCCTTCGGGCATGATCTCGAAAGCGCCCGCGCTCTTAACCAGAGCCTGGCAGCCTATTTCGACGAGGCGCAGATCTACCGGATCGACCATTATCTCGGCAAGGAGACGGTCCAGAACCTGATGGCCGTGCGCTTCGGCAACATGCTCTTCGAGCCGCTCTGGAACAGCCAGTATGTCGATCATATCCAGATCACCGTGGCCGAGACGGTCGGCGTTGGCGGGCGCGGCGAGTATTACGACACGGTCGGCGCGATGCGGGACATGGTGCAGAACCACCTGCTGCAACTCGTCTGCCTGATCGCGATGGAACCGCCCTCGCGCTATGATCACGACGCGGTGCGCGACGAGAAGCTCAAGGTGATCCGCGCGCTGGAGCCGATGGAGCCGGACGATATCGTGCGCGGGCAGTATTCCGCCGGTCCGGGCGGGCCGTCCTATCTCGAGGATGTCGGCGATCCGCGCTCGCGGACCGAGTGTTTCCTCGCCATGCGGCTCTCCGTCTCGAACTGGCGGTGGGCGGGTACACCCTTCTATATCCGCACCGGCAAGCGGCTGAAGGCCAGGGCCTCCGAGATCGCCATCGTCTTCAAGGACGCGCCGCATTCGATCTTCGACGTGCCGCGCGGACGCCATTCCAACATCCTGTCGATCCGGCTTCAGCCCAATGAGGGCATGCAGCTCGGCGTGACGATCAAGGAGCCCGGCCCCGGCGGCATGCGGCTGATCGACGTGCCGCTGGACATGACCTTCGCCGAGGCGCTCGGCGAGGAGCATGAGGCCATCCCCGATGCCTATGAACGCCTCATCATGGACGTGATTCGCGGCAACCAGACGCTCTTCATGCGGGGCGACGAGGTCGAGGCTGCCTGGGCCTGGACCGATCCGGTCATTGCAGGATGGGAAGCCCGCGGGCATATTCCTTCACCATACGACCAGGGCTCTTCGGGGCCAGACGACGCGCTGATGCTGTTGCATCGCGACGGAAGAAGATGGAGGGAGATCCGGCCATGAATTTCATCGAATACCCCGATCGGGAGCTGATGATGATCGGCCTTGCCGACAGGCTGTCCAGCGAGCTGAAGAACACGCTGCTGACCCAGCCGCGGGCGACCTTCTGCGTGCCGGGCGGCACGACGCCGGGGCCGGTCTTCGACTCGCTCTCGGCCTCCGCGCTGGACTGGAACCGGGTCAATATCGTGCCCACCGATGAGCGCTGGGTGACCGAGGACGCGCCGCGCTCCAACACCCGGCTCCTCAAGGAGCGGCTTCTGGTCAACAATGCCGAGGCTGCCTACCTTCAGCGCATTCGCGGCGAGACCGACACGCCGGAAGAGGCCGTGGACGCGATGATCGCCGAGGTGCGTCTCGTGCTGCCGATCACCGTGCTGCTGCTGGGCATGGGCAATGATTACCACATCGCCTCGCTCTTCCCGGATGCGGATCGTATCGAGGAAGCGATCGCGCCGAATGCGCCGGTCCTGATGGCGCTGCGTTCGCCCACCGCGCCCGAGCCGCGCGTGACGCTCACCGCGCCGGCGCTGCAGAACGCGATGCACACGCATATCCTTATCACCGGCCCCGAAAAGCGCGAGGCGCTGGAGCGGGCGCGCAACATGTCGCCTCGTGAAGCGCCGGTGAAGCTCGTATTGAATGACGCAAACGTTCATTGGGCAGAATAGAGGTCACCCATGTGGAATGAGCTGAAAGCCTATCGGGCCGGAGTCGACAGCCGGTCCATTCTTTCGTTGTTCGAGGCCGATAGCGGCCGTGCGAGCAAGTTTTCCGCCAGTTTCGGCGATATGCTCTTCGATTTCTCGAAGACCAATATCGACGCGGAGGCGCTTGGCCTGCTGGTCAAGCTCGCCGAGGGCGCGGATCTTGCCGCAAGGCGCGACGCGATGTTCGCCGGCGCGAAGATCAACGAGACCGAGGGCCGCGCCGTGCTGCACACTGCGCTGCGCAATCTCGACGGCGGCCCGGTCGTGGTCGACGGCGAGGACGTGATGCCCGAAGTGCTGGCCACGCTGGACCGCATGGATGCCTTCTGCGACGAGGTTCGCTCCGGGACCTTTACCGGCCAGGGCGGCAAGATCACCGATGTGGTCAATATCGGCATTGGCGGCTCCGATCTCGGCCCGGTCATGGCGCTGCAGGCGCTGATGCCCTATGCGGACGGGCCGAACTGCCATTTCGTCTCCAATGTCGATGGGGCCCATATCGCCGACGTTCTGCGGCCGCTGAACCCGCAAACGACGCTGGTCATCGTCGCCTCCAAGACCTTCACCACCATCGAGACCATGACCAACGCGCAGACCGCGCGCGCCTGGATGAGTGAAAAGGTCTCGGACCCGGCCGCCCAATTCGCCGCCCTCTCCTCCGCCACGGACAAGACCGCCGCCTTCGGCATCGACCCGTCCCGCGTCTTCGGCTTCGAGGACTGGGTTGGCGGACGCTATTCCATGTGGGGCCCGATCGGCCTCTCGGTCATGCTCGCCATTGGCGGCCCGGCCTTCCGTGCCTTCCTGCGCGGCGCGCAGGGCATGGACAACCACTTCAAGGCAGCACCTCTGGCAGAAAACCTGCCGGTCCTGCTGGCGCTTGTCGGCATCTGGCACCACCAGATCTGCGGCTACCCGTCCCGCGCGGTGCTGCCCTATGAGCAGCGGCTTCTGCGCCTGCCGGCCTATCTCCAGCAGCTCGAAATGGAGAGCAATGGCAAGCGCGTCTCGATGGACGGCGCCGATCTCGAAGAGGTCTCCGGCCCCGTCGTCTGGGGCGAACCGGGCACCAATGGCCAGCACGCCTTCTACCAGCTGATCCACCAGGGAACGGGCGTCGTGCCCTGCGAGTTCATGGTCGGTGCGCGCGGTCACGAGGAAGACCTCGCCCATATGCACCGCCTGCTGGTCGCCAACTGCCTTGCCCAGTCCGAGGCGCTGCTGCGCGGCCGCTCGCTGGAAGAGGCAACGGCGATCATGGCGGCGAAGGGGCTCGAGGGCACCGAACTGGAGCGCCAGGCGCGCCACCGCGTCTTCCCGGGCAACCGCCCGTCGACCACGCTGGTCTATCCGCTGCTGACCCCGGAAGTGCTCGGCCAGATCGTGGCGCTCTACGAGCACCGCGTCTTCGTCGAGGGCGTCATCCTCGGGATCAACAGCTTCGACCAATGGGGCGTCGAACTTGGCAAGGAACTGGCCACCGCGCTTGGCCCGGTCGTTGCCGGCGAGGCAGGCACCGAGGGCAAGGACGGTTCCACCGCCCAGCTTGTCGAGGTGATCCGCAAGCATGGTGGCTGAGGCCGTCTGGCGACAGCTCTGAGGCTTTCAGGCCCTTCGCCCATAATCGGGCGGGGGGCCTTTTCGTGACTGGAGCCCGTCTTTGGCCACAAACCGAACCAAAGGTCGCCGTGCCTGACCTGCCCCCCGGAAAGTCCCTCACCGTGATGTAGAGTCTGCCCAACCTTTGCAGGAGCAGACGCATGCGAAAG
>CANMIP010000043.1 GCA_947497945.1 uncultured Tropicimonas sp. | reverse complement strand
AAGAGAAGCTGCGCTTCGCCATCCGCGAAGGCGGCCGCACCGTCGGCGCCGGCGTTGTCTCCAAGATCATCGAGTAATCGAAGATCGAGACTGGATTTCGGGGTGGGCCTGCGGGCCTGCCCCACCCGTTTTATCCGAGTTCGACGCCGGGTGTGGAATGAGCCGCATTCGACCTCTCAACTCCAATGCCGAGAATAAGGCTGACTGACAATGCAAAGCCAGAACATCCGTATTCGGCTGAAGGCGTTTGACTACCGCGTGCTGGATTCCAGCACACAGGAAATCGTCAACACCGCCAAGCGGACGGGCGCCCAAGTGCGCGGCCCGATCCCGCTGCCGAACAAGGTCGAGAAGTTCACGGTCCTCCGTGGCCCTCACATCGACAAGAAATCGCGCGACCAGTGGGAGATCCGTACCCACAAGCGTCTGCTCGACATCGTCGACCCGACCCCGCAGACCGTGGACGCGCTGATGAAGCTCGACCTCGCGGCCGGCGTCGATGTCGAAATCAAGCTGAACTAAGGAGGGCATCGGATTATGCGCTCTGGAGTTATTGCCAAGAAGGTGGGTATGACCCGCCTCTTCCTCGAGGACGGAAAGCAGATCCCTGTGACCGTTCTTCAACTGGAAAACCTGCAGGTCGTCGACCAGCGCACCATCGATCGCGACGGGTATACCGCCGTGCAGCTGGGCGCCGGTTCGGCCAAGGCCAAGCGGACTTCGCAAGCCATGCGTGGTCACTTCTCTGCTGCCAATGTTGCGCCCAAGCGCAAGGTGGCCGAGTTCCGCGTGGACCCGGAAAACCTGATCGACGTTGGCGCCGAGATCTCTGCCGAGCATTACATTGCCGGTCAGAAGGTCGACGTGTCCGGCACCTCGATCGGTAAGGGGTTCGCCGGTGCCATGAAGCGGCACAACTTTGGCGGTCTGCGCGCCTCGCACGGCGTGTCGATCTCGCACCGTTCGCACGGTTCCACCGGTCAGTGTCAGGACCCGGGCCGCGTGTTCAAGGGCAAGAAGATGGCCGGTCACATGGGTGCTGCCCGTGTTACCACCCAGAACCTGGAAGTCGTTCGTATCGACGCCGACCGTGGCCTGATCATGGTCAAGGGCGCCGTTCCGGGCTCCAAGGGTGGCTGGGTCACCATCAAGGACGCCGTCAAGAAGAAGCTGCCCGAAGGCGTGCCGTTCCCGGCCGCGATCAAGGCCGCTGAAGCTGCCGCCGTCGCCGAGGCTCCGGCCGAAGCGCCTGCTGAAGGGGGTGCGGAAGAATGAAACTTGATGTGATCAAGCTCGACGGCGGGGCCGCCGGCGACGTGGAACTGTCCGAAGAGATCTTCGGCCTGGAACCGCGTGCCGACATCCTGCACCGCGTGGTCCGCTGGCAGCGCAACAAGGCGCAGGCCGGTACCCACAAGGTCAAGACCCGCTCGGAGACCAGCTACTCGACCAAGAAGATCTATCGCCAGAAGGGCACCGGTGGCGCTCGCCACGGCGACCGCAACGCGCCGATCTTCCGCAAGGGTGGTATCTACAAGGGTCCGACCCCGCGCAGCCATGCCCACGATCTTCCCAAGAAGGTCCGCAAGCTCGGTCTGAAGCACGCGCTGTCGTCCAAGGTCGCCTCCGGCAACCTGGTGGTCATCGAGACCGCCGCCCTGGACGAAGCCAAGACCAAGATCCTGGCCAAGCAGGTCAAGGAACTCGGCTGGAAGCGCGCGCTGGTCATCGATGGTGCCGAAGTGAACGAGAAATTCGCTCTCGCCGCTTCCAACATCGAAGGTCTGGACGTGCTGCCCTCGATCGGTGCCAACGTCATGGACATCCTCAAGCGTGACACGCTCGTGATCACGAAGGCGGGTGTCGAAGCTCTGGAGGCCCGTCTGAAATGAGCGTGAAAGCTGAATATTACGACGTGATCCGCAAGCCGATCATCACGGAAAAGGCCACCATGGCCTCCGAGACGAACGCTGTGGTTTTCGAAGTGGCTATCGACGCCGCCAAGCCCCAGATCAAGGAGGCCGTCGAAGGTCTCTTCGGTGTCAAGGTGAAGGCCGTGAACACGACCATCACCAAGGGCAAGGTCAAGCGTTTCCGGGGTCAACTCGGCAAGCGCAAGGACGTCAAGAAAGCCTATGTGACCCTCGAAGAGGGTAACACGATCGACGTATCCACCGGTCTCTGAGACCAGGATCTGATCGCGAGATTGGGGCCCCTGCCACGGCAGGGGCCCTTTTTTTGTTGCGGGTGGCATGCGTTTTGGCTCGGCCTTAGCCAGCGCGCATCCGGCTCGTGCCGGGGGTCAGGGGCTGGGCGGCAGCAGCCCGCGTTGCTGGAACAGGCCGAGCAGCTGGATCAGGGTCGTTGTGCTGATGTCGATGGATCCGTCCAGCGCAATCCCGACACCACCCTCGCCGATTTCCTGTGGGGTCCCCCGGGTGAAATGGGGATCGAGCAGTTCGATTGCGGGCGGCAGGACGGGACAGAGCGGGCGATGCTCCAGCATCAGGCCGATGGCTTCGAGCAGAAGGGCGCGAATGGCCTGTGGCCGGCCGCTTTCGTCTTCGGTCTCGGCAAGTGGAAGCGGCGGGTCCCGCTCGACCCCGAGCAGGCGAAAGACGACGCAGTTCTCGTCGAGATCCGTCGAGGCTTCGAACCGGACGGTCCCATAATCATTGCCGCTGGCGGCCCCGCGTTGCCATGTGCCCGGCGCGGTGCGTTCGCAGTCGAAACTCTCCAGTTCGAGCGGCCCGGTGGCGATGAGGCTGGTGCCGGATGCCTCGGCTTCCACCCCGTGCAGAGTGACCCGGGAGCCGCAACTGTCGAACAGGACGGTATCGGCGAGCAGATCGGGAAGCTGTGTCTGCAGGCGCCGAAGGTCGAGCTGTGCCTCCGTTCCAAGGCGGGTGGGGGCGGCTGCGTACAGGCTGAGATCGAGCCCGTAGGGGATTTCTGTTTCAAGCGCCTTGAGCGTTTCGTCGATCCGGTAGCTGACACCTGGTCCGGATGCCGGCGGCTGCAATGTCTTGCTGGGGCCAGGGGGCGAGCCGCGGGCCTGTGCGAGGGCCAGGATCTCGACAACATTTTCCGCGTTGAGATCGACCGATCCGGACAGGGCCGCGCCCAGCCCGCCCTCGTCGATCTCTCGCAACCCGCCCTCGCTGAAATCCGGGTCGAGCCGCTCCAGGGCGATGGGCATGTCGGGGCAGATCGGGTTCTCGGACAGCTTCGTCTCGCCCGCGGACAGGATTGCGGTGCGCGCCCGTTCGGTAAGACCGAAGAGATTGGCCATCCCGCCGACCAGCCCGCGCGGCTCGAGCTGGAGGTCGTCCAGCCGGACATTGACGCAGTCCCGTTCGAGGGAGGCCGTGGCACGCGCCTCGACATCGATGGTCTGGGACAGCAGCCGGAATCCGCGCCGCTCTTCCTCCGTGTCGCGGCCATGGCACCTGTAGAGGGTGGCCTTGACGGTTCCCCTGGCGCGCACGAACTCCCCCTCGGCCTCGGCTCCCTCAAAGGTGATGTCCAGATCAATCCCACAATCGGCTTCGATCTTGCCGGTGAGCAGCTCGGGCAGGGCGCGTTGTATGTCGCGCAGGTCCAGGAAGGCATTGATGCCAAGCCGGGTTTCCGTCTCCGAGAAGAGCCCCAGATAGAGCGACACCGGAAGGTTGGTTCCGTCCTTGGTGGAAAAGCTGTCGGCGACACGCAGGCGCAGGTCTCCGGCATAGGTCTGGGGTGATACCGCCCCCCGGGAGACCGGCCCCGCCTTCGTCTCGCTGTTTCCGGCCGCGCCGCCGCACCCCGACAGCACCAGCAGCGAGGCGCAGGCGGTCGCCTTGGCTGCCATGGCGGCATGTCTCCTGGCCGTTCTGTACATGATGCCGGTCCCGTTCGCATTGACGATGGCGTGGCGGGATCATTGCTGCCGGAGGGCGCATTGTCCAGTCGCAGCGGCCCGCCGGTCGTGCTCAGAAAAGCTGTCCGGTCCGGTCGTCGCAGCTATGCGCGGATTGGGAGCGGGCGAGCTGCTGGCGGTCTGCTGCACTCATGGTGAGATATGGGCGCGGCATGGCGCCTTCATACTGGATGTACCCCGCGATCCGGCCCTGGCAGGCGCAGTTCACGCCCCCGCCGTCACGACAGGCTGCTTCCTCGGCCAGCACGATGTTGCCCTGGTCCAGCCCTTGGGACCGCATGACGACGGCTTGCTGGTCGACGGGAAGGTCGGATGTGAAGCTGAAGGCAATCAGGAGCGAGAACAGCGACAGGATCAGCACCCAGGACCCGACCATGCTTTCGTCGCGCTGGATCGTCCCGGTTTTCCGCACCTGCCTGTTCCTCCATCTCCGTCGCCGTTCCTTGTGGAACGCTGTTCATTTCCGTCCGATATGGTCTTCGATTGGGGCGGAATTGGGACGAATTATCGGAAGCTTGTCCATGGTTTCGAGACAGTTGGTGGCGGGTTCGGAGACGGTCCGATACCCTCCCGATTAAGAGCGCAAAAAGTTCCATCCGACCCGTCTGGACGGTGTCGGGGGAGGGGGCGGATCGTCCCTTCGGTCCCGGAGCGGGTCGGTGGGCGATGGCGGGCCCGATCCGCCTAGCGGGAAAGGCTTGACGACTGTCCATAGCTCCCATATCAGAGCGCATCGCCATGGCCCCGGATTCGTCCGGGGCTTTGGTATTGTTCGCAAGAGCAAAACCCGGGGACCTCTCGCGAGGGCCCTATACCCAGGCCGAAAGGCCCATACATAGCGGGGCGCAAAGCCCTGCAAAGCTAACGGAAGACAGAAAGCATGGCACTCAAGTCGTATAAGCCGACGACGCCGGGCCAGCGCGGGCTGGTGCTGATCGACCGTTCGGAGCTGTGGAAAGGACGCCCCGTCAAATCCCTCACAGAGGGTCTGACGAAGAAGGGTGGCCGGAACAACACCGGACGTATCACTGCACGACGCCGCGGTGGTGGGGCGAAACGCCTCTACCGGATCGTCGATTTCAAGCGCAACAAGGTCGACGTGGCGGCCACCGTCGAGCGGATCGAATACGATCCGAACCGGACCGCCTTCATTGCGCTGATCAAGTATGAAGATGGCGAGCAGGCCTACATCCTTGCCCCGCAGCGTCTCGCTGTTGGCGACAAGGTCATTGCCTCCTCGAAAGTGGACGTGAAGCCGGGCAACGCGATGCCGTTCTCGGGCATGCCCATCGGTACCATCGTTCACAATATCGAGCTGAAGCCCGGCAAGGGTGGCCAGATCGCGCGCGCTGCCGGCACCTATGCCCAGTTCGTTGGTCGTGACGGTGGCTACGCGCAGATCCGTCTCAGCTCGGGCGAGCTTCGCCTCGTGCGCCAGGAATGCATGGCCACCATCGGTGCCGTGTCGAACCCGGACAACTCCAACCAGAACCTCGGTAAAGCCGGTCGTGTCCGCCACATGGGCAAGCGTCCGTCGGTCCGTGGTGTGGTCATGAACCCGATCGATCACCCGCATGGTGGTGGTGAAGGCCGGACCTCCGGTGGTCGTCACCCGGTCACCCCCTGGGGCAAGCCGACCAAGGGTGCGCGCACCCGCAACACCAACAAGGCGTCGCAGAAGCTCATCGTGCGTTCGCGTCACGCCAAGAAGAAGGGTCGCTGATAGATGTCGCGTTCCGTTTGGAAAGGTCCCTTCGTCGACAGCTACGTGTTGAAGAAGGCCGAGAAGTCCCGCGAGTCGGGCCGCAACGAGGTCATCAAGATCTGGTCGCGCCGCTCCACCATCCTGCCGCAGTTCGTTGGTCTCACCTTCGGTGTGTATAACGGCCAGAAGCATATTCCGGTCAACGTGTCCGAGGACATGATCGGCCAGAAGTTCGGCGAATACGCTCCGACCCGTACCTATTATGGTCACGCGGCGGACAAGAAAGCCAAGAGGAAATAATCCACCATGGGCAAGGAAAAGAATCCCCGCCGCGTGGCGGAGAACGAGGCGATGGCCAAGGTGCGTATGCTCCGGACGTCTCCTCAGAAACTGAACCTGGTCGCGCAACTGATCCGCGGCAAGAAGGTTGAAAAGGCCCTGACGGACCTGACCTTCTCGCACAAGCGTATCGCCGAGGACGTGAAGAAATGCCTTCAGTCCGCGATTGCCAACGCCGAGAACAACCACAACCTGGATGTTGACGAGCTGATCGTCGCGGAAGCCTGGGTCGGCAAGAACCTGGTCATGAAGCGCGGTCGCCCCCGGGCCCGTGGTCGCTACGGCCGGATCAACAAGCCCTTCGCGGAACTGACCATCAAGGTCCGCCAGGTCGAGGAGCAAGCCTAATGGGTCATAAAGTCAATCCGATCGGCATGCGCCTGCAGGTGAACCGCACCTGGGACAGCCGCTGGTACGCCGACACCAAGGACTTCGGAACCCTCCTGCTCGAAGATGTCGCCATCCGCGATTTCATCGAGAAGGAGTGCAAGCAGGCTGGTATCAGCCGTGTGATCATCGAGCGTCCGCACAAGAAGTGCCGCGTGACGATCCACACTGCCCGTCCCGGTGTCATCATCGGCAAGAAGGGCGCGGATATCGAGGTGCTTCGCAAGAAGCTCGCCAAGATGACCGACAGCGAAGTGCATCTCAACATCGTCGAGGTGCGCAAGCCTGAGCTGGACGCGGCCCTGGTTGCCGAATCCATCGCCCAGCAGCTGGAGCGTCGTGTGTCCTTCCGTCGTGCCATGAAGCGCGCGGTTCAGAACTCCATGCGCATGGGTGCCCTCGGCATCCGGGTCAACGTCGCGGGTCGCCTTGGCGGCGCCGAGATCGCCCGGACCGAATGGTATCGTGAGGGCCGTGTGCCCCTGCACACCCTGCGGGCCGATATCGATTATGCCCAGAAAGACAGCCTCACGGCTTACGGCATCATCGGCATCAAGGTCTGGATCTTCAAGGGCGAGATCATGGAGCACGATCCTGCGGCGCGTGACCGCAAGGCTCAGGAGCTTCAGGATGCGCCTGGTCCCCGTGGCTCTGGTGGCGGCGGTCGCCGTGACCGTGATCGGTAAGGAGTAGAGAATATGCTGCAACCGAAGCGCACAAAATTCCGCAAGCTCCACAAGGGCCGGATCAAGGGCGAAGCCAAGGGCGGGTCTGACCTGAACTTTGGCCACTATGGCCTCAAGGCAACCCAGCCGGAGCGCATCACTGCGCGCCAGATCGAAGCCGCCCGTCGGGCCATGACGCGTCACATGAAGCGTCAGGGTCGCGTCTGGATCCGGATCTTCCCGGATACCCCGGTTACTTCCAAGCCGACCGAAGTCCGGATGGGTAAGGGTAAGGGTTCGGTCGATTACTGGGCCGCCAAAGTGAAGCCCGGCCGCGTGATGTTCGAGATCGACGGTGTGACCGACGAAATCGCTCGCGAGGCTCTGCGCCTGGCCGCGATGAAGCTGCCGATCAAGACCCGGATCGTGGTCCGCGAGGACTGGTAAACCCGGTTCCCGGGCTCCGAGAGGGGCCAACACCAATTGGCAAAGACGGGGTTTCCCCCGTCTTTGTCGTTTCTGAAGCAAGGGGACCTGCATGAAGCCGGTCGATATCGTCAAGTGGATCGCCACCGCCGTGCAACTGGTCGGTTACGGGCTGACCGGGATGAACATCGTCCCCTGGAACGTCTTCGCCTTCTTCATCGGCATCGGTCTCTGGATGGCTGTCGGCGTGATGTGGAAGGACCGGGCGATCATCGTTGTGCATGTCGGAGCCTTCCTGTCCTTGCTCACGGGATACCTGTCGGCCTAGTATCCAGCGTTTTCCTCACTGCCTGCTGGAGAGGCGCATGCCCCAGATCGACTCGCTCTTTGTCACCCGCCTCTACCGCGCCGCGCTCGGCGAGCAGGGCAAGCCCATAGACCCGGCCGAGCTGGAGAATTCGTGCCTCGTGATCGCCGAGGACGACGAGGCCGGCCAGCAATGGTGCGAGGAGAACGGGTATCCGGGTTACACGTCCTATGCATCGCTGACAGACCTGCCCTGGCGTTTCCCTGTCTTTGCCGATCTGAAGGAAGTGCTGGATCGGCATGTTGCTGTTTTTGCTGAAGATCTGGAGCTGGATCTGGATGGGCGAAAGCTTGAGCTGGAGGATCTCTGGATCAACATTCTGCCGGAGGGCGGGACGCACAGTTCGCATCTGCATCCGCATTCGGTGATCTCGGGGACGACCTATGTGTCGATGCCGGAGGGGGCGTCGGCTTTGAAGCTGGAGGACCCGCGCTCGGGGCGGATGATGGCGGCACCGCCAAGGAAAAAAGGGGCGCGGCGGGAGTTGCAGACCTTTATCCACATGACACCGAAGGTGGGCGATGTGCTGCTCTGGGAGAGCTGGTTGCGCCACGAGGTGCCGTTGAACATGGCCGAGGACGAGCGGATCAGCGTGAGCTTCAACTACCGTTGGGATTGAGCTGGCGGGGCCGGATTTTCGGTCGAAATGTACGAAACCATGGTCGTGTTTGACCGAAAATCGGACCGATATGACCTTTTTTTCGGGTGATACCGGGGTCCGAGAGCGGTTTTGAGGCGACGGAGATCGGATTCGGTCGCTTTTTCGGTCAAACCGGATGGGGGTTTTGACCGAATGACCGACCGAAAACTCAAGCCGGCGGCAGCGCGCGCAGGGTTAACATTCCCGAAACCGGGCTGGGGTCAGATGCGGGCATGCCCGAGATGTCCCCCGCCCCGCATATCAAGACCCAGATGATCCCGCTCAGCGAGTTCCGCACGCATATCGCGATGTGGACGGCGCGGGTGAGCCATATCCCCGAACGCATCCTGCTGACCAAGCATGGCCGCCCCTTCGCCGCGGTGGTGTCGATGCGCGACCTGGAGATGATCGAGCGGTTCGATGCCCGCTCGGTCGAGACCTTGCGCCGGGATTTCGAGGAGACGGCGAGCCGGTTCGAAGCGGCGCAGGAGGTCGGGCGGCAGAGCCGGCGGACGCGGTATCCCGGTTCCGGCGAGGGCGGGTATCATGGTGGATTTGAGGATTGAGGTCGGCGACGCGTTCAGTCTGAGCTCGAATGCTAGGAGGGGTGGGTATAAGCCTCACCCAGAGCATATTAAGTAGCTTGACCGTTCGAGTGGGCTCCCTCACAACATGGCTGCAGGGCGCAATTTCGGGTAGCCAAATGTCAAACTACAAGCCATTCGCATTCGTGCTGATGCCGTTCCAATCAGAGTTTCGTGATGTTTATCTTTATGGAATAAAGCAAACTTGCGACGATCTCGGAGTGGTCGCGGAACGCGTCGATGAACAGCATTTCAGTGAGACAATTCTAGAACGCGTCTATCGACAGATCGAAAACAGCGATTTTGTCATTGCCGAAATGACAGGGATGAATCCAAACGTGTTCTACGAAGTGGGATATGCTCATGCAAAGAATAAGCAATGCGCTCTGATAACTCAGAATGCCTCGGATATTCCTTTCGATCTTAAGCACCACCCACACGTGGTTTATGACGGCACTATCGAAGATCTCAAAGCACAACTCCATCCACGCGTCGATTGGTTGAAGACCGAAACGCAGAAGAAGAAGTCGGAAACTATCTCTCTAGCAGTTTCCACAGAAAACGAACTATTGGAGAAGGGCGAGTATTTTCACGAAGGCACCTTCGACTTGATCATCAAGATGCGGAACCCGACGGATCAGAAGAGTCCGGAGATAGAGGCCATTCATGTGCTGACAACAAGCGAATGGACAGCAAGTGACGGCGGAACCGCGTGCGAGTTTGACTTGTCTGGAAAACCACGCCTGAAAAAGAACCTTGTCGTACCCAAACTGAAGAGGATTGCGCCAAAAGCGTTTGCGCAAGAGCGAGTTCGTCTAAAAAAACAGTTTTGGTCCAAGTGGGATGGTGTGGAGGAGAAAGACTCTTATACCGCAAAGGGAAAGCTTCCCATCGAGATTGTAACATCTGAAGGAACATTGAATTACGATTTCTCGATGGAAGTAGAGTTGGATGAAATTCCTTTCTAGGGCGGTGGCCTCTCCATACGGTAGCCCGGGCGACCAGCCCGGGCCACGCCCGACCTCCCCCCAGGGAGGGCGTTTTGCGGCGTTGCGAGATGCACCAGCGTCACAGTGGGTTGCGGGATAAAGTGCCAATTCCCGGCGGAGTGGACGCCCTCCCGAGGTCGGGCGCGTCCCGGGCTGGGCGCCCTTCCGTGGGGCGTTGCGGCGCCAGCCCACGGGCAGGCGCTGGTCCGACTTTCGTTGGTGTTTGTGGCGAAGGGTGGCGGGCAGGTGCGGTTTGGGCCTTTTTTCCTTGCCCCCGCGCGGACTCACCCCTATAGAGCGGCATCCCACGGATTCCCGGCGACGGGATTCGTGTGTGTTTATGTCTAATCATCCGTCAGGTCTCGAGTGACCCTGAGCAATCCAGGGGCTCACTGGCGTTTTGAGAAAGGAAATGGCGATGAACGCCACCGAACTTCGCGATCAGACTCCGGACCAGCTCCGCGAGAAACTGACCGATCTGAAGAAAGAAGCCTTCAACCTGCGCTTTCAGCAGGCCACTGGCGCTATGGAAAACACCGCACGCACCCGTCAGGTTCGCCGTGACATCGCGCGTGTGATGACTGTTCTGAACGAAAAGGCGGCGTCGGCCGCAGCGGAGGCTTAATCCATGCCCAAGCGTATTCTGACCGGCACCGTCACCAGCGACAAGAACGAGCAGACCGTAACGGTTCTCGTCGAGCGTCGCTTCAAGCATCCGCTTCTGCACAAGACCATCCGGTCTTCGAAGAAGTATCGCGCCCATGACGCGAAGAACGAATTCAAGATCGGCGACCAGGTCCGCATCCAGGAATGTGCGCCGATTTCGAAGACGAAGCGCTGGGAGGTGGTTTCGGCCTGAGGCCGGATCACAGCTCAGTTTGATCGAAACCCTGGGGGGAAGAGCAAGAACATCCCCCAAAGGTCGGGAGAAACCTAATGATCCAGATGCAGACCAATCTGGATGTCGCTGACAACTCCGGTGCTCGCCGGGTTCAGTGCATCAAGGTCCTCGGCGGCTCGAAGCGGAAATATGCGTCCGTGGGCGACATCATCGTGGTGTCGGTCAAGGAAGCCATCCCGCGCGGCCGTGTGAAGAAGGGTGACGTGCGTAAAGCAGTTGTCGTCCGGACCGCCAAGGAAGTTCGTCGTGAGGATGGCACTGCCATTCGTTTCGACCGCAACGCTGCTGTTATTCTCGGGAATAACGGTGAGCCGATCGGCACCCGTATCTTCGGCCCGGTCGTGCGCGAGCTGCGCGCGAAGAACTTCATGAAGATCATCTCGCTCGCTCCGGAGGTGCTGTAAGATGGCTGCCAAACTCCGCAAGGGTGACACCGTGCTCGTCCTGTCCGGCAAGGACAAGGGCAAGACCGGCGAGATCGAGAAAGTCGACCCGAAGGCCGGCAAGGCCATCGTCGGCGGCATCAACATCTCCGTCCGTCACACCCGTCAGACCCAGAATTCCCAGGGCGGCCGCATTGCCAAGGCGATGCCGGTGGACCTGTCGAACCTGGCCATCGTCGATGCCAACGGCAAGGCGACCCGCGTCGGCTTCCGCGAGGAAGAGGGCAAGAAGGTCCGCTTCGCCAAGACCACGGGAGACGCGATCTGATGCTTGACGCAACCGATTACACCCCGCGCCTCAAAGCCGAGTACAAGACCAAGATCCGCGCCGCGCTGAAGGAAGAATTCTCGTACAAGAACGAGATGATGATCCCGAAGCTGGAGAAGATCGTCCTGAACATCGGTGCCGGTACGGAATCCGTGAAGGACTCCAAGAAAGCCAAGGGCGCTGCAGACGACCTGACCGCGATTGCGGGCCAGATGGCCGTCGTGACCAAGGCCAAGAAGTCCATCGCGACCTTCCGCGTGCGTGAAGGCATGCCGCTGGGCGCCAAGGTGACCCTCCGCGGTGACCGGATGTACGAATTCCTTGACCGCCTGGTAACCATCGCGCTGCCGCGCGTCCGCGACTTCCGCGGCGTCTCCGGCAAGTCGTTCGATGGGCGTGGCAACTATGCCATGGGGCTCAAGGAACACATCGTCTTCCCCGAGATCGATTTCGACAAGGTCGATGAGGCCTGGGGTCTGGACATCGTTATCTGCACCAACGCCAAGTCGGATGCGGAAGCCAAGGCGCTGTTGAAGCATTTCAACATGCCGTTCAACAGCTGAGGGAACAGAACCTATGGCTAAAAAAGGTATGATCGAGCGCGAGAAGAAGCGCGAGGCGCTGGTGGCGAAATATGCCGTCAAGCGTGCCGCGCTGAAAGAAATCGCGAATGATGAGAGCCTCCCGATGGAAGAGCGCTTCAAGGCCCGGCTGAAGCTGGCCAAGCTGCCGCGCAATTCCTCGGCCACCCGCCTGCACAACCGTTGCCAGGTCTCGGGCCGTCCCAAGGCTTACTACCGTAAGCTGAAGATGAGCCGGATCGCGCTGCGGGACCTTGCCTCCGAAGGCAAGATCCCCGGCATGGTCAAGTCGAGCTGGTAAGGAGGAGATAAAATGAACGATCCTCTTGGTGATATGCTGACCCGCATCCGCAACGCTCAAATGCGCGGCAAGTCCACGGTTCGCACCCCTGCGTCCAAGCTTCGTGCCTGGGTTCTGGATGTGCTGGCCGACGAGGGCTACATCCGCGGTTACGAGTCTGTTGAGGACACTCAGCACCCCGAAATCGAAATCAGCCTCAAGTACTTTGACGGCACCCCGGTCATTCGTGAGCTCAAGCGCGTCTCGAAGCCCGGTCGTCGTGTGTACATGTCGGTTGGTGACATTCCCTCGGTCCGTCAGGGCCTGGGCGTCTCCATCGTCTCCACGTCCAAGGGCGTGATGTCGGATGCAGCGGCTCGTACCAACAATGTTGGTGGCGAAGTTCTCTGCACCGTCTTCTAGGGAGGTCTGACAATGTCTCGTATTGGTAAGAAACCGGTCGAGCTGCCGTCGGGCGTTTCCGCGTCCCTCTCCGGCCAGACCATTGAAGTGAAGGGGCCGAAAGGCACCCTGAGCTTCGCCGCAACCGACGATGTCACCATCACCATCGATGGCAACACCGTTTCCGTCGAGCCGCGCGGCAAGTCCAAGCGTGCCCGCCAGCAGTGGGGCATGTCCCGCACGATGGTCGGCAACATGGTCACCGGCGTCACCGACGGCTTCAAGAAAGAGCTGGAGATCCAGGGTGTCGGTTACCGCGCCCAGATGGCCGGCAACGCGCTGAAGTTGAACCTTGGCCTGTCGCATGACGTCGAATTCCCGGTTCCGGCCGGCGTCACCGTGACCTGCCCGAAGCAGACCCAGATCGTCGTTGAGGGCATCGACCCGCAGCTCGTCGGTCAGGTTGCCGCGAACATTCGCGAGTGGCGCAAGCCGGAGCCCTACAAGGGCAAGGGCATTCGCTACGCTGGCGAGTTCATCTTCCGCAAGGAAGGCAAGAAGAAGTAAGGACGAAAAAGATGGCAAACAGCAAACGGACCCTGTTCCTGAAGCGCCGCCTGCGCGTCCGGAACAAACTTCGCAAGAGCAATGCCGGCAAGCTTCGCCTGTCCGTGCACCGCTCCGGCAAGAACATCAGCGCGCAGCTGATCGACGACGTGCAGGGCAAGACCCTGGCCGCGGCCTCCTCCCTGGAGAAGGATCTCGGTGTTGTCGGCAAGAACAACGTGGAGGCCGCCGGCAAGGTTGGTTCTCTGCTTGCGGAGCGTGCAAAGGCAGCCGGTGTCGAAGAGTGCTATTTCGACCGCGGCGGTTTCCTCTTCCACGGCAAGGTGAAGGCTCTGGCCGACGCCGCGCGGGAAGGCGGACTGAAGTTCTGATCCTGTGGGCGGCCCACGGGCCGTCCCGATGATCCGGGGGCCTCGCATTCCTTGCGGGGCTCACTTGGATTGAACAAACCCACGGCCGCAGCATTCGCGTGCATGGGCCATGAGAAAAGGAATGCCGAATGGCAGAACGTGATAACCGCCGGGGCAACCGTCGCGACCGCGACGAAACCCCGGAATTTGCAGATCGCCTGGTTGCGATCAACCGTGTCTCCAAGACCGTCAAGGGTGGTAAGCGCTTCGGCTTTGCCGCGCTCGTGGTTGTTGGCGACCAGAAGGGCCGTGTCGGCTTCGGCAAGGGCAAGGCGAAAGAGGTCCCCGAGGCCATTCGCAAGGCCACCGAGCAAGCCAAGCGCCAGATGATCCGCGTGCCGCTGCGCGAAGGCCGCACCCTGCACCACGACGTCGAAGGTCGTCACGGTGCCGGTCGTGTCGTGATGCGCACCGCCCCGCAGGGTACCGGTATCATCGCCGGTGGTCCGATGCGTGCCGTCTTCGAGATGCTGGGCATCCATGACGTCGTCGCCAAGTCGATCGGTTCGCAGAACCCCTACAACATGATCCGCGCCACGCTGGACGGTCTCAAGAAAGAGTCCTCCCCCCGCATGGTTGCGCAGCGTCGTGGCAAGAAGGTCGCCGATATCCTGAAGAAGGACGAGGCCCCCGTTGCCGAGGCACCTGCCGAAGCCGCCGAAGCCCCGGCCGAAGCGTAAGGAGTAGCGAGACATGGCAACCATCGTCGTCAAGCAGATCGGTTCCCCGATCCGTCGCCCCGCCGTCCAGCGCCAGACGCTGATCGGGCTGGGCCTCAACAAGATGCACAAGACCCGCGAGCTGGAGGACACCCCTTCCGTGCGCGGCATGGTCAACAAGATCCCGCATCTGGTCGAGATCATCGAAGAGCGCGAGTAAGCCTCTTCGGTTTGAATTGGAAACGCCCCGGAGCCCGGCTCCGGGGCGTTTTCTTTTGGGCCGTGTCGAGGGGCTTTTGGTGGGCTGCGGACAGGGCGTCTGCTGCGGCGGCCTTCGGCCTTGAACCAGTGCCAACAGGCGCGTCGCTGCGCTTGAGGGAGGGCAGGGGGCTAGCGCAGGCGCATCGGGCCGGAACATCCGCAATCGAGGCCGATATCGCGTTGCAGATGCGGCGAGAGGGAGAGGCGCCGGACCTGCTCGGTGTGGCAGATCGAGAGGATTTCGCCCTCCACGTTGGATTTGAGCGCGGCGGGCGAACGGCGGAACAGGCGTTTCAGCATTGGGCGTCCTTTCGGGGATTCGGAATGTTGGGCGACGCTAATTCCTCAAGCCCACTTCAGATCAAGAGCGCTTGCGGAGAAAAAGCCGGGGACAGGATCGACCTCGCTGCCGCGCGGGGGTAGCCTCCGGGCGTGGTCCCAAAGGAGGCGATTCATGATCAACAAGCCATTGCGCGCCGTCTCGGACGCGTTTCATGACGCCTGGCGCCTGCGCTGGCCCTTCGTGCTGTCGCGCCTCGTATTCGGCTTTCTCGTGCTGGCGCTGTTGACGCCGGTGACATCGCTTGCCCTGCGCGCCGCGATCGGCCTGTCGGGAAAGCCCGCCCTGTCGGATTTCGACATCGCGATGTTCCTGCTGTCTCCGGTCGGGTTTGCGGCCGTTCTGTTTGCCGCCGGGCTGGTCCTGACCGGCTATGTGCTCAACATCGCCTTCATGATGGCGATCGCGCTGCATGCGCGGCGGACGGGCGAGCGGCGTTTCGAGGAAGGCGTGGCGCATATCCTGCCGCGATTCCCGCGCATTCTCGGCTTTGCCGTCCGGTTCCTGCTGCGGATCGTCCTACTGACGGTGCCGTTCCTGGCGATTGCCGGGCTGCTCGCGGCCAGGCTGCTGGGCGAGTATGACATCAACTATTATCTTGCCGAGCACCCGCCCGAATTCCTGCGTGCGGTGGTCCTGATCGGCATCACGCTGGCTGTCATGATCGGGCTGCTCGGCTGGGCGCTGCTGAGCTGGGCCTTTGCCCTGCCGATGGTGCTGTTCGACGGTGTGCATCCGGCACGCAGCTTCGCGGCCAGTCGCGCGGCGATGGCGGGGCGGCGGCTGGACCTGCTGCTGGCGCTGCTGGCCTGGGGCGCGATCTCCGCCCTTGCTGTGGCCGCGGTCTTCGGCGTGGCGCGGCTCGTGGCCGAGCTTGTCGTCGACAGCTTCGCACCGGATCTCCAGGCCCTCGCGGCGGCCTTCCTGCTGCTGATCGGGGTCTGGTCGCTGGTCAATCTCGTTGTCACCTCGGCGACATCGGGCGCGCTGGCCTGTCTGCTGATGGAGCGCGCGGGCTGGCCCGGCATGGATCGGCCGGAATGGGGCAGCCGCGAGAACAGGCATCGATTGCGCCGGGTCCTGATCGGCGGATCGCTGATTGCCGCGATGGCCGGGGGGCTTGCGGCGACGGATCTGTTCTCCGTCCGCACGGAAGATCATGTCGAGGTGATTGCCCATCGCGGCGCGGCCGGGGCGCGGCCGGAGAACACGATGGCGGCCTTTGCGCTGGCGATCGAACAGGCGGCGGACTGGGTCGAGCTGGATGTGCAGGAGAGCGCGGAGGGCGAGGTGATCGTCCTGCATGACAGCGACCTGATGAAGCTTGCCGGCGATCCGCTGAAGGCCTGGGACGCGACAGGGGAGGCGCTTGCCGGGGTCGATATCGGCAGCTGGTACGCGCCGGAATTCGCGGATGAGCGGGTGCCGCTGCTCAGCGAGGTGCTGGAGATGGCGCGGGACAGCGGTTCCGGCGTGCTGATCGAGCTGAAATATTACGGCCATGACGTCGCGCTGGAGCAGCGCGTGGCCGATGTGGTCGAGGCGGCCGGGATGGTGGACCAGGTCCAGCTCATGAGCCTGAAATACGAGGCGGTCCAGAAGATGAAGGCGCTGCGGCCGGACTGGACGGTTGGATTGCTGGCCTCGGCGGCGGTCGGGCGGCCCTGGGAGCTCGAGGCTGACTTCCTGGCGATGAACAAGGATCTCGTGAGCCATCGGCTGGTGCAATCGACGCAGCAGGCGGGCAAGCGGGTCCATGTCTGGACGGTGAATGATCCGCTCGCCATGTCGGAAATGTTGAGCCTTGGCGTCAACGGGCTGATCACGGACGAGCCGGCGCTGGCGCGGGATGTCATCGCCCAGCGGGCCGAGCTGGGCACGCTGGAGCGGGTGGTCCTGGCCCTGGGCAGCCAGCTGGGGCTCGTGGCGACAGACAAGGTGTATCGCGATGCGTCTCCGTAAGTCCCTGGTGCTCCTGTCCCTGGTCCTGCCGCGCATAGCTGTGGCGGAAGGTTGGGAGACGCAGATCTCGCGGGCGGTGGAGCTGCCATCGCACCAGTGGCTGGAGCAGCTCAGGACCTCCCCCGACACCGCGCTGAACAGCTTCACGACGGATGGCTGCAGTGGCGGCATGTCGAGCCTCTGGTCCTTCATGGCCGAACGCTACCCGGGATTCGCCGAGGCCCTGGGCGGGACACCGCCCTGGGAGGAATGCTGCGTGACCCATGACCGCGCCTATCACGACGCCGGGGCCGATCCGGCGGCGGAGGCGAGCTTCGAGGCGCGGCTTGAAGCCGATGGGGTTTTGCAGAGCTGTGTCGAGGCCACGTCCAGCCCGCAAGACGAGATCCTCCGGACGGAGTACGGCCTGAGCGAAGCGCAGGTCCGCAAAGCCTATTCGGCCATAGCGGTGGCTATGTACCAGGCGGTGCGCCTGGGCGGAGGTCCCTGTACCGGGCTGCCCTGGCGGTGGGGATATGGCTATCCGCAGTGTTGGCAAAGGCCCGAGTGACGCGGGTCGGGACCCTTGATCCAAGGGGCGCGGTGGCGTGGCGGCAGGATCGCGTCGTCTGGCGGAAACCGCGGCGCGACCGGACCGGGCGGGCATGGCGGGGCACGCGTTTGATCCCGCGCCAGCGGGCTTCGGCCCTGCGGTCCGGCTATTCCCCTTTGCTTTGGTCCTGGGGCCTTGAAACGTTGGGCGGCAACGTGTAAACGCGCCCGGTGGTCCCATATGGGACCGACTCAACCAACAAGAAATGCCGTGTTCGGCCGCTCCCGTCGCTGGGGGCCGCATCCGGCAAGGAGAAGCGACATGAAACTGCACGAACTCAGCCCCGCCGCGGGCTCTACCCCCTCCAAGAAACGCATCGCCCGTGGTGCCGGTTCCGGCAAGGGCAAGACCGCCGGCCGTGGTATCAAGGGTCAGAAATCCCGCTCGGGTGTGGCTCTGAACGGCTATGAAGGCGGCCAGATGCCGCTCTACATGCGCCTGCCGAAGCGCGGCTTCAACAAGCCGAACCGCAAGTCCTGGGCCGTTGTGAACCTCGGCATCCTCCAGAAATTCATCGATGCCGGCAAGATCGATATCTCCGCTCCGGTGACCGAGGACGTGCTCGTTGCCTCCGGTCTCGTCCGCCGCAAGCTGGACGGTGTCCGCATCCTCGCCAAGGGTGAGTTTTCCGCCAAGATCGACCTCCAGGTCACCGGCGCCTCCAAGGCCGCCATCGAGGCTGTCGAGAAGGCCGGCGGCGCGCTGGCCGTCACGAAGGCGGCAGCGGCCGAATAAGAGGTTGTGAGGGGCGGCGATGCCCCTTACTTAACACCTCACGTTTTCCAGCGCCGCCGACCGGAAGACGGTCCGGCGGCGCATTCATTGAGAGAGACCGCGAATGGCATCTGCAGCAGAGCAAATGGCGGCGAACATGAGCTGGGGTGCGCTTGGAAAAGCGACCGAGCTCCGTCAGCGCATCTTCTTCACCGTCGGGCTCCTGATCGTCTACCGGCTCGGGACTTATATTCCCGTCCCCGGCATCGACGGTGGGGCGCTCCGCGACTTCATGGAACAGGCCTCCGCCGGGATCGGCGGCATCCTGACCATGTTCACCGGCGGCGCGCTTGGGCGGATGGGCATCTTCGCCCTCGGCATCATGCCCTATATCTCGGCCTCGATCATCATCCAGCTCCTGAGCTCGATGGTGCCGCAACTCGAACAGCTGAAGAAAGAGGGCGAGCAGGGCCGCAAGAAGATCAACCAGATGACGCGCTACGGCACCGTCTTCCTGGCGACCTTCCAGGCCTATGGCCTCGCGGTCAGCCTCGAATCCGGCGGGCTTGCGCATGATCCGGGCTGGTTCTTCCGCGCCGCGGTGCTGATCACGCTGGTTGGCGGTACGATGTTCCTGATGTGGCTGGGCGAGCAGATCACCGCCCGCGGCGTCGGCAACGGTATCTCGCTCATCATCTTCGTCGGCATCATCGCCGAGGTTCCCGCCGCTCTGGCGCAGTTCCTGGCATCGGGGCGTTCCGGCGCCATCTCGCCGGTGGTGATCATCGGCATTCTGCTGATGATGGTCGGGCTGGTGGCCTTCGTGGTCTTCATGGAACGCGCGTTGCGCAAGATCCATATCCAGTATCCGCGCCGGCAGGTCGGCATGAAGGTCTATGATGGCGGCTCTTCGCACCTGCCCGTCAAGGTGAACCCGGCGGGCGTCATCCCGGCGATCTTCGCCTCCTCGCTGCTGCTGCTGCCGACGACCATCGCGACCTTCTCGGGCGGCAATACCGGCCCGGTCATGTCGACGATCCTCGCCTATTTCGGCCCCGGACAGCCGCTCTACCTGCTGTTCTTCGCCTCGATGATCATCTTCTTCACCTATTTCTACACGCTGAACGTGTCGTTCAAGGTGGATGATGTCGCCGACAACCTGAAGAACCAGAACGGCTTCGTTCCCGGCATCCGTCCGGGCAAGAAAACGGCGGAATATCTCGAATATGTCGTGATCCGTGTGCTGGCCCTCGGCTCGGGCTACCTGGCGCTGGTGGCGCTGCTGCCGGAGATCCTGCGCAACCAGCTCTCGATCCCCTTCTATTTCGGCGGCACCTCGGTGCTCATCGTGGTCTCGGTGACGATGGACACGATCCAGCAGGTCCAGTCGCATCTGCTGGCGCACCAGTATGAGGGGCTGATCGAGAAGTCGAACCTGCGGGGCAAGAAGCGTACCCGCAAGGGGCCGTCGCGCCGCTGACGGGCAGACAGAGACTTACGGACGGGCGCCTTCGGGCGCCCGTTTTCGTTCAGGCGACACCTTCCGGCGATGATGGCGCGCCGGGTGTCGGGGCGGCCGTTCCGCGTCGCCCGGCCCCGGCCAGCCCGGCGTGATTTGCCCGAATCCCGTCCAGTCTGTACCCTTGCGGGGTATTGCGAAGACGTTGATGACTGCACATTCACGCGCGAGGATTGCCATGAGACCGTTCGTTCCCGGCCTTTTCTTCCTGCTGGTTGCCCTGCCGGCCGCCGCAGAGACCCTGCCTTTGCCGCAAAGCCTCATCCCGCTCAACAGCGCCGAGGGTGGGCAGATGCTGCTCTCCTCGGAGGCCAATGCCGATTATTTCGACCTCGGCATCCATTTCACCAACCAGGTCCATCCCGCCTTTTGCGGGCCGGCGACCATCGCCATGGTGCTGAATGCGCTGGAGGTGGAGCGGCCGAAATCGGACATGACGCTGGGGCTGGGCCTGTTCGACCAGGAGAATGTGTTCACGCCCGAGACCGAGGCGGTGAAGCCGCGCGCCCGGATCGAGCGGGCGGGGCTGACGCTGGACGAACTGGCGGGGATGTTCGGCGCGCATGCGGTCTCGGCGCAGGTGCACCACGCGGAGGAGGGCACGCTCGATGCGTTTCGCAGCGCGGCGGTGGCCAGCATCGAGGATGACGAGAGCTTCGTTCTGGTCAATTACCTGCGGGCCGGGATCGGGCAGGAGCGCGGCGGGCATATCTCGCCGCTGGCGGCCTATGATGCCGACACCGACCGGTTCCTGATCCTCGATGTCTCGCGTTACAAATACCCGCCGGTCTGGGTCGATGCCGCAACGCTCTTCGACGCGATGAACACGCCCGATTCCGACAATGACAACCGCTCGCGCGGGTATTTGCTGGTGTCCCGTTAGGATGCGATCAGGCAGGGCGGCCGAGGATACGCAGCCGGCTGACCCCGCCATCGGGGAAGATATTGAAGCGGATATGGGTCACCGGGCCGATATCCTCCAGCATGTCGCGGTATTCATGCACCGCATCGGGGCCGAGATGCACTTCCGGCAGCACCGTCTTCCAGAACATCGAATCGGTCACCAGAGCCTGGGTCAGCCCGTCGCCGAAGCTGGCCAGGTCCGCCGCCTGGAGCGAGCAGCGGTCGGGGTAGTTGCCCTTGAAATGCGCGGTATCGACCTGCACCCCGTCGATCTGCCCGCGCGCGCCGAGCGCGATGACCATCCAGTCATAGCCGGGCTCGCGGCGGCGCCGGGTTTCCCAGCCATCGCCCATATCGACGCCGCGACCGGGCGCGAGCAGGCGCATGTAATCGCCGTAATGGGCGTCCGACATCGCAAGGATGCGGCCGCCATTGAGCGCAGCGGCGAGATCGATCTCCTGCCCGTCGCCGGTGGCATCCAGCTCGGGCACACCGAAGACCCGCAGCCGTGCGACGCCGCCATCGGGATAGATATGCAGCCGCAGATGGGTCCAGCTCTCGAAGCTCTCACAGCGGAAATAATGCTGGCTGTCGGGGCCAAGTGCCTTGTGCGGCAGGATCTCGGCCCAGCTTGTTTCGCCGGTGATCGCGTCGGTATGGGCGGCTTCGATCCGGCAGGCGGGGGCGTTGTTGCCGGTGAAATGGCGGGTGTCGACGTCGAAGCCGAGGATGCGCCCGGGCGCGGCGAGCTTGATGATCGCGTGGTCGTGACCACCGCCGCGCCGCCGGCGGGTTTCCCAGCCATCCATCCACTTGCCGTGATCGTCGAACTTGCCGGGGATGAAGACCGGCTCGGGATCGTGCAACAACCGTTCCAGCGGGGCGAAAAACTCGTCCGAAGAGGAAATGGCCTCGGCGCCGAGACCGGCGGAGGCGAGGTTGATGCCCGTGCGGGCGAAGAGGGGGATGTCGGGGTTCATGGAGTCGATTGTGGGCATTCGGCTACTTTCGGCAAATTGGCGGGGAGCGCATCAGGCAAAGCGCCCGGACGGCGCCATTCCGGCCAAGTGCCGCGTTTTTCGCAGGCATCAGCCGGAGGTTGCACAATTCCTAATCGAAGCAGGCAAGCCACGGCAAGCCCGCCCGGTGCCCCGGCTTTCGAATTGATCTCTTGCGGCGATTGCGGGAACGTCGGAGGCAAGCGAATGGGAGACGATCGATGGACATGACAATCCTCTGGGCCTGGGCGGAATTTGCCGCGCGCTGGACACATGTGATCACGGCCATCGCCTGGATCGGGTCGTCCTTCTATTTCATCGCGCTCGACCTCGGCCTGCGCAAGGAGGCGGACCTGCCGCCGGGGGCCTATGGCGAGGAATGGCAGGTTCATGGCGGCGGTTTCTACCATATCCAGAAATACCTCGTGGCGCCGGAGCGGCTGCCGAATCATCTCGTCTGGTTCAAATGGGAGAGCTATTCGACCTGGCTGACCGGGTTCGTCATGCTGGTGCTGGTCTATTATCTCGGCGCCGATCTCTATCTTGTCGACCCGCAGGTGCTGGACCTGCCGATCTGGCTGGCGATCGTGATCTCGATGGCGTCGCTGTCGCTCGGCTGGCTGGCCTATGACCGGATCTGCAAGTCGTCCTTCGGGGAGGACAATACCAAGCTGATGCTCCTGCTCTACGGGATCCTCGTGGTCATGGCCTGGGGCTATACGCAGGTCTTCTCGGGGCGGGCGGCGCTGCTGCACCTGGGGGCGTTTACCGCGACGATCATGTCGGCGAACGTGTTCGTCATCATCATCCCGAACCAGAAGATCGTGGTCGGGGACCTGAAGGCGGGGCGGGTGCCGGATGCGAAATACGGCCGGATCGCCAAGCAGCGCTCGACCCACAACAACTACCTGACCCTGCCGGTCATCTTCCTGATGCTGTCGAACCATTACCCGTTGGCCTTCGCGAGCGAGTGGAACTGGCTGATCGCCTCTCTGGTCTTCCTGATGGGGGTGACGATCCGGCATTATTTCAACTCGCTGCACGCGTCGCCCTGGCCGAAGAAGGGGCCGCTCTGGACCTGGGGCGCGACGCTTCTTCTGTTCGCGGCCATCGTGGCGCTTTCGATGGCGCCGCTCTATGGCGAGGATGAGGGCTGGGAGGAGGAGGCGCTGACGCCGCTGCAGCAGCGTTATGCCTCGGCCGAGGGGTTCGGGCATGCGGTGGAGGTGGTGCAGAGCAATTGCACCATGTGCCACGCGCCGGAGCCGGCCTGGGAAGGGATCGGTGTGCCGCCCAAGGGGGTCAAGCTGGTAACCGAGAGCGACGTCGCCCGTCATGCGCGGGACATCTACCTGCAGGCGGGGGTGACCCATGCCATGCCGCCGGGGGCGGCGAATTACATGGAAGCGGAAGACCGGGCGGTGCTGGTGCGCTGGTATCGTGGGGCCGGGAAAGGGTAGGGGCGTAGCGGGCCGCCATCCCGGCGCCCGCGTGCGTACGTCGAAACCGGTGTGCCTTCAGCCCGCCCGATGCGGCATGGCGCATGGTGCTGCGCCCCTGCGGCTGGGCCCTTGGTGTTGTACGGCGGCAATGGACGGGCGGTGATCCGGGGGGCGTCCTTGGGATGATGCGGCAGCGGTCGGGGTGGATCCTTGCCGGGGCCGGCTTTCAGCCGCCCAGCCAGCCCGCGAGCAGCAACAGGATGGCGCCGGTGGTGACACCCAGCATCCCGAGCAGCCGGCGGGTCTCCACCGACATCTGGCGCAGCAGTTCCAGGATCTCGTCAATACGCGAAGGGGCCAGTGCAAGCACCAGCCCCTCCAGAACAAAGACCAGCCCGATGCCGAGCAGGATCGTTTCCATCACTCCGCGGCGCTTCCCTGCGAGCCCTTGAAGAACTCGAAGAACTCGCTGTCCGGCGCGATGACCATGCTCGAATTCTCGCCCTTGAGGGCTTCCTCATAGGCCGAGAGGGAGCGGTAGAACTGGAAGAAGCTCTGATCCGCGCCATAGGCCTGGGCGTAGATCCCGTTGCGTTCCGCATCGGCTTCACCGCGAGCGATCTCGGCTTCCTTGTTGGCCTCGGAGACAAGCTCCACCACGGTCCGTTCGGCCTGCGCGCGCACACGCTGCGCGGCCTCGTTACCACGGGCGATCTCGTCCGCCGCTTCCCGCTCACGTTCCGCGCGCATCCGCTCGAAGGTCGCGTTCAGGTTCTGCTCGGGCAGGTTGGTCTGCTTGAGCCGCACGTCGACCACGTTCAGGCCAAGCGCACGTGCCTGTACCTGTGCCTGGTCGCGGATCCGGTTCATCAGAACCCGGCGATCTTCGGACAGGATGGTGTCGGAGGTCACCTGGTCGGCACCGAGAACTTCCCGGATCTGTGCGTTCAGGATCGAGCTCAGGCGGGTCTCGGCGGCGGGCAGGCCGCCCACGCCGACGGCTTGCCGGAACTTGACCACATCCTCGATCCGGTACCGCGCGAAGGCGTCCACGACGAGGCGGCGGTCATCCGAGGGCGTGACCTCGATCGTGTCGGTGTCCAGCGCCAGGATCCGGTCGTCATAGAAGACGACTTCCTGGATCAGCGGGATCTTGAACGCGAGGCCCGGATCTTCCTTGACCCGCTTGATCTGGCCGAATTGCAGGACCAGCGCCTTTTCACGCTCGTCGACGATGAAGATGGAGGCCATGAGCACGGCGATGGCCACGATGCCGATGGGCAGCAGATAGGTCAGACGCTTCATGTCACTTGTCCCCCGTCTTGCGCAGTTCGTTCAGCGGCAGGTACGGCACGACGCCTTGCCCCTCGCCGCCGGTCTCGCCGAGGATCACCTTGTCCACGTCGCCCAGCACCTTTTCCATGGTCTCCAGGTAGAGACGCTTGCGGGTCACTTCCGGGGCCTTCTGGTATTCCTGGAGGACGGCGGAGAAGCGGCTCGCCTCACCTTCGGCCTCGTTCACGACCCGGGCACGATAGCCTTCGGCCTCTTCCAGCAGCTGCGCGGCTTCACCACGCGCGCCAGCGAGAACCGTGTTGGCATAGGCATCGGCCTGGCGCTCCAGCCGGTCACGCTCCTGTTCGGCGGCCTGGACTTCGCGGAAGGCGTCGATCACCTCGCGCGGCGGGTCCGCCTTGTCGAGGTTGACCCGGACGATGTTGATGCCGGACTCGTAAGTGTCCAGCGTCCCCTGGATCGAGGTCTTCGCGGTCTCGGCGATCAGGCCCCGGTCCCGGTTGAGGATCGGCGCCAGCTCGGAGGCCGCGATGATCTCGCGCATGGCCGATTCGGACACGGCACGCACCGTTTCGGGACCTTGCGCCAGGTTGAACAGGTATTTCGCCGGATCGATGATGTTCCAGACCACCTGGAAGTCGATATCGACGATATTGGCATCCGTGGTCAGCATCAGCCCGGTATCGCCACCGCGCGAGCTGAAATCGTCGCCGACATCTTCGGTCCGTTCCGAGGTCACGTTGATCACCTCGGCGGTCACCAGCGGCCAGGGGGCGAAGTTCAGGCCCGGATTGCCGATGGCGGAGAACTCACCGAGGAACAGCTCGACCGACTGCTCTTCCGGCTTCACCGTGTAGAAGGACGCAAGGCCCCAGAGCACAACGGCCGCGATGCCGCCGATCACGAAGGTCCCGCGCGAGAAGGTCGGACCTTCGCCGCCGCCGCCGCCGGGGCCGCGCGGCCCACCGCCGCCGCGGCCGCCCATCAGGACGCGCAGCTGTTCCTGGCCTTTTTTGATGACCTCGTCGATCTCGGGGATCTGGCTGCCTTCGTCGCCGGGGCGCTTGCCACCGCCATTGTTGCCGCGATTGCCGCCACCGTTCTGGCCGCCCCCGCCGGAGCCACCGCCCCAGGGTCCGCCACTATGTCCTGCCATTTACTCTCTTCCCTCTCGTGTCTCGCGGGATACGTTAGCTTCCAGATGGTTGTCCCGGCGCGGTTTTCAAGCGCCGGGGCCTCCGCTCAGGCCTTGCGTATCGGTGTTTTCAGGGTCACCAGCTCTTCCGACATGGTCGGGTGAACGGCAACGGTTCGGTCGAAATCTTCCTTGGTCGCGCCCATCTTCACGGCGACGCCGGCAAGCTGGATCATCTCGCCGGCATGGTCGGCGACGATATGCACGCCCAGCACCTTGCGGGTGTCGGCGCAGATGATGAGCTTCATCAGCACCCGGTCCTCGCGGTCGATGAAGCTCTTGTGCATCGGCTTGAAGGCGGTGGAGTAGACCTCGATGGGGCCCGCGTCGCGCGCTTCCTCCTCGCTCAGCCCCACCGTGCCATATTCCGGCTGGGTGAAGACGGCGGAGGGGATCAGCTCGTGATCGGGCGCGGTCGGGTTGCCCTTGAAGACGGTCTCGACGAAGGCCATGCCCTCGCGAATCGCCACCGGCGTCAGCTGGACGCGGTTGGTGACATCGCCGATGGCGTAGATCGAGGGCACGGAGGTCTGGCTATACTGGTCCACGACCACCTCGCCGCGCCGTCCGATCTCGACGCCGGCCTCTTCCAGCCCGAGCCCCCTGGAGTTGGGCGTCCGGCCGGTGGCAAAGAGCACCTGGTCGAAGACCTGGGTGCCGCCGGTGGTCGCGGTGACCTCGATGCCGTCCTCGACCTTTTTCATCGCCGCAATATTGGTGCCGCAATGGATCTCGATGCCGTGGCGGATCATGTGCTCGGCGATATGACCGCGCGCCTCGCCGTCAAAGCCGCGCAGGATCTGCGGACCGCGATAGAACTGCGTTACCTCGGTGCCGAGCCCGTTGAAGATGCAGGCCATCTCGCAGGCGATATAGCCGCCGCCAACCACCAGCAGGCGCTTGGGCAGCGCGTCGAGATGGAAGACCTCGTTGGAGGTGATGCCAAGCTCTTCATTCTCCACGCCGGGCAGCGACGGCCAGCCGCCAGTGGCGACGAGGATATGTTTGGCGGTATATTCGGTGCCGTCGGCGAGGCGAACGGTATGTGGGTCCGCGACAGTAGCGCGCTGCGCAAACACCTGCACGCCGGAGCCGTCGAGCAGGCGGTTATAGACGCCTTCGAGCCGGTCCAGCTCGCCTTCGAGCCGGGTGCGGAATTTCGGCCAGTCAAAGCCGCCGATGGTGACATCCCAGCCGTAATCCGCGGCTTCCTGCATGCCTTCCGCATATTCGGAGGCGAAGACCATCAGCTTCTTGGGCACGCAGCCGCGGATCACGCAGGTGCCGCCCATGCGGCTTTCTTCGGCAAGACCCACCTTGGCGCCAGCATCGCCAGCCGCCACGCGGGCCGCGCGGACGCCGCCGGAGCCGCCGCCAATCACGAAAAGGTCGAAGTCGAATTCCATCGGTTTGCCTTTGATATCTGTCCAGAAGTCCTATCGCGCCTCGTCGCGCGCCGCCACCCCCAGATAGGGTCTGTGGGCCGCGTTACGAGCCACCTGCCTTCGCAATTTGGTGACCAAAGGCATTCGCGAGCCGCTTGCGTCGCAGAAGTGAGGGTCAGACGCGGCGCATTTGCGCAAATGACAGGCGGCAGCCCGGTTTGCCGGATCTGCCGCCCCCTGTCCCGTCACCGCGCGCCCCCGGATATCCGAGCCCTGGACGTAGCCAGCTCGGATCTCGTCAGAGACTCACCCGGATTCGGATAGCTGTCCTAGCGTGCGAAGCCGCTGATCTGCTGCATGTAGGTTGGCGAGAACGGCGCCAGAACCTCTTTCAGATCGTCGCCGGCCGGCCCGTAGACGGCAACCGAATTGATCGAAAAGGTCTGGATGAACTCTTCCGCGAAATTCGCACCGAAATTCCCCATATGGGTCATCGCCGCCGCATTGTCGGCATAGCGCTCGGAGATATGCACCTGGTCGCCATCCCCCATGTAGTCATAGACAAGGGCGCCCGGCTCGTTCTCCATCGTTGCGGCAACCATCCGGTCGAGAAGCGGTTTGACCGCGTCCGCCTGACCGGCATTGACCGTCATGGTGATGTGCCAATGCACGTCATCCGCGCTATGGCCGCCGGCCAGGGCGGACCCTGCACTGAGAGCCGCAGCTGCGATTGCGAGTAAAGTTTTCATGGCAAAATCCTTTCTTGCTGGTCGGTCGAACTTGGAGCACGCATCAGCGCAAATCAACTGATGGTTGTTTGGCGTGCATAAAGAACGCCTTACCCGCGAGGAACATGGAAAGGGTTTCCGGAGCCTGCCACTTCCTTGGCAAGATCCGAAGATCAGGCCGCTGGGCCCGAGTTTCGACTGGAATCTGTCTGCCGGAGGTCGGTCCTGTCCGGGACCGCCGCCTAGTTGTCCGGATCAGCGAAGATATTGTCGCTCTCGAGGACGTCGATCTGTTCTTCCGAGACCGTCCCGGCATTGATATCGCGCACTTCGACCGTGCCGTCGCCATGCCCGATCACCACGGCGTCGCAGATGTCGATGAACAGCCCGTTCTCGACCACGCCCGGGATCTGGTTCAGCACCAGGCTGAGCTGGCGCGGATTGCCGATCCGGTGCAGGTGCAGGTCGAGGATGTAATTGCCCTCATCGGTGATGTAGGGCACGTCGTCATTCATCCGCAGCGTCGCCTCGCGGCCGAGCACGTCCATGTTGACCAGCGTTTCCTCGACCAGCGCCTTGGTGGTCTGCCAGCCGAAGGGCACCGTTTCCAGCGGCAGCGGGAAGGCACCCAGCGATTTCACCTCCTTGGCGACATCGGCGATCACCACCATCCGGTCCGAGGCTGTGGCGACGATCTTCTCCTGCAGGGAAGCGCCGCCGCCGCCCTTGATCAGGTTGAGGTTTTCGTCGAACTCGTCGGCGCCGTCGATGGTCACGTCGAGCCATTTCACCTCGTCCAGCGAGGCCACGCGGATGCCGAGGCTGCGCGCGAGATCCGCGGTGCGGCTGGAGGTTGGCACGCCGATAATGTCGAGCCGCTCGTTCTGGACCCGCTCGCCAAGGCAGCGCACCATCCAGGCGGCGGTCGAGCCGGTTCCGAGACCCACGCGCATTCCGCTTTCGACGTAATCGCAGGCGCGACGGGCGGCGACAAACTTTGCCTTGTCGATTGGCGAAAGGTCGATGGGCATTCGAACGGACTCCAGCTGGTTTCCACCGCTTATATGCCCATTATATCCAGTTCGTAAGGCCCTACGCGGCATAGTTGCGCCGCATCGAGCGCGACGGGCGACCGCTGCTGCCCGGCATCGGTGCAGGCGGCGGGCGGATGGGCCCCTGGCTGTGCGGGGGGTCAAGGCGCGGCGCGCATGTGCGTCTTTGTGCCCGAAAGGGTCGCTTCGGGGCTGTCGGCCCGGCGGGATGGGCGCTAACGGTTGGGCAGTCAGACCGGAGCCTCCATGTTTCTGAGCGTTTTTGATATCTTCAAGACGGGGATCGGCCCCTCCTCCTCGCATACGGTCGGGCCGATGGTGGCGGCGGGGCGCTTCCTGGAGGCGCTGCGGCGCTCGCCGTTCCAAGCGCATGGGCTGCGCGCCTCGCTGCATGGCTCGCTGGCCTTCACCGGTGTTGGCCACGCAACGGACCGGGCGGTGATCCTCGGGCTGGCCGGGTTCGCGCCGGACAGCTACGACGCCGGCGCGGCGGAGGCGGCGCTGGCGGAGATCTCCGCGACGCGGCAGGTTGCGCCGGAGGGGCTGGGCGCGCTGTCCTTCGATCCGAAGGCCGATCTGATCTTCGACTACGGACCGGCGCTGGCGGGCCATTCCAACGGCATGAGGCTGATGGCGACGGATGCGCAGGGCGATGTGCTGCTGCAGGAGACCTATTATTCCATTGGGGGCGGTTTTGTGGTGACGGAGGCGGAGCTGGGGCGCGATGTCGAGCCGGTGGCCGAGATCGCGGTGCCCTTTCCGTTCCGGAGCGCGGCGCAGATGCTGGAGATGGCGCGCGCCTCCGGCAAGAGCATCGCAGAGATGAAGCGGGCCAACGAGATCGCACATCACGGGCATTCCGGGCTCGAAGCCGGGATCGCGCGGCTCTGGCAGGTGATGTCGGATTGTATCGAGCGCGGCTTGGCCTGCGAGGGCGTGCTGCCGGGCGGGCTGAATGTGAAGCGGCGTGCGCCGGCGATCCATGTCGCGCTGATGGCGGAGCGGGGGATGAACATCGTCCCGCCGCACAGCGTCAATGACTGGATTCTCACCTATGCGATGGCGGTGAACGAGGAGAATGCGGCCGGCGGGCAGGTGGTCACCGCGCCGACCAATGGCGCGGCGGGCGTGTTGCCGGCGGTGATCCGGTATTGGCTGGATCATGTACCGAGTGCGACCACCGCGCGGCTGCCGGAATTCTTCCTCACGGCGGCGGCGATTGGCGGGCTGGTCAAGACCAACGCTTCTATCTCGGGGGCGGAGGCGGGCTGCCAAGCAGAGGTCGGCAGCGCCTCGGCCATGGCGGCGGCGGGGTTGGCGGCGGTGATGGGCGGCACGCCGGAGCAGGTCGAGAACGCCGCCGAGATCGCGCTGGAGCATCATCTCGGCATGACCTGCGACCCGGTGAAGGGGCTGGTGCAGGTGCCCTGTATCGAGCGCAACGGGCTGGGGGCGATCAAGGCGGTGAGCGCGGCCTCGCTCAGCCTGCGCGGGGACGGGACCCATCTCGTCCCGCTCGACGCCTGTATCGAGACCATGCGCCAGACCGGGCAGGACATGTCGGACAAGTACAAGGAGACCGCGCTGGGCGGGCTGGCGGTCAATGTTCCGAATTGCTGAGACCAGTCGAAGAGCGCTTTTCAAACCGCAGCGCTGGGCATAGCGTGCGCGCCATGTCCCGCGACAATCCCCTCCTCGGCATCCTGCTCATGATCGGCTTCTGCGCCTTCGCGCCGCTTGGCGATTCGATGGCCAAGCTCATCGGCGCCGCGGTGCCGCTCGGGCAGGTCCTGCTGGTCCGGTCTGCGTTGCAGGCGCTGATCCTCTGGCCGATCTGCCGGCGCGGCGGGCACAGCCTGGCCGCGACGCCGCGCATCTACCTGATGATCCTGCTGCGCTGCGTGCTGCAGGTTGCCGGTTTCGGGGCAATGGTGCTCGCCCTGCGCTTCCTGCCGCTCGCGGACGCCATTGCCATCGCCTATGTCATGCCCTTCCTGCTGTTGCTGATGGGCTGGTTCTTTCTCGGGGAACATGTCGGCAGCCGCCGCCTTCTGGCCTGTATCGTCGGCTTCTCCGGCACGCTGATGGTCATGCAACCCTCTTTCGCCGAGGTCGGCTGGCCCGCAGCGCTGCCGCTGTTGGTGGCGGTGATCTTCTCCTGTTTCATGCTGGTGACTCGGCAGCTCAGCCACCATGTCGACCCGCTCCCGCTGCAGGCCCTGACGGGGCTGATGGGAACTGCGCTGCTCTTGCCCGTGATCCTGCTGGCCGAGGGCACTGGCTGGGCCGAGCTGGACCCTGTCGAACCGACCCGCCGCGAGATTGTCCTGCTGGTCCTGCTCGGCCTCTTCGCCACGATCTCGCACCTGCTCATGGCCTGGTCGCTGCGGTTCGCCCCGGCGGCCACCGTAGCGCCGATCCAGTATTCCGAGATTCCCTTCGCGGCGCTTTATGGCTGGCTGATCTTCGGCCAGTTCCCCGGCGGGCTGGCCCTGGCCGGGATCGGCGTGGTGATGGCGGCCGGGCTCTACATCATCTGGCGGGAGCGAATCGCTCTGCGCGCGCAAGTCCGGTCACGGCCGCGGCAAGCGCCTTCCGCGGAAGGATGAGCAGCATCCCCGGCGCGTCGAATTCGAGCTGGACCGGCCCCTTGGACACCCGGTTCGACGTGCCGATCACGCCATCGGGGCGGAAGGTCAGCCCGTCGATCTGCCAGTGCAGGCCCTGCGACCGCCCGGTTGCCTCGGCCATCGGGAAGAGCGAGACCCGCGCCCCTGGCGCAAGATCGAGCGTGATCCGCGCCGGCGCGGCAAGGATCACGTCATGCTTGCCAAGCAGGATGCAGGGGCGGTCATGGCGCCGCACGAGCACGTTGAAATTGGCGAGCTGATGATCGACCCGGCGCCCCAGGAAGCCGACACCGAGGATCAGCGGCGCCTCGACCGAGCGCAGCGTCTTGTCGAAATCGGTACTGTCCTGTTCGGCGATCCGGTGCAGGCTTTCGGGCCGGAGTTCCGACCGGATTGTTTCCGAAAGCGAGTCCATGTCTCCGATCACCGCTTCCGGCAGCGCGCCCTGCTCGATCGCGAATGCCGCACCGCCGTCAGCCGCCACAAGACAAGGGGCCAGCGTTAACGCGTCTCTAAGCTCTGCAGGTCTAGCCTTCCCTCCACCAAGCAAGGTTATTCCACCGGAATCGCGAACAATGATGCCTTCCATGCCTCGATTATCTCTGTTTTAGAGGGGCGGACACATTCTTGCCCGGAAATGATCCCCTTGATTTCTTGGAGTCGTTCTCATTCTGGAACCAATACATGGTAAATCTGGTCAAAAGGTAGCGAAAGAAAGCGAGCATCGATATGGTAGGCTCCAACAAGATTCTGACCGTGTCCTACGGCACGTTTTCCTGCACCCTGGAAGGGTTTGACGACTCCTTTGGCACGATGAAGGCAATTGCGGAATACTTCCGTGGCCTTGCTGCAGACGATCGTTATTTCGGCGCCGAACCTCCGACGCCCGACGCGGAAATGCTCCAGCGAATCGTCGAGAAAGAGATCCATCGTCGGGTCGAAGCGCAGGTGAACGAAAAGGGAATCACGCTCAAGGCAGCGGACCCTGACGCCGCGCAACTGCCGCAAGAGATGCCTGTTTCGGAGCCGGTCGCCACGCCAGAGCCGGTCGCGGAAGCGCAGCCCGAAATCGTGGCCGAGCCGGAGACCGTTGCGACGCCCGAGATCGCCGAAGAGACGCTTGAGGCCGCGCCCGAAGTGCCCGAGCCGGAGACCGAAACGCCCGGCGAGAGCATTGCTGACAAGCTCGCCCGAATTCGTGCCGTTGTTTCGCAGTCGAGAGAGCCGGCGCCCGAGCCGGAAGTCGTCGATGCGGTTACTGTCCCCGACGTCGCGCCCGTCGCCGAGCCGGCACCGGAAACGGTGGAAGACGCCGAGCTGTCGGGCGAGAACTCCACGGCTGCGATTGCAATGGCCCTGACCGGCGGCGTTGCTGCCCTTGGTGCGGGTGCTGCGATGGCGGCAGACGCGGCCGAGCCGGACATGGTGACGCCGGAAGAGACGGTGATGCCGGAAGAGGTCGAGGTGGAAACGCCTGTCGAGGCCGCCGCCGAGGCACCTGTCGCATCGTTCGAAAACAGCACCGAGGACGCCGTTGAACCTGGCATCCACGATGACCCCATCATCCTGACCCAGGCTGACGCGATCCTGCCCGCGGTGGAAGATTACATCGAAGCACCCGCGCCGCAGGCGATGGCTTCCGAGTTCGATACCACCACGCCTTTCCCGCTCGAGGCCATCGAAAGCCAGGGTTACGAAGCCCTGGATGAGGATGACGCGAGCGTCGAGGCCGATGAGCCGTTCCTTGCGGCCGAGGAAACCGTCGAGCCGTTCCTTGCGGCCGAGGAAGCTGTCGAGCCTTTCCTTGCGACCGAGGAAACCGTCGAGCCGATCCTTGCGACCGAGGAAACCGTCGAGCCGTTCCTTGCGGCCGAGGAAACCGTCGAGCCGTTCCTTGCGGCCGAGGAAACCGTCGAGCCGTTCCTTGC
>CANMIP010000042.1 GCA_947497945.1 uncultured Tropicimonas sp. | reverse complement strand
CCTCCCTCCGTCAAATCAGGAAGGGCAAAGGTGGACGACTTTTACGCCGCCCGCAGAAGGCTCATCCCACCGCTACCGTGGACGACTTTCTCACCGCCCTTCTCACCTAGAGGGCTCTCAGGGTCACGCACGCAGCACCCAAGATTGGCCCATCGCGCGCCAGCCGGGCTCTCGGCGTGCGTGCGACGCTGCAAGAGCCACTGGATACGGTCACGGCACTCGACAACACGCAGGTTGCCGTGCTGGAAGATGACATGCCGATAGTCGTTGGCCGTCTCGCGGTGGTTAGTGCGGATCCCGGAGAGGGCGTTCATGCTGCGGCCTCCCCGAAGTAGAGGCTGGCCAGCAATTCGGCCTGACGGATCGACAGACCGTGGCGCTTGCACAGATGGAGGATCTGCGTATCGCGCGGGGTCGGGCGGTAGGTGCGATGATCCATTACGCCGCCTCCTCGACCTTGTAGCCGGTGACCGGCGCCACCTTCGAACGCAGCACATAACGGGCATGGTGCCCCGGAAATTCGCCTTCGTGTTTCTCGTGGATAGTCTCGATATCCACGCCCTCGCCGCGCAACCGTTTCGAAAAAGTCGCAAGGGATCCGAGTTCGAGCGTCCCGCCCCCGAACTCCTCTTGGAGCAGTAAAGCATTCTTCCGTCCAATAGTGCGCACCAGAAAATGATCTGCGCCAATTACTTTCCCTTTTTCGGAATCGATAGAAAGGCACGATTTTTGCGCTGCCCTCCTCTGGGCAGGTAGGAGTTTGGAAAAAACGAGACCCGGCGAGTCCAGATCAATGCCTGTATCAGATGACATGGTCCGCTCGCTGCCCTCCCAATCGTTCTTGAACCATTGTTGGCAGGTTACGGTGGTTCGGTGGAACCTGCTACCGTGAAAACTCTGACATGACCGCGCGGAAAATCCGCACCTGCCATTCCGACGACGAAGACCTGAACAGAGCTAACCTGTAAACGCGAACTCCAGGGGGAGCAGGTCAATCGAACGTTGCGAAAACGTCATCGTTCTTGGCCCCTGTAGCACCGGCAAGACCCACATCGTGCTTGGCCTCGGCCTGGCCGCTTGCCAGAAGGGGATGGCTGTCCGCTTTTCCGCCGCCGCCATCGTTCACGAACTCATGGAAGCGCGAGACAAGCGCCAACTCCTGCGACTTCAGAGGCATCTGGTGCAACAGCAGTTGTTAATCATCGACGAACTCGGCTTCGCGACCCTCAGCAGGATCGGTGCTGAGCTCCTGTTCGAGCGGATCTCCCAACGATACGAGCGCGGATCCATCCTGATCACATCGAACCTGCCATTCGACGATTGGACCGAAACCTTTGGATCAGAACGCCTGACAGGCACCTTGCTCAACCGCCTGACCCACCATGTCGGCATTCTGGAGAAGAATGGCGACAGTTATCGCCTCGCTCAAAGCAAGGTCCGGCAGAAGTCCGGAACAAAGGTTGGATTTGGTCCTTTGCGGACCAAGGCCCATTGGCAACCGTCAACTTTAAGGAGAGCACGTTTGCCAAGGCGCCGGACACGCCCAGACTGGCGGACTCTTGCGCCGCCGTTGACAGGTGCCGTTGCAAAGGCAGGGAAAACCGTGCAGTACGGCGCTCACATTAGGTGCCCGCCTTTCTGCACAGCCGGAGAAACCCCAACATGCCCCTCATGCTGACTGAAATAGTCAAGAATAACCACGAGAAGATTTCTGACAAGTGGTCATCCTACCTGCCTTTCTACCAGAAGCATTTTTCTCCATATTGTGACGATTCTATCAGATTGCTGGAGATTGGGGTGCAAAATGGCGGCTCTCTAGAAATTTGGTCAAAGTTTTTTCCAAAAGCAGAAGTCCTGATCGGATGCGACATTAATACCAAATGTGGTAATTTGACGTATGACGACCCCCGCGTTCGTGTCTTCGTGGGAGATGCCGCTACGGAGGAAATGAAGGATGAGATTTCAAAAACCTCGCCGCGTTTCGACATCATTATCGACGACGGATCTCACCGGTCTGATGACATCGTGAAGACTTTTGCACTGTATTTCCCCCTGTTGGAACCGGGTGGAATATATGTCGCCGAAGACCTCCACGCCAGCTACTTTGAGACTTATCAGGGCGGCACAGAGGCACCATTTTCGTCTCTGAATTTCTTCAAACGCCTGACCGATTACGTGAATATCGAGCATTGGGGAGTGGATGTTTCTGCAGACAGCCTTCTGAGCTATTTCAGCGACCATTGGAATACCAATTTCGATGCAGCTTCTCTCGATAGCATCACAGAAGTCATGTTCTCCAACTCGCTGGTGCTGGTTCGTAAGGGCAATGCTGGTGACAACGCTCTTGGTCACCGCATGGTCACCGGGAAGTCCGCGCTCGTGGATGATCGGGTGACAAAAATGGACAACAGTGCTCCGCTCAAGCCCGACGAAAGCCGCAACCCCATGGGGCCGCTTGGCATGCGCCTCGAGTCCTATCCGGGCGAGGCAGCACGCCTCGACGACGCCCTGGAGACGATGTCAGACGAACTCAAGGTGATGTCAGACGAACTCAAGGAAAAGACGGATCAAACCGTTCGGCTGGAAAAGCAGCTGTCCGACCAGGCCGAGACCGTGGGGCAACTGCAGTGGCAAAATCATTCAAGGGACGCGGAAATCGAGGCCACCCGCGGGCATGTCAAACTGGTTGCTTCGGAACTGAAAAGGGCGCGGCGCAAGCCGCTCGAACAGCTTTCAAAGCTTTTGCAGTACAAGCTCTTGCGCGGGTTGAGCAAGGCACGACCAGTCGTTTCCGAGAGAGCAGCCGCGCGCTTTGCCAGGAGCGCCGCAAAGAGGCATCCCTCACGCCTGCCGTCGATGCCAGAGACCGCTGTTCCGCCCGCCTCCCCGACAGCAACGCTGCCGGCCGTCAGCCGGGGTGAAACCAGCGTCTCCAATGACTTTCACCGCTTTCGGAACCGGGAGGAACTGGATCAGGCCACGTCGATTTCCGCCAGGCTCCTGCCAATCGCGGAGTCCGGATTCTGGGACGAACGCTGGTACAAGGATCGCCACTGGGACGAGATCCGGGCCGCTGCGAAGCGTTACGGGAAACTCCTGTCACCACTGCATCACTACATTCTCGAAGGTTGGAAGAACGGCTACGAGCCGTCGCCATTTTTTCCGGTCAAACGCCGGACGGATCTGGACAGGGATCCGGTCTCCCATTTTCTGGATACCGTGCAGTATGACGGGTACCAATTCGAGGAGAACGCGTGGTTTCCGAGCGCGCAGGACATCGGGGACTATTTGGCGAACAAGGAACTCCGGAAGGCCAAGCGCGTCGTCTACGCTTGTATCGTGGGTCAATACGACGACCTGATACAGCCCAAGTTTATCGATTCCTCCTCGGATTACGTCTGCTTCACCGACCGCGAAGATCTTCTGGAGCATCCGCAAAACGGAGTTTGGAGCATCCGTCCCCTGGTCAAGACGCACGACACCGCAACCTTGACCAACCGCTGGCACAAGATGCATCCCCACGCACTTTTTCCGGAGTACGAAGAAAGCCTTTACGTCGACGGAAACGTCAATGTGCTCTCCTCCTATATCTTTGAAACCATCGCCGAACGGGGCGCTGAAATCCTCTTGCCACGGCATTTCAGCAGGTCGTGCATCTCCGAAGAACTCACCGAGATCGCGAGAAGCCGCCGGATCGACCGGCCCCACGCCCGCATGCTGGAGGACCTTATCCGGTCGGCGCGATCCAAAGGGTTTCCAACCGGCTGGGGCCTCAGCGAAAACAACGTGATCTTCCGGAAACATCACGACGCCCGGATCGGGGCGCTGATGGAGGAATGGTGGGACATGACCGAAACCGTGGCTCCGCGGGACCAGGCGCATTTCTGCTACCTGCTCTGGAAGCACGGCTATTCGTTTGAGCACATCACCTTCCCGAATTGCCGCGGCCTCTACAAGGACTTTGCCGTGGTCCGCCACAACACCCGGGAAGAGATACAACTGCGGCAGGCCATCACGCACAAACTGTCCCCCGCATTCGATCACGGGGCAGTGGCGATCGTCCTGTCCTGTAACGAGGCATTCGTTGATTTCCTTGACGTGCTGCTGACCTCCATTGTCGAGAATGGCTCAGCGGACCGGAAATACGACATCATCATCCTGAACCGCGATGTGTCGGACGCCTCGAAGCAACGCATTGAGGAAAACCACGGATCGCATGCCAACGTATCTATCCGTTTCCACGACATGACACATGTCCTGTCGGCCTTGTCCGACATGGATTTGCATCTCGAAGGGTACGTGCCGATCGAGACATACAACAAGATCTTCCTGAACGACATTCTCGAAGGCTATGACAAGATCGCCTATATCGACACCGATATCATTCTCGACCGGGATATCGCGGACCTATACGACATAGACCTTCGCGGTCGGGCCATAGGCGCGGCGCTCAATGTCGCCAATATCCATGCGGCGAACGCCGAAAAGACGATCAAGGACCGGCTCTTCCACGCGTATCTGCAAAAGGATCTCGGCGTCCTGAACGTCGACCGGTATTTCCAGGCCGGCATCCTGCTTCTGGATCTGACCCATCGGAATACACAGAAGCTGTTCCGAAAATGTGTCGAAAAAATCAAGGAGATCAAGGAACCGGCATTTTTCGACCAATGCATCTTCAACAGCGTCTTCTACGGCGATGTCTGCTTTTTCTCCACTGAGTGGAACATGGTCTGGTACCTGCAGAACTATTCCTATGTTCGCTCGACCGTGCCCGAGGAACTGTTTTTCGACTACGCTAGGGCGCATAACAAACCATCGATCATCCATTACGCCAGCGGCGACAAGCCGACGAACAAGACAGACTGGCGGCTTGGCGACCGCTTCTGGGAATACGCGGTCCGCAGCAAGAGCAAGGATGCACTCCTTGGCGCGCTGTCCAACGACCAGCGCCAGTCTCCACAGGTTGCCGGTGTGCTTGCTGGACAGACCCTGATCCCGGAGATGGTTCGCATCCTCGTTCACGTGCACCTCTATTACGAAGATCAACTGCCATTCATGATGGAGGCCATTTCAAACCTCGGCGACTTCCCGAGGGATGTGTACTTCACCATCCAGAAGGGCTCGAAGATCGACAAGAGCGCCATATTGGAAGCCGAGCCAGGCTCCAAGTTCATTGAGGTGCCCAATCTCGGATACGATCTCTTTCCATTCGTCGAGGTGTTGCGCCGGGTAAACCTCTCTTCATACGACTACATCCTCAAGCTTCACACCAAGGCCCCCCGAACCAAGATGCAGGGATCGGTCTACGGAATGTCCGTTCCGGGCTACGCATGGCGCGATGCGCTCGTGGGAGCTTTGGCCGGGTCGCCGGAGATCTTTCGCGCCAATATCGAAAGAATGCAGGGCGACAGGACGATTGGCACCCTCGCTTGCTCGGATTTCATCTTCTCCACCCATGAGAACAACGAGGAAAAAACCTACGATCTGCGAAAGTGGCGCTCCTTCCTCGGAGTCCAGTCCGGCAACGTTTATGTCGGCGGCACCATGTTCCTGGCACGCGCCTTCCCCTTCGAGCGGTTCAAGACGCTCCATGACCGGCCAGAACTCTTCAAGGGTGGGGCGATGAGCACGAAGTCTCACAAGGATTTTGCCCATGTTGTCGAACGTCTGTGCGGCATCGTGGTCGAAAACGAGGGGTTGACCACTCAAGGGGTTATCAGCGGCGGCGACCCAACACAGAAGTGAGCCGTCCACCAGCTGCTGAACCTGCTACCCCCCTCATGATCTGTCCGTCATCAGAGGTTTTGGGTCGGTTGGCCGCGTGATCCAAGAGAGGGCCTGGCTCATCTGGCTGCCTACAGATGCCCCGGCAAGCGCCATCAAGGACGGCACATCACGCGATGTGCCGCCTGCGATCAGTCCGAGACGAGTTCAGAAGCCACGGTAATGGCCATGGCGGCGTCGAGAGCCTCTGCGATCGCCGCCTGAAGCGTGCGAGGCTCCTTCAGGACGTTCGAGCGCCTTGGCCTGTTCGTTCAGTTGAACAACCTCGTAGCCCCGTCTGAAATGGCCCTCGTCGTGCTCCCAACCGAAGGAAGTTCCGTCCGCAACCAGACGCAGGATGACACCGACGAAGGCATCGAGACCACACAACACCGACTCGTCGAATATATCGCCAAGAACACGGAAACCCGCGTCTTTCGATCCGAGGATGGAAACCGGATCAATCAAGATACTATCGCTTCTCAGCGACCCCAGGATATGTGCACAAGTCGCTGTCTGACGTCAGCGCCCGGTGGAGATATGCAGGGGGTGGAGCAACGGAGGTTTTTTTTACCAGCCGACAGTCACATTGGGCTGACAGGGCAAAGTCCAAGATGCTCGTTCGCAGCATCCGATCAAGGCGTTTCAGTTTCAGACTGATCAGTTGCCGCCCAGTTCCACTCCAACGGACATTTCCAGATCCTTGATCCCTGAGACCAAACGCGTGGATTGTCCCGAACCGCCGACCACGCCCGTCACAGCCGCGCCAGAGATAGAGATGCCGGTCGCCGAAGTATCTTCGCCAGACGGAGGGGACCATTTGCTGGGGCTGCAACCAGTCAGCATTGCCAGTATCCCTGTGACAACCAGCCAATCCCGGATCATTGAAACTCTTCCATCGACCAGATTTCCCACATTCCCATGAATGATATCTTCTACCAATTTCAGTTGATCCGAGCTTCTTCAACCGCCCCGTGGTCTTCCTGGACCTCTTCAAGCGTCTGGTCGCGGGTCACTGTCGATATAGCCCATTCAGCCAGTGTTGGAGTGGTCTTCCGCTCGAACCGGTGATCCGGATACCATAAACGGGAGCGGATGAAAGACCTGGAACAGGTGCAGGACGGTTGCTTCATCCTCGATCACGAGCGCAAGCAAGGTTTCCATTCCATTGATTGAGCTACATCCCTGACATCCCGGACCTTGCCGGCAAGACGCAGCGCGTCTCTGCGGCCTGGCATATTGAAAGGAAGGGCAACGTTTGGATTTTCCGAAAGGATTTGAAGGCCTTCAAACCGATGATTGCCGAGGCTTCCAGGATATCCGATCCAACCATGGCAAGGCTTGTGACGAATGACGCTTCCCTGAGCGGCCGCGCTGACACCGCCGATGCCATCCCGGCCACTCTTGAAACCGCAGGGGCGCGTTCATCCCGAAGAACGGTGAGGGCAAGGGGCGGTTAAGGAAGTAGATGGAAGGCCAGCTTCCGAAGCTCGCAGTGCCCGCCAGGCGAGGCACAATGTTCAGCCTGCTTTTCCTATAGCCTTGGTCGTTCTGGGCATTGGCCGACAACCGCAGCGAGTCGTCTGGCTTCCAGCTCCTTATAGGCTCATCTTCGGCCCGATTGTTTGGCAGATGCTCTGGAAAAGGCGCAAACGTAACCATGCGCAACGTTGTCTTAATCACCAGCCTAACGGCCGGCGATACACGCCGTGAGGTCCGCGCCGATGCCGAGCATGACCATTTCGTTGGCAAAACGTTTGAATAGTATGAGTGCCTTGATGCGATCACGGCCAATCGCCAGATTGGGCAACCCAACCACGCAGAGGCTGCTGCAGGTCAAGTTAACTGAAGAAGGCCGGATAAAGGATCGAGCGGAATGAGACTTACAGTGTTCGTGATTGCTCTGTTGCTTTTGAGTGCGTGCGAAACCCCTGAAACCGACGCCAGCACGAGATCATTCAGCAACCGGGAGAACGCTTATGCTCTGATGGCCGACGAAGAGAGAATGAGAAAGTACCTGTCAGACACGACGGTCAAAACATGGAATCGTCAACATGGAACCCAGATAGAATACTTCAGCGCGCCGCGCCCCCGGCATGTGACGATCGGGAGAGAGCTGGGTCTTCAGCCGGTTTCTCGCACCGACATGATTGGAGAAACCTGGCTTGTGTATCCGGGAAACATGAAAGCGGTTCGCGGCGAGTGGAAGGTGGGCAAGATGGGCGGCATGTGGCTCAATGGCTGCTTCAAGTACCCTGAAAACACATACAATCCAGTCACCGGCAGTCGCGGGGGGAAATGGGAGTGCGCTCTGGCAAAGGACTATGTCATTGGCAACGCGCTGCAAGTCTATGACGGCGATGTGCTCAAGCTCCGCAACCGAGGCAAGTTCCCCAGACCGCTTCCAGGGGGCCTGAACATCTCGGTCGAAACGATCATGGCGGACGTCGGTTTGGGACCGCTAAACCAGAAAAACAAGGCAATCGGGGATACAACCGACTGAAGCGCCCGACCCAAAGCCTGACTCGTCGGGCTTCCCCGCGACTGTTTTTTGGCCGACCGGGATGGGGCATGCAGCGTGCATCTCCAAAGCAGTGCCGTGAACGACGCCGTGTTCGAGTTTCCACCATATCCGAGGCATGACCAGCCGTCCGGCCGTGACTTTCAGCGCACAAGTTCGCGCAGGCGGTCCTTGCCGAAGAAGCGTTCGAGGCGCCGGCGCTGCGGACCATCTTCCAGAAGCCCCAGATAGGTCAACGCATTGGCCCGGAAGAAGCGATCTTCGTTCAGTCCCGTGCGCCGCGCGACGCTCCGGACCTGGCCGATATAATCCGGATGGATCGGGTCCCGCCCCACCATCGACCAGTCGGTGCCGAACATCAGGCGATCCTGCAAGGAGGGATAGCTGCTCAGCAGCGCCCTCAGCTTGCGCCGGACCGCCGACCTGTCGCGGGAGGAGCCGGTAATGGCATCTGTCCAGAAGCCCAGATCGGCATAGAGCCCCGGCGCGGTATCGATCGTTGTTGCGATGATCGCCTCCCAGTCGGTGCTGCCGGCATCGCAGGCGGTATGTCCACGGCTCTCGTCGAAGCCGCCGAAATGGGCAAGGTTCAGCCTCAGCCCCTTCCAGCGGGACAGAACGGGCCGCCAATGCGCAGGTGAGCCGAAGCGCGCCGTGCATTGCCCGGCATCGTTGCTATGGGTGGCATGCGCCTTGATCGGAACGCCCTTGCGCAGGGACCAGTCGTAAAGATTGGCAAGCGCACGGTCGATCTGCGCCCCGCTCGCCCGCTGCCCCGGCTTCGCGCCAAAACGTGCGCCCGGATCGTTGTTGAAGGGCTTGTATCCCAGCGGCGGATAGAGCTTCACCCCGCCAAACCCGCGCGTCTCGACGGCATGGTCCAGAAGGGCCAGAAGGCGCCGCTGCTCAGCCGCGCTCTGCGCCGCGCGCAGCGGGCAATATTGCAGGAAATTCAGCACCAGAAGCGGCGAGGTCCGCCGGGCGATCTCCGACATCACTTCCACCTGGTCCGCAAGCGGCGCCACCGCCTCGTCGAACCGGAACCAGAGCGCGAAATCCAGCACCGACGGAGACAGGAGCCGGACCTGCCCCTGCGATGCGTAGAGCCGGATATACTCCTGCAGGATCTCCTGGCGGGGCCGCGTCAGCAACGCCGCCCAGCGGATATTCTGCACGATCGGGCTACGCCGGCGATAGGTCTCGCCGTCGGTCTCGTACATGCTGGCGGCGGCGCGCATGTCGGGATCGTCCAGCCCCAGAGCCGCGTCGCCCCTGCCAGCACCATCGCGGACCGGCGCGTAGATCTCCGCGAGCAGGCGCGCTTGCGGCGTGTCCGCGCCGTCGATACCCTGCGCTGCGTCGCGGCCGGGTGCGTCGGCGCGATATTTGGCCAGGCTCCGGGCAACGACCTGGATATCCGCGGCGTCCGGCCGGCTGTCGAAGCCCAACGCCCTGTCCTGACCGGCGCGGATCTGGCGAAGCTCCTCGCGCGGGGTCAGGGTCGCTTCCAACAGCACGAAGGTCAGCAGCCGGATCAGCTCGCCCGTCAGTTCCTGCTCCGGCAGTGCCTCATGCGAATCCCGCAACACGACCTGTTCGAGGAACCCGACCACGGGAATGTCCCGGGCATTGAAGATATGGCCGTGAATGTCGATGGCAGCCAGGTCCTGCCCCACGGGGATTTTCGGCGCGACGGTTGCGCAGGACGACAGCGCAAGCGCGGCCCCTCCCATGGAAATCAAGTCCCGCCGATTGTACATGCCCCTGTTTTCCCTGCCTATTCTTCGCCGAGACTTTCCGAGAACTCATCCAGGCGATTTTGCGCCTCCTGCAGGAGCCCCCGTAGCGCTTCAAGCTCGGCAAGCGCCTTCTCGGAGGAGTCCGTGTCGGTTTCGGACAGATCCTCGTCAGTGTCGCCATCGCAGCCGGCGGGAGCGAAGTTGCAGGCCGCGCTGTAGAAGGCCACCGGGCGCATCCGTTCGCTCGCCCCGCCATAATGCGCCGCGATCCAGTCTTCGCCCATGACCTTGCCGCGATCGAAGGTCTCGCGGTCGATGACCGGCGCGCGCCCGGATTCATGGCTGTACATGGCCGCCATCCACCGCCAGGCCGTCTCCGGATCCTCGAAGTTGAGCATCTCGTCGATCCCGATCTCCCGGCCGAAGGTCTCCCGCGCGAAGCCGCGGCCATTGGCAAGACCGAGATAGCCGCGGCCATAGGCGAGCACGGCAGCACAGGCCGTCGCCGCGGCCTCCGCCCCCATCGCCTCCCGCGCCGCGTCCGTGGGAACCAGTTGCGCGTCACAGACCGTCGGGTCGACGCCGGCCATCGAATGAATGATCGCCCGCGGCGTGGCGACCATGCCGTCAAGGTAGCGCGCCCGCCGTTTCAGCCAGACCCAGGAGAGCGCCACCCCGGCTTCGTCGGTGTGGAGCCGCGGAATCAGCCCGCCCTTGCTGTCCAGGGGGCCGGGCCGGGGCGAAAGTCCGGGAAACGCGGCGACATAGGGCAGCATCGTGATCGTGCCCGAGACGTCCGGATAGAAGGTGATGGCAAGAAAGTTCCGGCTTCGCTCCGACAATGTCTTGCGCTTCCGGTCGGGAGCGGGCTCGAACGGCGCCAGCGGAAAATCCGCCCGTCCGACATAGCGGAATACCAGCCGCTCCCCGACCGCACCGGTCACCTTGCAGCCCGCATTGCGGCGCGGACGCTGACCTTCGAGCGTCACGACAGGCGTGCCGGACACCTGGCCCGCCATTCCGGAGACCTCGAACGTGGTATCGCCGCAGCGCGAGCTGTAGCTGCGGGCCCTGCCACGATAGGCGCCCCCGGCAGCCCTGCCTTCGAACAGGAGCGGCTCCGATGCGATCGCCGGGGCAATGGTTGACTTGGGGCGAACATAGACGAAGCGCCGGCTGTCCGAATCCGGACCGGATATCAACCCCATGACCGAGCAGTTGTGCCGCCAGAGACTGCGCACCCGTGCCAGGTCCACACCGGGCGGCGTCGGCCCGAGCGTGACGCCAGCGCAATCGGCGGGGGCGGGGCCGGGCGCGGGACGGATCGGCTGCCCGGTTTCGGGAGGCGTGCCGCCGGCGCCAATCTCAAGGTCGGGATTGACCGAGAGCTTGCCGTCCTTGATGACCGGATCGACCTCCCAGGCCCGCAGATAGGCCGCGAGCAGGCTGGCATAGACCGGGTAGAAATTCCCCGATGCGGCGGTGCCGGTATAGCAGTCGAAATGCAGGTGGATCGACGTGTTTGGCACACCCTTCATGAGGTTGGACACCTTGCCGAGCACCTGCCCCTTGCGCACCTTCGCCCCCAGGGTGATGTTGGCCGCCGCGATCGAAGCCTTGTCCATGTGCAGGTAGCGGCAGGTCCGGTTTTCGGATCGCACCGCGACGGTCGTGTTGCCCGTGACGAGAACAACAACCCCCTCTTCGACCGCACGCACCGCCCAGCGGGCGTCGCTGTTGTCATGCGGGCGAATGTCCTGACCCTGATGCCCCTGCCCTGCGGCGCAGACATGCATCTTCCAGCGGCGCGGTTCGCATTGGTTGTCGCGATGCGGATAGCGGTAGAGCCGCGGATCGTTGGCCCAGTCCAACCCGTGATATTTCGGCAATTGCGTGCCCATATAGGCATGCCGGCCGATGTCCCTGCCGGCTTCGACCGGAAAGACCCAGTCCGGAAACAGCACCCGCCGGTCGGCATTGCCATCGACATGGGCCGGCAGGATGTCGCCCGGCCCGAAATAGGACAGCCCATCCCCATGGGCCACGCCGGCCATGCCGGCCATGCCAAGAAAAACCGAAAGAACACTCCAGCGCATGATCCTGCTCCCCTCCTATCCCGGGCTTCCATCGACGACGACAAGCTCGCGGACGAGGCTCCGCAGGGCGTCATCATCGGCACAGAATGGCCAGGCTTCCTCGCTCCGGCATTCGACGGTCAGGCTGTAGACCAGCCCGCCGAGAGAGAGCGCGATGGTCGGCTGTCCCGCCAGGGCCGGGTCGATGGCGCCGCCGTCTTCGATGAAGCGCGAAATCCGCAATGTGCCGCTCTCCTCCGGCATCGGAGCGGCGTTGGTCACCCGGGCATCGGGCACGGTCCTGTCACCTTCCAGGATCAGGCCCAGGCAGCCGAAATCGAAGCTGCGCACATACCAGGACCCTTCCGGCGCCCCGGCGAGCTGGTCCATGGTTTCCGGGATGGTGACGATCTCCGGCTCCGCGGCGGCGCATTCGGGCCAGCCCGGCATGGTCATCGACAGGGGGAGTTGCGGGGCCGCGTCATCGGGGGCGGCGGCGGCATTGCCGGTTTCTACTGACAGAAGCCCCAGGACCGGGAGCGTGAAATCGACTCCCGGGGAATCGGCGGCCTCGCCGATCCGCGCGCCGTGCCGGGCGACATAGTCCGAAAAGACCGGGTCGTCCCATCCGGGCGCCTGAAGCGTTTCCTGCGAAAATGCCGGCGCGGCCAGCCCTGTCAGCAGCCAGAGCGCGGCGGCAAGCCTAGGGATCGACGCTGACGATGACTGTGCCATTGGATTCCTGCTCCGATCTGAATTTCCCGCTCACCGGCGCGCTGCTCGACAGCTCCGCCAAGGCCTTCCCCTCGGCGTCCCGAACCGTCAGCGCATAGGACCATGAAATCTCCGCCACTGCGTCGATCTGGTCCAGAAAGCCTGGCGGCAAGGGGATGGCCTGGGTCGCGGTGCCCTGAGCCGGGGGCTCGAGCGAGACATTGGCCGGGTGGGGAGGAAGCGACTCGCGAAGCCCTTCCTGCACGCCGACAAGCGTCCACCGCGCCCGGATCCAGCCATGGCCGCGGCAGTTTCCGGCAATATCCTTGCCGCGGTCGGAATAGGCATAGAAGAGCCTGACACAGTTTTCGCGGGCCGGGTCCCGTTCGAACCAGCTCTGCCCGTCATTCCCGGCCGAGATCACGTCCGGACCAATCGGGCGGACATTCTTGGTTCCCTCGGGCAGACAGGCCTCCGTCCGCTCCACCGTCCAGGGCTCCGTGCAGGAGCTTTCCCTGCCGAACTCATGCACGAACTCGCTGCGAACGGTCTCCGTCCCCTGCTTGGTTGCATTGATCTGGCCCGCGATCAGGTATGTCTTCGGAAGGGTTTCGTCCGGAGCGGCGGTTTCGGAGGAAGACCCGCCAGTCGGCAGTGTCGGAAGCTCGCCGCAATCGGGAATATCCGCGCTGCGCAGGCCGATGGTCGTAAGCTCGTCCAGTGCCCAGTTCAGCGGCGTGATGAAGCGTGCGACGGGAGCGCCTCTGACGCCGCCCTTGATGATCCCGACGACCCGTCCCGACAAGTCCGTCACCGGTCCGCCGCTCATGCCATAGGTGATATTCGCGGAGACGTTCCAGCGACCCGTGCTTCCGTTCAGACCCTGGAAATGTGCCGTGAGGAAGCTGAAATCCTGCCCCACCGGGAAGCCGAGCGCCAGCATTTCCGAGCCAAGGAGCGGCGATTGATCAAAACAGACATCGAGGTAGTCATAGGCATCCCGCCTTGCTCCCAGTTGCGCGGCGACGATGTCGTCATCGCGCGAAATCTTCACCACGGCGAGGCGGGTCGGCGACGCCGTGTTCCGGTATCCGATGCGGGCCTCGACGACGACGTCATCGAACCCCGCGCATTCCTTGGATTCGAAGATATGCTGGGCGGTCAGCAAGCCGCCTTCCGGCGTCACGACGAACCCGGTACCGAAATTCGGCGCCGAGCACCTGTTCTCCGGGTTGTTGGAATCGACGAAATACACGGTGAGGAAAACGGTCGCATTCCGGGCCTTTGCAAGCACCGTGCGAAGATCCTGTGCGGTGGCGACACCCGCGGCGAGGCCGCAGGCCAGAAGCGCGGCGAGGAGGTTTTTCATCGCGCCTACCTCCCGTACATCGCGCGGACCGACCGGACGTCCAGATCGCTTAGCACGCCAAGATTGCCGTATTTCGGATTGCAATAATTCATCACCGATTTCGGGTCATAGGGCGTCAGCTGGACATCCCCCATCGAGCCTTGTGGAGGCTTGGCGCAGCTCACGTCCCGGTCGCTGCGGTTATGCTCATGGGCAAATCCGAGGGCGTGGCCGAACTCATGCACGGCAATGGCGCGGTTGCAGAACTCATATTGCGACTGCGAGGAGGTGCAGCCTCGGAACCCGCTGATATCGTATTGAAAATTCAGAACCATCCCATTTCTCACCCCGCTGATCGAGGCGCCGAGCTTCTTCACATGCGGGTGCTCGTTAGCGATCCGGATGTGGATCCCCGGCTCGTTGGACCGGCGGCATTTCTTCCAACCCGGGAAAGACAATGCCGAATGCTGGCCCCAGGTCTCGTCGATGGACTCGCGAACGAAATCCCGTACGGCCATGTCTACCGCTTCAGGATTCTCCCAGCAGACCGGGATCGCCTTCGTCTTCCACCGCCTGTTCTTGGAAACGACATAGCCGTAATCCTCATCCTCGATCACGATGCGGTCCAGCCCGTCGATATCCGACATGCCGATCGTCGGATCGGCAAATTGCGCAAGGCCCAGGCTGGGCCAGGCGATCAGCAAAAGGCTTCTCAGGAAATACACAGGCTGTCCTCCCAATTGCGCCGGATCTGGGTCCGGTTCCGCGTTCACCAAAAAATCGCGCCCATTGCCCGGGCTTGTGCCTCTTGGCCCCGCGCCACAAGGGCGGGGCGGGTCACTCGGCGCCTGCCGCCAAAGGGTCACCGAGCCATTTCTCAAGGATGTCCACATCCCCGACCGCACGTTTGAAATCCTCGGCGGTCTGCACGATGACGTTGCTCCGAGGGCGCAGCGCCGCAGCCTTTCGAAGCTCGTCGTTCCCTTCGCCGTACCGGATCATGCCCTCGTCAAAGCGGGTCGTTTCAAACAGGGCGCGGCTCATTTCAAACAGCGCGGCGGCGTGGGCTTCGTGGTAGAGACCGTTCTCGTCATCGTTTGTCGCGGCCAGCCGGCATGGATCGAGCGCGTTCTCCAGAAGGGCCGACCTTTCGGCGACCGCTTGCTCGCGCTGCACGGTTTGCAACAACGTGGAGCAGGCTTCAAAATAGTATTTCGCGCGGGTCTTCCCGGGCGTGGCGGATTCTGCTGCCGATACGTATTCCTTCACGGCGGCGTCGCGCTCTCCCTGCCGGAGCAGGATCGCCGCTCGCGTCGCCAGCGCCGCATGCCGCTCCCGTTCGGGCGCAGCCTGCAATGTCTTCGCGACGGACGCGAGCGCGGCTTCGGAGTCTCCCAGGGCAGCCAGTGCCTTGGATTCCAGCAAGTCGAGATCCCAGACGAACCACTCGCTCAACTGCGGCGCGTCTTCCAGGAGTGCATGCGCCTCACCGATGAAATCGAGCGCCCGCTCAAGCTGTCCGGACCTGAGCGCCAGCTGCGCCTCGACATGGGCAAGAGACACTTTCCGGAAGGCGATCGTCTCGCCGGACGCCTTGAACCGGCTGAACTCGGCCCGGTCCAGATCCACGCGCGCGGCCACGCAATCGCTCCGCGCATCCACGATAAGATTCACCTTCATATAGGCGTAGCAGCGGTTGATCAGGGCCGTGACATGGTCGGTTCGGGGGAAATCGATGACGTTGGTCAGAGCCGCGATCGCTTTTCCATACTCCTCAAGATAGAGATAGACCTGCCCAAGTAGCTTCTGTTGTTCGGTCCGCGCGAGTGTCCCGGACAGAGGCGTCCGGTTGAGCTCCTCCAGGATGTCCCGCGCCGCCTCGTATTTCCCTTCGCCGATTTTTAGCTTCACCCTGTCAAGCCAAAGGCCATCGTCTTCGGAGATTTCCGACTCCGCAGGCGAACCGGCCTCCACAGCCACGCTCCCGATTTGCCCGAATGCGAAAACCGTCGCCGCCAGAACGGCGGCACGGGTCAGCACACTGCCTGTCCGGGGAGGCAGACCGGCGGCGGGCCGGCCACGGCGACGTCCACCCCGCCCGTGACCAGTATCAGGCCGGTAAGAGTGATAGCAAAAAGTCTGGAAAGTCTCATCTCTGTCCTCCTAGTTGACCTTGCTGCAATCCACGCCCCGATCGACCAAACCCTGGATCCAGACGCCTTCATTCCGTGTTGAATCGAGTTTTCGCTGCAGAAACCGGTATCGCGAGCCATGTTGCTTGATCACGCAATGGATCAGCGCCCAATCGTTGTGCAGCCACTTGTCCTGGTGAACATAGTCGATGAACACCTCGTCTCCGCCGGCCGGCTGGCCCAGGCGCGACTCCCTTACGAGTTCTCGCATGTAGGCCTGGAGCATCGCCCACATATGCTCTCCGGCAAAGGGAGTGCGCTCGTCGATCCCGTAGATATGATACATCTGCCGGTTGCATTCGTCCCAGCTCATGTCACACAGGATCTGGGTTTCCAGCAGGTAGGCTTTCTGATGCGGCTCCGGGAGCGTCTCGCCTGTGCTGGTTCTCCTGAGGGCGTTGTCCTGCGTCACCTTTCTCAAGAGATTCAGCGCAATATCTTGGTGCGTTATCGAATTGGTCCCGTCGAGAGTGCCGTGGCCGGGAGCCTGCTTCAAGGAAGATGCGAATTGGTGCATCTTTCTTGCCTTGTCCTCGACCGAAAGGCTTGCAAACCGGGAGTCCTGCGGAAGTTCGTCCTGAAGAAAACTGATCTTGTCCAGATCCAGAATGTATCCATGCGCGAGATACACATTCAATACATTTGCGAGCAGGTCGAGATATTTATCCATGCCCTCGATCTTGTATATCCGGATCGTTTCATCGACGGCTTCGGGCAATTCCTTCCTTTGATGTTCCAGATTATAGAGCCGGTCGATCCGGGAATACGAGACTTCAGGATCGTCAATCTCTTCCAGGCGTATGTGCAGATCGTCGATCCAGTGACCCCGAAATGCGTTTCTCTGCCGCCTGTGAACCTTGACGGTCTTTTCGCCCCAAAACTGGTTTCGGCTATCATTCGACCGGACGTGAACATAGAAAATGATATCCGTTGAGACATCCAGAAGGTCATCATTTCCAAGCAGCGTCATTTCCAGGTCGACCCGCGACCAGTCGCCTTCACGCATCGGCTCCAGATGCAGGTCTTTCAGCACTTCCTTTGCCCGATATTCTTCGCGAAAACCGTGACCATTCCAGTAGAGCCGTAACCCCTTTTTGAATTCATCCGGCAAGTCTTCTCCAACGATCGCGCTCGCCTCCGATCCGTCGCTGTCGAAGAAAATTGCGGTCCCCTCAGCCTCAAGTTCGACCGGTGACGAAATTGCGGGAGAAACCGCCGCCACAAGAAACAATATGGAAATTCTTACAATCAGTTCTACCATAACGTGAACAATATAACCGATTCGGCCGTATTATGAGAACTATTTTAATCCCAAACAAGCGATTGTGCTCAGGCACCATTCTATCACTAGTTGTAGGGTTTTTCGTTCTGATCCAACCGGTCGCCAGCCGTGCCGGAGACTCCTTCTTTCTGCTTGGCGCCGGCGGGGTTAAGGGGATCTATTTTCCAGTGGCCGAACGCCTGTGCGACCTCGTGAACAGGCGCATCCGGGCGCATGGGCATCGATGCGGAATGGCGGCGACCGGGGGGTCTGGCGAGAATATCAAAGGCGTTCTCGACGGAAGATTCCTCTTCGCGATCGTCCAGTCCAATACGATCCTGTCCGATGACGGGATGGACGACATGGAGCGGATCGGTGTCGTCGCAACGCTGCATCCAGAGCCGATCCATGTCGCGGTGCGCAAGGGTGAGGGGTTCGAGACAATCGGCGACCTCGCGAACGGCATCGTCAATATCGGCGACGTGGCGTCGGGAACGCGCGGACTGGCCAAGGAGCTTCTCTTCGCGGCCGGTGTCGAGGTTCCGGAAGAACATCAGCGCTTCTTCGATCCGAGCGATCAGGCGATCCGGCTGTGTCAGGGCGATGTCGACGCGCTGATCTTCGTGTCCGGCATCCGGAACTCCTCGATGACGGAAGCGCATCTTCGCTGCGATGTGCGCCTGTTGCCGGTCGGACCGGAGTTGGCCAAAACAATGTCCGACCGCGTCCCGGGGCTCGAGCCAGTGACGATCCCGGCGGGATCCTATTCAGAACAGGAAGAGCCGGTGGAGAGCCTCGGGCCTGTGGCCCGGATCATTGCCCCTGTCGATGCCCCCGGGGAGATCGTTCAACTGATGGCAAAGACGGTGTCCGGCGCCTACGGATCGGCAAACGACGCTCATCCCGCGCTCAGGGAACTGACCGAGGACAGCACCTCGTTGCTGTTCCCCGGCGAGCGGATTCACCCTGCCCTGCTGGTCCGCCCACAGATGCGCCCGCGAAAGTGACAGCCACGGCCCTCTCGGGTGCAGAGCTCGACAACAACGTGACACCGAAACACGCGACGGGCAGGCCTGTGCTGCGGCATCGAACCAACGACCCATCTGATCAACGGGGCGATCAGGATCAGTTTGGAAAGCTCACGCCTGCCAGTCTTGCGAGGCGCCTGAGTTCCGCCGCGAGTTTTTCGTGCCGCGCCTCTCCCCAGAGAATACCGGGTTCTGGCCAGAAATTGAGGACGTTCAGGGTCGCGGCCCGGCGGTCGGCCTTGAGTTCGATACGTCCGACGAAACGATCCCCTTCCAGGATCGGGAAGACATAATAGCCCCATAGGCGCTTCGCCGCGGGCACGAACATCTCGTTGCGATATTCGAACCCGAACAATCGTTCGAGCCGCGCCCGGTCCCGGACGACCGGATCGAACGGGTTGAGGATGCGCAGCCGCGAGGTCGGACTCTTCGCCGCGGCGATCCGGTCCTCGATTCCCATCGGGGCGAAGACCTTGATCCACTGGCCCTGGGCGGTTTCGACCTCCACGGCAGGAAGCTCGGGTTTCCGGTCGAGCCAGGCCTGAACCTCGGAACGGCTCACGGCATCCCAGAAGCGCTGGATGTCACCCGCCGAGGCAAAGGCCAGGCGGTCCAGCGCCGCGTTGCAGAGCCAGTCGACCTGTTCGGAATCGCTCAGCTCTCGCGCGCGCAGATGGTCGGGATAGATCCGCTCGGCCAGGTCGTAGAACTTGGTGAAGTTCACCCGGTGGCAGGTCGCCAATTCGCCGCCAAACCACATGTAGTCGAGCGCCAGCTTGTGGGGGGGACGCGCCCACATCTGACCGGGGGTGGAGGTCTTCGTATCGAAGGCCTTCGTCGACAGCGCCCCTTCGGCCTCGATACGCGCCTTGATGGCAGCGCGCTCCCCTTCATCCGGGAGCGCCCTGAACCAGCCGGACCGGTCGAGCTGCTCCCGCTTGCGGCGAAATTGCCGCTGCCACATCGGCAGGAATTCCATCGGCAGGACCGAGGCGTCATGGGTGAAGTGCTCGAAGATATTCCGGTCCCGCGCCAGCAACCTGTCGAGCATGTGCTCCCGGTAATTCTGATTGCGGCTCCACAGGATATGGTGATGGGCGCGGGAGACGACCTGGATTGTGTCGAGCTGTACAAAGCCGAGCTGCCGGATGAGGTCCAGAAGATCGAGCGGTCCGGTCGGCGTTTGCCCCAGCCCCTGCGAGGTCAGCCACAGCCTCCGGGCCGTCCTGTTATCGATGCGAAGAGGCTTTGCGTGGTCAGCGTGTTCCAAGGGATCTGTCTTTTTTCGTCTGGAATGGATTTCGGGCGCCGGACGGGCGCTACCTCACGTAGGAGGCGCCGTTGATGTCCAGTGTTTGCCCGGTTGCATGTGTCGCGAGCCCCGCGGCGAAGAAACAGATCGCGTTGGCGATCTCCTCGGCGGGCGCAAAATCACCATAGGGAACTTCCTGCAGCAACCGCTCCCGGAGACCTGGGTCCTTGTCGAACTCTGCCTGCGCCATGTCGGTCGGAACAAAGCCTGGAGCGACGCAATAGGAGTAGATCCCGTCGCTGCTATAGGCCCGCGCCAGCGTCTTGGTCAGCGAGACAATCCCCCCTTTGGACGCGGCATAAGACCAGTGGTCCGGGGAATCCCCGCGAAAGGCCGCGCGGCTGGAGACGTTGACAATCGCGCCGCCGACGCCTTCCTCTGTCCAGTGGTTGACGGCATTCCGGCACAGGTCCGCTGTCGAGATCAGGTTGATCTGCAGGGTTCGCGCCCAGAGCGCCCGCCAGTCCTCGTCGGATCCCATCTGGTCCTCGGTCAGGAAGATTCCCGCGTTGTTGACCAGCACATCGATTCTGCCCATCCAGGAAACGGCCTCGCGCCAGAGCTGGTCCGTTGCGCCCGGCTCTCCAAGGTCACAGCTGACGAGATGGCATTTCCCGGCCCCCGCCTCTTCTGCAAGCCGCCGTGCCGCCGCTTCGTTCGACCCGAAGTGAATGACGACAGATCCGCCGCGAGACAGGATGGCCCTGACCGTTGCCGCGCCGATTCCACGGGATCCTCCCGTCACCAGCACAACCTTGCCTGCAAATTCCATCTGCCGTCACACTCCAGACCCGACCTTTCGGTATCCGTAGCACAGGACGGGCGCGCCGTCCCACCATCCGGTGGATCGGGCATCGGAGTCTGCCCGGCATGGAGCAGCAATTGCCGGGCAGGATGGTCGCTCTGTTGCTGGCCGATGCGACTTCGGAGTACATATCCGGCATGTACAAGGTTCCCGATCTTCCCCAGGGGCGTTTCCGCTTCATTGCGCTTGATGTCGAAACCGCCGGCGCTGACAATGGCAGCATTTGCCAGATCGGCCTTGCCTGTGTGGGCGTCGCCGGCAGGATCACCGGCTGGACGTGCCTTGTGGACCCGGAAACCCGCTTTGCCCCTTTCAACACCCGCCTGCACGGGATCGGGGCCGATACCGTCGCCGGGGCGCCGACTTTCCCGGAGATCTGGGAAAGGCTCGTGCCGGTGCTGACGCCCCACCACCTGGTCCAGCACAGCAATTTCGACCGCCGGGCGCTCGAAGCGGCCTGTTGCGCCTATCGTCTGCCTGCACCGGATCTCAGCTGGTCGGATTCGGTGAAGATCGCGCGGCGCGCCTGGCCGGAATACAAGGGAAACGGCGGCCACGGGCTCGGTCACCTCAAGGCCGCCCTCGGGCTGGTGTTCGAACATCACGATGCCGGTGAAGACGCCCGCGCCGCGGCCGAAGTGGTTCTGAAAGCCGAGACCCGGCTTGGCGAGAGCTTCGAGCAAATCGCGCAGACGAACAGCAAGGCGCAAATGTCACTCCGTATGGACAACAGCGCATAAGCCGACTCACCGGAACGGCACACCGAGTCCTCGTCTGGCTATGCATTCTCCGAACAGAGACGCGCATCGCCGCCGCCTGCCGCCGCTTCGTCACAAATCTGCTGCGCTGCCGCTACAAAAGGCGAATTCTGCGCCTTCCGACTGCAAGTTCTCAACCGTTCCAAAAGCTTCACATGTTATACTCGAGGGTAGAACAACGCGAGCATCACCAAGCTATGTGCGAACGATTTTCGCGCGGAGACCACGGCCTGCTGAACCAGTTGGGGATGGCCATGTGCCAACCCGGTTGTGTCACGCGCCGATCGGCACATCTCCCGGGCGTGGTCCGTCTCTCCCGTTGTTTCTCCGAGGCTGCAAGGAGCCTGGGATTGCAATGGGTGCCAGTCTGATGATGAAGAGGACATTTCTTCCAATACTGCTCGGGGTTCTCATCCTGGGCTTCTGGCACAGCCCGGACCTTCAGAGCATTGCCGCCGGCGTGGCGATCTTCCTGTTCGGCATGCTGATGCTGGAAGACGGGTTCAAGCTCTTCTCTGGCGGTATGCTGGAGAGGGTGCTGGCGCGGTCGACGGATTCGCTCGGCAAGTCGGTCGCGTTCGGCATCGTCACCACGACGATCATGCAGTCCAGCTCGCTGGTTTCCGTGATAACAATCTCCTTTCTCAGCGCCAGCCTGATATCGCTGGCCGCCGGCGTGGGCATCATCTTCGGTGCCAATCTCGGGACGACCACGGGTGCCTGGCTCGTGGCCGGCTTCGGGCTCAAGGTGAAGATTTCAGCCTATGCACTGCCGATGCTGGCGATCTCCATCGTCCTGGTCTTCCAGCGGTCGAATTACCTGCGGGGCATCGGCCTGGTCCTGGCGGGGCTCGGCTTCCTCTTCCTCGGCATCCATTACATGAAAGAGGGGTTCGAAGCGTTCAAGGACCAGTTCGACCTCACCCGCTTCGCCATGACCGGGGTTCTGGGGCTGGTGGTCTACACGCTGGTCGGAGCGGCGGCGACGGTAGTGATGCAGTCGAGCCACGCGACGATGGTGCTTATCATCACGGCGCTCGCTGTCGGGCAGGTCTCCTACGAGAACGCCATCGCGCTGGCGATCGGCGCCAATATCGGCACGACAGTCACCGCGATCATTGGCGCCGTCACGGCAAACTTCCAGGGCAGACGCCTTGCGCTGGCCCATCTCGTGTTCAACCTGGTGACCGCCGGGGTGGCGATCGGGCTCATCAACCAGATCGTCTGGAGCGTGGACTGGATCAGCGCCGGCGTCGGCATCGCGCCAGATGATTTCGCGCTGAAACTCGCGGTGTTCCACACGATTTTCAACCTGCTTGGCGTTGCCCTCATGGTTCCCTTCATGAGTCAGCTCCTGGCATTCCTGGAGCGCGCCATCCCGGAGCCGGAGCCGGATGTCAGCAAGCCCCGCTACCTGACCGAGACGTTGGACGGCTTTCCCGAAACGATCGAACTCGCCTTGCGCAAGGAGGTGAAACACCTCTACGACAATGCTGTCGAGCTGATTGCGCATGGGCTGAACCTGCACCTCGACGCCCTCTACAGCAGCGAGGACATTGCCGCGACAGTGTCCGCAAGCAGGGATCCGCGGGAACTGGATCTCGATGAGGTCTACGAAGCGCGGGTCAAGACGCTGCACGCCGCCATTGTCGAATTCGCGATCCGGGCCGACACGCGAAACCTGCCTCGAAACATCTGCATTCGGATCCAGTCGCTCCGGGAGGCGGCGCAACGGTGCGTCCACGCGGTCAAGGCCGTGAAGCATATGCGCCGGAACGCGACCGCGTTCACCAGCCACTCCAGAGGTCCCGCCACGGATCTCTACAACGTGCTGCGTACGGAGATCGCCCGCATCCTCGTCGAGATCCACAAGCTTGCCGCGGCAGACCCGGAGCGGCGCACCAGCCTTTGGCTCGACCAGGCAAGGGTGGAGGTCGAGCGCGACCGGAAGAACACGACCCGCCTGATCGAGGAGAAGATCCGCTCCAGGCAGATCGACGCGACCACGGCAACCTCCTTCCTCAACGATTCCGGATATGCCTACGAGGCGATGACGGACCTGATCGAGGTCGCCCGGGCCCTCATGATCGAAACGGACGGGGCAATGGCCGAAATCGAGGAGATCCTTCGCTTCGAGGATGAGGACATCGAGGAGCTTGCCGAACGGGCCGGGTGACGTGGCAACGTATTGCCCGGTCATGGCGCTCTCATCACGGGAGAAGACACATGGCGCTGAAACGGACCATCGCTCGACTGAACGATTACTCTGACCGCCTCGAACGCGGGAAGGCCAACAAGATCAAGCTGCGGCATGTCGAACGCGTGATCGACAAGCTTCGCCTGAGGGACAAGTCTCTGAGGAAGGAAATCGAGGCCGCGAGCAAACCCGGACGCCGAAAGCGGCTGACATTGAAGCGCAAGGCGGTCCAGGTTCAACTCACCCGCGCGAAATGGTTGCGCAAGGAGATCCGGAAGCAACGTTGAGGACCGCTAACTCGGGCCGTGAGCGTGCCGAACCGAGCTTCTGAAAAACCCTTCAGCGGCGGAAGCTGCACGCACCGACCTTGAAAAGGCAAATGCGGACGTCGCGCTCGGACCAGACGAAAGGATCGTCGGACGGATCACGAAACTCGCGCAAGCTGTGGAGATCGCGCGCATCGGCGTTGAGGCGTCGGCTCCATCCATTACAATACCGTATTTCGGCGGTGGTCGCGTTCGGAGAGGTGGTGAGATACTGAAAGAGGCCACCCGAGTCGCCTTGCCGGATGGTGCGGACCTGGAACTCGACGGAATTGGCCGTATGTTGGTCCAACCCGGCTCTGGATCCTCCTCGGATACAGTAAGCAGAGCGGAAACTGCCCTGTCTGAAGCGCTCGAAGCGGCAGGGTTCTCTGATCGCGCGTCGCTGGACGAGGCGGTCCAATCCCGTGTCGAGGCGGAGGATCGTGCTCGCAACGCCAGTGTCAACCTGAAGGTGGCTGCGCCGGATGGTATCGAGACGCTTCAGGCATGGATCGCGGCCATTCCGGAACCTGCCGAGAGTGACGAAGATCTGCCGGCTGTTGGCGAGGCTGAAGCGGCTGAAGCCAAGGCCATCGAAGCGCTGTCAGATGTGAATGTCGGACTGGAAAAGGCACGCACAGAAAAGGACTTTGCGCACCGCGAGGTGACACGCGTTTCAGCGGAGCTTTCAGCGGCAAGTGAACGGCACGCTCGCGCCACTCGGAATTTGGAGGGCATATCCGATCCGGAAAAAGAAGCCGAGACCCTAGAAGGCGAACTGGCAGGCATTCGTGATGATCTGAAAAAAGCTATCAATGATCGCGTTGCTCTGGAGGCCGACGCGCCTGACGCAGCGGCCCTGAAGATCACGCGCGACCGGGCGAAGACCGCTATCGAAAACGCGCGCATCAGGGTCGAAGACATACGCGTTCGATTGGCCGAACTGGACACGCGCATACGGGCAACGGCTTCGGATGCGGTCGAAGAGGAGCTTGCCGACGTTGAGGAGAAACGTGACCAGGCGCGCTCGACGCTGACGTCCATCGAAACCGAAGTCGCGGTTCTCGGCAAACTCCTCGATGCCCTGGATGCGGCTCGGGAAGAGGCACGTGAACGCTACGTCGAGCCGGTTCTGATCGAGCTGCGACCGCTGATCGACTTGCTCTGGCCGGAGGCCGAACTTCAGATCGACGCGGAAACCGTGATGCCCACCAAGCTCGTGCGGCGCGGCACAGAGGAAGATTTCGACGTACTGTCAGGAGGCACCCGTGAACAGATTGCGCTTCTGGTCCGCTTGGCGTTTGCGCAGATGCTGGCGAAGGACGGCAGGCCAGCTCCGGTCATTCTTGATGACGCCATCGTTTACACCGACGATGAACGTATCGAGACGATGTTCGATACTCTTAGTCGGCAGGCGCTGGACTTCCAGGTCATCGTGTTCTCCTGTCGGCAGCGTGCATTCCGCGATCTTGGAGGAATCCAGTTGAGCATTGAGCCAGCGATCTAGGTCTGGTGTGCTACTGTGTTCGTGGAAGAATGGCGGCGGGAAGTGTGTTGGTCTTGGAACGATTTCGGTGGCTTGTGGTCCTGCTGCGCGTGATCTGGGTCGTGCAAGCAGTGAACCTGCTCACCGGCTACGCACTCAATGTCTTTTTGGGCCTACGGCCCCGTTCTCTGGGCGGGCTGGATGGTATCCTGTTCATGCCCATGCTTCATGGGTCTTTGGTCCATGCCGCAGCAAACACGGTGCCCCTGGCCGTTCTTGGCGGTCTTCTAACGATTTCGGCACGACAGGTAGTGCCAGCGGCTTCTGCTATCATTGTCGGACTCGGCGGGCTTGGCGTATGGCTGTTCGGCAATGCGGCGATCCACGTGGGAGCCTCGGGACTGATCTTTGGCTGGTTCGGTTTCCTGTTGGCGCGCGGCCTGGTGGAGAAACGTCTGGTCCCGCTCATCGTCTCAGTTGGTGTAGCCCTGGCCGCCAATGCCGGTGACATCGGTGAGAAAGCCCTCAAGGGCGCTGTGGCCGGCGCCGTGCTGACCGAAATCACCGGCGGCGACGCCAAGGACGGCCTGGCCCTCGGCGCGGCGGCCGGTGCACTCGGCGGCAAGATCGCCGAAGACCGCGACCGCGAAGATCGCAAGGACGACCGCAAGAAGGGCGGCAACAAGCACAATCGCTGATCCCGCAACAAGACAACCGGAACGGTTGACCCCTTCCAACCGACGCTGGAGAGATCCGGCATCTGCTTCAAACCCGGTGAGCCCCAGGCTCGCCGGGTTTGTTGGTTGGGGCGGAGCAATGCTGGCCCCGGTCCTGTGCCGAGCCGATCTTCCGACTTGGCCTCAATTGACAATTTGATGGCCATAAATCGCAATCAAAGATGGATGAGTTTCCCTAAACTCAATGACAGAAGGCAGCCACGGAGGTTGCCACTGTCAGACAAGGTTGGAACCCATGACAAACACTCTCAAGACCGCTCTCTTCTCCGCCGTTGCCGCCGCGATGCTCGTGACCCTCCCGATGGCAGCCCAGGCCAACCACGTTGCCGAAAAGGCCGTGAAGGGCGCTGTGGCCGGTGCGGTGGTTGCGGAAGTCTCGGGCGGAGACGCAGCCCAGGGCGCGGCCACTGGTGCCGCTGTCGGCGCAGTCGCCGGCGCCGTCGACAAGAACAATGTCGAGGATCGCGTCGAAGATCGCCAGGACCGGAGAAACTGATCCCGGACGCAGTGCGACAGCGCCCGGAGACGTGAAAGGCAAGACCCGGCGAGCAACCGCTCGACCGGGTCGCCATGTGTTCCCGCCACACTTCGACCGCAGAAGCGTGGCTGATCCGACCCTCAAATGCTGCGGGGACCCGCGCCTTGCGCGGCTCTAAAGGCATTTGGCGTCGTTCCGGTCCAGCGTCGGAAGGCCGTGGTAAAGGCGGCCTGGTCCGCATAGTCCAGAAGGAAGGCGATCTCGGCGATGGAGTACTCGTCGCGAAGCCATTCCTTTGCCAGTCCAAGACGGACCCTGTCCAGAATGGCACGATATGGATCGCCGGACCCTGTCAGTTTGCGGGTCATTGTCCGGCGGCTCACACCCACGCGTGCAGCGATTTCCTCGGCCGAGGGAAGGCGTCCGGGCAAACTCTCCAGGAGTGCCGCTTCGACCTGTTCAGACAATGGTCGGTCATCCTGCGAATGCGCCTTCAATAGACCTTCGCCATGCTGGCTCAGATAGGCACGCAATTCCGGGTCGGCGGTGGAGATCGGCAACTGGAGTGTGGCAGGTGTCAGCCATAGGCCGGTTTTTTCCTGCTCGACATGCACCGAACACCCGGCAAGCCGTTCCAGGGCAGAATGGTGAGCTCGGATATCGTGCCGAAAGGCCAGCCCGGCCGGCGTAAACCCGGCCCCGGCAATTCTCCGCAGTCTTGCCACAAGCGCGAAGACGAGAAACTCCCGGTGACGGTAGTCCCGATCAAGTGTTCCACTTCGACTTTGCACCGCGAAGAAGGGGCTTCCTTTCAACTCTTCCAGAACCAACATCGTGTCTGAGTCGGCGAGCGCGAGAAAGCGCGATGCGAGCTCCATTGCCTGCTGCAGGGTCTCGCAGCTTCGGGCGACATAGGCCGTGAGAGTCACCCCGTCCCGGTATTCCAATCCCGCGCGCGCGGCGAAGCAGGGATCGTCCAACGCGTCACAGGCGCGGCGAACAAACTCCGCTTCCTGGCGAATCGTGACCCGTCCCTTGGGGTCGTTCATGGTAGCCGACGAGACGCCACAGGACCGAAGGATCGGGGCGGCAAATGCGTTGCTCCCCAGGTTCTCATATTCGGAGACAAGATGTTTCAACCGCAGGATTGTTATGTCGGACATTTGTGCCCTCCTGTCCAATTTGCCACCACCGGTCGGGAATGTCCGAGTTTCCGGTGCCCCATTGCCGGGTTCAGGTCCATCTCTGCATGATTGGCCTTTATTGACAATGCGCTGGCCTTAAATCGCAATCGTTTTTGGGTAGGTTTCCCCAAATTCAATGACAGAAGGCAGCCACGAAGGTTGCCACAGTCAGAAAAGGTTGGAACCCATGACGAACACTCTCAAGACCGCTCTCTTCTCCGCCGTTGCCGCCGCCATGCTCGTGACCCTCCCGATGGCTGCTCAGGCCGACACCGTATCCGCAGACGGCTCCTTCGTGGTCGCCCTGACCAACGGCATGGACCGCCGCGATGACCGCCAGGATGGCCGCCAGGACAACCGCGGCGACCGGCAGGACTGCCGCGCTGTTGAAGGTGCCGTTGGCGCCGACAAGCGCGACTGCAAGCAGGACAGCCGCAACGGATAACCCTTTCCAACCGACGCCAGAGAGTTCAGGCATCTGCTTCAGACCCGGTAGGCCGCAAGCCTGCCGGGTTTGTTGCGCTTCTGTCAGCCATTCCAATGAAGCTGTCGGGTGCTCTCAAGCGGGGGCATGTCGGCTCCCTTAGATCTTTCAACAGAAGGCGGCCACGGAGGTCGCCACCGTCAGAAAGGTTGGAACCGATGACAAACACTCTCAAGAACACCGTATTCGCCGCCCTTGCCGCTTCGCTCGTCCTGGTCGCCCCGATGGCCGCCAATGCCGGCGACATCGGTGAAAAGGCCCTCAAGGGCGCTGTGGCCGGCGCCGTGCTGACCGAGATCACCGGTGGTGACGCCAAGGACGGCCTAGCCCTCGGTGCCGCGGCCGGCGCCCTCGGCGGCAAGATCGCCGAAGACCGGGACCGCGATGACAACCGCGACCGCGCACGCGACGCCAAGAAGGGCAACAAGGGCGGCAACAAGCACAAGCGCTGATCCCGCAACGAGATAATCGGAACGGTTATCCCTTTCCAACCGACGCTGGAGCGATCCGGCATCTGCTTCAAACCCGGTGGGCCCCAGGCTTGCCGGGTTTGTTGCGTCAGGGTGGTCCAGGAAGACGGAGAGACGTGCAAATGCGGACCTATGATCCGAACAGTCCCGGCCCCTATTCAGATCGTTCGCCCTATGCCAGGGGCGCTTCTGTTGCAGGCCGCTCCCTGAAGTCGCTGGGCGGCTGACCGTACCACCTCCGGAATGCCTTGCTGAAGGTACTGGCGTCGCTATATCCGAGAAGATAGGCGATCTCGGTGAGCGGAAGCGTGCTGTTGAGCAGTTAGTCCCGGGCCAGCGCCTTTCGCAGGTTGGCGACGACGGCTGCGAAACTCGTGCCCTCGTCGGTCAGTCGGCGGGCCAGCGTTCGGGCGCTCATCCCAAGTTCAGCCGCAATCGCATCCTGCTGGGCTGTGCCGGCTGCAAGACGCGCCGTGATCTGTCTCTCAACCAGTCGGGCCACGCTGTTCGGCGTTTTCGGCATCTGGGCCAGTGTGTTCTCGCAAATGACCGAAAGCGTACGCTGCAAGTTGTCGTCGGCCGTCAACAGCGGCACATCCATATCAGCCGTCTTGAAGGCAATGCGGTGTTGATTTCCGCTGAGAAGTGACCCGGTAGCCCCCCAGATTTTCACTGAGAACTGACCCATGTGAACACGTTGCCCCGACGGATTTGGTTGGGGAGATATGGAGTGATCGACATGGGATTTTTGAGTGTCATCCGACGCTGGGCATTGCGTGACAAGATGCCAATCCGCGAGATTTCCCGGCGCACTGGCCTGTCTCGCAACACCATCAGAAAGTACCTTCGCGAAGGCGCGACTGAGCCGAAGTTCAAAACGCCAGCACGTCCGAGCAAGCTGGACCCTTATGCGGATCGTCTGTCCGCCTGGCTGCTTGTGCAGACACGCCAGCCGCGCAAGGAACGCCGAACTTTGAAGCAGATGCATGCTGATCTGGTGAAGCTTGGCTATGATGGTTCCTACGGACGCGTGGCGGCTTTTGCCCGCGCGTGGCGCGCGGACCGGCATCGGACTTCGCAAACGACGGGACGCGGCACCTACGTTCCTTTGGTGTTTCAGCCCGGCGAGGCTTTCCAGTTCGACTGGAGCGAAGACTGGGCCAACATTTGTGGCGAACGGGTCAAGCTGCAGGTTGCCCATATCAAGCTGTCGCACAGCCGGGCGTTTCTGGTGCGGGCCTATCCGCTGCAAACCCACGAGATGCTGTTCGACGCCCATTGGCATGCGTTCCGTGTCTTCGGCGGTGTTCCTGGACGCGGGATCTACGACAGCGAGGTTTGGCCGCCATTGGTCCGAGGCCAGGCCGAGCGAAGACGGCGGTGGATCGTGTTGGTCGCGGCAAACAGCGTGACGTCAATGCCCGCTTCAAAGCCATGGCCAGCCACTACGTCTTTGAGCCCGAGTTCTGCAACCCGGCCGCGGGTTGGGAGAAAGGTCAGGTCGAGAAGAATGTCCAGGACGCGCGCAACCGCCTTTGGCAGGTCATGCCCGTCTTCACCGGTTTGGCCGAACTGAACCAGTGGCTGGAGGATCGCTGCATGGCCCTTTGGGCCGAGACAAAACACCGGGAACTGCCGGGCACGATTGCCGATGTCTGGGAGGCCGAGAAGCCTACGCTGATGGCGCTTCCACCGGCCTTCGACGGATTTGTGGAGCAAAGCAAACGGGTATCGCCAACATGCCTGATCACCTTCGAACGCAATCGCTACAGCGTTCCTGCCAGCTTTGCCAACCGTCCTGTCAGCCTTCACGTCTACCCCGAACGGTTGGTTGTCGTAGCGGAAGGCCAAACCGTCTGCACCCATGATCGCGTCATAGAGCGGTCGCACCATAAACCCGGAAAGGTCATCTATGATTGGCGCCATTACCTGGCGCTCGCCATTGTCCTCGGACCAATGGCGGACAATGGCTCGCTCCAGCGCAAACCCGGTGCCCTGCGCAACGGTGCGCCGTTCACCGAGATGCCCGAAGCCTTCCGCCACCTGCAAGATCACATGCTGCGCAAGGAGGGTGGTGACCGGGAAATGGTCGATATCCTGTCCCTGGTTCTGCATCACGACGAAGATGCTGTTCTGTGCGCCGTGGAGCTGGCGCTGGAAGCTGGCGTGCCGACCAAGACACACATCCTGAACCTCCTCCACAGATTGCTCGACCGCAAACAGACCAATCTTCCAGAGGTCGACCCGCCGGAAGCCCTGGCCCTGGAAACAACTCCGGAGGCCAATGTCGACCGCTACGATGACCTCAGGCAGGCTGGGGAGAAGCGCCATGCGTCATGATCCAGCAGGAGCCTCGATTGTGATCATGCTCCGCAGCCTCAAGCTCCATGGCATGGCGCAGGCCGTCGAGGATCTGGTCGCCCAGGGGGCGCCAGCGTTCGAGGCTGCAACGCCGATGTTGTCCCAACTGCTCAAGGCCGAGATTGCAGAACGAGAGGTGCGGTCAATCGCATACCACACGAAGGTTGCGCGCTTCCCGTCTTACAAAGACCTCGCTGGCTTTGACTTCAAATCCAGCGAGATCAATGAAGCCACCGTCCGGCAGTTGCACCGCGGCGAGTTCATGGAAAATGCGGAAAACGTCGTCCTGATCGGTGGCCCCGGCACGGGCAAGAGTCACATCGCAACCGCCATCGGTGTCCAGGCCATCGAGCATCACAGAGGCAAAGTGCGCTTCTACTCGACGGTGGAACTCGTCAACGCGCTGGAACAGGAAAAGGCGCTTGGAAAGGCCGGAAAAATGGCCGAGATGCTCACCAAGGTCGACTTGGTCATCCTCGACGAACTGGGATACCTGCCGTTCAGTTCATCAGGCGGTGCGCTCTTGTTCCACCTCCTGAGCAAACTCTACGAGCGCACCAGCGTGATCATCACCACAAACCTCAGCTTCTCAGAATGGGCGCAGGTCTTCGGCGATGCAAAGATGACAACGGCACTCCTCGACCGGCTCACACACCGCTGTCACATCCTGGAGACAGGCAACGACAGATACCGCCTCAAAGCCAGCTCCGAAGCTGCCAAGAAAACAAGAAAGGAAACGCCAGCATTGACCACAACATGACCGCCGAGGAATAAACAAAGGTGGGTCAAATCTCGGTGAAAATACCGGGTCACTTCTCAGCGGAAATCAACACGGCGGCTATCGGTTCGAGGACTGCTCCGACAAGGCGCAGTCATTGAAGATGGGCAAGCGGGCCGAGGCCTTCCTCACGATCTTCGCGGCCGTGTTCCGAGAATATCAGTCCCGCCTGGGCGATCGGATCGACTTCGAAGACATGGTGAACCGCGCCACGGCCCTTGTCGAAAGCGGGCGCTACCAGAGCCAGTTCCGGCATATCCTCGTCGACGAATTCCAGGACATCTCGACCGGGCGGGCGAAGCTGATCCAGGCCCTCAAGCGCCAGCACCCCGATGCCAAGGTGTTTGCCGTCGGCGATGACTGGCAGTCGATCTACCGGTTTGCCGGGTCGGACATCCATATCATGCGCAACTTCGGCGCGGAGTTCGGCGGCACCTATGCAGGGGCCATCGGCGTCCATCGGACCGTCGATCTTGGTCGGACCTTCCGATCTGTCGACAAAATTGCATTGGCTGCCCGTCGCTTCGTTCTGCGCAACCCGGCGCAGATCACCAAGACGGTGATACCGGCAGGTGAGACAGACGAACCTTCGATCAGGATCGCCTGGACGCGGCGCGACACCGGGGAGAAGACCTTGAACGACGCCGTGGCTGCTCTTGCCGCTACTGAAGGTAAGGGGGGTGACAAGCCGTCGATCCTTATCCTTGGACGATATCGTTTCCTGAGACCCGATGTCGGGCAGCTTCAGCGCCAGAACCCCGGGGCGACGGTCACCTTCAAGACAATTCATGCATCGAAGGGCCTGGAGGCTGATCACGTCATCATCCTCGGTGCCGATAACGCGAAGATGGGCTTCCCGTCGATGATCGTCGACGACCCTCTTCTCAGCCTGGTATCGCCCGAGGCCGAGCCATATCCGAATGCCGAAGAACGGCGCGTCATGTATGTCGCCGTGACCCGGGCTCGGCGGACAGTGACCATCCTTACATCCGAGGCGCGCCCCTCCGTCTTCGTCGAAGAGTTGACGAAAGAGTCCGAGTTCGGCGTGGTCGTGCCCCTGGAAACTCAGAAGCACACCCACACCTGCCCGGTTTGCGGCGGGCGTCTGCTGCACATGGCTGGAAAGGACGGTCGCGACTGGTATCGCTGCGAGCATGTGAAGCTTTGCGGCAGTCGCATGCCGGCTTGTCCGGCCTGCGGTGTCGGCCTCCCGACTCGTTCCAGGACCAAGAGAGAACTGGTTTGCAGTGATTGCGGTGACAGCCAGCCAGCTTGCCCCAGTTGCGAAGCAGGATGGCTTGTCGAGCGGCGCGGCCGCTATGGAGCATTTCTCGGTTGTGTCCGCTTCCCAGACTGTGATGGCAAGGCCAAGCTGCAGAAACGCTCATAACATGCTGAAAGAGCGTTACACAGCTGCCCTGGGTGCGACCTACGGCGAAGGTTAGCAGGTAGCGTGTTCCGGATGCTCATGGTCGCCGCGGCGAATGACCGGTAATGGAATGTGCCGACTGCTTCACCGGCGGTGATAGCCTCCAAGGCTGAGCCGCATCGAAGGAGAAGCGATC
>CANMIP010000041.1 GCA_947497945.1 uncultured Tropicimonas sp. | reverse complement strand
CCCGTCTGGCGCCCCGTCGTGCGCCTCAGCGCCGCCGGTGAAGGGGGTTCTACGGATAGTACGGGACACCCGCAAGCGGTTTTGGCACAAAATCTGAAACTTTTTTGAAAATATAATAAATTCAAGAAGTTAGAGTGAATTTTTTTGTCGATCCGACCGCATGGACTGCCTCCCCCAGCCGTTTTCCGCACAGAATCGCGGCGAAAACGGGCCTGAATCGGATTCGTTTGCTGTGAATCTGCCGAGTCGTCCGGCCTGGATGCCATTGAGACTCACGATTCCCCGCCGAATCCGGCGCCTGAAATAGGCTCGGTTAAGATAGCGACCCTACAGTGCCCATATGTAAGTAGTATGACATTCACCGATGACGGCCGAGATCAGGCCACGATTTCCTTGGCCAAGTCACTCCAGAACGGGGCTTCCGACGACATGCAAAGGCTGGCAACTCCGCATCACGCATGCCGCCATGCAGAATCCTCCCTTCCCGAACGCGAGTGGCGCTGCTATGAGGCCCGCGCACTTATTAGGAGAAGGACCGATGGGTTATCGTGTCGTTGTCGCGGGTGCCACGGGCAACGTGGGCCGCGAAATGCTGAACATCCTGGCCGAGCGCCAGTTCCCTGTTGACGAGATTGCAGCTCTGGCCAGCCGAAAATCTCTCGGCACCGAGGTCAGCTTTGGCGACAAAACCCTCAAGACCCAGGATCTCGATACTTTCGATTTCGAGGGTTGGGATATGGCGCTCTTTGCTGTCGGCTCTTCCGCCACCAAGACTTACGCGCCCAAAGCCGCGGCCGCCGGCTGTGTGGTGATCGACAACAGCTCGCTCTATCGCTACGAGCCGGACATCCCGCTGATCGTGCCGGAGTGTAACCCCGACGCGATCGAGGGATACCGCAACCGCATGATCATCGCGAATCCGAACTGCTCGACGGCGCAGATGGTCGTGGCGCTCAAGCCGCTGCATGACCGCGCCCGGATCAAGCGCGTGGTCGTCTCGACCTACCAGTCCGTATCCGGCGCCGGCAAGGAAGGCATCGACGAGCTCTGGGACCAGACCAAGGGCATGTATGTCCCCGGTCAGGAGGTGGCGCCGTCGAAATTCCAGGCACAGATCGCCTTCAACGTGATCCCGCATATCGACGTCTTCCTCGACGATGGCTCGACCAAGGAAGAGTGGAAGATGGTCGCCGAGACAAAGAAGATCGTCGACACGTCGATCAAGGTCACGGCCACCTGCGTCCGCGTGCCGGTCTTTGTCGGCCATTCGGAATCGATCAATATCGAGTTCGAGGACTTCCTCGATGAAGACGAGGCCCGCGATATCCTGCGTGAAGCGCCCGGCATCATGGTCATCGACAAGCGCGAGGATGGCGGCTACGTCACCCCTGTCGAATGCGTCGGGGAATTCGCGACCTATATCAGCCGAATCCGCCAGGATTCGACCATCGAGAATGGCCTGAACCTCTGGTGTGTCTCGGACAACCTGCGCAAGGGCGCTGCCCTCAACGCGGTCCAGATTGCCGAGCTTCTGGGCAACAGAGTCCTCAAGAAAGGCTGAGTCGCCGCAGCCGCAAAGACTTCGGAACTAACGGTCGGGCGGGGTATTCCCCGCCCGAAACCGGCCCAAAAGGGCTGGTTAACACAACGTAAAGTCCCGCAGGTCCGGGAATCGTCTTGACCTGAAGCCTCGTGATATTCACTTGATCAAACTCGCCGGTTTGGCGAATGGGTCGCCCTGCCATGAATGCGATCCATCTTGGTTTACAAAGTGCAGCGTTTTCGGGGGATTCATGGGACGTCAGACACGATTAGAGCAAAGCCCCAGCATTCGTGTTGCGGTTCCCTGGTTCAGTTTCAATCCACTGGAGCGACTGCGCGCCCGTCGCGCCGCGAAAGCCGACTATTCCCGGCGCCGCGCTCTGAAGGCCGCGCTTTCAAAAGACATCTCGATACTCGCGCCGCCACCTCTTGAGCGGCAGCTGCCTTCGAAATGAACCTGTCGAACACTTGATCACAAAGGCGCCGCGGGACCGCGGCGCCTTTGTGCATTTCAGATCGGGGCGAAACGACCCTCGTCCGCCAGGTAGTGCTCGAGCGTTCCCTCGCCGATGTCGAACCACAGACCGTGCAACGACAGGCGCTCCTCTTCGATCGCCTTGCGGACAAAGGGAAAGTCCCAAAGGTTTTCGAGCGAAACGACAACAGCTTCCTTCTCCAACGCCCGCAACAATGTTGGTTCATGCTCGATATGGGCGACGCGTTCATGGCCCGGCCTCAGGATCTCCAGCCAGCGACCGATAAAGCTCTCCTTGGCCTCCATTTCCGGCGCATGGCCCGAACACATCTGGTGGCAGCCCTTGATGCCCCCGCAATCTGAATGCCCGATCACCAGGATATGGGCCACGCGCAGAACATTGACCGCGTATTCCACCGTTGCCGAGGTGCCATGAGGATCGCCATCGGGCAGGTAGGGAGGCACGACATTGGCGATATTGCGGTGCAGGAAGATGTCTCCGGTCTCCGCGCTGAACACCTTGTTCACATCGACCCGGCTGTCGCAGCAGGCCACGGCCATGATCCGCGGATGCTGTCCATCGCGGGCAAGGCGGCGATACCAGATCTTGTTGTCCCGATAGGTCGTCGCCCGCCAACCCGCGTAGCGCGTGGAAAGATAAGGGGGGAGCGGCGCGGCATGAACCTCCGCTCCCGTCGTTTGCTTGATATCGTCTGTCATCTCGCGGCTCCGTCTGTTTCCCCATCCCTAGGACGTATTTTTACGAAATTCGAGCGTAATTCTTGTTCCCGGTAATAACCGAATATTCAACGCCTTTGGCGATCCTGTCGGCACCCTAGGGGTGGGAAGTTGATCAAAACGGGGAGTCCGGTGGCCTATTTCGCGACACTGAACCATGAAGAGCAGGTTCGACTAGATCCTGACAGCCTTGAATCGCTCTACTCCGAGCTCGGCCCGGCAGGGGCCGAAAACGTCGTCTGCCGAGCAATGGAAGAACTGGCACTTCGCCTTGCGGATCTCGCCGCGCTCCATCGCACGGGCCGCCTGCAAGAGCTGGCCCATGTCGCCCGCAGCCTCATAGCCATATCCAGCCAGGTCGGGCTGGCCAGTTTCGCCCGTGTCTCCAGAGATGTCGCGGACTGCGCCGAGAGCGGGGACCAGATCGCCCTGGGCGCTACCTTATGTCGTTTGGAACGGATAGGGGACCGATCGTTGACCGCGGTCTGGGACCTGCAGGATCCCCCCTTCTGAAGCCCCTTGCAGGCGGGCCGCGAGGCGTTACTGTCCGAGCTCCGACCACCGGATTGAGGACCGCCCAACATGACTCTCCGCTTCGCCGAGCCCCAGGTCCCAGCGACCAAGCTGCATATCGTTTCCCGTGAGAATCTGCCTGCCTGGCGTGAGACGCTCGGGCAAGAGCCACGCAACTGGTTGGAACGCATAGGCTTTTCTGGCGCACAGGACGAGGTCGCCCTGCTCCCGGACGGACCGGGCGCGATCGCCGTTGCCGGCTGGGGCACCCCGGCAAAACAGGCGCGCGGCCGCTTCCATATGGCGACCATCGCCGGCAAGCTGCCGGAGGGCGTCTATGAGATCGCAACCGACCTGCCGCAGGAACTGCTTGCCGAAAGCGCTCTCGGCTGGCTCCTCGCCGGTCACGTCTTCGATCGATACACCCCCAGGTCCGGCGCGAAAGCACGGCTGAAAGCGCCCGCTGGCATCAATGCGGCCCTGATCGAGGCAATCGCCGCCGGCGAAGCCCTTGCCCGTGACCTGATCAATATTCCGGCCAATGACATGGGTCCGGACGAGCTCGAACAGGCGGCCCGCAGCCTCGCGGATGCCCATGGCGCCGCGATCGACGTGACGACCGGCGACGCCCTCATCAGCGCGAACCTTCCGCTGATCCACGCTGTCGGCCGCGCTTCGCCGCGCGCGCCCCGCCTGATTGACATGCGTTGGGGAGAAACCGGCCCAACCCTGACCCTTGTCGGCAAGGGTGTCTGCTTCGACACGGGCGGACTGAATCTCAAGCCCGGCGCATCCATGGGTCTGATGAAAAAGGACATGGGCGGCGCGGCCAATGTTCTCGGCCTCGCCAGCATGATCATGGCGCTCAAGCTTCCCCTGCGCCTGCGCGTCCTGATTCCGGCCGTGGAAAACGCCGTCGCGGGCAACAGTTTCCGCCCGCAGGACATCCTGCCCTCCCGCAAGGGGCTGACCGTCGAGATCAACAACACGGATGCCGAAGGGCGCCTCGTTCTTGCCGACGCGCTGACCCTCGCCACCGAGGAAGACCCGGACTGCCTGATCTCCATGGCCACGCTGACCGGCGCCGCGCGGGTCGCCGTAGGACCGGATATCGCGCCCTTCTACAGCACGCAGGAACCCATGGCCGCCGCCCTCGCCGCCGCTGCGCTGCGGGTCGCGGACCCGGTCTGGCGCCTGCCTTTCCACGAGCCCTACGAAGCGATGATCGAACCCGGCGTGGCCGATCTCGACAACGCCCCCAGGGGCGGTATGGCCGGCTCCATCACGGCCGCGCTCTTCTTGCGACGCTTTGCCGAAGGCGCCAATAACTACACCCATTTCGACATCTATGGCTGGCAACCCGCCGCTGCTCCCGCCCGCCCGGTCGGCGGCGTCGGCCAGGGCATCCGGGCCATTCTCGACGCCCTGCCGGAGGTGCTCGGCCTGTGACCGACCGCCGCCTGCTGCCCGCAAACAGCCGCGTCGCCGCCAGGGAACTGCGCGGCACGCTCGACGCACCGCGCTTCGTGGACGGGAACTGGCACCGTATCTGCCTCACCGTGGTCGATCTGCTGGACACCCCCGGCGGCAGGCGCAATCGCCAACTCCTGCACGGCCAGCGCGTCCGTGTTCTGGACATTGAAGACGGGATGGCTTTCCTGCAATCCCAACAGGATTCCTATGTCGGCTACATTCCGGTTTCGGCGCTCGCGCCCGATGCCCGGCCGACACATCGCGTCACCGCCCGCGCAACGCATCTCTACCCGGCGCCAGATCTCAAGAGCCCGGAAGCGGCTTGGCTCTCCCATGGAAGCCTGCTGACCATTACCGGCCGGACAGGGAGCTGGTGTGAAACCGACAGTGGCCTTTTTATCCATCACGGCCACCTCGCAGCGCTGGATTCTGCCCCCGCAGACCCGGTCGACACCGCAGCGTCCCTTCTCGGCACGCCGTATCTCTGGGGCGGGAATTCCAGCGCCGGCATCGACTGCTCCGGGCTTGTCCAGGCCGCGCTCTCCGCCGCCCGAATCCCCTGCCCAGGCGACAGTGACCTTCAACGCGAAGCCCTGGGCGACCCGCTCCCCGAGGACGCGCTGCCTGCGCGTGGCGATCTCTATTTCTGGAAAGGCCATGTCGCGATGGCCGCCGATTCCGACACCCTGATCCATGCCAATGCGTTTCACATGGCGGTGGCCTATGAATCCATCGACGCCGCCCTCGCCCGCATCGCTGCGAACGAGTTTGGCGCACTGATCGTCCGCAAACGCCTGTCCGGGGCCTAGTCGACCGCCCGGATCAGTTTCCGCTCCAGCACACGCAGGACCGTCTTGAGGTCATGCCCGCGCTTGAGGATCTGGCCGTCCATCCCGATCACCGAATACATCCCCTGGCGATGCCGCAACCTTGGGCGTTTCTCGACCCGATAGAGGGGCTGTTCGGCGGTTCGACGAAAGATGGAAAAGACGGCAACCTCGCGCAGATGCGAAATCCCGTAATCCCGCCACTCCCCGGCCGCAACCATCCGGCCATAGAGCCCGAGGACGATCCCCAGTTCCTTGCGATCAAAGGCCACCTGCTCCGGCAGGCGGCCGGATTTCAATGGCGTCGGTGTCTCCATGTTCATGGTCCCAGAATGAATCCTTCCGCAGCGGAAAATCAAGCCTTGCCGCATTTCTGCCGCAAAATGACCCCCGGCTCTCCCCCTTTTGCCCCTATCGCGGCCCAAGCGATCCGGCAGATTGATCGCATGTAGAGAGCTCCGGCTCATTCCGGTACCGCGAATTTATAGCCCCCACCCAGATCGCGGTACCGGAGCTACATGCTTCCCATCCAGCCATTGACAGCGGCCCGCCTGCCGGGCTACCCCGCCGCCCTCAACGCATGAGGAAATCTCCATGGCACGCAGGCGCAAGGGCCGCGATATCTCCGGCTGGGTCATCGTCGACAAACCTGCCGGCCCGACCTCCACGGCAGTGGTCAACAAAGTCCGCTGGGCCTTCGAGGCGAAGAAGGCGGGCCATGCCGGCACGCTGGACCCCGCCGCCACCGGCCTGCTCGCCATCGCCCTCGGCGAGGCGACCAAGACGGTTCCCTATGTGACCGATGCGCTGAAAGCCTATCGCTTCACCATCCGGCTGGGACAGGCGACCAACACCGACGATGCCGAGGGCGAAGTGATCGCCGAAAGCGACCAACGTCCCGAAGATGACGCGATTCGGGCGGCGCTGGAGCCGTTTGTGGGCGACATTCTCCAGGTCCCCCCCAAGTATTCCGCGGTCAAAATCGACGGCGAGCGTGCCTATGCGCTGGCGCGCGAGGAGGAAGATTTCGAACTCGCCGCCCGCCCGCTTTATGTTGACAGCCTGGAGCTTGTCGAACGGCCGGATGCCGACACGGCGGTGCTTGAAATGGTCTGCGGCAAGGGCGGTTATGTCCGCTCCATCGCCCGCGATCTCGGCGACACGCTCGGCTGCCGTGCCCATGTGCTGGAGCTGCGCCGCACCTGGTCCGGCCCCTTCGACACCGAAGGCGCGCTCACCTGGGAAACCCTGGAAGCCCAGGCCCGCACGCCCGAGTTGGACGTCCATATCCGTCCGCTCGAGGAGGGTCTGGTCGACCTGCCCCGCCTGCCTTGCACGCCCGAAGGCGCGACGCGCCTGCGCAACGGCAATCCCGGCATGGTCATGGCAGCGCCAGATGTCGATTATGGCGACACCGCCTGGGCCGCCTATCAGGGAAAACCGGTCGCCATCGGCATCTATCGCAGCGGCGAGCTGCACCCGGCGCGGGTCTTCAACCTGCCCGAGACCGAATGATCGCCCGCGAAGCAACCAAAGGCGACGCCCCCTCCTCCGCGCTCTACTCGGATTGCGAGCAGTACCGCTATGCGCTCACCCGCACATGGGACGAGACCGGCAAACGCTTGCTCTACATCATGCTGAACCCGTCAAAGGCGACGGAACTGGCCAATGATCCCACCATAGAACGCTGCGAACGCCGCGCCCGCGCGCTCGGCTACGGCGCCTTCCGGGCCTGCAACATCTTCGCCTGGCGGGAAACGGATCCGGCGGCATTGAAACGCGCCGCCGAACCGGTCGGCCCGGAAAACGACGCAGTCCTCCGCGACAGCTGCGTCTGGGCCGATGACATTCTTTGCGCCTGGGGCGCTCATGGCGACCATCTGGGGCGCGGCCACGAGGTCCGGGCGCTGCTCGCACAAACCGAGCGACCGCTCCTCAGCCTCGGCCAGACGCGTGGCGGTCACCCGCGCCATCCGCTCTATATCGGCTACGGAACCCGGCCGGCACCCTGGCCAACCGGGTCCTGACCCGATCAGAACGTGGCGATATCGACCAGGAAGATCTCGTCAGAAGACATACCCTGCGCCCCGGCCACCTCGGCAAGCACCTCGCCATCGAGGAGAATAGACGCACCGTCACCCGCCGCGTTGTCGACAATATCGATCGCCGGATCGGCATTGATCGTACTGTCATAGGCCACGGTGATGCTATCTTCGGCGGCATTGAAATCGGTCACGATCGCCGGCTCGCCGTCCGCCAGCCAGTGTCCGAGCACAAAGGTATCCTCACCTTCGTCGCCCGTCATCTCGTCGCTGGACCCGGCAATGAGAAGGTCGTCGCCGGCACCGCCCTGGATGGTATCGGCGTCAGTGTCATTGCCCTGTTTCAACTGAGCCCTGAACTCTTCTTCCGTCTCGGTGCCGTCTAGCGTGGTGTTGCCATAGAGCGCGTCATTGCCTTCGCCGCCGTCAAGCAGGTCGCGCCCTGCGCCTCCGTCGAGAATATCGTCATCAGCACCGCCACGCAGCAGGTCGTCGCCATTGCCGCCAAGGATGACGTCGTCCCCTTCATTGCCAAGCGCATAATCCTTGCCGTCGAGACCGAAAATATCGTCATCGCCTGTGCCGCCATAAAGATCGTCATCGCCGGCATCGCCTTCCAGATGATCATTGCCGACCGAGCCATGCAGGACATCGTCGCCATCACCCCCAAGCAGGATATCATCGCCATCGCCGCCATCGAGTTCGTCCATGCCGCCAGCGCCCGACAGTTCGTCATTGCCCATCAGACCGGCGATCTGCTCGTCGGCATCCGTACCGATCCAGACATTGTCGTCATGGTCCGTGGCGTCTGTCACCTCGACATAGTCGGCCCCTTCCGGCGGCGCGGAGGTGTTGTATTCCGGCTCCGGCAGGTCTTCTGCCTGTTCCTCGTTATCGTTGTGATCGTCGCTCGAGTCGTCGTCATCGCCACCAAGAACGCCGGACAGCCCCAACAGCAATCCGGCGGCCAGCAGGCCCCAAATAAGATCGGCGTTCATCTTTACCCTCGACTACCCAGTAAAAAAAACCATCCCTGCCGCAGAAATACTTGCGGGAAAGCCGTTGCGTCAAATTTTCCAACAATTTGAACGCTATCAATGAAACAGTGAAAGAGCACCCAGAAGAATTGCCCCAGTCACGGAGACAATGGGATGACGCAGGGAAAGGGGCTTACGCCAGCCGTGGGAATCGTCTATACGCGCGCATCCGCCCGACGAATCCGTCGCGCGGTGTTTCTCCAAGGGCCTTGCTGGACGACATCCCGGCTCGCGCCATGAACCCTTCAAACCAAGGAGACCCCGATGTCGATTACTGTTGAAGAAAAGAATCGCGTCATGAAGGAATTCGCGACCAAGGAAGGCGACACCGGTTCGCCCGAAGTTCAGGTCGCCATCCTCACCTCGCGGATCAACACCCTGACCGAGCACTTCAAGACCCACAAGAAGGACAACCATTCCCGCCGTGGTCTGCTGAAGCTCGTTGCCCAGCGTCGTAAGCTGCTGGACTACCTCAAAGGCAAGGAAGAGGCCCGTTACCAGGACCTCATCAAGCGCCTCGGCATCCGCCGCTAAGGTTTTCGTCCGAAAGGACAGTGATGCGCCCGCCCCGCAAGGAGCGGGCGTTTTGCGTTCAGTGGCCCCGCATCGTCGCCTCGACCCGATCCCACCGGCCAGCGGCCATGTCCTCGGGACGGATCCAGAATTTCAGCGACCCCATGTCGCCAAAGCCCAATTCCATCAGGTTGTCATGGCTCAGCTGCAGCAGCATGTAGCGGTCCGCCATTTCGGCGTTCTCCTCCTGGATATCCCCCCCCGCGCCAAAGGCCTGATGCCACCCATGCGCGTGCGGCAGCCGGTATTCCCGCGCGATGATGGTCCGGACCTCTTCGGGCAATGTTCCAAAGCTCTCTGGAGGTGCCGAGGCAAGCGCCCGCAGCGTGTCGCTCGCGACGGCCTCAAGGCTGTGGTAGCGCCGCCCACCCTGATGGTAGAAGATGCCGAAGCGGCTCTGAACCTTGCCGAAAAAGTCGAAAAGCGTCTCGGCAAAATACGCCTCCAGCCGCGCGACATCCTCCGGCCCCATCGCCGCCCATCGGTCCCAACGCCCTGCCCAGTTGGCAATCTCCGCTGCGAATTTTCGGAAATCCGCGGCCCCGTCGCGCGCCATGCGCAGGTCCTGCTCGGCGATCGCACATTGCTCCTCAAGCGGCGCGATCCTCTCCGGGTCACCACGGTCCCGCGCCACGTCCAGGTCGTTTTTCAGCCGCGACATCCGGGAGGTCGCGCGCTTCTCGGCGCGGGCCATCTCCTCGGGCGTCAACCGCAGCGAGCTTGCGAAACGCTGTGCGCTGTCCCAGAGCCACGGGCCTTCGCCATTGGGCAGATACTCGGCAAAGGCCTTTGTCGAGAGGAAGTACCCCGCAGGTTCCCCTGCGATCCGAAAGATCTCGGCACGATCCGGCTCGCCCCTGTCATTGGCGGCAAGCCGATGGAAACTCACCGGCCAGCGTGGAAAGACCCGCAGATCCTGCCGGTCCGGAAAAGCCCGTGCCTGCAACACCCCGCCGCCGCCCTGGTCCAGCCGCTCCAGATCGTCCGGCGGCAGGGACATGCCCGGCGCGGTCACATGGGCGACAAAGGGCGCGCTCATCCCATCTGTTAGACGGAGGAAGAAGACCAGCTGTCCGCTCTCCGGCAGCCCCGCCTCGGGCACCTCCCGGGACAGTTCCGCCAGATCGAGCGTCGCAAGGTGATGCATCGCCTGCCCGGAGGCTTCACGCGGCCAGGGCAGGTCGCCCAGCATCGGCAAGCCGCCGAGCCAGCTTGAACCACGCCCGAAGGCCGCTCCGTCACCGCGATAGTCGCGCAGGACCAGAACAGGCGGCAAGGGCGCGACCGGCTCCGGGAACATCGCGTCGATCTCGTCGAGCGTCATGGCGGAGAGAGCTTCGGCCTGCTTGCGGACCTCCTCGCGCATCCCTGCATCCGAGCTCTGCGGCCGCCCTGGACGCGCGCTGTTTCGCGCGAACGCGTCGAAGGCCGAGGCAGTGCTTCGCTCTTCCAGCTTTTCCGGCTTTGCTGCGGACTTGCCAGGTTCGCTCATGGCCGCTGACAGCTTTTCCGACAGGGCTTGTCGATCCGCGGCGCTCATGTGATCCGTTTCGGCCAACTTGTCGAAAGCGCTGCGTTGTTCCCTGCGCCTGCGAAAGATCCCGCTCAACAGCCTCAGTACCATACCGCGTTCCACCTTTACCCCGCCCGAACCTCCGCTCGGTTCTCACGCAGATCCTGAAGGGAATGGGACGCAATGCCAAGCGATCACGGTGAAATCGTCACGAAGCGGCCTTCATCAGCACCAGCCCGGCAAGGATCAACCCCGCCGCCACCAACCGCATCGGCGTGACGGCCTCGCCCAGCAGCAGCACCCCGAGCGCGAAGGCCCCGAGCGCGCCGATGCCAGTCCAGACCATGTAGGCCGTCCCCAAAGGCAGGCTTTTCATTGCCATGGCCAGCAACCAGACCGAGGCAATCATCGTCACAACCATCACCGCGGTCGGCCCGAGCCGGGTGAACCCGTCCGATTGTTTCATGCAGAAGGCCCAGGTGATTTCCATCAGCCCGGCCAGGAAAAGCAGGATCCAGGGCATGTTCCCCTCCCGGTTACGGGCCGTCCCGATTGCTGCCCGTTGCGGGGGAGGCCGTCCTCCATCGCACCATCGCGATCGCGGCAAGGCCTAGCCAATCCCGTTCCCCCGGGCAAGCCCACGCCCTTTCCAAGCCCGCCCCTTTCGCCCATATCGTAGAGCATGACACGTTGCCTCCTGACCCTCGGCCACGGCTACACTGCCCGCGCCCTCGCTCGCCGCCTCGCCCCCGAGGGCTGGCGCCTCCTCGGCACGACCCGCACCGCCACCGAAGCGGCCGACACCCGCACGGACAAGACCGAGATCCATCTCTGGCCCGGCACGCCGCTGGCGCCACTGCTCGAACAGGCCACGCATCTTCTCATCTCCGCCGGACCGGGCGCCGAGGGCGACCCGTTCCTGCCCCATGTCGCCGACGCCCTGCGGCAGCGCCCGCCGGAATGGGTCGGGTATCTCTCCACGGTTGGCGTCTATGGCGACCACCAGGGCGGCTGGGTCGACGAGGAGACGCCGCTGGCGCCGTCAACCAAACGCGGCACGCTTCGGGTCGAGGCCGAGGCTGCCTGGCAAGCGCTGGCCGAGGAGGCCGGGCTACCGCTGCACATCTTCCGCCTTGCCGGGATCTACGGCCCCGGCCGCGGCCCGTTCGCCAAGCTGCGCGCCGGCACGGCCCGCCGGGTCATCAAGCCGGGACAGGTCTTCTCGCGCATTCATGTCGAGGATATCGCGACCGTCCTGATCGCCTCGATGGAGCGCCCCAATCCCGGTGCGATCTACAATCTCTGCGACAACGACCCCGCCCCGCCGCAAGATGTCATTGCCCATGCCGCCGAACTGCTCGGCCTGCCCGTTCCTCCGGCCATCGATTTCGAGACCGCCGAGATGACGCCAATGGCCCGCAGCTTCTATGCGGAGAGCAAGAAGGTGCGGAATGACAGGATCCGTGAAGAGCTCGGCGTCGAGCTGCGCTATCCGGACTACCGGGCCGGGCTGGCCGCGCTCGTGGCGGCGGAGGAAGCGACGGTCGGCAAATGACCCGCGCCTTCCGCTCCCTTGGCGCATTGTCCCTGCTCTTCGCGCTGATCCTGCCGCTACTGGCGCAAGCGCAAGAGGCGGCACATGGCCTTGCCTGGAACCGCACCGGGTTGCCGGCCGTGTTTCCGCTGCAGGTGAAGACACGCGAGGGACAGGACTACTTCCTGACCTTGGAAGATGCCCAGACCGGTCAAGCCGCGATTGGGGCGCATATCGACGGCGGACGCTTCTTCAAGCTGCTGGTTCCGCCTGGAACCTATCGGCTCAGGTTCGAGGCATTGCGCGATGATGCGGCCCCCTCGGAGAGCTTCTCCTTGCGCGACCCCCTGACATTCGGGGTCCTCGGCACCCGCAAGAAGGCGGGTCATCTTGTGGATATCTCCGGCCTCGGATTGCTGGAGGCGAGGGCTGCGGAAATCCGCCCGCAATCCATTTGCCAGGTGCTCGAGCAGGATTTCGAGCCACGAGTCCCCCTTGTGGAATTCGACAGCGCCGGCAAACCCTTGCCCTATCGGCCACGTGACTGGGCGGATTATCCGGCCCTGAACACGCGCGCCTTCTACTGCGACTGAATCCGCGCGGGGTCAGGCCGATGCGCTGGCCGCTCCAATCCGGGCCACGCCAAGCGTGTCGAGCACCTTCGCCTCGATCTCCTCGGCATTCATGCCGGCAACAGCATACATGTCCTTCGGATTGGCCTGGTCGATAAAGCTATCCGGCAGCACCATGGAGCGATATTTCAGCCCGGTGTCGAAGATCCCTTCCTCGGCGAGGAGTTGGGCGACATGGCTGCCGAAACCGCCAATCGCGCCTTCCTCGATGGTGATGAGCGCCTCGTGATTGCGGGCCAGTTCCAGGATCAGTTCTCGGTCCAGCGGCTTGGCAAAACGCGCATCGGCAACCGTCGGGCTGATCCCGCGCCGCGCGAGGCTCTCGGCGGCCTTCTCGACCTCCTGAAGACGGGTTCCGAAGGACAGCAGCGCCACGCCGCTCCCCTGCCGGATCATCCGGCCCTTGCCGATCTCCAGCACCTCGCCAAGCTCCGGCATTTCAACCCCGACCCCTTCGCCACGCGGGAACCGGAAGGCAATCGGGCCGTCGTCATGCGCCACCGCCGTGGCGACCATATGCTTCAACTCCGCCTCATCGGCAGCTGCCATGACAACGAAGCCGGGCAGGTTGCTGAGGAAGGCCACGTCGAACGCGCCAGCGTGGGTCGCGCCATCGGCGCCGACAAGCCCGGCCCGGTCGATGGGGAAGCGCACCGGCAGGCGCTGGATGGCCACGTCATGCACGACCTGGTCATAGCCGCGCTGCAGGAAGGTCGAATAGAGCGCACAGAAGGGCTTCATGCCGCCCGCCGCCTGCCCTGCGGCGAAAGTCACCGCATGCTGCTCGGCAATGCCGACATCGAAGCAGCGGCTCGGATAACGCTCGGCGAAGAGGTTCAGGCCGGTTCCATCCGGCATGGCGGCGGTGATGGCGGTGATCCGATCATCGGAGGCGGCATGCTGCATCAGCGCCTCGGCGAAGACCTTTGTATAGCTCGGCGCATTGGAAGCAGCCTTCTTCTGCGCGCCGGTCACCACGTCGAACTTGCCGACGCCATGGCCCTTGTCCAGCGCCTCCTCGGCGGGCGCATAGCCCTTGCCCTTGCGGGTGATCGCATGAATCAGCACCGGCCCATCGGCCCGCGCCTTCACCGTGCGCAGCACCGAGAGCAGCATGTCCATGTCATGCCCGTCGATGGGGCCGATATATTCGAAGCCCAGCTCCTCGAAGAGCGTGCCGCCGACGGTCACATGCTTGACCATGTCCCGCGCCCGCTTGGCGCCTTCATAGAAAGGTTCGGGCAGAAAGCTCAGCGCCCCCTTGGCAGCCGCCTTCAGGTCCTGGAAGGGCGCGCCGGCATAGAGACGCGAGAGATAGGAGGACAGAGCGCCGACCGGCGGCGCGATGGACATCTCGTTGTCGTTCAGGATCACGATCAGGCGCTTGTCGAGATGTCCGGCATTGTTCATCGCCTCGAAGGCCATGCCGCCGCTCATCGCCCCGTCGCCGATCACCGCAATTGCGTCGCCGAGACCTTCCTCGGTGATCCCGCCGAGATCGCGGGCGGTGGCGAAACCGAGTGCTGCGGAGATCGAGGTCGAGCTATGGGCCGCACCAAACGGATCATAGGGCGATTCGGACCGCTTGGTGAAACCCGAAAGGCCATCCTTCTGACGCAGGGTCCGGATCCGGTCACGCCGGCCGGTCAGGATCTTGTGCGGGTAGCATTGATGGGAGACGTCCCAGATCAGCTTGTCCCTTGGTGCGTCGAAGACGGCATGAAGGGCGACGGTCAGTTCGACCACGCCCAACCCTGCCCCCAGATGTCCACCCGTCTCGCTCACGGCCGAGATGGTCTCGGCGCGCAGCTCTTCGGCGAGGTCCACCAGCTCGTTATCGCTGAACTGCTTGAGGTCCGCCGGGCTCAGCACCCGGTCCAGAAGCGGCGTGATCGGTCTCGTTCCCATGGCTCGGCCCTCCGTTGGCCGCGGCTCCACCGGCCCTGACCCGGGCCGGTCGTCAATTCTCGCGCGAGACCACGAAGCGGGCAGCTTCCCTCAAACGCACAGCGCGCGCGCCATACGCGGATAACGCCTCTTCGGCCTCTTCCACAAGGGCAAGCGCCCGCGACTTGGCGCCCTCCAACCCCAGCAGCGAAACAAAAGTCGCCTTTCCGGCCACTTCATCCTTGCGAAGCGCTTTGCCCGCCTTGTCGGCATCGCCCTCCACGTCCAAGATGTCGTCGGCGATCTGAAAGGCAAGCCCGAGCGCGGTCGCGAAGCGCCGCATTGGTTTCGGATCGGCAAGGCCGAGGACCGCGCCGGCCTCGGCGGACCAGCGGATCAAGGCCCCGGTCTTGTTCTCCTGCAGCTCGGTGATCTGCTCCAGCCTCAAGGGCGCGGAAGCGGTCTCGGCGGCAATATCCTGCGCCTGCCCCAGCACCATCCCGCGCGCGCCAGCCGCCTTCGCGAGCGCGCCGATCAGGCGCAGTCGAACCGCCGGATCCGGGGAGCAATCCTCATGCGACAAAAGCTCGAAGGCCAGCGTCTGCAGGGCGTCGCCAGCGAGAATCGCCGTTGCATCGTCCCATTTCCGGTGCACGGTCGGCTGCCCCCGCCGCAGATCGTCGTCATCCATCGCCGGAAGATCGTCATGCACCAGCGAATAGGCATGCACGGCTTCAATTGCCGAGGCCGCCCAGACCGCCTGCCAGGCCGGGACATCATGCAACGCCGCGCTCTCCAGCACGAGGAAACCGCGCAGCCCCTTGCCGCCGCCAACCGCATAGCGCATCGCGGCGATCACCGGCTGTTCCGTGTAGCCGGCCAGTTCGACCGACAGATGCGTCTGCACGCGCTCCGCCGCATCGGTCAGTGCTTCCTGGAAACTCATTCCGCGTCGAAAGGCTTGGTGCCCGTAGGCGCACCGCTGGCATCCGTGGTGATTGCCGCCACCTTCTCCTCGGCCGCCTTGAGCTGAGCCTCGCAGCGCGCCTTCAGTGCCGCACCGCGCTCATAGAGGAGAATCGATTCCTCCAGCGCCACCTGGCCATTCTCCAGCTTCTGAACCACCTGCTCCAACTCGGCCATCGCAGCCTCGAAGCTCATTTCCTCGACCGCTGTCTCGCTCATCCGCTCCGCTCCATAAGCACTTTCACATGGGCCGCCGTGGAGGCCGCCAGCGCCTCCAGATCATAGCCGCCTTCCAAAGTCGAGACGACCCGCCCGCCGGCCTGGCGCTCGGCCAGGTCGCAGAGCTTCTCCGTCACCCAGACAAAATCCTCGATGCCGAACTCGAGCTGCGCCAACGGATCGTCCCTATGCGCGTCAAACCCGGCCGAGATCAGCACCAGTTCCGGCTGAAACTCTTCCAGCGCCGGCAGGATCTGCTGCTCCATCACCTTCCGAAAGGCCGCCCCATTGGCCCCCGGCGGCAATGGTGCGTTGATGATATTGCCATGCGCGCCTGTCTCCCGCGCCTCGCCCGACCCCGGATACAGCGGCATCTGATGCGTCGAGCAGAAAAGCACCCGTTCTTCGTCCCAGAGCAGGTCCTGGGTGCCGTTGCCATGGTGTACATCGAAATCGACAATCGCGACCCGTTCCAGGCCATGATGATCCAGCGCCCGCTTGGCGGCAATCGACACATTCCCGAAGAGACAGAACCCCATCGGCGTCGCCTTTTCCGCATGATGTCCCGGCGGCCGGATCGCGCAGAACGCGTTGCCGACCTCGCCCGCCATGACTGCGTCTACAGCCGCCACAACCGCCCCGACGCCCCGCAGCGCCGCCGTCAAAGAGCCGGCCATCACATGCGTATCCGCGTCCAGTGCCACCGAGCCTTCCGACGGGATCGCCGCCTCGACCGCCGCCACATGCGCCTCCGGATGCGTCCGCAGCAACTCCGAGCGCTCGGCCATCGGCGCCTCCCGCCGATCGAGAGCGTCAAACTCCGGAGCCTCCAACGCCTTCCAGATCGCCCGCAATCGGTCTGCCCGCTCCGAGTGACCCTCAGGCGTCACATGCCCAAGACAATCAGGATGCGTGAAAAGCGCTGTCGTCATGAGCGGCCCCATCTTCCTTTTTCTGCAAATATCCCCGCCGGAGGCAAAAAAACCGGCAGACCTCACCAAACAGCCCGGCGTCGTCAGTCCGGCGCCAGCATATATCCCGAGCCGCGCACCGTCTGGAGATAGCGCGGCTGACGCGGATCGGTCTCGATCTTGCGCCGCAGTCGCGTGATCTGAACATCCACGGCCCGCTCCTGCGCCGTCCCGCCATCCCGGCCAAGCTCCTCGACAAGGCGCGTCCGGCTCAGCGGCTCGCCCGGATGGGCGGCAAAAATCCGCATCAGCGAGACTTCCGTCGCCGTCAGCCGCACCGGCTCCTCGCCGCTCCAAAGCTCCGCCTTGTCCACGTCATAGCGCACCGGCCCAAGCGTCAGCATCTTCGGTCCGGCATCGACCCGCGCCTCTACCGGCACGCGCCGCAAGATCGCGTTGATTCGCAACAGAAGCTCTTTGGGCTCGAATGGCTTGGCGAGATAGTCATCCGCCCCCGCCTCCAGACCGGCAATCCGGTCCGCTGTCTCGCCCTGCGCCGTCAGCAGCAGGATCGGCGTCGACATTTCCACCCGAAGCGACCGTGTCAGGCTCATCCCGTCCTCGCCCGGCATCATCACGTCGAGCACGATCAGGTCGAACTCCAACCCGCCGAGCAGCCGACGCGCATGCGCCGCATCCCGTGCCGCACTGACAAGGAATCCATTGCGCATCAGGAACTTCTTCAAAAGCGCCCGGATACGTTCATCATCATCCACGATCAGCAGATGCGCCTCGACCTCGGCGCCCGCCGGCAATTCACTCATCGGGCATTCTCCGTCAACCGTTGATAGCGCCGCCGCATCTCCGGGTCCATCATCGCTTCCAGCACGGTGCGAAAACCGGCCACGGCGCCCGGCCCGGCAGCCCGGAACGCATCGCGCACCCGCGCCTGCTGGGCATCCGAAAGCTCCCGCTCCAGCAGCTTTCCCTCGTCTGTCAGGTACAGATTGCGCTCCCGCTTGTCGCGCGTGCCGACCCGGCTTTCCACCAGGCCATCCTCGATCAATGTCCGCAACACCCGGTTCAGGGACTGCTTCGTCACCCCGAGGATCGCCAACAGGTTGTTCACCGTCGTTCCCTCGGAGCGGTGAATGAAGTGGACTGCCCGGTGATGCGCCCGCCCGTAGCCGCGCGGCTCCAGGATACGGTCGGGATCCGAGGTAAACCCCTTGTAGGCAAAGAACATTGCCTCGATCCCCTTGCGCAGCTGTTCGTCCGTCAGAAAGAGCAGCGTCTCGCCATGCTGCCCGCCCGGCCTGGGACCTTCCGCCATTTTCGCCTCTCAACTCGTCTCTGCATCACGTTTTATGTCAGCCTTGTTGACATTGCTAGGGGCAACTGTTAGCTCCGATCAGTTTTTGCGCAACATTGCGTCCGAAGCGGACATTATTTGCGCAACTTTCGGAAAAGGCCAAGGAGAATACGGTTATGGCTGGCGCTTATGATGATCGAGACGGAGTCATCTGGATGGACGGGAAGCTCGTGCCCTGGCGCGATGCGAACGTGCACATCCTGACCCATGCGTTGCACTATGCCTCTTCCGTATTCGAAGGCGAACGCGCCTATCACGGCACGATCTTCAAGAGCCGGGAACATTCTGAGCGGCTTCGGAAATCCGCCGAGATGATCGATTTCGAAATTCCCTACTCGGTCGACGAAATCGAGGCCGCCAAGGCGCTCATCCTCAAGGAATCCGGGCTCGACGATGCCTATGTCCGCGCGGTCGCCTGGCGCGGGGCAGGCGAGGACATGGGGGTAGCGTCAGCACGCAACCCGGTCCGCATGGCCATCGCTGCCTGGGAATGGGGCGCCTATTACGGCGACGCCAAGTTCAAGGGCGCCAAGCTCGACATCTCCAAATGGAAACGCCCGAGCCCGGAAACCATCCCGAGCGCGGCCAAGGCGGCGGGTCTCTACATGATCTGCACCATGTCCAAGCATGCCGCGGAAGCGAAAGGCTGCTCGGATGCGATGATGTTCGACTATCGCGGCTACGTGGCCGAGGCGACCGGCGCGAATATCTTCTTCGTCCGCGACGGCGAAGTGCATACGCCACTGCCGGACTGTTTCCTCAACGGAATTACCCGGCAAACGGTGATTGGGATGCTGCGGGACAAAGGTGTCGTGGTGAAAGAGCGCCATATCATGCCCGAAGAACTCGAAGGCTTCGAGCAATGCTGGCTGACTGGGACCGCCGCCGAGGTCACGCCGGTGGGCCAGATCGGAGACTACAATTTCGAAGTCGGCGCCCTGACCCGCGAGATCGCGGAATCCTACGAGAAAATGGTCCGCGCCTGACCGCTCGCCGGCCCGCAAACCGGGCCGGCTTTTTCCTAAAATGCGCAGAAGGGCTTAACGGCTTTTTCGCAATTGCCGTGCATCACTGCCTGCATGCAACCGTCATTCCGCTCCCGGCCCAAACGGCAACTCTCGATCATCGCGATCCTGATAGTTGCAATCGCAACGCCGGCGACTCTCGCCCTGAGCTACTACCACATAACGGGCGATCCGACCTTTCGCCCGCTCGCCCTGACGGTCGAGCGGCTCGTGGCCCGGGGCATCACGGTCGAACATATCGATGTTCAGGGCATCGTGACGACGGAGGACTCGGAAGACGGGATCCGGGCGGCAAAGGAACTCGCTCGAAAGCTCAACAAGGCTTTCTACGGCAAGGGTCTCAACTCTGTCTTTCGCGTCCACCCGAGCGCCAATAACGGCCCCCCTCAGATCACCCTACTTGTAGACCAGAAGCGGTTGGGGCCCTTCTCGCCTCGATCCGCGCCGCAATCCGTTCAACTCGTGTCCGAAGCGGTCGCGATTGCCAAACAGGAACGCGCGCGCGCGGCAAAGAAGTTTACGTGGTAGGCGCGCGCTCAAGGAGAGCGCCCGGACGAGCCGCCGAGGGTCGTTTCGAAAGTCAGGCCGTGATTCCGCGATCGATCCGAAGGAAGGCGCGATTGCGCAGGGACGCGTTCATGGGTCCCTTTTTCCGACGCAGAAGCTGCTTCGCCGCCGGGTTGGAACCTTCCGGAGCCGTGCGGCGGGAGACCTCTGCAAAAGGCATCACCTTCGAATGGGCCCGGCTGTGCTGACGATCAAGAATGTGCTTGGTCATGGGATCCTCACTTGGTGGGTGCCCCATCCTAACCGATTCGGCTCCAGGACAGAAATGACACCGATCAGATCGCGCCCGACAATCGCTCGAGCGCCCAATGCGCGGCGTCCCGCACCGCCGGGTCCGCGTCGTCAAGGCTTCCGGCGGCAACCGCCTTCAACTCGGGCCGGGCGGAGTTTCCGATGGCATAGAGAACATTGCGCAGGAACCGGTCCCGTCCGATCCGCTTGATCGGGCTGCCGGCGAACCTTGCGCGGAAAGCCGCGTCGTCCAGGGCTGCCAGCTCCGCAAGTTTCGGCGCCGCGAGATCGTCCCTCGCTGCATAGCGCATCTCCCGCGCATCGACCGCGAACTTGTTCCAGGGACAGGCGGCGAGACAGGCATCACAGCCGTAGATCCGGTTGCCCATCCTTGCCCGCAGCTCCGGGGCAATCTCACCGCGATGCTCGATGGTCAGATAGGAGATGCAGCGCCGCGCATCCATCCGGTAGGGCGCGACAAAGGCATCCGTGGGACAGGCATCGAGACAGGCCCGGCAGGAGCCGCAATGATCCTGTTCGGGCTCATCCGGCGGCAGATCGAGTGTCGTGAAGACGGATCCGATGAAGAACCAGTTGCCGAGATCCCGACTGACAAGATTGGTATGCTTGCCCTGCCAACCCAGTCCGGCCGCCTCTCCCAGCGGCTTCTCGGCCACAGGCGCGGTATCGACAAAGACCTTCACCTCGCCACCGGCCTCCGCAATCAACCAGCGCGCCAAGCGTTTCAGCCGCTTCTTGACGAGGTCGTGGTAGTCCTTGCCCCGCGCATAGACCGAGACGGTTCCGCGATCGGCCAGGACAGTGCTGGCTTCGGGCTCCTCCTCGGGCGTATAGGGCTCCGCCAGGACAATAATCGAGCGCACCTGGGGCCAGAGCGCCAGCGGATCGCCTCGCCAGCCCATCCGCTCCGCCATCCAGCCCATCTGTCCGTGAAATCCCTGCCCGACGAACGCTTCCAGCGCCCCGGGGACATGCCCGATCCGGTCGGGTGGACAGATCCGCATCAACGCAAATCCCTCAAGATCGGCCTGGCGGGCGAGGCGCTCCTTCAGAGCGCCGGGATCAGAAGTCGAGATCGGCATATTGCCGTGACGGCGGGAACCCCGGGACCTGGTCGGCCAGCAGCCCGCGGAAGGCCGGGCGCGACTTGATCTTCGCATACCAGTCGCGCACATTCGCGCTCCGGTTCCAGTCGACATCGCTGATATAGTCCAGCGCCGAGATATGGGCGGCGGCGGCAAAATCCGCCAGCGTCATCTGGTCCCCTGCCAGCCAGCGCCGCTGGTCCAGAAGCCAGGTCATGTAGTCGAGATGGTAGCGGATCGCCCGTGCGCCGGCCTTGACGTTCTTGCTCTCCGGATAGCCCTGCTTGGTGATCTTCTTGTTGACCCGTTCGTAGAGCAGGTTGGCCGTTACCTCGTGGTGAAACTTGTCGTCGAACCAGGCGCAGATCCGGCGCACCTCGTAGCGCTCCTTGGCGCCCTTGGGAAACAGCGGCGGCTCGGGAACGGTCTCGTCGAGATATTCACAGATCGCCTGGCTCTCGGCCATGATCATCCCGTCCATCCGCAGCACAGGCACCTTGCCGGCCGGGTTGCGGCGCAGGAAATCCGGATCCTGTTCCCAATAGCGCTCCTCGACCAACTCCACCTCGATCTTCTTCTCCGCCAGCGCCAGACGAACCTTGCGACAAAAGGGAGACAGGGGGACATGATACAGACGATTCATCGAAAGCCTTTGTGCGCAACGCGGGAAGGATGGCCTTTTCTGCCGCGCCCCGGCGCGTTTTTCAATCCTCGAAACAAGCCGACCGGCCATCCGCCGCGATGGTTGCGGCTCCATCGGCAATGGAAGACGCCCGCTTGCGCTGACTCTTGCTCAGATTGGCGGCGTCGCGCCCCTTCGGATTGGGAAGCACGGCCGCAATCCGCGCCGCCTGGGCCGCCGTAAGCCGGGAGGCGGAGCGATCGAAATAGCCTCGAGAGGCCGCCTCGATGCCGAACACGCCCTCGTCCATCTCCGCCACGTTCAGATAGACCTCCAGGATGCGCCGCTTCGGCCAGACCAGCTCGACCAGCGGCGTGATCCCTGCCTCCAACGCCTTGCGAAGCCAGGAACGACCCTGCCAGAGGAAGACATTCTTCACGGTCTGCTGGGTCAATGTCGAGGCGCCGCGATTGGCGCCCTCATCCAGCGCGGCGCGAATCGCTGCCATGTCGAAGCCCCAATGCAGGCAGAAATTCGCATCCTCTGCCGCAACCACGGAGCGGGGCACGTCCCGGGACATCTCCTCCAGGGAGACCCATTCCCGCTCCACCCCGCCAAGCCGGCGGGCTTCCGTCCAGATCGTGTGGGTCGTCGGCGGGTTCACGAAACGGAAAAGGAGGACAAGCAGCAGCATCAGCACAACAGGCGCCAGCAACGCCCGCCAGATCCAGGTTCGCACAAACAGCGCAACCCGCACCGCGATCGGGTCCCGTCGCGTGCGCCCGGCTTTCCGGCCGGTCTTCTTCTTGCTGCTCTTTGCCTGTGCCACGGGCGAAGAAATGCCGTGGCCGGCGCCGCGTCGTCAAGCATCGGGTTGCCCGCGGCGGCTTCGCGTTCGCAGGTGCCGCCACAGGGTCACAAAAAGAAAGACCCCAGCCGAGGCCGGGGTCTCCTGTCGATATCGCACCGAGCTTATTCGGCCGGGATAGCCCCTTCCTCGATGTCCAGCGGATGCGGGATGTGGACCAGCATCTCCTTGGGGCAGATCTGCACGAAATGGCGCAGCTCCAGGTCCCAGTGCTGGAGGATGTCGGCCGCCTTGACCGATTCCGTTGCCGCAACGTGCTTCTCAATCAGCCCGCGCAGTTCGGCTTCCCAATGCGGATGACTGACGGATGCCGCGACCAGCGTCTCCATGTTCATCAGCTCGCGCGAGGAGCCGTCCGGATCATAGACATAGGCCATGCCCCCGGTCATGCCCGCGCCGAAGTTCGAACCAATCGAGCCGAGGATGACGGCAACGCCGCCGGTCATGTATTCACAACCATTCGAACCACAGCCCTCGATAACCACCTTGGCCCCCGAGTTCCGCACCGCGAAACGTTCGCCCGCGCGGCCAGCCGCGAAGAGGAAGCCATCCGTGGCGCCGTAAAGCACGGTGTTGCCGATGATCGTGTTGGCATCGGCCTTGAGCGGCGAGTTCATCGGCGGACGCACGACGACCGTTGCCCCCGACAGACCCTTGCCGACATAGTCATTGGCATCGCCGGACACTTCCAGCTTCAGCCCCGGAGCGCCGAAGGCCCCGAGCGACTGGCCGGCAGACCCGGTGAGCTTGACCGTCAGGTGATCCGGCTGCAGCGCGTTGCGCATTCCGAACCGCTGCACGATATGCGACGAGGTCCGCGTGCCGATGGTCCTATGCGTGTTCTGCACCGCATAGGAGAGCTGCATCTTCTCCCCGTCCTTCAGGAAACGCGCGGCGTCGGCCACGATCTGGGCGTCCAGCGTGTCCGGAACCGGGTTGCGCGGCTTGCCGAGGTCATAGGAGATCTCATGCGCGCCATCGACGGTGATCAGCAGCGGGTTGAGGTCGAGGTCGTCCAGGTGGGCGTTGCCGCGCGAGACCTGGGCGAGCAGATCGGTGCGGCCGATCACGTCCTCCAGGCTCTTGGCGCCAAGCTCGGCGAGGATCTCGCGCACCTCCTGGGCATAGAAGGTGATCAGGTTCACCACCTTGTCCGCCGACCCGGTGTATTTCTTGCGCAGGTCCTCGTTCTGCGTGCAGACGCCGACCGGGCAGGTGTTGGACTGGCACTGGCGCACCATGATGCAGCCCATGGCGATCAGCGCCGCGGTGCCAATGCCGTATTCCTCGGCCCCCAGCATCGCGGCCATCACGATGTCGCGCCCGGTGCGCAGCCCGCCATCGGTGCGCAGCGTCACCCGCTCGCGCAGCTTGTTCATCGCCAGAACCTGATGCGCCTCGGTGAGGCCCATCTCCCAGGGCAGGCCGGCATATTTGATCGAAGTCGCAGGGCTGGCACCCGTGCCGCCATTATGGCCGGAGATCAGGATCACGTCGGCTTCCGCCTTGGCCACGCCGGCGGCGATGGTGCCGACACCGGAGGAGGCCACGAGCTTCACCGTCACCTTGCAGCGCGGGTTGATCTGCTTGAGATCATAGATGAGCTGCGCGAGGTCCTCGATCGAGTAGATGTCGTGATGCGGCGGCGGCGAGATCAGCGTCACGCCCTTGGTTGAATGCCGCAGACGGGCAATCAGGTCTGTCACCTTCATGCCCGGAAGCTGGCCGCCCTCGCCGGGCTTTGCGCCCTGGGCCACCTTGATCTCGAGCTCTTCGCAGTGGTTCAGGTATTCGGCCGTAACGCCGAAACGGCCCGAGGCCACCTGCTTGATCTTGGCCGACGGGTTGTCGCCATTCGGCTCCGGCACGAAATGCGCCGGATCTTCGCCGCCCTCGCCCGAGTCGGACTTGGCGCCGATGCGGTTCATGGCGACGTTCAGCGTCTTGTGCGCCTCCGGGGAGAGCGCACCGAGCGACATACCGGGGGTCACGAAACGCTTGCGGATCGAGGTGATCGACTCGACCTCTTCCAACGGCACCGGGCGTCCCAGCGGCTTGAAATCCATCAGGTCGCGCAGGTGGATCGGCGGATTGGCCTGCATCTTCTTCGAATACTGCTTCCACAGCTCGAAGGAGCCGGTGTTACAGGCCGACTGCATCATGTGCATCGTCTGCGCACCCCAGGCATGAGTCTCGCCCGACTTGCGCGCCTTGTAGAAACCGCCCAGCGGCAGGATGTCGGTGCCACCGCCCCAACCCTGCTTGTGAACCATCTCCGCCTTGCGCTGGATGCCGGCGATGCCGATGCCGGAAATACGCGAGACCATGCCGGGGAAGAACTCCGCACACATGGCGCGCGACAGCCCCACGGCTTCGAAGTTCAATCCGCCGCGATAGGAGGAAATCACCGAGATGCCCATCTTGGACATGATCTTCAGCAGGCCCGCATCGATGGCGTTGCGATAGCGGGTCACCGCCTCGTTGAGCGGGCCATCGAGCAGACCGCGCTCGATTCGGTCGGCGAGGCTGTCCTCCGCGAGATAGGGGTTCACCACCGTCGCGCCGCAACCGATCAGCACCGCGAAGTAATGCGGATCGACGCATTCGGCCGAGCGCACATTCAGCGAGCAGAAGGTCCGAAGCCCCTTGGCGGTCAGGCCGGAATGCACCGCGGAGGTGGCCAGGATCATCGGCATCGGGACCTTGCCTTCCGACTGGTAATGATCCGTCAGCACGATATGTCCGGCGCCCGAACGCACCGCATCCTCCGCCTCGGCGCGGATCCGGTCCAGCGCCTCGCGCAAGCCGCTCTGTCCGCCGCCCGCCGGGAAGGTACAGTCGATCTCCACCATCGGCGACTTGAACTCGCCAACCAGCTTGTCGAACTGCGCATTGCCCACGAAGGGGCTTTCGAGGATGAGAATCTCGGTCTGCGAGCTATCCTCGTCCAGCACGTTCTTGAGGTTACCGAACCGCGTCTTGAGGCTCATCACGCGATATTCGCGCAAGGAGTCGATCGGCGGGTTGGTGACCTGGGAGAAGTTCTGCCGGAAGAAATGGCTCAACGGACGGTACTTTTCGGACAGGACAGCCGAGGGCGTGTCATCGCCCATGGACGCAATCGCTTCCTTGCCATCCTCGGCCATCGGCACGAGAATCTGCTCCAGCTCCTCGACGGAATAGCCGGCCGCGATCTGGCGACGGCGCAGGTCGGCGCCGGTATGGAGAGGCTTCTCGGTCTCGCCTTCGAGCACGCTGTCAAGTTCGACAACCTTCTGCACCCATTCGCCGAAGGGCTGGGACGCGGCGAGCTTATCCTTGAGCTCGGTGTCGTGATAAAGCTTGCCGGTCGACATGTTGACCGCGATCATCTGGCCCGGGCCAAGCGCGCCCTTCTCGACCACGCTGGTCTCGTCCGTCGGCACCATGCCGACCTCGGAGCCGGCAATCAGCAGCCCGTCCCCGGTCACGACATAGCGCATTGGGCGCAGGCCGTTCCGGTCGAGACCGCCGACAACCCAGCGGCCATCGGTCATCGCCAGCGCGGCGGGGCCGTCCCAGGGCTCCATGACGGAGTTCACGTAGGAATACATGTCCCGCCAGGGCTTGGGCAGGTCGACGGCCTGCTTGGACCAGCTCTCTGGAACCAGCATCGTCTTCGCCATCGGCGCGCTGCGCCCGGCGCGCACGAGCATCTCGAACACCGAATCCAGCGCGGCGGAGTCAGAGGAGCCCTGGGCAATGATCGGCTTGATGTCCTCGGCCATGTCCCCGAAGGTGCCATGCGCCATCCGGATTTCGTGCGATTTCATCCAGTTGACATTGCCCTTGAGTGTGTTGATCTCGCCGTTATGGGCGAGCATGCGGAAGGGCTGGGCCAGCCACCATTGCGGGAAGGTGTTGGTCGAATAGCGCTGGTGATAAATCGCGAAGGCGCTTTCGAAACGCTCATCCTGCAGGTCCGGATAGAATTCGGCCACCTGTTCGGCCAGCATCATCCCCTTGTAGATGATCGAGCGGCAGGACATCGAGCAGACATAGAATCCCTCGATCCGCGACTGCGCGGCGGCCTTCTCGATCCGGCGGCGGATGACATAGAGCTCCCGCTCGAACGTCTCCTCGTCGACACCCTTGGAATTCGAGATCAGGATCTGCTCGATCTCCGGACGGGTCGAATTGGCCTTCTCGCCAAGGCAGGAGATATCGACCGGCACGTGGCGCCAGCCATAGATGTAATAGCCCATCCGCAGGACTTCGCTCTCGACGATGGTCCGACAGGCTTCCTGCGCGGCAAAGTCGATCCGGGGCAGGAAGACCTGGCCCACGGCGATCAGCTTCTCGACATCCGGCTCGTGGCCGGTGCGGCGGATCTGGTCATAGAAGAAGGGCACCGGGATCTGGACATGGATGCCCGCGCCGTCCCCGGTCTTGCCATCGGCGTCAACCGCGCCCCGGTGCCAGACCGCCTTCAGCGCGTTGATGCCATCCTCGACCACCTTGCGGCTCTTCTTGCCGTCAATGGCCACGACAAGACCCACGCCGCAGGAAGAATGCTCTTCCTCGGGCGCGTACATGCCGGTCTCGGCGACTTTCGCGCGCGTCTCTTCTTCCCGCTTCGCCCAGCTTTCATCGAACTTGGTCATCAGGACTCTCCTTGTGCAAAGGAGGCAAATCGTGCCTCGACTTCGGATTTCGTTTCGGTGAGACGCTCGCCGGCAAAGGAGAACCCTTGCGGCTTGCAGTCGATGTAGATTTCCTTGGCCAGCGTGAAGCCGCCGGCATTTTCGAACAGCCCCGCGGCGACCGAGTAGCGCTCATGTCCGGGCAGGGTGATCTTGTACCAGAGCGCCGAACCGCAGGCGTCACACCAGGCCCGTTCGGCCCAGTCAGAGGAGGCGATGGTTTTCACCGGCCCCTCGACCGTCAGATCCGGTGCCGCCACGTCGATCTCGACGAAAGCGGACCCGGTCCAGCGCCGGCACATCTCGCAATGGCAGGCATGCAGCTCGCGCTTTTCCGGCGTCACGTCCAGCGTGACGGCCCCACACATGCAGCGCCCCTTCATTCCGCGGCCTCCGGCAATTGCGGGCGGAACAGGATTTCCTCGCTGGCGTCGCATCCGTAGAGCGGGGTCATGTCGGTGAACCCTGCCTCGCCCGGGCGGATGAACCGTACCGGGCTGAAATCGTTGGACATCTCTTCGCCATCCTGGAGGAAACTGTCCGGGCCGAGGAAAAAGAGCCTCTCCTCGACCAGCACATATTGATTGCCAGCCACGGCGAAGATCTCCTCGCCGCTCACCGCGTCCATCGCGGTGGAGGCGAATTCCGTCTCCAGGAGTGACACGCCATCGATCTCGACCGTGCGGCCGGTCAGGCTGTCATAGCCCTGGTGAACCACATCGCGGCTCCCCTCCGGTCCATCCTCGCGGATCACGAAAGCATAGCTGTCCGAACCGCTTTCCAGCAGTTCGCTCATCGAGGCCGGGTCCGGCGCGTCGCCGACGAGATGTTCACGGGTGCCGTCCCGGTAATACTGGCTGTCCAGCCACTGGAACTCGCGATCGTAGACGGAGAGGGAGTAGACCCCCTCAACGTCGTAATGCACTTCCCAGACCGTGCCCTCGGGAGCCTTTTCGCAGCGCCAGTAATGCGAGACACCGCAATTCTTTTGCTGCACCGTCAGAAAGGCATCGCAGCCCTCGGGCACCTCAACGGTGCCTGCCTGCGCCGACGTCGAAAACGCCAGCGCACACGCGATCATCCAGATCCCTGTCAGGTGTCGATCCACGTTCCGATCCCTTCCTGCCTTCGTCGCGGCCCTATTCGGCCGCAACACCGTGTCCGGCCGCTTCGAACCGCTCGATCATCTCGTCGGCGGCCTCGCGCCCGTCGCGGATCGCCCAGACCACAAGCGAGGCACCGCGCACGATGTCACCCACCGCATAGACATCCGCCATGGAGGTTTCATGGTTGCGGAAATCGGCCTTGATCGTGCCCCAGCGGGTCACTTCGAGCTGCGGGACACCCCAGAGCGAGGGAATCTCTTCGGGCTCGAAGCCAAGCGCCTTGATGACGAGATCGGCCTCTTCGATATAATCGGCCCCCTCGATCACCTCGGGACGCTGACGCCCGGAGGCATCCGGCGCGCCAAGGCGCATCTTCTGCACCATCACGCCCGTGACCGGCTCGCCGGTGAAGCCTTTCGGCGCGGTCAGCCACTCGAAGACAACGCCTTCTTCTTCGGCATTCTGAACCTCGCGCTGCGAGCCCGGCATGTTCGCGCGGTCCCGACGGTAGAGGCATTTCACCGAAGTCGCGCCCTGCCGGATCGCCGTGCGCACACAGTCCATCGCCGTGTCGCCGCCGCCGATGACAACAACCTTGCGGCCCTCGGCATTCAACTCACCGCTGTCATATTCGGGCACAGCATCGCCGAAATTCTTCCGGTTCGACGCCGTCAGGTAATCAATTGCACGCACGATGCCATGCGCACCGGAGCCCGGCGCCTGCAGGTCGCGCGACTTGTAGACACCGGTCGCAATCAGAACCGCGTCATGCTTCTTGCGAATCTCGGCGAAGGAGATGTCCTCGCCGACATTGCAGTTCAACACGAACTCGACCCCGCCCTGCTCGAGCTGGTCGTTGCGGCGCATGACGATGTCCTTCTCGAGCTTGAAACCCGGAATACCATAAGTCAGCAGCCCGCCGGCGCGATCATAGCGGTCGTATACGGTCACCTGGATCCCTGCGCGCCGCAGCCGGTCCGCCGCAGCCAGCCCACCGGGGCCGGCGCCGATGATCCCCACGCTTTCGGTCCGCTCCGACGCAGGCTTGATCGGCTGTACCCAGCCGTTTTCCCAAGCCGTGTCGGTGATGTATTTCTCGACTGCGCCGATCGTCACGGTGCCGTGCCCGGACTGTTCGATAACGCAATTGCCTTCGCAGAGACGGTCCTGCGGACAGATCCGCCCGCAGATCTCCGGGAAGGTGTTGGTCAGCTGGCTGACCTCATAGGCTTCCTGCAGACGGCCCTCGGCCGTCATCCGGAGCCAGTCGGGAATATTGTTGTGCAGCGGGCAATGCGACTGGCAGTACGGAACCCCGCACTGGCTGCACCGCCCAGCCTGTTCCTCGGCTTTCGCCTCGACAAATTCGCCATAGATCTCCAGGAAATCATGCGCCCGCTGGTCAGCCTCGCGCTTGGCGGGCATCTGCTTGTCCACGGACACGAATTGGAGCATTCGCTGTTTGGCCACTGGCTGCCTCCATCATTCAGTCCGGGCTGCTTACACCCGCGCGACGGGGAAATAAAGTCACAAATCGTGACCTATTTGTTGGATTGATCGCCCCATATCGTCGTGTTTTCGCTGCGTCGCCGCAAATTTAGGTCAGCAAGACGTACACTTCTAATCTCTTTCCATTCAGAATCATCCGGTTACAGTGCGCGCGATTTTCCTCCAAGAGGCCTCGCGCCAATGTCTCTCTTTCACATTCTCCTTGTCGCCGTAATTCAGGGTCTTACCGAATTTCTGCCCGTCTCCTCCTCGGGCCACCTGATTCTCCTGCCCAGCTTGACCAACCTCGACGACCAGGGCCTGACCATCGACGTCGCCACGCATGTCGGCACGCTCTTCGCGGTCATTCTCTATTTCTGGTCCGACGTGAAAATCGCGCTTGGTGGCGTGCCGCGCCTCCTGGTCGGCAAGGTCGACACGCCCGGCGCCCGCCTCGCCCTCCTGCTCGCCATTGCCACGATCCCGGTCGTTCTCGTCGGCCTGGCCTTGAAAGTGACCGGCCTCGACGAGGCCATGCGCTCCATCGCCGTGATCGGCTGGACGATGCTGATCTTCGGCCTTGTCCTCTATTGGGCCGACCAGAAGGGCTCGCATGAGCTGCACGCCGAGGACTGGTCGATGAAACACGCGTGGATCCTGGGGCTCTGGCAGGCAGTGGCGCTGATCCCCGGCACATCCCGCTCGGGCATCACCATCACCGGTGCCCGCCATCTCGGCTACGAGCGCTCGGATGCGGCGCGGATCGCCATGCTGATGTCGATCCCGACCATCATGGCCTCAGGCACGCTGCTCGGCCTCGACGTGATCTCGGATGGCGACATGGCGCTGCTGAAGGACGCCTCGATCGCCGCCGCCTTCGCCTTTGTCGCCGCCCTGTTCGCGCTGACCCTGATGATGCGCCTGCTGCGCTCGGTCAGCTTCACGCCCTACGTGATCTACCGGGTCCTTCTCGGGCTGGCGCTTCTCTGGATGGCCTATGGCTGAACGCAAAAGGCCGGCACGGGGCCGGCCTTCAGGTTTTGAGTGTTAGGGAAAGGTCAGACTTTCAGATTGTCTGCCGATTCCATGAGTTCCTCGAACTGCCCGGTCGGGCGATAGCGCCAGAGATACTCCGGCAGCACGGAGCCCGCAGCAACCGGCTCGATTCCAAGCTCTGCGAACCCTCTCGCGCCCTCGGAGACAACATTGTCCTGCGCGAGGCTCCGGATCTGGTCGCGCGTCAGCGGCGCTTCGATATTGCCGAAGGAAGCGGTCTGGATCAGCCCGAAGGTTCCGGCCATCAGATTCGCGATCCCCTTGGGCATGTTGTAGATGAGCTTGCTATCGCGGCGCACGATCCGAAGCATGAGCTTCATCCAGTCGCGGAAAGATGCCACATCCGGCCCACCCAACTCGTAGACACCCGGCGCCGCGTCGGTAACCCCCACAAAGGCAGCCCTGGCAACATCGTCAACATAAACCGGCTGGAACTTCGTGTCGGCCCCGATGATGTTGAGCACCGGGCCGAAGCGGGACATGGAGGCAAAACGGTTGAAGAAGTTGTCTTCCGGTCCGAAGATCACCGACGGGCGCAGGATTACCGCGCTCGGCATATGCTGCAACACGGCAGCCTCGCCGGCGGCCTTTGTCCGGGAATACTGCGCGTTGGCCTCCGCATCGGCCCCGATGGCAGACATATGGACCAGCTTTTCGATTCCGGCCGCGGCGGCAAGCCGCGCAACACGTCCGGCGCCGTCGACATGGATCGAGTCGAAACTGTTCTTGCGAAACTCCGCGAGGATTCCGACGCAATTGATGACAGCATCGGCCCCCTGCATCGCGGCCGAGACCGAGGCTTCGTCGCGTATGTTGCAGGCAACGGGCTCGACCTGCCCGACCTCGCCATAGGTACGCACGAACAGGGTCTCATCCGGCACCCGCGTTGCGACCCGGACGCGCCAGCCTTCCTTGGCCATTCGGCGCGCAATGTATCGTCCGACAAAACCGGAGCCGCCATAGATCGTGACGAGCTTGGACATTTGGGCTTCCTCCGTTCGGTGGCTTGCGCATCGAGATAGCGCTGTGGGCGCACAGGAACAAGCAGCGATTGCGTCGCGGCCCCGGCCGACCAGCACATCTGGTCGGAGGATTTCAAAAAAAGCATTCGATTGCCGTTGACACCCCCCAGGACCGGATATAATCACCGCGCTCACGACACCTGCCCAGGTGGCGGAATTGGTAGACGCGCTAGCTTCAGGTGCTAGTGTCCGTATGGACGTGGAGGTTCGAGTCCTCTCCTGGGCACCATCCCATCAGGTAAGCCGCTGTTTCCCTTCAGTTTTCGCCAATGCGAGCTGGAGCGTAGACCATGCTGGAGACCAAAACTGCCGCCTTCACATTTGTGAAGCAAGGGATCTTCTATTTCTCACGTCGTGTCCCGAGCGACCTTTCCCACCACTATGACACCGACAGGATCAGCTACTCGCTGAGGACCAAGTCGGCTGTCGTAGCCAACACCAGGGCAACGAGAGCGGCGCTGCAACTCGATGAACACTGGTACCACCTCCGTGTTCAGGATGTTGACCTGCCCGGAAAGCACCGTCTGCGATGTCAGAGCCAGTCTGCTTTGAGTCTACAAACACCTCAGGCGGGGACTGAGCAGAACACAGTCACCCTCTCCGAAGCTGTGGGCATCTACCTGCGCCTCAAAGGGAGTGGTCGTCCCGTCACCTTCCACCGTGCGGCTGAACGGTCCTGTGGCTATGTGATCGACATCTGTGGCGATAAGGACATCACTGCCTACACCAAGAAGGACGCCAACGCCTTTCGCGACAACTTGATCGAGCGGAAGCTTGCAGGCAGCAGCATCACGCGGATCTTCGGAACTGTTCGCTCTATCATCAACTTCGCGGCAAGCGAGACTGGCATCGACATGAACAACCCATTCGGGAAGGTGTATTTCGACCGCAAGGCAGGCGTCGAGGAAAGAGCGCCGCTACCGCTGGACACCATCCGCAAGCTTCAGTGCGAATGCCGTAACCTCGATGATGAACTACGATGGCTGGTGGCTTTGGTCGCGGACACTGGAATGCGCCTTGCCGAGGCCGCAGGTTTGCTGAGAGACGATTTGAAGCTTGATGATCCTGTTCCGCATTTGGTCGTGCAGGAACATTCATGGCGACGCCTCAAGACCGCGAGCAGCAGCCGCAAGGTTCCGTTGGTCGGATCGGCTCTATGGGCAGCAAAGCGGGTCTTGCAGACGGAGACCGGAAGCAAATTCGCCTTCCCTCGCTATAACAAGACTGAAACCACAAATGCGAACTCAGCCAGCGCAGCGCTGAACAAATGGATCAAGCAATACGGGCCAGAAAGCTGCACCATGCATAGCTTCCGTCACTCGATGCGGGACAGACTGCGGGCAGTTGAGTGCCCGGCAGACATCGTGGACCAGATCGGCGGCTGGCAGACGGAGGGCGTCGGACAGAGCTACGGCTCAGGTTACCCACTGGAAATACTAAGCAAATGGTTGAACACGGCAGCATAACTCCAGCATGGTCTACGCCCCAGCTCGCATTGGCGAAAACTGAAGGGAAACAGCGGCTTACCTGATGGGATGGTGCCCAGGAGATCTGGTGATCTTTGGTTCAGTTCCCGTTGCAGGCACCCTCTTCAGGTCTCCCTTCAACAAAACAAGGGGTATCTGCATTGGTGATTCCCCGTCAAGAGGCACCAGTTGGTCTACGATCTGGTCTACGGCGCTGGACCAACCCCTACAGCCTCCCTACAGGTACCCTTGGTCGTTCTCATTCGGACCTCTCGTTGAGGCTGTAGAGCGCCTTTCATGCCGTGGCTGGTGACGTCGAGCAAGGGTATGGGGGAAGTTCGCCCTCCCCCGAGATAGGATAGCCTCTCAGACATGTGACCCCTAAACATCCGCGATGTAGTCGCCATCCGGATCCGGATCCCAGACCGGTCTGAAGGCGTTCAGGTAACGACTCGTGCCAATGGGCACCTCCTCCAGACCAAGGGCCTCGATAGCCTCCTTGAAGTCCTCATGCTTCCTGATCATTTTGTTGAAGTTGGACTTATTGGAGATTCTCAAGACCGCCATTAGTTTGCTGAAGGTGATTGCAATGGTTGGATCAGCAACAAGGCATCGCTTCAGGTACTCCACGGCATCCTTCACCTTTCCCTGCAGCGACTTGTGGTGTGGTCGCCAAGTCTTCACCTTGCAGCCGGGAAACCATGTTGGCAGCGCCTTCCGGATACCTGAACCCTTGGCCGCGATGATATAGGCGTTGCAGGGACGGCATCGAGAGCCAAGGCTTCCCCGCACAGAAGCCCGACAGAGACCCTGCAGGATGTTGTGACCATGCTCGCCGAGACGGATCTCGTTGACGAGGTCGTCGGGGAGGTTGTCGCCAACAGGTATGCCGGTGCTGGCATGGGCCAAGCCGATGTACTGGCTCTCGGGCAGGGCGTAGGTTCCGGCGAGGATCACGTTGGGGATCTCTTTGAAGGTGACCTGCCCCCCGTTGATCTCTCAGTCATAACGAGAGTCTGCGGGTTTGATATTGATCGGTTTCGGGTTGGGCAAG
>CANMIP010000040.1 GCA_947497945.1 uncultured Tropicimonas sp. | reverse complement strand
TAAGGAAGGTGTTTGCGCCATCTGATAGCATCAGCTCTCTGCGCAAGCAGCACGTTGTTTTTCCACAAAATCGGCGGGAACCAAACCTTCGCCGCAAATGCGGCCTATGGCGGCTTTGTGAGTTCTCAAATTCACGCTTCAGTGTAAGCATTTTCGAATGTCGGACACTTCCATCGTCACCAGACTGAAACGTCCGATCTCTGGAAACGTGAGCGCGCACGAAGGATCGTCGACAAGGAGAATTATGATGCGTCTGGCATTCGCACTTTGCATTGCCTTTGCAGGCCCGCTGATGCCCTCCAATGCCGGGGCTCAATCGGAAGGCTTTCAGGAGCGTATAGCCGGTGCCGAGGTTCGGTCAGGAGCCTTCGACCTCTACCAAAAAGACGGCGATCTGTTGCTTGCGATACCGCGCGACATGTTCGAACGCAGCCTGATCTGGTACGCTGAAGTATCCGGGTATCCTACCGACGCGTTGGCCCTGGGCGGAAACGCCCTGGGGGCCCGCCTGATTCAGTTGGAACGGCGCCCCGATCGGGTCATGGTGCGGTCCCTGTCTGGCACCTCGTTCGAAAAGGTTTCGGGCGATCCCCATTACACTGGCGGACGTGACAAGCTTCGCCCGGTGAACCTCGCCGTGGAACGCGCCAACCTTGGTCCCATCATCGTCGATTTCCCGATCCTCGCGGAAGACGACAACGGGGCGGTACTCGTGGATTTACGGGATGCGTTCGGGGGCGATATCGTCGGCTACTCGGTCGCAGCGCTGCTGGCATCCACCGGTCTCGCGCCCGGGCCGAACGACCCCGACCGATCCTACATTGCCCAGGCGTCGGTCTATCCCGACAACATCTTTGTCCGCTCGCAACTGACTTTCGAAGCGACAGATCAGAGCGGGCTGGCACAGCCGATCTCCGTGGAAACGGCGCATTCCATCGCCGTACTGCCAGAAACCCCGATGGAGCGTCGCCCCCATGACGACCGGGTGGGATTTTTCTTCACCGAGTATCTGGTTTTTGAAAGCGCGTTCGGCGATGTGCAATCGCGCGACCGTGCCGCCCTTCGCTTCCGTCTCGAACACGCCGATCCGGATGCGCCACGCCCGTCGGACCCGGTTGACCCCATCGTATTCTATCTATCCCGTGAAATCCCTGATCGTTGGCGTCCCTACATCCGCCAGGCGGTTGAGGATTGGCAGATTGCTTTCGAGACCGCGGGCTTCACCAACGCGATCATTGCTCGCGACGCGCCAAGCCATGAGGAGGACCCGGAGTGGTCCCCGGAAGATGTTCGCCACAGCGTGATCCGCTGGGTTGCGCAGCCAGTGCAGAACGCGATGGGCCCGAACATTCACGACCCGCGTTCCGGCGAAGTTCTCTCCGCCCATATCTTGGTGTGGCCGGACGTCGTGAACCTTTTCAGCCGCTATTACTATTTGCTGATGCACCGGACCGATCCCGCCGCGGCCAAACTGCCGCTGCCGGAGGAATTGCGAGGGCGCATCCTACAGTATGTCGTGTCACATGAGGTGGGGCATACGCTCGGGTTGCGGCACAACCACCGCGCCTCGACGGCCTGGACAACGGCACAGCTCAGAGACCCGGAATTCACGACGGAGAACGGCAGCACGTCCTCCATCATGGCCTATGGGCGCTTCAACTACGTGGCGGACCCGGATGATGGCGTTTCGCAGTTCATTCCGATCATCGGCCCCTACGACCTGCACGCCATCCGATGGGGATATACCACCGGTCTCGACGCAGGGGAGCTTGATGCCGTCGCGGCGGAAGCGGAGGTGCGCCCTGAACTCACGTGGGGAGCGGGCGAACGTGGCGAGGAGTATCTTGCCCAGTTCGATCCCCGGGTACAGACCGAGAATATCGGGGCAGACAGGATCTCGGCAACGCGCGCGGGTATCGCTGCGCTACACGCAAGCCTTGCGGCGTTGCCCGAGGCAGTTGAGGAGGCGCGCAATCCGGGAGTCATGTTGGATGTCACCTATGATGAGGCGCTCGGCCGGTACGTCGGGATCGTGGGAAGCGTTGGCAAATTGATTGGCGGTGTTACGCAGACGTTGGGAGACGACCAGCCTTTTGCCTATGTAGACCCTGAGGAGCAGAGGCGGGCCGTTGAGTTTCTTGCCGGTGAAGCCATCCTTGGCCTTGATGCTTTCGCAGACCCAGACCTGCTTGGACGTTTCCGGCCGGTCGGAGGGTTGATTTCGGTCGAAAACGCAGCGGCGGAGGTCATGAGCGAAGTCCTGAACCGACAGCGCATCAGGATGGTCTACATGCAATCGAAATTGCTTGGCGACGAGTACATGTCTTTGCAGGACTACATCGGATTGATCACAGAGACACTGTTGGCGGATCTTCCTTCAAAGGAACTGGTTTCGTCCACGCGGAACGGCGCAATTCTTGCCTATATCGACATCCTGACGGACCTGACCACCGAGGATGGCAATGCCGAGGATCTCGTCGCACTGGTCGACGCCGAGTACCCTTTGGAGGTCGCCATGGTCGCCGCGGGCGGACTGAAGGGAACGTCCATCGGGGAGATTGCAGCCGCGGAACTCGACCGTGTAAACGCGATGCTGGGTAAGGGTCCTTCCGAACACGGCGAAGAGGAGCAGTAGCTTTGCTGGTTCGTTGGTCCGGCGCAAGGATCTATAGATCGGAAGAACCCATTCTGTTTGACGAAGTCTGATGGCGCGCTAAGCTTCGGTCCAAATGGTCTGATGCGTATATCTGAAAGGTCCTTTCAATGCTTAGAAATATCGGTGCCTGCCTTGTATTTGTGGTCGCAGGCAGTGCAGCCCAAGCCTTTGACAGGCAGACAACCAACGCCTTGAAAACCTGCCACGACTACCTTTGGGAGGTTCCCGAGTTCAAGGATCTTCCCAATGCTGCGATTTCAGTCTTTCCCGCTTCGGAAAACGGCGACACCATCATGGTGAACTGGAATGTGAACTGGGACCAGCCGACCGTACGAGCGGCCGGAAACTGCACGGTAATCGACGGCAATGTCGAAGGTTTCGAGGATTACACGAAATGACATCCCGCAACCGACCGGCTCTGGCCGTCGCATGCGCCATCGTACTGAGTGCCCTCGCTGCCTGCGGTGCCAGCGAGGATGACGTTCGCACGGCCGCGACTGTCGGCGCCTCGGCTGCGCTTGCGGTCGAAGTCGCAGAGGAAGCCAACAAGGCGACGGATTACGATGCGATCGCACAGGAAGCTGTCGCCGATGTAGATACATCCGATTTCGATGCGCTTGCGAAATAGTCACTTTGTACAGGGTTCGGATGAGTCATGAGACGGCTGGCATGGATCGGGGCCTTGTTCTGTCTGGCGTTTGCTGTCGTCGTTCTGGCCGTTCCATCGGTTCGTTTCCTGTTCTTCGGACTTCCGGAGCAACGGCTGGAGGGAAGCGCGATTTCCAAAGCGAAAACACCTGCGGCTGGGGCGACCCGACTACAAGTGGAACAGGCGTTGCGAGACGCAGGGCTGAGCGAAGAGCCACTACTGGGAGACATTTCCATCTCCGGCCATCTCGCCCGTGTCGATGAAGGCGCGGTCACATCTGAACAACTGTTAGAATATGCCGAAGGCCTCCGGGTGCTCGCGCTTCGAACCGCGGACATTGGTCGCCAGATTCCATCCACTTTCTGGGACGTGGATACCGACCAGTTGAGAGCTGATGGTTGGGACGCCTATGGTGTTGTCGGTGCGCTTGCCTCGGCAGAGGGCAAACCCTATCTTGAAGCGCTCGGCGCGGCTTACACGCGGTTTCATGCTTTCAAGCTGACCGAGATGTCAGAGGTCGGCACTGATGACACGGCGCTCGACACGGCGCTGGACCTGTTCGACCCAGCAATCAAACTGATTGATACAGTTCCGCCGGAGCACATGCTGGAGACCTCGGAATACATGCGCGGAAGGGAGCAGGCGGCGCTCTACCTCTGGCAGCAATTGATAGTGGGGTCCTCGCGCCGCAACCCACTCACACATATCAAGCTGTTCAACCACGGATTCACCGCGCGGTTCCATGTCGGAACGATCTGGCAATACGAAACCGGGATCGCACTGGACAACTCAACGATCTGGGGCGTTTCCGGCTTTGCGCCCGAGTTCGTTGGCCCGCCGGAGAACAACAACCAGGTCGAACATATGTCGATCAGCATGACGGTTCAGGGCATCCTGCGCGAGCCACTCCTGGTCCTTGAGGCCTTCGAGGAATTCGAGACCCTTTCCGGATCGGCAACCGCAGCCGAGGCAGCTGCCGACGACGCGTTGAATGCTGCGATCCAGCAGGCGTTCATTCCCGGTTTCGAAGACGATCTTCGGTCGGCAATTGCTGCGCTTCGTGGGCTGTTGCGCGAGCGCTAATTTTCTCGATTCTCGTTGAGATGTGCAGCTTGCAAAAAACCGTTGATGAAGCCCACCTGCGACCGCCACTTTTTGCCGAACAAGCTGCCCTTAGCGGCCGTCCGCTTTGAGTGTTGACTAACGGCCGCACTGGGCCGGTTTCGAATGTCGTGGGGCGACCCGAGCGAACCTTGTGCTGCAGTCGCAAAAACCGACAGGGAGGGCGGATAGCATGCGCAATAGGGCTGACCCTGCTTTGAGGTCGAGCTCCCGATAGGTTCACAGTCATGCTGTGAGAAAGGGAGACAGAGAATGGAATACTTCGTTGGTTTGGATGTGTCGCTTCGGTCTTGCGCACCTTGCGTTGTGGATGGACGTGGCAAGGTTTGCTTGGAACGAGAGCTGCCGTGCGAGGTTGATGACATCGCCAGTTGCCTGGAGTCATTCGGCCGCCCAATCGCGCGGATCGGCTTTGAGGCTGGCACTCTGAGCCAGCACTTGTTCTTCGGCGTGCAAGGCAAAAGCTTCAATCTCACATGCATGGAAGCTCGGCAGGTCAGCGCTGCTCTTTCAGCGATGCGGAACAAGACCGACAAAACAGACACCAAGGGAATTGCTCAGATATTGCGGACAGGCTGGTTCAGCCCGGTGCACATGAAGAGCCGCGAGGCACACGGGCTGCGGGCTTTGCTCAGCACCAGAAAGGCGTTGCTCAAGAAAAGGTCACGTCCGTCAAGCTGGTGTGATTTCCCAGATGGCCTGAGGTCATGATCAGGCGGCTTGGGTTGTTATGCTGAGAATTGGATCTGTCTCCTCGTGGTCGATCTGGGCGAAGGCCTCTACCATCATGTAGCGGCTTGCGGTCTGCCATTCGTCGTTCTGCTCGAACAGCACGGCGCCGATGAGCCGGATGATGGACGCCTCGTTGGGGAAGATCCCGACCACGTCAGCTCGCCGCTTCACTTCCTTGTTCAAACGTTCGATGGGGTTGGTGCTGTGCAGCTTGGTCCGATGCTGGCGCGGGAATGCCATGTAGGCCAGGACGTCGTGCTCGCTCTCGTCCATGAGATCCGCCAGTTTTGGCCAGCGAGAGCGGAGCTGATCGGCAACGCGGCGCCAAGTTTCTCCTGCGGAGTTGCGGTCGGGTTGGTCGAAGGCTTGGCGGATCGCGGCAGCGACGACGGTGTGCTGGCCGCGTGAGACATGAGCGAGAGCGTTGCGCATCCAGTGGACGCGGCATCGCTGCCAGGTCGCCTCGAACACCCGCTCAATGGCCGCCCTGAGGCCACTGTGGGCGTCGCTGATGACCAGCTTGGTTCCATCGAGCCCTCGCGCCTTGAGGCCACGCAGAAAGTCCATCCAGAAGGTTTCGGCCTCCGAGGGGCCAAGCCCCAAGCCGATGATCTCGCGCCGTCCGTCGGTATTCGCCGCAACAGCGATTATCGCGGCGACGCTGACGATCCGCCCGCCCTGGCGCACCTTGAGATAAGTGGCATCCAGCCAGACATAGGGCCACTCGCCGGTGACTGGGCGGTTGAGGAACTCGTTCACCCGCTCGTCGATGTCCTTGCACAGCTTCGATACTGTGCTCTTGGACATGCCCTGAAGGCCCATCGCCTGCGCCAGTTCATCAACACGGCGGGTCGAAACGCCGCCGATCCATGCCTCCTGGATCACGGCCACGAGCGCCTTCTCGGACGTCTTGCGCGGTTCCAGAAAGCCGGGGAAGTAGCTGCCCTGCCGGAGCTTCGGAACCTTCAGGTTCAGCGTGCCCAAACGGGTATCGAGAGCGCGCTCTCGATACCCGTTTCCCCAGGTCGTGCGTTGATCGGCCCGTTCGTGCTTGCCTGCACCGATCAGGCCCTCGACATCGGCTTCCATGATCAGCTGAAGCACCGCCTCGGCGACAGATCGGAGGAAGTCACCTCCATCCTGCTTTGACAGAAGCTCGGAAAGGTCCATGTTGGCTTTGGTCATCGGGGTCTCCGTGTGGTTCGTGGTTGAAGCGTCGAAACTCCACCCGACCATACACCTCGATGGCCACCCAGGATTACACCGGCACCGCCGATGAAATTACACCACGCCCGAGGACACTAACCAAGAAAACCATCGACCTCGCCAATGAGGTGCGCGGCATTTTGAAGATCTTCGGCATTCGCCTTACCCGAACCGTCAAACACGGTAGCTTCGACGGTCTCGTGAGACCGATGATCGAGATGGATGAAGTTCTCGCGCACGCGGTCATTCCGTTGCTTGATGCCCGTGCTGTCCTGTTCCAACACTATCTTGAACTGGATCGCCGGGTGAAACATGCGGTGTCGCAAGACGAGGTCTGCATGCGGCTGATGACGGTACCCGTTGTAAGCCCGACCACGGCGCTGACATTCAAAGCAGCTGTCGATGACCCCAACCGGTTCAAGCGGTCTCGCACAGTAGCCGCGCACTTTGGCCTCACACCGAGGCGAAACCAGAAACAAGGTCGTTCTCCTTCACGGTTGGTTTTGTGAGGCCGATCTTATCGGACCTCGTTCGCCTCAGGAGAACGACCGCCGCAAACACACCATGTCATTTGTTACCTTGGGGAGCCAGCTCGCCCGGAGTGCGTCGGCCAGCCCGGCACCGCTCTGGTCGATCGCCCGTGCGTGATCGACAGGGCGATATCCCTTACCACCGCCGGCCTCGTCATAGCCACTCAACGCCGCGATGGCCTCCACCAAGGTCGATTTCCCGATGTCATTCTCGCTGACCAGAAAGGTCACCGGGGTCGTGAACCGCAACTCGAACACGTCTTGATCCAGCCAGGGCAGGTCGCACGGATCGCCGGATTTTCTCTCAAGGACATCGTCTCTCAGGACGATGTGTTGAAGAAATGGCGCGGGCAGCTTGGTGTTTGCTCTGCGGCGGCTCATCTATGGCCCTTGGCGTTACAAGACATCGGGAGAAGGCGACCGGCTCAACGGCGCGGCACAGAGTATAGGGTGTAGCTGTTAGTCTGCGTGACCATCGAGGCCGAGGTTTCCGAAACCAATGTCGCCGCTGCGGTGCTCCCGGTCGAGCAAGTGACGAGGTCTGCGGCATCATCCAAGAATTCAACCGTGAAGGCGGACTCGCCGGTGAGTTTGCAATCGTCATCGGCGGAACGGTAGCCTCTCAAGAAGACCAGTTCGGGATCTGGCTCGCTGATCCCGCCACTTGGAGCCGGGTCACTGCAACCGGCAAGCATACCGACACCAATCAGCAAGCCGACAGCGCTCAGCGCGCTCACGCGCCTGCTCGCGGAGATGGCCTGCACGGATCGGACTTTGGACGAGTCGCGGCGTGTGGGGGCGGTCTTCATTCTGGGTTCCTCCATTTCCTGATGATCTTGACGACAAGTGCCCCCACCAGCGCGACGCATCCGGCCAGGACAAAAAGCCAGCCAAGCGCCAGCAGGTGGAAAGGCTCCTGCAGGATGCCATCCTCGTCGGCATATGATCCCTGGGCCGCGTATCCCGCCCAAAGCGCAAGGCCCAGACCCAGCAACACAAGAGAGATGAGCGTCAGCTTGCTCACAATCGCACGTTTCGTCCTACGCCGCGCGGGGCGGTGCAAAACGCATCCGGGCGGTCGACCGTTCGTACCACACGAGTCACTCCCACTCGGCGGCAGTCGTGCGCCACCGTTTCTCGTCGCTGTCCCATGTGCTGGCCGTCACACACGGCGTCGGGTTGATTCCGCCGCATTGCGAGCCGTGGACATCCGCCAGAAGAACCCGGTTCGGCCCGAGATCTGCCAGGCTCCATCCCTGGTTCAACAGGGAATGGAGGGCATCTTGCACGAGGAAATGCGACATGCATCCACCGGTGCCGCAGTAAAGCGATGCGGCCGTCGAACAGGAGAAACCGCGCTCGTTCAGCACCCAGTCGTGGGTCAGGTCGCCGTCCAGATCGACCCGGTCAACGGCGCCCCATTCGAGGTGGAAGGTTCCGTTCTCGAAATCGGCGCAAGCCTGCCGAGCCGTCTCGACTTTTTCCTGTAGCAGTTCTGGCAATTCGGAAACATCGGCGGACGATGCAGGAGTGATCAGAACAAGCGAGGATGCAGCCCAAACCCCGAAGACTCTAATGGCCTTGGCCGCCCGCTTTGGCAGTTCCACGTAACGCCAGAGCATCAGTTGCACTTGTCATACTGGTAATCCCCGTATTCCAGCCAGTCCTTGCCACCATCCTGGAAGACCAGCGTTTCCGATCGATCCTCGCCAAGGAGCGCGACGACGAACCCTTTCGGTGCGTTTGCATTGCCAAAGAAACTATAGGCCGTCATCGCGCGAGTTGCTTCGCCATTCACGGTGAGCAAGGCATCCCATTCGCCATCCGGGGTGTCGAGGATCACATACTCGATCTGGCGTTTCACTGCACCGCCCCCGCAATAGACCACGCCTTCAGGAGCCTCGGCGCTCGCAGTCTCCTGCTCCTCCCCGCCACAGGTAGATTTGAGAGACTTGATGGCCGCGCTCGACCCTGTCAGGTCGAAGATCCCGTAGGTGACGTCCTGATCGATCATGGAGAGGTTGACCGAGGCATTTGCCGCCAACTGATCCAGAACGAAGCCGTAATCCTCCGCATCGTTGAACGAGATCTCGACCGAGAAATTGTCAACGATCTGAACGTTGCCGTTGTCCTGCCCGACCTCGAAGGCACCAACTTCGGTCGTGCCGTCCTTCATGAAACGGATGGACAGGCCCTGCTTGGCCACGATGTCCTCGCTGTCCTCATAGCCTGCGGGCGCGAAACGGATCCGGTCACATTGAAGTTCCAGCGTCGAGTCGTTGGATTGGATGAACGCGTTGGCCGTTGGGCTGGCTACGAAAGTCCACTCGGCCAGGACAGGCGTGGCAACACCGACGGCCAAGGTCAGCCCCAAGGATATCTTGCGCTTCATTTGAGTTTCCCCTCCATCATCGACAGGTCAATCGGGCACGTCATTCACGCCGCGGGTGGGCCATATGCGTTCTCCCCCTCCTGCGACGGCCGGGTCAGCCACCAGATCATCATGACCGACAGGACCAGTTGCAGCCCCCACACCACGATCATCCCGGTCAAGCCGAGGAATGCTGCAGGTCCGCGGAGCACCTCCGGGTCGTCTACGCCGCCTTCCAGGACCGAGAAGACCGCAACGCCGCTCAGGAGCGCAATCATGGTCGCGATCCCCAGGGCCATTGGCAGGAGAAGGTACCATCCCGGGCGTCCGGTATCGTGCAAACGGCGCCAGCCGGCGGCGAGCATTGGCAAGAAAACCGCGAGTTGAAATCCCGAGTTGAGGATATTGGCACTTTCGCCGGTGTCCGGGTTGGTGCCGAAGATCGCCTGGTCAATAAATGCCAGGACGATGCTGCTCAGGATGACGAAGAGTGCGAACCACCAGTATTCGGACCGCGTCGCCCGCCCCGAAAAGACGACGTATTTCGAAAGGCAGGCCTTGATCGATTGCACGAACCCCATGGCGACCATCCCCCATCCGTGTTTCTTTTCATGTCGTTCGGTCAGAAGATAGAAGCATTCAGCACAGGTCAAGCCACAAGCTCAGGCGTTCACAGCCGCCTTGACGAGGTTTCAAACAGGGAGGACTTTGGATGCCTTTGGGACGAAAAGCATCGGCCGGAATCGTTATCGCGGCGCTCGCGGCCGCATTCTGGGCCGGCTCGGAAATGCAGAAGGCGGCGTATCTCGACCAGTGCCTCGATCTGGGCGGCGGTCGGAACCCCGGCAACCACCCGATCTGCGTGGTTGAAAAGGCCTCGCCCCCTCTCCAGCTTGGACCAGTCGTGATAACGGCGCAGGAGGTTGTCGGCGGTGAAACTCGCGCCGATCCGGACGGCCAGACGCTTGTGGAATTGAGATTGACCACTGACGTTGCCGCGGCCCTTGCAGCCTTCACCAAGGCCTCTGTTGGCGTCACACTCGACATCCGGGTGGATGGAAACCTGGTCCGCTCGGTCAACATCGCCGAAGGCATTGAAGGTGACCGCTTCGTCATTGCGTTGGACAGGGACGAGGCCGAGTCCCTCGCCCAAGGTCTAGGGCTGGACGGCCTCTGAGCGAGAGTTCACGCTGGCGTACCACGTTGTCCCGGCGCGAACTTCTTTGACTGTTGGCAGGCGCGGGCAGCCGGGTCATCCTGAACGATGTGGAAAACCGCTTGCCCCGAATCCGGACGCATTGCAGGCTGGGTGGAACTCACTCGGGTGTTCTGCTCGGAAATGTTGTGAAGTCGGTTTTTCCATAAAGGAAGCTCATGCGCCAATTGGCCCTTGTCACTTGTGTGTCCCTACTTGCAACTCCCCTGCTTGCTGGATCGGTATATGCCATGTCCGACGCGGACAATGCGTGCATCGATCAGCTCAGGGCGGTCGGCGGGCCGGACGGTGCGTCCGGCAAGGTACTGAGTTCGGAGTTCTCCGAAGCGGGAACGCTCGTGATGCTCGAAGATGGCGGCGGAACGGTCTGGCGCTGCATCGCCTACAAGGATGGCGCTATTGGCGAATTGTCGGTCGTGGAAGCCGCCGATGATGGCGGTGGTGCGATGTCGGGCCCGGGGGCCGCGAAACCGACGACGGATACCCAGCGGGTTCGATTCGAAACAGGTTCGAGTGGTGCGGAGATCTCGGCATCTCTCACACCGGGCAGTTCGACCCGGTACGTGCTCGGCGCAAAGGATGGCCAATTCCTCTATGTCCGTGTCGCGCCGAAGAGCGGCAGCCTCGGCTACCTTATCCAAAACCCCGATGGCTCCGCGCTGTTGGATTTCATGACACCGGACAAGGAATATCGCGGTCAGCTCTGGCAGTCCGGCGATCACGTGATCGAGGTCGTCAACAATGGCAGCACGGATGCCGGCTATAACGTGATCTTCGGGATCGAGTGATCCATCGACCATGAGCAGGTTTTGCAAATTCTCTGTCTGGGCCTTCCTGGCAGCGTACATTCTGGCACTCTTCCTGTTCCTGGTCGGAACCTTCGGATGGTTTGGTCAAACCCGCGACCCGTTGTCGGGGATCTTCCTGATCCCGCTCGGTTTGCCTTGGAACCTGATGATCGAAGGCTTCCCGGAAGCTCTCTGGCCGTTGCTCGGAGCCGCCGCGCCCGCCCTGAACCTGATCCTGCTGCGATTGATCTGTGGGCGGACCCGCCGGAAGGGCTAAGTGCCTCGCTACCAACAAGAAGGAACGGAACATGGGAAAGACAGGGATCGCAATCATCAGTCTGGTCGTCGGCCTTGGTGTCGGCGCCTGGGGTGGCCTCAATCTTGGAGGCGGCGCAATGATGGGCGTGGGCGTCGCGACGGGCTTGTCCTCGGGCATCTGCGCCACGGTGCAGGCAGCACAGGAAGAGGGCCTCCTGACGGCCGAACAAGTGGACCAGGTCCTCAACCGCGCGGCGCAGGACATCTCCGGCAAGGCCGAACTGGCGGAAGGTGAGCAGATGATCGGCAGCGCCGACCAGTGCGCCGAGTTCATGCAAAAGCTGCAGGCTGGTAGTTAGGCGGCAGACCGAAAAAAACTGTCGGCAATGGCCGTGCAGAAAAAAGCCAACCCACAAAGGCCACTAAAGAAGGGACATCCATGAAACTCAATACAATCGGTGTGATCGCCGCTTTCTGCACACTGGCTGCTTGCCAGGACACCGGAAGCGATGCCTCAATGCCAACCGTTGGCAGCGACAGCGATCTGACGGCTTTCGAAGGTGCCCGCGCTGGTCAGGCAGAAATGGGCATTCAGAACCTCGGCTACGAACTGATCCGAACCGACGGCTTGACGGCCTATTGGTTCAACCGGTCGACCGGCGCCTGCGCCGAAATCGTGACGTCGGATGGCCGCTATTCCTCCGTCACGATGCTGCCCTCAGGGGACTGCTGACACGAACCAGCCCCGGTCATTCAGGAAGGAAATCACAAATGGATCTCAGCCTATCCCATATGGTTGTAACGGCGTTGGTCGTCTTCGTTACGGTTTTCGCGGCCGAGCGAACAACCGTCGTGAAGACCCTCAGCCGTCCACAACGAGCGCTCTTTGTCGGCGTGCTCGTTTTCCTGGTGATGCTGCTGCTCAATTTCGTCTGGCCAGATAACGGACAAGCGGTCTGACGCGGAGGCGGCTGGCGCCGCCCGCAGTGGCATCGCGAGTACCATCCTCATTTTCCCTGCCAGCTATCTTGCGAGGTCCAGCCGTTTCAATATTGCCCGGCCGGAGTTTATCTGTGCGGGAAGGGTTTCCGTTGCAATCGGCGTTCGAAAGTCAGGTCCGGCATAGGCCTTCACAGAGATCAAAGCGCCGCCTTCGAACTCGAGGACGGTAAAGGCGCGCTGACTTCGCGTGGTGTCGCCGATCAGAACACGCGGCCCGCCGCCAAGGCAGGCCTGCGAAACATAGGCAACGCCATCCTTCCAGCCGGGATAAAAGGCGTGGTGGTGCCCAGACAGGTGCAGATCGACGCCAAGCTTGTGGTAGAGCGCCTCGAGCGCCGGATCTCCGATGATCTCCCGCTCGCGTTTCTGGGCGAATGGCCAGAGCGGCAGGTGGCTGAACGTGACCGCCGGCCCACTGCCCGCCATGACCCTGGAAAGGCGCGCCATCTGGTCCCCGCGCAGGGGCCCGAGCGTTGTTGCATCGAGGGAGGCAAAGCGCACGCCCCCCATCTCGAACGCATAGAAGAACGGGTAATCGGCGTCGTCGGAGAAACGAAGCGCCGGCTTTCTTGCTCGCCATTCCTCGCCAAAGATCCGGCGTTCGCCTTCGAAACCGCCATAGGCCGAGGCGTCGTGATTGCCGGGGGTGACCGCCAACGGGATACCCGCATTGGCAAGCGGATCGCTCACAACGCGATGGAAAGCCGCCCACATGGCACGGACCTCGCCTTCGCTGAGGACCGGTTTGCGCTGGCCGGCCACCATGTCCCCCGTCGAGATCACAAGGTCCGGCTTCAACTCGATGATCCGCTGGATCGCGACGGGAACTCGCTTTGAGTAGCTGGTGGAGCCGTAGGAGCCATTGAGATCGGAGATCACCACCACGCGCAATGCCGAGGCCGGGCCCGCAAGAAGGACCAGCGACAGGAGGAAAGTCCAGAAGGCGCTACGCACCATCACATGCCACCTCGAACGCATCCACCTTTCCGGTGACGAAATAGGTCTCGGGATCGAGGTCGAAGATCAGTTTTCCGGCCTCGCAGCTGCCTCGAAGAATGCCCGCGGCCAATGCGGTGTTCTTGACGATTTGCTCAACCTGCCCGTTGTCGAGGCCGACGCTCGTGACGACCCATTGGTAGATCGGCCCCCGCGCCTTCAGGTCGGCATCGAGCGCCATCAGCCTTGCATAGGTCCCGGGCCCGAGATGGCGCAGCTTTTCAAGCATCTGCGTGCTCTTGGCGAAATTGGCATATTGCACCCGCCCGCCCGCATCGTTGTCGTTGAGGTTCGTGCGACGCAAGAGAACGGCCTCGGGCGGAACGGAGCCGTCGCCGCGTTCATGATGCTTTGCCTTCTTCGACTTCGGCATCCCCTCCTCGGACCAGTAGTAATACGGCGTGAAGTCGATGTTTCCGACGCGGTCCTGCTGGCTGAAGATGAAATCCAGAAGAACGATCTCGGTCAGTTCCTTCATCCAGAACACCATCTGTTGCGGTGTTCCGTCTTCACCCAGATCCCTGGCGATCTGGCGGTCCTTCCGCCCATCACGCAGGCCCTCGGCAATCGCCTCCTCAAGAGGCTTCTCCGACCGGAGGGCGAGGAAAGCCGGCGTCATCTGGAAATCCTCGTTCTGACCCTTTCCCCAGCCGGACTTGCGGGTACCGTTGATCTCGGAGCCGTAGCGATGGCCGGGACTCGACAGCAGCACGCCATAGATCTGCTTGCGGTCGGAGGTGAACAATTCGTCCGTCGGGCGATAGCTCGCCGGATCACGGTCCGCCGCCGCAAAGGTGCGCCAACCTTCATGGTTCATTCGACCGCTCGACCGGCTGCCGGACAGCGAAAGACCCGGTTCGGCCACCTCGCTCTGGTGCATCTTCGCGTCCATGCTGCGCCAGACCGCCACCGGCACTTTGACCGTTGCGTCGAAGTAGCGGGAGAAATGGTAGTAGAGCAGCGAAGAGGGCGCGAAGGTTCCACTCGTACCCTTGGCATTCATGGTCGATTTGAACTTGGCCAGATCATCCACCGCCAGTTCCTTGGCAGATTTGCCTTCCTTGCAGGCATTACGCTCGAACTCTGCGCGGTTTCCAGCATAGGTCCCGTCGCTCACGTCATAGACCATCATGCCCGGGCTGGTGCTCCAGGTCTTGGGGCAAAGGGCGACAGAGGCGTCGTAGAAATCGATGCTGCAATAGTCGGCTTCGTCCCTGGCATCGCCCTTGCTGTAAGACCCGCCGGGGATCGGCGCGATCCGCACGCATCGTTCCTCCACGCCGTTCGGGCTGGTGAAGGTTGTTTCTTGCCCGGTCACCGAGTCCGAGGCCTGTGCCGTGCCGATCGTCGCCATGAATGCCGCGACGGCTGCGTATGCTCCCTCCCTCATTTCCAGCCTCCTATTTCGGGCAGATCGCGGCCTGTTCGGCGCTGGAAATCTTCAGGGCAGGGTCGACCTTGAACTTGGCGAAATGCTTGTCGATCCAGGTGGAGCAGCCGCCGGAGCAATCCGCACCGTTGCGTGCATCGTCCCAGTATTTCTTGGCCCGCTCCTCGCTCCAGCCGCAGAACTGGACCAGCGCCATGGCCGACACAGCGCCGGAGGAATGCACGCCCCACATACAATGCACCAGAACCGGACCGGCACCGGGGTTTTTGATCGTCGCGTGGACCTGGCGCATGATATCGGCGGTGCTCGTCGAGCGTCCTCCCTGGTAGTCGAGGCTCTGGCCGCCGCACTGCGTGGTGCCGTATTTGGTGTTCTTGCCAAAATCGATATAGCGCGCGCCGGAGAACCCGGCCTCGCACAGTTCCTCCCGCTGGGCCGTGCTCAGGCCGGTGCGGCCCTTGTCTCCTCCGTGGAAGCCGGAGCGGTAAAGCACCCCGGACAGCACCGGACGGAAAAAGGCGAGCCCGTCAGCCGGACCGCTGGAGCGGGCAAGCATCTGCTTGCTGCTCGGGCCGCCATTGCGCGCGGTGTAGTCCGAAGCGTCAGTTGTCGAAGCCGCGAACGTGGCCACAACAAGGGTGAAGAGAATGGAGGCGCAATTGCGGGTGACGCGGGAGCGGGCTGAAATCATGGTGATCCTGTTCATTTGGTTCGACGCGTTCGGGTCAGGGTAGCCACGAATTGGTGTCGGTCCAGAGAATTCCGGCAGTCTGAGGAGGGATTGGCTACTGTTCGCCGCCGTCCCGCAGGATTTCGAAGGTGAAGAGCCGCGATGCCTTGCCATTATCGTTCACGATGTAGAGGCGCTCGGTGCGCGCATCATGGGCGACACCTTCGGCATGGGGAAGCTCGCGCGGTTTTTCTCCGTCGAGCCAGCCAAGCGAATAGCTGCGAGTCGGGCTTTTCCCCGCCGGGTCAAACAGAAACATCCGTTCGGCCCGGTCGCTGACGATCCAGAGGCATCCGGTCGGCGAATCAAGCGTCAGGCCGGACACGTCGAGGTGACGGTTCGACTGGTCGTCATCAATGAAGCCGAGCGCGGGCGTCAGTTCCCTCACGCGCAGGATCTCGGAAAGATCCAGGGACAGTTCCAGAAGAAGCCTTGGGCGTTTTTCCTTGAGCAGGTAGACCCGGCCACGGTCCGGGTCGATGGCAATCCCTTCCAGACCATCATTGGGATCGGAGGTCTTGAAGGCTTTCCTGACGGGTTTGTAGCCTTTCATATCCGCCAGCATGACCAACTCAGACTCGCCTGATTGGCGGTCTATCACCAGGACACCGGCAGCGCTCTCGCTCACGACGAGGATACGGTTTCCGACGGGATCAAACACGATCCCTTCAAGGTCTTCGACGTTGGAAATCGCATCGGGCGGTGTTTGGTGCCGGCCATCGTTATCGAGCATGAACAGCGCCGGCATGTCGTCGCTGACGCTCAGAAATCGACCGGCCTCCTCGGTCAACGAAAGCCCGGACGGTTCGGAAAATCCCAGCACCTTGTCAGCGATCCGGTCGCTTTTCAGGAACCTGATGGAGGGATGACCACAATCGGCCATTGCCGGACCTGTCAGGGCAAGCACGCCCAAGCCAGCTTTCAGAACCCGAGAAATCATCGCGAAGGTGAGGTCATGCAAGGTGCCAATCGGACATGAGCTCCGGGTTCGCGGCGTCGAGTTCCATCATCGCGTGCACAAGGGTGTCGCGAGTTCCGCTCCGGCCACCGACGACCGTGAAGGAGAAGGTGTGCTTGGCCTTTGCCTTGCTTAGTCCGGCAATTGAGAACCCGGCAGATTTCAGACCGGTTTCCAGATCCTCCCGCGCCTGCGGTGTGCCATGCTTGTCGGCGAATTTCACCTCGACGACATGATGCGGCGAGGCACCGAACACATACACGATCGCCCAGGCGCTTGCCGTAGTGATCAGCGCCATGACGGGCAGATCGAGTCCAACGCAGAGCCCGACCAGCGTCACAAGGATCAGGCGCATTGTGTCCGACATCTTGTCCACATCGGTGCGAAAGCGCAGCAACCCGCCAATGCCGAAAATCACGAAACCGATGATCGCGCCGTGGTTCATCACCAGGAAGCCGACCACCATGCCAATCAATGCGTAGACGAACAAAGTGCCCGGAACCTGGTACTCGGCCAATTTGCGTCGGTCCGTGCGGGTTGCCGGATGGTAGGCAATCACCGCGGTCATTGCCGTTACCTCGATCAAGCCGAGCAGGAACTGTCCCATCTCCTGCAGATCGGCCAGTTGGCCCCACCCTTTGCCGGTCACCTTGAGGTTTTCGGCGAGCATACCGGAGGGATCGACCTGCGCGGCCAGCGGCGTTGCTACCCAGAGACTTGCAAACAGAAGGGATAGCAACAGTCCGGCCCCACGTCCCACGGACTCAGAACCGCTCCGGATTGCTGCAGGTTCCAACGAAATCATGGCGTAATTCTTCTCCGCTTTGTTTGTGGCGTCATGCCGATCCGGCCAATGCCATGAAAAACACCTCTTGCTCCGCAACACAACATGTCGGGGTCCGCAGCGCCAAGCCTCTGCGACTTGGATGGTTCCAAATCACCTCCAAGGTTTCGATGGATGGACCCTTTTACGGTGCAGCAAATTCACCAGTGAAACCACCTACGTTGACGAGCACGATCTGCAATCGGCGGTACCGGTTTGATCGTCCACACGGCGGTTCCGCACTTTGCACATGGAAGAGGTCGTGATTTCTGTGAGCGATTTCTGGAATGGCCCTGGAGTGCCCCATCTGAACTGGTCCACCGTTATGTTTATGAAACGGAGGACAGAGAATGGCGAACAAGCGGCACAAGCCCGAGGAAATAGTTCAGAAGTTACGGCAGGTTGATGTGCTCGTTGGGCAAGGTATGGCCCGCGTTGATGCAATCCGCGAGGTGCACATCACGGAGCAGACCTATTACCGTTGGCGCAAGCAGTATGGTGGGATGGGAACCGACCAACTGAAGGAACTCAAACGTCTTCAGAAAGAGAACGAACGGCTTCGAAAGGCCGTGTCGGACCTGACGCTGGACAAGCTCATTCTGAAGGAGGCGGCCCGGGGAAACTTCTGAGCCCCGCTCGTCGTCGAGCCTGTATCGACATGATCCGCAGCGACATGAAGGTATCGGAACGCCGGATCTGCCGTGTGCTGGGACAACACCGCTCGACGCAGCGACGACGCCCAAGGGGCCGTGCAGATGAGGAGCGGCTGGTTTCCGACATGATCGAGCTGGCCAGGCAATACGGCAGCTATGGATACCGGCGTGTGGCGGTGCTGCTGCGGGACGCGGGCTGGCAAGTCAGCGATGGTCGGATTGAGCGGCTGTGGCGGCGGGAGGGGCTGAAAGTGCCACCGAAACAACCAAAGAGAGGAAGGCTTTGGCTGAACGACGGTTCGTGCATCCGGCTGCGGCCCGAGTATCGGAACCACGTCTGGTCGTATGATTTCGTGCATTGCCGAACCGATGAGGGGAAGGCGTTCCGGACGCTAAACATTCTGGATGAGTTCAGCCGGGAATGCCTGACGATCCGGGTCAAGCGGAAGCTGAACTCGACCGATGTGATCGATGCACTGACGGATCTTTTCATCCTGCGCGGCCCGCCTGCGTTCGTTCGTAGTGATAACGGCCCGGAGTTTGTGGCCAAGGACGTTCGCGCATGGATCGAGGCCGTCGGTGCCAAGACAGCGTTCATCGAACCGGGGTCCCCCTGGGAGAATGGCTATGTCGAGAGCTTCAACGCCAGAATGCGCGACGAGCTGCTCAACCGCGAAACCTTCTATTCGCTCAGAGAGGCGCAGATCATCATCGAAGGTTGGAGAAAGCACTACAACACAAAGCGACCGCACAGTGCACTGGGCTACCGGCCACCAGCACCCGAGACCACCATCAAGATGGAACCGAGACCCGTGATGCACTAACAATCAAACCGGACCAGTCAGATTGGGCACCCCAATCGCGTTGGCGAACAAGATGGCCCGTATGCTGTGGGCCATGATCACAAAGAACGAAGAGTTTCGAGGAGGACCGCAGCTGGCGAATTGACGGAGTCAGAGGCGCCGCCTCGAAGATGCGGGAGAAGCTGAAGCTTGTATGAAATAGATCGGACAGATCAGAGTTGGGAAATCAGTGTCACATGGTGAGCTTCGAACTCGGTTTGATGTTTTGACCACAACCGCGGATCCCATACCGGCCAAGCGGGGCATAGCCTCGCAAGAAAAGGCCTGACACATGGACGCCTTCGATCGTAAGATTCAAGCTGTGGCGACAGCCCGCAAAAACCGGGGCTACCCACACATGATGTAACCGCCCGCCGATGGCCTCTGATGTGGCACGGTGGGTTTGTCACAATCCACAAAGGAAAGCGGTCCTGTCAGAGACTATCACGGTCGGGCTCGATCTGGCGAAGAATGTGTTTCAGGCTCATGGAGCTGACGCGTCCGGGCGGGGGTGCTGCGCAAGAAACTGGGACGGGATCAAGTGCTGTTGTTTTTCAGCCAGTTGCCCACCCGTATCGTTGCGATGGAAGCTTGTGGCGGTGCGCATTTCTGGGGTCGCGAGATCGGCAAACTTGGCCTTGAGGTGGGGCTCATCCCGCCCGTCTACGCGAAGATTCGTGAAGCGCCAAAAGAATGGTGCGGCCGATGTCGAGGCGATCTGCGAAGCTGCGACGCGCCCGACGATGCGCTTTGTGCCCGTGAAGAGCGAAGAGACCCCAGGGCGCAGCGGTGGTCTTTCGCGTCCACGAACTTCTGATCCGGCGGAGGACACTAACCATGAATGCCTTGCGTGGGCACCTGGGCGAGTTTGGGCAGATCGTGCCACAGGGGGCGGCCAACGCGTCGAAGCTGATCGCGATTGTCGAAGACCCCGAAAGCGATCTTCCTGCCGGTGCTGTTCCCACGCTCAAGGTGCTGATCGCGACACTTACCTGACGGGGGTCGTGGATTGGTTCAATCGAAAGGCGCTGGCCTGGCGGCTCTCGGTCACGCTGGAGACGAAGCCGTGCCTGGTGGTTCTGAAAAAGGCGACGGCCAGATACGGCAAGCCAGAGATTGTGAACACGGACAATCATACGAATGTGGCCAGTTCTCGGGTGGTTTGACCCAAACATTGATCGACCATTTGTTTGGTTGGTGCCGCATGGCTTCTATCGTGCAAGGGATTCGACACTGGTCGCGGTCGCCGGGGCCATGTCAATCTGTTCAGCCAATGGGACCGGATCAACCTGTCCGATGCGCCAAGCCGCGAAGAGACTGAAACTGAAGAGAAGCGAGAATATCGCCCAATCCATGAACTTGTCCCCGAACACGGCAGATATCATGGCCACAAGGACCGGTCCCAGAACCCCTCCAACCGTAAAGACAAATAGCAGGGTGATGGCCGTCGACGGGACGTAGATCGGATCTGTTCGGTCCATCGCATGCGCCATCAGGATCGCGTAGAGCGGCAGAAGCGTGCCCCCGAGCACGATCGAAACACCGGCAGCCACGATGCTGATCATCATTCCGGGCTCGCCCCGCAAGGCCGACCCATCGGCGGTGACAAAGACCGCAATCAGCAGCAGGACACCCGACGCTACCAACGAGAGCCCAACGACCACAACCCGGCGATCCATGAGATCAGAAATACGCCCGAGCGGATATTGGAACAGGATGCGCCCAGCGTATGCCATTGCAATGTTGACCGTGATGGTCGTGGAACTGATCCCGACAGTGGAGGCCTGGAAAGGCAGTATCGAAAGAAAGACGGTTACGACGATACCCGTGACCAGAGTGCCAACGAAGGCTGTCGGCGAATAGCGGAACACTGGCAGCAAGCGGACGGTGGCATGGCCTTTCACCGCTGGCTGTTTCACATTCGTCAGCGCAAGCACGACAATGGCGAAGCAGAATGTTGCAGCCATCAGCACGAAACCGGCGGCAATATCCTCAGCGACAAAGGCAACAAGGGCTTGCGAGGCGACGGAAGCGACCCCCAGTACAGTCGAATAGACCGCAAGAATACGCCCTCGAGATTCGGACGGCGCGGAGTCGTTGATCCAGGCTTCACCAACCGAATAGAGCCCGGCGGTCGCCATCCCGATGACAAACCGCGCGATCACCCAACTGGCCGCGCTATCGGTGCGGGACATCAACAGGGCGAACATCGCGGAGAGCGCCGCAGCGGCGGCAAATGCACGGACATAGCCGACATTGGCCAGCGGCTTGTAGGTAAGAAAGCATCCCAGCAAGAAACCCAGAGAGTAGCTTGCGGCCACCAGTGAAGCCAGTTCCGCCGATCCGCCAATAGCGGCAATCCGGAGCGCCACCAGGGTTCCAAGCGCCGCTGTTGCGAGGTGGATCGACCCCATGGACAGGAGCAATGCCTGCAACGAATAGGATTTGCATTCCAAAACGCCGTTCCTTCCGTCCTGCATCAGAAAACCTGCCCCACACGGAGGTAGCTCGTGGCTTCACCCGCGTCGTTCAAGGTTCCATCGATGCCGAGGTCGATCGGGAATTTCCGGGTCAGCCGGTATCTCAGCCCCACCCCGCCGGCGAAGCGAACAGATTCTTCCTGCTCCCGAAACCGCTTGTCCCATATTCGACCAGCGCCGCCGAAGATCTCGTAGCCGAACCGGTGGCCCAGCCGTCCGCGCCATGATCCCTGTATCGAAATCATCTGGTCACCGATATTTTCGGTGATGGAAAACCCGCGGAAACCGTCGGTTCCCCCGAGCGAACATGACTCGAAATAGGGTGATTTGTCGGAGGCAGAGCAGGCTGTGAAGCGGCCTGCCAGAACAGAATTTGCGCGAACGGGCGCAAAGGCGTCCAACTTCAGGATTGCCCTGAGATAATCGCGCGAGGTCGAGAGAACGTCGTGGTGATAGATCTCGAAGGACAGGTTCCGGCCCACTGTCGGATAGAAGTTGTCGTCGCGTGTATCGTAATCGACCAGCACACCAACGCTCGCAATTTCCATATTGGCATCTTCGGCAATCTTGCCAGGCAGAACTCGCTCACCGTCGGGCCTGACCGTGGTATCCAGGTATCGAAATCCCAGCCCAATGGAGAAGTTGGGGGTGATCCCATATCCCAGCTTCAGGAGACCAAGCGTCCCGTCCTGACGCAGTGGGACGGGATTTCTGAAAGCATCGAGGTCATAATAGGCCTCAACCTTGCCGAGAAAGACCGTCGCCTTCCACCGGTTGGACGCAAAGGCAAGGTCTGCGGCCACGCCGCCACCGAGGCTTCCATTCGACGTCTTGAAGGCTCCACCGGCGATGAACGACGATTTCGACTCCTCGTCGGCCTTGAACAGATAGCCAAGCGCAAGGAGCAACCCGGTGCCGAAATTGGGGTCGTTGGACGGGATCGGAAGCGCAAGGAAGGAACCGTTCCGGAATCCCAGGCTTTCCGGTTCTTCGTCCGCGCCATGGATGCCGTGGGCTTGCCTTTCGTCATGGATGGACTGGGCTGTTGACACCTGCGGTAACCAGACAGCTGCAACCGTCGCCGCCAGCCAACCCAGCGTCGTGGAAAGGAAGAACCGTCGGGAAGCCGCGCGGCGCGGCCCGGTTCGGCAGGCCTGGGCCGACGGACACGCCCTATGCTGCGGGCGGCTCATTCGATCACGACAACTAAGTACTGGCCGTCGACCTCCTGATAGTAGGTCCCCCCGCATTTGTGCAGCTGCACGCCTTCGACAATGACGGTCGAACACTCGCTTGACAGGGTTGCGACGGAATTGCCTGTCCGACGGATCTTGCGAAATTCTGTCCGACGCTTGACCCCGGCGACGCTTCCCGGTGTGAGTGGACGCCCGATTTCAGCTTCCGCCGTCGAAATCGCACCGTTTCCGGACCATTGCGACGGCAGCGGATCAAGGGCGACCCCCAAGGCAAAGGTGGATGCGACAACAATCAGGCGGGTCGGCGGAGACATCGGCATGGCGGAACGATCCTTCTATTGGGCGCGGAACAATGACTTCAGGCCTCGGGAGGACGGGGCGACGATGCAGCTGGAAGGGAACCCTTCCCCGCGGCAAGGCCGGTGTCATCATGGTTTCACGTCATCAAACGGGTTGATTGTCTCGCGGAAGATCCGCCAGGACCCGTCTGGCTGGCGCCGGAAGATCGTCAGGAAGTTTCCCTCGCGGGCGAGGTCTGTTCCTTGAAGGTTCAAGACCATAGAGTAGCTGCCCCGCGACCAAGCCCAATCCCCCATAATGATCTCCTCGTCGGAACGGATCTCGAAATCGGATGCGTCGATTGCCACGAACGCCTTGCGGGAGATTTCCGCCAACCGGTCCTTGTTGCGCGGCGGCCTTTGCAGCGGCACCTGGACGCCATTCTCGTCCCAAAGCGCAAGCCAGCTTTCGGCGTCGCCGGCCATTCGGGTGTCTTCGTACCTGTCCCAGATTTCCAGTATCGCGGCCCGGTCCGACGCTTCGTCAGCGAAGGCAAGTGGCGAGAGCACCATGCTCAGAACCATAGCGCAACACGCGAGTATTCCCGTTTTCATGTCCATCCCCTTTCGGTCATGACAGTCGTTCTTCAGATATCCGTTTCGGGCGATGCCACCCTTCCGGCTCAGAACCGATATGTTGCCGACAGCACCACCCGCTCGTCCCCGCCGCCATTTCGGTTGTATTCGGCCTGCAAGGCGGTGCCGTTGCGGAACCCCATGTTCAGACCAAGAATGGCGGAGTATTTGTGCACGTTCTCCTGCCGGACCTTGTAGCGGATATTCAGGTCGTCCCCGTCATCGAAAGCGCCCTCGAGGCTGTAGACACCTTCAATTACCGTATCCACGTCGAGATAGGAGGCCCCGGCATAGGGCGAGACCATGTGGCCGTTGCCGAATTCGAACCGCCGTCCAAGCCGCAACCCCGCCGTAGTGGACTTGATGTCCGTCTCCGAGTTCGATGACACCGTGATCGTGTGCGAGGCATTGAAAGACCCCCACCATGCACCGACGCCATAGACACCGACCGCCCCCACTGTCGTTGTCACCGCGTCGATATTGGCGACGAAATTCAACCGGGCCGAGTCGGGGATATCCGGCCCCGACGGACGATCTGGCGGGGTTGGGCCTCCCCCCGGGGGCCGGGAAGGACCGGGACCGAGGGGCCGGGACGGGCCGATATCGGCCAGGTCGAGCAGCACATCGAGGTCGACCTTTCCGTCCAGCCTACCGACCGTGGCGAAGAGATTGAGAAAGGGCAGCACCCAGAGATCGGCCTTGAACTGCTTTGACCTTGTGTAGCTGCGCACGTTGTCAAAGGAGACAAAGGGCGTCTCCTTGAGATCGTCCTTCGACGGGTCTCCCCCCTTTGCGAGCGTGACCGAGAGGTTGGACAGGTGCTGTTCCTGGATGTTGTTCACCCCCAGCAAAGACACTCCGACTGGAAGCGGAAGGGCATAGCCACGGTTGATCATTTCCTCCCCAAGCAGGGGAAACACGCGGTCATAGGGAACCGGTTCCTCGGGCGGCGACGGCGAGGACGGGTTGCGCAGTTGCAGCCCCTCCGGCAGGCGCAGCAACACGCCCAGTTGCGGAAGGATACCGGTCGGAGTGTCCTCGGCCTCTGTGAAACGCGGTGCGAAGGTGAGGGCGTCCGCCTCTGCCGCCTGAGTGTCCTGCGCCAGCGACGGGGAACCCGCGACCAGCGCAAGAAACGCAGCGGCGGCACAGGGGGGGCGCAGTGGACAAGCGATCATCTCTCTCATGTCGCCTCCGGCTCTGCGAGGTGTGCCTGGCGCGGATTCTCCTCCCGGATGCCGTGGAAAGTCGCGTAGAATACGGGCACGAGGATCATGGTCAGGATCGTGCCGACCGTCAGGCCGCCCATGATCGTCACAGCAAGCCCGATCCAGAAAACATCCGGCAGGAGCGGGACGACCCCGAGCACGGTCGTTGCCGCAGCCAGGGCCACCGGGCGCAGCCGCGATGCGCCGGCATTGATGAGCGCGTCATAGGCGGGCTGACCCGCGGCAAGGTTGTCGTTGATCTGGTCGATCAGCACGATGGCGTTCTTGATCATCATCCCCGAGAGGCTCATCGCCCCCAGCAGCGCCACGAAGCCGAACGGCGTGCTTGTCAGCAGCAGGCTCGGGACGATGCCGATGAAGACGAAGGGGATCGTCGCAAAGATCACCAGCGGCGGGCGATAGGCGTTGAAGAGCGCCACCACGATCAGGGTGATGACCGCCATCGCTGGGACAAGTCCGGGCAGGAGACCCGCCTGCGCCTTGACGGTATCCTCGAATTCGCCGCCCCATTCGAAACGGTAGCCCGGCGGCAACGCGTCCATCAGCGCCTCGAACTCCTCCAGCACGTCATCGCGATAGGTGGGCAGGGTCACGCCGTCGATCGGGTTGGCCTGAACGGTCAGCGTGGGCGCCCGGTCGCGACGCAGGATGACCGGGTCCTCGGTTTCGGTGCCGATCCCGGTGACGACCTGTCCGATGGGCAAGGATTCCACCGATGTCGGCCCCTGGACCTGCACCAGCTCGAAATTGTCGACCGAGGCGCGGTCATCGGGATGCTGGCGCGCGATGATCGGGATCATCTCGTCGCCCTCACGATAGAGACCGACGGTCAGCCCGTCATAGGCACGCCGCGTGGCATTGCCGAGATCCTCATAGGTGATCCCGGTCCAGCGGGCGATGTTCTGGTCGAAGGCGGGCACCTGCACCAGCACCCGGTTGCGCCAGTCATGTCGGGCGACCTTGGTCCAGGGATGGTCTTCCAGGATCTGTAGCGCCCGGTCGCCATAACTGCGCAGCACGTTGGGATCGGCATCCGCCGGCCCGACGATCCGGCCCTCGAAGGTCCAGGTGTTGGCCGGCCCGACGCCGAAACGGCGGGTGAAGGCGGTGGCCTCGGGATGGTTCGCGGCGAGCCAGTCGGAGACTTCCGCGGCGATCTCGGGGATCATCCGGTAGTCCTCGACATTGGCGATGACCTGAGCGTAGGCCGGGTTGATCGGCTCCGGGTCCACCGGCAGGTAGAAGCGCGGCGGGCCGGCGCCGATGAAACTCGCAACGTCCGTAACACCGTCCATGGGCTCAACGATCGCCTCGATGCCCTCCACGGCCTCTGCCACGGCCTCGATCCGCGTGCCTTCCGGCGCGTGGAAATCGATCATGAACTTGTCCATCGCGGAGGTCGGGAAGAAGAGCTGCGTGACCGATCCGAAGGCGACAAAGGAGGCGGCAAGCGCCACAACCGCGCCGCCGATCGTCACGTAGCGGAACCGCACCGCGGTTTCGAGAACTGCACGATAGCCTTTGAGCAGCGCGCCCTCTTTCGGCTCCGTGTCGGCTTTCGGGGCCTTCAGCAAGGCAACGCATTGAAGCGGCGTGACCGTCATCGACAGGAACCAGCTGACCAGCAGCGAGATGCCCACGACCGAGAACAGCGTGCGGCAGTATTCGCCGGCGCTCTCGACCGAGGCGAAGATCGGATAGAAGGCCATGACGGCAACGAAGGTTGCGCCAAGCAGCGATATGGCCGGCCGCCGGGCGGCTTCGATGGCGGCGTCGATCCGGCTCTTGCCAGCGGCCATCCGGACCGCCGCTCCATCGGCCACGACAATGGAGTTGTCCACCATCATGCCGAGCGCGATGATCAGCGCCCCGAGCGACATGCGCTGGAGGTCGATGCCGAACATGGCCAGCGGGATGAAGGTGGCAAGGATTGTCAGCAAGAGCCCGCTGCCGATGATGATGCCCATCCTGAGCCCCATCACCAATGTCAGGACGACCAGCACGATGGCGATTGCCTGGGCGAGCGAGATCAGGAAGGAAGAGACGGCAAGGTCCACATCGTCCGACTGCCAATGCACTCGGTCGATCTCGATGCCGATGGGCAGGGTTGCCGCCAGGTCCTTGACCCGCGCGTCGACGAGCTTGCCGACCTCGACCACGTTGACGCCCGGCTGGAAGGAGAGCGCGATCCCGATGGTCGGAAGGCCGTTGTAGCGCATCAGCGTTGTGGCAGGTTCCGCATAGCCCTCGCGCACCTCGCCAATGTCACCGATGCGGAGCAGCGCATCCTCCGGGTTTTCCCCGAGGCGCACCGCGTCGAAAACCGTGGGCCGCACGGCCAGTTCGTCGATATCGCTTGGCGACGTGAACGTCCCCGATGGGGCAATCCGCATCCGGTAGTCGCCAATGTCCACGCGACCGGCATCCACCACCTCGTTCTGTGTCCGAAGCGTGTTGATGATGGTCTGCGGCGAGATCCCGATGGCTGCGAGCTTTTCTTCCCGCACATCGATATAGATCGCGCGCTCCTGCTCACCCCAGAGATCCACCCGGCCGACGCCTTCGACCAGCGAGAGGTGGCGCTCCAGGTCCTCGGCGTAATCCCTCAGTTCCTTGTAGGAGAACCCGTCCGATGTGACGGCCAGCAACAAGCCGGAAACATCGCCGAAATCGTCATTGATGATCGGCCGGCCCGCGCCCGGCGGCAGCTGTGTCTCGATATCACGGATCTTGCGGCGCAAGCTGTCCCAGATCTGCGGCAGGGCATCGGACCAGTATTTCGCCTTGATCTCGATCGTCACGGTCGACATGCCCGCCCGGCTTTCGCTGGTCAGCGTGTCGATCTCCTTGATCTCCTGCAGCTTGCGCTCGATCTTCTCGGTCACCTCCTGTTCGACTTCCCTGGCGCTGGCGCCGGGATAGGGCGTGGCGACAACGGCTGTCTTGATGGTGAATTCCGGGTCCTCAAGCTGGCCCAGAGAGAAGAAGGACGCGATGCCGCCAAGCGTCAGCAGGACAATGGCGAACCAGGTGAACTTCGCGTTCCGGATGGCAAAACTGGCGAGGTCCATCAGTATTCTCCGCCGTCGAGGAAGGTCACGTCCTGCCCGCTGCGCAGCGCACTGGCGCCGGCGGTGACAACGATCTCACCTTCGTTCAGCCCGTCCTGAACAGCGATCCCAAGGGAACCTGCCCCGCCAAGCGTCACAGACCGTTCCTTCACGGTCATGCTGTTCTCATCGACGACCCAGACATGGGGCGCATCACTGCCTTCTGGCGTGAAAACGGCCTGCGCCGGAACGTAGAACCCGATATCGGGGATCGCACCGGGCTTTGGTATGCCGCGCGCTCGTCCCGTCATGCCGGGCAGCACGGGAACGCCTTCCGGCTGATCCATCTGCACGGTCACAGGGAAGGTGCCCGTGGTGATCGATGCCTCCGTGCCGACCTCGGTTATCTCGGCCGCGAGCGCGATGTCTCCGAGAGCGGGGAAGCTGACCGAAATGTCCTCGATCTGCGGCAGGATGGAGATGAACCGCTCGGGCACGTCGATCACCATCTCGATCCGGTCGGCATCGACGATCCGGATGATCGGTGTTTGCCCGGCCACTTCCTCGAAGTTCTCGACATAGGTTGCCACGACGATCCCGTCATAGGGCGCCGTCAATGTGGCGTAGGAGAGGTCCAGCTGCGCCTTGTCCAGCGCGGCCTGAACCGCCTTGACCGCGGCAACGGCCGATCCTTCCTGGCCGAGGAAACTGTCGAGCTTGGCCTCTGCGGCCACCTCTCTCTCGACGAGAACCCGCTGCCGGTCGGTCTGGGCCTTCGCATTGGCGAGTGTTGCCTCGGCGCTTTCCAGCTCGGCTTCAAGGCGTGCCACCTCGGCTTCGAACGGGGCCGGGTCGAGTGCAGCCACAAGGCCGCCTTCTTCGACCGTCTCGCCAAGCCCTATGTCGAAGGTCCGGACGGTGCCCGGAACCCCGAAGGACATCGTCGCCTCCCGCGAAGCCCGTGCGACGCCGACGAAAAACCGCTCGTGCAGCGCGCTGGTCTCGGTGACCTCCATCGTGCGGACCGGCCGGACGGCCTTCCCAGGCTCTGTTGTCTCCTCTTCCCGGCAACCGGCGAGCGCGAGCGTGGCGAGGGCAATGAGGGCAAGGCGTTTCATTCTGTCCGATCCGTTTTATTGTTGGGTAGAGGCGCGGCCCATTGGCGGGCCGCACCGATCCGCGGGACGCTTACTTGTCCGCTTCCATCGTCTTTTTCAGCTTGAGCTTGCCGAGCGGGCTCAACCCGTCCGGATAGGGGGCCACCACCGCCTGTTGCTTGAGCAGGAAGGCGTCGACGGCGGCCTGGCTTTCGGGGCGCAGGTTCTCGATGCCGTCATAGGGCACGCCGCGGGCCGGTTCGGTATCCGGGAAAACCTTCTTGCGCATCACGTGACGACCGAGGATGCGGACGAATTCCTGTCCGCCCCAGGCGCCGATTTCGGTCGAGACCGGGTACAGCTCGTGCGTGTCGCGGAAGATGTCGTAGAAATTCGCCCCGATCGGGTTTTCGCCCGGCTTCGGCACTTCCAGTTTCAGGTGCTCCTTGATCACGGCCTGGGGGGTGTTGATCGAGTAGACGATGAGGCTGTCGCGCCGCCCCTTCGTTTCGCCCTCCAGCAGCAGGGCTGACTGGTCGACACCATCCACGAGCCGGTCGCGCGGAATGTAGTCGTCGGCACCGGCAAATCGCGCCAGCGTCGTGTACATGTCCGACACGTGGACGATATCGTTCACGATCCCGTCGGCCTCGATCATGTTCGGCCAGCGCACGAAGGCATCGACCCGGATGCCGCCCTCCGTGGTGTCGCCCTTTCCGCCCCGGAAGACCATCGGCGTGAAACCCGATTGCGGCGAGTACTTGGTGAAATGCCCGTTATCGCCCATCAGCACGACGATGGTGTTGTCCCGGACCCCAAGCGCCTCCATCTCGGCAAACAGCTCGCCCAGCCAGGCATCGAGCTGCTGCATCTTGTCGACATAGAGACCGCCATTGGGAGACTGGAACCCGTCGCGGCCGGTGCGCGTGTTGTGCAACGGCAGGAGCGGCCAGTACTGCAGGAAGAAGGGCTGCTCGCCGGCAGCCAGCTCGCCCAGCTTCTCCATCGCCTGGTCCTGGTAGCGCTGGTTCATGTCGTCATATTTGGCGGCGTTCCAGCGCTCGCCCGGTTCCATGTGAACCTCGCGGGCCAGTTCGCCCCTGCTTGCCTCAAGCCCGGTCACCATGGCCGAGGCGTCGGGACGAAAGAACATGTCCAGCGAGAAGCGCGGGTCGAAATCGTCCATGCCGACGGCAACCTGTTCTTCGATCGCGTCGTCATTGAAGATCGTCAGCTGGCCTTGCTGGTGGACCGGGAAGGCCGCCCAGTCGAAACCCTGGTTCTGAGGCATGGCCTCGGCGATATCGCCCATGTGCCACTTGCCCACGTGGATCGTGGCATATCCTGCCTCCGACAGAACCTCCGGAAGCGTCACCTCCCCGGCGGGGAGCCCGAACCCGGCGATGTCGACCGCGGTGTCGCCCATTCCCATGCGCACGGGCAGACGCCCGGTCATCATGGCCACGCGGGTCGGCGTGCAGGACGGCTCGGTATACATCCGCGCCATCCGCATGGCTTCGTCGGAGAAGGCGTTGATATTGGGCGTGGAATAGCCGCGCACGGCGTTCAGCTCGGGAATGCCCATATCGCCATAGCCCATGTCATCAATCAGGATGTTGATGATGTTGGGCGGCTTGCCGCCATTGGTGTCTCGGAATTCGGACAGCCTGGCATCCACCGCCGCATCGTCCTCGGCCCATTGCACGGCGTGCTGAGCCTCAAGGATGTAGTATTCCGCGTCCTGGATGATCGGCCCATCCTGCGCCTGTGCCGTGCTGGCCAGCGCAATTAGAACTGCTGTTGTTGCTCGCAGCATGTGTTGTCCTCTCCTCTGGTCCTGTTCGTCTCGAGACATTCCAAGCTATCTATCAGGCAGTATTTGTTGGTATTTCCCTGAAGATGACGCTCCCGGCATGGCGCGTGACGGGCAATGCCGGGACCATCTTCAATGCCTTCGACGGTTTCCTATGGTTTGACGACCCGTAGCGCACTCCAGGCCTGGTTGTCGACACCGCAACCGCTCAATGTCGGGTTGGCCTGATCGGCGGGAGGAAGCGCGGCGAAATCCAACGCATCGGCCTGACTTCCGGCGTCGGTCACTTGGTTGCAGAAGTAGAGCTGGTCTCCCTCCACGAACCACTCGAACCGGCTGTAGAGCTCGTAATCAGCGTCATTGGCGGACCCGTTCTGCGCAATCAGGTAATCGTTGTCGTTGTCCACGAGACAAACGAAATAGACGAGCTGGTCGCCCAACCCGAAGGTGAGCCATCCGTCAGCCCCCACGGCGTGGAACTGACCGGTCTCGTCGACATAGGTTTCCGAGATCTCGGGGGCGTTGTCCACGACGCCGGTACAGGCGGAGGCAAACCCGGGGAGGGCGAAGAGAAACGCTGTTGCGAGGGTAGCCTTCAAGGCGTTGGTGTTCATGATCTTTCCAGTCACGGTTGAGTTCACGTGGGCCAGTGGTTTCCGAGGTTTCGGTGTGTGTTGGTCTGCCACGCTCAGAGTTCAGCGGTGTTCAGTTCCCCGGCGCCGCGCGCTCCAACTCCGGCAACACCTCGCACGCTGCAAGGGGCTGCCGGGTGGGAGAGGAAGTTGCGCTCACGCGGCAGCTGCCTCGGTCGAAACCGCGGCGACATCACCGACCCGGTTGATGTCGGTATGCGGGAAGAACTCTGCCCAGACATGCCAGAAGAGGCCGGCCTTGACGTCCGGCGAGCGCGCCAGTTGATGACCGTCAGGCGTCTTGCCATAGACATCGACCTCCGAAACATCCGCACCGGTGTCGTTGACCCAGACATTCATGCTCTCGTAGAGCGGGCTCCATGAGACGACCAGCGGCTGGCCTCCAACGACCGCATTCACGGTATTGCCCTGGGCGACGACGAAATCATCGGTCCAGCAACTTGCGTCGGAGCCGATATTCACGCCCCAGACATAGCTCTTGGTCGGCAGACGTGGGTCGATCGGGTGTTCGAGGTTCTGCATGATCGGCTTTGCCTCGGTGTGGTGCTTCTGGATCGAGCCGACGAAGGCCATTTCCATTGCGAAGTCGAGCAGCCAAAGCAGCGGGTTTTTCGGGGGCTTGTTCAGGAAAACCGTGCCCTCGGGATAGGCCTTCTGGAAGCCACGGAAGGTCATGCGGAAGGTCGGCCAGGGCTGCATCGTCAGGCTTTGGCGCAGCGGACAGGCCGGCCCGTCCGCAGTGGTATCGGCATCCTTGGCGCGGAAGCCATAGATCTGCTGGATCGGCTCACCGGTCGTATTGTCCCGCAGCACGAGGTTGTTGCCGTGCTGGGCCAGGACCTCAAGCTCGATCTTCTCGCCTTCGACCTCCGGTGTCATGCCGAGCCCGAGATTGGCGATGGCGCAGAAGGTCATCACCACGTTTGAGCCTTCAAGCCCTTCCTCGGTGCCCGCAAGGTGCGGCCGCATGATCTGCGACTGCGGATGGGCTCGCGCCACGCCGTTCTTTTCGAGCACGATGACCTGCGTCGTCGGGCTGACGAATTCCTTCGCCTCCTCGATGCTGTAGAAACGCGCGCTCTCTTTCTGGTTGCGCAAGCCGATATGGACGTAGATCCAGGTGAACGCGACGAGAAGCGCCGTCAGAACGGTGGAGATCCAAAACAGCCAGCCCGAACCCGCGCCGAATCCGAAATGCGTGACGGCCATGACCAGCCAGCCGCCGAAGCCCGCGCTCAGGAAAGTGTATTCGTTGCGGATGAAGCGATCGATATTGGCACGCTTGGTCTTCATGATCATCTGGGGGATGTCGCCCAGATCGCGGAAGTAGAGCAGGGCTATGCCCAGAGAAACCGCGAAGCCGGCGTAGAAGAGGATGTTTGCGAGCATTGTCAGTGACCTTGTCTGTGATTGGTGTGGTGTCGGGTGGAGGGAGCGTCGGATGTCCGGTCCTCCGGTTGCCCGAGATAGGAACGGATTTCCTGTTCGAGACCTGCCAGGCTCTCGTTGACGTCCTCAATTGTGGGGTCGTCCGCATCAAGCGGCATCAGTTCCATCAATGTCTCGTAGTCCCGGCAAATCTCCGCGAAGACGGCATCCTTCGAGCGCAGCCGACAGATCTGTTCCAGGTGGTCGCCGAAACTATGCTTGAAACTGTTCATCTGGGCACCTCGATCTCGTTGTGGAATGGCCAGCGTCATGCGGCAGGCATGCTTGGCGCTCTCCACAGATATTGACCGGCCAGCCCTTGAATTATAGGTTTCTTAGGGTAGTTTGTTACGTAACGTGTTTTTATTTTCAGTGAGTTATCGGTAGAAATCGACTTGGGGAGTGACCGTGACCAATCCGGATGAACATGACGTAACACCGTTTGAGAGCCAATATGTTACCCCGGAATCCTCGGTTGCCATGGCTGCTCTGGGGGAGATTCTCGACAGTCCGGAATTCACAGGCGCCGGCCGTGTTCAGGCCTTCCTCGAATACGTCGTCAAGGAATCCCTGGGGGGGCGCGGAGATCGCATCCGCGGCAAGACGATTGTCGAAGATGTCTACGGCCGGTCTCCGCTCATAGGGCGCGACCCCGTCGCTGTGGTCCGCGTTGATGCCGGTCGTCTGCGCCGGCGGTTGGAGAAATACTACGCAGGATCAGGAGCGAAGGCCGAGCTGCAGATCAACTTCCAGCCCGGCAGCTATGAGCCGCACTTTTTGTTGCGTCAGGAGAAGGCTCCGACGCCAGCGGCGCCGCAACCAGAGGTTGCGCCGGTCCAGAAAGAAACGACGCGGCGGTTCTCGGTCGGACTGCTGGCATCCTTGGTGGTGGCCGTGATCGCAGCGTCCCTCTTCTGGTGGCAGGCCGGTTTCCAGGCAGACAGCCCAATCGAAAGCGTCGATGCTGGCATCGAGGCACCGCCCCCAGGCCCGGGCGATGCCACGGCGCGGGCGGTGCGCGACGCCTTGTTTTCCAACTCCCCTGCGCGGCTTCAGGCATCGAACCTGGCCATGAAGGCGCGGAGCCTTCAGTTCCCGGCGCTCGAACCCAAATGGCAGGACGCCGTATTGCTCATGTTCGAACTGGTCATCGAGATGGATGGAAACTATTTCGCCGGCTATGCGGGGGCCGCCGAGAGCAAGGCACTCATCGCGGTAACCCGCCCGCCGGGCAAGGATCGTGACGGGCTGTTGCAGGAGGCCGATGACCTGGCATCGCGCGCGCTCGAACTCGGGATCGATCAGAGCTGGAGCCACTCCGCAGCGGCGCTTGTCGCCCATGTGAAGCGGGATTTCAAAGGCGCGCGCCAGCAATCCGACCGGGCGACGTCTCTTGACCCGTCCGATCTGCATGCCCTGAACATGGATGCGCTGATTTCCCTGTTCGGGGGGGATTTCGAAAGAGCGACGGATATGGCCCAACGTGCCGCCGAGATAATGGATCCCAGAGACTACTTTCCCAACAAGAGCATACGGGCCTCGGCCGAGTTTCACCTTGGGAACTATTCCGAGGCGCTCGACCTGATCAACGAGTCCGTTCTCGAAGGCGACCCCATCAGCCCGATTTCCCTTGGCTACCTGATCGCGATCCATTCGAAGATGGGCGACGCCAACAGCGCAAAAGAGATGCTGAACCTCCTCAACGCCGCCTGGCCGGGATTCCCGATAGGTGCACTGTTTCGTTCCCTTTATCGAGACCCGGCACATGCCGACGAAATCATCGCCACTCTGCGTTAGGCGGGCTGGCTCTTGGCGTCGCGGCTGGCGCACTCGGCGGCAAGATCGCCGAAGATCGGGACCGCGAAGATCACAAGGACGACCGCAACAAGATAACCGGAACGCTTCACCCCTTCCAACCAACGCTGGAGAGATCCGGCATCGGCATTGTCAGATTGGCGACGTTGCGGCGTCGGGTTAGTCCTCTGCTATGTTGAATATCGAAGAACTGTCGCGGATCAAAGGCTTCCGGTTCCCTCGAAGCGTCATCGGATACGCCGTCTGGGCCTATCATCGGTTTACTTTAAGCTTGCGCGACGTGGAGGATCTACTGGCGGAACGCCAAAGAGGGCAGCCCAGTATTGGAAGGCGACGATGGCCATTCCCTTCCCCTCTGCGAACCCGTTCGTTGCCAGTGAACGGACCAAGGTCAAAGTGATCAGGATCGCGCACCCTCCCGTCAGCGCCGACCACGACTGCCGACATTTTCAACAATTTGCTATCCCACGCGCCGCAGCACTCGATGGGAGGCTAAGCGTCACGAAGCCGGTTGTTTGACCACCGCGTCTTGCCAACTCCCCAAAATGGCCCAAATCCGCAGAATCTGATCAATTAGGGTGTAGTGGCAAGCGGCATCAAAGCGCGACAAGTCCAAACTGGATCAAAAACGGTAGTTCCAGACTATGAGCGGGCCGGACTGGTAATACTCGGAAATCATATCGTCATCAGGCAGATCCCATGCCAAGTGACGATAGCCGAACATCACGTCGCTGCGCCCGAACGTATAGCCGAGCCCGAGTGCGGCCTGCCAGGTCAGGTCGGATTGGCCGGCACCGATATCGGCCAAGTAGGAAACGAACCAGTCATCATTGAAATAAGCGCGACCGTTGATGCCGACCACGGCATCCCAATACTCTTCTTCTCCGTCGATTTCGAAGGATTGCCTGCCAATATCCGCATCAAACTGTGCCGACAACCGCAAATAGCGCCCGCCCAAGGTCGCATAGGCGTTGTGGGTTTCGCTTGAGGCAATCTGGTAGCCACCGCCGAAGGACACTACCGTAACCTGCATGTCTCCGTCGGCAACAGCATCGACATTTCCGCCCGGTCCGGGACCGGGATTGATGGTGAAGCTGGCCTCGCCGCCTTGACGAATATCGGCATAGCCAAGCTCGCCATAGGTCATCCACGGCCCGTTTCTCTGATAGGCTTTCAGGCCTCCCATAAGCGTGAAGTTCAGGTTTTCCAGGATTTCATCGAACCCGATCGTGAAATCCGCGCCCGCCGCCGTACCGCCAACCTCGGTTCCCCAGATGTAAAGCTGAAGCTCATACATCCAGTCTCTCTGCGCCGCCCCGCCATAGGCCTCCTCCGCGGTCGCATTCCCGTCCTGAGCCAAGGCATGGCTCGACATCGCAAGAAAACCACCGATCACAATGCTGCTCAACAAACGTCCCATATTGTCCCCTCATCATTAGGCTGCGCTTGTGAATCGGTTCGCAACCAGATCTCCAAGCACAATGTAGCCCACCGGGCACCCCATGTGACACAAAAATCCCAATGGCGGCCAATGACCCACCCCGGTGTTTGTGCCTGTCACGAAACCTGTTCCAGCAGCGTGACCAGCGGCAGGTTCACGTAGTAGTGGGAGTGGAAAGAACCTGGGGGTCAAGCCGCCAGATTTCTGTATGAAATCGTCAGTCGACCATCGAGAACCGCAGCCCGTGTGATTGCCATCCGGTGAGCACCATGGGGTGACCAGCGCATTCTGCGCTTCTTTCCCATCCGGGCGTTTGCGATATCGTCGACACTGCCTTCGGCACGGGATGTGGAGATCGGAAGACCATTGCGGTAGCGCCACCCGTAGTCGACCAGCGAGTTCATGTTGTTCACAAGATAGGAGTGGAGCGCTTCACAACGAGCCTTTGCTCTGTTGGCGGCTGCTTGAAGCTCTGCGTTTTCTGCCTGGATGCGCGCGCAATCTGCAATGAGCCATTGGAGCTGGGTGGCGGCCAACCGAGATCGGCCGTGCCAGATCCACCACCTAAGCCGCTCGACCGGGCGTTGGAACAACGGCTCGGGTCCAAGGAAATCATCGCAGCGCAAGAGCCCTTTCACGGCCGTTTCGACGTGACGAACGCGCATCGAAATGTCCCACCAATCGAGAATGTGGGTGAACGAAGGACCGGCTGCTAACCTGATCAAGTTCGGCAACGCTGGCTCCCCATCCGTCAGGACCGTGAGCGAGGTGCCCTGGCGCCAGCCGGCTCGTGCCAACTCCCCACGGATCAGTTCCAGAGGCGACGTAGCACCTTCCCGAACCATACCGAAACGCCGTGTCACGTAAGGGCCTTCCGTTCTTCCGACAAGCACATCAAGGTGGCGTTTCTGGTATTCCGGTCGCGAGGGGATGTGCGCTCCATCCAGAAAGGGACCGTTCAACTCTTGGGGGTCAAGCCGCCTTCGGCAAGGATGGTGTTGTTTCGAGACCTGTCACCGGATCGTCG
>CANMIP010000039.1 GCA_947497945.1 uncultured Tropicimonas sp. | reverse complement strand
GCCAACACCCCCCGCTTCACTGGGAGAATTGAATCAGCGATTAGGGCACCTAACAAGGAGAGTTTTTCAACAAAATAAGCCCATTCCAGTCCTTGGATAACTCGAAGCCTGCTTAACGCATCTGCAGCGAATGGCGGGAACTGGGAAGATCTGGCATTCGCTCTACCCGAAATTCGATGCCGCCACTGATGCGCATCACCTGAAAAGGCCTATCTTAGCGTGCCAACATCGGGTTGGTGCTGAGGTGGTGAGCGGCGGATGTGAGGAACCGTCATGAAAAACGTGAACCTTCCCGCCATCCGCGCGTGCCGGCCGCCTTGGAACAAGGGGCGGATTGTCGGCCAGAAGAGGCCTCTTCTGCCGAAACATGTCTGGGCCATTCGTGTCAGGCTCGAACTCGCTGAACGGCACCGCGACTTGGCGCTCTTCAACCTGGCAATCGACAGCAAGCTGCGCGGATGCGATCTCGTGAAACTGAAGGTTGCCGATATCTTCGCCGCTGGCATCGTCAAGGAACGTGCTTAGGTCATCCAGAGCAAGACCAACAAACCCGTTCGGTTCGAGATCTCCGAGGGAACCCGGAAGTCGATCTCGACGTGGCTCGATGACCCTTTGATGATCGGATCCGAATACCTCTGGCCGGGGCGGTTTCACGAGAGACTGCATATCTCGACACGCCAGTACGCCCGACTTGTTCGTGAATGGGTGAAATCGATCAGCCTGGATCCGTCGTCGTATGGCACCCATTCGATGCGACGAACCAAGGTTGCCTACATCTATCGCAAGACGGGAAACCTGCGAGCCGTGCAGTTGCTGCTCGGGCATACCAAGATGGACAGCACGGTGCGCTATCTCGGCGTCGAGATGGAGGATGCGCTCACCATTGCCGAGGCCATTGAGATTTGAAAGCTGGGGCCGATCGATCAGGTCGGCCCCTCAGTTTGTCGCCGTTTGATGGCGTCCGTGACGCTGGGCATGTAAATTCTCCGGGCGCGGTCTCGACCTGAACGGCCCGGTCCGGACCTTCGTCCATCTCACAGCAAAGATCCGATCGGGACCGCCAACCCGTCTCAGTCGTTGCGGCGTTTTCTGGCAGGGCATAGTGGGGATAAGGATGGGTCGGTTGATGAAATGGCGCGATCTACGTAAGTGAACAATCCGGGCAACCACTCTTCGCGTCCACACGAGATCGCCGTTGGCGTAAGGATCTCATTTCAGTCGTAGGTCGTCCGTTGAAATTGGTTGGCAGTTTTGGAGATCACGCACCATGACCGAGGACAAGGACAGTGGACTGGAACGGTTCAGGAAATGGTGCGAACGGTGGGACTCAACGGTCGGAGTTGTTGTCGGCCTGGTTGCGATGCCCGGGTTGATGCTTGCTGCCGCAGGTCTGTGGTTGCAGTACGATCAATTGATCGAAGCCGAGCGTGATACGGCGCGGCAGTTCCAGTTGATTGAGCGGACGGTTTCGGAGCTTTCGAGGCAGACCGCGCTGGAAGTCGGAGAGAACACAGCAGAAGCTTCCGAGAGGTTTTTCGAAAAACGCGGAAGTCCCGCCTACGAGGCGCTCTTCGAGGGGCTTGAGACAGCGAATCTGGGGAAGCTGACCCCGGTCGAGATTGGCCAAGTCGAGGCGTCGTTGGCGGAGGCGTTCTCGCACTTTCAATCGACCTGGCAGGGAGTTCTGAACTGCGTCGAACCCCATTGCAAGGTATTTGATATGCTTCACGAATACCATGTCCAGGATATCTGCGCGGTGGCCACGGACGATGCCCAAAGGCTTGGAGAACTCATCCGTCGGATGCCCGATTTCGAAGACGACGATCAGGTCGTGAAGCGTGTTCGTCTCACCGTTTTAGGAGATGTCATGTGCCTGTGTCCCAGGGATTGGGCCACTTGGGGCAGCGACGCGAGCCCCTATTGCTCCGAGTGAACCATTGACGGGGGCCAATGGTCCGACCGGAAAGTCTGGGAGGCCAGCATTGCCCCATGGGCGCAGCTGACAACGATGCCCGGCCCAATCTGCAAGGGCTCCGATGGAGGCCCTTTTTTTCCGGTCAGTCGTCGAAGCCTGCTGGAGCCAAGGTCCTTCAGTTCACCGCAGCGGTAAAGGTCTCAGTGAGGCGTTGGTTGAGGCCATGATGAGGTTTGGCCGATCTGCCGTAGTGCAATTCGGCAAGCGCTGCGATGTCATTGAAGATCACTTGCACGGATCCGTAATCGGCGGTGTAGACCAGCAGCTTCTGACAGAAAGCATCCAGGCCAATTGCCGGAAACTGCGCCATCGCGACCCCTCCCGGAGCGGGTCCGCCAAACAACAGCAAGGTCGCCGAGGGTAGATCGACGCCAACTGCGTCTGCCTGCGCCGTAAAGTCCACCTCGCCAAACCAGATCGTGTCACCTTGCGCCATCACGCTTTGTTTCAGCCGGTCTATGGTCGTGTCAAAACCAAGGGCTGATGTCAGTTCGATGATGCCAAAACCTTCTACAATACCCTTGGTACCCGCCGGTTCAGCGACGACGGTTGCCGCCTCAAGGATCTCTGTCAAAGTCGAGTCGAAGGCCTCGCCAGTTGCGCCAAGATCAAGCCCGTGCCGGATGGCAAGGAAATCGGCATCCGTGTAGACGACCTTTGCTTGTCCCTGTTCGGCAAACGACAAGACCCGGAACGGCAGGTCCAGCCCGGCGCGAATATCCTGCTGCAAGATCTGTGCCTCAACCTCGGGGTTCGAAAACAGTTGCACCCGCGACGGGGGCATTTCCTCTCCCGCCTCTGCCGCAAGCCGGGCGTGGTCGATGTCGATGACCGGCTCATATCCCGCGGAGAGAACGGCGGTCTTGATGGCGTCAAAGGAGGTATCGACGGCCGTCTGAGGCGCGTCGTCCGCTTTCGCGATGGTGCTGAAGGCCAGGATTGCGGTCGCAAGCGCGGAGCTCAGAGTCAGTGTGCGCATGGGAGATTCTCCTTGAAGACCGAATTCAGCTTGGGCGACGCAGGCAGCGCACGGCAAGCCCCGCAAACCCCAGTTCCGCAACAAGATAGAAGATTAGGAGCGGCCCCGGAATGCCATCGACGATCAGGCTCAGAATCCGACCGGTGGCCAGACCTCCCATGAAGATCAGCAGGCTCCAAAGCGCGGGAACCCGCAGGGATGGGGTAAAATAGCCGGCAAGCCAGAACGCGACATTCGCGAAGTAGAGGCCCATGATCGCCCGGAAGATATGCGTGTGATTGACGCCTTCGACCGGGATGCCGAGCAGGTAAGACAGGGATTGCGAGGGCACCAACCCGTAGGACAGGGCGATGGGGACAAGGCCGATGGATGCCAGCAACAGGACAACGCGGTCAGTCATTTTCATTCCTATCGAATAACGTCGGGGTGTGCGGCGGGACGGTCCTTGGATTGTCCCCGACAGAGTCCATTTGGCTCGAAACACATCTTCGAAGTGGCCGAGCGTGTTAAATGCGGTTGAGGCCCTCCCTGGCTGCCTTCCGTATTCGGATACCTATTGCGAGATCCCGCCTTCGGTCGAGATCTGTTCTTCGACATGGGTCTGGTTGGTGACCGCGGACCCACGCGGCGGGAACTCGGCAAAAGTCGCCAGATGCTGCTGAACCAGCCGCGCGGCTGGACCAAAGGCCCACATCTTGTTGCCCATCCAGCGGGTATACATGCCGGATTCCTCGGCCGCCTTCTCATATGGATCGCGCCGAAGGTTGAACAGGAGAGGCGCGTTCAGCTCTTCCTTGGCGCCAGCCCAGCCCTGGTTCTGCACCACGAAATGGGCCTTCCAGTCGTTATAACGGACGGCTTGCAGATCCGGGCCTTCGTAATAGATCAGCTCCTTGCGGCTGCTATCTCCGTCCTCCCCGGTCAGGTAGGGAAGCTGGTTGTAGCCATCGAGATGCACCTGGTAGCCCTCGTATCCTGCCCGCAGTTCGGCCGGCAGATCCTCGGGCCCGCCCGCCGCCGCGACCAACGTCGGCATCCAGTCCATTCCGCTGAAGATACCGTTCAGCACTTGGCCTTCAGGGACCGTGCCGGGCCAGCGGATGATCGCGGGGACCCGGAAACCGCCTTCCCAGGTCGTGCCCTTCTCGCCATGAAACGGTGTGGTGCCGCCATCCGGCCAGGTCATCGTCTCTGGTCCGTTGTCCGAGGTAAAAACGACGATCGTGTTGTCTGCGATGCCGAGCGTCTCCAGATGGATCAGGACCTTGCCGATTGTGTCGTCCAGCTCTCGCATGATGACATCCTGAAGCCCGCGCCCGTCGCCCAGAAGGGCTTCGTATTCCGGGCTGAGATGAGTCCAGACATGGGCTCGTGCTGGCGCCATCCAGACAAAGAACGGCGTCTCGGCCTCAACCGCGCGGTCGATGAAATCGAGCGTATGGGCGGTGACCTCGACATCCAGAGTCTTCTGACGCTCGGGCGGGGCCGGACCGTCATCGACGATGCGCTGCTTGCCGACCGGGCCCCAGCGGGGGTCTTCGGTAGGGTCGTATTCCTCGGTCGCAAAGGCATGGATGACGTTGCGGGGGCCGAATTGTTCAGCGAATTCCGGGTCCGTTGGCCAATCGGGATCGCTGGTATATTCCATTGCGTTCAGGTGGTAGAGCCACCCCCAGTATTCATCAAAGCCTTTCACCGTCGGCAGGAACCGGTTCAGGTCACCCAGATGGTTCTTTCCGAACTGGCCCGTGGCATATCCCATCGATTTCAGCATGTTGGCAAGAGTAGGATCTTCGGGGCTCAATCCTTTCGGATCGCCGGGAAGGCCCACGGTATGCATACCGGTTCGCACAGGGAACTGGCCGGTCAGGAAGGCAGAACGTCCGGCGGTGCAGCTCGGCTCTGCGTAATAGTCGGTCAGACGTGCGCCTTCAGCAGCCAGTTGATCGAGGTTCGGCGTCTGAATGCTCTTGATGCCTCCGTGATAGCTGCCAAGGCTCGCCCAACCGACGTCATCTGCCATGATGACCAGAATATTTGGCTGATCCGAAGCCGCGCTCACCCCGCCGCCGAAAAGACCGGTGATTGTGAGGGTCGCCACAAGGGGCAAGGCAAACATCTTCATTTTTTCTTGGTAACTCCCGTTTGTGCCAACCATGGCTCTTTGATGGGTAAGCTATCCCAAACGCCCGTGTAGGCAAGTGTCCGTTCTTTTGCACTGCCAGTGATGTCAATCGACATCCAACCGGGTCTCGCTATTGACGTCCAATGGGGACCAATCTGAGGGAAAGCCAGCGGCATAGTCACTCGGGCGCGCATCGATATCCCAAGTATCCATGGTGACCGGACCTTGGTACTTCTTGCGGCGAATGTCTTCTGTCCGCCCATTTTGCGAAATTCTGCGCCGCAGCGCCAAGGCACAACATGCAAACCAGTGACCGTCGAGAACGGTCCTAAACTGCTATTGATCGGCAATGGAGTCTTCTGCGGCGCAATCCAAGCGGGCTGACGTTCAATGCAACAGTTTGTTCCGGACGAAATCGAGATCATGCCACGTGGAACACGCGAATGATTCATGTCTTGCGACGGCATTGCCAGTTTTTTGTATGTCGTCAGGGTTTTTGGCACCAAGACCGGGCTGAAGTGCGCGAGTATCCGTCGCCCGCATTTTGCGCCCCCGAGGCGTTCGGCTGCATTTCCGAGCGCCCTGCTCGGCGAGGAAATTGTGGAAAAGGACGAGGTCCCGGTCAACAGCCAACCCGATGCGATATCTGCGCCATGTGATCGCGTTCCATCGAGTTGAGCAAGCTTGTGCAGAATACATTCGTCGACCGCTTCACCGATCGCAGAAGCCGCGAGATGAACCCGCCCTGGGAATGGGCTGGCTCGACGGCTTTTTCAGCAACCTGACAAAGCTCTTCGATATAAATACCAAGTAAAATCAGCGCAGTACGACTAACTTTGGCATTTTTTGTTTTTGCCCTCGGTCCACCATTTCCAAGTCCTTTTCACGAAGAGGGAGATCAGCAACGCCCGGAACCCTCTCACGGGCAAAGAACGCAAGGAACCGAACATGCGCGAGATGATCAAGGCCGCCGCAATCAAGTTTGCGCGGAATGTGCACTCACTGACGGAGCAGGACCTCAGTGAGATCAAAGTGGAATACAGGGACAACCGGCTCCTGCTGAATCTATGCCTTCAATTTGGTCCGGGCCTCAACATTGTCGATATCGAAGTCATCGCTGGAAGCGAGTCAACCGACACGAATTTTATGTCCCTTGGTTTTGACGAGATTGAGGCTCTTTCAAACGAGGCGCTCGTCGCGAAGGTTGAGATGGAGATCGAGAATGCAATTCTCAACCACCCTGGCATCTCGCTCAAAACTGAGACCTCCTTCGACGGTTCGCTGAGATCGCTATGCTTTTCGGCGTCCCAAAACACAATCGTTGGTGACGCAGCGAACCCAACCTCCGATTCCGAGGTGCAGCACCTTCTCGAAAAGACGGCAGAACTCAAAAGAATGATCGCCGATCTCGCGCTCGAGAACCACGTACTGAAAGCCTCGGTTTCGGTTGAGGGCCACAATCCGGGCGATCCGGGAGGTGAAAGTCAATCGTGATTGACGTCCGGATCGGGGTCGCACGCAACGCTTGGAGCCCGGTTGGGCACAAGGTTCATGGCGAGCCGAGTTTTCTTCGGTCAGGCGCTTTTTTTCTTCCGCCTGTTTCAGACGACCCCACCTCCTTTCCGAGGATGGAACCCACCAAAGCCCGCACTCCACTCACGGGCGACACAAAAGGAAATGACAATGTCAGATTTGATCGAAACCGCTGTGTGTAGGCTGGCAGCAGAACTCCGCTCTGCGATTACTCACGATTGCGAGAAACTCGAATGTGAGGAAGCCCCCTGCGAAGGCGACCGGCTGGTAAGTGTGTTTGTCAAGTTCGGTCCACTCCTGAACATAGTCGGTATCGACTCTGCTTTGGCAGACCTCTCCGGTATCGTAGAGCCACTGTTTGACGGGGTTGAAGACCTCGCGTCCCTGACGGATGAAGAGATCGAAGCTGAAGCCAGGGACATCATTACGGACGCGGTGAATTGCTCCTATGAGTATGAGTTGGATACGCGCAATTATTGTGGCTATGGGCCATACTCGATTATCCTGCCGGTGGCGCGGGATACCGAACCTGCATGTGCCAGAGTGGACGCTCCAAAAATGGATTCAGAAGCAAGTAGACGGCTTTCCGAGTTCGCGGCATGCAAAGCTGCGGTGGCGGAACTGATACTCGAAAATCAACGCCTCAAGGCCCAGTCATTTGAGGCGGCGTGAGAGTGGACCTGGCATCCGCAGCAGGGACATCCCAAATGCCAGCCCCTGCGAAAAATGTTGAAAGCGCGCGACGAGTAAAGCGGTCGTGCGCTTCCGCTTCGCCGACTTTGCGGACATCTGATCAATTCGCTCGGATGTCCGTAAGCGGCGGTCCGGCCCCACGTTGTGGTGCCTGCGGCGCGCTGCGAGATCTTCTCCATCTCATGATGGGGAGTGCGTTTCGCAATGTGTTCGAAGAATTCGTTTCTCAGATCGGTGGGCGTCGAGATCTACGCGTCGGGGCATCGTCGGTGGCCGGATGATGTGAAGGCGCGGGTTGTTGCGGAAACGCTGGAACCCGGCGCGACGGTGAATGCCGTGGCGGAGCGTTTCGACCTTCAGCCGAACCAGCTCTCGGCGTGGCGGCGGTTGGCGAAGCAGGGAAAGCTGGTTCTGCCGGCGCCGGAAGTTGATGAGCCAACCTTCGCGCCGCTGGTGGTGTGTGAGATGAAGCAGGAGGGGCCGCCCCGAAGGCCGGCACACACAGATGAAAGCATCCGGATCGTCCTGGATGGTTTGCGGGGCGAGGACAGTATTGCCGAGCTTTGTCGGCGAGAGGGGATATCCCAAGGCGTCTACTACAAGTGGTCCAAGGATTTCCTGGAGGCGGGGAAGAAGCGGCTTGCGGGCGATACAGCTCGTGCTGCCACGACCGATGAGGTCAAGGATCTGCGCCGCGAAGCTCGTGAGCTGAAGGAGGTTGTGGCGGAGCAACTCGACCTCGATATCGCCCAACGGTCTTGACCCAGAATTCGTTTGGTTTGAAGCAATCATCCGGCTTGGAACGGCGGCAAAGGGATGTCCGGCTTTATAGCCCTGCAGCCTCGCACGCGCCTTCAGCAGCGGCCTCAGCCAACCCACTGAATTTTTCTGCATTGTCCCGGCACAGTTTGGTTGCTTGTTCGGATAGCCCGAAGCAGCCGGATTTGGCACCTCCGCTAACGCGCGCAGTCAGTTCGTCGCCCTCTCGGTAAAGGTTGCTTGCTTCCCTGTGACAAGTGTCGATCTGATCGCGGAGACCGAGGATCAAAGTGGCTTGGCATGCAGCGAATTCCGCACCGGGCAAGGTCTTCTTTTCCGCGTGCGCTCTACAAGCCTCGGCTTCAGTCCTGAGACTATCGAAGTAGACGGTCATGCAAACCTGGGCCGCGCCGGCGAGCGCCGAAGGGTTTTGCAATGTCTTGGCGTGGACCATACACTCAGGAACTGAGTTGGCGTTCGCGCCCGTTACCGACACGGAAATGAGAGCAAAACTCAGCAAGATCGATTTCATCTAACAGTCCTTTTGGTTCGGGCACCTTTATTGGGAATCCCTGGTTCGTGTAGTTCTTGGAAAGAAGCAGACGTGGATTTCGAGTTTTCCCAAACGCGCTGCCAAAACGGCTCCGAAGGCCGGATAGTCTTGTTCAGCATGTCACAATGACCAGAAGCAACGGATAGTCCTGCATCGACCGAGGCCAACCAATTCTTGGGGCCGGCATTGGGTGGAGCGGGAGAACAGCACTTGCACCTGGTCATGTGACCACGGCCACCTTGACAGAACGATCCCTATGAGTTCGTCGTCAAAGAGAGATCGCCTTTACCTGTCAAGGGGTACAGCCATCGCTGCACTCTTGGGTGGCTCAATGTAAGCGAATAACGTACCCGCCGGAAATCGCTGCAACACCCATTGTGCTCACATCAGCCGTTTACTTCCATGTTGCACTTCCGGGCAGCCTCGATCGCCTTTAGCGTTCCGTCCAGACTCACGATCCAAACATAGGTTTCCTCCGGAAAGACAACCATTTCGTGTTTCTGCATGACATCTTCGACAAACTTCGGGTTGTTTGTCAGGAGATAGCCACCGACATAACCGTCGGCGAGATTCTTGGTCTTGCCCCGCGCTTCGCCATAGTAGAGGTTGCCGTCCAAGGACACGACGATCGGCTCCTTCCGGCTCTTGACCTTGGCATTCTGAGTGAACACGCCCAGGTAGCCGAATTCATGGCTCTTGGTCAGGCCCATCTGGATGACGTTGGCGTTTTCGTCCATTCGCTCGATAAGACAGGCGTTGCGGCCTTCGTCCACCATGATGTTCCATCCGGCCTCCTCGCCCCACATTCTGAAGGTCGAGTCTGCTGACGGCAGAACATCGGATGCGATAGCTGCCTGGCCCGAGACCAATGTGGTGATGACGGCGATGGCAGCATGTTTGAATTTGAACATGTTTTCTCCTGGTTCGAATATCTGTCAATCAAGTGCGCAGGTTGAAGTGCACTACGAGTATGGACCCAAACCGACATCGGCGAGGCAAACCGGAACGCTCTGGACGAGGATGCCGGGAAACCCGGAGCCAAGGGTACGTACTGACGTTTTTCAGCTGGTCCAGAACCTTTCACGCTGTCTCGGTTGTAAAGGGAACATAAAGATCCCCGGTTGTTTTCTGTCGGAAAACGCGCACGAAGCGAAAAAAATCAGGGAGAATTTGGAGCGAGACGCTTGGGATCTTGATGGTGGATTAGCTTCGCGAGCGAAACCTATGCCAACAGGTATCCCTGTCTGCGTTCAGGTCACAGCGTCATTTTCCGGAACGTTGGATTTCCTCAAGTTCGTCTTTGAGCTTTTTAACCTCGGTTTCCAAACCATCCTTCGAAATGCCCAGTGTTCGGATGCCTTGCCCTTCCTTTACGGCAGGTTCGGGATCGGCAGCGGGTGTGCCTGATGCGGGGATTCTTGACGGCTCGGATGCATCTTCGGAGGGCGGCACCGTCTCCTCGGACGTGGCCTCGGAAAGTGTCTTCCAGGTTGTCAGAAAGACGCCCGCGAGGACGGGGCCCAGCACCAGGCCGACTGCGCCAAAGGAGGCGAGACCTCCAAGGGTGCTGATAAGGATGATGATGTCATGCATTTCGGCATCGCGCCCCACCAGCACGGGGCGCAGGACATTGTCGATCGTTCCGACGGCCAACGCGCCCCAGGCAGCGAGGGCAAGGGCGTAGGTGGTCTGCCCCTCAACGAAGAGGAACACGGCGCCGCAAAAGATGACAAAGGTCGCTCCGATCCCCGGGATGATCGAAAAGATCACCATGACGACGCCCCAGAACGCTGCTCCCGATATACCAGCTGCCCAAAAGCCAAGGGCGCCGAGAAAACCTTGCGCGACGCCGATCAGCAAGGTTCCCTTGATCGTCGCGCGGCTGACGGAGACGATTCTTTCCTCCAGCGTTTCCTGAAGGCTGTTCTTGAGACCGGTGTAAGACAACACCTCGCGAATGATCGACGGGCTCATCTGAAGGAAAAAGAACAGCCCGTAGAGGAAGATGAAGAGCCCCATGAAGAAACTCGCCGTGCCCTTGGTCACGGAGGACAGGGAAGACACCAGGAACGATGCCGCGGTGCCGGCAAGCTCGCCGATCTTGGCGCTGATTTGCGGCCAGTATTGCAGGACGGTTTCCCGGAACGGCACCCAGTCCGGCATGGTGTTGGTCTCGGCGTCGGTGGCGACCTCCTGGTAGAGCGCCGTCGCGGACTCGATCAATCCAGTGGCCTGTTCGGCGGCAAGGAAGGCGACCCAGATCGTTGGCGTGATAATGACGATCAATGTCCCCAAGAGGGTCAACGCACTGGCCAACCCTGCGCGTCCGCCAAGCCTTGAGTACAGGAACCGATACGCAGGCTCCAGCAAGGCTGCCATGATGGCCGCCAGCAGCAAGGCCGACAGGAAGGGCCGCACCATGTCGAGAAACGCCGCCGACACCAGAACAGCGAGCGCAAGAAGGGCAATCCACCTCAACGCATGGGCGGTTGGCTGGAACCCCGTCGGGGAAGTGTTGGCCTGCGGCGTCTCGGATGACATCTTTTCTCTCCATAGAACCTGGTTGTCGGATTTGTGGCCGCGTCGCAGCCTTGCAAAAGCCTACACCGGGGGCTCCAGTCTCTCGGGCCCTGCGGTGTCGACGCTGCGGTCCAGTTGAATTGTCTGTGTCGGGTAGGCCAGCGCGGTGCCTGTTTCATCGATCAGGTCGCGCGTCCGAACCACCAGCCGTTCCCTGACCTGCAGGTAGGTCGCGTAATCTGGAGAGGTTGTCCGCGCGTAGAACCTGATCTCGACAGCGTCCGGGCTCAAGCCATCGATATAGACATGTTTGGGGGCATCTTCTCCGAGGTCGAAATCTCCGCAGGTGGTCAGGTGCTCGCGCAATCCATCCCGCACGGCTTCTGCCTGCGCATTGGAGACAGACATCACCAGCGGGACCTTCACCAGAATGCGCCGATGCTTCATGTTGGAGTAATTCTTCACCACCGAATTCGACAGGTCGGAATTCGGCACGTAGCGCGGGACCTGATCAAACCCCAGGATCAGGGTTGATCGCAAATCTATTCGGCGCACCGTGCCGATGGTCACCCCTTCGATCTCGACCGCATCCCCGGTTTCGAAACGTTGTTCGCTCATGTTGGTCATACCGGCGATCAGGTTTCGGATCAGGTCCTGGGCCGCAATGGCCAACCCGGCGCCCAGCACTCCCACGCCGGTGAGCGCACCGCTGATATCGACTTCCCAGACATTCAGAACCGACGTGATCCCGAACAACAGAATGGCGAACCTGGTCACCCGCGTGATCCAGTCCTGCTCCATCTGGACATCAGCAATCCGATGGTCCCGAAAGATGCTCAGGAACGGGTCGACAAGCTGATACCAGGCCGCGAACACCGCCATCACGGCAACTGACAGGATCAACCGGCGCAGGAAACCCTCTCCAAGCACCGGTGGCGCCAGGATCTCTGAAGCTACAAGAACTCCGACCGTCACCAAAAGGATCTCGATCGTGCCGTAGAGCTTCTCGATGGTCTTGTCCGAAAGCTCTATCTGCAGCTTTTTCAGCAGTTTGGAGGTCAGGGTCATGACCCCACGTGCAATCGGTTTGCGCAGGAAGAACAGCAAGGCCAGTGCGACGCCGACAACGATGACGCTTTGCATGCTGACGGAGTCTTTCCAGCGCTCCAACTCGGAGCCGTATTGCCCGAGATCAGCCAACTCCGGAGCTCCAATATCTGCCATTATCCAGTGTCCTTCGCGTTTGAGACTGGCATCGGTTCATGGATCGGGCGCGATATGCAGCCCGGGCTCTGGCCAGATACCCCCGCTCCCCCGTCCGAACGGGTCATTGATCCATCACCATCACAAAAGTGGCGCGAACAGGCGTGCGACCGGCGCGCCGTTGCGGACCTTGAATGGCTGGTCCTTGAGGTGTTTCTCCAGCCGGACACAGCGCGTGAAATCATCTTCAAGCATGGCCGCAAGGTCCCGCGCCGCACGCTTGTCGAAGAACATGGCGGTCGCTTCGAAATTCAACCGACAGGAACGGTTGTCCATGTTCGTCGTGCCCACGGAGGCAATCGCCTCGTCCACCAGCAACACCTTCTGGTGCATGAAACCGGAATCGTACCGCCAGATCTGGACGCCCGCGTCGAGCAACTCGTCGAAATAGGCGAAGGCGGCGAGCCAGGGAATGGTGTGATCGATCACCTCCGGCACTATGATCCGAACGTCCACGCCACGCATAGCCGCCACCTTGAGATTGGTCATGATGTCATTTTCCGGCACGAAATACGGCGAGGCGATCCACAACCGTTCTCGCGCGGCCGAGATCGCGGCGCAGAAATAGAGGCTGCCGGTTTCCTGCGCGTCCGCCGGACCGGTCGCCATGACAAGGGCATCCATGTTTTCCTCGGCGCGACCCGCCTCCCAGTTCAGCTCTTCCAGCAGGCGCTCGTCGGTTGCCCAATGCCAGTCTTCGGCAAAGACCAGTTGCAACTGGGACACCACCGGCCCCGTCAGGCGGCAATGCGTGTCGCGCCAATCACCGAATTTCGGGTCCAGCCCCATGTATTCGTCGCCGACATTCAAGCCACCGGTGAAACCGATGGTGCCGTCCACGACAATCGTCTTGCGGTGATTGCGGAAGTTGATCTGGAACCGTGTCTTGGGGCCGCGCAGCGCGTGGGCGTTCAGAACCTGCACACCGGCCTCGCTCAAGCTGTCGAGATAAGCTTTCGGCAGCTTCACGCAGCCGACCGCATCATAAAGCAACCGCACCGTGACCCCGCGCTTTGCGCAGGCGATCAGACGGGCCTGCATCGCCCGCCCGAGATCGTCGTCATTGATGATGTAGGATTGGATCAGGACGTAATCCTGGGCGGCGTCGAGCGCGACAAAGATCGCGTCAAAGCTTTGCTGGCCGTCAATCAGCAACTCGATGTTGTTCCCGGAAACCACCGGCACTTCGGCGATGGTCTCGAAACCGGGATAGCCGACCGCGTCATCGTCCCCTACCGCGGCGTGCGCCTTTCCGAACTTCTGGAGGCTGTTGACGATCTCTTCGGACTCGCGTCGGGCGACGATATAGGTATTCACCCGGCTGTGCCCCAGGAACAGGTAGGCCGGAACCGCCAGGTAAGGTGCAGACACGAGGAACACGACCCAGGCCACAGCCCCTTGCGGCGTGCGCGCGCTCCTGACGGCCCGAACGGCAAAGATCACCGCGACGATCTCCAGAAGAACAAATGCCAATCCGAGAAAGGTATACATGGCTATTTCCTGCCTGTTTTAGAGGAGATCCGGACATTCCTGCCCGATGCCGATACGCGGGTTTGCCGAGCGACCTGCCCCGAGACTGACAGTTTCGAAGGTTTCCCGCAACATCGCCGGGTGTCGGTTCCTCTCGCAAAACCAATCGGTTTCACGGAATTGGCCTCGGCGACGCCCATTGTGGGAACTGATTGCCCGAATATCCGCCCGGCCTCGGCGCCATGAGAGAAAACACCGCAATGGAGTTTGGCTTGCCGCCCCCCGCCGTGTACGGTTTCCCCAAAGGTAACACCCATGCAATGATGGCCCCCTGGCTTTCTCTGACCATGGCACAAACGGAAGTCAGGCAGGATGTTCCCGGGCAAATCACTGAAAGCGCTGATCGGCGCATGGGGCCGGTTTGATGGCGACAATGGCTGGTCCAAGGCAAGCCACGTCGCCATGTCGATGATGCTCGCCCTGTTTCCATTCTGCATTTTCGTTCTTTCCCTTGCGGGCCAGTTCAGCACCGACCTGGACGTGAATTCCGTCATCGAGTTTGTTTACGGGTCCTGGCCGGAGGAAATCGCCGAACCGATCACGCGCGAAGTCCGGGCCGTCCTGGCGCAGAGCGGTGCCGGCACGACAGCTTACGGCGCCCTGCTGGCGGTGTTCTTTGCCTCCAACGGGGTCGATGCCGTGCGGGTCGTGGTGACGGATGCCTATCACGACAAGGACCCCCGGCCCGTCTGGCGTCAGCGGCTCCTCTGCGTGGCGTTCGTGCTGGCTGGCGCCTTCCTGATCGCCATTGTTGGCGCGGTCGCGATCGGCTTGCCTCTCTACTTCGATTCCCTTGAAGGCGCCCCGGCACACTGGATGGCCGGGCTACTTGCTGGTGAGCCCGCCCATCTCCTGCTGAGCATGCTCCTGTTGCTGCTTGCCCTTTATGCCTGCCACGTCTGGCTTCCCGGCACGGGGCATTCGGCGCGACAGGTGTTGCCCGGCGTCGTGCTGACAATGGTGCTCTGGGTCGCAGCGGGCGAAGTCTTCTCCTACTACTTTCAAAACTTCAGCTCCTACAGCGTCACCTATGCCGGGCTCGCCGGCGTCATGGCCGCGCTGGTCTTCCTCTATGTCATGGCCGCGATCTTCGTCTTCTGCGCCGAATTCAACGGGCAGCTCCACGCTCTCGCAATGAGGGAGGCCGGACAGGCGGGGTAACTGGCCTGCCCGACATCACTTGCCGAGATGGTTCACAAGCGCCTTGGCAAGTGTTGCCGCCACGCCGGGCGCGATCTGGCCGAATGGATCCTTCGCCATCCGTTTGACGTCATCAGCGGTGGATTTCGCTTCGGCCACAAAGACCTGGAGTTCCGAGTCGATGTCTTCCAGTGCCATGTCGCGAACCTCTGCGACTGTGGCCGTTTCGGCCTCGGCGCTTTGCTGACCCGCCATGGCTGCGATTGCGCCCGCAAACAGGAGGTTCGCGATAGCCACGATCAACGCCGCAAGGGGCATGGACACAACATCGGACAAGGCCAGGAATCCCGAGACATTCAGCATCACGATGGCGAGGCCTGCCGCGACGCCCGCAGCCCCGAACATTCCGGTCTGTCGCCGCAGAACGGAGAGGTTCCGCTGGGCGATCAACTTCTCCGAGCGCAGAACAATCGACAGGTTCTTCGCAATTCGACTCATATCAACGTTCCTTTCTCGACGCCCCGATCAGGTACCCCGTGGCGAACACGCCGAGCAGGATGAGCAGGGCCTTCTTGCTGGAAATCTCTCCGACCCTGTCCACCAGCGCATCGATGGAGGCTTCCAGGTCAAGCTCGGCTGCCGCCGTTCCGCCCGGGCTCGCAGCCATTTCGCCCGTGTCATCGGTCTCCACCTGCTGGTCTGAAACCGGCGACGCGTCTTCGGGGACATCCGATCTGGCATCCATTTCTGTCTGCTCGGCCACGCGTTGCTCCTTTCGGGTTGGGGTCCGGGCCATTCTCTGGCACTCTGTCGATCAGGCCGGACCCGCCGCTGTGGCGCCAACAAACGCGGCGCCACAGTCCGGCAATTACGACAAGGCAGTGTCGGAGGACGCCTTGACAATGGCGGCGTCGGACGCCTTCAGCGCATCATCAAGAGCCTTCGCGCGGCGATCGCGGTCCGCCACGATCTCGGCCTTGCGCTTCTCGAATTTCGCTTTCATCCGGTCATTCGCATTTGCGATCTGCTCATCGATGGCGTCCAGCCGGGCGTCAAACTCCGCGTCCATCTCGTCGGCACGCCGGGAGATCTTTTCGCCGGCTTCCTTCATCTTCGCCTTGGCCGTTGCCACTTTCTCCTTGATGGCCGCTTCGGCCGCCGCATCGGCTGCATCCAACTCGTCCGCCAGATCGTCCAGTTCCCGGTCATAGGCGTCCATCTCGGCCGCAAGCTCATCATCGACCGCATCTGCACGCAGCTTGCGGAAGATGGTGCCGCCGGCATCCTTCATCCTGGCGTCGAGCGGCGTGGTCCAGACCTCGTCCACCGAGGCGACGATGCAGGATTTCCCGGGCAGCAATTCGGTGCCGACCTGGTCGAGGATCGTCAGGTCCATGCCCGAGACCCAGAGATCCCGGTAGGCGCCAAACACGCCGCCGGTCAGTCCTCCGGCCGCCATGCCGCCTGCAGCGGCACTTGCTGCGGCGGCACTGCCCGCCACGGCAGCCCCCGAGGCGACTGCAACCGGACCGGCCAGGACGCCTACCATTGCGCCGAGCAGCATTCCGAAGGCGGTGCCGATCGGGCCTTCATCCGCACTGGACTTGACCGAGATTTCTCCCTCGGAATCCTTGGTGATGATGCCCGCGGCATAGACCGCCAATTCGCCATTGCGGTGCAGATCCCGCATTGCGTCGGCACCCTTGTAGGCGGCTTCCTCGGTATCAAAGACAATGGCTACGAACTTTTCCATGGTGGTCCTCCAGAGAGATAAATTGGGGCGCGTGTCTGCGCCGGTCAGAGAAACTGCATATTGAGAGCGAAGTAGATCTGGCGCTCGGGCTGCCCGTCACCTTCGTGGAACACCGACCATTGCGGCTCGACGAAGATGTTGAACACCGTGTCCTTGCGCTTGATGGCTTTGCCGATGCGCAGGCCAAGCGGGACATTGTAGTTGTCGTTGCTGAAGTTGTAGGTCCAGACGGGTGCGCCGCCGGTGTACCAGCCATCGCCCAGCTGGTAGAAGGCGAAGGGCTGAAACGCGCCGAGATTCACGCGGTCGCGGCCATGCGTTTCGCCAACGCCCCCGCGCCATGTCAGCAGGTAGCCATATTGGAACACCGGCGAGGTCGCGTTGAAATAGACATTGGCCAGGCCAAGCTGCCATTGCTCGGAGCCAAGCCGGTCATCTGTCGCCGTGGGCGCAACAACCTGTGGGCCAATGGCGAAACTGACGGCCGGGTTCCCCGTGTCAATCTGGTAGGCCGCGAAGATGTCGAAGTCTCCAACGCTGCTCACGGTGTCGCCCCGGTCTCCCAGCGGGAAGCTGTTATAGGGCAGCGAGGCGCGGATCAGCCAGTTGCTGTCGCCGATCTGGACCGGCTTGGCAAAGCGCAACACCATCTGGTTGCCATCGACATCATCCGGTAGGCCGGTGAACCGGTCGATGTAATAGTTCTGGATGTTGAACGCCGTGATATCGGCCAGCGGGTTGTTGGCTTGTGCAAGATCACCGCCCTGCTCCTGTGCCGCCGCAGCTTGGCCGACAGCCGTCAGAGCCAATGCAATGACCCCATTTCTTATATAGCGGAGCAAGAGTTTCTGCATCACCAATGACCTCCTGTTGAAGGCGCTCTTTCGCGCCGGTTCTGCGACTTCATCCGACCAAAGCGCGGGCGGACTCGATCACTCCCGCCGCGCGCTCCAGCGCCTTGAGACGCAGGGCGGTATCTTCCGTCAATTCTGCGAGACGGCGCGCAAATCGGTCGCTCGTTTCATCGGATGCGGCCTCGATCTGCGAGGTCAGCGAGGCGCTCCGTTCCGCGACCTCCGCCGTCAATCTGCTTTGGCGCGTCGAGACCTGCTCCTCCAGCGCCTTCAGCTGGTCTCGCAGGTCATGCATGGGCGTGTTCAATATGTCCCGATCGGCCTCGGAGGCGGCGTTGAACTCCGCTTTCAGCTCCCCTGCCCGACGGCTCAGGATTGCGGCCTGGGCTTCGAGCTCTGCGTCGATTGTGTCGATCCGCGGTTGCCGGAAAACCCGACCGCCCTGTGCTGCCATGGCCTTGTCGACCGGGAGCGTCATTGCTTCGTCCACGGAGGCAACAACCGCCGAACAGCCCGGCTGCAACTCCGTTCCGACAATCTCAAGGAACTCGCTGTCGATACCGGACCGCACCAGGTCCCCCATCAACCCGACCAATCCGCCGGAGGCCGTACCAAGGACAGCTCCGGAGGCCGCAGCCGCGCCAACCGCCGCTCCGGCACCGGCCGCCAGCGGCCCTGCCAGCACCCCGACGAGCGCGCCGACCATCATCCCGAAGGCCGCGCCTACCGGGCCTTCCTCTGCGGCCTCCTTCATTCCGACAGTGCCATCCGGCGTCTTGTGGATGATCGCTGCCGCATGAACGGTCAGGGCAGATTTGCGATGCAGGTCGCGCAGGCTTTCCGCCCCGCGAAACGCGGCTTCTTCCGTTTCGAAAACGGCAACCAGGAAAGTGTCCATGAAATCTACTCCTCGACGATGATCTTGACGCGGAAACCCGGCACCAGAGGGCCGTCGATCCCGTTGAGCGCGATGAAGCGCTCAAGCTTGAAGTCTTTCTGGGCCATCCGCGCGGACAAGGTCTCGGCGGTGTCTCCGTCGGTCACCTCGACGCTGCGCAGGATGTAGGGCTTGATATCCTTCACATCGGCATAGCTCAGCGGTGTGAAGCTCTCGGCAATCGCTTTGAAATCATCAAATTGCGGTTGCGTGAGTTTGCCGGCAACCGCGAAGGTCAGGCCGAGCACCGTGCGGTCATTGACCCGGTAGGCGACGGTGACCAGCGTGGCTTTCAGGAACAGGCGTTCGATCTTCTTGGTGGTGATCACCGCGTCCAGACCGTTGATCTCCGTGGTCTCGACGCTGTCGAGCTCCCCTTCATCCCCCTCGGTCAGCCCGAACCACGCGGTGCGCGCGAAATCCTCAAGGCTGCGCTCCCGGGGCCATTGCGCGCCGGAAAACAGGAACAGGCTCTTGCTGTCGCGGATGCCGATGAGCACGCCCTGCTGGTTGAGCAACTGGTAGCTCGGCGGGATATCGAAGGAGATCGCCAGCCCGGGATGCTGGAACTTGCCGTCGCGCAGGATGCCGCCCGACGGGTCGGTGCCGAACATCACCCCCTCGATGGCATCCAGATGCGCGTCCCGGTTGACCTCGCCGGTGCCCGGCGCCATGCCCGTTTTTTCCGCAAGCGCCAGCGTGTCACGCCGCCGCTCATCGGTCTGGGGGTGGTCCTGCAACCAGTCGGGGAGGCCGACACCGTCGCTGGACATCGCGGTCATCAGCGCCACTTCCCGCTCCAACGCACCCAGCATGTCGGACATGGCGTAGGGATCGTACCCGGCCTTGGTGATGCTCTCGACGCCGAGCACATCGGAGTCCGCTTCCTGGTCGCGGGAATAGGCTTGCTGCCCGACCTTGCCGAGGATGTTGGTGACCACGGCTGCGGTGAAGCTGCCGGTCAGCAGGCCGACACCGATCGAGGCGGCGCGATCCTGTTCCATCCGGGTCTCTCGGCGCGCGGTGTGGCGGGCGGTGACATGGCCGATTTCATGTCCGAGAAGTGCTGCAAGCTCCGCCTCGCTGTTGACGCTCGCGAGGATGCCACGGGTCACGTAGACATATCCGCCCCCCACCGTGAAGGCATTGACGATCGGGCTGTCGAGAACGGTGAAGGTGAACGGCTTGTCCGGCATCTCCGAGGCCGCAACGACCCGGTTGCCGACCCCGGTGACGTAATCCGCAAGCGCGGTGTTTTCGACCTCGCCACCGAACTGACGCACAATCTGCGCGTGCTGGGACTCGGCCGCCATGCGTTCTTCTTCGAAGCCGCGCGCGGGTTTGTTCAGATCAAAGGCCTCTGCCGGCACGGGAGATACCAGGACCAGACCAGACAGAATACCGGCAGCAACGATGGACGGGCGCCAGCGGCGGGGGCGACGGGTTTTCATGGTTTTGCTTTTCCTCGCGATGCGCGCGTCTGAAGATTGGGGGTCCCTGTCCATGGCGATCACTCGAACACCTCTGGCAGGGGCCGCCCCGTCGCGCCGGATGGAAGACCCGTTCCCAGGATCGTGGCGAGAGTCGGCGCGAGGTCGATTGTTGCGACCTTTCGCGCCACGTGGCCCGGTGTGATGCCCTTGCCTGCAAGGATGATCGGGACATGTGTGTCGTAGACCCAGGGAGACCCGTGGGCGGAGGCAACGGTCAGCCCATCGAAATCGGCAATGAACCACTGCGGCTCGAAGACAATGTAGATGTCGCCGGAGCGGTCTGGATGGAAATTGGCAAGCACCGCATCGCTGACCCGGGTGGTCGGGATCGCACCACTGCGCAGGGCCGCGCTGCTGATCGCATGGGCAATTCCCGGCAGTTTCTGGAGTTCCTCGGCCACGGCCGCTTCGACATCGGCCTGATCGAGGCCGCGCTCCGCGATCAGGTCCTGATCGAGATAGAGATAGGGGTTGGAGAAGTTCCGGATCAGGTCCTGCGACGCGCCAAAATCGGCCTGCAAGCGGACGAAGCCCGGCTCGGTATCGACCCGCTCGAAATCGAACAGCCCGGCGTCGATGCCAAGCGTCTCCAGATAACCCGGGTGCTCCGGTGCGCCGTGATCGGCCGAGAGCACCACCAGGGTGTTCTCCAGGCCGACCGCACCGTCCACATGAGCCAGAAGATCGGCCAGCGTGCGGTCCAGCTGTTTGAAATTGTCCTCGGCCTCGAGGCTGGAGGGGCCGAAGATATGGCCGACATAGTCGGTCGAGGACAGGCTGACCGACAGATAGTCGGGGATGTTGTCCGCGCCGAGGTCTTCGGCGTCGATCAGCGCCTTGGCGAAGTCGGCGGTGATCTGGTCACCGGCCGGGCTGAGGGTCAGGAAAGTGGTGAAATAGCGGCTGTCCGCCGGGCCCCATGCGTGCGGAAAGGTCCGGCCGAATCCGGGCAGTTCCGTCTCCCAGGGTTGGTCGTCCCGTGTGGCGAACTGATAGGCGGATGGGTCGAGCAGCAGGTTCCAACTGGTGTCCGCGTAGCTCTCGACCATTCCCTTGGCGGACCAGTCGCCGACCCAACCGGGATATGCCTCGCGGTAGAATGTCGATGTCACGAAACGGCCTTCGGCCTTGGAAAACCAATAGGCCTGCCCCGCATGCCCGGCCATGGCGATGGCGCCACGGTCCTTGACCGACACGCCAAAGACCCTGGACTCCGGCCCGAAATGCTTGGCGATCTCGTCCGATAGGGTCGTCGTGATGATATTGCGCGGCGATCGCCCATCCGTCGTGGCCGCGCGTTGGGTCGGGTCGATCTCGCTGCTGCTGTCGATCCCTGCGGCGCCGACCAGCGGGTAGTCCGGATCCTGCACGTTATAGGTCTGCAAGCCGGTCTTACGGTCGAACCACAGGTTGGCCACCATCCCGTGCACCGCCGGATCCGCGCCGGTGGACAATGTCGTATGACCGACGATGGTCTCGGTATTCGCGTGCCCGTGATGGGCGTTGTCGAATACCAGGCCGTTCGACATCAACCAACGGAAACCGCCCTCACCGATTCCGGACGCGTATCGATCGATCAAGTCATGGCGCAGTTGGTCAACGGTGATCTGCAACACCAGCCGCGGTGTCTCGGCGTTTGCGGCCTGGGCGTCGAGGGTGATGGAAAACGCAAGGCATAGCCCAAAAGCACCCCCGAACGGTCGAATTTTTGTCGTCAGGGCAGGCATGTTTTTGCTCCAAGGAAAGGCCGATGCGACGGCGAGGGATGTCGTCTCTGGCGAGGGTTCCGCGACCCCAAAGGAGTTCGCGGAACCGAAATGGCGACCGCGTGTCAGGCCGTTTCGCCTGTCAGGATGGCGTTGATTTTCTTGTCGGCATCCTCCGTCAGGTTTGATGTGACGACGGAACCGCCAAACGGCTTGAGACGCTCCAGAACCTTGTCCGGTGCACCGGTGCGGCCTGCGATAAACAGGATCGCCTTGTCTTGCTCGAGCGCGTCTGCGGTCTTCTTCATCATGTCATCCGAGATACCGGCGTCGGACATCCAACCGCTAAGCGCGCCACCGGCCGCCCCGCCCGCCATTCCGGCAAGCGCAAGGCCGGCCCCACCGGTCGCGATGCCTGCCAGCGCCCCAATAAGCACGCCCCACCAGGCACCGCCCATGGCGCCGGCCGCTGTCAGGTTGACCGCCTGATCCAGCTTTACATCGCCGTTCTCCTTGTAGACGACAACGGCGTCTTCCAGCGTGAGCATGTGCTCACTGGCCATCTTTCCGCATTCGATCCGCGCGTTGCGCGCGGTCTCGATGTCATCCATGAGAATCGCAACAAGATCCATTTTCAGCTTCCTTCAGTATTTCGAGTCGGAGTTCAGTTTTTCGCGTAGATGAATTGGGGGAGCGCCTTCAGCCCGTCCTTCGTGGCATTGGCGAGCAGCAGGTCACCATCTGCCTGGACGTCAAAGGCCATGCTGGGAAGGGCGACCAGTTTCTCGCCGATGTTCAGAAAGCCTGCGACATTGACGATGATGAACGTGGTTTCTCCGTCGGGCGTCACGATCGCGTCGTGGACATATCCGACGAACTCTCCCAGATCGTTGTAGACGTTGCCGCGCAGCAGCTCGACGACGCTCCAGCCATCCGCCACCAGGGCAATGTCGATGTCATTGTATTCGACGATGATGCCACCGGCTTTGTTCTGGGCGTCGGCGGCGAAAGGTTGAACGAACGCCGCGCCCACCATCAGCATCGCGGCCAAGGTAAGATGTCTCATGGGAGTAACCTCCAAAAAATTAAGGAAAACAGGGCGCCCGGAATCGAACCCGTGGCGCGACTTGATCAGGACCGTGACCAATCCGGGCGGCGAGAGACCTGCTCCGCCGCCCGGACGGTGATCACTTGCTGTTGTTGTTGGCCGTCATCATTTCCATCACTTGATCGATGGAAAAACTTGCCGGCTTCTGACGCGGCGGGAATTCCTGGAACGTGGACAGGAACTGGGCCACATATTTCTGCGCCGGGACGAGGAAGAAGATCCGGTCGATCATCCAGTCGTAATAGGTGTTCGAGGTCAGGTGCGCCTGTTCGAACGGGTCACGACGCAGGTTGGTGATCAGCGGCACGCGCAGCGGCGTCCAGGGCTCGATCCAGGCGCGCAGGGTGCCGACCGCCTTCTGCTCCATGAAGATGAACTTCCAGTCCTGGTAGCGCAGCGCCGTCAACTCGCCCGTGTCGGAGAAGTAGAAGATCTCGTCGCGCGGGCCTTCTTCGGTTTCGCCGGTCAGGACGGGCAGGAAGTTGTACCCATCGAGGTGAACCTTGTACTCCCGACCAATGGCCTGCACGCCACCCGCCTTGAGGTCTTCCTTGACGGTGGTGTTCCCGGCGGCTGCGAGGATCGTCGGCAGCCAGTCCATCTGGTGCATGATCTCGTTGGTCACGCTGTCGGCCTCGATCTTGCCCGGCCAACGCACCAGCGACGGAATACGCCAGCCGCCTTCCCAGTTGGTGTTCTTCTCGCTGTAGAACGGGTTGGAGCCTGCATCGGGCCAGGTGTTCTTGTGCGGGCCGTTATCGGTTGAGTAATGCACGATGGTGTTGTCGGCGATGCCAAGCTCGTCCAGCAGGTCCAGCAGCTGGCCGACATGCATGTCATGCTCGATCATGCCGTCGCCATACTCGTCCTGTCCGGAAATCCCCAGATGGTCATCCTTGACGTGAGTACGGAAATGCATCCGCGTGCCGTTCCACCAGACATAAAACGGCTTTTCCTGCTCATGCGAGCGCTTGATGAAGTCGACCGCGGCGGCGATGGTTTCATCATCGACGGTTTCCATCCGCTTCTTGGTCAACGGACCGGTGTCTTCAATCGCACCGTCTGCGCTCGACTTGATCACCCCGCGCGGCCCGAAGGCTTCGCGGAAGGTCTCGCCATTGGCCACGATGGCTTCGCCCGGATAATCCCGGTTCTCCGGCTCTTCCTCGGCGTTGAGATGGTAGAGATTACCAAAGAACTCGTCGAAGCCGTGATTGGTGGGCAGGTGCTTGTCCTGGTCTCCCAGGTGGTTCTTGCCGAATTGACCCGTTACGTAGCCCTCGGCCTTCAACAACCCGGCGATGGTCGGGTCTTCTTCCTGCAAACCAAGATCCGCCCCCGGCAATCCGACCTTGGACAGACCGGTTCGGTAGACCGATTGGCCCGTCACGTAGGAAGAACGCCCGGCGGTGCAGGACTGCTCGCCGTAGGAATCGGTGAACATCATCCCCTCATTGGCGATGCGGTCGATATTCGGCGTCTTGTAGCCCATCAAACCACGCGAATAGGCTGAGATGTTGGTGATACCGATATCATCGCCCCAGATCACCAGAACATTGGGCTTGTCTTGACCAAAGGCAAAAGCTGGTACCACAATGGTGCTCAAGGCCAAGGCTATACCCGTCCAACGGAAAGGCCGCTTGTTTGGAAGGCTCATTGGAATTCTCCTCTGTTGGAGCAACCCTCTTTTTGAACGCAGGGGATGCTGCAAATCGTTTTCATTCGGCAGAGGATATTGCTTGAAGGAGCGAAAAATGTCGGAAAACGCGCAAGCGTCGAAAAAAACGCTCCGGAAAGATGTCGATGATCGGCACTACATCCGCGCGGCGGCCTTGCACGGGTCGATCGATGTTCTCAGATCCGAGCAGGCGGCGTCATTCCTCGGCGACGATTGCCGCGAGATCCAAAGTCGGATTCGGGGTCCGGAGGAGCTCATCGACAGCGACGACTACCTGGACCAGTTTGCGCAGATCGACTCCCTGTTCGACCATCCCGGTTCAGCCCTGCGGATCGGGCTGAAACAGGATCTCAAGAGCCTTGGGATATTCGTGGCCCCCATCGTGCACGCGGAGACACTCTGGGACGCCATCAAGGGCGTGCAAGCCGGATTGAGATATTTCCAGTCATCGTCGTCCTTTTCGGTGAATGTCAGGTACAATCGGTGTCGTCTGGTCTACGAACATCCCTACGGGCGCGGCGCCGAAGCAGACCTCGATACCCAGTTCACAATCGGGCTCTTCATCAATGTGATCCGTGAAGCAGCATGGTATTCGCAGGCAGAGCTGACGGTTCGCTATCCGGGCGTCCTGCCCTCGCATCGCCGCCTGCTTCCCGAAGTCCGGGATGTTCTGGACGGAGATACCGGCATGCTGGAATTCGATGCCTTCCTCCTCAAGAGCCCGATGAAACAGATCAACGTCGGCATTGCAGACGTCGCCCGCCAGACAATGGCGCGCATTGGCATGAGCAACCTTGACGATACCCCGGTCTCAAAGCTGGTCGGCATTCTCCAATCCACGTCGATCGACGGCTACCATACGGCTTTGCCCCTGAACACGGCGGCGGCCATCCTCGATATGCCGACCAGGACGTTGCAGGCCGCGTTGAAACAGGAAGGGACGAGCTTCGCGAAACTTCGCGAACAGGCCCGGCACAAGGCGGCAAAACGAGAGCTCCTTGCCGGTCGATCCATCGCCGAGACAGCCGCTCTGGTTGGCTTTTCCCAACGGCAGACGTTTTCGGAAGCCTTCTCTAAATGGCAGGGATGCCCGCCGTCGGAATTCCTTTCTCAGGCGCACAAGAATACTTAGCCCGACATGTCGTGAGCTTGGCCGTGTCGCTGAAAAAGGTCAGCTAAGCCGCTTGCCAGAAAGCGTGCCGCGTGAAAGGTTGCTACGAAACGAGGCCTTGACCGCGTGTATCCAGCTTCCCCAAAAGGAAATCCCCCATGAGCCTTCGAGGTCTTCGACCCCTACATGCCATTCTTGCCACAGCTCTGTTCGCTGCGCTGCCTACAATCGCGACGGCGGACATCATGAAAACCTGCAAGTCGGAAATAGGGAAACACTGCAACGATGTTCGGAACGGAAAAGGGCGCATTGCGGCCTGTCTGTTCGCCCATTCGGGTTCCCTCTCAGGCGCCTGCGCAAGTGACATCAAGGCGCTGAGCAGTTCCCGATCCGTTGCCCGCCTCGTGCCCGCAGAGGTGACCAATCTCAAGGGAACACCCTATGAAACCGAACTGCGTGCGGCTTGTACGTCAGACGCCGCCCGCCTTTGTCCTGGTGTCAGCACAGCGGACGAAAGGGTTCTGGCTTGCCTCTACGCACACGACAATCGGTTGAGCGGTTCGTGCAAGACAACAGGAAAGCGAGTCATTTCCCAGATCAAGTAACCCGAAGATACCCCTAACTGCCATATCCCGCGCGGGCGCCGCCGGTCTTGCCAAAGCCCCCGCGGGAGGCAGCCGTTGCCTTGGTCATGGGCGGTTTTCCAACAGTGGTGGGGGCCTTCGTGAACTGGTTGGCAGCGAGTTTTGCTTTGCCCGAATTTCCCGAGTAGACGTTTGAACCCGCCGCGTTGGTGAACTTGCCGTCGGCGTTGCGATACATCGGCTGGGAACGCGCGTAGCCGCTGCGCCCGCTCAGCATGTTGCCGATCAGGTAGCCGGTGAGCAGCGGCATGAAGATGCTGCCCGAGCCGCCGCTGGCGACCTGTTCCTCCGACCCGCAGGCACCTTCGCCATGCTGGGCTTCGCAGACCTCAAGGCTGTCATAGCGCGGGGCGGTTTCGACATGCAGTTGCTCTGCCTCGGCGATGGCGGTTTCGCAATCGGCGGCAGTCAGGAGCCCATCGCCCGTTGCGGCAGCCTCCTTGCAGCTTTGCAGGTCGGGAAAGGCCTGGGCGTCCACCTGCTCCTCCCGGCAGCCCGAAAGGGTGAAGGCGGCCGCGCCGAGGATACAGAGTGCAACGGTTTTCGAACGTTTGGTCATGGGGTGATCCTAAGCTTCTTCAGTCCCGGATAAAATGCGGTTTGAACCGTGACAGATCCTGGGTGATGCGGGAGCGGTCCTCGCGCATGCCCATGCCGACGCAGGTCTCGCCCACGATCCATGCCCCCACCACCGGTCGGAACCCATCGAAGACCGGCAGCGGATGATAGGCCTGGATGACCTTGGGGTGATCCGCATAGGCCGGGTTGTTGGATTGCTCGATCGTCACGCCCCCTTCAACAATCGTCATCGACGCCCCCTCGCGAGAGAAGATCGGCTTGCGGACATGACCCGTGGCAAGGTGGTTGGCAGACCGGGCGAAAAGCTGCGCCACCTCCTTCGTCGCGCTGCCATCGCCGTTCAGGGCGGCTCCGATATCCGCCTCGAAAAAGGTCGGAAGCAGGTTCGGGTGCCCCTCGAACATCTCCCACAGAACCGGCAGCAGCCCCTTGTTGGACAGTACCGCCTTCCAGGGCGGCTCCAGTATCAGACACCCGGCATCGGCCAGCAGCGCCGCATATTCGTCCCGCAGAAGATCCTCCCAGGGGTAGAGCTTGAACAAGGTGCCGATCACCCTGTCTTCACTGTCGATGAACTGCCCGTCCTCGCTGAGCCCGATCTTCTCCAGGTCCGTGTAATGGGCCCCCATCCCCGCCTCCCGCGCCGCCCAGCCCATGCATTCGACCGTCGCGTAATCCTCCGGCGTGTTCGCGACGGCCGTGAAATGCAGGTCTGTCCCCTTGGCAAAGAGGGCCTGGAACCGTTCCACGAGGGCTTCGTGGATACCGTTGAACTGGTCATCGCCCTCCCGAAGTACGCCCGCCTCGACCTGCTGTTCCAGCCAGAGCCACTGGAAGGAGGCGGATTCATAGAGCGAGGTCGGCGTATCAGCGTTGTATTCCAACAGCTTCGCCGGGCCGGTGCCATCATAGGCGAGGTCGAACCGGCCGTAGATCTCCGGCTCCTGCCTTTCCCAGCTCTCGGCCACCAGATGCCAATAGGGCTCCGGGATGCACAGCTTCGTCATCAGGTCTTCGCTGGACAGGATCTGCGAGACGGCATCCCGGCACATGGCATGCAGCTCCGTCGAGGGGTCTTCGATATCGTCCTCGATCTGGCGCAGGGAGAACTGATAGGCGCTGGTTTCCTCCCAGTAGGGCTCTCCATGCATGTCGGCAAAGGTGAAGCCCAGTTCCTCCGCCTTGTCGCGCCAGCCCGCGCGTTCGGGAAGCTCGATCTTTTCCATGTCGCATCTCCTGCCGTTCCGGGCGGTCCCCTGGTCACATCACGGATTGAGGGGGGGCAAGGCCGATCCCGAGGACCTGATCGCAGCCAGCCTCCGGTCGCGTTCGGCCTGGAAGACTGCCGAAACCACGGCCCAGGTTCCGCCCTGCCCCCCTGCCCCGCGATAGCTCTCGGCACCGATCCCCGCCAGTGCCGCGTCCAGTTCCGGCGCGGCGGTGCCCGGGCAACGATCCGACCAGACCTGCAATGCCGAATGCGTCGCAGCAAGGTCGTGATTTCCGATCGCGCGCCGGACCCGCCAGGCCGCAAATGGTTCACTGCCCTCCCAGGAAGCCTTTCGCTGGACCACGAGCCGCTTCAGGGGCGGCAGTAGGTATTTCCTGAAGCCCCACACCGCAAGCCACACAAGGATCAGCGCCCCGATCAGCACCGCGACCTGCCGGGGTGTGATGGCGGGCTCCTTGGCAGGGGCTGGCGCGTCCACGGTCAGCGTGATGCCTTCCAGCTGCGCGGTCTCGACCTGTCCGGAGCTGATATTGAACCAGTCGAGCGTGATTGCAGGCAAGTCCACGGATCCGCCGTATTGCGCGACGTAGCTCACGCTTTCCGTCCGGCTGCCCGAAAGCGTCCCGCGGTCTTCGCTTTCCTGGGTCGCCGGGTCGCTTGGATAAGCGCGGGCCGCCTCGCCATCGATGGCCGAGATCAACTCGGGCAGGAACAGCGGAGAGGTTCCGGTGATTGTCGCGGTCACCTTGCGGGAGGCGGCATCGCCCTGCGCCATGACGCCGTCCGGCGCGTCGATCTCCTGTTCCAGCATGACCTTCTCGGCGATCACCAGCGGGTCGAGCCCTTCGGCGCCGGATGGAACCGTTGCGGTAAAGCGTATCGGGTCAAGCTGGGCCGTGTAGGTGACGGGCTGCACAGTGTCCGGATCGGCATAGGTGATCGTGATCTCCTGCGCGGGCATGGTCACGTCGCCGGGCAACATGGGATAGATACGATAGGCGCGGCTGACGCCGGACCAGGTCTCACCATCCACCCGCTCGCTGACCGGGCCGGAGGCGCGTTCGGGCAGGCGCACGATCACGTTGGGCGCATCCAACGAGGGGAAGACCGGCGGCTTCGGCAGCCAGGTCGGGACCAGCACCTTGATCCTGAGGACCAGCGGTTGTCCCACCACGGCGGTCTCCGGGGTCAGCTCGGCGGTGACGCGGGGCTGAACGGCAGGCGACGGCGCGTCTTGCGCCAGGGCGGGGCTGGCGAAAGCCAAGGCCACGAGCAGGGCGAGCCGCGTCAATGCGATGCGAAGCAGGGTCATTCGCTGCCACCCGTTGCATTTTCCTGCAGGAAGCGTGTGCGCAGGAAATCTCCCATATCGGTATCGACAGAGCGCATCCATTGCTCTGTCGTCTGCAAGCCTTCTCCGGCCGCCTGCTCTTCTTCAGAGAAGTCGGTCTCTGTCTCGGCGCCCTTGTTGGCTTCATTGTCGAAGACCACGTCATCGGCGCCGATGCCGCCCTCTTCGCCGGTGTCGCCCGCCTCGCGTGCGTCCTCCACGTAGTCGAGGATCGCCTTGGTCACGGCGAGGTTCCACTCGGCATCTGGGAAGTCCGGCTGCAATTCGAGTGCCTTTTCATAAGCCGCGATTGCGGGGCGGTATTCACGGTTGCGCGTGCGGGCCATGCCCTCGGCAAAGGCCGCCTCCGCGGTGTCGATCCGCGAGAACAGGTCGGCGGCCTCAGGGTACTGGCCGGATTTGAACAACGCCTGTCCGCGCCACATCGGATCCTGGAACAGCTCGGCCGCAGCACCATACTCCTTGTCGCGGAAGGCCATCATGCCCTGCTGGTCGGGTGTGAAGAACCAGTCGACCACGTCGGCACGGGCCGATCCCGGTGCGCCGAACGTCCCCGCCAGCATCAGCGCCAAGGCCCACCGCATCGTCCAGCCGCGGCGGAACCACAGCAGCAGCAGCGGCATGGCCAGCCAGCCGAGCACCCAGCCGCGGTCGTCCCAGTCAAGCCGCTCGTCGCCAAGAAGCGCCGCGCGATAGGCCGAGGCCGCGGCGCGGTCGATGGCCTGAAGGTCGGTATCATCGGCGGAGAGCTGGATGATCTCGGCGTCAAGCTGGTCCAGCGCGCCGCGCGGGCTGCCCTCGGGGGCTGCCACGAGGAAGATCACCGACGCGTCGTCTGCTCCGCTGTCGCCGAAGGCCGCGACATCGGCACCGCTCAGATCGTCCAGCACGAAGAGGATCGCCCCCGGCGTCTCGGACTTCGCCAGCTCTGCCTGCGCAAGCTTCAGGGCGGCGGTGGCATTCTCACCCTCTACCGGCATCACCTCGGGCGTCAGCGATTCCAGCATCGAGCGCAGGATATTCGGGTCTTCCGTCAGCGGCGCAACACGGTGGGCAGAGCCGGAATAGGCGATCAACGCGGTGCGCGCACCGGCTCGCTGGTTCACAAGGTCGAGGATCTTGAACTTCGCCCGGTCGAGCCGGTTGGGCGGCAGGTCTGGCGCCTTCATGGATCGGGTCACCTCCAGCGCCACGACCATCGGCGCGGTCTGGGCCAGGAGCGGGTTGGGCACCCGGCTCCATGTCGGCCCCGAGGCCCCGAGGGTCAGCAGCACCAGGAACACCGCGACCCCGTCGATGGCGTAGACCTGCGCCTTGCCGGTATCGCCAACCGTCAGGGCCTTTGCCAGATGCGGCGCGATCCCGCTGGGCGCCTCGCCGGTGGAAAGATCGCGCCGGCGGATGACCCACCAGAGCCCCGCGATCGGGACCAGGGCCAGCAACCAGACCGGCCGAAGCAGGTGCAGTGCGCCAAGTGCGTCGAGAAAACCATCCATCAGGCACCCTCCCCGCGCGAGCCGCGCTTCGCGGAAAACTGAAGCCAGGCCAGGGCGCCAAGCGCGATGGCCACCGCCGCCGCAAAGGGGATCCAGGTCAACGGCTGCTTGGGCTGGAAGCTGACGCTTTCGGCAATGCGCGGGTTCTGGCGGTCGATTTCGGCATAGATCTCGCTCAGCCCTTCGCTGTCAGTGGCGTAATAGAAAGCGCCGTTCGCGCGGGCCGCGATATCCTCCAGCGCTTTCAGGTCCACCTTGTCCTCGCCGGCCCCGTCCGGATCGCCCACACCGATGGTGAAGATCGATACGCCCTGCTGCGCCGCGATCTCGGCGGCATTGACCGGCGACATGCGGCTTGACGTATCCGCCCCGTCTGACAGCAGCACCATCAACCGCTGGTCCACCTCCGATGTCTCGAAGGTCCGGATCGCCAGCCCGATGGCATCCCCGATCGCCGTGTTCGGCCCGGCCATGCCCACGGTCGTGCTTTCCAGCAACTCGCGTACCGAGGCCAGATCCTCGGTAAAAGGCGTCTGCACGAAGGCCTTGGTGCCAAAGACGATAAGCGCGATACGGTCGCCCTCGCGCGCCTTGATGAAGTCGCCGACGACATCCTTGACCACCTGCAGCCGCTGCTGCGGTTTGCCGTCCGTCCCTTTCATGTCACGCGCATCCATCGAGCCGGAGATATCCACCGCCAGAACCATGTCGCGCGCGGCTTTCTCGACCGTGACCTGCTGGCCAAGCTGTTCGGGGCGCGCCAGCCCCACCACCAGCAGGAACCAGCACAGGCTCGCGGCGATCAACTGCAGCCGGTTGCGCTGCAACACCACGGCGCCCGATTGCGGCTCCAGCCCGGCGGCTTCCGTGACCTGCCGGAAAAAGGGAATGCGGATGCCCTTTGTCCGGTCCCGCCAGGGCGGCGCGAACTTCCAGACCAGCCAGGGTGCCACCAGCAGCACGAAGGCATAGGGAAAGGCGAAGGAATAGCTCATGCGGGCGCCTCCGCGCGGTGCTTCTTCAGCCAGTGCCGGGCCTGCTCCGTCAGCTCCGGCGATGCCGCCGCCCCGCCGCGATAGGGCGCCTCGGCAAGGGCAGCACCCGCCGCGCCGCCGAAATCGGCACCCTCGCAGGTCTCTTCAAGAAAGCGCGTCCAGACCGGGCCGGTCAACGGGGCCACCCGCCGCCTCGGGTAGGCCACCAGCGCGGCGCGGCGCAGGATCGCCGCCACCGCGGCCGGATTGTTCCTGCTTGTGTCCAGCTCGGCCAGCGCGGCCCGCCTGTAGGCATTGGCCTGCCATTTGCGCCAGCCCCACCGGCCAGCAAGTCCAAGCGCAGCCAGCAAAGCCAGCCCCAGCCAGATCCATCCTTCGGTTGCCGGAAACATCGATATTGGCTCGGGTTCGGGGATCGGCTTGAGCATGTCGAGCAGTTCGACAAGGTTCTTGCCGTCGGTTTGAGGAACGTCCGTCATCGGCGCGCGCCCCCCTGCAATCCCATCAGTTCCATCACCTGCGGCAGCGTCTCGCGTGACGCCGTCAACGGCAGCACCGGGATGCCGTATTTGCGGGTCCAGCCGATGGCGCGGACGACCCGTGCGCCCATCACGTCCTCGATCTTCGCCTGGATCTCGCCATCGCGCGTGTCGAGCTCGACCTGGAGTTGGCCATCCGAGGCGACCAGCCGAAAATCGCCGGGCAGGGTCTGGCTCGTCGGGTCGGTGACCGGGAAGAGGATCACGTCGTTATGCTGTGCCAGCCGCCGGACCAGCCGTTCGGTCTGGTCATCGACCTCGGCGAAATCGGAGAAGACGAGGACAAGATTGCCGGTGGTGGCGATCCGTGCCGCCGCTTCCAGCGGCCGGTTGAGCGACATCGCGGTCGGCACCTCCAGATCGGCGCGCAGCCGGCAATTGGCCTCCGCGATGGTCGTGATCAGCCGGTTGAGCGCGACATTCGATGCCCGCGGGCGCAGCTCGGCCACGGTATCGTCAGAGAAGACGATGCCGCCCACCCTGTCGCCCTGCGCCCGGATGCGGAACGCCGCCAGGGCTGCGGCCTCGGCCGCCGTCACCGACTTCATGTTGCGCTCGGTGCCGTAGAACATGGACATGCGCTGGTCTACCAGCAGCAGCGCCGGACGGTCGCGCTCCTCGGTATAGACACGCACATATGGCTCGCCGGTGCGTGCGGTCACCTTCCAGTCAATGGTGCGGGGATCATCGCCGACCTGGTAGTTGCGCAGCTCCTCGAAATTGAGCCCCCGGCCACGGAGCCGGCTGGCATGGCGCCCGTTCATCGCCGAGCGCGCCGGCTGACGCGGCAGGAAGCTCAGCGCGCGGGCGGGGCCTGCGAGCCGGCGCAGATGGTCGACATCGGTGTGGATACGCGGGTCGATATGGGGGCTGTCGCTCATGCGCCGCGCCTCAGGGCAGCGCAACCAGCGACACGATCTCGTCGATCACCTGGTCGGTCGACTTGCCATCCCCCTGGGCTTCGAAAGAGAGCGCGATGCGGTGGCGGAACACATCATGCACGATCGCGCGGACATCCGCCGGATCGACGTAGTCGCGCCCCTTCAGCCAGGCATGGGCGCGGGAGCATTTGTCGAGCGCGAGGCTGCCGCGGGGCGAGGCGCCGATCTCGATCCAGCGCGCAAGATCCTCCGACAGCGCCCCCGGCGTGCGCGTGGCCTGCACAAGGTCGGCCATGTAGCGGTCCATCGGCTCGGCGACATGGATTGCAGAGATCTCTGCCCGGGCATCGAACACCGCCTGCTGCGGGATAGATTCCGGTGCGTCCGACGACGCGCTGGCATGAGCGCCCTGCTCCTCGCCGCGCACCAGCCGGATCACTTCCACCTCGTCCTCCACAGGGGGATAGAGCACCTGCACATGCATCAGGAAACGGTCCATCTGAGCCTCGGGCAGCGGATAGGTCCCCTCCTGTTCGATCGGGTTCTGGGTCGCCATGACGATAAACAGGGGCGGCATCTTGTGCGTGGTCCCCGAGACCGTCACCTGCCGCTCCTCCATCGCTTCCAGCAGCGCTGCCTGCACCTTGGCCGGGGCGCGGTTGATCTCGTCGGCCAACACGATATTGGCAAAGATCGGACCCTGCTCGAAGCGGAACTGCCCGCCCTCCGGCCCCTGATGGTAAACCTCGGTGCCGGTCACATCCGAGGGCAGCAGGTCCGGCGTGAACTGGATGCGCGAAAAATCCGCCTCCAGGTTCGTCGACATCGCCTTGACCGCCCGAGTCTTTGCCAGCCCCGGCAGCCCCTCGATCAGCAGGTTGCCATTGGCCAGCAACCCGATGACCAGACGCTCGATCACGCCCTCCTGACCGATGATGGACTTGCCCATCCGTTCCTGAAGGGCTGTGATTTGCTCAAGTGCGGTCATCGTCATGTCCTGAAAGTTTCGGTTAACATACCAGATCCGGTTCCTACCTCATTCGACTGGCGGTGTACGACCACCGTGAATCAATTCACGCAAACCCTGCATCATCTTGAAGAACACAGGGCCGAAGATGGAGCCCGCCAGTGCGGCAGCGATTGCGCCACCGAAGACGACTACGCCGAGCGAGGCGCGGCTGGCCGAGCCCGCGCCGGAGGCGATGACCAGCGGGTAGACGCCGACCGCGAAGGCCAAGACGGTCATCATCACCGGCCGGAAGCGCAGGCGGGCGGCCTGCATGGCGGCTTCGTGCAGGGGCAGTTTCGCAGCCTCGCGTTGCTGCTTGCCGAACTCCACGATCAGGATCGCTGTCTTGGCAGCAAGCGCGATCAGCATCAGCAAGCCGATTTGCCCATAGAGCGATAGCGGCTGCCCGACGATCTTCAGCGAGACGATGGCCCCGAGCACCGCGAAGGGCACCGTAAGCAGCACCGCGACCGGCGTCAGGAAACTCTCGTAGAGCGCCGCCAGGAAAAGGAAGGTGAAGATCAGGCTCAATCCGAGCGCAATCGGGATCGCATTTCCCGATTTGCGCTCCTCGAAGGAGGAATCGGTCCAATCGAAACGGAAACCCGGCGGCAGCGTCTCCAGCGCGACCTGCTCCATCCGGTCCATCGCGTCGCCGGAGCTGTACCCTGCGGCCGCGTTCGGCACGCCGGTGATCGTGGCCGAGGTATAGGTGTTGTAGCGATACATGACATCCGGCCCGAGTGCGGGCACGGGCCGGAGCAGCGCCGAGAGCGGCACCATCTCGCCCTTGTTGTTGCGCACATAGAGCGTGTCAAAGGCCCGCTCGGTCTGCCGGAAGGCCTGATCGGCCTGCAGCATCACCATGTAGGTCTTGCCGAAGAGATTGAAATCGTTGACATAGAGCGCGCCGAGCTGGGTCTGCAGGGTCAGGAAGATATCCGATATCTTCACGCCGAGCGTCTTGGCCCGCACCCGGTCGACCTCAAGGTTCATCTGCGGGGAATCCGCCTTGAAGGTGGAGAAGGCGCGCGCAATCTCGTCGGAGCCATTGGCCTCCGCCAGCAATCCGCCAAGCGCCGTCTCCATCTCCCGCGGTCCCCTGCCCTGCGTATCCTCCAGCACGAAGGAGAAGCCCGCCACAGTGCCAAGGCCGGGGATCGCCGGTGCGCCGAAGACGATGAACTGCGCCTCGGGCATTTCGGCGAAGAGTTCCTGGTACTTCTGTTGCAGGGCAAGCTGGTGGCTTTCCGGTGTCTTGCGGTCATGCCAGGGCTCGAGCTTGGCGATGATCATCCCGGCGTTGGATTGCAGCGCCGTGTTCAGGATCGAATACCCATTGACCGAAAGCACGTTCTCGATCGCCTCGTCCTCGCCGAGCAGCTCGGTGACCTTGTCCATCACCTTCTCGGTGCGGTTGAGAGACGCGCCGGAGGGCAATTGCACATCGACCATGAAGAAGCCCTTGTCTTCGGTCGGAATGAAGCTTTTCGGGGTTGCGGCGTAAAGCGCATAGAGCGCGTAGAACAGTGCGGCCACGATGGCGATGGAGACCACCATGCTTCGGCAAAGGAAATCCACCAGCGCCGCATACCAATGCGTCACCCAATCGAACCCGCGGTTAAAGACCCGGATGGCAGCGTTGGGATGCATCCCCGGCTTCATCAGCACCACCGCAAGCGCCGGGCTGAGTGTCAGCGCGTTGATCATCGAGATCAGCACCGAGATCGTGAGTGTCGCCCCGAACTGGCTGAACATGCGGCCGGTGATGCCGGGCAGCAAAAGTGTCGGGCCGAAGACCGCCGCCAGCACCAACGAGGTCGCCACGATGGGTCCGGTCACCTCGCCCATCGCCTTCTTCGTCGCCTCGGCGGAACTGAGCGAGGGGTCCTCATGCAGGATGCGCTCGACATTCTCCACCACGATGATCGCATCGTCGACGACGATGGCGATGGCCAGGATCAGCGCAAATAGCGTCACCGTGTTGATCGTCATGCCAAAAGCGAAGAGTACCGCCAGCGTGCCGATGATCGAGACCGGCACCGCAATGGTCGGGATCAGCGTCGCCCGCACCGTGCCCAGGAACATGTAGGTCACCGCGATTACCAGCGCGATCGTGAAGAGCATGGTGAGCACCGTCTCTTCCAGCGAGGCTTCGATGAAGAGCGTGGTGTCGTGCCCGATCACGTAATCCAGCCCCTCGGGGAAGAAGGCCTTCAACTCCTCCATCTTGTGCTTTACCGACTCCGCGACCTCCAGCGAGTTCGCCTCACTGAGCTTGTAGATCGCCAGCAGCACACCGGGGCCATTGTTGAACTCGCCATAGCCCTTGTAGGCAAAGGAGCCGAGCTCGATCCGCGCGACATCGGAGAGCCGCACAACCGAGCCGGCCTCGTTGGCCAATAGCACGATCTCCCCGAAATCCTCCTCGCCGGTCACGCGCCCCTTGGCCGTCAGCACGTATTGGAACTCGGCATCCGCATCGGCGGGGGCCGCCCCAAGTTGGCCGACGGCGGCCTGCATGTTCTGTTCCTTGATGGCGGCCACCACGTCGTTCACGGTCAGGTTGTGATTGGCCATCTTCACCGGATCAAGCCAGGCGCGCAGGCCGTAATCCAGTGCACCGATGATCTCGGCCGCGCCCACGCCCGGCAGGCGCCCCAACTCGCCGGTGACGTTGATCGAGGTGTAATTGGACAGGAAGATCGGATCGAACCGCTGGTCCGGCGAGACGATATTGACGACCATCAGGATATCGGGATTGCGTTTTCGAACTTTTACGCCGCGCTGGCGCACCTCCGCTGGCAGGTTCGGCTCCGCCAGCGCAACCCGGTTCTGCACATCCACCTGAGCCAGGTCGGCGTCGGTGCCAACTTCGAAGGTCACGGTCAGGGCATAGCTGCCATCTGAGGCTGCCTTGGACGACATGTAGACCATGCCCTCCGCGCCATTCACCTGATCTTCGATAGGTGCGCCAACCGTCTGCAACACCGTCATCGCATCGGCACCCGGATATTTCGCTCGCACCACGACTTTGGGCGCGGAGATATCCGGGTACTGGTCCACCGGCATGACCTGCATGGCCAGCAGGCCGAACAGCGTAATCAGCATCGAGAGGACGAAGGCGAACTTGGGTCGCCGGATGAAGAATGCAGGTCCCATCGGATCCTCCGTTGCCGGCGTGTCAGTTTTCGTAGGGTTTTGGCGTAACGTTCAGGCCCGGCCGCAGCTTCTGCAGCCCCTCGACAACCACCTCGTTGCCCTCTGCCAATCCTTCCAGGATGGTCCAGTCGGCGTCGTTTCGAATGCCGACCTTGATATTTCTCCGCTCTACCACACCCTCGCCAGTCACCACCCAGACGAAATGCCCCTGCTGGTCCAGGCTAACCGCCCGTTGCGGCACCAGCGGCGCCTCGACGGCCTCGATCAACTGGCCGCGGATGGTCACGTTCTGCCCGGGCAGGAGCGTGCCGTCGGGATTGTCGAACAACAAACGCGCCGCGATTGTCCCGGTGCTTGCCACGGCGGTATTGTCCCAATTCTCGAATGTGCCCTTGAGCGGATATGGGATATTGCCGGGAAGGATCACCTCCAGCTCCAGCGGCGGGATCGAGCGCCCGGCCTCCTCCAAGGCGAGACGCCGGGCCAGGAAGCTGAAATAGTTGCTCTGATCCACGAGACCCGTCGCGTAGATCGGGTCGAGCGAGACGATCTCGGCCACTGCTGCGGGGCGCGTTGGATCGCCCGGCGCGTAGAGATCACCGACCGCATAGACCGGAGCCGAGATCCGCCCGCTGAACGGGGCGTGCACCTTCGTATCGGCAAGGTCTTCCCGCGCCTGCTCGATCAGGGCCTTTGCGATATCCACCTGGGCATGGGCAACCTCCCATTGCGCCCTGGCATAGTCGACCTCACGTTGAGACACGGCATTGCTCTTGACCAGCTTCTCGGCCCGATCGAGATCGAGATCGGCCCGCACCGCATTCGCTTCGGCCTGTTTGAGATTGGCATCCGCCTGCGCCAGCGCGATCCGGTAATCCGTCTCGTCCATCACCAGGAGCAGGTCACCTTCTTCGACAATCGCCCCCGCGGTGATGTTCATTTCGACGATCTGCGCGCGCAGGACCGGCCGGACGGAGCCGGTGCGAAGCGCTTCGATCCGACCGGGATGGGTGAAGGAGGGCCGGATACTCTCGACTGCGACTTGTGTCGTCAGAACGACCGGGCCGACGTCCTGGGCTCGGGACATGCCCGTGAAAAGGGCTCCAAGCAAGACAGCCGACATCAAGAATCCGACGATTTTTCCAGAGAGCATCTTTCCACCTCCAAGGCACCGGGGACAGTGCGCAATTCAAGCTGACGGGAACAGGCAGCCCGCGCCCCACAAACACGGGGCATCAGGGCGTCGGTCGGTCTACTGGCGACCCTGTTGGAGGGCAGTGTTGATCTTCCGATTCTGTTCGGCTGTCAGACTCGACATCACGACATGTCCGCCATCCGTGAGCCAGCCCGTGGCCGCACCGCCGGCGATTCCGCCCGCAGCCCGCGCCGTGTTCACATTGTCCATCTTGATTGCAACAAGTTCCACGACATCCCTTCCTTTAGCCATTCAAGAATATGCGCGGCAAAAGGAGCCCCAAGTCTGATTCCCGCCGCCATCGTGCGTCAAGGCTATAGGCACGTCGGACAGATTCTGTCGGAAAACACGCAAGGACTAAAAATGGGACCGTTCAACTCTTGGGGGTCAAGCCGCCTTCGGCAAGGATGGTGTTGTTTCGAGACCTGTCACCGGATCGTCG
>CANMIP010000038.1 GCA_947497945.1 uncultured Tropicimonas sp. | reverse complement strand
AGCGGGTGAAGATCCTCCCGCCCTCCCTCCGTCAAATCAGGAAGGGCAAAGGTGGACGACTTTTACGCCGCCCGCAGCAGGCTCATCCCACCGCTACCGTGGACGACTTTCTCACCGCCCTTCTCACGTGAAGAACCATGTCGTGGCCAGACGGGAAAGCGAAGAGGTCATTCAGGGCGTCAGTGCCCATGCCAAGGCGAACCCCGCGCAGGGCGACCGGATGGCGCTCGGGTTTGGAGCGTTCGAGAAGGCGGCTGAAGTGCGTGTGATTTCCGGCAACGACATGGAGCTTCTGGTGGACGGCCAGGAGACGTTTGACGCCATCTTCGAGGCCATCGACTCGGCGACGGACTATGTTCTGGTCCAGTTCTACATCATCAACGATGACGTGCTCGGCCGCGCGTTCCAGGCGCGCCTTCTGGCCGCCGCCGGCCGGGGGATCACGGTCCGGCTGCTATACGATTCCGTGGGCTGCATCAAACTGCCCAAGGCCTTTCTGATCAAGCTGCACGAAGGCGGGGTGCAGGTCATGGACGAACACGCAGTCCGAGGCCCGAAGACACGCTTCCAGATCAACTTCCGCAATCTCCGCAAGACCGTCGTCATCGACGGTACGATGGGCTTCATCGGCGGCTGCAATGTCGGCGATGAATATATGGGGCGCGACCCGAAATTCGGCGCCTGGCGGGACACGCATTGCCGGTTGCATGGGCCGATCGTGTCGCAATTGCAGCTCGTCTTTGCCGAGGACTGGTACTGGGCGAAGGAGGAGAACCTGATCGAGGCCCTGAACTGGGAGGCCGGTCGCGCCGAGGCGGATATGGACGGGCTCATCATGGCGACCGGGCCGGCGGATATCCAGGAAACCGGGAGCCTCTATTTCTGTGCGACGATTTCTGCCGCACGCGAAAGGCTCTGGATCGCCTCGCCCTATTTCGTTCCCGAGACAGACATCATGACCAATCTCAAGCTTGCCGCGATGCGGGGGGTCGATGTGCGGATCATGGTTCCGGAAGTCGTCGACCACACGATCCCCTGGCTCGCCGCCTTCGCCTATTTCGACGAGTTGATGCAGGCGGGCGTACAGATCCTGCGCTACGATTCCGGCTTCATGCACCAGAAGGTTCTGGTGGTGGACGATGCCATCGCCTCGGTCGGCACGACCAATCTCGACAACCGGTCGTGCCGGCTGAATTTCGAGGCGACGGCAGTCCTGTTCAACCAGCAGGCGGCAACAGATGTCGCTACCATGCTCGAAGCCGATTTCCAGAAATGTGTCCGATTGGAAAAGATGCTTGCGGAGCAACCACGCAAGATCCGGCTGGGCGCCCCGGTCGCCCGCCTGTTCGCGCCCTTGCTGTGATCGAACGCCGCGGGTTTCGCGGCGCCGGGGCTGTTAAGGATCAGCGTTTCGACGCGCGTCCCGCTCCGCCTTGAGGCGGCGCAGCTCCTCAAGCTCCTCGGCCAGTTCCTCATCGAGCAGAAGGTCGGATGGGCTCTCGCTGTCTTCGGTCGGCGGGGATGGATCGCTCTCTTCCACGGTGACCACTGGTTCCTCGGAGGGGTCGCTCCCGACGTCTATCCCGTTGCGGCTTGCATCCCGAACCGTGTCCCAAAGTGTCACGAACAGGCCTGCCAAGACCGGACCAAGCACCAGACCGGAGGCGCCGAAGGCCGCGAGCCCGCCAAGGGTCGAAATCAGGATGATAATATCCGGCAAGGCGGCATCGCGCCCGACAAGGATCGGCCGAAGCACATTATCGATCGTGCCCACGACGCCAAATCCCCACACGGCCAGGCCGATAGCCGCGGTGGTCTCTCCCTGCGCAAACAGCCAGACGATACCGCAAAAGATGATGAACAGCGGCCCCAGCCCAGGGATCACTGACAGCACCGCCATGACAACGCCCCAGAAAGCGGCCCCTTCGAGTCCCGCGACCCAGAACCCAAGCCCGCCAAGCGCGCCCTGCGCCACGCCGATCAACATCGTCCCCTTGATCGTCGCCCGACTGATCGAGATCATCCGCTCGGCCAGAGCGCGCTGTGTGGCATCGGGCAGGCCGGAATAGCTCAGGACCTGCGCGATGACAGGCGTCTTCATCTGCACGAAGAAGAACAACGCGTAAAAAAAGATGAACACATCCAGGAAGAACCGGACGGTGCCCTTGGTCATTTCGGTCAACATGGACACGAGGAACCCGCCAGCCGCGCTGGCAAACTCACCGAGCTTGGCGGTGATCTCGCCGCTATAGCGCCCGATCTGCTCTCCAAAGGGAACCCAATCGGGGAGCGGATCGTCCGGCGAAAGCCCGGAGAATTGGGCCACCAACGCATCCGCCCCCACTGCCAGAGCCTCGGCCTGAGACGCGGCCAGCCAGATGACACCGAAGAGCGGGGCCACGACGGAAATGGCGATGATCGCGATGGTCAGCGTTGCGGCCAGTGCCGGCCTGCGCTTGGTCAGGATCATCATCCGCGCATGTAACGGCGCCGCGAGACCGGCTGCGATTGCGGCGAGAACCAGCGCGATCAGGAAAGAATTCACGGTGCCGATGAACAGTATCGACACGGTGGCAGTCACTGCGAGCAGGGAAAACCAGCGCAATGCGTCGGACGGGACCTTTGTCATCAATCTCTCCCAAGCACCCTGAACCGATCAAGTGCGTCGGACCAATTTAGACCCGCCCGGCCCCGCGATGGCAATGGCCGCGCGTCAGGCCGGGCTGTCGGCGCTCTCGTCAAACTTGACAGATCACCGCCCCGTCTGCTCTTGCTTGCGGTCGTGACGGCTCCTTGGAGATCGCACCGACGCCAGCCTCTACGGCAAATGTGTCGATCCCCGCTGCATTCGGGATAACGGGAAGACCGGTTTCTGACGGACCGGCATCCCATTCGGAGGACAGGTTCAAATGACCACCAAGGCGGAACTGGAGGCGGAACTGGCCGAATTGCGCCAGCAACTGGACGAGGCGCTCGCCCCGGACGAGGCCGATGCGGATGCAGAAGCGGAGGAGCAGCCCGGCGACGAGACCGTTGGCACCGGACACCCGGCCCTTGACCAAATCCTGCGCGAGCACGGGCTCTCCGCCGATGAGATCCGCGGCATGATGGATCAATTCAACGAAGAACTTGGCGATCTGCCACAGAACAAACCGCTCCTGACCGCGCTTGGTGCCTTCGCACTCGGGTTCGTTCTGGGGCGCATGTCGAAATAGGGGGGGGATCGCCATGAGCCGCAGTTTGAGCCGGGACATCCAGAGGTCCGGCAACCGCATCGGACGCAATATCAACATCGCCCTGCGCGCCGAGCGCGTGATTGCCCGGCGCCGTATGGCCGTCATTCGCAGCCAGACCGGGCTGCTGGCCTTTGCCGGTCTTGTGGCGGGGATCGGCGTAATCATGTTGAATGTCGCGGTCTTTTTCTGGCTGGCCAACAACTATGGAAATGCCCCCGCTGCGGGCATTGTCGCCGCTGCGAATTTCGCGATTGCCGTGCTGCTTGGTGTGCTGGCGTCGCGGATGAGTGCGGAAAAGGAACTGGAACCGGTGCTTGAGGTCCGTGACCTTGCGATGGAGGATATCGAGGGCGAAGTCGGCGATGCTTTGGCAGAAGCGAAGGACCTGGCCGACAACGTTCGCCGTATGGCCAAGGATCCGTTCGGCTCGGCCGGCGTCAGCCTGATCGGTCCCGCGTTGTCGATACTGGCCAAGACCTTGAAGAAATAGGCAACCGAAGTCTTTTCGCCGCCGAAGGAGCTCTGCCTTTTTCGGCGGCTTGCGCATTCTCCGACATGTTCTGTCCCACAAGATCCTAAGCTCGCCGGGAGCGCTTCTCCCGCGGAAATGCCCTTTCGAGGGCGTTTGGTTCACGACCACTGCAGGAAGAACAGAAGGATCAGCTGCAAGCATGACGGGCAACTTCGAAGCGGCATGATCGGCACAATCCGGGTGCATGGACATCGCATTCAATCGAAGCGTGTGTGAGGCTGGCCTCAACGGGCGCATTTACGCGAACCGCGAAGGCCATGGAGACGTCCCGTTTCAAGGCACCTAATCTCGGGCGCGTCGCAAGAAGAGGGCAAGACATTGACGATACGTGATATTATTTCGGGAACCGCCTCCGCCTTGAGTGTCGCCCTGTTCATCGGCGCAATGGGCTCTGCCCTGAACGCCCAGGAACAGACCAGTTCGGAAGCAGATGCGAACAACCCTTTGGCGAATGTGACAGCCTTCAATATCCAGAACTACTATGTCGACCGGTTCACGGGTCTGCCGGACGATGTCGATGGAAACCAGTTCGTTCTGAGATTCGCCAAACCGCTCACCATCGGCGACAGCAACTGGCTGATGCGCGCCTCGCTGCCCTATAACAGCTTCCCGCTTGATGCGGGTTTCGGAGCCGTCAGCGGCATCGGTGATTTCGACATCTTCATGGCTTACCAGTTTGACACCAAGCCGGGAGTCAGCTTCGGCGTCGGGCCGCAGGTGGTGGCCCCCACGGCGACCGATGACCGCCTCGGGGCGGATCAATGGCAACTCGGGCTGGCCAATGTCTACTTCAATGGCACGTCGCCAAAGTTCCAGTACGGCTATCTTCTGACCTATCGCGCCGGTGTCGGTGACACGCCTGAAGGCAAGACGCGCCCCAATCTCGGGGCCCTTCAACCCTTCGCCTTCTACCAGTTGGGCGACGGCTGGTACACGGGCGGGGCCCCCATCTGGACCTACAATTTCTCCAACGAAAATTACAACGTCCCGGTGGGTCTGCGACTTGGAAAGGTCGTTCAGCGCGGCGGAACCACGGCGAATTTCTTTGTCGAACCGCAATGGTCCGTTGCCCACCACGGAGACGGCCAACCTGAGATGCAAATCTATGCAGCCATTAACCTTCAGTTCCGCTGACAGGGTGCGCGTTGTGCAAGGCGATCACTTTTTCGGATGCGCGAGCTGATAACGCCGGAACACAGCGCGAAACTGTTCTGGAGGCGGTTGGCGCACCGATCGAGGATCAGGTGAACGGTGCCGAAGGCATGGTCCACATGTCTTCCAGGGCCGCGAGCGATGGAAGCTACATATTGACCGTGACGTTCGAGGTTGGCGTGGACGCCGATCTCGCTCAGGTGTCTAGCCCCCAACGGCTGGGCCATTTCTTCTTAGAGTTTCGGGTGCAGGTGATCGCATGTTGAGTGCCCGGTTCGGGCGGCCGGTGCTCAACGGCACGACCGAAATCAGGGACTCCCTCGGCGAGAACTCCGGCGTCCATGTATCGGGGCCACCGCGCTCTGGTTACAGACGATGGTGGCGTTGAGATCCAGCGTTTTGGTCGATCTGCGGGGGTACTTTCGGGCCACAGACGGGTATTTCGCGGCGGATCATACCTCGTTCTGGGACGCGAAGATCGGATGAAATCTTTTGAACCTCCTGAACTCTCAGGTCGGTACAAGGCCTGCCTTGATACTTGCGAGAACCAGCAGCCCTTCGCCGCGTTCGACGCCAAGGTCTCAGCGGCGGATTTTCTGTCCATTTTCATCAGGAAAGGGGATTGTAGCACTCGATCCAAGGCAGCCATCAACCCGCATAAACCGGACCGAACGACAGCCACTCGAAGCACTTCAAAAACTCAACGTCGCCGGGCCGCACCAGGTGTTGCGGGAATGGCGTTTCGCCATGCGTTCTGCGACTTGCAGCGCCGACAAATACGCTCTCCGAACCATTCGCTCCAAAACGAGGTCTGGCAGCGAAGACACAGACGCTCTTGGGGTACATCGTTACGCGCGCGCGTGGGCGCCGTCGTGTCTTGCTCAAGCGATGTTGTCATTGCAATGTGACCTCTGTGTCAGACAAGCGGGCAAGATCGTCGAGCGCGCTTTGGATGATTTTCTGTCGCCTGGAGCCCTGAGCTTCAGCGGTCTCGGCATAGCGGCGAATTATGTATTGTGCCTTCACGGCAGCATCCGGCCAATTCATTGCTGGCTCGACGAGAAGATTGGCTTCCAGTTCCTCCCGGCGCCGTTTCAGGTTCTCCCAGTCGACCTCAAGTTTCTGCAAGGAATGTCGACGGATGTGAGACACCATGCTGCTTTCGGTCGTGCGTTTTGTGTCTCGGTCCACAGGATTACTGGTCATGGCCGTGCTCCTGCCAAGGGGCGCGTCCGACCGGAAAGCAACGATCTTCACGGACGAGATTTCCTTCCCGGGTCGGCATTCCCTCGTCTTCGGCGACCTGGATCGAGGCTTCGCCTTGAAGGCAATCTCGCGGCACCCGGACCTCAGGCTTGTCGTCCAGTATTTCGCTGTCCGACTGTTGCGTGCGCGATCTGGAATAGAGGTGGCGAAGCTGTATTTCAGACACGCCGTCAGCCTGCATCACGAGGCGCACCATCGGGTCGGCCAACATCTCTTCCAAAAAGAACTGCGACAACTCAAGCCCGGTCAACTTTTCCTTGGCTCGCGCGCTGTCGAGATCAGCGAGCGAGACAGTCGGGGTCCGCACCAGCGCCGCATGGGACCGCCGCGACCGCAGACGAAGGATAACCGAGGCTTTCCATGCTTCAGGGCTCAGATGGTCGGGGGGAGGACATTGTTCGGTTTCGATCTCGTGGTCTCCCGCTGGAAGCGTTTCGTCACAACCCGGCAAGGTGAATGGCCGGGAGAATGTGGCGATCGTTTTGTTGATGAGAAGAGTCATTTTTTATCCAGTGCTGGAGTTTCCTTGTCGCCTATGAAGCAAAGGACAGCTCATTTACTGCTGGAAAATGTCTCTGCATCCTTGGGATTCATCTCCGCCTTCGGCTCGTGGACGTCGATTGACCGGCCCTTGCGTTCGAGTGGTTCCGTCAAGCCTTGAGGGCGCCGATACTTCCGCAAAGCCGTCGCCTTGAATTTCAAATCCTTTAAGGACATGCTGTCGATTCCTTGATGCTCGGCGCCCATTTCGTGTCTGCGGCGGGCCGATAAATGTCTCAGGGGCCACTACCTATATGGGGGTCGAAGTCCTGTTTTGCGATGGGTCGCCACAAATGGAGACCGTTGCCTTCAGAAACGGATCGGTTCTTTCGCGAGCGGCATGCATTACACCAAAATCGATCTTGCGTGGCATTGGCTGTCTGCGATTCCATTTATCAAAATCCTGTCAGGGTTAATAATTTTTGTAACGCCGGGCGCGCTCATGGCCCGCATGAGTGCATTGTAATTCAGTTGAAGCCTCATCTCGCTCCCAACGCGCAGCGGATTGTTCCTGGTTTCAACGACAATGTGATCGCTGGTCGCTCCAGCGAATGTGATTCCCAGCGGAAATATCAAGCCCGCCGCTTCGGTGTCCTGGTGTCCGATGGCGAGGAGAGATCGTGTTTTCCAATGGTCGTCATGCACCAGGCGCAAATCCGAACAGGCCGGATTGACCGACTGCAACACCAGTTTCTGTGGCTTGATCTTTGTTTCGATTACTTCGACGACAAGCGTGAAAGCATCCGTGTGAAGCCCGCCAATTGGAGTCCCTGTAACAGGGTCGACTCCCAACAGGATAGCCTCACCCAGACGCAGGTTGTTGATCCGGCCCATGGTCCCGAAACCGAGGGCCCAGGGTAAGCTTGAAGAACTGCCTCCCGAAACGATTTCAACGACGGGCCCAATTGATCCCTCGATGTCATTCGCCAGCAAGGTGAGCATCGCCATGGCCTCGGGATTTGGCGCAACGCCACTCAGGCAAGCGAAATTCGCTCCGATACCCTTCAAGGCGACACCGGGCATCTTGACGACCTGAGAGGCGACATCCGCCAGGTCCTCGGGCATGATCCCTTCCCGCATATCGCCGAGTTCGACCATCAGGATGACGTTGTGCACAAGGCCCGAACGCCGCGCCGCGGCGGCGAGTTCCGCGATGACGTCCATCTCTGTGTTGAAACTGGCCTCGCTATTCGCACAGGTTCGTTCCACCTGGCTCAACATCGGGGTTCGGATCATGGAGATGTGACAGGTAATTCCCGCCTTGCGCATCCGTTCCACATGCGTGATCCGCGCATCCGCAAGTCCCGCCACGCCTCCCGCGAGCATCGCATTCGCAATGTCAGGGTGACCGCATGCGGCTTTTGTCACACCGGTCACGGTGATCCCGCGCGTTCTCAGACGCTCGACAAGGCAGCTTGTATTGTGCTGGATCTTTCCCAGATCCACTTCGATGCGCGGGGCGGTCATTCCGCTGCGACGACGGGAACTCGTCGCAGTTGCGGATATGCGGCAAGAACCAGTTCAGTCAGATATGCGGCCGGCCGGTTGAGAGCATCGGTGACGGGAAGCCGCAAACTTCGAGAGTAGCTCGTGATCGCGATGTCGATCTCGGCGTCCGTCATCCCTTCGTGATTGATCGTCAATCCGATCACCCTAGTATCAGCGAAAGTCTCGATAAGAGCAATCTCGTCGCTGGGATCGGGCATCGCCATATCTGGAAAGTCGCAACGATGGGCGCGCTTTGGAGCATGCTGAAGGATCACGGCGTCCGGCAGACTGCCACGCAAGATGAATGCCGACGTACAGAAGGCGGGATGACTGAGTGCGCCCTGGCCCTCGATCAGTATGACATCGGGCTCTTCGCCTTTTGATGCCGCGACGACAGCGCCCTCGAGTTCGCCACAGCAAAACTGTGGCGGCACCGCGTCCATCGCGACGCCGTATTTGGCCCCCTGCATCAGACCTGTCTGCCCTGTGCCAACCAGAACCGTCTTGATGCCCATCGCATTCAGGGCACGCGCCAGAACGGTGGCCGTGGTCCGCTTTCCGATTGCGCAGTCAGTCCCCAGCACGGCGATACGGATCGCCTTCACATCGGCGACACTGCCATCAAACAGACGCATCTCGTTGCTGGGGCGAGGCTTGCGGAGGTCGCGGATAGTGACATTGTAGATCCGGGCAGCGGCGGAGATCTCGGGATCATCACCGAGAAATTCATGCAGCCCACTGACGACGTTCATTCCAAGCGTAATCGCGTCGAGAACAACGCGACGATCTTTCACGGACAGTTTTCCATCGGACGGCGCCATTCCGTAGATCAATGTGTCTGGAGTGGTATTTTCGTGAACAACGGCGGTTTCAAGGTCGCCGAAAACAGGAACATGATTTGTCACGTTGTCCAGAATCCGACCGCTGTCTTTTCCGCTGTGGTCGCTGTCGATCACCGAAAGAATGCGGTATGTTTGAGAGTGTCGGACAAGTCCATTGGCCGTCTTTCCATCAAGCTTCGCAAAGTTCCCTTCGCAATACACAATTGCGGTGGGTATTCTCGAAGACGGGAGCTCGGCGGGACGCCGTTGAGCACCAATCTGCGTGGACTTTAGCGATTGCTTGGAGTCGACGATCTCACGCAAAATATTCGGGTGGGCATGCGTCATTTCCATAGTCTATTCCCTTGGTTTCCCCAAGCCTTTCGCATCGGTTTCAATGAGGCGCGCAGAGCGGGTGCTCGGCTTGCAGGCCGGAGCGGTATCTAGTTATTCAGTACGCAGCCGCCCTTTGACCGCTGAAAGTTGTTGTGGCACTCCCATCGGTTTCCGGATCGGTCGAGATGAGCGTTCTGCGGCAATTCAATGGCGACGCATTTGTTGCCGGACGCAGAGTGGCCGCGGTCGCATTTCCAGCCGGACCCATAGCTCGCGTCGTCAAGATAGGCGTTTTCGGGGATGTCGACGGCTATACATTTTCCGTCTTCCTCGAAATACCCTCGTTCACAGGTCCAGGGGGTCCCGTACCCCGAGGATTTCAGAAAGGCGTTTTCCGGCACCTGAATAGCCGAGCATGTCTCCCCATTGACCTCATACCCACGATTGCAACGCCAAACTGATCCAGTGTGATCGTCTTCCAGATAGGCGTTTTCCGGTAGCGCGATTTCGCGGCAGCCGTCATCGATCTTCATATAGCCGCGCAGGCATTTCCACCCTTGCCCCGTCGCCTTTAGATACGCGCCTTCGGGCACCAGAATCTCGACACAGGACTCCCGGTTGACCTCCGTGAAACCGTGCAGGCATTGCCACCCGGTCCCATAGGTTCGGTTCGTAGCGTAGGCGTTTTGCGGGACGACGATGGCAACGCAGGTCTTGCCGTCGATACGATAGGACAGGTCGCATTCCCATCCGTCTCCATAGCTTTTTGAATGTGCATTCTCAGGCATTGAAGCGGTGGAGGATTGCGAATTCGACGGCGTCACGGACGCCATCAAGGCACCAATGGTGACGAAGAGAAACGCCACCACGACCTGTCCGACGGACCGACAGGGGGGCTGTCGGGCCGTCGCAATCCTTTCGCCCGTGACAGGCAGGCCTGCCCTTGGATCAGGATTCATCCAGTTGCAGCCCTGCGATACATGCCTGGGCAAGATCGCGGTTCGGAGAGTCCGAACCAGGAACCGTCGCCCAACCGGCCGCCATCACCGCATCGCGACGCTTGTAGGTTGACGCTTCCTGGATCGTCGCGAGTTTCGCAGTGCGATTGATGTCGTTTTGTGCCATCTCGACGCAAACCGGGAGCAGGGCCGCTATGACATTGTCTTTGGCCATGTCGCTGGCCATCTCTTCTGCATTGCCGGCCGTGAGCCAGCCGCCCCAGGAGAAACCGGCGACTACGGTAAAGATGGCACCGACGACGGCGCCGTAGATGCCGGGTTTCAGCCATTCGGGAGTGTTCATTCTAGTTCCTCCTGCGGAGAAAGCGCCGCTTCGCTATGTTGGATCGTTTCGGTGGTAATCCGATCAAGCCGCAGCACCAGTTCCAGGTCCTTCTGGGTGATCGGGCGCATCGCGATGGACCCCACGGGATTGCCGTTTCCCCGGACAAGCAGGAACGTCGAAGTCCTTCGCCAGGCCTCGAAGCTGAGGCCCTGCAGAAGCTCTTCTTCCACGAGTATTTCGTAGGTGCCGGCAGGAAGCTGCTCCGGATACCCGGGTTGGGAAAAAGCATTGACGAACGTCACCATCGATTTGGATGACCGTGTATTCATTCCAGGCCTCCGTGGATTTTTGTGGGGACAACCTGCACCATTCGCCCTTGGTCATTGTGCAACGAGTTTGGGCGAGGCTTGGCATTGTGGCCGATCCTACGCCGTGGCTGCCGGAAATGTGCTGATCGAGGTTAGTCCCCGACGAAAACCTGTCTCGTGGACGAGATCAGCGGACTGGCTTGCCGTGTCGACCCGTTATGCGACTGATCTGTGTAAGGGTGCCGGAACCCTGAAACACGTATGGTTCACGTGAACTGCCACGCGCTCCGGTCTGTGCACTGCTGCAGGCGTGTGAACCTAACCGTTGCCGCGGGCTCAAAGAGAAAAGGTGAGTCACATGCCCGGAGTTGAGTATCTGCGACCAGACGGAACCGATTTCGATCGCTTTCTATACGCTTCGGTTGGCAAGGACCAAGACGGGTCTGTCGTGACTGTTGTGTCCGCGCTGGCAAGGCTGGGCCTCGATCCCTGGAAAGAGGCTGCCAAGCTTGCATCGCTGGGACGGGAAGCGGCCTGCGCGCGGCTGGGACGGTCGCTCTCAGGGTTCAAGGATGTCCCATCGCTGGCTCTTGAACACGCGGCCGTGGCCGCAGCCCTGACAGCGCTGTTGCCGGACCGCCTTTCCCGCCGCGCGACGAAATTGACCAAGCCGGCGATTCCCAACGGGCTTCCGATTCGAGCCCGATGGGTTTTCGCCATCTTTATGGTATTTCTCGTATTGGCACGCGTCTATTTCCTCGCCAATGGGGGATGAGCGTTGCCAGGTCGGACGCCTTCGAGACAGGAAACGCGCCGGCGGCAGATTTGGTATCGGACCGTCACGCAAACCCGCGTGGTTGTGGCCTGGCCTGTTCAGCCTAGCATAGGCTGGTCTGGTCTGTTCAAACATGTCTCGGGCGAGAAGCCGGGGCCTCGAACACCGCAGCATCCTTTGGCGCTAACCTGCATCAGTGCAAATCGACAACGCGCCGCTAGGGTAATACGTGGCCTCCACATTCTTGGAGGAGTGAGTGGATTTAAGCAATTGAGGGGCGCGGGAGCGTGAAGATTCTAAAAGGGTCTGATACGTCTCCGCGCTTCGTTTTTCCTGGGCTTCCGGGAACCAGTTCCACACTTCAAGTCAATCCATAAGGCCAGATAGCCCTCGCATCGGTGTTGGGCCAAGGCCGGTCGTCCTCAGCTCAGGAGAGGCCCGGTATGGTTCAGATACTCGGGTTCAAAATCCGCCAGGGCCACAAGGCCGTCGTAGTTATCGAACGTCACATGGCCATCCCGAAATGTGACCAATCCTTCCTCGCGGAGTTTTCGCAACACCCGATTGACATGCACCGCACTGAGCCCAAGCGCATCGGCGAGATGATACTGGGTCAATGGACAGGCGAAACCCGCCCTGCTTCCCATGCCGACGAGAGCCAGCCTGACACCGAGTTCCAGAAAGAAATGCGCAACGCGGGCCTCTGCGCTTCTTTGCCCGAGGCCCACGAGGTGCTCGACCACCATCGCCTCATCTCGCGACGCTGCCCAGAGAATGGCCGTCGCCAGTCGTGGCGTAGTGGAAAATGCATCCAAGAGATCCGTCACCAGGATTTCCGCCGCTTCGCTTTCGACGATTGGCACGATGTTGTGGTCCGACATATGCAGCAACACACTGCGTAGCCCCAGGAAATCGCCAGGGATCTGGAAGTCGACGATCTGGCGTGATCCGTCGCCTTGGATCTTGTAGGAGCAGACCCAGCCGTCGGCCAGAACATAGGCGGCCTGATCCGACTGCCCTTGATGCACGAGGTCAATCCCGGCCGCGAAGGTCTTTCGGCGCTGATGCAAGCGCTCAAGCACGGCCAACTCGTTCTCGGACAAAACCACGAAGGCCGAAAGCTTGCGGGTGAGCGGGCTGTTTTCGATGGCGTTCATGGAGCCCTCCATTCCTGGCGAAAGAATCACGAACGAGTCCACTCAGAGACTGCTTTCGATCAGTTCAGTATATCGCACTTCCTGCGAGAATGCTGGAGTTCATCAGGCTCTCGCTCGATCCTGTTCTCACATTGCAAGAAGGGAACGCACGCGATGTCCGACCAAAACCACTATTCAGGGATGGCAGCGCTCTCGATTTGCGAAGCGCTCCTGCTCGCAATGAATGATCACAAGCTCCTTCCCGAACGCGAGATCGTTGGTGTTCTCCGCGACGCCGCAGCGGCCCACGAGAACGCCGCCGGTTCAGGTGCTGAAATGGAATCCCACCAAGCCGCCGCCGGGTTGATCAACACGATCATCGCTGACGTAAACTCTGTCCGGCGGTCGTGATGAAACCCTGCAGATGCCCCAAACGTCCTGCAGAGCCGGCGCGAGATGTGGGACCGATACAATGCCCGGAAAAGTAGAGCGCGAGGTTCATTGGGGCGAACTTCATGGGCAACGAGTCCAGGTTCCCGGCCGATCGAAATAATCTCTCGAAGAAGACAGAAAACATCTGATCTCGAAAGGAAAAGTGATGTCCAAAGGCAATAAGAGGCGAGGCAACAAGGAAGCGAGAAAGCCCAAGAAAAGTAAAGAAAAGGTAGTTGCAACGTCTGATTTCACAAGAGGCAAGAACCCAGTGAATTTCGGAGAGAAGAAGAAACCGTAGATTGGCGCCGAAACGGCTTTGTTGCATAAATCGGCTTGTGGGATTCACTGCGTGAATCCAGCATGATAGCTGGGAGGCATGAGCAGTTGGTCCCCTGCAAGGTACAAGACCTCCAACTGGTCGTCTTGCAACACAGCGCTGAAGCGGCGCGGATCGCTGTCGATTTGGTTCGAACCCGAGATGACTGGGCGGCCACCACCGACCGGCAGGCGAGGTCGCCAACCAGGCTTCAGTGATGCCGCGATCCAGACCTGCCTGATCCTGAAAGTGCTGTTTGGTGTCAACGGCGGAGCAAAATCCGACCACGGGGCGGAGCATTGCGTGAGTGCGCGGCCCGCCCGTGCTGTCCCGGAGCGGCCGTGCCGGATGCCGGAAGGGCAGAAATCGGCGCTTGATGCCTGTCGTCATGAACGGGAATCCGCGTCTTACTGAACCTCGCCGCTGCCTCCGAGGGATTTTGCCCGCGGGAGACTTCATACAGCCAGTGTTTTCCTCTAGGGATGGCGTCTGTGCCGGGTCCGTGCCGCCACGCAGTCAAGATCGTATTGAATGAACATAACCAGAGCTTTTTTTTCGGTTTCCGGAGTCTATGGGTTCGGTCTCGTCTTCAGCATTACGGCAAACGTGCTGCTTGCGCGGTGGATGAGTGTCGCTGATTTCGGTCGCTACTCCTTTGCCATTGCCATCGCCACGGTCGCGGCAATTCCCATTGCGATCGGCTTGCCATTGTTGATGACGCGCGAGGTTGCGCAATCCGTGCAGGACAGGGACACCGACCGGTTCAGGGCAATCCTGACCACGGCGGCGCTCTGGGTCATTGTGGCCTCGAGCCTCGTGGGCCTGGTCCTGTGGAGCGCCTCCAGGTCGAGCCTGGTTGCATCCGACATGGCGCCGCTTCTGGCCGTCGTGTGCTTCCTTCCCTTCGCAATGGGGATTGTCGGGATCGGAAAGGGCGGGCTGAAAGGCCTGGGCGCGCCGGTCCTGTCGGAAGTCTTGCCGCAGGTCATCGTTCCGCTCTTGCTCGTATCGGGCATCGTGCTTCTGCATCAGACCGGACGAACGGAAGCAACCGTCGTACTGCGGCTGCATCTTGCGTCCTATTTCGTCGCGGCGCTGCTGGGGCTCGCGTTTCTGACCCGCCACTCTCCGGCGGCACCCGGAATCCGGCTTGCCTCCCGCGCGGATCTGAGGGCCTGGGGTGTTTCGTTCATTTCCTTCACGCTGATCGGCGGAATGGCGACGCTCGGCACGCAGACGGCGGCATTGCTTCTTGGGGGATTGGGGCAAACGGAAGAGTTGGCCTATCTGAGAGTGGCGGAGCGGGGCGCGCAGCTGGTCGCCTTCCCGCTCATGTTCGTGAATGCAATTCTTGGCCCCTATATCGTCGCCGCGCACAAGAAGGACGGCGTCGAGGACCTGCGCAAGCTGGCGCGGCAGTCGGCGCGGCTTTCCACGCTGACCGCGTTGCCGCTGGCTGCGATTTTCGTGCTGTTCGGGCAGCCGCTGATCGAACTGACCTTCGGCGTCGCATATTCCGATACCGCCTATCTGCCGATGCTGATCATGATTGTCGGTCAATTGCTGTCCCTGGCCATGGGGTCGGGGGGGATGTTCCTGGCAATGTGCGGCCATGAGCGCGGAAATCTGATCGCGGTCGCGACGATGGCAATCGTGACGCTGATTGTCATACTGATCCTGGCACCCCGCGCCGGGATCTATGGCGCCGCAATTGGCGTGTCGATCGGGACGGCGGCTGGGAAATTCGTGGCCATGATGCTCACGAAACGTCGGCTGGGTTTCTACCCGTCGATTGTCAACTAGTTGGGGGCGTGCGTTGCAACAGCGATTGTCGAAGATTGCTCGGGGGCCGGTCTCGACGGATCGGGGCGCGCCGGGGGCGGTTGCTCATCTGAAGGCTTTGGGTATTTTCATGTTGGAGCTATCTGGCGAGTCTTCGGTCTCGCGGGCGCCGAAGGTTCTGGCGGTCGTGACATCCGGTCGGGAGATGTCTCGGCGGATTCATCTGTCCTGATGGCGAATGTGATTGGCGTGACTGTATTGTCTTCCGGTGCCGTGGCGACATTGTTTTGGCCCGGCCAGCAAGAGGGGGGGTCTTTCTGATGTTTCACAAGCAGCTTGCGCTGATGCTGGTCGTGTTCTCCTTCATGCCCAGCCTCTATTACTCGGCGCTGCTTGTGCCATGGATCGGATTCATCCTGCTGCTGCGGCGTGGAATGGTGTCACCTTTCGCTCTGAAACCGGCTGTTCCTGTTTTTATTTTTATTCTTCAGGGGGTTGCCTTTGGAGAATTCGCCAATCTGGGAGCTTTGGGGAAGGATGGGTGGTACTTTCTCAAGATGCTGCTTGTGGTCCAGGCCGGCGCGCTAATCGGATATTACACCCCACTGGCCGGACACTGGATCAAGGCCGTCGCCTGGGCCGCGATGGTGATTGCAATCGACCAGGCGACGCGGGAGATTCTGGGCGTTGGCGGTGAAAGAGCCCGCCATCTCTCATTCGTCGCACTCGCGCTCACGCCCTTTATCCTGAAATATTACCCGGGGAGCATGCCGGTTCGCTGGCTTCTTGTGTCGCCGACATTCCTGATGGTCGCCTTGTCTCAGTCCCGGACGGCATTGCTGGTCATGGCAATCGCGTATCTTGGCGCGCGCGGGGTCTATATGTCGAAAACGCGAATGACGCTGTGGCTCGTCGTGGCGGTGTCCCTGGCCGCTGTCATCTTTCCGTTTCTTCCGGAATACGAGTTTGGGGCGGAAACCTTTTGGGGAAGCATCAGAAACAGCCTGGCCGAGATTTCCTTCGAGGACGGCTCGGATCGGGTCATGATGTATGCCAATTGGCGTGGATTCGAAGCCTACCGGGCCTACACGACCTGGCAGGACTCGGGCTTCTTCGGGCAGATCTTCGGCGGTGGTTTCGGCCAGAGCATCGAGCTGGGAAGTTCCATCCTGTTCGGACAGGGCGAAGTGACCGATCTGCCCTTTGCCCATAACGGCTATTTCACGGTTCTGGTGAAGCTCGGACTCGTCGGTGTGGGCCTGTTTGTCTACTTCATGCTGTCTCCCTTTACCCTGCTTTCCCGAAAGACCGGCCCGGATGCAATTCTCGTCGCGAGATTGGCGACCACGATGTCGTTGATCCTGTTGCTGAGCACGGTTGTGATCTCTGGTCCGTTGAACAAGAGTGCTCTGGACGGTGTAACCCTCATGTTCGGGTTCGCTGTTGGGGGGCTGTACCGGGCGCGCGTCCTGTCCTCTCGATCGCCGCGCGTTCCGGGTGGGTCAACGCAAGCACTCGCTTGAACCTAGCGCATGGCAACCGAACACCGGCGGTGCCGAGCGGGCCATGGTGAACAGCGCGTCGATTGAGGGAACGTCCCCATTTCCCTGACGGGGTCGTCCATCACGATTGTTGCCAGCTCTTCCGAGGGCTGAGAAGCGGTTCATGACAGAGATGCGGGTTGGGGCTTCGGCGATCTGCCGCTCTGGGTCCCTCGCTGTCGGGCTTGGACTGACGGAGCCTCTTTGGCTCGATAGCGTGAACCGTTCGGCAAGCGGCTTGTTGACCCGCTCAAGTCTCGCGTGGCCTCTGGATGGCGCTGAAAGGGTCTATGTCCAGACCTTGCTGGAACAAGACGGCGCAGAGGTCCTCCGCTGGCTCGGGGATGCGCCGCGATCGATTTCCGCGGAACTGCTTCCCGCATTGCCGTGGTTGTGCAGCAGGCGCTCCCGGGAGAGATCGCGGAGCAAGGAAACCTGGAGAGGTCGGAGGCAAAAGCCCATTCGGAACGGCTTTCGGACGAGCGCCGGGACCTAAGGGATGTGAATTGTGGTCGGGCCGGGTCGCGTCCCGGGGGGGCTTCCCGGAGCGCTCGCGAGTTCCGACGCAAGGCGCGGTTGCGTCCGTCCTCAAGGTGAATTTGCACCTGGCGCGGCGTTCACAGGACGCGAACAGGAAGTGCCCGCGATGCGCGGAAGCCCCGGCTGACCGTCTCGGCCGGCAAGCTCAGCCCCAGTTGCGGGGGCCTCGGGAGTTCTCGCGGTGCTGACCGCGGGCCGGCCGGCCGGGCGGGGACATCATCGACATTGCGCCGCGCATACAGGCAAGCGGATAGCCCTGGCTCCGGATGCCGCTTTCAGTGCGCCACTTGAGGATCTCGTCCGTGAGGCGGCGCTTCGTCTCCGCATGGGCGGGATCGTCCCATAGATTGTCGAGCTCTTGCGGGTCGGCGGCCAGGTTGAAGAGTTGACCTTCCTCGCTGTCCACGAAATGCACCAGCTTGAAATCGCCCTCGCGCACCATCGTGACCATGCGGGTGCCTTCCAGCAATGCGTCGTTGGAATGTTCGCAGAAGACGCGTGGCCGATCCTGGGCCTCGCCTCGCATCAGCGGCATCAGGGATTGCGCCTCCATCCAGTCGGGGACAGGAACGCCGGCCAGCTCGAGAATGGTCGGGCCGAAATCGAACAGGTTGACCAGTTCGGCCACCCGCTTGCCGCCGTCGAACCGGCCCGGCCAGGCGACGATGGCGGGCACGTGGACGGTGCTCTCATACATGTTCCATTTCTGCGAATGGCCGTGATCGGTCAGGCAGTCGCCGTGATCGGAGGTGAAGATCACCACTGTCTCCTCCAGCACGTCGCGCCGTTCCAGCGCGTCGAGTATCTCGCCGACCTGGTCGTCGATCATCGTGACATTGGCGTAGTAATGCATCCGCTGGCGGAGCGCCTGTTCCGGCGTCGGGTTCGGCAGGTGGACGATGCCGTCGGCATCGTCCTCGAGATGGTGCTGGCGCAGCTTCTGGTAGGCGGCGGGTTGTGCGTCGATATCGTCGGCCGGGATCGGCTCGGGCAGTGTACGGCCGCGGTATTTCTCCAGGTATTCCCGCGTTGGGTCATAGGGCGGGTGCGGGCCGGGGATGCCGACCTGGAGGAAGAAGGGTTCATCGCCCGGGTAACGGTCGATCCACCATTTCGCCATCTGTGGCACGAAGACATCCGGGTGCAGGATCGCCTCGTCCTCCCAGACCCAGGCACCGAGTAGGTCGTCATAGCCCTGTCGGGAACGCTGGGTCACGCGGGAGGGCTTCTCCTTGCCGCGCACGAAATAGCCCTTGTCCCAATTGTCGAGATAGAAGGGCAGGTCGGTGTGATCCCGGTCCTTGTTCTCGGTCACGTGACGCTCGTGAAAGCCGAAGGCGCCTTCCACCGGCCAAGTGTGCATCTTGCCGATATTGACCGTGTGATAGCCCGCCTCGGCCAGATCCTTGACCCAGCAATAGGACCATTCCTCGTCATTGCGGAACACGCCGTTGGTGTGCGGGTAGGTTGCCGTAAAGAGGGCCGCGCGCGAGGGCGCGCAGGAGGGGGCGGGGATATACATCTTCTCGAAGGCCACGCCGTTGCCGGCCAGCCTGTCGAGATTGGGCGTGATCATGTGATCGAAGCCGAGGGCGGCAATCGTGTCGTATCGCTGTTGGTCGGTGATGATGAAGACGATATTGGGACGCTTGCTCATCAGGGTCTAACCTTTCACGGCTCCGCCCATGGACTGGACGATATACTTGTTGGCGAAGACGATGACCGGCACCGTCGGCAATGTCAGGAGGATGGACGCGATGGCAATGCTTCCCCAGTCGACGCTGGCATAGGAGACGAAGTTCATGATCGCGACCGGGGCGGTCACGGTGTCGGAGCGGGTGATGACGAGGGCGAAGAAGAAATCGTTCCAGGTCAGAAGGAAGGCGAGCACGGCGGTGGCCACGAGGCCGGGGCGCGCGGCGGGGATCACTACGCGACGCAGGGCCTGCGCCATGGTCGCGCCGTCGAGAAGGGCAGCTTCGATCAACTCGTCCGGGATCTGGCTCAGCGATGTCCAGGAGGACCAGACCACGAGCGGCAGGGTCAGCACCATATAGGCGCCGATCAGCCCGACCCATGTGTCGAGGAGACCGACATTCAGGTAGAGGATGAAGAGCGGGATCACGAACCCCACGGGCGGCGCCATGCGCAGCAGCAGGAGCGCCCAGGAGGCGACGAACTTGCGCGAGGAACGCCCCTTGGCCAGCGCGAACCCGCCCGGCACGCCGATGATCACGGCCAGGATTGTCGAGACGGTTGCCGTCACGAAGGAGTTGAAGAGCGCATGCGGAAAGCCCGTGCCGGCGAGGTTGCGAATATTGCCCAGCGTGAGCGCGGTGGGCGATTCCCAGATCGGCTCGAACAGTCGGTTTTCCGGCCGCAGCGCGAGGATGAAGGACCAGATGATCGGCAGCAGCGCGAAGAAGAGCAGCGCCAACATCATCGTCACGCCGGCCGCCTGTTTCCAGGAGAAGTCGTGTTTTCCCTTGGGCTTACGCATCGGAGATCCTCGCGTTCATGCGGGCCACCCAGAAGCTGATGGCGGCGGCGAAAATGAAGAGGAAGACGGCGATGGAGGCGCCGTAGGAGACCTTGGAATTCTGGAAGGTCTGGATGAAGGCGTAATAATTCGTGGCCTGGGTGGCACGGCCGGGCCCGCCATTGGTCATCACGTAGATCAACGGGAAATGCTTGATCGTCTCGATGAAACGGAAGAGCGCAACCATGAGCAACGCCGGTTTCAGCAGCGGCAGGGTGATGCGCCAGAAGACCTGGATCTTGCTCGCGCCATCGATGGATGCGGCCTCGTCGAGATCCGAGGAGATGCCCTGAAGTGCGGCCAGGATCAGCAGCATCACGAAGGGGAAGCTTGCCCAGGTATCGGCAATGACGATGGCCGAGATCGCGCCCCATCTCGTCGTGAGCAAGGCCGGGACGGTGATGCCGAAGAGGTCGAAAAAGGCGTTGATCGGCGAAAGTGTCGGCGTGAAGAGCGACAGCCAGACCAGGGCGACGGCCACATGCGGCACCACGAAAGGCACCACGAAGATGCCGCGCAGGAATCGCCAGCGTGGGATGATCTTTTCAAGCCCGACGGCGATGGCCGTTCCGGCGGCGACCTGGGCGATCACGCCGAACACACTGAGCGAGAGCATCACCCAGATCGAGGCGATGAAACGCTTGTCATCGGTGAGCTTGACGAAATTCTTCAGCGTGAAGCCGGTGTCCCAGCCTTTCACCAGATCGAAGCTGGTGAAGGCGAGCACGAACATGCCCAGAAGTGGCAGCACGGCGAAAATCAGCACCGCCAGCACTGCCGGCATCAGCATCATCCGGTAGGATCGCTGGAGGACGGGCTGCACACCCATGACCTGTGACATCTGGAAAGACCTGCCTGGAGTGAAGGGTGGCGCCGACGGTCTCGGGAGATAACCGTCGGCGCCGGGATCTGGCCTATTCGGCCATGATTTCAATCATTTCGGCCTCTGCGGCCTCGAGCGCTTCTTCCGGCGTCTCAAGCCCGTTCAGCGCGGCGTTGATATGCTCGCCCACCGAGGCGCCAATCTCGGGCCATTGCGGCAGCAGCGGCCGGTAATGTCCGATGGCGTCGTTGAGCATCTGCACGCGCAGGTCGAGGAAGTCGGGGTTGATCGCCTCATACTTGGCCAGCACCTCCGCATCGGCAGCAACCGAGGCGCGGGTGAAGTCCGGATAGGCGTTGGCGATGGCGATCTTCGTCAGCGTCTCCGGGCTGGTCGCCCATTCGATGAACTTGAAGCTTGCCTCCGGGTTCGGCGCATCGGCGGGGACGCCAAGACCGTGCACGGCGATGGTCGGCGAGCGACCGGCCGGGCCGGCGGGCACTGGCGCGATGGCCATGTGCTCAAGGACCTGGCTCTTGGCCGGGTCGAGCGATTGGGCCACGATCGAGGTGCCGTCGACGAACATCGCGAGATGCCCGGCCTGGCTGGCCGCGGCGATTTCCGAGAAGTTGAAATTGCCACCACCGGCGGGGCCGTATTCGTTGATCAGCTCAATATAAAGGTTGAGCGCTTCAAGCGTCTCGGGCGAGTTGATCGCTGGGGTCAGGTCGGTCGGGTAATCGGCGAAGAACTTGCCGCCATAGCCGCGCATGATCATCGGGAAGACAAACATGTTGAAACCCTGGCCGGGGGCTGCGCGCATGGCAAAGCCGGCCATGTCGTCGCTCTTGGCGGCTTTGGCAAAGGCCAGCACCTCTTCCCAGGTGGCGGGCGGGGCGTCGAATCCGGCCGCTTCCAGCACGTCTTTGCGATAGGACATCATGCCGGTCTCGGCAAAGAAGGGCAGGGCCCAGTAATCGCCATTGACCAGGTAGGCATCGAGCGGGCCGGCGAGGATGTCATCCTTGTCGTTCATGCCGGCGACGCCGTCGGTTACCGGTTGGAGCCAGCCTGCTTCAACCCAGCGTTGCACCTGGATCACCGGGGTGTGGACGACATCGATGTCGCCGGTCTTGCCGGTGAAAGAGAGGGTGATGCGGTTCTCGAAGACGTTCTGCCCGACCACTTCGATATTGGCGGTCAGCCCCGTCTCGGCTTCGAAATCCGCCTCCAGCGCCGCCAGTCCCTTGGTATAGGGCATGCCGAAGAGCAGCACATCGACATCTGCGGCATAGGCCGGGACCAGTGTCGTCACGCTTACCATCGCTGCCGTTGCGAGCCGGCGCGCATATTGGGTTTTCATCACTTCTCCTCCGTGGTCGCGGGGGCCATGGGTCTATCCTCCCCCCGCATTGCTGGCCTGGCGCAGGACTTCCGCCTCGCGCCGTTCCGTCTCCATCACCGTCATTAGTTGCCCACGGGCCTCCTTCAGGATGCGGTGATAGCTCTCGATCCTTGCCTCCATGTCCGGCACCGGCAGCGCGGCCTCGGCCATGGTCAGGAAGTGCAGGAAATTCCCGTCCAGATCCTCGACAACCAATGCAAAGCGCCTCAGCCCGACCCGGTTGCCTTCGAGGTCGAAGGCGAAATCGCGTCCGGCATGGGCCGCGATGATCTCCCGCGCCTCTTCGGCTGAGTAGGGCGTGAGCGCGGGGCTGTTGTCGTGGAAGGTACGGATGTTGAACTGGTAATCGATATAGTCCTGGCCGAGCCGGGCCATGTAGAGACGGCTCATCGCGTCGAGCTCGTAGAGGGGGCGGCGGAAGCCGGCCTTGGCGCGAATCTCGATCTGCGAATTCGGCAGGTTGGTGCGCGAATGCCAGAACAGGTCCTGACCGGTGACGACGACGGCCTCACAGAAGACCTGCTTCGCCTCGGTGATCTCGGCCATGACCTCGTTGAGCACTTCCAGGTAGGCTGCGGACATCGGAACGTTCCGCGTGAAGCGGAAATTGGGAACGATGAACCGCTCGGAGGTCCGGAACAAGTAGCCGCGATCGGACAACACCTTGATGATCCGGTTCAGGGTCGCCGGTGAAATGTCGAGGTCGCGCGCGAGGTCCACCTGTTTCACCGGCTGCTGGCCGGCCTCGGTCAGGTACTCCATCACACGAAGAAGTCTGTCGCTCGGGTTCACAAAATACCTCTGGATAAATTTCAATACTGGAATTACGATGCATCATATATGAAATTTGTCAAGCGGCGATCCTTGCCGGTGACAGGCGACAGGCAGGACGGACATGACCCAGGTCACGTTGGAGAATATCACCAAGTCATTCGGTGCTCTGGACGTCATCAAGGACGTTTCGATCGACATCGAGGATCGTGAATTCGTGGCGCTGGTCGGACCCTCCGGCAGCGGGAAGTCGACGATCCTGAGGATGATTGCCGGGCTCGAGGATCCGAGCGGCGGAACCATCCGGATCGGTGATCGCGTGGTAAACGACCTGATGCCGAAGGATCGCGATATCGCGATGGTGTTCCAGTCCTATGCGCTCTATCCACATATGAGCGTGCGGGAGAACATGTCGTTTTCGCTTGAATTGCAGGGAGTTCCCAAGCCTGAACGGGATGCGGCCGTCGCGGAGGCGGCAGAGATCCTGGGGTTGAGCGAGTTGCTCGAGCGCAAGCCCAAGGCACTCTCGGGCGGTCAACGCCAGCGCGTTGCAATGGGGCGGGCGATCGTGCGCAAGCCCGAGGTCTTCTTGTTCGATGAGCCGCTCTCCAATCTCGACGCGAAGCTGCGTACCGCCATGCGCAAGGAGGTGAAGCTGTTGCACCAACGGCTCGAGTCGACCTCGATCTACGTGACCCATGACCAGACCGAGGCCATGACGATGGCGGACAAGATCGTGGTGCTGAATCACGGGATGGTGGAGCAGATCGGCTCGCCGATGGCTCTCTACGATGCCCCCGACAACCTGTTTGTCGCCGGTTTTATCGGAACACCGCAGATGAACTTCATCAATGGGGCGAAAGGAGAGGACGGACTCGTTCATCCTGACGGATTGGATGACGTTCCCGGTCTCGCGGTGGATGCGGCAGAGAAGGCCGCTCAGGATCTCTCCCTGGTTGTCGGAATTCGTCCGGAACAGATTGAAATTGCCCCCGAGCAACCGCATTCGGCGCTGGTCGAACTGGTTGAGCCGATGGGGGGGCATGCGCTGGTGACCTGTTCCTACGGGCCCGTCGAACTGCGCATCGAGGATCGGTCCGGGCAGCGGATTCGCCAGGGCGAAACCATCCGGTTCGGATATGATCCTTCGGTTGCGTTGCTGTTTGACAAGGATAGCGGGCTCAGATTGTAGGCTGAAACTCCTGGACGGCCTGCTGCCTGACGGCGCGCAGCTTCTCAATGGCCGGGGCACGGCCTGGTTCCGCAACGGGCGAAGGCTTGCGCAGCCATGACGATCCGGAGTCGTTGTCGCACCGGGCACTGCAGGTATGGGCAAGGCACGGGCAATGGCCCATATAAGCGCCCGAAGATTTACAAATCTGGACAAACGAGGCGCCATGCGGATCTGCTCGCCAATCTCGATGCGCTCGCGAGAGAAGGTCCGGATAGGAAGCGGAAATCACGGGATGAGAGCTCACGGCGTGGATCCGAAAGATCGTTTCACGCGAGAGAGCCATCAGCCAAATCTAGGAGACGGAAAATGGAAAAATTGCAAGGCAAGAAGGTCTTCATCACCGGTGCTGAGCAAGGCATCGGGTTTCACACGGCCAAATGCCTGATTGAAGCCGGTTGCGATATCTACATTCACTATTTCAGCGGCAGCGAAGGCCCGCAGAAACTCGTTGAACTGGCAGAGTCCCTTGGGCAGCGGGCAGCCTTTGGTGCAGCCGATCTGACGAGCAAGGAAGAGGCCGAGGCCTGTGTGGCCAAGGGCGCGGAGTTCCTTGGCGGGATCGATGTACTCGTCAACAATGTTGGTGGCATCATCGCGCGCAAGTGGCTTGGAGAGATCGAACCCGATTTCTGGAAGACCGTGATCGACGTGAACATGACCACCATGCTGCATGTCACCCAGGCCGCGTTGCCACATCTGAAGCAGGCTGAAGCTGGCGCGAGCGTCGTCAACCTTGCGTCGTTGGCCGGGCGGTCTGGCGGGCATTCGGGGTCGCTGGCCTACTCAATGACCAAGGGCGCCGTCCTGACCTGGACCCGGTCGCTGGCGGCGGAACTCGGAGAGTTCGGCATTCGGGTCAATGCCGTGGCGCCCGGCCTGATCCTGGGAACGCGTTTCCACGACCGGCACACCAGCAAGGAATCCGCCGACGAGACCGTCAAGGGGATCCCGCTCGGCCGGGCCGGCACATCGGAAGACGTGGCCCGGACAATCACTTTCCTGGCGTCCGAATTCGACGGGTTCATCACTGGCGCCACGATCGATGTGAATGGCGGCATCTACCGCATGTAATCGGGTCCGAGGGCGCCGCGAGAGTGGCGCCTTCGCAAGGAGGCCACATGATCAAATCTGACATCATTCACCCGCAATTGCTTTCGGCGCTCGCCAAAGCCGGACACAAGGCACAGATCCTCGTGTCTGATGCGAATTATTCCTTCGTCACCAACGCGCCGCGGAACGCCGAGATTGTCTATCTGAATTTCGTTCCCGGAACGATACCGAGTGCCGAAATTCTGGCAGCGGTCTGCAAGTTGATCAATGTCGAACAGGCAAGCATGATGGCCTGGCCCGATGACTTCGAAAACACCGTGCATGGCGAATACGTGGACATCTTGCCCGAAGGCACGCCGATGGATTTCGTCAGCCGTGAGGCCTTCTATGCGTCGGCCAAATCGTCCGACACTCTTGTCGTGATCGCCAGCGGCGAGACCCGAAGGTTCGCAAATATCCTGCTGACCGTGGGTCCGGTGTTTCTTTGAACGTCGGCGGGTAGCCCAGGCGCTGAAAAACGGCGTCTGGCCTGCCGCATCGGCGCTGAGATCGGAAAACGCGGGCCGTTTGATCCGTAATATGGGACATCTGCCGCTGGAGCCGAATGTCCAGGGGAACGCCTGTCCGTGCCTTTTTACGCCCTGTCTTGAAGGGTTTCCAAATCTTCGCGCCAGGACGACAGGTCGAGCCCTGTCAGGTCCTCGCATCTCTCGATGTCGCGCGCCATGCTTGCCAACACCGGTTCGGGAAGATCATCGAAAGCCGTCTCGTCTTTCTGCGCAATGGGTTGCTGGTTCAAGCCGTCGATCATCTTGAAAATCCTGACTTTCAAAGACGTTGGCAGTAGTGCTGTTATCTGGCGTCTCAGGCCGGAACGGCCGTTATTCGCATAGATAAAGTCCCGTATCCCGGCATGGCGTGGCTGGCTTGCGACATTGCTGCGCGTTCCATTTGCCAGGAGATCCGGACGGGGCGTCGTTCCGACGAACCGGCAAAACTGGTTGTAGCCGGAATCGTCTGCATCGGCGGTCAGGGTTTCCGAACGCAGGAACAAGGGCTCCACCCGGGGTATTTCGCTCAGGAACCTCTCAATTTGTGCCGAGTAAAGGCTGCGCGACGCATAGCTCCATTCATCATAGGCAAAACTGGCCCGGTCTCCAGAAAGGCGATCGTTTTCGAGAAGAAGCGCTTCACGAAAGGAAAGTGTTTCATAGCCGCGCCGCACACTCATGAGAAATTGCGAATACGCTCTTCGGATCGGGTTTCGCAGAACAAACGCGATTTTTCTTGCCGGAGTTTCTTCGGAAATTCGTTTCGCTGCAAGAGGGGAGAACATGTATTCCGGATCGACTTCTCCAGTAATGGAGCTACCACGCGCCGGAAATTGGCTGCGATACCAATCGGGGCCGCGTTCGCGCCGGTCCGAATGGCTGAAATAGTGAGTCTCCTTGATGCTCGGAAGGCATATGTCCGGGTGTTCGTTCAATATGTCATGAAGACTCGTCGTGCCGCCTTTCTGCGTGCCGACGACAAAGAAATCTATCTCAAACATGTGCACACTTTTCGGCCATCTTACCCAGCACTACGCGTCTTGCCAGCGATCGCTTGCTCATGAAATTCGGCCCGTACCCCCGCCTTCGCGGACAGGTAGGACAGCAACCGCAGCATCCGGACGCGCTTCCGTGCCAGTTCCGGGCGTCCGATAATGTCGGCATATTTGACCATGCTGATTGCCTCCTGTTCGAAGGTGAAGTCGGAGCTGGTTTGAGTTCCGAAGGTTTCATGCCGCACATGGACCGACGGCAGGAAGATCGGCGGGCCAAGTGCCGCGTGCAGGCGGCGACTGAGTTCGGCTTCTTCGTAATACAGGAAGAACCGTTCATCGAATCCTCCAGACGCCTCGAAGGAAGCGCGGGGAACGACCATGAAGGACCCCACTGGATAGGCGTATTTTTGCAGCGCCTTTATCCTGTGGCAGAAACGGGAAATACGCATCAGCTCGGTCAGGATATTCCGATATTCAGGCAGGAGATCGAAGGCGTAAATTCTTCCGCGCTCGCCGGTCTGAGCAACCGTTCCCCAATTGGTTGTTCCGAACGCGGCCTCGAGTTCTCTAATCTCGGACGTGAACTGCAAGTCGGGATTCGCAAAGACCAGGATATCGCCGGTGGCCAGAGACGCACCCAGATTGCATCCCGCACCGAACCCCCGGTTTTCCATGAGCTCGGAACGAGCCGAAAAGCCGGCATTTTGGAGCTTCTCGGTATGCTCGACGATCCTTTCATCTCCCGAATTCTCGATGAAGATGAATTCGAATTGCCCGAGCGCATTGCCTTTTGAATGATGGGCAAGGAAGCTGTCCACGTAGTCGGACATAAGTTCGTAGGAATTATGAGTAACGGTGATTATGGAAATCATGCGGCTGAGTGTTCCATCTCGATAATTGTTGCCGCATAGACATCCGCGACGCTCGACCATTGGTAGCGATCGGCAACCGCCCGGCGTTTGGCGGCGGCTTGCTCGAGATATGTGTCTATGTTGGCGGCGACCTTGCGGACGGCCGCAAGGAAGCCTTCCATGTCGCCCGCGACAAAGCTTTGTCCGACAAAGGCGCCTTCGAACTCGGCCAGGGCGCCTCCGTTCGAGACCACGCAAGGTGTTCCCGCTGCTGCCGCTTCGATCACGGGGATGCCGAACCCTTCAGATTCGCTCGGGCAGAGGAAAAGATCCGCACTGGCATAAGCCGAGACCAGGTCTGCAAAGGGGACGCTGTCCTTGATTTCGACCGACAGTCCGGCCGCCTTGGCGGCTGCGACTTCCGCCTTCAGCCTGTCCGCATATGGGCCTTCGCCCCCGCCTATTATCAGATATTCCGCAGAGATTCCCGCCTGGCTCAGGTTCTCGACCGCGCGAATACCCCATTCATGCCGCTTGCGTTGCTCAAGTCGGGACACGGAAAGCAGTTTCAGCGGACGTTGCGTCTGGCTTGCTGTCGGACGGACGGCGTTGACAAAGACCGGATCGACCGAGTTCGGCGTCAGAAGAATGGAAGCGGACGGGATGCCGAAATGCGCCGCAATCCGCTCTGCCGAGTAGCGTGATACAGTCGCGACCTTCGTCGAGCGCCGTGCGGACCAACCGAACAGCGCGCCACGGGTCTTGCGATATCTCCAGGAGAAGCTCTCCGGATAGTCCAGAAACAGGACGTCATGGATCACGCTGAGGGTCGGGCAAGGGCTGCGAAATGGCCGGACATATTGGCTCACGACAAGATCGGCGCCGATCTCGGCCGCCGCCTTCGGAAGGTCGATCGTGTTCCGTGCGACAAAGCCCGTACGGATCGGAACGAAGGTGAAGGGAACCGAGATGGCTTGGGAGATCAACGTCTCTGTCGCAGCGGCGCAGAAAATTTCCGTTTTTTGTCCGGGGGCTAGTCGTTCCATGGCTTCAGGCAGAGCGTTCACAACGCCGGCAAGGTAAGTTGTTGTCCCCTGCCAGCCAGTGTCAAAAGTATGGGCATCGAAAAGGATGCGAAACGGGCGCGTCATTCCGCCCTTCCCGAGCGTCGACAACCTGAAGCAATTGGAGAATTCATCTGGTAAATCTCGTCCGAGCAACTCTTGAGCACTCTTGTATGGAAATAGCCGCGCCTTGAAAACTTGAATTATCGCGTCTCACGGATGCGAGGACAGGCCACGAAAAAAGCTTTGGGACGCCTGCACAGCCACCAGCCCTTTGTCCCCATTTCTTGTCGTGAAAGCCTGGCGAGATTGGCCGAGGCTTTGCGTGGTTCGCGGTCCTTCCCGTAGAGCGTTTCCGTGAACGTCACGCGGATGCCCGGGCAGCGTACGGTGGGGTTGGCCGATGTTAACGATCTTTAATCATTCTCTGCGGGCCTTTTTAGCTGCGACCTTGCGGCCTTACCCGAAAGTGGAGTGACACAATGAGCATCTGGCGCACTACCGCCATTACTCTTCCTGGCTGGCTTGATGACGACGACCTGCCTGCAGACCTGAACGACCTCAAGGGTTTCGAACACCACGCAAAAGACGTTGCGCTCGACATCGAGGTTGGCGGCTCGGTCGAACTACAACGCGTGGGACGCAACGGTCTGTGGGAGACATTTGAAACTGCAACCGACGCTGCCGACACCGTCATGGTCGCGAACCGCTCGACGATCCGTTTCAATCCGGTAGGCACCAGCGCCTTCCGAGTGCGCTGGAACCAGTGAGGAAATAGATGTCCATTATTCGTGGAAATACGGAAAAGTTCACCAGAAGGTTCGTCGCGGATCTTCCGACGCTGCTATCCTCTGTGGAGACCTATATTGAAGGGGATACGATCACTCTCCTCAAAGAGGGCTTCACCTACGAGGTCGCGGCTTCGGAGGCGGCGGATCATCATTTGTCGACCGCGTGCGGGACGCGGCTTCGGGTTCCGGCGCAACCAGGCCGACGGCCGACCCTCGAGCAGTTTGGTGTAAAGGGAGATGGTTCCGACGAGACCGAGGCGGTCCAGGCGGCAATTGACTACATCCATGCCAACCGTCTTGGCGAACTCGGTGTTGGTGAGCTCACGATCAAATGCAACGTGGTCATGAAATCGGATGTTCGGATTGTCGGAACGTCAATCTACAAGACGAGGTTCTATCCGTATTCCGACGCGCCTGTGTTCTCGGTCAGCGATACCACGAGCACGGTTCGGATCGGGTGGCGAGATCTCTACATCGGTGGCGACGAGACGATGTCGTCGCAGGACGGTGTTTCCCTGATTCCGGGGGCTGTCGGGACCTGGGTCGATACAGTTGATATCGAAGGCTGTACGATCCAGGGCTGTGGCCGCAATGGTATCGTGGCAGAAGGCGCCAGCACGGCCGGGCCCTTCGTTCAGAACTTTCGGATGCGCAACACGATTGTCGACCAATGTGGTGCCTCTGCCCTCAAGTTGAAGGGGGTCGTTCTGGAATGTCACTTCGACAACTCCTGGTTTACGCGCTCTGGGGCAGGTGGCGGTGAGTTGTCTGCCGTGGCTATCCTCAATGATGGCGGCAACAATTGTCCGGGTCGGGTTCTGTTCGAAGGCGGCGGCATGAATGGTCGCTCTCACCTCGGGGACGATGTCACCTTGATGTACAACGAGGGGCACGAGGTTCAGATCCTAAATACCGGGATGGAGAACGCCGAGAGATTTGTCCATGTAGCAAGTTCGACCGCGCGGAACTTCAAGATTTCGAACTGCAAGCTCGCAACCGCCTATACCGCGTCAAACTATATCTGGCTTGAAGCTGTCGACGGAGCCGAGATCTCGAACACGACATTCGTGTCCGAGGGGACATATGATCGACATATCTACATTCCAAGCGTCGTGAACGCGGTCAATGTCAAGATCGGGAGCACGACCCATGGAGGGTCATTCACCCCGGTTGAGGACTACATCGACGTCAATAACGGCCTCAAAGTCTCATCGGAGGCTACGGTGGACTTGCCGAACACCTCTTCGTGCTATTCGCTCTCGTCTGAAGGTGGTGCGGGGCAAAACCTCGACACGATCAACTGCGTTATTGCCAAGACGAAGACGAGCAGCATTCATCCTCCGAACACAACGGTAACACTCGTGGCGACCAACGGCGTTGCCGATCCCATCACGGTACGTAGCGCGGCCGGTAACATTGCTCTCGCGGGAGGGAGCTGCACGCTGGACGACAATCTCAAGTCGATTACGCTCTCTTGGGACAGTACACGTCGCCGTTTTGTGGAGGTGGCGCGGGCCTGACCGGGCTTGAACAGGCAAGCGCATCCGTGATGCCACCAATTGGCATTCGCAGGACCGTGAGAAATAAAGTGTCCCGCTCCTGGCTCTGGAGCGGGAGCAATTCACGAACGAGGCGTCCCTCGGTTCTGCTGGGCAAATCACGCGCTCGTCGGATTTCCCAGTTCGCCGGAAAGACTTCCCCTGTGGTCTCAGTGGTGGGCACCCACCGCGTGTGGAGGTCGAGCATGACGGCGACGTGAAGCCCGCCCTGTGCCGTCCAGATGCAGGAGATGTCAGCGCCCCATTTTCTGTCCGGCTTTTGGGCCTGGAGGTTCCGCTCGATCGGGCGCCTCCGACTTCGACGTGGTCGCAAAGGGTCGGCAAGCTGCGTCCTGGCCGCCGTCATGTCCAATATCCCGCAACTCCGCAAAGAACCTGTCTTCGTTCTGCGGCTGAAACCAGCCTAGCGAGAAACCCGTTCCAGGAACCGGGCAGATATTTCCATCGCCTGCACGGTTGCTTCGGGCGAAAATTCCAGCGTACTCAACGCGTTCTTGTCTGCCTGGTCGAATCCATGAGTGGTTCCCTTGAACAGATGCGCTTCGACAGGCCGACCGGCTTCGCGCATCCGTTCGATCACGCCGATGCAGGAATCCTCGTTGACGACGCTGTCATCCTCGACAAGCAGGAAGAGCGCAGGCACGTCGTCCTTCCAGCCACTGCCATAGACCTGGCTGGCGATGCCGCAATAGGGGTACAGCAGCACCATGCCGACGATCCCTTCCAACCCGTGTTCGCGAATGGACTCGGGCCAGACTGTCAGGTTGTGCGGCGGCGTTTCCTGACCGTGCAGAGACAGCATGTCGAGCACCGACCAGCCGCCATGGGACGCGCCGACCAACACGATCCGGTCCGGATCAACGAAGGGCATCGCGCGAGCATCTTCGATGGCAACCGCGACATCTCCGGCGCGTTCCGGCCCCGGCAGGAGTTGTCCGATGCAGATCAGCCGCCACAGTTGTGCGTCGTCATAGCCGCGCGGTCCGTGGCTGTCGACGATCAGCGAGGCCCAACCCTGCGCGACCAGGTCTGCCGCCCATCGCTCCATATTGTCCTTCGGCCCGTCACAGCCCGAGAAGAGCAGGGCCGTGGGCCAGGGGCCAGCGCCCTCCGGCGTATAACTGCGATATGCCGGCTTCAGCCGGTGCGAAAGCTGTTCGGGGCTCAGCACCTTTGCGCCAAACCCGTGATAGCGTGCGAGTACATTGCAGCCGATCAGACCGCCGAGGATCAGAACGGCCAGGAGGGCCAAGATTAGGTAGTTGCTCATCCTGAAGCTCACCATGGATCAAAACGGAGTTAGGCGGGGCTTGAAGGCCGCCTGCGGATCGGCAGCTCCGGATCCGCTCCAGCTCCCGGGTGGTACGACCTCGACCCGGGCGTAGGCACTGTCCTGAGTTCCGCGGCAATTGCCATCGCGCAAGACGTAAATGGAAACTGATGGGACGGGCGCGTTTCGGGACTTCGCCGCCATCAGGACGCCCAGCCAATCGGTCCTTCGAGATCGAGCAGCCTTTTTGCTGGAAGCAAACAGGGCAAAGGGGACAGCCCAGCTCCAGATCACGAGCATTGCTCCGCAACAGCCGAAGACACCGCTGAAGCCGCCGAAATCGCCCTGCATCCTGTGATCCTTTAAGGAGAGTAACTTGGGCAACAATACCTCGGGGAAAAGGGACACGATGGTCGCGATCGGATTTAGGATGCCCGAGCTGTCATCCGGCATTGTTGTGCGGGTCGGGAATCCCTTGGGTCGCTGCATGATCGCCTCCGCCGGTGCTCTTCTTGCCGATAGCACAGGGCGGATCTCTTCCCAAGACCGCGCAAATTGCTCCCGTCAGGAACGTGCTGCCACTGTGTGTTCGGAAGCGTCTTTCACGGTCCTGCGGTTTTGTGACGTTTTTTTGATCTCGCCTGTGTTTTTGCTCTTGCGGCCAGAACAGAGCGGGCCTAGAAGAGCATCTCTTGTCGCGGGGTGGAGCAGCCCGGTAGCTCGTCAGGCTCATAACCTGAAGGTCGTAGGTTCAAATCCTACCCCCGCAACCAGAATTCCAACACAATATCAAAGACTTGAAGTCGGCTTCGGCCGATCAAGTTTTTGATGTCGCGTTTTACATCAACGCCACATCAACGTTTGACGAGTCCACCAGAAAGGCGTTTGGGAATCTGGGCTAGAGGTAGATGATGCCCCCAACTGCCAACCCTTCAGGTGGCGGAGGGAACGCGACGGGCGTCTTTCGTTCTCCAACTGCCGGACACACCTAAACATCGTAACCAGTGTTCTTGTCGCACCTTGGCGGAGAATTTCCAGGGCATGAGCATCGTCGATGCAATTCTGCATGTGACCCACTTCTGAAATTGCACAATCAATTGGTGTTTTGGGGCAGGTGAACCTTACACCGCTCTTTGACGGGGTCATCCTGTCTTTGCAGCTTTACGGAAGCCACTCGGGGCATGACCCGTCGAGTCCTTGAAGGCGCGACGGAAACTTCGCGGATCTGAGTACCCCAAGAACTTTCCAATCTCCGCCAGTGACATGTCAGTTTCAGAAAGAAGCGACCGCGCGCGATCGCAGACGACTCTTAATCGGACTTCACGAAAGGTCGTACCCTCGCCCCTCAAGGCGCGTTGGAGGGACCTCGGTCCGATGGCAAGCAACCGGGCGATGGAGCGTTCATCCGTCTGGCCGCTTGCGGATGTGATGGTCAGCATCTGAACCACGGCATCCTCCATGGTTCTTGAAGGCGCGATGTCCATCAGGAGCCCCAACTCGCCGAGGGACATCGTTCTCTCTGGCTTCGGTGGGCCGGGATTGAACGCCGCGAGATCAGTCAAGCGAATGGCGACGCTCGGCACCGGGGCTCCCGCGCGGATCGTGGTGCCCAAAAGGTCTTCAAGGACCGCAAGCTCACGGGCGTTGGTTTCCGGCAGTTCGGCCCAGTCCGGCGTCCACTCGGCCCCGAGAAAATGACGCGCGACCTGCCCAATGACAAACAGCGCGCCTTCGTCGAGGTGGTGATGCCCGACCACGGACAGGCCCTTGGAGTCACGCCCGACAACCAGATGCGTTTCGGTCTCTCGCAGGGTGATCTCCGACCCGGGATGCGTGAACAACAAGGCCCGCCGCCCGCGTTCCAATGCCGATGCCAGATCCGGCGCGCCCAATACGAAATGCGAAAACGCACCATAGGCCGAATAGTCGAAGGCCTGCCCGATCCGCGCCCCGAGGTGGCGGTCGCCAATTGCCCGTGCGACCGAGTCGACTAGGACGGCTTCGGCAGCATAGGGGATGAAACCTGTGACCCCGTCGAGCATCGCCCGATCGAGTCCCGCAGAGCGAAGCGCTCTATCCACGATCAACCGCGCCGCGAACCGATCAAGCAGTTCGACGACGTGAACGAGTTCGACGAGGTTCACCATATTTCTTTTCACGCAAGAAACTTGTCGCAAAATGTCCGGCGGTGCAATGCTAACCTGTTGGCAAGGCTAAATGACGGAATGGCCCCATACGCAAAAGGATCTCGAAGGGAGCCCCGCAGATGAAGACCACCCCGTGTCGTGCGACACTTGTCATGTGCGGCCTGTGCTTCCCCGTCGCAGCCATCGCACAGGACGCCGCCGACCTTGCACAAGAGCTGGCGAACCCACTCGCGGCCATCATCTCCGTGCCGTTCCAACTCAACTATGACGACAATCTCGGCCTGACGAATGAAGGCAACCGGACGACGTTGAACCTGCAGCCGATCATCCCCTTTGCACTCGACAACGGCGCCACCATCATCACGCGGACGATCATACCCTATATCTGGCAGGAGGACGTGATCCCTGGCACCTCCCAGAGCGGCTTCGGCGATGTTCTGGCGAAAGCCTGGTACTCCGGGACCACCGAGTCGAGCCTGATCTGGGGCGTGGGTCCAGTTGTCCGCTTCCCGACCTATTCCGACGTCTCGAGCGATACCTGGGCTGCCGGCATCACCGGCATTGTGCTGAAGCAGACGGGACCGTGGACCTTTGGCATGCTGGCCAACCACTTGTGGGATCTGGAAGACGATCCGAAGGTGCCCACCAATGCCACGTTCGTCCAGCCCTTCGTGGCCTATTCAACGGAAGGCGCGTGGACGTATTCGCTCCAGAGTGAAAGCACCTATGACTGGGAAACGGAAAGCTGGTCTGTGCCCCTGAACGCCTCGGTGTCCAAGCTGGCTGTCATCGGCGGCAAGCCTATCAATTTCCAGGCCGGCGTCGGCAAATGGTTGGAGAGCCCCGAAGGCGGGCCGGAGGACTGGCGGTTCCGCCTGCAAGTTCAGTTCGTGTTCCCAAAGGGGTGATGCGGGCGGCAGCCCGAGCATCCTACGCGTTGCCGAGTGTCAGAGTTTCACAAGAAGAGGGTGCCAGTCCGCACCTTCTTTCACACAACAGGAATGGAGGTTGCACATGCAAATCAGACTAACGGCGCTTTCGGCGTCACTCGCATTGGCGCTGGCGATGGGCTTGGCAATGAGCTCGCCTGCCATGGCGAACACACAGCTCCAAAATACAGTTGGCGGTGCGGCTGTCGGCGCAGGTGTCGGCTACCTTGTGGGGGGCAACAACGGAGCGAAAGGCGGTGCCGTTGTTGGTGCGATTGCTGGTTACAGAAAGTAACGATGATCCTCTGATCGCCCGAATGAACTGACCACAAAACGACGAGGAATTCATAGTGATACGCCCCCTTAAAGACCTTGCCGCCGCGACAGCGTGCCTGTTCGTCCTTGGCAGTTTTGCACAAGCCGACGAGATAATGGATCAGACTTTCGCAGAGGCCCAACCGTATATGCACCACAGTTGTGGAAGCATCCTCGACACTTATGGCGATGACGAGGACAAGGTGGCAGAGATCGTGCGCCTGATGGCGATGATTTCTCTCTACAATCGCCAGATCGACGTCCTGGCAGAGGTTCCTGACGAACAGGACCGTGCAAGCCTCAAGGACGAATTCGTCGAAGAGCTGGAAGACGCCTGTGATGATGATCCGGGCAGGCTGTTGTCCGGCGCTGTCGATATTGCAGTCAAGGAAACGTTCGAAGCATTTGAGTGACCTGAAGCGCCACTTCCAGAAACTGCCCGAAAGGGAGCAAGAAATGAAAAAAACCACCCATGGCCGGATTGCGCCATTTGCGCTCGCCCTGACCGGGGCGGCATTCTTTGGGGCGGCGGGCGCCGATGCGCAAAACGCGGGCGCCACTCTTGATGCCCTGGTAGAGGCCCGCGAAATCCCGGTGATGATCGGCAATTTTACCCGCGCCGCGACGGATATCGAACTGGCCAAATACGTGTCCCTCGCCGGCGGCGTGAATCGCTTCTTCCACTTCCGCGAACCGGGGGATGTGGACAACCAGCCGACGATCCGGATGAATTTCGACACGCTCTACAGCACGGCGGTCGTCGATATCAGCGAAGGCGCGACGCTCACGCTGCCCGAGGTGGGCGAGCGCTACATGTCCGCGATGATCGTCAATCAGGACCACTATATCAACGATGTGTTCCACGGCGGGGGCAGCTACACGCTCGACACAGAGACCTTCGACACGCCCTATGTCATTGTTTTCATGCGCACGCTTGTGGATGCGTCCGACCCTGACGATGTATCTGCCGTACATGCGATTCAGGATCAGATGAGTGCCGAGGCCGCGTCGTCGCAGCCATTCATCCTGCCGGATTATGACGAAGAGAGCTACGAGGCGTTGGTCGCGGGGCTGAACGCGCTGCTGCCATTCCTAGCCGACAGCTCCGGCGGCTTTGGCCCGAAGAACGAGGTCGACCCGATCAACCACCTGCTCAACACCGCCATCGGTTGGGGCGGCCTGCCCGAACGCGAGGCGTTCTATGTTGGCGCCGATCCGGGGCTGCCCGTGGGCGAATACAAGATCGACGTCCCCGCGGATGTGCCGGTGGAAGCGTTCTGGTCCGTCAGCCTCTACAACGACCGCGGCTTTTTCGAGAAGAATGACCGAAACGCCTACAACGTGAACTCGGTCATGGGGACGCAGAACGACGACGGCTCGATGACGGTTCATCTTGGCGGCTGCGAAGACGATCGCGTGAATTGCCTGCCGCTGGTGGAGGGGTGGAATTACGTCGTCCGGATGTATCGGCCCGAGCCGGAAGCCATTGATGGAAGCTGGACCTTCCCCGGCGTTGTTCCCGCGAACTGATGGAAATGGAAATGGAAATGGAAATGGAAATGAAATCGAAACTGATACTGACGCTCGCGCTCTGCGCACCGACGCTGGCGTTTGCCGAAGAGGTCACGGTCGAGACCTTCGTGCGCGCTGAAACCGATCACATGATCCGCTCGCAGATGGAGATGTACGGGATAGGTTTTGGCAAATTTGCCCATGTGCGCGACCCCATCACTCCGGACAATCAGGCCGTCATCCGAATGAACCAGGACACGCTGTATTCGGGCCTGATGCTGGATCTGTCGGAGCCTGCGGAAATCACCCTGCCCGACGCGGACGGGCGCTATCAATCGATGCTCGTGATCAATCAGGATCACTACCTGTTTGCCGAGGCCAAGCCCGGGACCTACACGCTAACCGAGGATGAGGTCGGTACCCGCTTTGCCTTCGTGGCGTTCCGCACCTTTGCCGACGTCGGCAACCCGGACGACATCGCAGAGGCTCATGCCGCGCAGGACGCGATACAGGTGAGCGGTGGCGGCTCCGGGCCATTCGAGGCCCCTGACTGGGATCTGGAAAGCCTCGGCGTGGCCCGCAAGGCGCTGAGCGATATCGCTGTGCTTGGCTTTGACGCAAGATATGCGTTTGGCACGAAGGAGCAGACCCGCCCGATCGACCACCTCGTCGGTGCCGCTGCGGGGTGGGGTGGGCTGCCGCGCACCGCCGCGTCCTATGTTGTCGACGGCGTGGAGGCCAATGACGGCGAGACCCCGCATGCGGTCACGGTCAAGGACGTGCCGGTCGACGCGTTCTGGTCGGTCACGGTCTACAATGCCGACGGCTACTTGGAACCGAACGATCTTGGCGTGAACAGCTACAACAATGTCAGCGCGACACCGAATGACGACGGGTCCTACACACTGCATTTCGGTAGCTGCGAGGATGGCCGGATCAACTGCATCCCGATCTCGCCCGGCTGGAACCATTCCATCCGCCTCTATGAGCCACGCGCGGAAATCCTCGACGGCAGCTGGACTTTCCCGGAGATCGAGCCGGTCGATTGAAACAGGTTTGGCGGTAGCGTGACCCAAGCCAGGAAACTGACCCTGTAATGGGTAGCGCTTCCTGTTTGAGCGCGCCATTGCCGTTCGCTTCGAGTGTGGACTCGTCGGGTCCTCTGATCTGTCTTGAAACGCTGGCGCCGAACGCAGCCTGAAAGGCGAACGGAATGAAGACTGGCGGGCATTCAATCATCCAGCGGCTCAGGCCCGTCGCCAGTCTCTGAGAGAGAAGAAGTTGCACCTTGGGAGGTGGGAGATGACTGTTTTTTTGCGTCTTGGCGCTGCTGCACTGGGCTTGTCTGCTGTGGCAATTTCGTTCACCTCGGCAAACGCAGAATCCGCATGGGAGTTCAAGGTTTCGCCCTATGCGTGGCTTGCCGGTCTTGAGGGCGATCTGGGCACGGTGCCCGGTGTGCCGTCCGAGGAAGTCTCGCTCTCGTTCGGCGATATCGTGGACGATCTCGATTACGGATTGTTCCTGTTTGCCAGCGCGCGCAACGGCCCGTGGTCGGTGTTTTTCGACGGATCAGCGGTGCAGACGACCGCGACAGAGGGCATTGGCGGGCCGATCGTCGACAGCGTCGAGGTGGTGAGCCGGACATCGAACCTTGCGTTTGCCGTGGGCCATTCGGTCGCGCAGAGCGACCAGTACAACGTCGATGCCTATATCGGGTTCCGCGCCTGGTGGCTCGACAACGAGATCACGGTCAAGACCCAGTCGGCGACCGGCCTCGGAAAGTACACGGAAAGCTCTGACGCCAGCTGGGTCGATCCGCTGATCGGCATCGCCGGCCAATATGATGCCTCTGATCGCTGGGACCTCTTCGGAAGTGCGGAGGTTGGTGGCTTTGGCGTGGGGGCGGATCTCGAATGGAGCGTGATGGCCGGCGCCACCTATGCCGTCACCGAGCGGTTTGGCCTGACCATGGCGTGGCGCCACCTCGCCGTCGATTACGAGCAGGATGGCATCGTATTTGACGTTACTCAGTCCGGTCCGCTTCTCGGAGCCACGTTCAGGTTCTGAACGGGGTCGGCGCGGAAACCGGAACCGGCGCGTGACCATTCACAATTTGTAGGGCAGGAACAATATGACTTTCAGTATTCTCAAAGCGGCGTTTCTTGGCGGAACCGCCATACTGGCAGCCCAGGCAGCGACTGCCCAGGAACTCGTGGGGATGACGTCGCCGGATACGGAAACCGAATACTCGCCGTATCTGCAACACGATTATCCCGACCAGGTCCTCTTCGGCGATACCCATCTGCACACCGCATATTCCGCCGATGCAGGACTTACCGGTGCAACAACCACACCTGACGACGCCTATCGTTTTGCCAAGGGGCAGGTTGTCACGTCGTCGAACGGCATCCCGGCGCGTCTGCAGCGGCCGCTGGATTTTCTGGTCGTTGCCGATCACGCCGAGAACCTCGGTCTCTATATCGCGCTCGACGAAGACAGCCCGCTACTCGAGGGCAACGAATGGGCCGCCGGGTTGAGCGACATCTTTTCGCCCCGGACCAAGGAGGCCAAGGACGAAGCCTATGTTTACTGGGGCAGCGCATTCTCGTCCGGTCCAAGTGGCGGCGATCCACTGGCTGACAGCCCGCTTGTCCAGACCATGTGGGAGCGTATCACCGAGGCCGCCGAGCAGCACAACGATCCTGGTGCGTTCACCGCCCTGATCGGCTATGAATGGACGTCCGGCCCAGACGGCAACAACCTGCACCGCAATCTCATTTTCAGGGACAGCAAGGCGGAGGCCGACCAGGTTGTCCCCTTCAGCGCCTATGACAGTGACGACCCCGAAGATCTCTGGGATTGGATGGAGCGGTACGAAACGCTAACCGGCGGGCAGGTGCTGGCCATTCCTCACAATGGCAATCTGTCGAATGGCCTGATGTTCGATGACGTGACGCTGACGGACAAGACCCCGATCGACGCCGCCTATGCCGAGCGCCGGATGCGGTGGGAACCGCTGATCGAAGTCACCCAGGTCAAGGGCGACGGCGAGGCGCACCCGATGCTGTCGCCCGATGACGCTTTCGCAGACTACGGAA
>CANMIP010000037.1 GCA_947497945.1 uncultured Tropicimonas sp. | reverse complement strand
GATCGACAGCGGAACAGCCCCGAAGAACCCAAAGGCATGGACATGCCCGTCCATCCAGGCTTCCGCCGTTGCCGCCGGATACGCCCGAACGTAACAGGCATCGCTATGCGGAAGATCCAGAGCAAAGAAATGGGCCTTCTGCTCGACGCCGCCGATCACTACGACCGCTTCGCCGAAATCGGCCTGGGCATGGCCCGGTGCGTGCGTCAGAGGAACAAACACCTCACGATTCCGCCGACCGTGCTCCCGCACATAATCCTTGATGATGGTATACCCGCCCTCGAAGCCGTGCTCGTCGCGAAGCCGTTCGAAGATCCGCTTGGCTGTATGCCGCTGTTTGCGCGGTTGTTCCCGATCTTCCGACAGCCACTGGTCGATGATCCCGGTAAACCCATCCAGTTTGGGACGCCGGATCGGTGCTGACCGCCGGTAGCCGGGTGGGACCGAAAACGCCAAAATCTTCCGAACGGTGTCACGAGATATTTCGAAATGCCGGGCCGCCTCACGCTGGCTCATGCCTTCTGCACACGCCAGACAAACCTTGCGATACAAATCCACCCTCTCATGGTTTGCAAGCAAACCACTGCCGGGCAGCGGGTGAAGATCCTCCCGCCCTCCCTCCGTCAAATCAGGAAGGGCAAAGGTGGACGACTTTTACGCCGCCCGCAGCAGGCTCATCCCACCGCTACCGTGGACGACTTTCTCACCGCCCTTCTCACGCCTGCATCCCTGGGCGTAAAGCACGAAAGAAACCCGTCAAATTCGACAAGCGAGGCTACCGGCGTCGAATCCGTATCGAGATCATGTTCGGCAGGCTCAAGGACTGGCGGCGCGTTGCCACCCGCTACGACCGGTGCCTGAGAGCGTTCCTATCAGCCATCGCTCTCGCGGCAACCGTCATGTTCTGGCTATGAGACGAGAACGAGTCCTGAGCCTAGGCGAAGAAAACGGTCCGGCGTCGTTTTCGCAGAGTGAGCTCTGCCCGTGGGCTTTTGGGACGCAATCGGGCGACCCTTGGGAGTCGCCCGATGGTGAGTGCCCGAACTTGGAGCGTTACACCGTCGAGACCATTTCTTCGGAAATGTCCCAAAGCCTCTCAGCCGCCGTCTCATCAAGTGCGTAAGGTCGGACCTTGGTCATGTCTTCTGTATCCTCCTCCACCGGGGCGATCTGGACATCTGCTAGATAGGCACCGCCCATTCCGGTCAGTTCAGGCGCAGTGGCAGCATAGACCTGGGTCGCGGCACCTTGCGGGATCGATTTCATTGGGATTGTGCCAGCTTCTATGCCCTCGGCGAACATCGCCATATCTTCTTCGGTCATGTGTCGGGCAAGTTCGGTCTGTATCACGCCGGGATGGACAGAGAATGCCTCCGCACCTTTGGATTTGAGCCTTGCGTTCAGGCCCACCGCAAATAGCGCGTTCGCGGTCTTGGACTGACCGTAGGCCGCCCACTTGTCGTAATCCTTCGCCTTGAAACCGATGTCGTCGAACATGACTGGGGCGAAGTGATGTGCCGACGAACTCAGAGAGACGACGCGGCTCCCCTCGCCGAGAGCCGGCATAAGCAGGGTCGTCATCAGGAAATGACCGAGGTGGTTGGACCCGAACTGCAACTCGAACCCATCGTTCGTCTCAGCATACGGGCTGGCCATAACACCCGCATTGTTGATCAGGATGTCAATTTCAGTGCGTTTTTTCAGGATTCTCTGGGCAAAGGCACGAATGGACGCGATCGACCCAAGCTCAAGCTCCTCAATGCTTACATCTCCCCCGATCCGGGTGGCAACGGCGCGGGCTTTGTCCAAATCACGGCCCGTGATTATCACCGAGGCGCCCCTTGCAGCCATCGCACGAGCGCTTTCTTGGCCCAAGCCACTGGTTCCACCGGTAATAATGATGGTCTTTCCTGAAAGATCTATACCCTCGAGCACTTCATCGGTTGTGGTGTCTTTTCCAAATGAGGAACGGTCAGTCATTGCAGGTTCTCCGAGAAAAGCCGCGCGTCAGGAATAACGCGACGGTACCTTTCTAGATGGTGCTGTTCGTACGAATGTCAGCCAGTGGTCGACAGAAAAGCTTTGCGCCAAATCCCGCTTCGAACATTTCAAACTCGAGTTCCGACAACAGGGGGGCTGGCTGGGGCTGCATTGCCGACGTCTCGGTCATCCGACGGACGGACGCAGATATAAGCCCGTTAAATGCCTGTCATTTATCACTTTCTCTGGCTTTCGCCGCGAAACGGACGTGGAGCATCATGGCCAGGCGAATGATCTCCGCCGATGTCTTGAAGTACTTGAACGGGTCGCGTTTCTTCTTCCGAGGACGCAACTCAGCCCCCCGCCCGGTCGCTAGCCAAGTACCCATGACATCCTCCACGGACAGCTCGGATGGTCGCTCATTTAAAACTGCAATCGGTTGCAAGTTTTCGTTGACGCAACGCAACTATTCGTCGAGCCTTCGGAGACATCGCAGGCTTCGGGAGGAAACCTGGGTGCGGGACTGACAGGGGAAACATGCCCGATTTCGAGTTGAACCAAGCCGCAATGTCAGAGACGCCGTTGGGCCAGATCCGCGAATTCGTGCGGGATCCGGGCCCTGTCGAGATGGAACTGCGCAAGGATCTGGAGGCCAAGCTGATCGCGCGGGTCGGGCCTCTGAGTGCTTTGCAGCCGACCCTCGCACCCTTGCCGACCCCGTTAAGGCGATGCGCAGGTCAGGAGATTTCAATTCCTCGCAGATGTGGTTGAGAGCCGCATGAAGCGAGGGTGAACAGCCTCGAAACAGGGGCTTTCCGGCAAAAACAACAGGTGTGTGCCGGGCACCGATCAGGGAGGACACTCATGAAAAGAACTATTGTTGCCGCGACGGCGCTCATGTCCGTTATGAGCACTTCTGCGTTCGCGCTTGAAATCGGCGCGACGATCTCGCGTTTCGACGATAACTGGCTGACCGTCATGCGAAATGGTATGACAGAGCACGCCGACAGCCTTGATGGTGTCGAGCTGCAGATGGAGGACGCCACCGACGATCTCGCAAAGCAGATCGACCAGGTGAAGAACTTCGTGGCCTCGGGCGTTGACGCGATCATCGTGAACATCGTCGATACCTCGGCCGGCGCCGCCGTGACCGAAGCCGCCGGCGACGTGCCGCTGGTATTCGTCAACCGCGAGCCCGACAACGTCAACGAGCTTCCACCGACGCAAGCCTTTGTGGCGTCGAACGAGATTGAATCCGGCACGCTTTCGGCTTTCCAGATCTGTAACAATCTGCGGGCCGACGGGAAGGCCGGCGGTGCCCGTGGCTACCTGATGAACGGCCAGCTGTCGAACCAGGCCGCAGTTCAGCGTTCGAAGGATGTGCACGACGTCATCGGCATGGATATGTGCAACTTCATGACGCTGATTGACGAGCAGACCGCCAACTGGTCCCGCGATGAAGCCCAGGACCTCATGACCAACTGGATGTCCTCGGGTGAGCCCTTCGATTTCGTCCTGGCCAATAACGACGAAATGGCTATCGGCGCGATTCAGGCGATGAAGGCAGGCGGCATGGACATGGCCGACGTACAGGTTGGCGGCGTCGACGCGAGCCAGGACGCCCTGGTTGCCATGCAATCCGGCGACTACGACGTCACCGTGTTCCAGGATGCCTTTGGTCAGGGCGCGGGCTCTGTCGATACGGCGATCGCGCTGACGAAAGGCGAAGACGTAGATCAGAAAGTCTACATCCCCTTCGTTCTTGTGACCCCGGCGAACATGGCCGACTTCCTCGACAAGAACTGAGTTCAATCAGAAGCAATTCGCAGGACGGAGCCCTTGGCTCCGTCCTGCAACGCTATGGCGTTGACACAGGGGGCGTAAGAAATGGCGGATACCAGCCATGGAACCGGCGGACTGACCTTTGACAAACAAAAAAGGTCCTGGCCCAATGAAATGAACATCCTCCTGGCGCTGATTATCATCGTCGCGCTCTTCGAGGTGGCCGGCCAGTTGCTGCCCTACATGAAAGGGCAGAGTTTCCTGTTTGATACCAGGGATCGTTTCGACTCCATTTTCAACGAAGCACGCTTGAAGATCATCATCCTGCAGGTGGCGATCATCGGCATCATTGCCCTCGGCGTCACCCAGGTCATCATCACGGCCGGCATTGACCTCAGTTCCGGCCCCCTGGTCGCCGCGACCGCCATGATCGCGATGAGTTTTGCACAGACCGAGCTTGTGAACGGCAACCCAAACCCAAAGGCAGTTTTCGGGCTTTGGGCCATGGACCTGCCGACAATCGTTCCCATCGCCGTCGGATTGACGTTCGGGGCCATTATCGGCGCGATAAACGGCACGTTCATCGCCTATTTCCGGATTCCTCCCTTCATCGCCACGCTTGGCATGTTCCTGATCTGCCGCGGCATTGCGCTGTGGTGGTCCGGAGGCCGCCCCGTTTCGTTCCCGACCGAAGGGTACAAGTTCATCGGCTCGGGCATGATGCCGGTGGTCTGGTTCCTGTCGCTGGCGGTTGTCTTTCAACTGATCCTCAAGTTCACGGTCTATGGAAAGCACACCTACGCCATCGGCTCGAACGAAGAAGCCGCCAGGATGTCGGGCATCAACGTCAAGCGCCACAAGGTTCTGGTCTACATGCTCGCGTCGATGCTGGCGGCCTTTGCCGGGATTGTGTTGAGTTCCAAGGGATCGACGGCCCAGGCCGGTATGGGGGAATTCTACGAGTTGTTCGCAATCGCCATGGCCGTGATCGGTGGCATCAGCCTGAAGGGCGGACGCGGGTCGATTGTCGGCACGGTGTTGGGCGCAATGGTCATCGGCGTCATCAGGTCCGGCTTCACGTATATCAAGCTCGATGGATCCTATCAGCTGATGGCCATGGGGGGCATCATCATTGCCGCGGTCGTGCTCGACCAATATCGCCAACGCAGCCGAGCTTGAGACAGAAGGACAGGATATGAATCAGGACGTTGTTCTCAAAACCGTGGATCTGACCAAGCATTATGGTGGTGTTCACGCGCTCGAAGGGGCCGATTTCGAAATCCGAAAGGGCGAACATGTTGCCATCATGGGCGACAATGGCGCGGGCAAATCGACATTTGTCCGCCAGATCACCGGGGTCGAGCAACGCACCCGTGGCCAGGTCTGGCTGTATGGCGACGAGGTCCATTTTGCCGGGCCGCTCGATGCCCGCGAAGCCGGGATCGAGACCGTGTTCCAGACGCTGGCGCTGGCAGATGATCTTGACGTGCCGGACAACCTCTTCTTGGGGCGTGAGAAGACCTTTGCCGATTGGCTTGGTCCGTTCCGCATCCTTGACTACAAGGGCATGCGGCAGGCCACGATTGACGGTCTGAACAAGACTGCGGTGAAGATCCCCAACATCCGCAACACGATCCGAAACATGTCTGGCGGTCAGCGCCAATGCGTCGCGATTGCCCGCACCGCGACCTTCCATTCCCGTCTGACCATCATGGACGAACCGACCGCGGCCTTGGGCGTGCAGGAAACCGCGCAGGTGGAAAACATCATCAAGACCTTGAAGGACCAGGGGGAGCCGCTGATCCTTATCAGCCACAACATGCGGCAGGTGATGGAACTCGTCGACCGGATCGTGGTGTTCCGTCGCGGCCGCATCGTGGCGAATCTGAAAAAGGAGGAGACGGACGGTCAGGACATCGTGGCCTATATCACCGGCGCGAAAACCGGCGAGGAATACATGGAACACGCACTCTGACCGGGGACGTGGCATGTGCATCCGATCTGTATTCCTCGGCGCAGGGCAAATCAGCCAGTCGCATATTGGGATGGTCGCGCCGGAACCCGGTATCGAGCAGGTGGCGATGGCCGCGCCTTTCTCCGAGACGGCGCGGGACCAATGCCGCTCCGACCTGCGGCAAGTCGATGAGATCGCCCAGGACTGGCGCCAGTTTCAAGACCCTGAACCAAGCGAGCGATGAGGGCCATATCGTGTCCCTGTTGTTGCGGAATGAGGTCGAGACCCGCCAGCTTTTTAAGCCGGGTTCAGACCGCTACAGGCCCGGCGTGGTGTCCCCACCAGAAAAGGATAGATCATGAGCAGCCATTTCACCTTCACGCCGTCCGACTGCAAGATCGAAGAATTCGAGGCGCTGATCTCCGAACCGCTTGATCCCGGCCGGCTGCGATTTGCCAGCAGCGTGGAATTCAACATTCCCATCTACACGGCGATGGAGATCGAGGCTGCCCTTGCCGCGCCCGACACGCGCCGGGCGCTGTTGGCAGAATGGGCGCAGGTTCTGGGTGATCTCTCGGGGGTCCTGGTCCTGAAAGGTGCGATCCCCGACCTCGACGCGGTCGATGCGGCCACAACTGCTTTCGAGGCGATCATCGGAGAAGAAAGCGCGCTCAACACCGGTGGAGATCATTTTGGCGAACGCGGGGCCAATGAGCGGGTGTGGAACTCCCTTCAGAAGCTCTGTCTGCGCGACCCGCACCTGTTTGCCCGCTACTTTGCCAGCCCGGCCGTCGCCGCGGTCAGCGAAGCCTGGTTGGGCCCATGGTGGCAAATGACCACGCAGGTCAACCTCGTGCGGCCCGGAGGCAAGCCGCAGACCTGCCATCGCGACTATCATCTCGGCTTCGTGACTCAGGATCAGGCCCAGGCATTTCCGGCACATGCGCATCGCCTTTCCCCGGCCCTGACCCTTCAGGGCGCCGTGGCCCATTGCGACATGCCGGTCGAAAGCGGACCGACGAAGCTTCTGCCGAACTCGCAACGCTACGGGCCGGGATATGTGGCGGCATTGCTGCCCGCGTTCCGCGATCTCTTCGAGCGGCGCCATGTGCAATTGCCGCTGCAGAAGGGCGATGGGCTGTTCTTCAACCCCGCACTATTCCATGCCGCGGGCGAAAACCGGTCCTCGAATATCCAACGAATGGCGAACCTGATGCAGATCGGTTCGGCCATGGGGCGCACGCTGGAGCGGATAGACCGACCCGGGATGGTGCGTCGGCTCTTCCCCGCCCTGCGGGACCTGAACCTGACCGGTGCCGCGCGTGCGGCGGCGATCGGGGCCGCCGCTGAGGGCTACCCCTTCCCGACCAATCTCGACACCGATCCGCCCATCGGCGGGCTGGCCTCGGAAAGCCAGGCCGAACTCCTCGCGCGTGCGCTGGACACGGGGATGGGCGTGGATGACTTCAACGCAGCGCTGGAAGAAAACAGCGCGCGCCGCGTGCCCTAGATGGGAGAAGCGATAGCAGACCTGCAGCTCGGGCCCGACGGACCCCACGACAAGGCTAATGACATCACGCCCGATCGTGCTGGTTGGGGATATGTCGGGTTTGCGCTCTATCCTCTTGGGGACGGGGAAAGCGCGGCGAAGGCGTCGGGGGAACGCGAAAGACCGAAGTCCTCGCCCCTGCCGGCCGCGGGCCGAGCTGTCCCGCCCACCGTCAGAACGAGAATGACTTCTCCTTCATCACCTGTCTGGAGGAAATCGACTGCCATCGCACAGCTCCGGATGACGCATTCGTCTATCGGCGAGTTCATAACGAAGGTGGAATACCGATGCCGGTGACATTGAAGGATGTGGCGGAGCGAGCGGGTGTATCGCGTTCGGCCGTGTCGCGAACGTTCACACCGGGCGCCTCGGTATCGCAAAAGATGCGCGAGCGCGTCGAAGGCGCGGCCAAGGAACTGGGGTATCATCCCAACGCGCTTGCCTCGTCGCTGACCACCGGAAGCACGAAGATGATCGGTTTGGTGTCGAACAACTTTCACAATCCGATTTTCCTTGAAGTCTTCGACCTGTTCACCCGCGGCTTGCAGAACGTTGGCCTGCGCCCCCTGCTGCTGAATCTTTCGGACGACGTCGACCCCAGAAACTCCATTCGCATGATGCGGCAATATTCCGTCGACGGGGTCGTTGTTGCATCCTCCACGCTGCCGCCGGGATTTGCCGTGGCGTTTCGGGACGCCGGTATCCCGGTGGTGCATGCGTTCGGCCGGTCGGTCGCCACGCCACAGGTTCATGTGGTGGGCATCGACAATGTCGAATGCGGACGCATGGCTGCACGCGAACTGATCTCGCGCAAGTATGACAATGTCGCTTTCCTGGGAGGGCCGGAATCGTCGACCTCGACGCAGGACCGCTATGCCGGCTTCGTGGAGGAGCTGGCAAAACATCCCGACGTGAGCGTGAGCCACTCCTTCGCCGGCGCCTATACCTTCGATGCCGGACGTTTCGAGATGTCGCGGTTCCTGGAATCACGGCCCGCACAAGCCTATTTCTGCGGCGACGATGTTTTGTCGATTGGGGCGCTATCGGCGATTCGGGAAAGTGGCCTGTCCTCCCCTGATGACATCGGGATCATCGGGCTGAACGATATGGAAATGGCGCGATGGGAAAACATCGCCTTGACCACGATTCACCAGCCGATCCGCCAGATCGTGGGCTCGTCGATCGAGATGATGCTTGCCATGCTGGATGAGCCTGACCGCCATCCCGAAGCCCGGATATTCCCCTGCACCGTGGTCGAGCGCTCCACCCTGCGGCCAGTGGCGGGCAACTCATGTCCCACCATGGGGGCCTCACCCTGACAAATGTGTCTATCCATAGGGCGGTGTCAGACCAACCCGAACTCGTTTTCGCCAATCGGGTTGCATCTGTATAGTCTTCGGGCGGTTTTGCCGCGCTGGCATTGTATCCTGGCTGGGTTCAAGCTTCGCTCCGTGGTCGACGCACCTGTCTGAACAGGGACCGCCACAAGTTGGGACCCGAACAGGGTCGGCGCATCAATCTCTACCGGAGAGGGTTTGGTTCAATGATTAGGTTGCTTTTTCGTCAGCGTTCAAGGCTTCGTAGAAGGCCTCCTCTGCTTCTTGCGGCGTGACGTATCCGATGGCGCTGTGCAGGCGCTCGTTGTTGTACCAGTCGATCCATTTCAACGTCTCCCATTCGACCTGGCCAACTGACTTCCAGGGGCCGATGAAGTTGATAACTTCGGTCTTGAACAATCCGATGATGCTTTCGGCCAGAGCATTGTCATAACTGTCCCCGACGCTACCGACCGAGGTGTCGATTCCTGCTTCGGCCAGTTGCTCGGTGTATTTGATCGACAGGTATTGGCCGCCACGGTCGCTGTGATGGATCAGCTTGTCGGCCTCGGACGGAGCCCTCTGGCAGATGGCTTGGTTCAAGGCATCCAGCACGAAACCGGTCGACATCGAGGTCGAGACGCGCCACCCGACGATCTTGCGGGCGAAAACATCGATCACGAAGGCTACGTAAACCATTCCCTGCCAGCTGGAGACATAGGTGAAATCCGAAACCCAAAGCTGGTTTGGGAAATCCGCCGCAAACTCTCGGTTCACCTTGTCGTCGGGGCATGGCTGTGCCGTGTCAGGATTGGTCGTGACGACCTTCTTGCCCCGGACAACACCCTGAATACCCTTGGCTTTCATCAGGCGCTCCACGGTGCCACGAGCGATGTCGTGTCCTTCCCGGCGCAGAGCGTGCCAAATCTTGCGCGCGCCTTACCGGCACCGGCTGGCATCGAACAGACGTCTGATGGCAGCCTTGTCCAGAACATCACGCTTCGCCTGCTCGGACGCTGAGGCCGGTTCGTGTTCAACGGACGCGCCACGCTGAAGGTATCGATCATACCACCGATAAAATGTCGTTCGAGGGATGCCCAGCTTGGCCAGGGTGACTGTGTTCTGCTCAGCCCCCGCATGAGGTGTTTGTTGACTCAAGACAGACTGGCCCTGACATCGCAGGCGGTGCTTTCCGGACAAGTCAACATCCTGAACACGGAGGTGGTACCAGTGGTTGTCGAGCTGCATCGCTGCTCTCGTTGTCCTGGTGTTGGCTACGACAGCCGATCTGGTCCTCAGCGAGTAGCTGATCCTGTCGGTGTCATAGTGGTGGGAAAGGTCGCTCGGGACACGACGTGAGAAATAGAAGATCCCTTGCTTCACAAATGTGAAGGCGGCAGTTTTGGTCTCCAGCATGGTCTACACTCCAGCTCGCATTGGTGAAAACTGAAGGGAAACAGGGGCTTGCTAAGGGGAGTGGTGCCCGGGGGCGGAATCGAACCACCGACACGAGGATTTTCAATCCACTGCTCTACCCCTGAGCTACCCGGGCACGGGAACGCGCTAGCGTTGGGTTCGAGCCTTCTAGACGCAGCTTCAGGGTAAGTCCAGAGGCCACGACGAAAAAAGTCAGTGCTTGGGCTGGGCACCGTTCTCGGCATCGGAGTCGAGATGCAGCGCTGGTTCTTCGGTCTGGATTGCGTAGCTTCCATCGAGCCAATGCGAGAGGTCGAGATCCGCACATCGCCTAGAACAGAACGGGCTATAGCGCGGTTGACTCTTTTCCTGGCAAATGGGGCAAGTCATTGCAGCGCCTTCAGAACTTCTGCGTCGAGCGGCAGGCGCTCCCGCTTGCGTTGGGCTTCGAAATTCCCGAGAGGTGTCCAGCCGGCGAGCGAAGTTTCGACAGGATCGGTTCTGAATGCAGTGCGCAAGACCTGGTCGATCTGACGACGATCCTTCTTGGGAAGGGGCGCGAAATCCACCGTAACCTGACCGCCAAGGCCGCGCAGGCGGAGCGCCCTGGGAAGCGCACGGGCGGCTTCGATATTGGCCTTCAGGGCAGCCGCCAGAGAGAAATCCGTTCCGGAATTGACATCGACCGCAATCATGGCACGGGTCGGTTCCACCAGGATCGAGCCACCGCCGGGCAGGGCGGTGGCGCTGCCGATGCCCTCCAGAAGGGCGTCGAGGATGCCGCGGGTTTCAAAGCAACCCGGCTCGGTCTCGATTTCGTCCGGCTGGCCCCATTCGCGCCATGCCAGCGCGTGGGCATCGGCACCATCCAGAAGCCGTTCCGGATCGCCATCCTGACCGGAAAGGATCGCCTCGGCGAGGCTGCGCATCTCGGCGATATCCTCCGCGACGTCGGTCTCATCGGCGTTTTCTGCTTCGGAGCGGAGGATCAGCCCGAAATCGCTGCCCGACATCAGGTCCTCGGCGAGGAACTTGAGCTCTGCCCGGCGTTCCTCGTCGCGGATCTGTCGGGAGACATTGAGCCCCGGCGCAGTGGGTGTCACGATGGCGAATTTGGACTTGAACAGCAACTTCAACGTCATCGGTGCGGCCTTGCCGGGATCGGCGAATCCGGTGGTCTGGACCAGGACGGGCTGGCCGGCGGACAGGCCCTTGGCGTGGCGCAGGAAGCCGGTCTCGCCGCCAGGCAGGCGGACGAAGACACCGCCCTGGCCCTTGATCGGGCGGTCGACGACGGCGCGGAAGATCGTGCCGACCGGTTCGGGGCCGTCCTCTGGCGGGGTGACGAGGAAGTCCTCGAGGCTGCCATCGATCACCAGAGCGGCGGCGGCGCGGCCGGCGATGTGGTCGAGAAAGACGCTTCTGCCCTTCATTCTGTTTCCCTGTATAGCGGGTAGCCCGCGGCGATCAGCAGGTTTGCCGTCTCGGCGAGTGGCAGGCCGACAATCGCTGTGTAGGAGCCGGAGATCCACGGAATAAAGGCGCCAGCGGGCCCCTGGATCGAGTATCCGCCGGCCTTGCCGTCCCAGTCACGGGAGGCGAGATAGGCGTTGATCTCCAGGTTGCTCAGCATCTTCATCTTGACGGCGCTGACACTGTCGCGCTCCAGCAGCCTGTCGCCGATCCGCACGGCAACGGCCGTGATCACGCGGTGTCGTCTGCCGGAGAGCGCGTGCAGGAATTCGGCGGCCTCGGCGGCGTCGCCCGGTTTGCCCAGGATACGGCGGCCAAGCGCGACTGTCGTATCGGCGGACAGCACGATCTCGTCGGCAGCAGCCTTTACGGCCAGCGCCTTTTCCCGTGCCATGCGGTTGCAATAGCTCCGCGCGAGTTCGCCCTTCAGGGGCGTCTCGTCGATATCGGGCGGACGGATGTCATCGGCCACGACGCCGATCTGGGCCAGCAGCTCGCGGCGGCGCGGGCTGCCCGAGCCGAGGATCAGGCGCATGCGGTTGCGGCCTTACTTGAAGCGGTAGTTGATACGACCTTTCGACAGGTCGTAAGGGGTCAGTTCAACCTGGACCCGGTCGCCCGCGAGGACACGGATGCGGTTCTTGCGCATCTTTCCTGCCGTATGAGCGATGATTTCATGGCCGTTTTCCAACTCGACCCTGAATGTCGCATTCGGCAGAAGTTCCTTCACGACACCGGGAAATTCGAGCAGCTCTTCCTTGGCCATGGTCACTCCAAAAATGGTTTCAGTCGGCCCTCTAGCGAGGGTGGCCGTTAAATGCGCTTTTATACCGGTCAAATCAAGGGCGATTTGCCGCAAATGGATATCATCACCGCTGCGGAGCGAGAATTTGGCGCCGAGGGGGAAAACATCGCGACAATCGCGGTCACGCGGACCATGCCGTCCGGCGCATATGCAGCTCCGCGACCGGGGGGCGTGTCGGAGATCGGTTCCGGATTGATCGCCGAGTTGATCCCGGCGACAAGGAAGCCCCGGCCCCCTGTCGGGGACCCCCATCGGCTTATTGTGCTGTCGGCGGGCCGAACCGGGCGACCAGCCGCTCGATGATCTGGTCGCGCGTCTGCCTGTAGCGGGCCAGCTTGGCGTCGCGGGTCTCGCCGAGCCCGGTCGGGTCCATGATCGGCCAGTATTCGACGTCCAGATGGTAATAACGCGTCAGCTCCAGCGCCTTGCGCTGGCTTGCCGGCGAGAGCGAGACGATGAGGTCGAAGCCGCCCAGATCGTCGCCCCAATCCTGCATCTCGTCGAAAGAGCGGGCACGGTGGCGCGAGAGGTCGACCTTCAACTCGTCACAGACGGCGATGCAGAAACCGTCGATCTCGAGGTCGTTCTTTACGCCGGCGGACTGGATATAGAAGGAATGGCCGTAATAAAGCTTGGCGATACCTTCGGCAATCGGCGAGCGCACCGCGTTGTGATCGCAGGTGAAAAGCACCGAAGCCGGAAGATCTCCCATCGCTCAGCCTCCGAAATGCAGCACACAGATGAGGGTGAAGAGACGCCGCGCCGTGTCGATATCGACTGCCGCCTTGCCTTCCAGCCGCTCCTGGAGAACGCGCGCGCCCTCGTTGTGGATGCCGCGCCGCGCCATGTCGATTGCCTCGATCTGGCTCGGCGGCATGGTTTTCACGGCAGAGAAATAGCTCTCGCAGATCTGGAAATAGTCCTTCACCACCTGCCGGAACGGGCTCAGCGAGAGGTGGAACTCGCCGACCTTATCGTTGCCTTGCGTGGCGATGTCGAAGACCAGGCGGCGCTCGCGGATCGCCAGCAGCAGCCGGTAGGGGCCCTCCGGGATGGCCTCGCCCTCATGCCGTTCGGGCAGGGCGAAGGAATTGTCCTCGAGCAGGTCGAAGATTGCCACCTTCCGCTCCTGCTCGATCTCGGGCGTGGGCGCGGCCAGATGCGTCTGGTCGATCTCGATATGGCAGATGCGGTTGGCGTTCATCAGCCGTCCTCGTTGAGCCGGTCGAGCCGGGCGCGGACGGACAGGCCATGCGCCTCCAGGCTCTCGGAAATGGCAAGGGTTTCGGCGGCCGGGCCAATCGCGGCCAGGGCGCCGGGAGACATGCGCGCCAGCGTGGTGCGCTTCATGAAATCGAGCACGGAAAGCCCGGAGGAGAAGCGCGCCGAGCGCGCCGTGGGCAGCACGTGGTTCGGCCCGCCGACATAGTCGCCGATGGCCTCCGGCGTCCAGGCGCCGAGGAAGATGGCGCCGGCATGTTTGATCTTGTCCGACAGCGCCTCCGGATCGGCGACACACAGCTCCAGGTGCTCGGGCGCGACCCGGTCCGACAGGGCGGCGGCCTCGTCGAGATCGCGCACCGTGATGATCGCGCCATAATCGCGCCAGCTCGGCGCAGCGACGGCGCGTCGTTCCAGCGTTTCAAGCCGCTTCTCGACGGCTTCGGCGACGGCACGACCAAACGCGGCATCCGGCGTGATCAGGATCGACTGCGCGCTCTCGTCATGCTCGGCCTGGCTGAGCAGGTCCACGGCGATCCAGTCGGGGTCGTTCTCCGCATCGGCAATGACGAGGATCTCCGAGGGCCCCGCGATCATGTCGATCCCGACCTTGCCGAAGACACGCCGCTTGGCGGCGGCGACAAAGGCGTTGCCCGGCCCGGTGATCTTGTCCACCGGCGCGACCGTCTCGGTTCCATAGGCCAGCGCGGCCACGGCTTGCGCGCCGCCCATGCGATAGATCCTGTCGACCCCGGCGATCCTCGCCGCCAGCAGCACCAGCGGGTTCACCTCGCCGTCCGGTGTCGGCACGGCGATGGCCAGTTCCTCGACGCCAGCGACCTTGGCCGGGATGGCGTTCATCAGCACGGAGGAAGGGTAGGAGGCGATCCCGCCCGGCACGTAGAGACCGGCCGCCGACACCGGCGTCCAGCGCCAGCCCAGCGTTGCGCCGGAGGCATCCTGCCAGCTCGCATCTTCGGGAAGCTGTTTCTCGTGATAAGCCCGGATGCGTTCGGCCGCGAGTTCCAGCGCGGCGCGCTCTTCTTCGGAGACCTCGGCGCAATAGCGCTCGATCTCCTCGGCCGAGAAAGCCAGCGTCTCGGGCGTCAGCTCCAGCCGGTCGAACCGCGCCGTCAGCTCCAGCACCGCCACATCGCCGCGTGCGCGCACATCCGCGATGATGCCGGCAACGGTCTCATCCACATCCGGCGCATCCTCGCGCTTGGTGGTCAGGAAGGCGGCGAATTTCGCTTCGAAATCCGCGTCGCGGCTGTCAAGAAACTGGGGCATGGGGTCTCCTTGTCGAGGCCCCTGATAGCGCCCCGCTCCAGCCGCCTCAAGCAGGCCGTTGCGCGGCGCTCAGTCGCCATGCTCCGGGACATGGCCCGAGGGGGCCACATAGGGCCGCGTCACATCCCGAAGGGCGACATTCAGGCATTCGACATCGAGCCCGATTGCTCCGTCCCCGGCCAGAACCAGCTCCAGCCGCCCGGTGCCGTCCTCGCCCGGCTCGAAAGCCAGCGACAGCAGCGAGAGAACCGTCTCGGTATCCGCGCGGTCGATCCCCTGGCTGGAAACCTTCTGCACGTCTTCGATCACGAGCAGGCTCTGCACCCGTTCGAAAGGCCGCCCCAGCCGCTCCGCGGCCTCGCGATCTTCCCAGCGGAAACGGTTGAGCAGCACGGCGAAGCGCCGCGCCTTTCGCTCCCAACGCATCTCGGTGATCGGGAATACCGCGTCCTGCACCATCGCCGAGATGACCTGCAGGTCGTCGCCATCCTCCGCCGACAGGTTCAGCGGCCGTTCCGCGCCGTCCTCGAAGGTTGCATCAGTCATGTTCGCTCACCCGCTCGATCTTTGCGCCAACGGCGCCCAGTTTTTCCTCGACTCGCTCATATCCGCGATCGAGATGATAAACCCGATTGATCACGGTCTCCCCCTCGGCCGCAAGGGCCGCGAGGATCAGGGAGACCGATGCGCGCAGGTCGGTCGCCATGACCGGCGCCCCGCGCAGGCGTTCGACCCCGGTCACGGTGGCTACCCCGCCCTGCACATCGATCTGTGCCCCCATCCGAATCAGCTCCGGGGCATGCATGAACCGGTTCTCGAAGATACGTTCCTCGAGTACGGAGACCCCGTCCGCCGTGCACAGCAGCGCCATCATCTGCGCCTGCAGGTCTGTCGGGAAGCCGGGGAAAATCTCTGTGACAACATCGACCGCACCAACGCGCCCGTTACGGCGCTTCACGCGCAGGCCCCTATCGGTCTCGGTGACATCGATCTCGCAGGCATCGAGCTTCTCGCAGAAGGCTCCCAGCAGGTTGATCCGCCCGCCGATCAGCTCGACCTCGCCGCCGGCAATCGCCGGGGCCAGCATGTAGGTGCCGGTCTCGATCCGGTCCGCGACCACCGGATGGGTCGCGCCACTGAGCCGGTCGACGCCCTGGATGGTGATCGTATCTGTGCCTTCCCCCTCGATCTGCGCGCCCATCCGGCGCAGGCATTCGACGAGGTCGACAATTTCCGGCTCGCGCGCGGCATTGCTCAGGACCGTCGTGCCCTTGGCCAGCGTCGCTGCCATGACGATATTCTCCGTCGCGCCGACGGAGGCAAAGCGCAGCGGGATCTCGGCCCCCTTGAGGCCGCCCTTCGTCGTGGCGTGGAGATAGCCGTCGCGCAGCTCGATCTCAGCGCCCATCTGCTCCAACGCGTCGATATGGATGTCCATCGGACGTGCACCAATGGCGCAGCCGCCCGGCAGCGAGACCACCGCGTGGCCGTGCCGCGCCAGCAGCGGGCCAAGCACGAGGTTGGAGGCGCGCATCTTGCGCACGATGTCATAGTCGGCGACGTGGTTTTCGGCGGCATGGCTGGACATGGCCAGCACCTTGCCGTCCTGCATGGTCGAAATCTCGGCGCCGAGCGATTCCAGCAGGGTCGTCATGGTGCGGATGTCGGAGAGGCGTGGCGCATTTGTGAGCGTCAACGGCTCCTCGCTCAGAAGCGTTGCCGGCATCAGGGCCAGGCAGGCATTCTTCGCCCCCGAAATGTTGATTTCACCCGATAGCGGGCCGTTGCCCTGAACGACGATCCTATCCATCCTGCTCCGCCTCTCCGGCCGTGTCCCGGCCTGTCTGTTCGGTCTTCAATTCATCGCGGGACGGCTCCTCGGCCGCACGGGCCCGCGCCTGTGCCTTGCGCCGTGCCAGATTCGCCTTGAGCGCCTGTTTCAACCGCGCATCACGGTCGCCGCCTGTGCCCGCGCCCGTGGTCCAGCCGGTCCCGGAAGCCTTGTCCTTGCTGTTCATGCGCCGCGATTACGCGACACGTGGCCTCAGGTCCAGCCTGCCTCGGCCGTGTCTCGCGCAATTCCGCACGGTGATGCAAAAATCCGCTTGCACTCCTACCCGCAGACTGTATATCCCGCCCTCACTCCAGCGCTGCCGTAGCTCAGGGGTAGAGCACTCCCTTGGTAAGGGAGAGGTCGAGAGTTCAAATCTCTCCGGCAGCACCATAAAATCTCTAGATATATCAGTAATTTGCCAGTGCTAGCGTCGTTCGTAGCGTCTCTGGAAATTCCTCCTGGGTAACACCGGGGCAACACGCCAACGTTTCCACGTCTTGCCTTGTATCGAGTGAAGAATCAGGGAAAGAATCTCATTCGGCGTCGGTGCGAACACCCAGCGCTAAGCTAGTGTTCCGCGCCTGACGGAAGGCTCCCAGACCGCCAACCGCGCGCAGCCTTCGAAGATCTCTGACTGTTAAAATCTACCCACCGCGCATTCGCCGAGCCTGCGACCGGATGTTTCGCATATTGCGCCAATCGCCAGGTGTCTTTGAAGCGGTAATGCACCCTTCCTCGCAAATGATCTTGATGTGCCTGCCGACCCTGACATCATTTATCGTGAGGCCCTCGGCCGATATCACGCTTTTCAGTTCGTTCCGGTATTTCCGCATTATCGCCTCCATCACAATTTCTATGCTGTTCGGCGCGAGCGCCTGCGAGGGCTTACCCCCCGCAGGCAGCAACTCATATGTCCTAGGCGCGACGATCCTGCCGGATTGCCCATTCACCTCGTCCAATGTTGGCGAAAAGGTCGGTCCCACGATAATTGGCTGAGTCAGACGAGTGATCTTCGAGTGTCCGCCTGATAGTTGCCTCCAGCGTCTTAGGAACTGACCGCCCAGCCTTCCGGCGGATATTCTCCACTTCCTTGTAGATCGAATGCAGAGTCGCACTGCCTCCGAGTCTCCGGATTGCTTCGAACACGTCATCTACCCAGCGAATCTTTCCCATTGGAGTCTCCTTCTCAGATGTTTGACCCGGGGTCTTTTCGGAGCTTTTTACCTCTAACGACTCGGCAGAACCGGCATTGTCCTGCGCGAAATCGATCACTTCCTCAATAGCCCTGGTCTGCCCGGACGCCTCGTCATCCGCGTTGCGCCATTGCAAATCCGCCTTTGACACGCGGCTTGGTTCGGATGGCTCAGGCCAAGGGCGAAATTCAGAAAGCCAGATCCAGGACAGAACAGATTTGTAGCGCTCCTCATACTCGCGCCAGGCGGACAGAAAGGCCGGATCGACAGGTGCGGCGAATAACTCCCGCGACTGGCGCTCGTTTCTTGTGAGGAGGGTGCCTGCAGAAGAAACCTCAACACAGAGATTCTTGATGCTCTCGTTACGGGGGGCGAAGTCACCGGGTCCAGCGGCGTCGTCGTCGGACCACTCCTTCAGTTGTGAAAACAATCTCATGAACTCGACCACTTCGGGGGAATCCTTGTAAAGCGCACTCATTCTGAAATCTCCTTGTTTTGGACAATGATCGGCACGAGTCGCCCGTGAAGCAGGGCTTCGAGGCGGTCGGTGCAGGTGGCGTCAGCGGCGGTTAGGCGTGCTTCCACTCCGTTGATGGTGGTCAAGAGGGCCACTGCCTTGGTTAGGATGCGCCGCTGTTTCCCAAGGTGTGCATTGGCAGGTACGGCATCGTGCATGGCTTCCTCATGTATTCTGGGACGGTCGGCACGGGAACCGATCGGCAGTTTCACCGATCAGGCTCCAGCGGCCAGCAACGCCTCGGCGAGATCGGGTGCGTCATCGGGCCAGAATGGGACCGGACGCGGATGGGCAATGCCCGGCGCATCGACTGCGCGGCAGGTGAGAATCGCGCGCTGCCAACGCTGTGGCAGTCCCGAGCGGCCCTGAACCGCGCCGATCAGGGCACCGCAGATGGCTGCGTTGGTGTCAGTGTCGCCGCCGAACCGCACCGTGCCGGTCAGCGCACGCTCCAAAGGGGCGTCCATTGCCAGTGCGCGGAAGGCGTTCGTGAAGGCGTGGATCACCCAACCCATATTGCGCATCATGTCGAATGGGTCGCTCCCGAACGCGTGCATGAGTGCGCGGCGCACGGCCTGACCTCCCTCGCCCTTGCCAGAATTGGCATGCGCCAGCGCCCAGACAGTCGGACGCGGGGCGCCTCCAACCGCTCCAGCAACGGCCGCGGCATAAGCGCCGGAGGCTGCGACACAGACTGGATGGGGATGGGTCAGGGCCGCATCCTCGCGCGCCAACCGCGCGGCCAGTTCCGGCCGGCCGGCGGCGAAGATGCCAATGGGGGCCACGCGCATCAAGGCCCCATTCGACTGACTGTCAGTGTTCCTCCGGCCACGCCCGGCCAGTGAAGCCAACCCCGCTGCTGTCGTACCGCCCATGTCGAAGGGCCGCGAGGCGCCCCAGCCAACATAGGCCCGTCCTACGGCGTCGGTGTCGAAACGCTCCTCGGCCACCAGGCAGCGTGCCAGCGACAGCGCCATTTCGCCATCATCCGTAGGCTGGCCCGCAAAGGTGTTCCAGGTTCCGCCATCAGCGAGATCGCGCACACCGTCCGGGTAGAGGCGCAGGATCTCGCTAGTCGAGCGGAACTCGACCGCTGAGCCGAGCGCGTCACCCGCCAGAAGGCCCATCAACACTCCCTGCGCCCGGTCAAGCATGCCCGAAGATGGGCAGAGCCGCGCGGGTCGGGCGGCGTGGCGGCTTTTTTCATGGCTGAAGACGGGTCGGCGTTGTGCAACCTCGGCCACGATCGCCTCAGGACCGCCGATGCAGCCGTTGAAGCTGCGCCCGCCACTATAGAGAATAGGCTCTCCACCAAGTTCAGTCAGAACGCCGCCGACCCCGCGCAGGATTGCATGGCCGCCAGCGATGTCGTAGTCGCACAAGCCAGACGTCAGGCTAAGGGCGGCATCCACCTCTCCTGCCGCCGCCAGAGCGAGCCGCCAGGCGATAGAGGGCACTGCGCGCACCCGCGCCGGGCGGAAGGCCACGTGATTGTGCCGGGCATGGTTGCCTGCCTGATCGTTTAGCGCGAGAACCGTGTCGACCCCGTATCCGCGTGCCTCTGGCTTTGGAAGTGGCCACATCGACGGTGTTTCGGCGTCCGGATCAAAGGAGAAGGCTGGAGCATCGTTGCCGATAGCGCCCAGAACCTCGCCGTTGCGAGTGGCAGGCAGCCCTTCGGCCCAAGCGAAGAAGTCGCCGTCATCGGTGGGCGCAAGCGGGGCATAAACGATGCCAAGCACCGGCACTCCGTCGCGCACTAGAGCGACCGAAACGGAGGAGCCGCGCAGGCCCCTGAGGAACGCGCGCGTGCCATCCTGCGGATCTACGGCCCAGGCATCCCGGTGGTCGGACAGACGGCGTGGCGTTTCCTCACCCCACCAATCACAGGGATGGAGCCTGAGCAGGCGCTCCTTCAGAAACGCCTCGATCTCGTCATCGATGGGCGCCTTGAAGGAACCAAGCTTGCGTGGGCCGGCGGGACGATGCGCCTCGGCGCGCAGCAGGCTGCCCGCGATCAGAACGGCCTCCGCCACCTCGGACAAGAGGTCGCGCGGGTCCGGAAGAGTGGTTTCGGAACGGTTGGTCATGGTAGCCTCCTTTGAATGCCTTCAATTTCGCAGATTTGAGGGGCGTCGGGCGATCTGTCGGGATTTTCCCCGAAGGAGGACGTTGGAATGGAACGATACTTTGGATTTTACTGGACGTTGCCGGTTGCCTGGGCTGGGTTCGCGAAACTGCCCGCCGATGTGGATGCCGCCGCCGCGCAGAGCCGCACGATCCGTTATCAGCGCGACCTCGTCCGCCGCTGGGCTAAGGGCAACGGCGGCGAGTTGGTAGGTGAGGAAGTGTTTCTGGAACTTGCTCCGGATCGCGTGTCGGACCACGCGGTTGAAAGCTTCGAGGTTGCGAGGAAGAAAGCCGGAGCAATGCCAGTATTGGTCGAATTCGCCAGTGCCTTCGGTTGGCGGGAACACACGCCGCTGCGCAACTACCTCGAACGGGAGGGGATCGAAGCTATTTGGCTACTGCCCGATCCGTTGCCGATCGATGGCATGTTCTTTGATCCGGTCGAGCATTTCCGCGCTTGGCGCGATATCCAGGCTGCCCACAGCGCGGGGAAACCCACCTCAAAGGCGGAGTTGGCCGCGATGATCCGGCTACTCGCCGCCGAACACGAAAGCAATACGCGTATCGCCATTGCGTTGAACGCGCAGGGTCGTAAAACCGTCACCGGAAAGCCCTGGACCTCCGAGAACGTCAAGAAATTCCGACAAGGTTTTTGAGCCAAGAGTTCACCGAACAGCGCCGCAATGCATTGGGACTGGTCCTTAACGACCCTCTTTTTTAGCGGTTTCAGTTCATATTGAATTGATAAGGATTCCCATGAGGCCTAATTTCTGGATCATCCTACTCAAGAGGATCAGGCCACGCCGAACCTGATTCAAGGTTACCTAATGGGAGGTAGCCTTGGTGCGAATGACCTTGACATTGGGAATCATACGTTAGGTGGGGAACACTAGGCGTTCTGGTAGATTCCGAAGAACAGCGGCAGGGCTGGGGTGGGGCCGCAGAGGTCGGCACCCGGCCGCCTTAGCCGAACACGGGAGGGCCGGGCGGGTTCCCGCGGCCTCTCGGCTTGAGAACCGCCGCGCAGGCCGGCCAGATGTCTCTGTGCGAAACCCACTGCGAGCCTTCGAAGTGTTCCCGGATGGACTCGCTCCAGCAATAGTTCTGCAGCCAACAGAATGCCATTCGACTGCTGAAGATGTCGTTGCTGTCGCTGCGCGCTTCGGGCGGCAACGCCCAGCGCCTAACGGCTTCCTGTGCGCAGTCAAAGGCCATCGGTGCCAGCCGGCGCGATCCCTCGTCACCCGTGAACAGTGCAAGAACCGCGGGACGTGCGGCGGCCAGAGCATTCACAAGGGGTCGGATTAACTCAGGCGACGGGCTCGGGCCATCGCCGAAGGCACGCCGGCCGAGGGAGTCGAGCGCTCCGGAGGCGTGCCATGCACAGCCGTGAGGGTTCGGGTTGATGGCGGCACGGTGGAATTCATCGGCAATGTGCTGCGCGTAGTAGTCGGCATCTTTTTGAGTTTCGCCAGGGTTCGAAAACATAAGAACTTGGGTCATCGTATTTCCTTTTCTGCACCCAATATAAGGGGCTGAGCTGCGCAACTTGCGCAAAAATGACGACGGCTGTTTGCGCAGAAGGAGCCGGCGCTTATTACGATGAGCGACGCGGAACAGGCTGGGAATGAGTTCGGAGCAATATCGGACCTCTACGTGGCTCGGTCCAAGCAGAATTTTGCGACCGGCGGGCAGGCTTTCGACAGCGACACCATGTTCAAAAGCGACATGGCAATTTGCCAGGAAATGGCTTTGACAGTTAACGCCTACTTCGAGAACCAACAGTTCGCCGGTTGTGCGAAGCGCTTGGCAACAGGATGCCCGGCCAGAGCGCTCAGAAGTTCCTGGGCTCGGCGCCGGATGAGCGTACCGCCGTAAAGGACACAGGGTGCGAGTTCGTCAATGGTGTAGTAAATCGTTTCGGAATCTTTCGATCCGATGAGACTCCGAACCGCGCGTGCATCGCGCCAGAGGTTCGGGCTATTTGAAGCCCATCGGGTGCCTCGGGAATGCTGTATGTCACGATACGCATCCGCGGCATGAAATACGCTCGATTTCACATGGTTAGGGTTGTGTATTCGCGTGCATATCGATGCGTTCTGAATTTGCTTGCGGCTAAAGACAAATCGACAAGTTCCACAAAACCGAAAATTTCTCCCGGCACGGGGCGGCGGTTTTGGTTCGGCGTTCGGACTGTACCCAGGGGGTGTGTGCGGGTAGTGCGGCACGCCGCCGGCCTGCCGCGCGCAATGCGTTTCGCCAGGCTTTTCACAGGAGAAGTCCGCGCAGGATTTTCCGTGAGGTGTGTCGGGCCTCGCCAACCGGATACGTCGCGAAGACGTTCAAAGGCACCCAGGGTCGCGTTCAATCCCCGAGGCTGGATAGCCCTATCATATCGTCGGGTACGATCGGCGCTGCTCCACGAACCCTAGGCGTCTGAAAGCCCCGCCACCGGTTCACTCGATACCGCGCAGCAGGCCCCCCTTTTCCCTCGTGATTAAGGCGCGACGTTCCGAGGCCTCTATAGTATCGTACTCGTGCATGAGCTCGTCGAGCCATAGCGCCTCCAGTTGTCCTCCCTTCACCGGGGCGAAACGCACGTGAATTGTCTCCTCGGAGTCGGTCCCCTTATAGCGAAGTAGTTCGATCGTGAAGTCTCCTTGCCGGGTCAGATAACCAGCAACATCCCGACCGAGATGCGTGCAACGCCATAGGCCGTCCTCGGTGCATTCCCTCAAATAGGATACGTAGCGCCAGCGGTTCGGGCCGAATTTCGCGCGGAGCGCGGCGGCCATTTTGACAAGGAATTCGTCCGACGGGGTTCCATCTTCAAACTCTTTCTGTGCCACCATTGCTACGATTCGACCTGTCAGAGGCGTCACGTAAAGCTGGAGTTCGTCAAACTCTCCTGACATTTCAGGCGCCGGCGCAACCACGTAAGAACCGCCAAAAACAGGGTCTATCAGCTTTTCGGGTGTGAACCCGGGTACCGGATCCCCAATTCGATACCCAAACATTTCACCCTTCTGGGCGTCGGCCAGGGCGAATGACGAAAACACAAGCGACGCTGATGCTATGAGCAAGAACCATTTCATGTGACACCCCCACGACGAACAGAACCTACAAGCCGATCAATCAGGCAACAAGATTTCAGTTCCTCGCCCGAGAGGTTGCGGTCTGACCTCCATTCCACGGGAGACCTTTGTTCCTCCGCGCCTTAGGCAATCTGTCCGCAAGGGTATAGGACAACGGACGTTGGTTCTGTGCTGAAATGTATGCCCGTATGCCTTGACGGCCGCTTACGGACATATATATTAACGGACATAAGGTAAGCGGACATAAGGTAAACGGACATGCGATAGCGAGGCCGATATGATCGATTTCCCCACGCCGACACTAGATGAAGAGTTCCGCGCATGTTGCGTGCTTTTGCGCCAACTCGCCGAAGCAAAGCGCAGCGGCGACGCTGTGGCGATTTGGGAGGCATTGGACGACTTGGATGTGTTCACGCTGTATGCTGGACCGTCCCGGATCCGGATGCGCGCGGCCGGTGAAGTGACACGACATGGGTTCTTCGAAATGCAACCGCCGGCCGTGTCATGAGAACGGTTCTGTACGCTAGGGTATCGACACGAGACCAAACCGCCGCGCACCAGCTCACACAGGCGCGGGACGCGGGCTTCAAAGTCGACGACGTGGTTGCCGACGAAGGCGTCTCAGGCGTCACCACGCGGCTTGCAGAGCGCCCTGAGGGCCGTCGGCTGTTCGACATGCTGCGGGCTGGAGATACGCTCCTGGTGCGCTGGGTGGACCGCCTGGGGCGCGACTACGAGGATGTGAGCGACACGATCCGGGAATTCATGCGGCGCGGTGTCGTCGTGCGAACCGTCGTCAACGGGATGGTGTTCGACGGATCGACGGAAGATCCTATGCAGCAGGCGGTGCGCGACGCTCTGATTGCGTTCATGGCGGCGCTTTCACAGGCGCAGGCGGAAGCGATGAAGGAAGCCCGACGCGCGGGTATCGCCCATGCCAAGGCCCAGCCAGACGCTGCGCAGAAGTTCCGCGGCCGAAAGCCCAGCTATAGCCGGGAGCAATTCGAGATCGCCCAGCGCCTGCTTGGCGAAGGAATGGGGCTTTCCGAAGCGTCACGGCAGACCGGCCTTTCGCGTCAGACGCTCTGGCGCATCAAGATGGATCCGGCAGGCTGTGCCACAGCGCTGGAGCTCTGGGGTGCGTAAACGCCAATAGCTCCGGTATCGTCCGGCGCAGCAGGGAGGCCCTGTTCTGCGGCTTCCTGTGCGCTCTGGGGCGGCCCTGGGGTGCACAACTACCCAAAGGCGTCATCGTCACTACCAACACCCGCGGCGGCCGCTGCATCAAGCGCCTCCAATGCTGCCCTCGTGGCAGCCAGTTTTGCTTCGATATCCGCCGCGGTTAGTTCTCCGGCCTGCTTCGGAGCGATCGGATCTTCCCTGGCGTTGAGATACCCGCCCGCCCGCAGGATCGTCGTGGCGCATGTCGCGCGAGCCGGGGCGGGCGCCTTGTTGTCCTTGCAGACCGCCAGAGCCGCGGCATAGGCCGCCTCCGCGCCATCGGTCTGGATCTCGGTCAATAGCGCCCGTTTCCGTGCCTCCACGTCCCGCTGCGTCATCCGAATACGTCCTTCCATCGGCCTGCTTCTGCGATTTTCGCAGTCAGCTTCACGCGCAAAGCTTCGATCTGCTCCAACTCAGAGTTGATCGACTGCGTTTCAGCATTGGGTTCGGGTGCCGGCGCTCCCGACGGGCTGAACAACTCCCGGGCTTCCAGGTCGCGTTGGCGCATGTCCCGCAACGCGGCACGTTTCTCTTGTGTACCCAGGGGTCGGTCACGATGCCACTTGTCATAGCGCTCACGCTCTTCGGGCGTCATGCGCAGCTTCCGCCGCTCGATCTCTTTCCGGCGCTTCTCCAAGGTCTGCAGCTTGGCGTTCAGCTTCGCCATTGCATCCGGCGCGGATTTGTCCGGCCATTGCGGGCGGTGCCACTGAGCGCCGGTCGGCGTCTTGCCGCCATGGCGATGACACCGGCCGTTCCTCATCGCGAGGTTCTGGCAGGGCAGCCCGTCGCTCTTTCGTTTCGCGCCGCACTTGGGAAGCATCGGACGCCGGGCATTGTGCCGTGCAAGGGCGGCGTTCGCCATTTCCCGAAATTCGGGCGTGTACACATGCGGTTTCGCGCCGCCGCGCTTCTTCGTCATCTTTCAGAGCCTTCCGACCGGAACGCATGAGTGGGGTACCATATAACCCCATTTGTGACTAGGCTCCAGGGCGTTGCGAAGAAGGTTCGCGCGGGCGTTTGGCGTGCGGCCGTGGCGCTGTAGAGGCATACGTATGCCTCTTTCCGCGCTTTGTTCTTCACCCAGCCGGGACATTTTCTGTTCATCCGAAAACCTCTTCCCGAGACAGCTTAGAACCCGCTGCGGGCGGGACATGCGGACACCCCTGTAGGGGTGTGTCCCGCTTGTCCCGCTCCGAACGTTGCGCCCCAGGCGGGACAAGCGGGACATGTCCCGCATTTGTCCCGCTTGTCCCGCACAAGGAAAATCCTCCCTGGGTAAAGGTATAGGCCGTTATGCCGTCATCTGCCGCAAGCTCAACGATGACACTCTTGTCTTCCAGATCCTTGCGGACACGGTTGAAGGCTCTTCGTTTACCGTCGTTCGTCTTGCCGGAGTGCTGAGCGTAGAAGACCGTTCGCCACGCTTTGAGAGAAACGGGGGCGTCTGGATCTCCTCTATCGTTTGCGGCGGCAAGCAACGTTTTGGCGCCCAGCGCTTCCGTGCCGCTCAGTGCCAGTGCTTTCGCTTGAGGCGCTGTGTTGATCAGAACGGCGCTCGAGAACGGTCCGTGTTCATTGCTGCAATCGACGCTCTCAAGTCGGAAGTAGAGTGGTTCGCTTTGCGGTGCGTCCTTCATTCGCGTGTTGAAGACGCCTATCTCCGCTTCCTTCTTTTCGACGCGATACTCTGCGTCATTCGCCCCATGAAGCGCTCCGGAGCCGCGGGCTCGGCCTTTGTTCATCAATCCACTATGGTGGACGATCAGGGCTGTGCACCCTTTGTATCGGCGCCGGACAAGATCGACGGCCGCAACGAATTTACTCATATCCGATGTTCCATTCTCGTCACCCGGTCCGAAGTTTCGCGCAAGCGTGTCGATCACGATCAGAGCCGGCGCACCCTGGGTTTCCGCCACACCGTCAATAGCTTCGGCAACAGCCTTGAGAGACGCCCCGTCAAGAAATTGGGCGGCGCCGCCGCTGAGCCAAAGTGGGACATCTACCAAATCCACCGCACGGCTGGCGGCCCATGCATCCTTGCGGCGTGCAAGTCCGCTGTGGCCCTCCCCGGCAATGTAGACCACCGGGCCGGACTTCACCGGTCGGGAGTGGAACGCGTGGCCGGTTGCAACGGATAGACCAATATCCAGGGCCAGGAAGGACTTCCCGCACCCGGGTTCGCCAAATACCACTGCAAGCGAGTCCGTTTCTATCAATCCGGCTACCAGATATTCCGGCGGCCTGGGTTCAATCTCACCGATCAGTTGCAATGAGAAAGGCGGTCGACTTTTCGCTTCCTGCACCTTGATGTCGGCGTCTTCGGTCGTGCCGTTGTTGGTGTCGTCAACAGGGCTTAAGTGGTCTTCGACCTTCACTTCTTGCCGCTTTGCGGCATTCACCCGGCCCCATGCTCGCGACAACTCCCGAAGGGTCAGGCTTTCGTCCTGATCTTTTCCGGCGCCGACGGAATGCTCCCACGCGTAGCAAAGAAAGGCGAAGTCTTCCGCCGTGTAGCCGCCGACCGCCTTGAGCCGACCCGCCAGCGCGAAACGGTAGTCTGATCCGGAGACGTTTCCGCCTTTTGGCGGTTCGCCAGCCCATAGTTTCGCCAGCGGTCCGTTCGATAGAAGATCGATTTCGAAGCGGTCTCGCAGTTCCTCAGGCAGATCGGCAATCGAGGAAACGCAGTCATAGCCGGAACACCGGATTTCATCCCGGGCCTCGCAAACTTCCTCTGAATTGTCGCCACCTACGCCGGCTTCCATTGGGGTAACAAGCTTCTCGTTCGAAATCCGTTCACGGGAGAAATAACTATGGGTGAGTGTTACGATCGATGCCGGCCGTTGCACGCGCCCTCTCGTGCGTTTGTCCGGTGTTGGGATATTGTCCGGCCCCGGGAGGCGCATCAGGCGATTGACGTTCGAAACCCCGTCGCCACCGTAATCGGCTGCAAAACCCCGATTGTGGTTCTCGGTCCAGTTCCGCGTTTCGTGTGTGTGGTCAAGCTTCTTATCGAGGCGCATAAGGGCTTGGTACCCGCCACCGCTGTCGACAACCGCGCTGAATGCGAATTTCGCTGAGGCAAGCGTGCGCAGGATGTTTTCCCGCGCCGTATCGATATCCACGCCTTTCGGCGGGTCGACATCAGCGTGAAGCACGCGGATCTGAACGATATCGTGTTTCTCCGCAGACGCACTACCGAGATCCGGGCGAACCTCGTTCGCCATGTAATAGACGTTGTGGTGGCCGGCGTGAGCGGCCACCCAGGTTCGAATTCCCTCCCAATCACCAGCGGCGAACGTCTTGCATGAAAGCGGCGTGCCGCGGTCCTTCGTTGGGTCGAACGCCTCAAGGTGGTGGGTGCCGTCCGGATCGAGCCACCGGAGGAACTCCACGGCGACATCGGCCGGGTTGCCCTTGGGCAGCACTTCACCGTTTACTTCGTCGAAGTTGTTATAGTATACCATTTTTTGTCTCAGCTTTCTTTGGCGCGCTCGCGGATAGGCTCCCGCGGCGCGCCTTTTTCATTTCGGTCTAGAGACTGCCGGCTGGAAGTGGATCGCTCCCGGACCGCTGTTCCGGCGCGGCGTGATTGCGATGATGAAGAGAGAACGGCAGCCTCGGAACAACCCAGATGTGGAAGACTTCTTCGTTGTCCACGACTTCCGATTGAGGCGGGTAGACTTCGACCGCCGTCGCGTCTTCGCCGACAATTTCATTTTTGATGCGTTGAACGTCCCACCAGCTCGGGCGAATGCCGGCCCAACTGTGAATCGAAATCTTGACGTGGGCGTCAACCTCTTTGACGATAACGCCGTACGCCTTCGATCTCCAATGACGGCTGCCGGGACGAATGTGATCGCTTTCGACTTCCATCCACTCGCCCCATTCGCCGGTGCGAATAGCTTTCTGCTCATCGGCCAGCAGGGAATTCTTCTCTTCGGGAGTGAGCCAGGGCGCGAACTCGGAAAGCCGCTTCATTCCCCGTTCGTACCCGGCGGTTTCAGCAGTATGTGGTTTCTGTTCCATTGGGGCGGTTCATTCCGTGTTGTCGATCACCAGCCGCAGGCGCGGCTTGTTCGTCGCTCCAGCTGCCCGGACGGCCTCACGGACCAACAAGGCCCTGACGCTTTGTGCCGTCACCAAGACGCGGTTTCCGGCGCACTCGCTCCGATCCAGCCGTCCGTCTGAGGCGCAATCCCATGCCCAGCTATAGGACCGCCCCGCGACGCTCGCGGCCTCCTTCAAGGTCAGTAGACCGTCCGCACTTTTCTGCATTGCTCGCTCTCCGGCTGTTCCGTCGGCTGGCAGCTTCCATCCGTGGTTTGCGCAAGAACAGGCTTTTCCTCTGTCAGAATTTGCGCGGCCGATCGCATGAAAGTCGCGTAAGGCGACGCTTCCTTTTTTTCCACTTGGGCAAGGATCTTGGCGCACATGGTGGTGTACCACATTCGGTACGCGGCTCCGTTGTTCTTCCCATAGTAAAACCTAGGTTCGCCGTTCGGATGAATGAGCGCCAACGGGCTCACGGTTTCCTTTTCAACTTGGTTCCGAACCACCCGGTTGGAAATCCCGAGCCGCTTAGCCGCTGCACAATACAGTGCTCTGCGTGAACGCTTCTTTCCGCGCTCACGGTCGCGAAAGGCTTCGTCCAGATAGGCCGCAATGACGACGCACCGACGGGTTTCGATCGGCGGTTTAGGACGATAGTCCCTTAGTGCTTGGGTAGAGGTGTGCCAGGCAAGGTCCATTGCGTCTTGCGCCATTCGATCCACAGCCCGCGGGAACTTTAAGCAGAAATCTTCGATTTCGGCTTCTTCCCAGCCGTCGGCCTTCAAGAGCGACGGCACCCAGAGCTCGCAAACGGCAGGGAGCGGCCATTCCCAGAGCCGTTTCTCTCCGTCGGCAATTCCGGACAAGATCGCGAACCGCCATGTGGGGTCTGGGTCGTCCCAAGGCTCGCGGCCGTCGGAAGGCTCCGCTTCAAGAAAGTCGCAAACCTTCTTGAAAAGCGTCCCTTCCGGCAAGTGGCGGAGCGGGGAACGTGTCGAGCTACCCATTGCTGGAAACAATCCAGGCTTTCACGTCGCCGACGCGATAGCGCGGAAGACCTTCCACGCGGGTAATCTGCGGGCCGCGCCCCTTCTTCGCCCACGCCTTCAACGTCGGGATCGCGAAGCTTAGCGCAAGAGAGGTCTGGCGGCGGGTAAGTAAAGCGTCTCCGGGAAGGTTGTCGAGATCCGGGACGGACACCGGCTTTCTACGCCTGCGTTTCTTTTTGCCGTCCGGGGAGCTGGCGGACGGTTCGGCACTATGTTCACAAACTGGCATCGGGTCGCTTCCTCCGGGTTGTGCGGTGTTGCGGAGGATAGGGCCGGCCAAAGGGTCGAGGCAGGTAACAAATCGGGCCCAAAAGTTACCCGTCGTCGGGGGAGAACATTTCCTTAAGCGTTCCGAATGCTTGCGCTCGCTCTTCGAGTTCCCTTTTTCCCCGGTAATACTGGGTCTTGGCGCTTGAGCTGTCGTCTTCTGTGCCCGCCGGCCCTGAAACGTTTCGCCCCTGCGACTCCCAAAGGCGCCGTGCCAACTCGGCAAAAAGTGCCACACCCTTATAGCCTTCTCGGCGGATGCTCTCGCCAAGAAGATATGTGCGCATGGCGGCGCTTTCCTTCTTTGTGTCCGTAGCCAGGATCTTTCGAGCCAGCCGAGCTAACGCTGTGTCCCCGTGAAACTCCCGAAGAACTTCAGCGTGGTCCTCTCCCCAAGCCTTCGCGAGTTGCACGAGAATGTCGTCGAAGCTGTATCGTGTTCGCGGCGTTGCGGGCTTCGAAGCGGGTGTGCCATCTTCGTTCCACGTTCCGAGAATGTCACCCAGCGGTGCGGAGTGATCATCCGGACGGGTCATGCGTCACTTCCTTTATGACATGTCGGGCCCATATATCGAACGCCTCTCGCAGCTCCGCCTCGCATTCATCTTTGTTGTAGCGCGCTTCCAGATCCCCGCGCGCGTGGCCCAGCGCGAGTTCCGCAATCTCCCGATCGACACCCAGCCGCGACAGGCCGGTGCGAAACGTCCGTCGCAGATCGTGCAGAGTGAACACAATGCCGCCTTCGTCGCGGCGGTAATATCGCTTCATGAGCTGCGTCCAGCCCGACATGGGGCCGCCCGTGCGCGGCGCGGGGAAGACCCATTCCAGCCCCCGGCTGTCGGGTGTGCATTGTGAAAGAACCTCGCCCAGGGCGGGAGCGACAAAAACCGCGTGGCCGCGCCCCTGTTTCGTGAACGTTGCGGGCAGGTCGATCCGGGCGTTGCTCAGATCGACCATTTCCCATTGGAGCTGCGCGCCTTCGTTCCGGCGACAGCCGGTCAGGATCAGGAACCGCACAAGCCGCCCGAATGCTGTCCCTGGGCTCGCAGCAAGCCACACAGAGGCCAGTTCGCTATCAGACAGGGCTCTGCCCGTCCCGGCCTTTGCTATGCGCTCAGCACGCGTGTCACGGCCTCTGCGATACCCGGCCAGCGGGTTTGCGTCGATCACCCGCGCGTCGAAAGTGCAGAAGTTCAGAAAGGCGTTCAGTCGCACCCGAAACTCTTTGCCGCGCCCTTCCGCTTCGTTGTCGAGTTTCTCTATCAACCGGGCCAACTCCCAGCCCTTGAGTTCGGAAATGTCCTTTCGAAGCATGGGCGACAGCCGGCGCCTCAACAGGCTCAGCACGTCCTTGCGCTTGACGTGTTGGCGCCGCTTCAGTTGTGCTTCGTACCGGTCCAGCATCGCGCCCACGGCCACGGTGGACTTGCGCTTTTCCTCCTTCCGTTCCTCGATCGGGTCCGCGCCGGCCGCGACCCGGCCCAGTATCGCCCGCGCCAGGTTCCGCGCTTCTTTCACATTGGGGATGGTCTCGGGCGTACCAAGCTTGAGCTTCTTGGGGTTCGCTGTCCTGCCTGTTCCTTGGGGCCGATAGACCACGATGTAGGATTTCACCTTTCCGCGCAGACGCAGAGCGAAGCCCCGCAAGTCTTCATCCCATAGGAACAAATCCTTTTTACCTTCGGGCAGTTCTGCGGCGCGCACACGTGCGTCTGTTAGCCGGATGCGGTCTTGTTCTCTGGCAGGCATGAAATCTCGGGTAACACTGGGGCAACACTGTGAGGGAAACGCGGGCGCACCCCCGTCATACCCTGACGAATACCACCTAACCCATATATTTCAAGCAAAAACAGTAATATGACTGTTTCCCACGTATCGATTTTGCATCCCTTCCAGCACCCCGGAAACTCGATTAACCCCATCCGCCACGCCTTTGGTAAGGGAGAGGTCGAGAGTTCAAATCTCTCCGGCAGCACCAGCAAAATCATATACATACGTAGTTTTTGCGCTGCACAGCAGGGCGGATTTCGCCACTATTTGTCGAGAATGGCTGTAGCTCATGCCAAAAAGTGCGCCTGATCATCACCCAATCCAGAGTGCAGCATCATCGCAATGCAAGGGTATCAGAAGTCACCTGTCGCGACTTGAAAGCAAGCGATGCCTTCTTCACGCCACATAGCAACCACCGCATCCCTGTCGTCGAAGACAACGGCAGAGGTGCCGTCGATCTTCTTCACGACACCGGCTACCTGCTGAAACTGCGAGACAGTGCTTTGAAGCTGACGGTCCAGCACGATCCGGTCGGTGACAATGATCGCGGTGTTGAAGATGGCGTTGTCATCTTTGTCGTGAAGATTGATCGCTTGGTGCGCCAGCCAGCCGATCGTGTTCGACTTGCCCGATCCGGCAGAGTGCTGGATCAGGTAGCTTATTCCCGTGCCGATGCGCTGTCGGCTGCGCGGTGATTGGTGGTCAGTTCGTGATCCAGCGCGTCGAGATGGAAGAACTCGGGGGCGCTCGGGTCGGCGGCGACGGGCGGCAACTGCCACGGATCAACGGGAAAGCAGGTGTTCGACAACCACGAACGTTGCAGGGCTGGCGGCAATAGCTGCGGCCAGCTATCCGACAACCAGCACCCATCCGGGGAAGGTCCGACTGGCGATCGGCTTGGTCTCCTGCATCATCTTCAGCGTCTCTTCGTTGAGGTTGCGGATCTCGGCTACGAGGCGTTTGGTCTCAAACTCACGCATCATGCGCGTCCTGAATTTTGCTCTGCATCCATCTCGTGATCTCAGCCGGTGTCGAGCGCCTATGGCGTCCGATCTTGACGAAGAGGGGACCATCCCCACGCCGACACAGAACGTCGAAGGTGGAAAATGGGATCTGGGCCAACGCGGCGGCTTGCTCGAACGAGAGGATGGGCAGGGTGGCGAGAGCGGCGAGATCGGCAGTGGTGTATTCGCGGTCGGACATCACTTGCCTCCCAACCGGGTGACGCGACGGTTTAATGCATTGATTGCGGTCAGCGCCTGTTCGGCAGCTTGCGCGGACAGCGCAGTTTCTGGGCGATAGCGGTCCAGCTTGGCTTCGATCTGGTCTCTGTGAATGACGGCGTCGTCCAATCGCGTGGTGACTGCGTCCAGCCATTCCAGAACCTTCTGTTCAAAACTCTCCATCGGCGTCTTCCTAGGGCACCGCCAAGGTGAGGGAACACGCGCGCGGACACGAACTGGCGGCACCCCATCTGAGAGGTCGGCCATGCGTGTGTCCTAGTCTTCGCCATCGGCGAAGCGTTCCCTGTTACCACGGGCCTGAAGACCCACGACGACCTTGCTCGTCGGGACACCATCCGGGGGTGCCGAGCCGCCTGCGCATCGGTGCAGGCCACGTGGTGACTGGCGGGACAGACGATCCCGCCAAATGGTTCAGTTGAATGCAGTAAGAACTGACTTGAACCTAGTCAACTACATATCGCAGGAACGTCACGCAGACGAGCGACGTTCCTGCGAACGACTTTCTTGGTATGGAGTGCAATCGAAGATGTGATTAGCTCGTTGAAAGGTAGAAACGAAGTGTTTGGTTCTGCACGATTAGTTCGGAAGGGGTGGTCTGCTTGGGCAACGGCAACGTCAACTCTGGTCTTCCTCACCGCATGTGAAACGACATCTCAAAGTGAGGAAGACTACATTCATTGCATGAGGACGCTGTCGGTCACCGAGGCCAAGGCGAGCGAAGCAGAACTACATCAAAACTGCGTAGCATTTGCAAAAAACCAAGCCTTCCAGCGAAACATTTGGATGCAGATGGTCAGCGCTTCTCCCAGCGGCGGCTACAAGCCCGTTCACATGGACGGCCACTATCGGTCGACGCCATCAGGCGGGGTCACATACGTTGATCCGCACTACCGTAGCCTGCCATCGCGGTAGCAGCACGCACTCAACTACACCGCACCCGAAGAAAACCACTGCTGTTTCTGGTCTGGAATGAACTTCGCGTAGGATCTTTCCAACATCTCGACGCTGGTGCCTGCCTGTTCGGCAACGGCACGGATTGGAACGCCATCGGCAATCCACTTCGACAGGCAGGTGTGACGCAGATCATAGAAGACCGTGCCGGGTTCCAGACCCGCAGCCTCGACGGCATCGGACATCGGGTCTTGTTGGTCGTCATGATCCCATTCCTTCCCATTCGAACGAAGGAAAATGCAGCGCCGCTTGTTGTTCACGCGGTCGGTAAGCCGCTTAAGGATCGATAAGGCGTCGTTGCCAATGGTGATGGTACGCGGACCGGTCTTTCCGTCGACATCGAGCGTCTTGGCGCTCACGTCCAGATCCCGAACACGGGCCGTCCGCAACTCGCCATAGCGACAGCCGGTGAGCAGGGCGATATGCACGAGATCCCGAAAGGCGTCATCCTCGATGGAAATCAAAAGCGTCCGACATTGGTCGGGCGTGAGGATATTCTGCCGAGATCCGAAATTCTCGGCCTTTGAGAACTTCTTTGCGTTGTTCCAAACGCGGTCACCTCCATAGCCATGTTCTTGGGCAGCACGGTTCAGTACCGCCTTGACGGTGGCGAGTGACCGGTTCGCGGTGGATCTGCGCCTGCAGAGCGCCTCCATGTAATCGTCCCGGTCCCGGTCCACTTCCGCAAGGAAGCGGTCCCGATACCGCGTCAGGTCACCAGTAGTGATCGTGCGAAGCGTCTTGCGTGGAAACGCCTCCGCGATCCGGCGGGCGGTACTTCGATAGTTGATACGGGACCGATGATCGCGAGCGGTCAGGCTTTTCCAATCCGCCCAATCGGTCGCGGCATCCTTCACCGAAATGTCGGCACCACCGACCAGCTTCGATATCCCTTGGATGCGTCGAACAGCCTGATCGTAGGACAGTACGCCCTTGTTATTCGCCGGTGCCACGTCATCGGCCAGCACGTTTAGGCTCTCGGTGGCATAGCGCCCATCACCCATCCGCCGGCGCACTGACCAGCGCCCCGCCTTGCCGACGGCCCGCTTCAGCTTTCCATTGGGTGTCTTTCCAGCCGTAGGAGGGAAGTAGAACTCAGGCACAAGCGCTTCCAGATCCACGATGAAGTTCGCAAGTTGGGCAACGCAATCAACGAGAACTCAGCAGCGTTCTTCGCGAACCAGAGCCGCCCCTCGGGGGTGTTGAGCACGGACGCGAACCTGACCAAGGACCAGATGGCTCAACTCAGGAAGGCATGGGAAGACCAGTCCCGGTCGATGAACTCTGGCGGCGTCCCAATTCTGGCGTCGGGTCTGTCGTGGGAAAGCCTCACGATGAGCGCCAGCGACAGCGAGATTATTGAGCAGTACAAGCTCACGGTGGACGACGTGGCGAGGGTCTTCTCGATCCCCAGCATGCTGCTAAACAACAGCGACAACGTCTCCTACAACAACGCCGAAACCCACATGCAGGTATTCTTGTCCCAGGGTCTCGGCTTCACGGTCCAGCACCTCGAATTGGTACTGGCACACTTCTTCGGTCTGCCGGACGACGCCAAGGTCGAGCTCGATACCGCCACCCTCCTTCGCCAGAACTTCGAGGCTCGTATCAAAGGTCTCAGGGACGCCGTGTCCGGTGGCCTCATGTCGCCCAACGAAGCGCGCCGGGACCTTGGCCTCGGGCCGGTGGACGGCGGCGAGGTGCCGAGGCTGCAACTCCCAAATGTCCCGCTCGACGTGGAGCACTGGGAGAACGGGGTGGACGCAACCGGGCAAGCGACACGGACCGTTCGGCCATCCGCGACCCCGGTACCCACTCTTCAATATCTTTTTCTCTTCAAAAATGGGATCTGTATCGGAGAACCCGATTGAAACTGATGAGGCAGGGGTTGGCCACTCATTCAATGGCGACGAGGCGTTCGCTGTCCTCCCAATGGAAACGGTTCGCGCAGCCGTCGCGGATCCTGCGACCCGACTACTTATGTCGTTGGCGCGGCTCGCGAAGATGCGCTGTTGGAACAAGATCAAGTTGTGCCAGCAGATTTGGCGAGAAGCTGGCATTCGCTCCCGGTCGGAACGGAGCCGGGCGCTTAGCACCCTCGAAAGGCGTAATGTTTTACATGTTCGCCGATCGCCTAGAAAATCACCCGAGGTCAGAATTCGATTGGACAGCGAGGGGCTGATCCGCCCCTGAACGGATTAAGAGGTTAGCTAGGTTGGTGCGCTGAACCATCATCGCACACGTTCATTTCGCCGTACGGGACCAAAAAACGAATGCCAAATGGTTGCCCGGTCGGCCGTTCGCTTCGCTATTCCCTCTGGCGGGGGATTTCGCGTCGCTGTCAGGATACTCACCTCCTGATCGGGTGCTCGATGCCGTGCTACTTCGCCACCTCCATCGTTCGAGGCGCGTTTCGCCTGGGCTGCGGTCTATCCGACAACGCAAGCGCGCCATGGCGACCTCACATCGTCGGCTCCAGGTGTTGCCGCAGCGGAACATCACGTTCCATAGGGTGCCCGAATTTTGTGACGGCGACAGTTCGGCTGAAGCCGAGTGAGGAAAGCAACCGTCGGCACCTCGGTTCGACCGGAAGCGGCCATTGGCAGCCGGATTGCGCATCCGGCGAGGGCGCGCAAATTCGATTTGTTCCGATCTCCTTCGTGGGCGGCAGTTTCCTGCCCAAAGGTGACATTGGGGTTCCTAAGGCAATGTCCGGTGCCGCGGCCAAACCAGGCCTTCGCCTTTGATCGCCCAACCGTCGAGATCGGCCCACAGGCGACATTGACGACCGGGACCGCCGCCGCGATGCAGCTTCGCCAGAACGGCCGTTCATGCGCCGCGCAGCATCTCGGCCTGGTGAGGAGGCCCGGTCCCAAGTTGTGCAGTCCGGATAAAGCAGTTGGGTCGCGTCGGCATGCTTCGAGGCAGTTGGCATGTTCTTTTCGGTGCCGTAATCCTGCCGGCATGGCCGCCCGTCCCGGCCAGGGATAGCTCGACCATGGGATAGCCTTTCTGCGCGACGCCGATAGTGGCGACCGGCGTATCGCTTACGGGAACGATCCCGGTCGTGATAACGAGCCCCTCTTCAAGAAGGAGTTCGGCGGCTTCGAGATAGCCCATCAGCGCCTGCTTCATGTCAAGCGCCCCGCGCCCCCAGACATATCCGTCCTGGATCGCGCCGGAGAAGGGCGGCACGCTCCACTTTCCGTTGGGGTCCGCGGGCGGCACAACATCCATATGCGCGGAGAACAGAACCGGGGCGAGCGCCCGGTCGCTGCCTTGCCAGACCAGCAGCATGCTGTGATCCGCGACGATCTCCATCCGCAGCGACGCCTTGACCTTCGGGAATGTTTCCAACAGATAGTCCCGGAAGGCGTCGAAAATCTCGGGTTTCGATACCGGCATGCTGTCAAGAGAGATCGTCTGGATCTGCAAGGCACCGGCCAATCTCTCGGCCAGCGGACCCGGATCGACCGCAGGCGCCGGGGAGAGGCTGATGGCCGGCGCAGACGGAGGTCCGTAGCGAACGGCGTTGACGGCCAGCACGCCCAGTGTCGCAACGAGCCCCGCCAGAAGTCCGATAATCAGACGTGTCATCATCTCTCCCTTTCCTGTGCGGTCGCGCGATACCTCCGTATCGTCAAACGAGCAGAGGCGCCCGGCCGTGCGCGTAACCCGGCAAGCGCGGTTGATAGTCCCTATCGGTCAGAACCCTGGCGAAACGGCCCATTCGTTGCTTCAGCCGTATCCGGAAGAACGTCGGAAGGTCCCGGCTGCGGCCCTTAAGAAACGCCCTCAACGCAGTGTTCTCCTCCATGTCCCGCCTTACCCTGCAGAGCTCGCGATACTCCGCGCGAAGCCCGATCGTCCGGGCGAGGACGACCCAGCGTGCAAGTCCACCCGGCATGTGGGCCAAGCGCTCAACCAGCAGTCTCGCGCCGATCTGCGCGCGGTAGATTTCCGCCATCCGCCGCAGATAGTCGGCCAGCTCGTAGTGCCGGGGGCGAAGCGCCGGATATGGCAGGGTGTAGAACGCGAAGGGCAGGAACCGGTTCAGCCGTCCCTCTCTCCGGACCTTTTGAACAAATGGCGAGTCGCCAAAAGGGATCGGCATATTGATGTTTGTCCACACGCCAGGGTGCTCGGCGATGAACCTGTGGGTCAACGCGAACGGTGAATCGCCCCGGTCGGCGTCTATGCCCAGAATGAGGTTCGCCTGGATGGTCGGGATGTACGAAGCAACCTCTCGAAGCTTGTTCGAGATTGCTGTGTATTTGGCCTCGCCCACCGTCCGCGTGGTCCTGGACTTGTTCGAGTAATCCTCCCAGGATTCGATTCCGGGCGCTACCATCAGGCATCCTGCGTCCCGCAACCTCTTCAGACGCGCAGCGTTGAGGAGCGACAGTGTCGTCTCCATGACGAACGGGTTGAGGGTTCGAACGTCTGCTTCCTCGAAGGCTCGCAACGTGTCGTCGAAACGGACGCCGAAATTCGGATCGTGAAACGCGACGATGGCTCCGGGATAGCGGCGGGAGATGGTTTCGAGTTCCCGCCGGACCCGCCCCGTGTCGAAGGAGACATGGGCCGTCTTCCATTCAGAACAGAAATCGCACTGGTACGGGCACCCCAGGCTGGCAAGCAACGAAATCGCCGTGGTCCGCAGCTGTCGCCCGCCAACGAAGGCGGCCGTCTGGATCTCCGTGTCGCGCTCTTCAACGAGGGGAAGGTCGCGCAGTGCGCGTGCGCTCTTCAGGATGGTGCCCGGCGGAATCCGACCGGATATCAACTCTGTCACGACAACCTCGTCACAGTCCGTGACCACGAAGTCCGCGAAGCGCGCGGAATCCTCGGGAAAAGCACGCGCGTGCGGTCCCGCCAGGGCGACGCTTGTGCCGCCAGCCCGATAGAGACGCGCCATCGCATAGGCAAGCGCCGCGTGTTGCGTGGGAGTCGCTATGAAGATGAGGTCCAGATCATCGGGCAGCACCGCCATTGGGTCACCCAATCCCGTGTAGGTGGCGTAGTGCGCTTCGGACCCGGCGCGTCTCAGCCAGACGGAAACGGTCTGCGGCATGATGCTGTAAAGCTGTCGGCGAACGGTTGTCTCAGCGCGAAACAGTGGGTTCATAGCTCCACCCAGAACCGCCGTCATCGCGAGCAGTTCGAGCACCCCGACTTTCCGATATGTCCCAGCCCTTTCCATTTTTTCACGGGCTCCAACGCAAGATACATGATCGCGGCCGTCCTTCCGGTCTCGCCGACTACTTCGGCATCAACCTGGTCACCCCTTGTGCCGTGGACCGAACGGTTTCGGTGTCGGTTCCCATGGAGACGTACCTGCCGTCGCGCCAGAGTGCGCCAAGATCCCGGTAGTGTGACGACAGGGGATGACCGGACTGGCCGGTGGAGATCACGAAGACAGAGCTTTCCGGCTGTGCCATGTCGATCACCGACCGATAGAGGGCGCCGTGCTTGTTGCGGAGCGGTTCCTCGCCAGTCCCGCGTGTCAATCCACGCAGCAGCGTGTTGTCGCTGCCGCCGGTGGATTGGCGGATATTTACGAACTGCCCGATCACAGGAAGCCGTCCCAGCACGGGATGGTCATGGGTCGCCTGGTGCAGGTCACCCCAGCGCATATTGACAAGCGTGCCACCCGGTCTTTCGGCCAGCCGGTCGAGCGCCCGGTCCAGCGCCGCCCGGACCGCATCCTCGCAACTCTCTGTCGCCACGGTTCCAGCGTCGTCGCACCACGCGGCTGCGCCATCCGTGTCGCTCAGCACACGCTGCAGGAACGTCGGGTTCGGGTGATCGAACTCGTCGATCAGATCGCCCAATTCGTCCGCCGCGAGTTGCCACTGCAGCGCCCGCATCCAGGCAGCATAGATGAGCGGTTCCGGCCGGTCGGCCAACATGGCGGCATCCCATCCGTCGAGCAACGCCATCGCCTCTTCCTGCCTGCCCGTTACCGAACCCAATGTCCTTTTCAGGAGTGGCAGCAGCGTCCTCGCTGGAAAACTCACCAGATCGTTCTGCGCGGCGACGAAGCTCTCCCGGTTGTGTTTTTCTCGGGCGGCCATCCGTTCTTCCCAGCGTCTGATCCGCCAACTGTCGCCCCAGTCGAACGAGACATGGAACGGAAAGGGTCGATCCAACGTCTTGCTGTTTGTGTTGCCGACGACACCCTGGAACGGATCGACGAAACGCGGATTGTCAAGGTAAGCAAGCGTGCCATGCCAACGGTTCGTGGCAATCCACCCCTCCGAGGGCATCCGGCCGAGGGTCGAGTGTCCCTCGACCCGACGCGGCATACGCCCGATCATCTGCAGCGCGATCCCATCCCTGTCTGCCATGGTCAGGTTCTGTGCCGGGGTCACGAAATTATCGACCCCGGCAATCGCCTCCTCGATCGAGGTCGCTCTCTGGAGATCATGCGCCGCGCTGAGGGACGTATCCGCGGGATCGAACAGCGTTCGGGCAATGACGGCGACATGTCCTTCGGGTGTGATCTTGTCGAGATTATAGTATTTCCCCGGGATCACCGGCCCATTTTCGGACCATCGCAATTCGATCTCCAGGGGATCGCTTGCGCGAACACGGATCGTCTCGCGTCGGGTGCGCAACGGCTTGTAACCTTCCGGCGTCAGCACCTCGTTCGGGTTTTCCGGATTCAGCTTCTCGATGAAGACGTCCTGATCGTCCATATTTGCCGCTGTGAGGCCCCAAGAAAATCCGTCTCGCCGGCCGGAGAGAATGGAGGGAATACCGGGGACCGTCGCGCCAATCACCGCCCCATCCTTCAGATCCAGCCGTGCGAGATAGAAGACCGCAGGCGCGGCGAAATCGAGATGCGGGTCATTGGCCAATAGCGGCAGCCCGCTCTCAGTCCTGGTCGGTCCAGCCGCCCATGCATTCGAGGAGATTTCGGAAGAAAGGTAGGGGGCGAGCGCCACGGCCGGGCCCATGGCATCCGGGACATCCGGAAAAAGCTGGGAATACTCCGGCATCGCTGCAATCCCCGTGTTGGGATCGTCGGGAAGGATATCGCGCAGACGTTGCGGTGACACCACGGAGGAGACTCGCGCCCGGAGCACCTCGCGATCCACGTGCGACGCAAGTTGCAACGCCAGAAGCTTGAGCAATGCCAATGTGTCCGCGGGTTGCCACGGCTCGATCTCGACCGGGAAGAGCAAGAACTCGGGTGCAAGCTCGCCCCAGCCTGATGCCTCTTCGAGCCGCGCGTTGATTCCGGCTGAATAGGCCTCCAAAGCCGCGCGGGCATACGCGGTTTGAACGTCGACCGAAGATTTTGCTGCGCCGTAGAGATCGAAGCGACGCAGAAGTTCGTCGACGGACAAGGTCGCCGGGCCGACCAGTTCCGACAGCCGCCCCTGCGCGGTACGACGAAACATCTCCATCTGCCAGAAGCGATCCTGAGCATGGGCATAGCCGAGGCCGAAATACACGTCCACGTCAGTTTCGCCGAAGATATGCGGTATGGCCTCGGCGCTGCGGACGATCTCAACGGGCGCGGCAAGTCCCACAACTTCGACACTTGCGCTGTAGTTCGGCAGGGACCGGGCCACCAGATATGTGCCGGTCGCGGCAACAAACACGACCAGAAATGAGACCAACCCTACAGCTCTTAATGCCCAGCGCATTTCAGCGACACCACACTGCGCAGCGAGAAGAAATTCCCACTCCGCTCTCCTTGGATACTCAAGGCAAGTTTAGCAGCCTGATCGAAATCGTTAATGATTCAGGTCAACCGGATTGGCGCATCCCTTGAAAGCCCAGGACGTCGCCATCGACTTGGTCGAGTGTGCCAGATACCTCGACCTGATCATGGAGGATGGGCTCATCTACAAGAACGATATCGAGTGAACCGGCAGGCGGCGGGCAACATCAACTTCTAAAGGGCCCGGAGGCGATCGACCAAGCCATTTCCGGCTCACATCATTCCGGGCTGAACGCTTCGAACACCTCTCGACAGGTCCTGGGGAAAAGCCTCCGTTCGTTTCTGAGATTCCGCGCTGCCTCCAACTGGTCAGCAACTGCATAGAAGGGTTCCGTTTGGCGTGGCGTCGTCATGGCATCTATCTCTACGCCCTGAAAGCGTCCTTCGAGCACGAGGGTGAGGCCGTCCGTCGGGGTGGCTCGAGTCCACTGCAGTTTTACCCAATCTGAGAAGCCCGCATTGTCCCAGAAGCCGACCTCGAACCCCTCTCCGGGGGCAGCCCAGTTGTAGTCGCCGCTGTCCTGGGGGTCCTTTCGCCGCCAGCCGATGACAAGTCCGCGGACCGGGGTGAGCGCTCCGTACTGGAAGAGCGTTCCAGCGACGGAGCCGTAATCCTCGCGGACGAGTTCGGCGAAACCTTCCGTGGCAGAGAGGATCTCCGAGGCCGGCAGATCGTGGAATAGCAGATCGTAGACCGTGTAGTCGGCGGGCTGCGGTGGGCCGTAAAGGCCGACACGCTCGTCGCAGCCAATATGGGACCAAGGAATCTCCAGCCGCCGGTAGAAATGCGACCAAAACGGCGGATCGCCTGGGATTTCGGCGATGGCCGCGTCCATCTTCGCTTCGTCTACGAAGGGGATGATGCCTGAGGACTTCAGCCAGTGCATAGCGAAGGCCGAGCAGCCGGCGCCGCTGCCACGCCCGGGGCGGCTTAGCAGGGAACCGAAATAGTTCTGCTCGCCGCGCGCCAAGTATTCCGTGAAGACGCCGATCGCATCTCTGCCGTTCTCTGCCGGAACCCGGATACGCAGGAACGGCACGTTGCCGTCCTCGATCACGTAGGTCGGGCCGATGTTGCGCCCGTTTTCCAGATGATAGTGGCGGCCGTCAATGACGCGCAGTTCGCGCTGGCGGAGTGACAGTTCGCGCATGACCTCGGCCGAGGAATAGAGCCGCCCCGGCTGCCGGGTCAGCAGCACGCCCCCCAGCCCGAGTTCGCGCTTCAGCGTGAAATCGACCAACTGCTGGTCGGCCCACGCGATGGTGGTCATTCCGGTGAGGATCGCCGGGTAACCGGAAACTTCGATCTTCACGTAGAAATGCCCGATGGGGTGTCCTGCGACCTTGACCCGCTCCCGGTCATTGGTGAGGATCGGCGAGACGTAATTCGAATAGACTCCCTTGAGGATATTGGACGGGTCGCGGTAGTCCATGCCGCGGTCGATCCCGGCCTCGCGTGACGGCAGGTCCTCCAGCGGCGGGTCGATGTTGTAGAGCGTGATCAGGGCATATTCGCGGCCGGCCTCGTCGAGAAGACGCGGCGTGACCCCGGGCAAGGTTATGTCCGTGTATAGCGGGACATCGGGGTTCTCCGCGGGGTCATGAAAGTGTTGCACTTGCCGGAGGTTTATCGCTGGGGCGGCCAGGGCATCCGGCCCTGAAACGACAGGCTGAAACAGGCCACCGCCGACATGCTCGTACGGGACGCCTCTGATCAGGAAACGGTCGGAAACTGTCTCTGAGGCGACCGTGAAGGCCAGGCCTGCCGATGCTCCATCATCCTGCGCCACATCAGAATTATCAGCGGCATTGCATCCTGTCCCGAAAGAAACAAGGAAACCAACTGTGATCACCGCAGCCATTCGCTCGGACACGAAAACCATGGACGACCTCCACGCCCGCATTCCTCCGATGCGCGATATTAGTATGCCGGCTTGTTGATCGCCTTGACGCAGGTCACATGGCGCTACGACGATAACTCCGGTCTCGAAGCTGACGGCTCCAGCGCAGTATGGCGGCGCCTATTCGGTGTCCGGCGAAGGTCGGCTTCTTCATTTTGTGTGTACGCATCCCGCGACCGCGGCGAAGGTCCGGAGACCGCCGATTTTGTGGAAAAACAACGTGCTGCTTGCGCAGAGAGCTGATGCTATCAGATGGCGCAAACACCTTCCTTA
>CANMIP010000036.1 GCA_947497945.1 uncultured Tropicimonas sp. | reverse complement strand
AAACCACTCAGATCTAACTCTCAATACGAAACAAAAAGCCCGCGATGAATAATATCATCGCGGGCTTCTTGCGTGCTCAACGTTCAAGGCAAAGATGTCGGAAAAGTGACCTGCTCCCCCTGGAGCCCGCGTTTACAGGTTAGCTCTGTTCAGGGTTTGGTCCTCTTTTGACCGTTGGTGATACTCCCGCGGAGTGAGTCCGTCGAGGCTCGAGCGCGGGCGGTGGTGGTTGTAGCCGCGCATCTCTGCGAAACGGTCCAGTTCTCGGGCAACCCGGATGCCGGAGATCGAAGTGTCCACGACGGTGGCCAGGCACTCCCGGCTGAAGTCGTCGATCACGCAGAGGATGCGGAACCGCCTGCCGTCAACCAAAGCGTCCTACACGAAGTCCAGCGACCACCGCTGGTTGGGCCCTTGCGGGATCGTCATGGGTGCTCGCGTGCCGATCGCACGCTTGCGTCCGCCCCGTTTACGGACGGTTAACCCTTCTTCGCGGTAGAGCCGGTCGAGCTTCTTCCAGTTCATCTCCCAGCCCTCGCGCTTCAGCAGGATGTGCAGCCGCCGGTACCCGAACCGACGCCGCTCGGACGCCAATTCCTTCAACCTGACGCGTAGCTCCGTGTCAGTCGGACGCTTGGATGTCCGCCGATACACCCGGGGATCGATCCCGGCCAGCGCACAGGCGCGTCGTTGCGAGTAGCTCCTCTCTGTCATGGCCCAGTCCACAGCCTTCCTCCTCGAACCGGGCCTCAGAAGTTTTTTCCGAGCATCTCTTTCAGCGTGGCGACGTCCATCATCTGCTCGGCCTGCATCTTCTTCAGCTTTGCATTCTCGGCCTCCAGCGCCTTCAGCCGCTTCGCGTCGGCCACTTCCATGCCGCCGTACTTCCGTCGCCAGTTGTAAAAGGTCGCATCGCTAATCCCGTGCTTGCGGCACAGATCGGGTGCGCACATGCCAGCTTGGTGCTCCTTCAGGATGCCAATGATCTGCGCTTCGTTGAAACGGCTTCTCTTCATCGTCTGTCTCCTCTGTCGGAGAACAGGCTAACCTCAAACCGAGGACATTTCAGGGGAGCAGGTCAAAAGTACAAAAGTCAGTCAAGATCGTGGTGTACGAGATTTGCTCTGTTCCGAAACTCCCTGAAGAGTTGTAGGAGTGGGACATCCCGCTCTTCAGTCGCAAAGCATTTCTGATGGGCGTCCCAGGAACCAGAGGACGGTACGAAAGGAGTGGTTATGCAGGGTTTCAAAGCTGGCGTAGTATTTGCAGTGTTGGTTGCGGTTGCCGGGTGTTCGGGGCTGAATTACGCCGTTTCGAACTACGCGCAGGTCAAGCCGGTCCAGTTCTCATACGGCGGCAACACATTCCGAGTTTACGACAGGCCGGACGAGAACCGGTTGATGATAACGCCTTTGGTTGGGGACACGTCCGGTGCGGCAGCTCTGAAAGGCGCAGCGCGGGGTGAACCCGGTGCTCTGTCTGGGGCCGAAGGCACATACCGAAGCGCTTCGGACGCGTATTTCTCCGGAACTGGAAGGCAATGTGAGATCAGCAGGGTCGAACGTATTGTCGAGGCCCAGTGGGAAGTCTTCTACACGTGCCGCGGCTAGGCCGTCGGATCAAGACAGCATAGATCTGCTCTGAAAGACGCAGCTACCGGGAGCGCTGGAACCGGATCGCGGGATGATGAGAGGCACCGCGCTCCGGGTTCGTCCGGAGCGGACGTGATCGATGTTCATCGAACGATATAGACGGAGCATTTGGCATATCGTGCGACGCGCGCGGCGTTGGGGCCGATGAGAATGTCCGCGAGGCCGGGTTTATGCGCTCCCATCACGATTAGAACGGAGTTGAGTTCCTCGGCCGTCTCCAGGACACCGTCATAGACATTGCCGACCCGAACGACATGCTTGGTCTCCTCGTCATGTCCGACGGTCTCTTCGATATAGCGGTGAAGCGCCTTGCGGCTGGCTTCGACCATCTCATGGGTATGCTCTTCCGGAAAGAAGCTGCCAACCCAGCTCGAGTGATAGTCTGGCAGGACCGTCACCACGGCCAGCCGCCTGTTGTCGAGATCAGCAATCTGACGCGCGCGCTTCAGAACCTTGGCTTCGTCTTCCGGGTGGGTCAGGTCGATGGCTGCGAGAATGGTCATGCCGGCGCTCCTTCCGCATCAAGCTTGTCCTTGCGGCGGCGCTGAAGCAGCGCCACCAGGCCGACCAGCAGAAGGGCCGGGATGTAGAAGATCTCTTGCGGCGGACGATCCGCCGGGATCTCGACATCCACGACTTCCCAATCGAAGTCGATCATCAGATCCTCAGCCGGGCTGCCGAAGCCGACCATGTCCACCAGCAGTTTGCCATCCTCGTCGCGCATTTCAAGCCCTGCGGCCTCCATGATGCGGGTCATGCCATCGGGACCGGACGGACCAAGCGGCAACAGATAGCGTGCGTCGACCAGGTCTCCTTCGAGGCTCTCGCCGACCATGTGAACCCGCAATGTCCCGTTGTCGGGAACGGCTTCAGCGTGCTCGTACATTTCAGTCGCCGGACGGGTTTCGAATTCCGGTGCGATCTGGTTGAGGAAGAAATCCGGACGGAACAGCGAGAACGCGCAGAACACAAGCAGGACGCTCTCGTAGATCCGGCTCCGGGTCAGGAAGTAACCCATCGTGCCGGCCGCGAAGAGCAGCATGGCGATGAGCGCCACGATGAAGACGAAGATCGCCTGTATGGGCCCGACATCGATCAACAAAAGGTCGGTGTTGAAGATGAAGAGGAAGGGCAGGAGGGCGGTCCGGATCGAGTAGAAGAAGGCCTGGAAGCCGGTCTTCAGCGGATCGCCTCCGGAGATGGCGGCGGCGGCGAAACTGGCGAGGCCGACCGGTGGTGTCACATCCGCCATGATACCGAAATAGAAGCAGAACATGTGAACCGCGACCAGCGGAACGATCAGGCCGTTCTGGGCGCCGAGTTCGACGACCACGCCGGCCATGAGCGACGAGACAACGATGTAGTTCGCGGTGGTAGGCAAGCCCATGCCGAGAATGATGGAGATCACGGCGACAAAGAAGAGCATCGCGAGCAGGTTACCGCCCGAGAGGAACTCGACGAATTCAGCCATGACCTGACCGATGCCCGTGAGCGTCACCGAGCCGACGATGATACCGGCGACCCCCATGGCGGCGGCGAGGCCGACCATGTTGCGCGCGCCCGCGATCATGCCTTCGGCGGCCTCGGAGAGACCATGCAGGAAGGCGGCCGTCTTGGAGCCGTCGCCGCGGAAGAAGGCTTTCAGCGCGTCCTGGGTGAGGAGGATCACCAGCATGAAGCAGGAAGACCAGAAGGCCGAGAGGCCGGGCGATTTCCGCTCGATCATCAGCAGGTACATCAGCAACAGGATCGGCAGGATGTAATGCAGGCCGGTCTTGAGGATAACGCCTGCAGACGGCAGGTTCTGCATGCTCTCCAGCGAGGTGTCGAGATCGTCGCGCTGTGCGGCGAAGCGGACAGCGGCGACATAGGCCAGCAGCAGGCCGACCACCAGAACCGAGGTCGACATCGGGCCGATCACGGCGTCGGCGATCGTGACGATCTGGCCTGCGAGCCAGAGTGTGCCACCGGCGATGATGATGGAGATGCAGATGGTGAAGACAGCACCGAGGAGGAACCGGACATTGCCCATCGTGGACGTGCCCTTCATGCCCATTTTCAGGGCTTCGAGATGCACGATATAGACCAGCGCGACATAGGAGATCGCGGCCGGGACGATGGCGGTCTTGACCACCTCGATATAGGAGATGCCGACATATTCGGTCATCAGGAAGGCGACGGCGCCCATGACAGGCGGGGTCAGCACGCCGTTGATCGAGGAGGAGACCTCGACGGCGCCGGCCTTGGCTGGGCTGAACCCGACCTTCTTCATCAGCGGGATGGTGAAGGTGCCGGTCGTGACAACGTTGGCGATCGAAGAGCCGGAGATCAGGCCGGTGGCGGCGGAGGCGATGACGGCGGCCTTGGCCGGACCGCCGCGCAGGTGACCGAGGGCGGAGAAGGCGAGCTGCAGGAAGTAGTTGCCCGCACCGGCCTGGTTCAGCAGCGCGCCGAAGAGCACGAAGAGGAAGACGAAGCCTGAGGACACCCCGAGTGCGACGCCGTAGACGCCTTCGGTGGTCAGCATCAGGTGGCTCATCGCCTTCTGGAAGGAGGCGCCTTTCCATTGCACGACATCCGGAAGGCCGGACCAGGAGCCGAAGAACACGTAAGCGAGGAAGAAGAGCGCCACGCCCATCAGCGGGAAACCGAGCGAGCGGCGGGCGGCTTCAAGCAGCAGCACCATGCCGAGCCCGGCCATGATGAGATCCCGCGTCGAGGGGACGCCGGTCCGGATCGAGACACCAGCATAGTCCCAGGCCAGGTAGGAGGCCGTTGCCGCGCCGACCAGGGCGACAACCCAGGTTATCAAGGGAATGTGGTTCCGGGGCGAAGAGCGGAGGCCGGGAAAGGCAACGAAGGCGAGAAAGACCGCGAAGCCGAGATGGATGGCACGGGTCTGGGTGTCGTTCCAGACGCCGAATCCGAGGATGAAGGGCAGGGGCGACGCGATCCAGAGCTGGTAGACGGCCCAGACGAGCGGTGTGTACCAGAGCACCCTGCGAGAAAACTCGTCATCCGGGTTTCGTGCCCCGGTGTCGGCCTCTGCAACAATGTCTTCGAGATTGTTGTCGTCGACCTGCGGCTCTTTTCCGGGCTCTGTCTGGTCTTCGCGCATGGTCCACCCCTCGCTGTCGGAGATAATCGCACAAAATAGAGGGCTGCCCCCGCGCGCGGCGGAGGCAGCCATGTCAGGTCAGGAGATGGATTACTCCATCCAGCCTTTTTCCTTGTAGTACTTGACGGCACCCGGATGCAGTTCGGCGGTCAGGCCGTCGGCGATCATCTCGGCTTCCTTCAGGTTGGCGAAGGCGGGGTGCAGCTTCTTGAACGCGTCGAAGTTCTCGAAAACAGCGGATACGAGAGCGTAGACGGTCTCATCGGTGGCTTCCGCGGAGGTCACGATGGTGGCCTTCGGGCCCCAGGACGGGATGTCATCGGGGTTGCCGGGATACATGCCGCCCGGGATGGTGGCCGCGGCATAGGCCGAGTTCTCGGCCAGCAGCTTGTCGGTGCCTTCACCGGAAAGCGGAACGAGTTTCACGTCGCAGGTCGAGGTGGCTTCCTGCGAGGAGCCGTTCGGCAGGCCGGCGGCCCAGATGGTGGCGTCGATCTTGCCGTCGCAAAGCGCAGCGGACTGCTCGGAGGACTTCAGCTCAGCGGCCAGAGCGAAATCGCCGGCGGAGAGGCCGTCATATTTCATCATGGTCTCGGCCAGCACGCGGGTGCCGGAACCGGGGTTGCCGATATTGACCTTCTTGCCCTTCATGTCGGCGGTCGAGGCGATGCCGGCATCGGCGCGGGCCATCACGTGCATCGGCTCGGGATGGACCGAGAAGAGCGAGCGCAGGCCGTCATAGGGACCGTCGGCTTCGAACTGGTCGGTGCCGTTGATCGACTTCACCTGGACGTCGGACTGGATGACGCCGAAATCCAGCTCGCCCTGGCGGATGGTGCGGGCGTTGTAGACGGACCCACCGGTGGACTCGACGGAGCAGCGGATGCCGTGCTCCTTGCGGCCCTTGTTCACCAGACGGCAGATCGCGCCGCCGGTCGGGTAATAGACGCCGGTCACGCCGCCGGTGCCGATGGTGATGAAGGTCTGGTCGGCCGCCATCGCCCCACCGGCCCCGAGGGACGCGGCGAGAAGGGCACCGGTGAAGAACTTCGAATTGAGCATGTCTGAGACTCCCTGTCAGGTTGATGCTTGCTTGCAGGTCTGCCGCTGCCGGGACTCCCACGTCACGAACGTGAGGGCCGGACAGACGGCGGGTGATCCTTGTTGTCTTGTTGGGCAATGCTTGCCGCGTTTCGCTGTTTTCTGTCGTCTCCCGGCCTGTCGGCCAATGAGCCACGATGTCCCTGTCCGCTACGTCAAGCGCGCGCAGAATTTGTCACGGACGGTGACATTTCTTTGGTACGGGAACAACCCTCTCGGGCCAGGTGGAAGAAAACGTCAGTTTTTTTTGGGCTTCCAGTAGGCGGAATGGGCATTTCGGAGCGATTCGTAGGACTCGATTCGCGCTGTGGTTGCCGTGCCGCCCCGATGCAGCAGAATTGAGAGTAGCGCCTCGAGAACGGCCGAAACGCCCGAATAACAGGCAAAGTGATGGGTGCTGATGGCCGAGACGGAGAGGGTGATGTCGGGCTGGAGGTCCGGAACGACGACTTCCGAATCAGCCAGGAGGATCAGCGTGACGCCCCTCGAACAGGCAAAGCGGCAGCTGTCGATGGTCTCGCGGGAATAGGGGGTGGTGGTGATGGCGAAGAGCACGTCGTCCTCTCCGGCCGTGTTCAGCTCGTCCACGGCGCTTCCGACATGGCGTGGAATAAGGTCCATTGATGTCAATGCCATACGGCCGACATAGTGGAAATAATACGCCATGGCATAGCTGGCGCGTGTGCCGGTGACATAGACTTTCCGGGCGGAAAACATCGCTTCGGCAACACGGTCCAGCGTCTCGGGAGAGAGCTTTTCGAGCGAGCGTTGGACAACGGCCAGCGAGTTCAGTGCCGCTTGCGCCTGGATCCTTCCGGTCTCGCCCGACTCGGGCAACTCGTTCAGCCAGTCGGGCAGGTCGACATATTCTGTGCTCGAAACCAGCGCGTGCCGGAAGGGATCTCGCAGCCCGTCGAAGCCGTCGAAGCCCATTTGCTGGGACATTCGTACCAGAGTGTAGGTGCTAACGCCTGTTTTTCGGGCAGTTTCTCGAATCGTATCCAGGCCGAAATCGGCCGGGTTATCGACAATGTATTTCGCAACCACGCGCATGCGCGGCGAGAAGCTTCCCATTTCGTCCTTGAGCCTTGAAATCGTTCTTGTTTTCAGCGTCGGATCCATCCGGGCAGCCCCTTGGTCTTTGGCAAGAAGTCAAAACACACGTTATGTTTTGCCCTTCTTGACCGGTTTTGTGTTTCATTCTTTAAGCGCTGTCAATCCGCCCCTCCCGGGTCCCGCAGCCGAAAGGTCCCCCAATGCCCAACTCGCTCCCCTCTTTCGCCCCCGTCGTCGTCATCGGCGGTGGCATCATGGGTTGTTCCACGCTCTACCACCTCGCCCAGATGGGTGTGACGGACGCGATCCTTTTGGAGCGGAACAAGCTGACCTCGGGTACGACCTGGCATTCGGCCGCACAGGTCCGTGCGCTGCGGCATTCGCAGAACCTGACGCGGATGATCCAGTATTCGGTCGATCTCTACGCGCGGCTCGAGGAAGAGACCGGCCAGAGTGTCGGCTGGATCCAGCGCGGGTCTCTCTCGATCGCCACCAATGAGGGCCGGCTCACCCATGTCAAACGGCAGGAGGCGCTGGCCCATGCCTACGGGATCGACGCCTGGTCGATCGCGCCGGAAGAGGCCAAGGAGCGCTGGCCGATGATGAACGCCGAGGACGTGATCGGCGCCGTCTGGTCGCCCGATGATGGCCGCGTCAGCCCGTCCGATGTCTGCGCAGCGCTGGTGAAGGGCGCCAAGACGATGGGTGCGAAGATGTTCGAGAATACCGGCGTCACCGGCATCCTGACCGAGAATGGCAGGGTGAAGGGCGTCGAGACCAGCCAGGGCGTGGTCATGTGCGACGCGATTGCTGTCTGCACCGGGCTGTGGTCGCGCGAGATCGGCGAGATGGCCGGCGCGGACATTCCCGCCCAGGCCTGCGAGCATTTCTTCCTGCTGACCAAGCCCGTCGAGGGGGTCACCCAGCACCTGCCGACCCTGTCGGATCATGACAGCCATCTCTACAGCCGCGACGAATCCGGCGGTTTCCTCGTTGGCTGTTTCGAACCGATGGGCAAGGCGGTTCCGCCGGGCATCCTCGACGAAAATTTCGAGTTCGACCTGCTGCCCGAGGATTGGGATCATTTCGAACCGATGATGATGAACGCGCTGCACCGGATTCCGGCGCTGGAGACGGCGGAAGTGCGGATGCTGCTGAACGGGCCGGAGAGCTTCACGCCGGACGGGATGTTCATGTTGGGCGAAACCGCCGAGACGCGCGGGCTCTTCCTTGGTTGCGGGTTGAACTCGGTCGGGATCGCGGCCGGGGGCGGGGCGGGCCTCAACCTCGCCCATTGCATCATCCACGGCCACACGGCCTATGATCTTGGCGAGGCCGATGCGAAACGCTTCGCGCCGATCTATAACAGCCTCGATAACCTGATGGCGCGGGCGCCGGAGATCCTCGGCACCCATTACGAGATCGCCTATCCCGGCCGCCAGTTGAAGACCGCGCGGGATCTGCGCAAGCTGCCGCTGGACGCCGAGTACCGCAAGGCGGGCGCCCATTTCGGCCAGTTCTATGGCTGGGAACGTCCGCTCTATTTCAACAAGACCGCCGAGCCGAAACTGAGCTTCGGCACGCCGGACTGGTTCGAGAACGTGAAGGCGGAAGTGACCGCCGCCCACGAAAAAGCCGCGATTTTCGACGCGTCGCCCTTCGGCAAGATCGAGGTGAAGGGGCCGGATGCGAGCGCCTTCCTGCAACATGTCTGCGCCGCGAAGATGGACAAGGCGCCCGGCAGCGCGATCTACACCGCGATCCTCAACGAGCGCGGCACCTATGAGAGCGACATCACCGCTCATCGGATCGCAGACGATTTCTACCGCCTTTATGTCGGCACCAATGCCATCCGCCGCGATCTGGCCTGGTTCGAACGCCACTCCGAGGGCTTTGACGTCACCCTGACCGACATGACCGAAGCCTATGCCGTGCTCGGCCTGATGGGGCCGGACAGCGCCCGGATCGCCGAAGAGGTTGGCGCGGGGGCGCTGAACGATTTGGGCTACTTCAAGGTCGGCGAGGCCGAGGTGGCCGGCTGCCATGTTCGCGCGGTGCGCATGTCCTATGTCGGCGAAGCGGGCTGGGAGATGACCTGCAAGGCCGAGAATGCCGGCAAGATCTATGCGGCGCTGACCGCGGCTGGCGCCGTGCCAGCCGGCATGTATGCCCAGACTTCGATGCGGATCGAGAAGGGCTTTGCCGCCATGGGCCACGAGCTCGACAGCGACATCACGCCGGTTGAGACCGGGATGGCGATGATGTGTTCGAAGAAGAAGGACTTCATCGGCTCCAAAGCCGTCAACGAACGCCGCGAGACCGGCAAGCGCAAGCTGGCCACGCTGATCCTCGAGGGTGAGACCGCCGTGCCGCTGGGCCATGAGCCGATCTATGTCGGCGACAAGATCGTAGGGCACACGACTTCTGCCGCCTTCGGTTACCGCATCGGCAAGCCGGTCGCGCTCTGCATGGTGCATCTCGACGAGATCGACGGGGTGGAGGTCGAGATCGACATCGCGCGGGTGAAATTCGCGGGCCGGCTGCAGCTCGCCCCTGCCTTCGACCCGACCGGAAGCCGTATGAAACTCTGAGCCGGGACCTGCGACAGACTCACCGCCACGCCCTTTGGCGGCAGCGGTGAGTGGACCGATCGTGTCTTTCGGCGCTATGACCGCAGATGCAGGATCAAGGCCTTCCCGTCCCGGGCTGGCCTTGACGCAAATTTCCAATCGCCGGGAGGCGCGTCCTGCGCCGGTCCGGACATGAGACGAGAGCCTGACATGAGCCACGTATTTCCCCGCCATACCAAGAACCTGCCCCCGATGGCTGTCGGCGGCGAGGGCTGCTACCTGATCGACGCCTCCGGCAAGCGCTATTTCGACGGCTCGGGCGGTGCGGCCGTGTCCTGCCTCGGCCATGGCGACGCGGAGATCATCGCCGCGATCCAGGAGCAGGTCGGCAAGCTGGCCTTCGCCCATACCGGCTTCTTCACCTCCGAACCCGCCGAGGATCTGGCCGAGATGCTGGCCACGCACGCGCCGGGCGATCTGGATCGGGTCTACCTGGTCTCGGGCGGCTCCGAGGCGACGGAGGCGGCGATCAAGTTGGCGCGGCAATACCATGTCGAGCGCGGCGAGCCGCAACGGCGGCATGTGATTGCGCGCAAGCAGTCCTATCATGGCAACACGCTGGGCGCGCTGGCGGCTGGCGGCAACGAGTGGCGTCGCGAGCAATTCGCGCCGCTGCTGGTCGATTTCTCGCATATCGCGCCCTGCTATGAGTACATGCTGAAGCGCGAGGACGAGAGCGCCTTCGACTATGGCCAACGCGCGGCGCAGGAGCTGGAGGACGAGATCCTGCGGCTGGGCGAGGACAGTGTCATCGCCTTCATGGCCGAGCCGGTTGTCGGCGCGACGCTGGGCGCGGTTCCGGCGGTGGAAGGCTATTTCAACCGGATTCGGGAGATCTGTGACCAATACGGCGTGCTGCTGATCCTCGACGAGGTGATGTGCGGCATGGGGCGGACGGGCTATCTCTTCGCCTGCGAGCATGACGATGTGGTCCCGGATATTCTCTGCATCGCCAAGGGCCTCGGCGCGGGCTACCAGCCGATCGGCGCCATGCTCTGCACCAAGGCGATCTACGAGACCATCGAATCCGGGTCCGGCTTCTTCCAGCATGGCCACACCTATCTCGGCCACCCGGTCGCGGCAGCCGCCGGGCGGGCGGTGCTCTCGGCGATCCTCGACCGCGGGCTGGTCGAGCGGGTAAGGGTCCAGGGCGCGGCGCTGGAGGCCGCACTGCGCGACGCCTTCGGGCAGCACCCCTATATCGGCGATATTCGCGGGCGCGGGCTGTTCCGGGGGGTCGAGATCGTTTCGGACCGTGAGACCAAGGCGCCCTTCGATCCGTCTCTGAAACTGGCGGCGAAGGTAAAGAAAGCGGCCTTCGAGGCCGGGTTGGTTTGCTATCCGATGTCGGGGACGCGGGACGGCCGCAATGGTGACCACGTGTTGCTCGCGCCGCCCTTCATCACCACGGATGAACAAATCGGTGAGATCGTGGAGAAGCTGTCCTCAGCATTCGAGGCGGTGCTGGGCGAGCTCTGACATCGCCTTGAACGGCCGGAGGAGGGGGCGCTGCCCCCGCGCTCTTGCGAGCGCTCCCCCGGGATTTTTTCAGAAAGGGGAAGCCCGGGTGGGGCCTATGTGATTCTGGTCAGGATCTCACGGATGGCTCGGACCAGGTCTTCACAATCCATCTGCGAACGCCCGGCGGGATGCGGGGCAGCGAAGCGACGGGAATCGTTGTCGAAATACTTTCCGGAGGCTGTGGCGAATTCTTCCGACAGGGCGGCACGGCGCAGGATATCTGCACCGATGCCCAGATCGCTGCCGGCGACGCCGAACCCTTCCTTGACCATCTTGCTGGCGAGCAGGGAGCCGGGATTGACAGCGATCACCGCAGGGCCGTCGGCACCGAAGCGCGCGGCCATCTCGCGTGTCCACATGGTTATGGCGAGCTTGCTCTGGGCATAGGCTTCCATGTCGTCGAGCTGGGCCTTTCCGGCGAGCGCGACCAGCGACACCGGGCTCTGGGCCGCCGAGGAGAGATTGACGATCCGACCATCGGCCGGGAGCAGGGGCAGCAGTTTCTCGGTCAGCAGGAAGGGCGCGATGGTGTTGACCATGAAACGGATGTCGAGACCATTTGCGGCGACGGGCCGGGACGTGCGAAGGATGCCGGCATTGTTGAGGAGGATATCGAGCTTACCCTGCTCCGAGGCGATGGCATCGGCCAACGCGACGGTCGCGGACAGGTCCGACAGGTCGGCGAGATAGGTCGAGACCGGCCCTGCGCGGGGGATCGCGGTGATCGTCTGCTCTGCGGCGGAGAGTTTCGCGGCGTTCCGACCATGCAGCAGCAGCCTGTGTCCCTCGGCGGCAAGCCTTTTTGCGGTCTCAAGGCCGATCCCATCGGTCGCGCCGGTGATCAGGATTGTCTTCATTGTCTCTCTCCTGTTGCGCCGCGCTCCGCTCGGCATGGCCGATGATGCTGCGGACGGCTGATTTTGTCTTCCACGCGAGGGTGCCGAGCTCCTCTTTCCCGCCGCGTGGGTTATGGGCAATCTGCGCCTTTACATGGTCCCGGAAGAGCGCGCGGTTCTCGGATATCCTGCCGCGTATCGGCGCGATGTTGTTGCCGTGGTCGCCCCTGTTGAAATGCTCCAATGGGGCGTGGTTTTCGAGCAGGTGGCTTTCTTCTTCGAGCAATCGCATCGGAATGGGCAAGCCAAAGCTGCCGTCCTGCACCTGCGCTTCGAGTTCCGCTCCGGGCTGGATTGCCAGCGCTTCGGGGCGATTTCATCTGGCTGGGTGATGTTCAGCAAGTGCACGGTCGCCTCGATATGTTCGCGTGAACGATCGCGGTCACCATGGCCGAAGAGGAAGGAGAGCAGGACCCGGATGCCGGCATTCCTGGCCATCGTCATGCCTTCGATCATGTTTTCGGGCGTCATCCGCTTCCTTGTCTGTTCAGGAACATGCGGGTCGCCGTATTCGAGCCCGGTACAGATCATCGATACGCCTGCCACGCGGAGGACCGTCAGTTCCTCCGGTGTCGTGCGGCGGAAGGTCTTGTCCCCGAAAATGTTGCAGAAGGTGCAGTTCTTGTTCGGACAGCTCAGCGTTACCTGCTTGAGAACGCTCGCGGCTTCCGGCCTGGGACCGTAGAACTTGCCTTCAAATCCCAGATGTCTTGCGCCTGTGTGGGCGGCTGCGCGGGGAATGGCCGGCAGTTCGGTCTCGACTCGAGCGAGGTCGTCCCTGCCTTCGATGATGAAGTGGAAGCCCTCTGAGCCGGCGGCACGGGTTGTCCGAGAGGGGGCGTATTCGGCGGCGTTCGTGAAACCGTTGGTGGCCCCGCGAGAGGGCCACTTGATGACGATGTGCAGTGCGGCCGGTGCGTCGGCGCCCTCGATCTCCCTGTGGCTGGAGGTTCGGGCGAGGTACTTGCCGCCGTATTGCGCGACCAGCTCGGTCGCAGGGCCGATATAGTCTGCGATCCATTCGTCTGTGGTCGGGGTGACGGCGAGGACGGAATAATGGGTCATTGGACAATCTCCTGGGTCCCGCGTTCACAGAAATACGCATTGAGATTTCTAAATAAACGGAGGAGACTGGAGTTCATAATTCCGAATTTGGATATAAATAGATGGATACCGAAGCCGTTCGTCTCTTCGTTCTGGCCGCAGAGAAGCTCAATATCAGCGCGGCGGGGCGTGAGTTGGGTATGGCGCCGGCTGTGGCTTCGGCGCGACTGGCCAAGTTGGAGACGACGCTGGGGGCGGATCTGTTGCGGCGTTCGACGCGAAAGGTCTCGCTGTCGCTGGAAGGGGCGGAGTTCCTGCCCTATGCGCGCGAGATCCTGGCGCAGGAGGATGCGGCGCGGGCGGCGATGGGGCTTGGCAAGGCAGAGGCGAGCGGGACGCTCCGTTTCACGGCGTCGAGCACATTTGCACAGCTCTATATCGTGCCGATCCTGCCGGAGTTTTTGCGTGAAAATCCCGGGATCTCTCTGGATCTGCGGCTGTCGGATACGAATTTCGACCTGATCGAGGGGAGTTTCGACCTCGCGCTGCGCAACTCGGCGCTGGAGGATTCGAGCCTCAAGGGGCGCAAGCTGGCCGATGACACGCGGGTTCTCTGTGCGGCACCCGATTATCTCGCCGCGCATGGGATTCCGGAGCGGCCGGAGGATCTGTTGTCCCATGATCTGATCGGTTTCCAGCGGCAGGCGCCAAAGCCGCTTGCCGGGCCGGGTGGGGAGACAGGGCTGTTTGACCCGAGGGCCGGACAATGTCGGCTGGTGGTGGATGACGGGTTGAGCCAGAAACTGGCCACGATGGCCGGGGCGGGCATATCGGGCAATTCGCTCTGGAGTGTCCATCGTGAGCTCGCCGAAGGGACGTTGGTGCGGGTGTTGCCGGAGTGGGAGGTGGCGGACCGCTCGATGCTCTGGCTGGTCTATCCGAAATCGAATGTCCTGACGGCGAAGGTGCGGCTGTTCATCGATTTCCTGCTGGACCGGATCGGTCGGTCGCCCGCCTGGCTGGAGCGTTGAGGCGGGCGCTGAGAGGCGTGCCGGATTGCCCAGCACGCCCGCGCGAGAACTCGTTCAGAACCAGGCGACGGTGTCTTCCATGGTCCGGCGGGTCTTGTCGAACATGGGCGCACCGGCGCGGTAGCCGAAGGCGAACATGGCGGCCGGCTTGTAGAGCGCCGGATCGATGCCGAAATGCTCCTTCAGCGTGGCGATGGTCTTGTCCATTTCGAAGCCTTCGATCGGGCAGGAATCGATCCCCATCAGCGCGCCGGCAGTCATCATGTTGGCGAGCACGATATAGGCCTGCTTGCCGGCCCAGTCGGTGATCTCGCGGTCGGTGGTGATGTCGTGATCGCTGGCCTGGAACTTTCCATAGGCACCGTTGAAGATCTCGATGATGTCGTCGGGAAGCTGCTTCACCTGGCTGTAGAACTCTTGCAGGTGGTCGGACCCGGCGGTCTGGAGGGTACCGGTCTGGGCAAGGAGGATGCCGAAATGGCTGGCGGTGCCGAGCTGTCCAGTGGTGCGGCTCATCATGCCATTGGCCCCCCAGGCGAACTCCCGGAAGAGTTCCCGCTTTTCCTGGGTCTGGATCATCAGGATCTTGAAAGGCTCATGGCCGAAGGAGGTCGGCGAGAGGCGGGCGGCTTCGAGGATCGTGGCGAACTGATCCTCGGGGATCTTCCTTTCGGCGTCGAAGACCTTGCAGGCATGGCGGAAGTTGAAGGCCTCGAGAATCTGGTCCTGGATTCCGGTGGTCTGAACGATGTCTTTCATGGGGATGCTCCGTTTGGCGTTGGCCTCGAGATAGCTACGGAGCCGTGCCGGGAGTAGCCGCCGGTTGCAGGAAACAGAATTCGGCTGGGGCGAGCAATCGGGCGGATGAAAATTCCGGGCGAAGGTGTCCAGTCGCAAGGGGCCGATCTCAGTCGCTGGAACTGAGCGCCTATTGGCATGGAATCAAGGCGAAGCCGCCAAGCCCGCGCATAACGGATCGATCTTCTCCGGATTTGCCGGGATAGAGCGCAGACCTCACGCCTTGCAGCGCCATCCCACGGGCAGGCGCTGGCACGGCGGCCGTTGCGCGCGCAGCGAACATCCGCTCCGTCCGCAACCCAGACCTCACTGGGCAATCAGATCCCGCGCACCCCCTTCAAGGTCATGTCGCTCACCAGTCGCGCGTAGTCTTCCCGCGCCTCTGCCCCGGCATGGCTGTTCCACATGTAGAACCAGTTCAACATGCCGAAGACGGACATGGTGGTCGAGTAGAGCTTTCCCTTCTCGCCCTCGAATACATCCGGCGCCGCGGCCCGGATCGCCTCGGACATCTGCTGCACCATATCCCGTTGGTAGCCGCGCAGGACTTCCTGCTGTTCGGCGGGCAGCGCGGAGATGCCTGTCGACTGCACGCGGTGCTCGTTATCGGCGCCCTGGTAGGCCTTGAGCGTCGCCGCGACGATGGCGTGCAGGCGCGCCTCGGGCGAGAGGCCCTCCAGCTCTATGCCGCAGATCGTCTCGCGCAGCTCCTGCAGATAGGTGTCGAGAATGTCGAAGAGCAGCGCGTCCTTGCCGTCGTAATAATGGTAGATATTGGCCTTGGAGATCCCGCATTCCCGCGCCAGCAGGCTCATCGACGCCCGGTCGAACCCCTGCTCGGCGAAGACCTTGGCGGCGGATTTGAGGATCTGCTTGCGCTTCTCGTCGTGATCTTTGGCGATTGTGCGGACCAAGGTTCACCCTTTCGGACGGTTGTCGACAACCCGCACCGCCTTGCCGGTGGAACGGTCCACTTCGCCAGGGTCGCGGATATCGATTTCGGTGGAGATCCCTACCACATCCTTGATGTGCTTGTAGAGAACGCGGGCGGCGGCGGTCTTTGACGCCTCGTCTGTTGAATCCGGGGCACATTCGACATGGATGCGCATGGCGTCCATATGACCGGCCCGGAAGAGCTCGATCTGGTAATGGTTGGTGAGCCCGCCGGTCGCCACGACCTGTTCCTCGATCTGGCTGGGGAAGACATTGACGCCGCGCAGGATGATCATGTCGTCGGAGCGTCCGGTGATCTTCTCCATCCGCCGCATCGACCGCGCACTGCCGGGCAGGAGCCGCGTGAGGTCTCGCGTCCGGTAGCGGATCATCGGCAGGCCTTCCTTGGTCAGCGTGGTGAAGACCAGCTCACCCATCTCGCCATCCTCGACCGGTTCGCCGGTCACCGGGTCGATGATCTCGGGGAAGAAGTGGTCCTCCCAGATATGCAACCCGTCCTTGGTCTCGACGCATTCATTGGCCACCCCCGGCCCCATGATCTCGGAGAGGCCGTAGATATCGACCGCATGCATGTCGAACGCCGCCTCGACGGAATGGCGCAGCGCGTCCGTCCAGGGTTCGGCGCCGAAGATGCCGACCTCGAGCGAGCAGTCATGCGGGTCGATCCCCTCGTGATGCATCTCTTCGAGGATGTTGAGCATGTAGGAGGGCGTGACCATGATCGTGGAGGGCTTGAAGTCCTGGATCAGGGTGACCTGCCGCTGTGTCATCCCGCCGGAGACCGGGACCACGGTGCAGCCCAGCCGCTCGGCGCCGTAATGCGCGCCAAGCCCGCCGGTGAACAGCCCGTAGCCATAGGCAACATGCACGATATCGCCCGGGCGGGTGCCGCTCGCGCGCATGGATCGGGCGACCAGATCGGCCCAGTTGTTCAGGTCATTTTCGGTGTAGCCCACCACGGTCGGCTTGCCGGTGGTGCCGGAGGAGGCGTGGACCCGGCGGATCTGGTCGCGCGGGACGGCGAAAAGGCCGAAAGGGTAGTTGTCGCGCAGGTCCGTCTTCACCGTGAAAGGGAATTTCGACAGGTCCTTCAGGGATTTGAGGTCGTCCGGGTGCACACCCTTCTCGTCGAAGCGGGCTCGGTACATCGGCACGTTTTCATAGGCGTGGCGCAGCGTCCAACGCAGCCGTTCCAGTTGCAGGGACCGGATCTCGTCAATGGATGCGATTTCAATCGGATCGAGGTCTTCGCGCCTCGGCGTCAGGTCTTTCATCATGTCCTCCCCAGAGCCCGTTATTCTTCGAAATGCCGGCCCTTGATCGCACGCGAGCATCCCCGCATCTCCGCGATCACTTGGCCTTCCTGATTTGTGACGCTCACGTCATAGATCCCGCTTCGCCCCGTGAGCGAGATCTCCTCGGCGCGAGCGGTGAGCCGATCTCCAGCGCGGCCGGGCGCGAGATAGCTCATCATCACATGCTGGCCGACGGTCGAGACATTGCGGCTGTTGCAGGCGAAGGCAAAGGCGCTGTCGGCAAGCGAGAAACTCACGCCGCCATGGCAGGTCCCGTGCCCATTGCAATGATGCCGCTCGACCTTCATCGACAGCACCGCGCGGCCCTCATCGACCTCGACCAGTTCCATGCCGAACCATTGCGTGGCCGGGTCGTTGTCCCACATCGCGGCGGCGGAGCGTTCGGCGCGTTTTTTCGGCGTCATGCTCATCGTCCCTTGAATTCCGGCGCGCGTTTTTCGAGGAATGAAGCCACGCCCTCAGCGTAATCCGCGCTCTCGCCGCAGAGCTTCATCGCGTCCGCTTCCGTCTCCAGATGTGCGTCAAGGCTGGCGGTCGCGGCGGCCTGGATGCAGGCTTTCGTCTGTGCAAAGCCGAGCGTTGGGCCATTGGCGAAACCCTCGGCCATGGCGCGGGCCTCTTCCATCAGGGTCTCATCGGGCAGCGCCTTCCAGATCAGCCCCCAGTCCTCCGCCTGCTTCGCCTTGAGCGGCTGTGCGGTTAAGGCCAGCCCCTTGGCGCGCGCCTCGCCGATCAGGCGGGGTAGATGCCAGCTGCCGCCCGTATCCGGGATCAGCCCGACCTTGGCGAAGGACTGGATGAACTTGGCACTTTCGGCGGCCAGAACGATGTCACAAGCCAGCGCGAGATTGGCGCCCGCGCCCGCCGCGACACCGTTCACCGAGCAGATCACCGGCATCTCCAGCGAACGGATCAGGCGCACGAGTGGGGCGTAGAATGTCCGGACCGTGTGGCCAAGATCGGGCGGGCTGTCCATCTTCGACGGGTTCCGGTCACCGAGATCCTGCCCCGCACAGAAGCCGCGCCCGGCGCCGGTCAGCAGCACGGCGCGCGCGCCCGAATCGCGTGCCTCTTCCAGTGCGCTGCGCAGGGCGCGGTGCATCTCCTCGTTGAAGCTGTTCAATCGCTCTGGGCGATTCAGGGTAATTTCCACCCAGTTCCCCGCGCGCTCTGTAATGATTGTATCGCTCATGGCCTGTCTGCTTTGCGAATATTTCGAGATCCTTCTTGCATAAACCGAACGGTTGGTCAATAAAACGGTTAGATTTTGATTCTGGCAAGGAGAGGGCAGGCATGCCGCAGCAGGCGACGGTCACGGTGCAGCGCAAGGGCGATATCGCCTGGGTGACGCTCGACAACCCGCCGGTCAACGCCACTTCGACCGCGCTGCGGGCGAGGCTGCTGCGGGCTGTCGGGGACGTGGCTGGGGCGCGCGCCGCTGTGTTGCGCTGCGCCGGACGGAGCTTTGTTGCCGGCGGTGACATGTCGGAATTCGATGCCCCGCCGAAAGAGCCGCACCTGCCGGACGTGGTTCAGGCGATTGAGGACTCGGAGGTTCCCTTTCTCGCGCTGATCCACGGCAATGCGCTTGGCGGCGGGCTGGAGATTGCAATGGCCTGCGCCTGGCGAATCGCGACGCCGGGCACCGGGTTTGGCTTGCCGGAAGTGAATGTCGGGCTGATCCCCGGCGCGGGCGGGACGCAGCGCCTGCCGCGACTGATCGGCATGGAACCGGCCATCGACATGGCCTGTTTCGGCAAGGTGCTGAAGGCGGAGGAGTTCTTCGCGCTTGGCGGGATCGATGCGATTGCCGAGAGGGACCTGGAGCAGGCGGCGGAGGATTTCCTTGCCGAGCAGCCGGACCGTCCGCTCGCCGTCAGCCGCCGTCCGCTGATGGCATATCCGGCGGATCTGATCGACGAAAAGCGAGCGCAGATCGCGAAAAGGGTCAAGGGCCAGACTGCGCCGTTCGACAATCTCGATGCGTTGCGGATGGCGATCCTGCCCTTTTCCGAAGCCCAGCCGCGCGAGCGGGCAAAGCATCTGGAACTGCGAAACTCGGCCCAATCCCGCGCCCTGCGCCACGCCTTTTTCGCTGAACGGGCTGTCGCCCGCCCCAAGGCTATCGAGGGTGTTGCCCCGCGCGAGATCGAGCGTGCCGTCGTGGTCGGCGGTGGTCTGATGGGTGCCGGGATCGCGACCGCCATGCTCAATGCCGGGCTTTCGGTGACCATTCTCGAACAGAACATCCCGGCGGCAAAGGCCGCCGAAGCACGGGTCCACAACCTCGTCAAGTCGGCGCGGGATCGGGGGAAGGCCACGTCCGAGCAGGTGTCTGAACGGTTCGCGCGTTTCTCCGTTTCGGAGGAGTACAGCGCGGCTGCCGGGGCCGATCTGGCGGTGGAAGCCGTCTTCGAGGATGTCGAGGTCAAGTCTGCAGTCTTCGCAGGGCTCGCCGCCGAGATGGGTGAGGATGCGATCCTCGCGACCAATACCTCCTATCTCGACCCGCGCGAGATTTTTGACGGTATTGCCAACCCGTCCCGCTGCCTCGGCCTGCATTTCTTCTCGCCGGCCCATGTGATGAAGCTGCTTGAGATCGTCCGTATGCCGGAGACCGCGCCGGAGGTGCTCGCCACCGGGTTTGCGCTTGGAAAGCGACTGCGCAAGGTCTCGGTTCTGTCCGGCATTTGCGACGGTTTCATTGGCAACCGCATGCTCGCCGCCTACCGCCGCGAGGCTGACTACTTGCTCGCCGATGGCGCGCTGCCCTACCAGGTCGACGCCGCCATGCGCGATTTCGGCATGCCGATGGGCCCCTATGAGCTGGGGGACCTGACCGGGCTGCAGATCGCCTGGGCCAATCGCAAGCGGCAGGCCGTCACGCGGCCCGAATCCGAGCGGTATGTCGAGATCGCCGACCGTCTGTGCGAACAGGAGCGCTTCGGTCAACGCGCCGGCAAAGGTTGGTATCTCTATGAAGAGAACAGCCGCAAGCCGATGCGCGACACCGCCATCGAGGCGATGATCAAGGCCTACTCGGCCGAAAAAGGCATCCCGCGGCGCAACTTCACGGCGGCGGAAATCTCTGCCCGCCTTATGGCCGTTCTGGCCAATGAGGGCGCGCGGATCGTCGAGGAGGGGATCGCCGAGAGCGACGCCGCTATCGATGTGGTCAAGCTGCATGGCTACGGCTTTCCGCGCTGGCGGGGCGGGCCGATGCAGCATGCGAAAGAGACGGGCTGGGGGGAGACAGCCCGGATCATGCGGGAGGTGGCGGCGCAAAGCCCTGGCTCCTGGATCCTGTCGGACAGGCTTTTGGAAGAAAGCTGACCCGACAATTTAATTGCACGTGCAACGAGTCTTTGCTAGCAAAACTCGTTGCGAACGAAACGAATGCCATTTCTGGGAGGACATCATGGCCAAATTCACCAAACTGGGCGGGCTGCTTGCCGGCGCCGCTTTTGCTGTGTCGGGGGCGCTGACGGGGGCCGCTGCTTTTGCCGCCGATTACACGCTGACAATTTCGAGCTGGGCCCCGCCCACGCATGGCATCAACGCCGCCATGTGGCCGAAATTTATCGAGATGGTCGAGGAGGCCACCGATGGCAAGGTGACGGCGGAGCTGAAGCTCGGCATCGCGCCGCCGCCCGCACAGATGGACCTGATCATGGATGGAGCAGCGGATGCCTCGATCATCTTCCACGGCTACCAGCCGGGCCGTTTCGTCGCCACCAAGCTGATCGAGCTGCCGGGCTATGAAGGCTCCGCCGAGGCCGCATCCGTTGCCTATTGGCGCGCTTACGAGGCCCATCTCGCGGCTGCCAATGAGCATCGCGGCGTCAAGCTGATCGCGCTGCACACCCATGGTCCGGCGCAGCTCCATTCCTCGGAAGCCGTGACCTCGCTCGACGCGATCGAGGGCATGAAGGTGCGGATTCCTGGCGGTGTTGGCGGTGATGTCGGCGCGGCTCTGGGCGCGACGGGCATCCAGGTCCCGGCGCCGAAGGTCTACGAGACGCTCGCCTCCAAGGCCGCCGATGGCGTTGTCATGCCGATGGAAAGCCGCAAGGGCTTCAAGCTCACGGAAGTGGCGCAGAATGTCTACGAGCTGCCCGGCGGTCTCTATCGTGGTTCCTTCGCCTTCATCATGAACGAGGACAGCTTCGCCGACCTGCCGGAAGATCTTCAGGCAGCGCTGGAAGAGAAGGTCTTTGGCGAGCCGCTTTCCCGCGCCATTGGCGCCATCTGGGACGAGATCGACGCGACCGGTCGCACAGAGACCGAGAGCACGGAGGGCAATGCGATCAACATGGCTTCCGAGGCGGATCTCGCGAAATTCACCGAGATGGCCACGGCAATCCAGACCAAGGTGATCGAGGAGGTTTCGGCCGCCGGTATCGACGGTCAGGCCGCCTATGACATGATCAAGGCCGAGATGGCCGCCAACTGATCCCGCTTTCGGGGCCGGCAATCGCGCCGGCCCCGCTCAAGGCCCGGGGGAGGGGCTGGATCCATGAAAGCACTTGTCGATCTCGGGCGCGCCCTGCAACGGGCGCCCGTCTATCTCGCCTGTGTCGCGCTCTTCATCCTGATGGTGATGACCTTCTGCGACGTGATCCTGCGCTCCGTCTTCAACGCGCCCATCGAGGCGGCGACGGAGCTGACGCGGATCCTCATGGCGATCATGGTCTTCTCCGTCCTGCCGGTCGTCTCCGGCCATGGTAGCCATATCTCGGTCGACCTGACCGACCCCTGGTTCGACTATATGCGCCTCCACAATATCCGCGACGGGCTGGTGAGCCTTGCCTGCGGGGCCATGCTCTGGTGGCCGATCCAGCGGGTCTGGATCCTCGCCGAACGTGCCCGCGATTATGGCGACGTGACCGAATATCTCGGAATCCCGACCTTCTATATCGGCTGGTTCATCGCCGCCTCGACCGCCGTCACAGCCGTCGTGCTGATCCTCACCGGCATCCTCTATTTCGTCGCCCCCAAGCTGCTGGAGAACCGCACATGACCGCCGCCCTGATCGGTTTTGGCATCGCCCTGGTGCTTGTCCTCGTCCGCATGCCCATTGTCTTCGCCATGGGCCTCGTCGGCACGCTGGGCTTTGCCTATGAGCGCGGCGGCTCGATTTTCGACGAGCGCGGCATGAAGGCCGCAATGTCCATGGTCGGCCGCCAGATCACCGACACGGCGCAGGATTACGGCCTCTCGGTCGTGCCGCTCTTCATCCTCATGGGGCTGTTCGTCAACAAGGGCGGGATGGCGAAAGAGCTCTACGCCGTCTCCAACGCCTTTCTCGGCCATATGCGCGGCGGCATCGCCATGGCGACGGTCGCGGCCTGTGGCGGCTTTTCGGCGATCTGCGGCTCCTCGCTCGCGACCGCAGCTACCATGTCCAAGGTCGCCATGCCCGAGATGCGCCGCTACGGCTATCACGACTCGCTCTCCACGGCCTCAATCGCAGCAGGCGGCACGCTCGGCATCCTGATCCCGCCCTCGGTCATCCTCGTCATCTATGGCCTGCTGACCGAGACCTCGATCGGCAAGCTGTTCATGGCCGGCATCATCCCCGGCATCCTCGGGATATTCTTCTACCTGCTCGCCGTACGTTGGACCGTCTGGCGCAAGCCGGAAAGCGGCCCAGCAGGCGAAAGGCACGGCTGGGGCGAGCGGATCTCGGCGCTGAAATCCGTCTGGGCCGTGCTGCTCCTGTTCTTCCTCGTCATCGGCGGGCTTTACGGCGCCTTCGATTTCGCGCCGCTAAACCTCACCTTCTCGCCGACCGAAGCCGCCGGCATGGGCGCGATGGGCGCCTTCCTCATCGCGCTCTCGCGCGGTGGGCTGACTGTGGCTTCGACCTTCGAGGTGCTGAAAGAGACGGCGCTCACGGCCGCTTCGCTCTTCGCCGTGCTCATCGGCGCGCAGATCTTCTCGAACTTCATCAACCTCGCCGGCCTGCCCGAAGCGCTCATCGCCATGGTCACGGCCTATGACGTGCAGCCCTTCGTTGTCATCCTGATGATCCTCGGCATCTACATCATCCTCGGCTGCGTCTTCGAGAGCCTGTCGATGCTGCTGCTGACCGTGCCGATCTTTTTCCCGTTGGTCACCTCGCTTGGCTATGACCCGATCTGGTTCGGCATCGTCGTGGTTGTTGTCACCGAGATCTCGCTCATCACCCCGCCCGTCGGCCTCAATGTCTTCATCCTGCGCGGCGTGGTTGGCAACGTTTCCACGAGGACGATCTTCAAGGGTGTCACGCCGTTCTGGATCGCCGATATCTTCCGCCTGGCGCTGATCGTGCTGCTGCCGATCGTTGTGCTGTTCCTGCCCAACCAGATGGGCGCGATGGGGCACTGAGCATGACCTTGGCCTGCCATCAATTCGCGCAACGAGTGCCGTGCCAGCGCCTGCCCGTGGGATGGCGCAGAAACGACGATGCGAAGCGCTTTATGGTGACGCGTTCTGCAACCTCAATGGTTTGCGCAAACGTCACCAAAGCGCCAGCCCGCCGGAACGGGCAGGCGCTGGCACGGCGGGCTTCGCCCTTGATTCCGTGCCAAGGGCACTTCGATCGGATGGGGGCCTGGAATGCTTGACCTCACAGACATCCCCGGAACCTTCCTCGCTAATCCCTGGCCGACTTATCGACGTCTGCGCGAGCAAGCCCCGCTCTGCCGCCAGCCGGACGGCTCCGTCCTGCTCTCACGCCACGCCGATCTCGACCGCATCTATCGCGACAGCGAAGCCTTCCTCTCCGACAAGAAGCCGGTCTTCGGCCCCAAATTCGGCGAAGGAAGCCCGCTCTTCGAGCACCACACGACCAGCCTCGTCTTCAACGACAACCCGCTGCATGGCCGCATCCGCAAGGTCATGGTCGGGGCGATGAACCCGCGCGCGCTGGAACAGATGGAACCAGGCCTGATCGCGCTGGTCGACCAGCTCCTCGACGCGATGCAAGGCGAACCGGAGATCGACCTGATCGAGGCTTTCGCCGGCGCCATTCCCATCGAGGTGATCGGCAACCTGCTCGGCATCCCGCGCGACCGTCGGGAGCCCCTGCGCGACTGGTCGCTGGCGATCCTCGGCGCGCTGGAGCCGAAGCTGACGCTGCAACAGGAGGCGCGCGGCAACCGGGCGGTGAATGACTTCAAGGCCTTCCTCAAGGATATCATCGAGGACCGTCGCGCCAATCCCGGCGATGCGGAGACAGATGTGCTGACCCGCCTGATCCAGTCCGACGCGGGTGGCGGGCTGAGCGAGACCGAGCTTTACCAGAACTGCATCTTCATCCTGAATGCGGGCCACGAAACCACGACCAACCTGATCGGCAACGCGCTGGCGCTGCTCGATTTCGACCGGGTGGCGCGGGCGCAACTCCTTGCCAATCCGAAGCTGATCGGAACGGCGGTGGACGAGTTCCTGCGGCTCGAAAGTCCCAACCAGTTCGGCAACCGGCTGACCGCGCGCGATGTCACCTTCCACGGCGAGACCATCCCTGCGGGCACGGACCTGCATCTCTGCATTGGTGCTGCCAACCGAGATCCGGACGCTTTCGACGCCCCGGACGAGTTGCGGCTCGATCGCCGCCCGAACAAGCATCTCGCCTTTGCCGGCGGCGCGCATACCTGTGTCGGCCTGACGCTCGCCCGCATGGAGGGGCGTATCGCCATTTCCCGTTTTCTCTCCCGCTATCCCGATTACGCCCTGTCCCACGGGGCAAAGCTCGGCGGGCGCATCCGCTTTCGCGGCTATGCCTATCTGCCTGCCACCCTGACCTGAGGCCCTGAACCAGAGGACCAGAAATGACCCTGCAACAGATTGAAAGTTTTGCCGCCGGCGCATGGATCGCGCCCGGCGAGGGGGCCCGGCTCATCCGCTCGGCCGTGACCGGCGCGCCTATGGCCGAGGCCGGAAATGACGCTCTGGACGTGGCCACGATGCTTGAGTACGCGCGGTCCAGGGGCGGCCCGGCGCTGCGGGCGATGAGTTTCCACGACCGCGCGCGGATGCTCAAGGCGCTGGCGATGGAGATCGGCAAGCACAAGCAGGCGCTCTATGACATCTCCTTCGCCACCGGGGCCACGCAAAAGGACCACCTGATCGATATCGACGGCGGCATCGGTACGATGTTCGTCTTCGCCTCCAAGGGGCGGCGCGAGCTTCCCGACGGGTATGTCTATCTCGACGGCGAGGTCGAACAGCTCTCCCGCAACGGCACCTTCCTCGGCCAGCATATCTGCACGCCGATGCCGGGCGTCGCGGTGCATATCAACGCTTTCAACTTCCCGGTCTGGGGCATGTTGGAGAAGCTCGCGCCGACGTTGCTCGCGGGTGTGCCGGCCATCGTGAAACCGGCCACGGCCTCCTGCTACGTGACCGAGGCCTGTGTCCGGATCATGCTGCAAAGCGGGCTGCTGCCGCAGGGTGCGCTGCAACTGGTTTCGGGCGGGCTTGGCGACATGCTGGGCCGGCTGACGTGCCAGGATGTGGTCAGCTTCACCGGCTCCGCCTGGACCGCGAACAAGCTGCGCTCGGCGCCGCATATCATCGAGAACTCGATCCGGTTTGTCTCCGAACAGGACAGCCTCAACGCCTCCATCCTCGGCCCGGATGCCGATCCGGGCACGCCGGAATTCGACCTCTTCGTAAAGGAAGTCCACCGCGAGATGACCACCAAGGCGGGCCAGAAATGCACCGCCATCCGCCGGATCATTGCGCCCGAGGGCCAGGTTCCGGCGCTGATCGAGGCACTTTCCGCACGACTGGCAAAGACGACCATCGGCGATCCGCAGCTGGAGAGCACACGCATGGGCGCTCTGGTCTCGGCGAGCCAGAAGCGTGACGTGCTGGAACAGGCGGCGGTCATCGGCGGCGAGGCGGAGCGGGTCTATGGAGACCCAGAGAATTTCACCGTTCATGGCGCGGATGCGGAAGCCGGGGCTTTCGTGCCGCCGATGCTCTTCCACTGCGCCGATCCGGACCGCGCCGAACGGGTCCACGACACCGAAGCCTTCGGCCCGGTCTCCACGATCATGGGCTATCGCGATATCGGCCACGCGGTGGAGCTGGCCAACAAGGGCATGGGCTCGCTCGTGGCCTCCGTCATCACCCATGACGGGCAAGTGGCGCGGGAGATCGCGCTCGGCACGGCGGCCTTCCACGGTCGGCTCTATTTCAACAACCGCGACTCGATGAAGGAGAGCACGGGGCATGGCTCGCCGCTGCCGCATATGGTCCATGGCGGGCCGGGGCGCGCGGGCGGCGGCGAGGAGATGGGCGGCATTCGCGGCGTGATGCATTACATGCAGCGCACGGCGGTGCAGGGCAGCCCGGATATCCTCACCGCCATCGGCGGCAAATGGGTGCCGGGCGCGAAGGAGATAGACGCGCCGGCCCACCCCTTCACTCGTAAGTTCGGCGAGCTGTCGATTGGCGAGACGATCCACACCGCGCCGCGCGAGGTCACGCTGGCCGATATCGAGCATTTCGCCAAGTTCACCGGCGACACGTTCTACGCCCATATGGACGAAGAGGCGGCAGCGGCGAACCCGTTCTTCCCGGGCCGCGTGGCGCATGGTTACCTTCTGCTCTCCTTTGCGGCTGGCCTCTTCGTCGAGCCGAATCCGGGGCCGGTGCTGGCCAATACTGGGCTTGACGGGCTGCGCTTCATGAAGCCGGTTTCGGCGGGCGACAGCATCAAGGTCCGGCTGACGGTGAAGAAGAAGACCGGGCGCAACGCGGACTATGGCGAGGTGCGCTGGCACGTGACGCTGACAAACCAGGCGGACGAGTTGGTCGCCGAATACGAGCTGTTGACGATGAACGCCCATTGACCATGTGGGACCGGCTCGGGGGCGGGGGGCTCCGCCCCCCGGCGCAGCTACGCGCGCTCCCCCCGAGGCCAGGCGACCGGGGTTGCGGCGGGTTGTGATTGTCCCGCGCGGGGCGAGCCCCTAGTCTGGCGCAATGGAGATCGAGGTCAGCGATACATTCCGAACCTGTCGTGCGCTGCTTTCAGGCGGACGGCCGCACAGGGTCTGGTCGCTGATCATCTCCATCTTCGGAGATATGGCGCAGGGGGCCGGCATGTCCCTGTCCGGGACGCATCTTGGCCAGATCACGGAGAGCCTTGGCGTCCGGCCGGAGGCGATGCGCGTGGCGCTGCATCGGTTGCGCAAGGATGGCTGGATCGAGAGCCGGCGCGACGGGCGGCACAGCTTGCATGCCCTGACGGAGTTCGGGCGTCGGCAATGCGCGGAGGCCAACCCCCGGATCTATGGCCCGGGGCTGGAACCCGACCTGGCGCTGCACCTTCTGATCGGTGAGGACGTATCGCCTGAGGCACGCCGCGCGCTCGACGCGCATGCGCTGACCGAATCATATATGCAACTCGGTCCGTCGCTTCTCATCGGCCTTGGCCCGGCGCCAAGGGATGCCGAGGGGCTTCTGGTCGTGGATGTCGCGAGGATCGCGGTGCCGGACTGGGTGCGGGGGCGGGTCTGTCCACGGGAACTGGTCGAAGAAAGCCAGGCCCTGCACGAGGCGCTTGGCCATGTGGCCGGGGCGCTCGACGGCGCGACGCTCTCCCGGCTGGAGACCGAGGCGCTGCGGGTCCTGCTGGTTCATTCCTGGCGTCGGCTGGTCTTCCGTCACCCGAACCTGCCGGAACGGTTTTTCCCCGACGATTGGCGCGGGGAGGCCTGCCGGGCGCAGGTGCGCGATCTGTTGGTGCGGTTGCCACTCGAAACGCCCCTGGCGGTGGCTTCCTCTTGAGGGCGACCCGGGATTGGGGCAAGGAGGGGCGCATCCGGCCATGACGGTTCCGGGCAGCGAAGGAGAGATCGGATGGCTGAAAAGGATTGGGACGGGCACCCGCTGGGCGGCGCTTCGGTTTTCCCGGTGACCTCGATCAAGACGGGCACCGCGATGGAAGGAAAGGCCGGGGTCGTCCGGATCGAATACGGAACCGAGCCGAGCTTGCAGAAGCGGGTGGCCAAGCAGTTCCTCATGACCGCCAAGCAGGTTCGGGGGCTGAGCGAACGGCTGGCCGCGCTGGCGGATCGCCTGGAAGCGGCCGAGGCGGAAGACAAGGGCTCCGAAACCTTGAACTGAGCGGCTTCCGCCCGCCTTGGAGCGGGCCTGGGACCCGGTTGGCTGCCAATGGCTATGGTCAGCCCCGTCTCTTGGAGTTGTACCATGCAGCTTTGCCATGGATACGGGACGGGCGGTTCTTTCCAAACGCCCCGATTGCTCCGGCGCCCGTGAATAAGGCTTTCCTGCGAGAGCATATCACGTGAAGCTTTCGGCAGATCACCTGGTCGGAAGGACGAGACGCGCATGGGCGATAATGGCAAGACCGACACCGGGGCGGGACTGTTCGACCCGATCCCTTTGCCTTGCGGGACGATCCTGAAAAACCGGATCGTGAAGTCCGCGATGTCGGACAGTCTGGGGGACGGAACGGGCCACCCGACCGCGGCACAGGCGCGGCTCTATCGCCGATGGGCTGAGGGTGGGGTGGCGGCGTCCATCATCGGGGAGCTGCAAGGCAGCCCGGATTTCGCCGAGAAACCGGGAAATCTCGTGCTGCGGGCTTCATCGGATCTGCCTCGCTTCAAGGAACTGTCTCGTGCGGGCAGCGCCAATGGCGCGCTCCTCTGGGTGCAGCTAGGTCATGCCGGGGCCCTGGCCTATCCACCGACCAGCGTGCCTGCCGGGCCAAGCGCACAGAACCTGCCGGGGCTTCACTGCCGGGAAATGTCACTGGAGGAGATCGCGCGTTTGCCGTCGGAGATAGCGACAACAGCGGATCTGGCACGGCGTGCAGGCTTTGGCGGCGTCCAGGTTCATGCGGCACATGGGTTCCTGCTCAGCCAGTTCCTCTCGCCCCTCTTCAATCGCAGGACCGATCGTTACGGCGGCGGTATCGCCAATCGGATGCGGCTGCTTCTGGAGGTGATTGCCGCAGTGCGCAAGGCGGTCGGCCCGGACTATCCGGTTGCCGTGAAGCTCAATTCCTCGGACCAGCTCGAGGGCGGCTTGCAGGAGGCGGAGGCGCTGGAGGTGGTCGCGGCCCTGGATCGCTGCTCGATCGACCTGATCGACATCAGTGGTGGAACCTACTTCCCCGGTGCCCGCGCGGCATCTGACAGCGGCGGGCGCGGTCCCTACTTCCTCGATTTCGCAACCCGGGCCCGCGCGCTGACTTCCAGTCCGCTGATGCTGACCGGCGGGATCAAGACATATTCGCAGGCGCGGGAGGTTCTTGCCGGTGGCGCGGTCGATATTGTCGGCCTTGCACGGGCCTTTTGCCTTGAGCCATCATTGCCGGCGTTGTGGCAGGAGGGATTGCAGCTCGAGCCAGCTTTTCCGCGCTTTGCCGAAACGCCGGAAGGCGGTGTCACTGCGTGGTTCACCTTGCGGATGAGCGAACTTGCCGAGGCCGGGGCCGGACCGGTTCCGGACGATCTCCAGGAGGCGATCCACCTCTACGAGGCGCGCGACGCAGAACGCGCCGAGCGCTGGCGCGGGTGTTTTGCCAAGCCCGGCTGATGGAGGGCGGTCATCAGGCCGCCCTCCTGGTCAACATGATGTCAGCGCGCGACCTCGGCCATGAAACGCTCGCGGATCATGATCGGGTTCATCGTGATCACCGGGCATTTGCGGTTGCCGCTGTCGCATTTGGAGATGATCACCGTCATCTCGTCGCCGGCAAGCGCGGCCTTGACCGCATCGGGCGTGTCGGCGGCCGAGCATTCCACGACCGTGTCGCAGCCACAGGCCTCCGCGACCTTGGCCAGCGAGGTGCGCCCGCCAGTATAGGTCGGCTGGTCGCCGGTGGAGCCGTAGGAGCCGTTATCGACGATCACCAGGATGAAGTTCTTCTGGTGGTTGTTCCCGATCGTCGCCAGCGTGCCCATATTGGTCAGCACCGAGCCGTCACCGTCGATGGCCACGACCTTCTTGTCGGTCGCCATGGCCAGCCCGAGCCCGATGGAGGAGCAAAGGCCCATCGTCCCGAGCATGTAGAAATTCGACGGTTGGTCGTCGATGGCGTGCAGTTCCTGGCTCGGCGAGCCGATATTGCAGACGACAAGCTCGTTGGTGAGGGTCTCTTTCAGCAGTTCAAGCAGTTCGTAACGGATCATGTCGCGCTCCCCCAGAAGCTGGCATCGGTCAGGATGGCAACGGGCTTGGAGCACATCTGGCAGTGCTTCAGGATGCCCGGCAGTTCTTCCACCTGCGACGCATGATGGAGGTGATAGGTCGGGATGTTGAGCTGCGCGAGCAGCGCCTTGGTGTGCAGCGCCATTTCGACCTGGCAGGCCACCGGCTCGCCGACTTCGCCGCGATAGGAGATCAGCATCGGCAGCGGGATCTGGTAGAACTGGATCAGGGTGGCCAGCGAGTTCAGCGTCACGCCGAGTGCCGTGTTCTGCATGATGATGGCCGGTTTCATCCCGCCCATGAAGGCGCCGGCGCAGAGGCCCATGCCTTCGTCTTCCTTGTTGCAAGGCACATGCTTGAGCGCCTCGGTCTCGTCGAGCACCTCGATCACGCCGGCAAGCTGCTTGCAGGGCACGGAGGTGACGAAATCCACCCCGTTGTCGAGCAGATCCTGGATGATCCGCCTGTCGATATCCTTGGCCATGGGGCCTCCTCCTCCTCAGGTTTCTCCGAGCCGGTCCAGCACGAGATTTGCGATCATCGTGCTGACACGGGTATTCGATTCCTCCGTGACGCCGGCGATATGCGGCGTCAGGATCAGGTTCTCACAGCCACGGAACTTTTCGCCCGCCGCCTCCGTGAGCGGTTCGGTCTCGAAGCAGTCGAGCGCGGCCCCGGCGAGCTGACCCGCCTTCATTGCCGCGACGAGCGCGTCCTCCTCGACCACGCCGCCGCGTGCTGCATTGACCAGCACGGCGGAGGGTTTCATCTGCGCCAGAGTCCCGGCATTGATCATGTGGCGCGTCGCGTCGAGCAGCGGCACGTGCAGGCTGACCACATCCGATTTCGCCAAAAGCGCATCCAGCTCAAGCCGCTCCACGCCCTCCCAGGCGGGGTCATCGGCAGGCAGAAGCGGGTCCGTCGCGCAGACCGACATGCCCAGCCCTTTCGCCAGCCGCGCGGTTTCCCGCGCGATGCCGCCAAAGCCGATCAGCCCGAGCGTCTTGCCGCCCACTTCACGCCCCGAACAGGCCATGCGCGGCCAGCCGCCTTTCAGCATGGAATGCTTGGCCTGGTAGGCGTTACGCATCAGGATCAGCGCGTTGGTGACGACATATTCGGCCACCGAGATCGTGTTGGCGCCGGTGGCCGGGATGACCTCGACGCCTTTCTCCGCGCAGGCGGGCAGGTTGATATTGTCGAGGCCGACACCGAGCCGCCCGACCACCTTGAGATCGGGCGCGGCTGCGAGCAGTTCCGGCGTGACCTGCGTCCGGTTGCGCACGATCAGCGCCTGAACGCCGGCCATCATGCCGGGAATGTCGCCCTGCCGGTCCGCGAGATCCGGCAGGTATTGGGTTTCGACTTTCGCCTTCATGTCCTCGACGGCGGCTTCGTCCATGAATTCGGTGATGAGGATTGTCATGACCCGAGCCCCGCGACGCAGACATATTTGGTTTCGAGATAGTCATCGAGGCCCTGGCTGCCGCCTTCCTTGCCCATGCCGCTTTCCTTCATGCCGCCGAAGGGCGCCTCGACCGTGGTGATGAGCCCAGCATTGATGCCGATCAGGCCATATTCCAGCGCGTCGTTGAGGCGGAAGACCCGGCCCACATCGCGCGTATAGGCATATGCGGCGAGGCCGAAATCTGTGGCGTTGGCGGCTTCGATGGCCTCCGCTTCCTCTTCGAACTTGAAGACGGCAGCCAGCGGGCCGAAGATCTCTTCCGTGGCGAATTGCATATCCGCCGTGGCGCCGGTGACGACGGTCGGCTCGAAATAGGTGCCGCCATTGCCGTGACGCTTGCCGCCCTCGACGATCTCGGCGCCCTTTTCGGTCGCATCCGAGATGAACTCCTCGACCTTCTCCACAGCGGCCATGTCGATCATCGGCCCCTGCATCACGCCCTCCTCGGCGCCATTGCCGACCTTCAGCGCGGCGACGGCCTCCCTGAGCTTGGCAACGAAGGCGTCATGGATGCCGGACTGGACGTAGAACCGGTTGGTGCAGACGCAGGTCTGGCCCATATTGCGGAACTTGGCGATCATCGCGCCTTCGATGGCCGCATCGACATCCGCGTCGTCGAAGACGATGAAGGGGGCGTTGCCGCCAAGCTCCATCGAGACCTTCTTCACCGTGTCCGCCGACTGGCGGATCAGCGTCTTGCCGATCTCGGTGGAGCCGGTGAAGGTAACCTTGCGGACCTCCGGGCTCGCCATGATCGCGCCGCCGATCTCGCGGGCAGAGCCGGTCAGGATGTTCACCACGCCCTTCGGATAGCCAACCTCCTCGCAGAGCTTGCCCCAGGCGAGACCCGAGTAAGGCGTGGCTGTTGCGGGCTTGGCGACGACCGTGCAGCCGGCGGCAAGCGCCGGGCCGAGCTTGCGGGCGAGCATCGAGGAGGGGAAGTTCCAGGGCGTGATCGCGCCGACCACGCCGACCGGGTGGCGGGTGACGAGAAGCTGCCGGCCGCCCATCGGGGCGGGCACGATCTCGCCCTTGGCACGACGGATTTCCTCGGCATACCAGCGCACGTAAGCCGCCGAGATGGCGACCTCGCCCATGGCTTCGAAGAGCGGCTTGCCCTGTTCGGTGGTCAGCAGCAGCGCGAGGCTCTTCTGGTTGTCCATCAGCGCGTCATGCAGGTCCTGCAGCAGCTTGACGCGGAAAAGCAGGTCCGTCTTCGAGAAGCTCTTGAAGGCCTCCGAGGCGGCGGCGATGGCGCGGTTGGTCTCGTCGGTCCCGCAATTGGGAACGGTGCCGATCACCTCGCCGGTCGCCGGGTTGGTGACATCAATGGTCTTGGCGCTGTCGGCACCGATCCAGTCGCCGCCGATCAGGTTGGACTGCATCATGTAGGTGGTGAAATCGGTCATTTTACGTCCTTTGCGAAGACATATTGCGTCTGCTGTCTGTAAGTCTCGCCGGGGCGGAGCACCGCTTGGGCAAAATCCGGGTTATGCGGGCTGTCGGGCCAGATCTGGGGCTCCATGGCGATGCCAGCGCCCGGACCCATCTTGCGCCCGTCGAGGCCCGGCACGGCGACATTCAAAAGAGAGCCGTCGAAGATTTGCAAGCCCGGCTCGGTGGTCATCACATCCATCGAGACACCGGAGGACGGGCAGGCGAGGGTGGCGACGCGCCGGAGGGCCACTCGCTCAGGAGACAGGCAGAAATTGTGGTCAATCAGCCCCTCGGCGCTGCGCGGCCCGACCGCTGTCGGGGTCCGGAAATCGAAGCGGGTGAAGGCCACGTTGACCTGCTGGCCATTGGGGATCAACTCGTCATCCACGGGCAGGTATTTCTCCGCCTCGATCTGCAGCAGGTGGTCCGCGATGGTCTCGCCGCCGAGGTTGAAATAGCTGTGATGGGCGAGGTTGCAGAGCGTGGGAGCGTCCGTCACCGCCTCCATCTCGATATCGAGCACACCGCCCTCGCGCAGGGTGAAACGCTGGGTGATGTCGAGATTGCCGGGAAAGCCCATCTCGCCATCTGCGGCGCGGATCTTCAGCACGATGAAATCGGCGCCGAGATCGGCCAACTCCCAGACCCGTTTGCCAAGCCCGACAGCGCCGCCATGCAGCAGGTGCTTGCCGATGAAATTGGTGTCGAGCTGGTAGCTCGTCCCGTCGATCTCGACATGGCCGTCGCGGATGCGGTTGGCATAGCGGCCGGCGGTGATGCCGAAGCTCTTGGAATGCTCGAAATAGTCTTCGAGCGTGGTGAGCCCGAGCACGAGCGGGGCGTCATGCCCCTCCAGCCGCAGATCCTGCAGGATCGCGCCATAGGAGAGGAAATGCGCCGTGAGCCCGCCGCCCCTGATCGTGTAGCGTTTGACCTCTGTTCCATCCGGCATCAGGCCGAAGATTTCGCTGCTCATAGGGATACCTCGATTGCCTGGCCCGTTCGGGCCGATTCTTCGCCCGCCTCGCCGACGATGACGGACCAGAGCCCATCGCGCAGCGTGACCTCCGGCTCTCCCTTGCCGGAGAGCACGAGGTCGCGGAACTTCTGGTGCTGGAAATAGGTCGAGCCGTGATGGTCGCCGGCTTCGAGCACTTCATTGGGGACTTCCACGACCTCGACATGGGTCTCCTTGGTCTCGCGGATCGACATCACGACCTGCGCGTCGCGCTCCTTGCCATCGGGGGAGAAGCGCGAGGGGCCGGGGACCTTCGCCTCGATCCGGGCCGTGTCGCCGGTCACGCAGATCTTCTCCTGCCACCAGGCGCCTTCCGAGAACATGCACAGGTCCAGCATGCCACGGGTGCCGTTGGCAAAATCGATAGTGACATAGGCGTTGTCGATGATGTCCGGCTTGCGGCCGCCATAGGTCTCGTTGACGTGGTTCACGTCCATATTGCCGGAGGCATAGACGCGGACCGGGTCGCTTTGCAGGGTGAAGCGCATGAGATCCCAGAAATGGCAGCATTTCTCGGTGAGCGTGCCGCCGGTGCGCTCGTTGAAGCGGTTCCAATCCCCGACCTTTGGCAGGAAGGGGAAGCGGTGCTCGCGGATGGACATCATGCGCGGTGTGCCGATGCGGCCCTGCGCCATCTCGTCGAGCAGGCGCTGCATGGGCGGCATGTAGCGATATTCCATCGCCACCCAGATCGGCGCGTCGCGCCCCTCGGCGCGGGCGACGAGGTCGCGGCAGTGATCCGACGTGGTGCAGAGCGGCTTCTCGCAGAGGATCGGTTTGCCGCTCTCCATGATGTCCAGCATGATCTGGTGATGCGTGTCATTGGGCGAGATGATCATCAACACGTCGCAGATATCGGCCGAAAGCAGATCCTTGTGATTGGTGAAACCCCTGGCGCCATTGCCGGCCGTCTCGACCGACAGGCTGCGCATGCCCTCGTCCGGGTCGGCGATGGCCGTGACCTCGCAGCCGCCCAACAGGTGGATGTTCCGGATATGCTCCTGGCCCATCATGCCCGATCCGATGAGCCCGTATCTCAGTGTCATTCGTTACAACTCCAGAAGTGGCAGGCCCAGCTCGGCGGCGGTCGCGCGGAGTGTCGCGCGGTGGTCGCCATAGGCGAGGGCCATGTGATGTTCGAGGCCGCTGTCGATGATGTCGGCCAGCATGTCGCCGGCGGGCCATTCGAAGCGGACAACACCCGAAGTGCCGGTAAAGGCCATCGGTCGACGCAGCATTTCACCAAAGGAGAGCACCATTTTTGGCTCCCCGAAGCTCTGCGAGATGCGCAGGAAGGTGACCGGGCCGGGCTTCAGCGGGAACTCGTAGAGCAGCGGCTGTTTGCGATTGGTGTGCACGGTGGCGGTCGGCTCGACGGCGTCGTCACGCATCGAGATCGGGGCCTGGCCGCAATGCCAGACAACGCCCGTGTTGTCCTCGGCGTCGATGTCGACGAGATCGGTGAGGAAGACCGGCGCTTGCGCGGCTTCGAGCAGGATGAGCTGGGTCAGCGCGCCATAGACATCGGCCTCGCAGGCGCAGGGCACCTTGCCCTCGCCCAGCATCGCCGCCGGGCCGCAGACGGCGCCGCCATATTGGGTGAAGGTCTCGGGCCAGCAGCGGATGGCGAAGGCGTTGTAGCCCCCCCTTTCGCGCAGGCTGTCGAGCCCGGCCTTGAGGCGCAGCGAGCGATCCAGCTCCTCCTGGTTGACCGCGTCCAGCCCGGAGACATCCTGCTCGGCACCCTCGCGGACCTTCGCGGCGGCTTCCGCTGGGACGGCTTTCGCGGCGTCGAAGAGGTCGTCCAGCGCCAGTACATCGACGCCGACCCCGGCCATCGCCTCGATCTTCTCAGCCGAATAGGCGCAGGTGTCGAAGCCCACCGGATGCTCGCCGATGCGGCCGATCTTCTGACCTTTCAGCGCGGTGGCCACGCGGGCGCCCGCGGCGTTGCGCTTCTTGACGGGCTCGGCTTCCAGCCGGCCGGCCTGGCGGTTTCCGGCGAGAAGGTCACCGATATCTTCAGCGATATCGCCTTCCGGGTCAGCATAGAGCCAGGAGAACTTGCGCTGGTTGAGGCCGAGCGCGTGAGAGGCGAGGTTCAACCCGCAGAAGGCGTTGAGCCGGAGGCGTCCGCCCAGGCGCGGCTCGGGCACGGCCCAGATCGACAGCGGCTGGTCAAAGGCATTGCCCGCGGCGACCGCCATGGAGGCGTCGGTGAAGGTGACCTGAAGGACGAGGAGATGGTTGATCCCTCCGGCCGTGAGCTCTGCCATCGCGGCGCGGGTGGCCTCCTCGTCGAAGAGGAGGCTGCGCGGGCCGATGAGTTCATGGCCGGTTGAGTCGAGCGCGGCCAGCATCGCGGCGAGTTTCTCTTCTGCGAAGGGCACGTCGAAGGTGGGTCGGCCAAGGGGGAGGATGCCGATTTTCATGCTTGGGTCTCCAGTTGGGGAGGAGCGAGAGGGGCTGTGTGTTGCAAGCGCGGGATTATCGCTTGCCGGCCCGGGCGACCAGCCCGGGCCACGCCCTCCCTCCCCCCGGGGAGGGCGTTTTGCGACGTTGCAAAACGAACCAGCGTTTCAGTGGTTTGCACCATAAAGCGCCGTATCCCAGCGTTCCGAACGCCCGCCCGAGGGAGGACGTGGCCCGATCTGCTCACCCTACCAATCGGGTGAGGGGAAAGCGTTTTGGTTGGGCTGCTGGGCATGTTTCAGAACGACGCATAGCCGTGGCGGAAGCTGGCATCGGCGGGTTTGAACCGCGCGCCGCCCGCGCCATAGCAGGCATGTTGCGCCCAGTTGCTTGCCTTGGTGTCGGCAAGAGCCGAGATATCCGCCATGTAGTCGCAGGCGTCACCGCGCAGCCCCGCTTCGATGGCCGCCCAGTCGGGATAGGACTGGAACGCGTCGAGCCAGATGGCGCGGCCGGCGAGGAAACCGCTCGCGCCCGCAGCGAAGGCGTGCTCCAGCACCTTGCGGAATTCCGGCTTGCCGGCACCGGCCGAGAGCATCACCCAGGGGCGGCCGGCCAACCGGCCCATCTCGTCGAAAATCGCCTGCACCTCGGCCGAGCCGTCGGCGTCTTCCGCATTGACCGGGCTTTCGAGTTTGAAGACATCGACGCCGTAGTCGGGCTTGGCGAACTCCTCGACCGTGGCCAGCACATCGTCGGATTTCTTGCCCTTCATTTCCACGTATTCCTTTGTCTGATGGGCGTCCTTGGCCAGCGGATAGACCAGCATTTCCAGCAGGAAGGGGATGTCATAGCGCGCGCATTCCTCGCCGATCCGCTTGACGTAGTCGTTCTGCTTCTGAACCACGTCCGGCTCGGCATCGGGCCGATACCAGGCCAGAACCTTCACCGCGTCGCCGCCCATGCGCTTGATCTTGGCGACCGTCCAGTCGTCGATATCCGACGAGAGCCGCCCGCCAGGCGTTTCGGTGAAAACGGAATCCTCAAGCGTGACGATCAGGCCCTTCTGCGGGTTCAGCGTATCGATGCCATAGGGGATGGCGAAATGCGGGTCGACCAGTAGCGCGGTCGATTGCGCCTGCAGCGTCTCGATCAGCAGGCCCTTGAAGCGCGCAACCTCTTCCCAGGGCGCTTCGTCCACGCCGAGATGAGCCTTGATCGGGTTCTTGATGGGAGGGCGCTGGTCGGTGGCGGTCATCTTGAAGATGCCGTTCTCGTCGGCCATGCGACGCAGGCCCCAAAGCTTGCCGGGAGAGAGTTCCATCATGTGTTCTCCTTGAGGAAGGTCTGGACGGCATCGCGGGCAGGGGTGCCCGTGCGGCCTCCGAAGTTCATGCATTTCAAAGCGGCGGTGGCATTGGCGAAGCGGATGGCGTTCGCCTCGGGCTGGCCTTCCGAGAGGGCGAGCGCGAAGCCGCCATGCCAGACATCGCCCGCCGCGAGCGTGTCGACTGCGTCGACGCGGAAGGCCGGGATGTGCGCGATCCCTGTTTCGCCCGTGTACCAGACGCCATTCGCGCCTTCGGTGACGCAGGCCCAGCCGGGGATGCGGCTTTTGAGGCGGGCGAGGGCATCGGCGAGGTCGTCGCCCGGCTCCAGCGAGGCCAGCCCCTGCGCCGAAAGGGCAAGGTGGCTGGCTTTTTCCAGCAGGCGCGGGTCGATTGGGGCCTCGCCATCGACAATGCCGGGCACGTCCCAGCGTCGCGCCAGGTCCAGCGCGGCAGCTGCCCCGTCCGGCCAGCGGGTGTCCACGAGCACGGCGCGCGCGGGCGGGAGGGCGGACATCCAGCCGGTCTCCTCCGTCAGTCCCTCGCCGCGGAAATTCATGATCTGCCGCTCGCCCGTCGCGTCGATATAGACCGAGGAGAAGGAAGAGCGGCCGCCGGGGGCGCGGTGGACATGGGTCGTGGCGACGCCCGCCTCTTCGAGATCGTTCAGCACGAGATCGGCTAGCGGGTCGTCTCCGAGCCGACCGATGAAGCTGGGGCTGCCCCCGAGCCGCGCGATGGCGACGGCGGCATTGGCGGCCGGGCCGCCGCCGACGATTTCGGCGGCCTTGGCGCGGTACTTGGTCGGCTCGGTCGGAAAGCTGTCCATCGAGAGGACGAAATCCACCGCTGCCATGCCGAGAACGAGGATGTCGGACATCAATCCACCTCCAATCCGCTGGGGACGCTTTCCGGGCGGCCAAGCCGGCCCTTGATCGATTCCGTGCCGGTCAGCGCCTGAAGGAAGGCGATGATCTGGTCAACTTCGCCGTCGCTGAGCGACACCGGTTCCAGATCGCCAGCTGCGGCCTGCCGAGCGCGCTCGTGCCGGTCCAGAAGCGGGATGAAGTCGGCCTTTTGAAGCCAGGGAACCTCGGGAAGTTGGACGTCATCGGGGGACCAGTTGGCGAAGCCTGCCGCCGGGTCGAGATGGTGGTGGAGAATTCCCTCCAGCGTCGCATAGGCGCCGTTATGGCCGTAAGGTGCTGTCAACGCGACGTTTCTCAGCGAGGGCGTGCGGAAGCGATAGGCGTCTTCCAACCGGTCGGAAACGCCCATATGGCCAACATCGCGCACGATCGGGTCCCATTGTCGAGTGCGGCCCGGGCCGAAATGCGGGAGCGTGATGGCGTGGAAATCCTGATCCGTGAAGAGCGGGCCGGAATGGCAGACCGCACAGCCGGCCTCACCGTAGAAGAGCGCCATGCCGGCCTTCTGCTCGGCGGACAGCGCGTCCTCATCGCCGGCAAGGAAAGCGTCAAAGGGGCTGTCGAAGCTCTGGAACTCGGTGGCCTCGAATGCCCCGATGGCATTGGCGATATGGACGATATTGATGTCGAGCGGGCTTTCGATCTCCGGATAGGCCGCCGCGAACATCTCGGCATATTCCGGGATCACGCGGACGCGCTTGGCGAGGATCGGCCAGACATTGTCGATGCGGTCATAGACAGCGCCGGCGACCTGGTTTTCCTTCGGGTTCCCGGCCATCTCGAATTCGGAGGTCATCGGGAAAAGCGCCTGCGCGGCAAGGACGGAGTCGAGCCCGTCGGGCAGCCACTCCTGCGCCGGGGAGTTGAAGCCGTTGCCGTAGAGATCGGAGACATGCAGGCGGCCGTCATGGAACATCGTGTGGATGTCCTTCGCGCCGAGATTCCAGAGCGCGGGCGCGTTGCGCGGGATGCGCTTCTCGATGCGGTCCTCGCCAACCCCTGCGGTCCGCTTGGGGCCGACACCATGCCCGCCCTCGCCGATGCCGAGGGGCAGGCCATCCGCGGAAGCATGGTCCGGGCTGTGGCAGGTGGCGCAGGAGATGTTGCGATTGCCCGACAGGATCGGGTCGAAGAAGAGGAGCTGGCCGAGCTTCACCTGTTCGGGCGGGAAGTCCGGGAAATCCGAGGCTTGCAATTGGCGCGGAAGCTCGCTTGCTTGGGCGCTGACGGCGCCGAGCGCCAGCCCGAGGAGGATGCCATGAAACGCCTTTGTCTTGCCCTTGCCCTCTGTCTTGCGAGCCCGGCCTGGGCTGAGATCGAGACCGCGCGCGACCTGATGGATGCGCAGAAATACCCGGAGGCGATGCAGGAGCTGCTCCCGGCGGCGCGGGCGGGCAATGCCGAGGCCGAGGAGTTGATCGGCGTCATGTATGCCAGTGGGCTGGGCGTCGAGCGGGACGATGTGCGGGCGTTTGAGTGGTATCTGCGCTCTTCGCTCAAGGGACACGCCGGGGCACAATCCGGCATCGGCTGGTATTACGAGGTCGGCCGCGGCATGCCCGCGCCGGATCTCGTGCGCGCCTATATGTGGTACGCCCTCTCCGCCATCGGAGGGGACCCCGATGCCGCGATTTCCCAGGAGGAAGTCGTAAAGAAGATGACGCCCGACCAAATCGAACATGCCCATATCTTGATTGATGACTATCGTGTGTGGCTCTACCCGTTCCGGTAGGCGGCCTGCGGTGTCCGGAGCCCCGAAAGGCTCCGGACGGGTCTGGATTACTTGAGATCCATCGCGTTGGCTTCGGCGATTTCCGCCTCGACCTCGGCAACGGCACCGGTCAGCGCGTCGAAGATCTTCTCGCCGCCGTCGATATTGGCCTTGAACCAGTCATAGACGGGGGCTGCGGCTTCCTTGAACGCGGCTTTTTCTTCGGGCGACGGCACGTAGAGATCGCCACCACCGGCCACGAAATCTTCGTAAGCCTGGATCGACTTGCGCTTGGGCGAAGCGAAGGTGGCCTGCTGCAGCGCATAGAAGCCGTCATTCACGACCATCTTCAGCTCGTCCGGCATCTCCATGAACTTGGCGTTGTTCATCCACCAGAGCGCGCCCATGTAGGCGTGACCGTCAAGCGTGACGTACTGGAGGCCGGCGTCGGGGAATTTCATGCCCATGATGTCGGTGATGCCGTTCTTGGAGCCTTCGACCACGCCGGTCTGGAAGGAGGTGAACAGCTCGGGCCACGGGATCGGGGTCGGCGAGGCGCCAAGCGCTTTCACCAGTTCCTGCGGCAGGTCGGCCACGACGGTGCGGATCTTGAGGCCTTCCATGTCGGCCGGACCCTGCACACGGCGCTTGGTGTTGGCGAAGTTGCGCCAGCCGCCAGTGTTGCCGATGGTCATCAGGCGGATCATGCCGGAGCTGTCCTCAAGTGCCATCTCGCGCATGGTGCGGGTGAAATCCCCCTGCAACACGGCTTCGGCGATGCGGTCCGAGGACATCAGGTAGGGCAGGTCGAGCACCTGCACATAGGGGAAGATGCCGGAGGCGCCGCCCGAGGTGGAGATGTAGATGTCGACAGAGCCGTCAGCCACACCCTGAAGGCACTCGGCGCCGTTGCCGCAAAGCTGGGTGCCGATGAACAGTTCAACTTCGATGGCGCCGTTGGAGGCCGCCTCGACATAGTTCTTGAAGACGACGAGCCCGTCATAATCCTCGTCATTCTCGTTCGAATTCGCGGTGGCGCGCAGCGTGTAATCCGCCGCTGATGCCGCGATGGTCGACCCCGCCAGAATGGCGGCGGCCGTCAGGGTCTTGATGGTTGCTCCGAGCATGCTTTCTTTCCTCCCTTTGAGAGCATTCAAATCGTTATTGCACGAATCCGGTCAGACGCGGGATCGTCATGCAGATGGCCGGGAAATATGTGATCAGGAAGATCACCACCACTTCGACGGCCAGGAATGGCAGGATGGCTTTCGAGATGGCTTCCACCTTCTCCCCCGAGACGGCCGAGGCCACGAAGAGCACAAGCCCCATTGGCGGCGTCGCCAGGCCCACGGTCAGGTTCACCGACATGATGATGGCGAAATGGACCGGGTGGACGCCGAGATCGACGAAGATCGGGCCGAGGATCGGGCCGAGGATGATGATCGCGGGGCCGGCATCGAGGAACATCCCTACGATGAAGAGCAGGATGTTGATCAGGAAGAGCAGGACCAGCGGGTTCTCGGAGAGGCCGAGAATGAAATGTGCCATGGTCTCGGGCGCGTGGCTCAGCGAGACGACCGTCTTGAAGGAGACGGCTGCGCCGACCAGCAGCAGCACCGTGGCGGCCGAGAGCGCGGCCTTGGTGATGATCGCCGGCAGGTCGGAGAGCTTCATCGAATGCAGGACGAAGAAGGCGATGACCAGCGCATAGGCCACGGCGATGGCGGAGGCTTCGGTGGGGGTAAAGACGCCCACGAGGATGCCGCCAAGGATGATGATCGGGGTCTGCAGCGGCGCGACGGCCTTCTTGCAGATGATGCGGAAATCGGCCGAGGTGGTGCGGCGCAGGCGCAGCAGCATTACATGCGCGATCGGCAGGAAGACGAGGAAGACGAGCCAGCCATTTATAGAGATTGCGGCGCCGGTTGTGGCCGCGATCACGGAAGAGATGAGGTTGAAGGCGACGACGAGGATGCCGGCGAAATTCAGCCGGATCAGGACGAAGGAGACCTTGTCCTCCAGCGGTGAGATGGTCTGGCCCTTGGTGACGATGCGCTCGGCCTTGGGCAGGTCATATTTGTCGGCCATCAGGCGGACGACCAGCATCAGGCCGACGCCGACCATGACGCCGGGCACGATGCCGGCGAGGAACAGGGCCGCGACGCTCTCGCCCATGACATAGGCGTAAATGATCATGATGCCCGAGGGCGGGATGATCGGACCGATCACCGAAGACGCGGCGGTCACGGCGGCGGCGAAGGTCTTGGTGTAGCCGTTCTTTTCCATCGCCGGAATCAGCGTCGAGCCGAGCGCGGAGGTGTCGGCAACGGCAGAGCCCGAGAGGCCGGCAAAGAGGATCGAGGAGAGGATGTTCACATGCGCCAGCCCGCCGCGCAGGTGTCCCATCAGCGCCTGGGAGAACTCGACAAGGCGGGTGGTAATCCCGCCCTTGTTCATCAGCTCGCCCGCGAGCACGAAGAAGGGCAGCGCCATCAGCGGGAAGCTGTCCATCCCATTGTAAAGATTGCGATACAGCAGCGCGAGGTCGCGCTCCTGGCCGTTCAACCAGAGCAGCGCTCCGGGGCTGAGCAACAGCGCGAAAAACACCGGCATGCCGACGAGGAGGAAGAGCAGGAAAAGCGGGAGGAACAGGGCGAGCATCAATCGGCACTCTGCAGCATATCAGGGGCGTCGTCGGAAGGCAGTTCGGCGTCTTCGTCCAACAGTTGGATCACGGTGCGCAGGATCAGCTCGATATTGACCGAAATCAGCAGGATCATTCCCACGAAGAGCGACATGTACATGAATTTGAGCTTCACCTTGACGGTCTCCATCCCGGCCCATTCGAGCGGGATGCGGAGGCTTGAGGAGTTGAACTTTCCGCCGAAGCCGAATGTGTGCTCGTAGCCGTGCTGGACGCCGATCACGAGGACGAAAAGCGAAAGAACGAGGATCAGAAGCGAAAGTATGAGGCCAGCGGTGCGGGGGAGGGCCTGGGGGAGCATGTCGATGGCGACAAAGCCGCCCCAGCGATAGGCGGAGGGCGCCACGAGGCCGGTCATCCACAGCATGAGGAAGCGCGCCGCCTCGTCGGGCCAGTTCAGCGCGTTGTTCATCACGTATCGGAAGAACACCTGGAGAAGGATGACAAACACCATCAGGGCCAAGGCGACCCAGCCCAGGCTGCGCCCGACACGCAGGATGCGCGTGTTGACCCAGCACAGCGGACGCAGCAATGCGAGCACCAGCTATCTCCTCCCCATCAAATCCGAAACAGAATCGAGGCGCGATTTGCGCGTTTTAAGTTTCGAATTTGTCGAATGCTGTTCCAAACGAACGTTTCTGTCAAGCGGTGTGATTTCCCACGGCACCTTTGTGGCACAGCATGGCTCACTCCGCGAGCGTTAGTCCGACCCCCAAGCTGCGACAAAGGTTACGCAATTCGGCCGGGCAGGCCTTGTCGGTGACGAGGGTGCGCATCTGGTGGAGGTGGCCGATACAGACTGGCGCCATGCGTTCGAATTTCGAGGAGTCGGCGGTGAGGATGACATTGCGCGACGAGGCCAGGATCGCGCGGGCCACGGCGGCTTCGCGCAGGTCGAAATCGAGCAGTGCACCGTCGGAGGCGATGGCGGCGCAGCCGACAATGGCGAGGTCGGCGCGGAACTGGCGGATGAACTCGACCGCCGACTCGCCCAGGATCGCGCCGTCCGAGCCGCGCACGACGCCGCCGGGGACCATGACTTCGACGCCGGGCAAGCCCCTTGTTTCATTGGCGATAAAGACGGAATCCGTCACGACTTTCAGCCCGGAATGCTGGCCCAGGTGACGGGCAAGCTCCGCCGTGGTCGTGCCTGCATTGATGATGATCGCGGTGTTGTTCGGAATGAGCTGTGCGGCCGCGCGCCCGATCATTTCCTTTTGCTCGCGGGCGATCTGCTGGCGGACCTCGTAGCCGGTGTATTCGCTGCCGGCGAGCAGGGAGGCGCCGCCGTGGAAGCGCATCACGCGGCCTTCATCGGCGAGGATGTTGAGATCCTTGCGGATGGTCTGCGGCGTGGTCTCGAAGAACTCGGCCAGATCCTCGACCATGGCGCGTCCGTTCTGGTGCAGGTGCCGCAGGATCGCCTGCTGGCGGGCCTTGGTGTTTCGTCCGGTTTTCATATCGCTTCACGATGGCAGAATTATCTTTCGAATGAAACATCAAACGAAAGCTGATGGAAAGGGGGAAATCGCGGCTTGCTGCCGCAGGACAGGGGGCGGAAGGGCTGTGCGTTTCGGTCGTTTGGTACAAAACCCCTCGGGAGATTGACCGGAAAAGCGACCGAAAGGGGCGGTTTTGGGGGTGTTGCGGGCGATTTCGGGGGCGTGCGGTGGTCGGAAAAGAGGTTTCGTACGCATTTTCGGTCGTTTTGAGGGTGAGTCTCGACCGGTTTTGCGTACGGTTTGGACTCTGTGGGATGCGATTGAGAAGCGCCCGGGGCGTGGAAAGGGACCGTTGCATGCTACAGTCGATTTGACCTGCCCCCCGTTGATCTCTCAGTCATAACGAGAGTCTGCGGGTTTGATATTGATCGGTTTCGGGTTGGGCAAG
>CANMIP010000035.1 GCA_947497945.1 uncultured Tropicimonas sp. | reverse complement strand
CCTGCCGACGCACAGACGCAGACGCAGTTCACGCCCCAATACTGCGAGGCCTATGCGCGCGACCGCGCCAACCGCAAATCGGGCGGTGCCATTGGCGGCGCGGTGGCGGGCGCGACAGCCGGAACTGCGGTTGGCCATATTGCTGATGGAAAACTGAGTTCCCGGCAAAAGGGGGCCGCTGTCGGTGCGGTGGTCGGGAGCGTGGCTGGCGCCGCGGATCGCAACAACCTCTACAACAAGTACTACCACGGCTGCTTGAGCGGCGTGATCTACCAGTAATCCCGGCGTGCCGGCAAACCTTGGAAAGGAAAATCCATGATATTCAGATCCTTAACGGGAACTATCGCCGCCGCACTGCTCTGCGTGGTCGGCACCAGCACTATCGCCCAGGATGCCGACCAGGACGGTATCTGGCAGTTGGAAGAGTTCACATGTCGCGAGTTGCTGATGCGCGGCGGTGACGAACGGGACTTCATACTTGTCTACATGCACGGCTTGATGAGCGGGAAGATGGGCGAGATGACATTCGACACGCCGGCCCTGACGGCGGCGACCGATGCCGTGCTGGAATCCTGCATCGGCACCCCGGATCAACCCCTGCTGTCCGCCTTCGAAGCGGCGCGCGGATGAGCCCCGGATGCAAGGCTGTTTACGACTGTTAGAACAAACACCCATTCCTGGATCGGGCAGTCTGCCCGGATGGCAAAGCTTGCCTCGATAATCAGGACGGGAGGGGCGCCGGGTTGTTCCTCGTACCGGCGTCCCAACCAAAGGACATGACTGAACGCCCCAGTCTTCAGGACACTGCCGCGCAATTGCGTGGCGACCTCGCGCAATTCGGATCGAACTGGAGGAATTCCATGACATCAACAACCACTCTCGCACTGGTCCTTTCCGTCGCCTTGATGGCGGTGGCGGGCCCTGGAATGGCCGACAACAAGAAGCAAGCCAAGACCAACGGAAAGGCATATGTCGTTCCGCCCGGCAAGGTCAAAGGGACGCCGCCCGGTTTGGCCAAGAAGCCGGGCGGGATGCCGCCCGGCCAGTACAAGAAGATCTATCGCAAGGGCGACAAGCTCTCGGGCGACTACGTCTGGATCGACGACTACGACCGCTGGCGGCTTCCACCACTGATGCCAGGCCAGGGCTATGTCCGGTACGACAACGAGGTCTACCGGGCTGCCCGTGACACGGCCATCGTGATCGAGGCCATCGGCATCGTTTCGGACCTTCTGCGCTGAGCCAAGGGCGCTACTTGAGTCATTGGCTCTCCATTTGGCGATGAGGGCACCTGCGGCCTCGCGATACCGTTGTCGCTCGAGGACAAACTCTGGGTCCTTGGAAAATTGGGGGGAAAAATGAGAAACTATCTCACAGCCGCATCGGCTGCAGTGCTGGCGGCGACGACCGCAACGGCGCAGGACGTGGACAAGCCGGTCCGACTGGTCCTTCAGATCACGGTCGACCAGTTACGCGCGGACCTGATCGACCGTTATTCGGCAGGCTATGGCGAAGGCGGCTTCCGTCGCCTGCTGGATGAGGGGACCTTCTACGTCGATGCCCATCACCGCCACGCCAATACCGAAACGGTGGTCGGCCACGCCACGCTTGCCACCGGCACCGATCCGGCGATCCACGGTATGGTCGCCAATGTCTGGCTTGACCGGGCTTCGGACGAGTTGGTCTACAACGTCGAGGACCCGGACTATCCGTTGGTGGGCGAAGGTGGGGGCGTCGACACCGCGACCGAGATCGACCCGACGCAGAAGCTCGCCACGACCCAGGGCCGCTCGCCCCGCAACATCCGCACCACCACCATCGGTGACGAGATCGCCCTGTCGCTCGGACCCAAAGCGAAGGTGTTCGGCGTGTCGGTCAAGGACCGCGGCGCAATCACTTTGGCCGGCCACACCGGCACTGCCTACTGGTTCTCGAAAGCTGCCGGCGAGATGACCACCAGCACCTATTACATGGATGCCCTTCCCGATTGGGTCGATGCCTGGAATGCAAAGGGCGTACCACTGGCCTATGCAGACACCGCGTGGGAACTCAGCGCAGACCCCGCGACCTATCTGTTCGGCGATGCGGACGACATGGAGTGGGAGACCGACTTTCCGGGTTATGGCCGCGCGTTCCCGCATCCCTTCGGGCCGGCTGACGGGGATTATTTCACCACGCTTCTGACAGTGTCCCCCGCGGGCGATGAAATCACGGCAGACTTCGCCAAGGAGCTTCTGGTCGCCGAAGGCCTCGGCACGGACGGCGTGACGGACTACCTGTCGGTCAGCTTTTCATCGACAGATTACGTCGGCCATTTCTTCGGGGCTTCGAGCCTGGAATCCGAGGTCAATCTGCATCGGCTCGACCGGACACTTGCGGACTTCCTTTCCTTCGTCGACGAGAAGGTCGGGTTGGATCGGACGCTGGTGGTACTGTCGGCCGACCACGGTGCCTCCGAAGCACCGGGATACCTGAACGCGCTCGGTATCGGTGGGCAATACTTCAACTTCGACGACATTGACACAAACGATGCGATCCGGGCGCTCAAGGCGGAATTCGGCGTTGGCGAAGACCTCGTGGACCAGTTCTTCCAGCCCTACCTCTACCTCAATCGCGATGTCATCGCAGAAAAGGGCCTCGATCTTGGCGAGGTCTCCCACCGGGTTGCGGAAGAGTTGCGCGCGTTCCCCGGCATCGCCTACGCGGTGTCCAGCGAGGATCTTCGGGCCGGCGCCGTGGCCAACACACCGGTCACCCAAGCCGTGCTTGCCAATTTCAACGAGGATCGTTCGGGCGACATCTACGTGGTGTTCGAACCTCACTGGTTCGTCGCGGATTTTGACGGACAGACGGTCACCGGCTCGCACGGCTCGCCATGGCGCTATGATACCAACGTACCGGTCATCTGGATGGGCCCGGGCGTGCCGCAGGGCCGGATAGGACGTCCTGTCGAGACTGTCGACGTCGCCCTCACAATCTCCGCCTATCTCGGTATTCGCCAGCCATCTGGCGCCAGCGGCCAGATCATGACCGAGGTGGCCGAATGACCGCAACCGGCTGCGCGATGGTCGACGGTTGCGTTGTCGATCCGACGGCCGGCTCGATGTCGGCCTTCGGGACATCTCGGAAATACCGGGGCGTGCCGGCGCGTCTGTTGATGGCCACGGCTTTCAGCGTAGCACTGGCAGGCTGCGCTGGCAGTCCGCCCACTGTTCAAAAGAGCCCGTCATTCGCTCCGGACGACACCGGGACGACCTTTCTCGCGCAGCGGTCAATGGGCCTCGGCGATCCGGGTGACGGCCGATCAGGCATCCACATGCTCGTGGATGGCCCTGAAGCTCTGGGTGTTCGGCTTGTGCTGTCGGAAAAGGCCGAACAGAGCATCGATGCGCAATACTATCTGCTTCACGACGATCCGACCGGCCATCTGTTCACCTGGTCCCTGTTGGAGGCGGCCGACCGTGGCGTGCGTGTCCGGCTTCTTGTCGATGACATGGACACCAGTAGCTATGATGCCATGACGGCCGCGCTGAGCACTCATCCGAACTTCGACATCCGCCTTTTTAATCCGTTCGCGCGGGGCCTTGGCAAGAATATCGCCTCGGCGTTCGACTTTCGCCGGGTCACCCGGCGGATGCATAACAAGTCCATGACCTTCGACAATCAGGTCACGGTCGTGGGAGGCCGAAACATCGGCGCCGAGTATTTCGCCGCCCGGGACGACAGCAATTACGACGATCTCGATCTTCTCGCGGCCGGTCCGGTCGCCCGCGAGGTTTCCCGGAGTTTCGACGACTATTGGAATAGCCCTTTCGCGATCCCGGTTGCGGACGTGGTCAGGAACAGAGACAAAAAACTGTCGCTCGACGAGGCCAGGAGCCGTCTGTCGGTGCTAGCCGAACAGGCGCGCACAACGGAATATGGAGATGCGCTGACGCAAGGCATCCGTGAAGCCCTGAACTCCGGCGACCTGGTGCTTGACTGGGTTCCGGCGACCGTCATGGTCGATCCGCCCGAGAAGGCTGACAGCAGGTCCGACACGACAGAGACTCTGTTCGCCGCAATAGTTCCCTACTTCCAGTCCGCTCAGACCGAGCTGGTCGTGGCATCCGCCTATTTCGTGCCTGGCGAAAGGGGAACGGAGTTCCTGGCGTCGCTGGAGGAACGTGGCGTGCAGGTTCGGATCCTGACCAACTCGCTCGACTCCACCGATGTGACACCCGTGCACGGTCACTATGCGCATTACAGAAAGGACCTGCTTGAGGCAGGGGTCGAGCTGTGGGAGCTTCGGCCGGACAAGGCTCGCCCGGATCGCGAACTTCTCGGCCTCGGCCAATCGCTCTCAGGCCTTCACAGCAAAGCCTTCACGATCGACCGACACTACTTGTTCATCGGCTCGTTCAACTGGGATCCACGGTCGGTGTTCATCAACACGGAAATGGGCATTCTCCTCGAGTCTCCAGAGAGGGCTCGTCGGGCTGTTGAGAACTTCGACCGCGAACTCGCGGACAGCGCCTACAGGCTGCGGCTTGACAAGAACGGCCAGATCGAATGGCTTGCCCGCGGCAAGGACGGTTCCTGGATAGCCCATCGAAAAGAGCCGTCAAAATCTGCGTGGCGCAAGTTCATGTCAGGCGTCTACGGAACACTGCCAATCAGAAGCCAGCTCTGAACGGCAGTGCTCCGCTTGGTGGGAAGGTCGCTCAAATGCAAAGGTTCGTGGTGTTGCCCAACTGCTCCATTTTGTCCGTTGAGCCGCCGTTGATGCTATCCACGGCGAATGGCTGGTATCCGTGCTCCCTGAATACAGCTGGAACGTCGCAACGGGTAATTGCGCACTCGCGATGAAGTGGGGCTTTCGATGATGGCAACAGTTCCATTGCCGGTGATATGCCGAGTGCTCCCGGAAAGTCATCCCACCTTCGCACCCCAAAACGAGGTGTGATCCGCCGCGAAATACCCGTCCGCCGTCCGGAAATACCCCTGCAGCTCGACGGTATCGTCCGCGCTGAGCGCCACCAAGGTCTGGAGCCAGAGAGCCGTGGCCTCGGAGACGTGAGCGCCGGAGATCTCGCCGAAGGAACTCCTGATTTCGCTCGAGCCGTTCAGCACCAGCCGCCCGCGCATCCGGGAGGATGTGCTGCCGTTGGTCTTGAAGAGCAGCGTGCCACCGAAGAGATACGTGCCGTCGACGGGCGCGATGAAATAGTTGTTCGCCGCGTCGAAGGCGCTCTGGTCGTTGTAGTCGGTATTGTTGATCGCGAGTTTCGTCCAGGTATCGACGCCAACATAATTGTCGAAATTGGTGTAGCCCTTGAAGCGGGGGAGGCGCGGCTGGTCGATGATGCCGGTCAACCGGTCCACGGTGAGGGCGTCGAAAAAGGTGCTGCCATCGTCCGAGACCGCGAGGCGGAAATCATCGGAGCCGAAGAGGCCTAGCAGTGCCTTCGTCACGTAGCCGGTCTGGAGAGTGAGCCCGAGATCGTCGCCCGCCGCCTCCTTGTTCATGGTGTAGGTGAGATCGCCGGTCCCGCCTTCGGAGGCGGTCTTCGCCGTCCAGAGCGCGGCGTTCAGCTTGGCCGAGAAGGGATTGGACGAATCTGCCTCGGTGCCAATGCCGAGCAGGGAGAGGGTCTGCAGCGCGGTGGGCAGGATGCTCACCCAGGCGGCGCCGTCCCATACCAGGAGCAAGTTCTCGTCTTCGATCCATGTGCGCCAACCGGAACGTGGTGCGAGCCGGGTCCAGACGCCATCGACATATAGCACCACGCTCAGATCCCAGCCCGCCCAGTCCTCTGTGGCGCCGGAACCGACGATGTATCGGTCCCCGTTCGCGGGCGAGACCGGCGGCGCGGTCAGGTCCCGGTCGATCACCGCCATTTGCACCAGCCCGTCCAGCAGCCGGAGGGACTCGTTCAGGGTGACGTGCTTCTGTGCCTGGCTCGCCAGCAGGTAGGGCAGAAGGAGGTTCGTGGTGGCATCGGACATGGGAATGCTCCTCTAGAAATACAGCGTGACAGTTTTGGGTGCCCCGCGCCCGACCAGGGCGGAGAGCTGGGTGATGCGGATGGAGAGGCTGTCGCCCGGCCCGAGCAGCACGCCCCAATCCGCCATCTGCTGCGCGGCGGTGCAGACGACGCTGGTCGTCGTCGCGCTCAGCGTCCGAAGGACCGTCGAGCCGTCGAGGATCTCCACCTCGTAGGCCTCGTTCGACTGGCTTTCGCGGCCCCACTGGGGCCACGGTCCACTCTCACCTTCCGACATCGTCACCTCGAGCGCAGCCCAGCTGTCGGCCGAGAGCGCCCGCGATCGACGCACCCAGCGGATGGTGAGATCGCCAGGTGTGCGCGGCGTGCGCCACGGCTGCTCGACATGCGCGACAGAGAACGGACGCAGCCCAGCGCCGGTGGGCGTGAACGTCTCCGCCACATAGGTGTCGCCGGCAACGGGATGGCTGGCCGGTCCAATACGCCAGTTCCAGGGGATTCCCAGCTCCGCCTCCGAGACCGGCAGGGCAGCAAGGCTCGCGTCCAGCACCACCACCCGCGCGCCGGCCGGTGCCGGACTGCCGATGGCATGCTCGGTGCCGCGCTGCCCGCGCAGCAGCCGCGTGAGGCGATACCGCCCCTCGGCCAGAAGCTCGGTCGTCCCCGCCTGCAGGATCTCCCAGACGCCGGTCGAAGACTCCACGGCAAATGCGTTCGCCCCGGCGAAGAGCGCGAGATCGGTGACCGAGCCGAGCGTGCCGGAGGACAGATCGACGATCAGCTCATTGCCATGATCGAAGCGCGACACCGGCCCGGCCCAGAAATCGGACACCAGAACACCCATCTGCGCCGGAAGCGTGATGCCGGTCAGCCACTCGAAACCATCCTTGGACGCGGAACGCCAGACCGCGATCTCTCCCGGCCATGGCGCGGCATGGGCGGCAATGAGCGGCCGATGCGCGGCCACGTCCTCGGAAATCTGCGGCAGATCGAGCAGGGCCACCTCCGGCTCGCCAAAAACAACCGGCATTTCCGGCGTCGACCTCCGCGGCGTGCCGGGTGAAAGCGTTCCCGTCGCGCGGTCCTGCCGGATTACCTCGGCATTCCGCGCCTGGCCGTCGGCGAGGGAGGTCAGGCGATACTCGGTGAGCCGTCCGTCATGATCGAGCGTGACCACATCTGTCGGATCCAACGCGAGCCGCGATGGCGGGAGCCGGAAGCTGGCCGTCTCCCGGCCGACCCAGGCCTCCATCAGCGCGCGCCGGCAACGCCGTTCCGCCTCATCGGCCGGGACCGCCATGGGGAAGGACTCGCTGCTGATCCGCGAGGACTCGACCGTGATCCGCCGGGCTTCGACCACCACCGCGTCATAATCCTCATCGGCGCGGGTGACGCTCCACTTCAGCGCCTGCGGCAGCTCGGTCTCCTGTGCGCGGGTCAGCTCGATCGGTTCGCCGGTATCCGCGGCCACCAGATCATCGAGGGAGAGCGTCGCCACCGCCGCCCGCCCGCGCATGAAGAACCGGAGCACGCCCTCGCTCTCGACGGCATCGAAGCCGAAATGCCGTCCCAGCGTCGTCAGCGCATTGCGCGGCGCCTCGATCCCGGTGACGGCATAGCCCTCGACCGCGCCCCATAGGCCGGAAACGTCGATCTGATCGGCGGTCAGCCCGGCCCGGAGACAGAGATCCCGCACCAACGCGGCCAGCGACGCGGACCCGAGCCGACCGGTCAGCCAATGGCCCAGCCGCCAGTTCTCGCCATCGCTCCAGACATCGGTCAGCTCCGGGAAGAAGGGATAGGGCCGGGCGTCCCAGGTCCAGGCAGCGCAGTCCGCCACTTCAACCATCCGCCCGCCAAAGACGGAAGACACCGGGTTGTTCGCCCCATCACCCCAGAAGAGATAGGTCGCTTCCAGATACGCCCGCTGGATCGCATCGTCGCGCCAGCCCCGCGAGAAATACGGTAGCTCGCTCTCCGAGGATTTCGGATCAAAGAAGACGTTGGGCTGGTTGGTGCCACGGTCGATCGCCGGGCAGCCCAACTCCGTGAAGCGGATGGGTTTGGATTCCGGCACCCAGCCGGTGGGCGTGCCGCTTTCCACCCCGCCCGGACGGTCATGATGCGTGTTCGACCACCAGCTCCACAGATCCTTGTAGCGGAAGACCCATGGCTTGCCGGCAGCGCCATCGGTGATCGGCGTCCGCAGCTGCGCGGCGCGATCGGCGTCAGAGGCGTAGAACCAGTCGTAGCCCTCGCCGGCGGCAATGTTCGATTGCAGATAGGCGCGATCGTAGATGGCCGGACAGCCAGCCTGCGCGTCGAGATGCTCGAACCCGTCGCGCCAGTCGGAGAGCGGCATGTAATTGTCGATGCCGATGAAGTCGATCTCCGGATCGGCCCAGAGCGGATCCAGATGAAAGAACACATCGCCCGAGCCGTCGCCCGGATGGTGCCCGAAATATTCCGACCAGTCGGCCGCGTAGCTGATCTGTGTCGAGGCGCCGAGGATGGTTCGCACATCCGCCGCCAACGCCCGCAATGCTTCGACGGCCGGATAGCTGGCGGCACCGTCGCGGATCGTGGTCAGCCCGCGCATTTCCGAGCCGATGATGAAGGCATCGACCCCACCTGCCGCGGCACAGAGATGGGCGTAGTGCAGCACCATCCGCCGGAAACCCCAAATGCCGTCGAAGAAGGCGGCGACCTGATCCGCTGCCTCGGCGTTCTTGTCGATCGAACCCGCAACGCCCGCCGCCGGAGAGCAGGTGATCCGGCCGCGCCAGGGGAAGGCAGGCTGGCCCAGCGCAGCCGCATCGTCCGAATACGGATCCGGCAGCGTGTTGTCGTCGGGCACATCCATCATCAGGAAGGGATAGAAGGTGACCCGCTTGCCGCGCGCCTTCAGTTCTTGGATCGCCTGCACCACCGAGAAATCCGCCGGGGTGCCGCCATAGACCGGACGTCCCTCGTCGTCGCGGCTGACGAGATGGGCCTCGTCGCGGGTGACACCATTGACCTCCCATGTCTTGGGCTTGGTCGATTTCGAGTTGAGCTCGACGCCCGGCCGGATGGTGCAGGAACCACAGCGCAGATCGTCGCCAAACCACGAGACGACCAGGCTGACGCTTTCGACATTCGGTGCCGAGGCCTCCAACCTGTCGAGCGCCTCGACCATGTCGGGCGTTCCCGAAGATGCATTGAGGTTCTCTGCGCCATTGCTCTTGCGAATGGCTTGCGTTGAATACACGAATTCGCCCGAGGCCGGGATCAGTGTGATCGCCCGCACCAGCCCCTCGGCGGTATCCGCCTCTGCCAGCGGCCGGAACACCTCGACATTGATCTGTGGGATGCGGTTGCCGAACCCGGTCAGCTCAAGGTCTTCGAAGACGAGATAGGCGGTGCCCCGGTAGGCCGGCGTATTGGCTGCGCCAGACTTCGCGGCGATGAAGGGATCAGGTTGCTGGCTCTCGTCGCCGGGATACCAGCGCCAGGTCACACCGGAGAGATCCATCAGCGCCCCGTCCGCCCAGATACGTCCCACACCGGTGATCGGCCCTTCGCAGATCGCCAGTGCGAAAGAGGCGAAGTAGAAATACTCGGTGGTCTTCACCTTGCCCCCACCGCCGCCACCCTTGCCGCCACCGCCCTGGGTGGTGGTCTCCTTCTTCTCCCGGAAGTCGGTGGCCCAGATGATGTTGGTTCCCATCCGCAGCCGACCCCAGACCCGCGGCAGGACCGCGCCCTCGGTGGCGGAGGTGACATGCAGCGTATCGAGGCGCTGCCCCTCGAAGCTCTGGCCCGGCGTGAGCGAGGAAATGATCCAGTTGTCGACATAGGAACCGATGGTCGAGCCAATGAAGCCGCCGATGGTGGCGGCGCTGACACCGAGGATTGCACCCCCGATCGAGCCGCCGATAGCGGCGCCGGCCGCGCCAAGAACAAGGGTGGCCATCAGTCAGCTCCGATCCGGAAACAGGAAGGCGAAGGCGATGCGCCGGTGCCAGGAAGGTGAGAGCGGCTGTTCGATCACTCCCAGCCGCTCGTAGGAATGGATGAAGGTGGCAGGCTCGGTGAGTATGCCGACATGCTTTGCGATCGCGCGCGGGATCATTCGAAACAGGACCAGTGCGCCGGGACCAGCCTCGGCAGGCGCGATCTCCGGCATCATGGTCCGCGCTCCTTCCGCCAGAACTTCACGTAGCCCGGTCTCACCCCAATCCCGGCTGTAGGGTGGCATCGGAAATGGCTCCGGTCCGACGACCTCGCGCCAGACGCCGCGTGCCAGCCCAAGGCAGTCGCAGCCCGCGCCCTTGACGCTCGCCTGATCGTGGTAGGGCGTGTCGAGCCAGGAGCGTGCCGCCGCGACAACCGCCTCCGGAGAAGAGGTCGCGGACATCATAGGACCGACCCCGAATTGTCGCCGCTCCGCCTGGCATAACGCAGCACCGTGTCCTGTCCCGGTATGTCCGGAAAGCCTCGGAAATTTGCGATATTGCCGAACTTCGTGGAACAGGTCTCCGCACATTTGTCGCAGCCAGCGTGGATGGTGAAGGCGTCGCCCGCCGCCACCGGAAGAACTGGCGTCTCGAGCAGCGTCACGGTGGTGATCCCGCCGTCAGACCCATGGCCAGAGATCTCCGCCTGCCGCCCGGCATTCGCGCCGGAGGTCCAGGTGATCGTGCCGAAGCTGAACCAGCCCGCCGCAAAGCCCTCGAGGCCGGACGCCGTGAAGCTCCGATCCCCCGAGAGCCCGGTCACCGCGCCGCTGCCCCTAAAGGACGCGTCGTCAAGATCGGCCCCGCAACGGGCATCGCCGACAACAGCGTCGCAGGTCGCCTGAAAGCTCCGCCCGTCATTCTGCCCGAGCAGATGCGCGAGCGAACGCATCTCGGCGACGAAGGCAAGGCGACCGCGGCGGATCTGGCCGATCGCGCCGCGCCGCATCAGCACCCGCTGCGAGGTATCGGCCCAGTTCACCCGCCAGAGCTCGACCTGTGCATTGTCCCAGCGCCCGTCGCGGATATCCGTTTCCGAAATCCGGTCCGAGGTGAGCACACCCTCGGCATCCTGTGCGTCAACCGAAAGGTCAGACCCCGAGCGAACTTCGGAAGCCGTGAAGCCGCTTTCGGGCTCGAATTCCATCCCGTCGAAGGTGAGCGCCCGGTCGTGGTCGGTGAAGCCGAGAACCACGCCATCGGCTCGCATGATGCGCCAGCACCAGGCGAGCGTCGTCGTGCCCTCGTCGAGATGGGCCTGAAACGCGGCCCCCAGCGCCTTCATCGCTTGTCGAGCGGCGCGAAGCGCGAGGCGACGAAGGTCAGTCCAAAGCCACCCCAGCCCGCGACGGAGGCGAGCACAGTGGCAAGCCCGTTCATGTCAATCGACAGCACGCCCGAACCAGAGGCCCAGGTGATAAAGCCGAAGGTCGATCCCGCGCCCGCGCCCAGCGCGTAGAGGATCATGCGGATAAGAAGGATGTTCATGCAGATTGTCTCCTGATGAGAGTGGAAAGAAGTTCGAAGAGCCGGGCGAACCACCCGGCCGGCGCCGGTACCGGCTGCAGGAGAGCGAGTGCCTCATCCTCGGACAGACGGCGCACTGGCCGGGCGAAATCCACCCTGCCGCCGGCATCGACAGGCCACACCGGAATGGTGCCATCTGGATAGCGCCCGTGCCGGAACAGATCCCGCTCGGCCTCCCGGCGTGGCCGGATCGCGCCCGGCTTCAGCCAGCCCATGAAGGCCTCCGCCGCGGCGTCGCGCAGCCCGGCATTCAAGAGCCTCGTCAGGCGGGCGGAATGGATTGCACCGGTGTTGTAGTGAAACGAGACCAGCGCATCGAACTCGTGCGGCTCGACCGGAACCGCGAGAGCATTGCAGACGTCCCCCTCGTAGCGGGCGATATCGGCCCGGAAGGTGTCGAATGCATTCCGGATGCCCTGGTCGAGATCGGCCGGCATTCCGCGCTTCATGTCGGAAGGGTTCGGGTCACCCGCTGCGCCGGTATGGCCGATGCCGAAGGTCCAGACGTCGCGGACATCGAGGTAGGGAGCCGGCACGATACCCTCGTGCCGGATGAGGGCGACAAGCCCCCGATCCGTCATTTTCATGGTGAACTATCCCAGAAGTGAGAAGAGGAGGATGAATGCGGCGACGGTCAGACCGACCCGCATGCGATGTGCGAAGAGATCGAAGGGTGCGCCGTAGGCGCGGCGCAGATGCCGGACGAAGGGGTGACGATCACGCATCGTGGGCGCCATCGTCAGACCGGTTCCCGCCCCGGACCCGCTCGAGCATCACCTCGATGAAGGCGGGACCGAAGACCCCGACAAGATAGGCAGCCGAGCCGGCCGCGCCGCCGGAAGGGATCGCCGCCGGCGGCAGACCCATCCAGCTGGTGATGACAGCCATGGAGAGGCTGCCCATACCGGCGGCGATCAGCCCGCCGAGAAGGATGTGCCGCAGAGCGTCGCGCAGGTGCATCTTCGTCGTGAGCGCATTGGTCGCGCCGCCAAGCGCACCCCAGGCGGCGAGAATGACGGCGGTTGAGGTGGCGAGGTCACGAAGGACAGTTGCAATGAACCCGGGTTCCTCGTTCATCGCCGGATCTCCAAGAGCGGAATGGAGGTGATGGAGCCAAGCCGCTCGATGTCCAGCGTCACGTCGAGCGTGTCGCTGTCGAAGCGGACCGGCACATCGAAGGTGAAACCGGCGGTGACGAGTACGCCCACGCCAGGCGCCGCAGTGAAGGTGACGAGGCCGGTGGCGGTGTCGATCGACCAGCCGGTGGCCTGTTCGATGCCGTCGAGCGTAATCCGCACCGAACCGGAGACGGGTTTGGTGACGGGCCGCGTCCAGGCCTGCGATCCCGACGTGTAGGTCTTCGCGAGCTGGAAGGTCACGGCCGTCCCGTCGCCGGTGCCGAGGCCCTGATCTGTGGGGCCGGGCGTCTGCGATGGCAGGCAGGACTTGTAGTCGGCCCAGTCGCGGAAGCGGAAGCCATGGAGACGACCATTGCGTGCCTCGAAGAAGGCGACGACCGTGGCGAGATCGTCAGCGCGGCGGATGCCATAGGCCACGTCATAGCGCCTCCGGCTGTTCGCCCAGCTCGCGTTCCGTTCCTCGTCCCCTGAGGCAAGCTCGACGATCTGGGTACGCCGCTCCGGTCCGCCCCGTGCACCGCGGCTGATATTCTCCGGAAACCGGACCTCATGGAACGCCACTACATTCCCCTCCGCCCCAGCGAGACCGCCCGGGCAATATCCGCAGCAACCTGAGTTCTCGATTGCCGGAAGCTCTCGGCATCGCGGGCATTGATGTTGATCGTGACGCCGCCACCGCCTCCGTAGTCCCGGGCTTCCCGGCGCGAGAGCACCCGCTCGCCACGTTGCAGGATCGCCGGCACCTCGTCATGCCGCAGCCCGACCGCGCCGCCGGAATGCATCCGAGGGGCGCCGGCAAAGGCGAGCGCCGGCACCATCCGCGCGGATCCTGCCGCTCCGACCATGCCACCGGTGTGCAGGACGCTCGCAAACACCCCACCGGCGCCTCCCAGCACCCCGCCTAGCGCGTTGGCGATCGGCCCGAGAATGAATTTCCGGGCGGCCACCTTGGCGAGGTCGGCAATCATCGAGGTCACCAGGTCCCGGAAGTCCAGCTTGCCGGTTTTCACGAACTCGCCCACCGCAGTCTCGGCGGACTGGAAGGCGCCTACGAGGCTCCGGCCGACATCGGCCCCGATCTCGCGCGCCTTGCCGGCATAGTCACTGAGCGTAGAGGTGACCGCTTGCCAGCCAGCGACGGCTGTCTCTGCTCCGTCGGCGCTGTCCTTGCCAGCCGCGCGTCCGGCGGCACCCGCGCCGCGGGCTGCCTGTTCCGACATTTCCAACGCGCTGTTCATCCGGTCCACGGCATCGGCGGCCTGGTCCACCGCGTTTTCGCTGTCCGTCTCGCTGCCGGTGATCGCATCCCGGAGTGCCTGCATGGCGGTGCCCACGCCCTCGTAGGCGCCGGCCCGGGTGTCCGCGGCTCGCGCGCGGTAGCCCTCTGCCTGGGACCCGGCATTTGCGGCGCCATGCTCGAGCATGGAAGCCCGGGACATGGCCCCGAACCAGTCGATGCGGGTCTCCGAGCCGATCTCCTCGGCGACTGCGTTGAAGGTCGGCCCGATCTGCCCGAGGAAGTCAGCCCACTTCTGGGACAGAAACGCCATCAGCTTCAGCCAGATCGCTTCGATATCGGCGCGCAATGCGCGGAAGTCATCGACGAAGGAGAGCGTCGTGGCCCCGATCCCATCCCAGACGGCCTTTGCGACATTGCCCATCAGCTCCAGCGCCTTGCCGAAACCGCCGGCGCCCTGCACGAGCTTCGTGAACTGGTAGATGAGTTCGCCCGCGCCGACGATCAGCGCGCCGATCCCGGTGCGGACCAGCGCGCCGCGCAGGACAACCAGCGCGGTGGCGAGGCCGCGAACGGAGAGCGCCGCTGCCGCCAGACCGGCCACCCAGCGCCCGGCCAGAAATCCGGCGAAACTCGCTGCATGGGTGGTGAGCCGACCAATGTTCTCAAAAAGCCCCTCGATGGCGATGCCGAGCGGCCCGGTGCGACTGGCGAGCGTTGCCATCGCCTCTGCCGCCGCTTCAAGCGCTGGGGCTGCGGCAACGGCGAGCTGGTTCGAAAGCCCGCGCCAGATCAGCCCGAGGCGGGAGATCGCATCGTTGGTGCGTTCGATCCGATCGGCATCCTGCTCGGAGACCACCACCCCGAAAGCACGAACATCCTCCGTCGCCTGGCGTAGCGTTGTGGTGTCGATCCGGCTTATGGCAATGGAACCTTCCTCGCCGAAGAGCTGGCCCGCGACGGCCGCGCGCTCCGCAGCGGGCACGAAACCCTCGATCGCCGCGTTGATCGCGCCGACGCGCGCGTCGAGCGGCAGCACCAGAAGATCGGAGGCCGAGAGCCTGAGCCGGTCCAGCGCTTGCGCGGCCGGACCGCCGCCGGCCGCGGCCTGGCTCAGCCGCCGCGTCAGATCCTTCGTCGCCTGCTCGATGCCGGACATGGAGACGCCGGCAAGTTCGCCGGCACGTTCCAGCGTCTGGATCGAGGCAACGGTGGTGCCGAGCGATTGCGCGAGCTTCGCCTGTGCATCGACGGTCTGGAGTCCGGAGCGGACCATTGCGACACCAGCCGCAGTCGCCGCCGCAACCGCAGCGGCTGCCGCAACCTTCACACGCCGGGAGAAGCTGGCCATGCGTGCGTTCGCGGCCTCCATCTCACGGCTGAGCCGACCGAAACCACGCGCCCCGGCCTCGCCGACACCCTCAAGTTCGGCGCGCACCTGTCGTCCGCCCACCGCAGCAAGGCGGACGGAGACCTTTTTCTCAGCCATCGTGTCGTTCCATCTGTTCGTTGAGCTTTGCCACCATCACCGCTTCGATGACCGGCAGCAGTTCGGCTGCGGCGGCCGGCGGTACGCCCAGCGCATCGGCGAGCGCGAGTGCTGCGGCCATATCCCAGCCGATCACCGCGCCCGGCAGCACGCGCATCTGGCCTCCGAGGCGCCCCACCAGGTCCCAGACCTGCCAGCCCTCAAAGGTGAGTGGCTGGTTCAGCCGCGTGGGGCAGTCTTCGCAGTCCCCTGTGCTGGTCCCGCGGGGTTCGCAACCCTCGCAGTATCGTTCGCCCCCGCCGAAGGACCAGTCGGCGAGAGCGCGGAGGCGTTTTTTTCCTGCTCCAGCAGCAGCCCTTTCGAGACGTAGGTCAGCTGGAAGGCCTCGAAGATCGGCCAGACGTCGAGCAGCGCGTCGATGGTCTCGGGGCTGGGCTCGATCGCATTGCCATCGGCGTCGCCCACGCCCTCCCAGGCGAGCACCGCGCGGCGCGCCAGTGCCTTTGCAAAGGCGACCGCGCGCTCCTCGTCTGAGGCCTCATCTGGCACCTCTTCGACGGCCGGGTCGCTGCGCGTCGCGACCATCAGGGCCGTGGTCAGCGGGCGCAGCAGCACCTGCACGCCGGAAGCTAGGTCGTGCCAGCGGGGCGCGTTCGTCAGATCTAGCGTGAGCATCAGAAAGTCTCCGTGTTGTTGATCAGGGTGGCGGTGCACATCCGGCCGACGACACTGTCGCGGGCCGCCTGCCAGTCGAAAGTGGCCTGCACGCCCTGCGGTCCGGAAATCTCGATGCGCGGGCGCGGCAGGTAGACGGCATGCACCGTGAAGGTGAAACTCTCGCCGGAGGGCAGCACGTAGCCGAACTCAAGCTCGCAGGCCTCGCCGTTGATCGCTTGGCTTACCAGCGTGCTGTCGGCGAAACGCACCTCGATGGAACCGGTCAGCGCCGCGATGGACGGATCCGCGCCATCGATCCGGCCGTCGTCGCGGATGGTCTCGATCCGATCGAGGTTGTTGGAATAGGTGATGTCGGCCGAGACGACGTTGCCGAGCGCAGAGCCGTTTCGGGTGACCGATCCGTTGAAATGCCCGAAGCGCTTGAGGTCAATATCTGCGAGCGTGCCGGCAGCGGTGGCTGTGTCCACCGTCTCTCCTTGCGCCACCAGCCTCGCCGTTGCGGTCAAAAGGCCCGAGCGCTGCATCTGCCAGGAGATCTGATCGAGCACGCAACCCGAGTACATAGCATAGCGCGGCACTTCGGGCATCCCGGTCTCGATCGAAATGCTGGGCAGCGACCAGGCGCCCGACTGGAACTCGTGCGTCCAGGGACCTGTGCCGCTCGTTGTGGGCGCCCCGAACGCCGCCTTCAACCAGAAGCCGAAACCCTCTGCGTCGAGCGGAATGACGACATCCCCATCGGCCGTCACCGTGTCCTGGACCGGTGCGAGCGGATCACGGCCGTAGCCAAGAAGCTCGGAGTTCAGCAACGGTTGCTCGGCCCCCAGCGTGGTGCTGGCAAAGGGCATCTTCGTGAAGCCGCTCGCCGGCGGCGTGCCGTAGGTACTCTCGAACGCAAGCGCCATTTGCGCCCGCGCCCCCTGGGCTCGTGCCATGTTGGTCTCCCTGAATCTGTTTTGTGGGTTTCTTCTGCCGACAGGAGCCGGATACCTTCACTTGACCAGTCATTGCCGGGATCTCCGGTCGACCTTCACGCCCGACGCCAGGAAACCCAGCTCATGACCCAGCCTGAATATCCGTCCGCACCCGCCACCAGTTCCAACGGCAACCGATCGCTCCTGGCGGCTGGCGCGCAGCTCTCGGGCGATCTCACCGTGCCGGGTGTCCTGGAACTTCTAGGCAAATGCGACGGAAAGATCTCCGCCGATACAATCGTGATCGAGGTCGGCGGGTCTGCTGACGGCGAACTTCATGCCAGCAGCGTCGCCATCAAGGGACACTTCGATGGCCGGATCTTTGGCGGTGACGTCAAACTCCAGTCCGGCGCGAAGGTTACCGGCGAGATTACCTACACGACGCTGACGATCGAAAGCGGCGCCGACGTTACTTCGGCGCGTTTCAGCAAAGAGCAGGATCGCAAATAGGTTCCTACCACCCTTATCCCAGCGGATCGGTCGTGGTGTAGTGTAGGACGACGGGTATCACTGCCGCTTTCAGGCTGACCGCGCCTTCGACCGGCACATCGACCGGCCGCGGCGCCTCCGCCTCCGCCCAGTCGCAACGACCGCCCAGCGTGCGATCGGCGGCAATGGCCGTGCCGATGCTGGCGCAGAGCGAGTCGAAACCCGCGTCACGGTCAGGGCCTTGCACGACAGCTTCTATCTCGGCGCGGTGCTGGAAGTGGTAGGCAAGCGGTGACAACGTGACTTCCGGCTCGCCTGGCTCGCCGTCGCGCAGGATCAGCAGGCCGTCCGGCGGCACGCGTTCGGGAAGGATCTCGCCACGCAGGGCAGTCGCCGGCAGCGCCGAGAGCCGCGCGTGCAGCGCGGCGAGGATGGTTTCGCGTTTGGTGGGCATTTGTCAGTGTGTTCTCGGGAATGGGTCAAACGCCTGCTTCGAGGCAAATTCCGGCAGTGAGTCTTCGCGATCTCGAAGGGGCAGATTGCCGACCTTGCGGTCATTCTCCGCAGTGCAGCGCTTCCTCCCGAATCTACTGGGGGATCGTCATCGCAGAAGAAGACCGGACGTTCGCGGTGGCTCCGATCAAGGGCAACTCAGCGGACGAAGCCGTCATTCTCTGAAATGCAGAACGATCCCAAGTGTCTCCTCTTGGAGTGTCCGGAAAACACTGAAGTGTTTGCATGCTGCGCTTTCAATTTGCAGCGATGCCCAACAGTATCTCCGAAACAGCTTCCTTGGATGGGCTGACTTCCATCAACTGGTGCGGGCCTTCAACGGTCACGAGAGTCCAACCACGACTTTCTGCACGCGCCGGGGCTTGCACATTGCGCATATGGTCGAAAACTTCGCCCTCGGTGGCCACGATGATGGTTCCATCAAAATCCGGTGTACCATCCGGGATATCGATACGCTCCACATAGGACTTCCATGGGTGCGGGCGCATGGTTGGCTTGGCTTCCCGAAGCGCATCCGATGGAATGAGCCATCCATCGCCTTCTTCATCAACGGCCGTTTTCGCCGTGTCATAGACGTCGGGCCCAAATCCATCGATAAGGTTTTCCCCATGATCCAGCGGCACCGTGTCGATGAAAACAAGGTGCTTGACGCGATCCGGCTGCTGGGCCGCGACACCGGAAATGACCGGTCCGCCATAGCTGTGAGAAACGAGAATGACGTTTTCGAGGTCGCGCCAGCTCATCATGTTGGACACGTCGAGAATGTGGGTCAACAACCCCGTTTCCTTGGAAAGCAGATGCTCCTTCTCGCCAAGTCCTGTCAGCGATGCCTCGATCACCTCATACCCAGCCCCCTCCAGGATTACCGTCAGCGGCTCCCATTGGCCCGCCCATTGAAATGTGCCGTGCACCATCAAGAAAACGGGTTGGTTCGTGTTCGAGTCCTGTGCCTTGGCTGGCTGGGTCGAAAACAGGAAGGTCGAGCAGACCAGGAAAGACGTGAGAACTGCGGTGGGAATGACAGTCAAAAGAAAAACTCCAGGAAATGGCATCCAGTGTTCAATCAGCCTACGCAGAGAGCATGCCGAAGAGCAAAGCCATTGTTCAACCCAGACCGCGACCTCTTAGTCACTTTGGGCTCGTCACCGGCATTCGCCGCGTTGACCTTGACCGGCAGCTATCGCTCCCGCCGCGAGAAACGATGGCATGCTGCGCTTGCAATGCTGCCAGATTGGACGACCGGCAGGAATGCGCAGTTCGCGCCCCCAAGACGGTAGTTCGCTCTACCGCGCTCGCGGTCACTTAGCGGCCATTCATCAAAGCCTCCTCTCCACCCACTTCGCCACGATCAGCCCCGGCACGCGGTCAATCGCCCGTTCAGCATCCCGGTCCAGATCCAGCCGCTTCGGCAGCCTGACCTGCGGGACCAGCAGAAAGATCGGGACCGTGGACCTTCCGCGACCGGTCTTTGATCGCGACGCCACCCCGAGACCCCGCGTGTTCAGCCGCCCGTCAGCCACCAGCATGCTCGGTCCTCGGCGACGATAGACGAAGCGGAGCCGCAACCCGCGCCTTCGTTCCCATTCACCGGGCGTGATCCTGCCACCCCTGAATCCCTTGCCGGCCGCCTCGAGCGGGATCGCCAGCCAGAACCCATCTTTTGAGCGGATCAGCGGACCGATGTCGTGGGCCCCGACAATCTCGGGCGCCTTCGACCAGACCAGCGCCGCGGCGCTCAGACTATCGCCCGACTTCGGGTAGGTCTGGCTCCGGATCGAGTTGGCGAGCCGTCGGCCAAGCCCGGCACCAGTGATCTGACCGCGCCACGCTGTCTTCAGCCCGGTCCCGGCCTCGCGCATGGCGGCGGTGACGGCCTTCTCACCGGACGCGATCTCGGTGGCCATGGCGGCGACGAGATCCGGCGTGACATCAAGTTTCAGCTTCATGCCGACCTCAGATCGAGCGTCCAGATCAGCCGCTCGCGATCCCGGATGGGCTCACCCTGAACCACGAAACTGTCGGCGCCGAGGATGATCAGGTCGCCCGGGTTGGGGGCCGGTAGCTCTCCGACACGGACGTCGATGGTGGTTGTGTCGGAGAGGATCCGGGCATCGCCAAACCCGGTGATCCGGTCCGGCGCTTTCACGATGACCCGGATGGTTTGCTCCTCCGAGGTGGCCGCGGAGATCCAGACGGCCTCCGTGGCCATGTCGGCATGGTCGAAGATCCGGTCCAGCGCGGCGGCAAAGGCAGTCATCGGACCTAGTTCGACGAATGCAGCCGGATTGCCAGTTTCGGCCGCTTGTTGATCGGCAGAATGGAGGCCTCGGTCATCAGATCGATCCAGCGGCCCTTCTCGTCGAGATGCTGGCGGGCATAGAGTGGCAGGCCGATGGTGTTGGCGGTCTCCAGCAGGTTGGCCGGCCCGCCATAGGTGGTGAAGGTGTCACTGGTGCCGAGCGGGAAGGCAATGCCTTCACCTTCCGGGATCAGACGCTCGGTGGCCTTGGTCGAGAGGGTGACGCTGCCGATATATTCCTCGAAGAGAATGCCGGCGAAGGGGAAGTTGCGGCGCACGTCCTGGCGCAGCGGCTGAGCACCGGTCGCGGCATAGAACTTGTAGGCCTCCTCGGTCTTGGCATGGGAGATCAGCTTGTCGAAGAACTCCGGGCTGACCAGCGCGTGGACACTGGACATGCTTTCCCCGAGCAGGTTGTCCTCGATGGCCCGCAGCACCTCGCGCACCTTGCCCTGCACATTGGTGGTGGCGGTGCCGAGCACGAAGTCGACCGAGACCTGAGTCAGGCCGAACTCGGTGAAGTAGTTGTAGAGCGTGGTGCCGGCGCCGTCCTTCACGATGCCGCGCAGCGCATTCATCTCCATGTATTCCCGGGTCTGGGCATGCTTGCGCCGCATCAGCGTGAGCTTGCGGTTCATCACCGAGACCAGCGGATCGGCAGTGTCGGCAGAACCAAACGCCGGCATGCCCTGGATGTCAGCCGGCAGGATCACGTCGTCATGCGGGATCCAGGGCAGCGCGAAGCTCCGCATCGAACGGCCCTCCCGGGTTCCGACGGTGGCCGGACCTCCGAGCGGGACGGAGGGCAGCAGGTTCAGCACGCCCTCCATCTGCTCGATGATGACGGATCGCTGGGTTACGCCCTCGAAGGTGAAAAGGCCGATCTGAGCGAGGCGGGTATAGAGGTTCGGCAGGATGTTGATGGCCTGCGTCATCTCCGCCAGCGAATAGCCGCCGGCGTCAAACGGGTTGCGGATGATGGTCATGGGAGGCTCCGGAAGGGATGGATCAGGCGCTGTCGCGCACGAGGATGCCGGCGGCGGCGAGCTCGGAATGCTTGGTGGCGATCTTGGTGGAATCGTCGACGCTGCCGTCATAGGCGAGGCCCTCGCGGGCAACGATGGCGGGGCCGCGCATCAGAACGATGCCGATGGCGTCCGCCAGCGTGGTGTCGACGGCGTAGAGCAGCACGCCCACCGCGGTCTCGGCCCCGTCCGCGCCACCGTCGCTGGCAAGCGTATACTTGCCGCTGAGCGTAATGCGGCCGAGGACCGAACCGACGGGGTACTCCATTCCCTGCAGCAGAGTGACGGTCTCGCGGGTGTAGTTCGGATTGAGCTCGTATTTGAGGGCATCGCCCATCGAGGGCGGCTGGATGAGAGGACTCATGGGTCAGTCTCCGGGGTGAGAGGGAAGGCTCAGCGCGCCGCAGTGCCGGCGGCACGTCGCGCGGCGGCGACGATCGGGCTTTCGGCGGGCGGCGTTGCTGCGGGGACTGCAGCATGGATGCCGGCGGCATCTCCGGCGGCGGCGAGATCATCTAGGATCTTGCCGCGCAGGGCATCGGGCTTCAGACCGCGGCGAACGGCATCGGCAGCATTGATCGTGAGGCCGAGACGCCCGGCCTGGGCGCAGATCTGCGCCACCTCGGCAGCCTCGGCGCGGACGGTGTCTGCAGCGGAAATAGCAGCGGGTGGCGTTTCTTCCGCGGCCGGGGAAGCCTGTTCCGCGGTGGTCGGCGTTTCCGCATCGGACGGTGCCGGATCGGTCTGTTCGGTCATGGGGGTCTCCTGCTGAGATCGGATGGTGTGTGGGGATCGGGTCGGGAGGGGCATCGGCGTCTGCGCGTTCAGTTCGGTGACGAACTCGGCGAAGGCGCTCCGCGGATCGGCAACGGCATCGGCGAGGCCGGCCGTGACGGCGTCTGTGCCGCGGAATGCCGCGGCCTCCGTGGTGAGGGCAGCGTCCGCGCTCAGCCGGCTGCCGCGCCCGGCGGCGACGGTCTCAGCGAAGAGCGCCCGCAGATCCTCAAGCTCGGCCTGCAGGCGGTCCCGGACCGGTTCGGGCAACGGCTCGTAGGGATTGCCGTCGGTCTTGTGTTGCCCGGCATGGACGAGCGTGACCGAGAGGCCTTTCGCTGCCAGCATGCCGCTCATATCGGTATGCATCAGCACCACGCCGATGCTGCCGACCGCACCGGTACGCGAGAGCACGATCCGGTCGGCCTGCGAGGCGAGCACGTAGCCCGCCGAGAGCGCATGGTCGGCAACAAAGGCCTGCACCGGCTTGATGTCCCGCGCGGCGCGGATGTGATCGGCGAGGTCGAACGCGCCGGCGACCTCACCGCCGAAACTGTCGATCTCCAGCGCGATGCCCCGGACCTCCGGATCGCCCAGCGCGGCGTTGATCTGCGTGGTCAGGCCCTCGTAGGAGGTCAGCCCCGAGGACTGGCCTATCCAGGCGCCGCGATGCACCAGCGTTCCGGCGATAGAGATGATGGCGACTCCGTCGGCAAAAGCGTAGGGTCGATCGCGCTGGTCGTTTCCTTCCTGGGGCGAATTGCTGGCCAAGAGCGATGCCTGCGCCTGCATCCCAGCGTGCGCGACATCGGCCTCGTTGAGCTCCGAGCCTGCAAAGGTAATCTCCTGACCGGCGATGCGCGGTCCGAGGCCGGACAGAAAGGCTGCGGCCTTGGCAGGCTCCACCAGCAGCGGCGTGTTGAACACCCTCTGGGCGATCTGAGGATGGTGCATCACTCTTCCTTCGAGGTCGTGGCTGCGGTTCCGTTGTTGTCGTCGCTTTCATCGTTCGATGCCTTGTGATCCGTCTCCGCCGGCCCCTGCGCCGGTGATCCCGGCCGTCGGAAATCGAGGCCCAGAGCCTGCTCGCGGTCCCTCTCGGCGGCGATCTCGCGGTCGACCTGTTCGGCGTCGTAGCCGCGTTCGGAGAGCGCCTGGGTGCGGGATTTGAGGCCGGCCTCGATCTGCAGGATCTCGGCCGAGGCGTCCTTCATCGGATCGACCCAGTCCCATTTCGTCGGCAGCCAGTCGCAGGCGAGATGCTCGCGGCGGTTCCGATCGTAGTTCGGGATGTCCAGCGCGCCGGAGAGTACCGCGAGATCCATCCAGCGGGTCCAGACCGCCCGGCACATCTGGTAGACCAGCACCCCGTGCTGCCAGGCCGAGATGCGGCGGCGGAAGTCGACGAGCGAGATCCGGGTGTTCGAGAAGTTGCCCTTCGCAGTGTCGTTGGTGAGATAGCCGTAAGGGATGCCCAGCGCGGCCGAGATCTGCAGCAGCGTCCGGTACTGAAATGGCTCGTAAGTCGAACCGGAATCCGGCGTGGCCGGTGTCGAGACATCCTCGCCCGGATCGAGACGGACCACCTGACCCGGTTCAACCTCGAGATCCTCCTCGGCAGGCTCCAGCGGCGTCTCCGGCGCCGGTGACGTGATGAACATCGCGAACATCGCCGCGGTCTTCTTCCGCTCCAGCTCTGCATCGTCATAGAGATCGAGCGTGAAGAGCTTCACGATCGCCGGGGTGAAGCGCGAGACCCCGCGCAGCTGCCCGGCCTCGGACGGGTCCAGCACATGGATCACATCCTCCGCCGGAACCCGGACCGTCTCGCCAGCGAGCCCCGGCTCGGTCATGTCGCCCGGATGCCGGCGCAGGAAGTGATAGGCCACACGCCGGCCGATGCCATCGAACTCGATCCCCTGCCGGATCAGACGACCGCCCGGCAGCTCGCGGTTGAGATCGAGCGGCAGCATTTCCGAGGGCAGCATCTGCAGCTGCAGAGGGACGGTCAGGCCGTCCTCCGGACGCCGGGAACGGATCCGCAGGAAGACTTCGCCGGCGAGAAAGACTTCCCGGGCTGCCCGGCGCTGCAGCCCGTAGAAATCGGTGACGCCCTCGGCATCGGCCTCATCGGTCCAGTCAAGCCAGAGCGACTGGACCTCTTCCTTGAGAGCTGCATCCTCGATCCGCGAGGACGGCTTGATCCCGTCGCCGACAACATTGCTGGCGAAAGACTCGACCGCATTGGCGGCATAGCCGTTGTTGCGGGCCAACCAGCGCGCCCGGGCGGTGATGGTGGCACCAGCCCCGGTGATCAGCGTGTTCACATGCGCCCGGCTCGCCCTGAACCCGCGCAGACGGCGATGGCCCTGGGCGGCGTCAAATCCACCGGTCACCGCGCTGAGCAGCTGGCGGACATAGTCGAATGCCATCTCTCAGAGCCCCTTGGTCGCCGACGTGCCCCAGCGCCGCCGGCGGGGCGTGCCTTCGGCCGTGGCCAGCCGGGCTTCGAGATCGGTGATCGCGGCAGCCAGCTCGGCATCCGATCCATAGGTGATGGTCTTGCCGTCATAGCTCACCGAGCGGATGCCTGCGTAGCGCGCCTCCTGCAGCGCGCTGAGCAGGCTGCGCATCCTGTCGATCTCCATCTCAGTCCCTCATGAATCGCGGCGTGTAGGCACGCCGGCGTCGCCGTGGCATGACCGGTGTGCCGGCCCGCGGTTGTGCGTTGTTTTCGGGTGCAGTGGCGTCACCCAGCTCTTCGAGTATCCGGCTCTCCGTCCCGGCCTGCTCCTCGAGCTGGCGCCAGGTGGCCTGGTCCCAGCGGTCGGCGCCCATGATCCAGGCGGCAGCGCGGGCATAGACCCTTGTGTCCAGCGCCTCGTTCCGCTCGCGGATCTTCTGCCATTCCTGCCGGGCGTAACCGCGCCGGTTGCGGACCGTCACCAGCTGTTCGGCCACCAGCTGGCGGATCCACTCGCTGTCGATCCAGTCCGGCAAATGGGTGGTTCCCGGCGGGTCGCAGATCCCGGCGGCGCGTTCGGCATCGTCGGGCCGTTCGAGCCGCAGGAACCGGTAGGTCTCGATCTTGAAGGTCGAGGTGGCGACCGACCAGAGCCGGGCGCCGCGTCGCAGCCGCCGTCCGCCGATCGTCGCATCCACCAAGGTGGGGCCGGAAACCGGCGTCGCCCGGTTGAAGCCTTCCAGCCCCTTGACCGGTGCCACCTGTCCGAAGCCCTGCGCCCGGGCCCAGGCGTAGACCGCCGCGGCCTCGTAGCCGGTATCGATGGCGAGCTTCGCGATCGGCATTACCGACCCGTTGGCGAGATCCCAGGTGCGCCCAAGGACCTTCGTGAGTTCCGCCCAGGCCTCGGCCCGGTCCGGCCCGCCCTCGATCACGAGGTGATCGACGAGCCAGCTTTCCAGCCCGCGGCCCCAGCCCCAGATATCGACCTCGAGCCGGTCCTTCTGCACGTCCGCACCGGCGGTCAGAAACAGCACGCCGTTGGGCAGGCCCGTGGCATCCCATGGTTCGCGCCGTTCCGCGAGGCGCTGCCATTCTGGCGCCTCGCCGCTTTCGACCCAGGTCTCGCCGAGCAGCGTGTTGCGCGCCGCCCGAAGCATGTCCTCGGAACCCTGGGCTGCCAGCCATTCCCGGGCGATCTGTTCCCAGGACTTCCAGCCCACCGGCGAATAGAGCGCCGAGATGTGGAACCCGATGGCTGTCGGATCGGCGGATGTCGCGGTTGCCCGCCATTCGCCGGAGGCCAGCATGGCGGTCTTGTGGTGCTCGGCAATCGGCTGTTCGCAGCCCTCGCAATGGTAGGCGGCGGTCTCCGGACGGCCTTTCTCCCAGCGCAGCCGTTCGAACTGCAGCCACTGCATGTGGCCGCAATGCGGACAGGGCACGAAGTAGCGCCGCTGGTCGCTCGCCTCGTATTCCCGCTCGATCCGGCTGAGCCCCCGGATCGTCGGAGTCGAGACCATGAAGACCTTGCGGCGATGCGCGAAGGTGGTGGTCCGGGCCTCGGCCAGCGCGATCGGATCGCCCTCCTCGTCGGCCGAGGCCGGATAGGCATCGACCTCGTCGAGGAAGATGTAGCGCGCCGGCATCGAGCGCAGGCCGGTGGCCGAGTTCGCCCCGGTCAGCACCAGGATGCCGCCCGGGAACTCCTTCGACAGCATCGAGTTGCCGGCCTCGCGCGAGCGGGCCGGTGTCACCCTTTCCCGCAGCACCGGGCTCTCGGCAATGAGCGGATCGAGCCTTCCCCGCGAGGTGCGCTTGGCCATCTCGACTGTCGGCAGCACCGCCAGCATTGGTCCCGGCGCGTGGTGGATCACGAAGCCGGCCCAGTTGTTGCCGGCCTCCGTGGCGCCCACCTGCGCCGCCTTCATGAAACTGATGCGCTGCGCCGGGTGCTTCGGCGAGAGCGCATCCATGATCTCTCGCAGATAGGGCGTGCGGTCGGTGCGGTAGCGCCCGGGCTCGGCGCTGGCGCGGGAGGAGAGCCAGCGGTGCCGGTCGGCCCATTCGGAGACCGTGAGATCCGGGTCGGGCTGCATGCCCCGGCGCCAGGACCGCAGGATGTCGTCGGCGCCGTCGAAACCCTGATCGATCCCGGTCAGGTCATCGTGGGCATTCTCATGCAAGCGAGACCCGGAGCTCGGCGAGGGCGTCGAGTTGTTCCCGGACATGGGCTTCCAGCACCCTTTGCATGATCGCGGTGTCGATCGCGACCGACGTGCCGGAGGCGATCTCGCACTCGGCCGAGACCTGCGCCGCGATCAGCGCCGCCACCCGCGCGGGCCAGGTGACCCAGGCATCGCGTTCCTGCCGGGCGAGGCGGAACACCAGGGCCTCCGCCCGGGCCCGATCGACCAGCGCACCTTTCTTCTTCTGGATCGCGATCTGCCGTTCCTGCGCCTGGTAGACCGTCAGCGCCGTCCTTGCCTTGAGATAGGAGCTGCTCTCGCCGGGACCGGAAAGAGCAGACTCTCCGACAGAGCGCCTCTGTTGATCGGGATCGGTCGACTCCGCGCGGCGGGCGTCCGAGGCCGCGGCATCGATCGAGCCGTCGGCGAAGAGCGCCAGCCGGCCTGTGCGTTTCGCCTTCTGGATTGCGCCCCGCGAGATGCCGGCATGGGCGGCGTAGTCCCTTTCGCTCATGCCTTGCATGGGTCATCCTTCGCGGAGATTAAAGCAATGATATTGCTTCGATTATCGTTGATGCTCGTTCGCATCGGAGCGAACCTGATCCACATTGGATCGCAGCCCCTCACGGTCCCGCACCCGAGCGGGGCGCGTTGCCCGGGCCCGGGCCTCGTAGGAGGGCCGGCATCCCGCAGGTCCGCATGCACGGAGCCCATCATGCCCGACCTCACCGACACCCAGATCCGCATTCTCGAACTCGCCGCAGCCCGAAATGACGCGTTGGCCGTGCCACTGCCGAAGGGCCTGCACGGCGCTGCCGCGAAGAAGGCGGTGGCCCGGATGACTGACCTCGGCCTCCTCGAGGAAGTTGACGCCAACATCGCCCGGGGCGAGGCGCTCTGGCGCGAGACCGGCGATGGTCACGGCACGACGCTGATCGCCACCGAGGCCGGGCTTGCTGCGATCGGGCTCTCGCCGGCCGAGATCCGCACCCGGCTGGATCGGCGGAACCCGGGGCCCGAACGCTCTTATACCGAGCCCAGCGCGCCGCGTGCCGGCACCAAGCAGGCCCGGCTGATCGAGATGCTCTCCGCCCCGGGCGGTGCCACGATCGCCGAGATCTCCGACGAGACCGGCTGGCAGGCGCATACGGTGCGCGGTGCGATCTCCGGCACGCTGCGCAAGAAACTCGGGCTCACTGTGGAGGCAACGGCCGAGCCCGAGCGCGGCAGGGTCTACCGGATAGTTGGCAGCTGACCTGCCGTTGACACTTCAACGGATCATGATGGCCGCGATCCCGCGGCCATTCATTTGCTTGCTTCGACCCGTTCCGCCTGCAGCTCCAACCAGCTGGCACCAGTTTCCTCGTGCACCGCATCCTTGCCGGTGAAGGCCTGCCAGCGCTCCACTGCGACGTCGACATAGGCCGGGTTCAGCTCGACGCCGAGGCAGATCCGGTTGGTTGTCTCGGCTGCGATCAGCGTCGTGCCGGATCCCATGAAGGGCTCGTAGACCGCCTGTCCGGGATCAGAATTGTTCAAGATCGGCCGGCGCATGCATTCGACCGGCTTTTGTGTGCCGTGGATGGTCTCGGCGTCCTGATCCCGGTTGGCGATCTGCCAGAGCGTGGTCTGTTTGCGGTCCCCGGCCCAGTGCCCTTTTCCAGTCTTGCGGACCGCATACCAGCAGGGCTCGTGCTGCCAGTGGTAATCACCCCGGCTCAGCACCAGCCGGTCCTTGGCCCAGATGATCTGCGAGCGAACGGTGAACCCGGCCGCCAACAGGCTCTCGGCCACCGTCGTTGCGTGCAGCGCCCCGTGCCAGACATAGGCGACATCGCCGGGAAAGAGCGCCCAGGCCTCCCGCCAGTCGGCCCGGTCGTCGTTCAGCACCTTGCCGGTGCGCCGGGTCGCGGCGGCGCCGGCCTTGTTCCGCCAGGACGGATCGTAGGCCACGCCATAGGGCGGATCGGTGACCATCAGCATTGGCTTGGCCGATCCCAGCACCCGTCCAACCACATCCGCCGATGTGCTGTTGCCGCAGATCAGACGGTGGTTCCCGAGCTGCCAGAGATCGCCCTCGACGGTGACCGGGGTGGCCGGCGGCTCCGGGACATCGTCTTCGCCCTCGGTGGCGCGGTCGCCTTCGTCCTCCGGATCCCGCAGCAGAGCGTCGAGATCCTCGTCGTCGAAACCGAGCAGCGACAGGTCGAAATCCTCGGCCAGAAGCCCGGCGATTTCTTCACGCAGTATCGCCTCGTCCCACTCGCCCATCTCGGTCAGCCGGTTGTCGGCGATCCGGTAGGCACGCCGCTCCGCCTCGTCGAGATGCGAGAGCCGGATGACTGGCACCTCCTGCAGGCCGAGCATCGAGGCCGCCAGCACCCGGCCGTGCCCGGCGATCAGCTCGCCGTCGTCCGCCACCATGCAGGGCACCGTCCAGCCGAACTTCGCCATGCTCGCGGCAATCTTCGCGACCTGGTCCTGGCCGTGCATCTTCGCATTCCCGGCATACGGGCGCAGCCTTTCGACCGGCCAGGTCTCGATCCGGTCGGGGGAGAATACCAGGTCCATTCGGGTGTCCGTTCTGTGTCGTTGCCGGGGTGGATTCCCCGAGTGGATTCCTACCGGTGGATTCCGCCAAACTGGATCCCGGGTGGATTCCGGTCAGGAATCCACCCCGCACTCCCAGCGCGGAGTCATCCGTCTGATTTTGCTGTGTTTTTGGCGCAGGGCATCCTCAGGTGGATTCCGGGTGGATTCCCCGGTGAAATCCACTGTCGCTGGCGATCTTCTGCGCTCAGCCCCCCCGCATACACATGGGCCCAGGAGGAACCCTCGGAGGGGGGCAACGCAAAACGCCCGGAGCGATGTTCTCCGGGCGTTCTCCTGCGATGATTGATGTATGAGTCAAGAGGGGCAGCTCTGTCAATGGGTTGGTTTGAGTTACGCTTCACATCACAATGTGCTGATACACTTTGCCGACAGTGCCGACATTCGGCCTGCCAACATGGAGGACGGCTTCCTGTGTTGAGCCGCCATTCATCGAAATTGGACCATGTCCGTTTTGCCGTTTCAATTTGTTAAGAGGTTTGAGGGTTCGGTTAATCAGGAACGGCAATGCGCATGATGGCGGAACCGTCGCAGACCCAGAGCGAACCGTCACCGAAGGCCAGTCCACGGAATGTCGTGCCCTGGATGACGCGGCGCTCCTCGTTTGTCTCGGTATCGACCTGAGACAGCACTTTTAGTTCGACCGGCCCCAGCCACAGATTTCCGTCACCAAACACCATCAAGCCTTCAGGTGTTTTTGGCAGTGATGTGGAGATTGTCGCCTCCAACGTGCCAGTGACGAGGTCGATCCTTTGAACGGTCGCGTTCGCGAGGTTGTAAACCCAAAGAGCTCCGTCTCCGAGAACCGCCGGACCGGGCCAGCCGCCAAGTTCGGTCGTTGACAGCAGTGTTCCATCCGTTTCGTTGATGCGAAGTAGCTGGCCGGTGATCGGTTGGGTCACCCAGAGCGACCCATTGTTTAGGACGACCCCGAACCCGCCCGACGGTAACGCGATCTCTCTGCGAAGGTCTCCACTCCCAGAATCAAATGCGGTCAGGAGTTGGCCTTTCGCATCGTCGGGATTGGGATTGAGGTTCCAGACCAAGTCTTCGCTGAAGGCGAAGCTTGCATGGCGCGAAGACAAGTTGACGGAGATTTCCAGCAGGAGTTCTGCCGTTGTCGGATCGAGCTTGTAGAGCGCATCCTTCTTGGCGTCCGCGACCCAGACCGCGTCCTGGGACACACCCAACGGGCGCGTCCGAAACAAGGGCGGAAGGGGCGCCGCCACCCTTGCCTCTAACAAATCCTTGTCCATGCGCACCACCTCGAAACCCGACTTGACCCAAAGAGCGCCGTGCCCGTAGGCCAAGCGGCTGCAAATGCGATCAACCCCGCTTTCAACCGAAAGCTGGTCAAGTGGTAACGGCGACCCTGCGCTGACCTGCGATGAAAGGCAGAGGAGCGAACCTATCATCAAGATCGACTTGTTCAGAATTGACATGAACTCCTCCCTCGCGCGGCGGCCTGCACAGCGAAGCGCACCCGACCACCACCACGGGAAATGACCCGGGCCGAACGGACGTTGGAAGAATACTGCTGGCCTCTAGTGTGGGCCATGACCTCGCTCAAGTTCATGCGGGAGGGCGCATTTCGCGCAAAACAGACACGCAAGCAAAACCTTCAGATGTCGCCGAAGTCGGCAAATTACCAGTTCGTGCCAATCGCCATCGACTGATCCTGCGAGCGTTACAGGACTGTCGCGAACTGCGCAAAGCTGCCGTATGTGCGGTTTCGAGCAACGTCTGCTTGCCGAGGCGGACCGCCTTGAGATTTTACGTAAGGTAAGCATTGGCAGCCTCCATAGAATCATTCCAAAACGCTGAAGGTTGCCTCCGTGAGTGGTGGATCAGCCTAGAGAGAAATTGCCGCTCTCGAAAACGGGGCGTTCCATCATCCCAAATACAGCGTGGGACGCCCCGCACATTCTCGAACGGCATCAGACATCCCGGCTATCGCGCACTACGATACGCCAACAATTCTCAAATTTTACTGGGTCGATCCGACCCTGAACCGAGTTGACCGACGGGCGTTGTTCTTGACCTCTCGATGCGCCATTTCAAGGCTATTTCCCCGCCACATGAGACCAAGCTTTCTTGTGCCTGTTTTGGACCAACAGAGCCTTGAGGCCTTGTTGGATTTGAAGCAGCCTACGCGAGCGTGCGATTCACTTTCGAATCGCATTTTTAGGGAGATTGTCGTGTCACACTTCAAACTCTTGGCGTCCGCCACCGTAGCCGCCGTTTTTTCAACTCAAGCTTTCGCTGCGTCGGACGTTCTTCCGTCCAAGGACTCCACATTCACGTCATGGGGTGAGGAATCTGGTTGGACGATCTACGTAGACGAGGGGCGTGGGGCCTGCCTGATCGAACGGGTCGACGAAAACGCCAACATTGTGCAAATGGGCCTGACGAAAGATCACGCGTTTGGCTACCTTGGCGTGTTCACTCAGAACGCGGAGGTAAAGAACCGGAAAAAGCCAATCGTTCTTTCCCTGGACGGCAACCTTTACAGCGCCGATGCAAAGCCGAAGACCAAGAACCTCGCTGATGGCTACGTTGGTGGGTACTTTCTGACCAACAACCCGGGTTTCGTTGATGATGTCATGAAGAAGTATGACATGATCGTTTTCCCTGAAGATTCGTACGCCTTTACCGTCAGCCTGGATGGAACGCTGAAAGCCATCGAAGCTGCGCGCAAGTGCAACATGGAACAGAACGGTTAACCGGTTTTCCAACCAGAGTCCGGCGACCTTGATCAGGTCGCCGGGCACTTGAAGTCATTCAAAGGTAACGATTTTTTCCGTATTTCTTAGACACTATCACGCACAAGCATGCTTAGAGCCTTTGTGCCGCGAACATTTCATGGCTATGAGTTCTGAACCTAGCGATGCCAATCGCACCTGAGGCAATCTGACGCCAACGACTCTAGTGCCTGGAACGCGAGCCAATGAAGATTACTCCTTTTTTCCTCGTGCTGTTCGTCATCCTCGCAGGTTGCGCCTCCGGCAATCGCAAATGGGAGGAGAAAACTGCCATGGCCAGCGTGAACGCTCTTTGCCCAGCCGATCTGTCGGAGGCAGAGCGCTCCAGAACTCCAGCGTGCAACTTTCCGTAGCAAACCGCGCGACCAGAACCAGACATCCGAGCGTTTCCATCGGATGTCTCCAAGGTCGGCAAAGCCGCCGGTTCCAACTTCGAAGGATGAGGACGCGACCATGACCATCCGCCAGGTCCGTTGACGGCGCTTTGCAGAAAGTCCGCAGATATTGGGTATGGCAGCTTTTCCTTGCTGAGCGATTGAGGTGGATCATGGAGATTACGCAAGGTAAACGATAGAATTTCTCTGCGGAGGCGAGGGCATTTCAAGGAGAAAAGCCATGTTTGAACTCAACACGAAACGTCTCATTGCAATGACCATTATAAGTGCTGCCGTCGGTCTCGGAGGGGCCACAGCAGGCATTGCCGCAGACTTCGACATCGACGCTCATTGGGACATGTACGAGCAGGCGGTCGTTACTGCGGATGCCGAGGCTTGGCTGGATCTTTGGGATGCGGAGGGCATTCAGATGCGACCGGGAATGCCGGCGAGGGATTACGAGACACTCAAGGCTTTATATCCCGAGAACTGGGCGAAGGGGAGTGGCGTCTCCGAGATGAACATCCAGTCGATTGATTTTGAGGTTGCCGGAGACTGGGCTTTTTCTCGCGGAGAGTACAATTTCATCATCCAACCAGAAGGCAAGGATGTGATGATGGAGGGCAAGTTTCTGACAATCCTTAAGCGTCAGGACGACGGTTCATTCAAAATCTACCGCGACTGCTTCAACATGAACGCGAGGTAACGGGTGCAACACGGCGGCAGGCTGTGTTCGTTGCCTGCCTCCATGACCTCGGTCATGGAACAGTTTCCATGTCGTCAGTACTATCTGAACCAAAGCGTCAGTTGCCAGCGTACTAGACGCGCGCGGTGCGTCCGGTTCAAAGGAGGGAGGTCTCTAACCTTCACGAAATCGGGGAGTGTTCGATGAGCGGAACCAACTCCACATGCGAGGCCAGCGGCGCGAACAGAGGGCCGGGACAAGGCTTGCGGTTGATCGCGCTTGCAACGGCACTTGGCGCGATATTGACCCCGCAAGAAGCGACCGGACACGAGATCGAGTGTTTAGCTTATCCCTACGAGCAAACCGACACTGTAGGTGGCACCCAAATTCACGAGTTGATGCTTTGGCTTCGGCGGTCTCTTGATCAAAATTCGGGTCTATTGCTTGCGCTTGATACGGTTCGCCCCGAGGTTTGTCTGGACGAGATAATCTTCGGCGCCGAGGCGTTTTTTGACATGGACGACGGAAGGATTGTGCTGAAGGGCACTTTGTCCGAAGGTATGATGCAAGCCGTTCTCATTCACGAGTTGCGCCATGTGCATCAGGCTCATGTCGGAGTTTGTCCGGGTCCAATGCTGTCAATGAGCGAAACCGGCCGCGTGACCTTGGCGATGGAGGCTGACGCAAGCGCCGTAAGCCTTCAAATCGCATGGGACCTCAAGCAAGCGGGAAATCCGGAGATTTGGAACGCCCTTTCCGTCTGGCCCACGCATTCCGACATTGCCGAAGCATTCAATAAAGAGATGAACGCGAGCGGGAACGTTGCACAGGCCACCGCGCGTGCATTTGGCCAGTGGTTTGCTTCCGATTGGCGTCGGCAAGAGTATTACCTAGCTGCCTGCAGTGACTACCTTGATAAGCAGGACGCGACGCATGCGCTCCCGAAGTATGGATTGGCTCCCCCGGAGTTGCTCGACCGGATCTGCACGCTTCCAAACGGCGAAAACTACCTCTGTGTCATACCCACCGAGTTGAGCCGATGGTGAAGAGGCAATTCCATTTGCAATGCTGACATCGCCGGAAACTGCACCAATGGCAGCAATGCGCTGTTCGCGTCGGTGGAAGATGAACCTGCACAACCAATCTAAGGTCATCGCCACGGCTCAGCCCGTGGCATCCCGTCGGTCACCTCGACGGTGCGCAACAACCCGCAGCTTGCCAGTCCATCCCTGATCCAGCCCAGCGCCCGCCACCAGTCTTCATAGGCCCGCCGCGCCGCCGCGATCTGCTCCGGATGGGGTCGCCATGTCACCGGACAGACCAACACGTCGATTGTGCGCCAACGACCCCGGCTCAGCACACGCTCGGTGCCAACGACGACGGTGATCGACCGTTCACCGTGCTGGTTGCGGCGGGTCTCCAGAGGCACACATTGCGGAACCGCCCCCGGCATCCAGTCCGGTGTCAGCCCAGCGCGGGCGAGTTCGGCGATGCGGATCGCCATGCGCCGCCCGCCAAGGTTGTCGGGCAGACCGGCGACGATCGCCGCGATGGTTTCGGCATCTTCGTGGGTGCTGGCTTCGGGCTTGTACCGGCCACCATCGACGCGGCAACCGAGCTGCGCGCGCTGGAGCAGGACGTATTCGAGCCCGAAGCCGTGCCCCTCAGAGATCTCGTCGGGCGGTGCCGGGAGTTCGAGTTGCGCCCGCTCGATCCGGAAGGCCCATTCCAGGAGCGCCTGCACGCCCAGCGCTCTGCTGGTTCTCGTGCTACGACCGGGGATGTTCTGGTGCACCGTCATAGCACACCCCGTTCGTGGAGCCTGTCATCGGTCACCATGCCGCGCGCCAACAGCGCATTGCGAATGGAGGCGCTGATGGAATTGGGAACCAGGTACCGGCCGGAGTTGATCCAGTCGGCGTAGAACCGGATGATCTCTTCGTTGCTCGCTGCGGGCTGCTTCCGGCCGTCGGGTTGCGCCTTGCGCTGAGCTGCCCTTTCCATGGCGCGGTCCAGGGCCTTGGGTCCGTCGGGCGGGACCGGATGTCGTTTCCGGGTCGCTGACGCGATCGCCAGGATCTGCTCTTCCGTCAGTCCGAGATCATCCCGCCATCGCCGGACATGCTCCCGGGCCGGCCAGCCCTGCCACCAGTCGGGAAGCGCGCCGGCCGGGTCGTGGCCCAGCGCCTCCAGAAGCGCCGAGAAAAACTCATTTGAAATATCCACAGGCGTGCCTGCGCGCCCCGCCTCCTTTACAGGTTCTCTTATAGGTTCCCTTACAGGGTTAGTGTCCGGATTCCGGACACGGCTTTCGCTGTTTTCCGGACACGGCTCGACGCCAAAATCGGACACGGCTCCATGTCCTGAATCCGGACATGGGTCCGGGTTATCCACAGGAAAGCCGTCCTCGAAGCCGAGAATGTAGCGGGTCGTCATCTGGCGTTTCGTGATGGGGTCGGTCCGGGGAGCCCGGCGCAGCAGCCCGGCCATCTCCAGATGTTCGAGATGGACGTTGAGGGTCGACCGGCAGATCTCGCAATCATGGGCCAGCCGCTCCTGGGACGGGAAACAGCCGAAGTCCGGGTTGTATCGGTCGCACAGGTGCCAGAGGACGATCTTCGTCGTTGGCTTGAGCCCGCGCTGAAGGATAGCCCAGTTGGTGGCCTGGTGGCTCATCGTGCGGCCCTCCCAATACGGGACCGCGAGGGCGGCGCCTTCACACGCGCAGTGAATCCGTGCTCAGCCAGCGCGCCCAGCGCGTCGTCGACGGACCGCACCAGCGCCCAGGCGAAGCCCTGGTCGCGAACGGCGTCACGGAAGTCTGCCTGTGCCGGGCTGAGACGCCCGGTCTGGCTCTTGACCTCCAGAAACAGCACCCGGCCGCCGGAGAGGACGATCAGGTCGGCAAAGCCGTGGTGGACGCCCATGCCCTGGAGGATCGCCTGCCGGGCCTTTCCGCTCCGATCGCCGGAGGTCACCTCGTTGGCGGAATGGTGGACGATGGAGCCGCGGGGCAGCACGACGCGCAGCGCGTGCACGATGGCGCGCTGGGCGTCGGCCGCGGGATGACGGTGCTTTGTCATGGTCGCACCTCCCGTTTCGAGCGCAGCAGGGCGGCCGTTTCCTTGGCATCTTCGATTTCGATCCGGTTGCGGCTGTGTGCCACGATCACGCGACAGGCCAGCAAGACCAGGCTCGCCGGGTGCTGGGAGATGTCGGCGAGCACGCAACGTGCTTCCCGAAGCCGTTCGCCTCGCCAGTCTTCGGTGTGCTGGGCGGTCGTCCGGTTGCGGAGTGGGGCAGCGCTCATCATTTCCGCCCCCGCTTCCTGGGGGCCGGCGGGTTCTCCTGATCCTCGAGCCAGCGCTGTATGACCGCTCGCCGGTAGAGCACCTTGCGCCCGGCGCGCACGCATTTCGGGCCCGTGCCGCGGGCCGCCCAGCGCCCGAGCGTGTCGACGCTGACGCCCAGTTCGGCGGCAAGCTCGCCTCGGCTGATCCAGCCCGACAGCAACGTCGGCTTCGCCTGTTCCTGTTCGATCTGTGAGTGAAGCATCTCTGTCCTCCTGTTTGCCGCCCGGCGCGGGCGGATGATGTGAGACAGCGAGAGCAAATCGGAATGGGTGGCGGGGTGGCGCAGGGTGGCATTGGAACGCCACCCCACGTGCCACCCCTTGTTTTCTTGAAGTTCCGACGTTCGGGGCTGTTTGAGGTCCGGCAACATGGCGGATGCTCGACATGGGAGGCCTGAACGCGGGCATGCTAGGCGTGAGTTTCGGGAAATCTGCCCCGTTCAACGCCGCCCAGCGCCAGCGAACAAAGGCAAATCCCTTTGGCAGAAAAGAAGGGTGGCGGGGTGGCGCAAGGTGGCGTTGAAGCGCCACCCCTGTGCCACCCCTTGTTTTGCTGGGTATACGGCAAGGCAGGCGCGCAGGCCTCACCTTTCCCTCTGAAATCGTTAACCTTTGTTAACATTCGGGCGTCAGGGGCGACCTCTGGCCGCAGTTTGGGCACCCCCCATGCGGGGAAGCCCAACAGCAGAAAGGGTCAAGCAGGAAGTCGGGAATCCCGGCGAAGAAGTTGGCTTGCAGAATCAAATCGGCGGCGCTGAATTCCGGCCCAGCCAGATCCCGAACAGGCCGCACAATCCGGCGATGGAACAGGACGCGAGCGGGCTGGCTTCAAACAACATGGTCACCGCATCGCGTCCGGTTTTTCCGGGCAGTATGCGTGTGTCCGAAAGGAGGAGCTGAGCATGGTATTGCCCCGGAGAGCATTCTATTCCCTGAACGAAGTCACCGCGCGCTGGGACTGCGCGATGGCCGATATCGCCGGATGGGCCGCTGTCGGGTATTTCGACATCGTGACGGGCATTCGCCGGGCGCTCTGTGGATCAAGAGCATTCACTGGCTTCGTATCCGTCTCGGTGGCGGACATTTTGCCGATGTTCCGACGGCAGGGGACCGTGCTGTCGACCGGGAGATTGCAGAATATTCGCGCTGTTGGCGAGACCGACTGGTGCTTCATCACAGATCCCGAGGAAGGGATTGAGGTCACGATCGCCGAACTGATGATCCGCGGCGAGGACATTCAGCGGTTCGAGGACAAGCATGACCTGCTGCGTCGCCCGGCCGCCAATATCGGAGCCAGTCCGAGATACAGCTGGGACGACGCGTTTCTTGCCGAAATCCTGCGGATCCATGAAGACGGCGTCCCGGCGACCCAGGCGGAGTGGATCGGCCGAATACAGGAATGGTTTGCCGCCAACACCGAAAACGGGGATGTGCCGGACGAGCGGACGATCCGGCGACGCCTGAGCCCCGCCTGGAAGATGCTGCGCATGTCAGCCTGACGGTGTGGTAATCAGGGCGGGAGGGCCCTGCGCTCAGCCGGCCCTCCGCGCCCCTTCCGTATCATGCACCAGCTTCGGTCGCGGCCGGAAGGCGCTGGCCACGGCGTCCACCCCAGCGCGCAGCGGGGAGTCCATAAGGTGGGCGTAGCGCTGGGTGGTCTGCATCTGGCTGTGGCCCAGCAGCTTGCCGATCATCTCCAACGAGGCACCGCCGCTGACCAACAGGGATGCAAAGGTGTGTCGTAGATCGTGGATCCGCACATCCGGGATGTTCACCTCCTTCTGAACCTGGATCCAGAACCGCCGGATTTCCTTCACCGGCTGGCCAGGCACATCGCCGGGAAACAGCCAGGGAGATCCGCGGGGCACCAGCATCTGGCGCTGGCGCACAATCGCCGCCGCCTCGTCCGAGATTGGCAGCCGGTGGATCTTCCGCTGCTTGGTCATGCTGGCCGGTTTCGACCAGCTGAGGTGTTCGAGGTTGAAATGCTCGAACCGGGCTTGCCGAACCTCGCCGACGCGGGCGCCGGTCAACATGCAGAGCCGGATGATGTCGGCCGCTCGCCGGTCTTCGGCTTTCTCAAGCGCAGCGGCCAACTTGCGGATCTCCTGCTGGCTCAGAAACCGCTCGCGCGGGTTTTCGATCCGGCGGCGGAACCCGGAAGCCGGGTTGTCATCGCGCCAGCCCCAGCTCTGGGCATAGGTGAACATCTTGCGCAGCACCTCACCGGTGCGGTTGGCCCGAACCGGCGTTGGTTTCGATCCCTGCAGCTTCCGGGCGCGGTTGTTCGGTTTGATCTTCGACGGCCGCGCCCGGCCGGCGGCGATCTTGTTCAGCAGCTTCTCGACATCGTAGGGAGTGATCTCGGTAACCAGCCGGTTGCCCCAGTCCGGCGCCACCAGCTTTTTTAACATCGATTGCTGATCCGACGCGTTGGTCGGTGCCAGGTTTGGTAGATGTACCTCGACATAGCGGTCGATCAGGTCCTGGAACCGCGGCGCCTCGCGCCCCTGTTCGCGCTGGGCGAGCGGGTCCTCGCCGGCATCAATCTCCCGCCGCAATTCCTTTGCCCGTTCTCGCGCCGCCGTCGTCGTCCACTCGGGCCAGCGCCCGATTGTCATCCGCCGCTGTCGGCCGGCGTGCCGGTAGTCCAGCGTGAACGCCCGGCTGCCCGAGCGGTAGACGCAAGCGGCGAAGCCTCGCACCTCGCTGTCGAAGACCTGGTAGTCGCGTCCCTCGGCCGGTTCCGCGTCCCGGACAGTTTTCTCATTCAATCGCAGTCGGTTGACCATACAAGTCGCCTCCTTCGCTCCTGACATGACGCGTAGATTCGCGCCCATAGCAAGCGAAGCAGACAGCAAGGGGTGGCGGGGTGGCGCAGGGTGGCACCGAGGTGACGAAGGCGTGCCACCCCACAGAAAAGGGTCAAAGCCCAGCGCAGATTTCAATCAATGCTTGCTTGGGCCGCGATTGCGGACATTCAATTCAAACTCGAGCCACCCTTGCCACACGAAGCGTTTTCGCGCATCTCGATTGGCGGATCGTTCAAGGCTGCGTTCGCAGAAACCCGCAGGAAGGGCGGACACCGGCCATTCGCTGCAAGTTCAAATCGAAGGTGAGTAGTACCGGTAGCGGCCATTCACCTGGAGCGAAGGAAGGGATCTCGCGCTCTCTTGAATGCATTCAGTCGATCAATCGAGCCGATATGCCGAGATCGCATTCTCGAGGAACATCGAACTCCGAGCATCGTCACTGAACCCCATAAGGATCTCGTCGAACGCGTCCCAGATTTTAGACATATCGCTGAACGCTTTGTCAGTCGGGAAATTGGAAGCGAAGCACACACGGTCAGTCCCGAAGATGTCGATGGACTCCAGAACATAGGAACGGACCTTGTCGACGTTCCAGTCGGGGATGGTATTTCCAAGTCCTGAAATCTTGATGTCCGAATTCTCCAATGCCGCAATCTGGCGCAGCCCCTCGCGCCATTGTTCCTGACCTTCGGGCGTATGATCCCATGGCATTCCAGCATGTTCGAGATGTATTCGGGTATCAGGGTTCGCCGAAGCCAGCTTTGCCATGGCCGGCATCTGGTGGGCAAAGCACATCAGGTCGAAGTCCAATTCATACTTTGCAAGCAATCCGAAGTTCTTCCGCCATGATTCTTCTTCCAGATATTCCCGGTCCGCCCAGCAATAGGCGGGGTTTCCTGGCAAGTAGTTGAGCATTTGCCGAATGCCTCGCACCAGGGGGAAGTGGGAGTGTTTCTCCAAAACCTTTTCGACATCGGAATCGGCCAAATCTGCAAATCCGACGATTCCCATTTTTAGCCCGTGCGTTCGGCCTGCGGCATGAATCTGCTCCAACCAACGGGTCTCGCCGACTGGATTTGCCTTGTCCCACTCCGCTTCAACATGAATAACGCCGGAAATGTGAACGTTGCCGGCATCGGAAATATAGTCATCAGGCAGATATGATTGTGCGGCCTTGCCACCGCGCTCGCCCTCCTCGGAAACGCCATCGGAGAGTGTCTCGTAGCGGTAGTTGACCGGATCGCGCCAATGCATGTGACTGTCGAATACCTTCATGGCTTGTCCTCCGAATAGAGCCGCCCCTGCTCAGACCGTCACAGCAGAGTTCGACCGGCATTCACGCTTATCTTTTGGCCTGTGATGTTTTTCGCTTCCGGCGAGGCCAGAAAGGCAACCGCACCCGCGATATCGCGGCCGTCGACAAAATGTCCAAACGCCGTACGTTCAAGGTACTCGTCCCGCATGGCCTGCGGGAGTCCTTCATGCCGCTTTCCGGGTATCCAGCCGGGAGCGACGAGATTTACAGGGATCCCGTCCGCGCCAAGCTCGTTCGCGAGCGACCGCGTCATTGCCAGCATAGCGCCTTTGGCGGCGACATAGTGGGTGAGCTGTGGGTTTCCCATCTCGACCACCTCGGACCCGATGTTGATGATGCACCCCGACTTGCGACGACGCCAGTCGGGCAGAACGCATTGCAGCAGATCCAGCGGCGCCTTTACGAAGAAGGTGAGCTGATCGAGATAGTCCTGCCATGTCTGTTTCTCGATCGGGATGAAGGGCTGCGGGCCGGTCGCGTTGTTCACGATCAGATCGACCGGTGAGAGCCGTTCAGTGATCTCTTCCGTCGCCGTCGCCACTTGCGACCGCTCCGTCACGTCAAACCGGAATGCGCCGGCAACCCCGCCCGCGGCGGTGATTTCCGATACGACGCTCTGCGCACACTCCCGATCACTGTGGTAGTTCACGGCAACGGCCCAACCGTCTCGTGCCAATCGCCGGGAAATTTCTGCGCCGATCGATCTCGAGCCACCAGTGACGAGCGCGGTTTTCATGGGGCCGAACCATCACTGGCTTCCAGGACGTGCGGCTTCAGCAGGATCTTCCCGAAGGCCTTGCCATCCGCCATGTATTGCAGCGCATCCGCGGTCTCGGAGAGCGGGAAACGTGCGGCGATCAGCTTGTCGAAATCGGCCTTTTTCGAGGTGACCAGTTCGACAGCTTCGACGAATTCCTTGTTGAACTGGAAGGAACCCATGACGGAGACCTCCTTCAGCATGATCTTGTGCAGGTTCACCGGCGTGTTCGACGGCTGGATGTTCGACAGGATCACCAGCTTGCCCTGACGCTTCACAAGCTCCAGCGCCTGGTTGAAGGCATGGGGCGAGCCGGAGGCCTCGATCACCACGTCATAGGAGGAATCGAGCGCCGCGAAGTCATCCTCGCCGGTGACATAGCCCTTGGAGGCGCCGACCTCGCAGGCCAGATCCACAACGGCCTTGCGCACATCGGTCACTTCGACCACCGCGCCCTTGGAGGCCGCCGCGACCACCGCCAACAGGCCCATCGGGCCACAGCCGGTGATGCAAACCTTCGTGCCGGGGCCAACCTCGCCCACATTGACCGAATGCATGGAGCAGGCGAGCGGCTCGGCAAAAGTCAGGTGATCGGGGTCTGTTCCCTCGGGCACCTTGTAGCAGCAGAAGGCCGGGAAATCGAAATACTCGCGGAAGAAACCATCGATATGCGGGATCGTGGTAGCCGAGCCCGGGAAGCGCTTGGAGGTGCAGATATTCACCTGACCCTTCTTGCAGTTCTCGCATTCGCCGCAATTGATGATCGGGTTCAGCGCCACGAGTTGGCCTGCCTCAAGCTCCGCCCCATTGGCATCGACAACATAGGCGCAGGCCTCATGACCCAGTGACAGCGCGTTTTGAAGGAAGAAGCCCGCGTTGGAGAAGTTCTTGAAGTAGTGCAGGTCCGTGCCGCAAAGGCTCGCCGTGGCGAGCTTGAGGCGCACATAGCCCTCCGGAACCTCGGCCGGAAGCTCCGCATCGACGATCTCGACGGCCTTGGCGGCGGTCAGTTTGCTTGCCTGGTATGTCATGACGTCCTCAGGATGCGATGGAGTAGCCGTTATCGACTGGAAGGGCGATGCCGTTGATGTGCTCTGCCTGATCGGAAATCAGGAAGTGGATCGCGTTGGCGATATGGCGGGGCGTGCCGAACTTGCCGCCCGGGATACGTCCCTCGATCTTCTCGCGCCGGGCCGGATCCTTGGCGAGGATCGCCCGCGTCATGTCGGTATCGATGAAGCCGGGGCAGACGGCATTGGTGCGGATGCCGAATTCGGCGGCATCAACGGCCATAGAACGGGTGATGCCGAGGACAGCGGTCTTGGCGGTGACATAGGCCGCGGCCGTCTTCAGCCCGATCAGCCCGCCCATCGAAGAGATGTTAACGATCGCGCCGCCCTGCTCCTTGTGCAGCTCGGCATAACGCCCACAGGCCGCGAACATCGCCTTGACGTTGATCGAGAAGACCAACTCGAACTCCTCGGGCGAAACATCCCACATCGCCTTTTTCAGGTGCATGCCAGCGTTATTCACAAGCCCGTCGATCTTACCGCAATCGGCATAGATCTCGTCGAGCCAACTCGTGTCGGACCAGTTGCTGAGATCGGTCTCCTTGTAGACGACGTCGCCTTCGACCTCGTCGAGATCGCCGCGCATATTCGCCACGACATAGACCTTGCAGCCCTCTTCGAGGAAACGGCGCACCTGTTCAACGCCCAGCCCCTTGCTGCCCCCGGTGATGACGATGTTCTTCATGGATTTGGCCTCCTTGGCCCGATCAACTCGTGTGTTTGCGGAAAAGCGCGTTGATATCGGCAAGCATGTCTTCCTCGGACCGATCCTTCAGGAAGAAGTCGGGGAAAATCTCGCAGACATCGTCGACGAAATGCAGGAACCACTCGTCGCGCGGACGGGTCCATGCATTGGTGATGGTCTCATAGGCGCCATCGAGGAAACCGGTGTAACGCGGCTCCTGGCGCAGGTTGTTCCATGTGCCCAGATGCGCGGGCTGGCCCTCGTTGTCGATATAGGTGGAGGACTGGATCTCCTCGCTCGTCACCCATTGAGCAAAGGCGATGGCTTGCTCGGGGTGCTCGCAGAAGGCGGACACGCCGATGCCCGCGCCGCCAAGTATCCCGCGCCGCACTTCGCTGCCTCTGAACGTAGGGAGGTTCCGATAGGTCAGCGGGTGCGGGCGGAACCCGGGACGTGCGTAGTTGATATAGCCGAAGAGCGCGGGCGAAGCGGTGAATTCATCGGTGGTGGACAGGATCTCCAGCACCTTGATCGGGTTCCAGCCCGCCTGCTCCGCCGGGCCCATCTTGAACAGTGCCTTGAGCACTTTCAGCGAGTAGAGGCCGTTGGCCTCCGAACAGAATGCATCGGGAGACACGGGCAAGTTCTCTTCACCGCGGCTCGCAAGATGCGTCAGCATCAGGTCGAAGGCATCGACCGGCAGGAGCGGCGTGACGATGTTGAAACGCTCCGGCGCCTCCAGCACATCTTCCCAATGCTGCGGAAACGCGCCGCCCAGATCCGGGCGTCCAACAGCCATCTGGCAGGCCGCATCAATCGGGTAGGACCATGTCTTGCCCTTCCAGATATAACTCTCGACCGAGCCACCCAGAGAGGTTTCGGCAGGATCAGGGAAATCAGGCAAGGCCAGCAGGCATCCGGTCTCCGCGATCTGCCCGACATGCGGGTGATCCAGGATCACCAGATCGTATTTGCGGGCGATTCCCTCGATGGGTTCATCGGCGAAGGCCTGCAACGATCTGCGGTCCCATGAAAGCTCGACACCGCGCTCGGCGGCAAACCGCTCGGAGGCTGCAACCAGACAGTCATAGGCGCGCGCGTGATCCCATGTCATGCCGGCAAGCTTGAGTTGTGTTTCCATTTCCATCCCCCCCAACCGACGACACTCAATCGGCAGTGAACTGAGTTTTTGCTTATAAACCAACGGTGCGTCGCCGTCACTTGCCGCAATGCGGCGGAGATAACGAACATTCTTACCAATTCCACTGACACAGTCTTCGCATCTTTTTGTTGATCGTTCAAATGCAAAATACTATCTCTTGGGTAAATGAATAGGAGAATCACATGACATCGGCGAATCAGGCAGGGGGCTTGCCGCTTGAAGGCCTGAAGATTCTCGACTTTTCGCAATTTCTTGCAGGTCCGTCCTGCGCGTTGCGGCTTGCCGATCTTGGAGCCGATGTCATCAAGATCGAGCGTCCGGGCGTGGGCGACCTCTGCCGAACCCTTGCCGTTGCCGATCAGTGGGTCGGCCAGGACAGTCTCTTGTTTCACACCATCAACCGGAACAAGGGGAGCGTCGCTGCCGACCTGAAGGACGCCGGAGATCTCGAAGCCGTAAAGGCGATGATCGCCGACGCCGATGTCGCCATCCACAATTTCCGTCCCGGTGTGATGGAGCGCATAGGTCTGGGCTATGAAGCTGTGGCCGAGATCAACCCGCGCGTCATTTATGGCGTCGTGTCCGGATACGGCACGGACGGTGTCTGGCGCGACAAGCCCGGGCAGGACCTGTTGGTGCAGGCACGGTCCGGGCTGACATGGCTGACGGGCAGCGCGGGAATGGACCCGGTACCGATGGGTATATCGATCACCGACATCTCTGCGGGAGCCCATCTGACACAGGGAATCCTGGCGGCGCTGGTCCGGCGAAGCGTTTCCGGCAAAGGCGCATTGGTGGAGGTCAGCCTGCTGGCCTCGGCAATGGACATTCAGTTCGAGCAGGTCACAAGCTATCTCAACGGCCCGCAGGAGCAGCCGAAGCGTTCCGGAGTGAATGGGGCCAACGTGCATTCGACCGCCCCTTACGGGCTCTACCAGACAGCCGATGGCTATATGGCGTTGGCAATGTCGCCGATCGCGACTCTGCGCGACTTGCTCGGCATCAAGGCGTTGGAGCCTTTCGCCGACGGCTCGCTCGCCTATTCCAGACGTGACGAAATCAAGCAGATCCTGAAGGATCACCTCGTTTCGGAGACCACGGAGCATTGGCTGGGCCTTCTGGAGTCGGCGGGCATCTGGGCCGCCGAGGTGCTCGACTGGCCGGAACTGGAAGAGACCGGCGCACTGGAGAGCCTTGGCGTGGTGCAATCGGTCAAGGGACCGGAGGGCGAGACATTGCGGACCACCACCTGCCCGATCCGCATCGACGGCCGTGTTCTGAGCAGCAACAGGGGTGCGCCGCCTCTTGGCCGTGACACGGCAACCCATTCTGATATTTCGCAAAAAAAGAGCATGGAAGGAGCGACCGGATGATCGTCGAAGAGTTCTTCGAGGACTACGAGATCGGCTTCACGCGCAAGACGTTCGGCCGGACCATCACCGAAACGGATTTCGTCGTACACGCCGGCCATACCGGCGATTTCTTTCCCCATCACATGGACAAGGAATGGTGCGCCACGCAGGATTTCAAGCGCCGGATCGCTCATGGCACTCTGGTGTTCTCGGTCGGCATCGGCATGACGGCATCGACCATCAACCCGGTCGCAATGTCCTATGGCTATGACAAGCTTCGCTTCATCGCGCCGGTGCATATCGGCGATACGATCAAGGTAAAGGCCGAGATCGTTTCCAAACGCGAACACCCCAAACGCAAGACCCACGGCTTCGTTCACGAGGCCATCGAGATCACCAACCAGAAGGACGAAACCGTTCTGGTCTGTGAGCACCTTTACCTTGTCGAGCGGAAACACCCGCTCGCCTGATCGAGGCAAAGGAAACCGGCGCATCCGCGCCACGGCATCACCGCCGACTTCATCATCACGGGAGGAAACCACCGATGAAATCGACCCTGAAACTGCTCGCAAGCGCATCCGTACTCGGCCTCGCCCTTGCCAGCACCGCATCCGCCCAGGACAAGGGCCCCTATGGATATTCGAGCAACGGGCTGAGCTTTCCCTTTGCCGCAGCCGTCGCCAAGGGCTTCGAAGATGCCGCCGATGCGGTTGGCGCCGATTCCATCGTCCTCGACTCGCAGGGTGACATTCTCAAGCAGACCAATGACATCGACGACCTACTCGCACAGGGTGTGAAGGGCATCGCCATCATGCCCAATGACAGCGCTGTCGCCGCCGCATGGGTCGACAAGGCCACCGAAGCCGGAGTGGTCGTCGTTGCCTCCGCCTCCCAGATCGGCGACACCAAGACCCGCGCCATCGATGACGTCTACGAGAAACTCGCCGCCCTCGTGACCCAACAGGAAGTCGCCGCCGGCGTCGAAGTGGGCAAGCTCGCCGCCAAGCTGCTCAAGGGCACCGACAAGGCCAAGGTCGCCATCATCGAAGGCGCCGCCGGCTATGCCGAAGTGCAGCAGCGCACCCAAGGCTTCGAGATGGGCATGAAGGAAATGGGTCAGGACTTCGAGATCGTCGCCGCACAGCCCGGTGACTGGACTGCCGAAAAAGGCGAGGCCGCCTGTCAGAACATCCTCGCCTCCAACCCCGATATCGACCTGTTCTTCAACCAGGCCGACGACATGGTCGTGGGCTGCGCCCGCGCTGTTGAATCGGGTGGGTCTGACGCCAAGCTTGTCGGCTTCGGTGGGTCCAAGCTGGCCATTGCCGCTTTGAAGGAAGGCAAGATCGACGGTACCGTCTGCTACAAGCCCGAAGAAATCGGCAAGATCTCCTTCACGATCCTTTATGAGGTCGTCAATGGCATCGCCGAGCACAATGCCGAGTTCGTCACCTACCCGACCCCGGGCGTGTCCATCGACAACGTCGATGAATGCGTTGGTCAGTGGTGACATAGGTGGTCGTACGATCCTCCACTCACGGTGAGCCGTCCCTGCTGGGCCTCGAAGACATCCACCTGACCTTCCCGAACGGGACGGTCGCCCTTCGGGGGGTGGACTTCGTGGCACATGCAGGCCGCGTTCACGGGCTTCTCGGCGCCAATGGCGCCGGGAAGTCCACCCTCATCAAGGTGCTCTGCGCCTCGATTCCCGCGACACAGGGCCGGATCGTCTGGCGTGGCGAGGAGGTTTCCTTCCGCACGCCATTTGAGGCCAACCAGGCCGGGATTGCGACGATCCATCAGAACATCCCCCTGATTCCGACGCTGTCGGTGCAGGAAAACGTCTTCATGTGGAAGCGGGGCGGGTTGCGCCATAACCCGGACGACCGCCGTCAACTGCATATGCTGTGTCAGGAGATCGGATACGAGGTCGATCCGGACGACCTGATCAGCGACCTGTCGATCGGCGCCCGCCAGATGGTCTGTATCCTGCAGGCGCTGAGCCTCGGGGCCGACCTGATCCTCATGGATGAGCCCACTGCATCGCTTGCCAAGGAAGAGCGCGAGATCGTTTATGCCACCGTTCGCCGGTTGGCCGAACAGGGCAAGGGGATCATCTTTGTCTCCCACTTCCTCGACGAGATCATGGCGCTGACCGACGAGGTCACCGTGCTGCGCGACGGCAAGGTGGTGATGTATTCGGAGACCCACGCCACCAGCGAAGAGCAGGTGGCCGAGGCCATCGCCGGCAAGACGATTGCCGCTCTCGACCATCTCAAGACGCAACGCGGCACGATCCGCGACGAGGCTGTCCTGGAATGTAGGAACCTTGCCTCACCCGCCGGCTTGGCCCCGATGGATTTCACCATCCACGCTGGCGAAGTGGTCGGCATCGCCGGGCTGCTTGGCTCCGGGCGCTCCGAATTCATGCACGCGGTCTTTGGGTCGGACAAACAGGCCACCGGCGAGGTGGTGCTGGACGGCAAGCGCATGCGCCGCAACCCGGGCCAATCGGTGCGCGAGGGGCTGGCGCTCATTCCTGAAGATCGCGACCAGCAAGCGATCGTGCCGGTCTTCGAGATCTGGAAGAACAATTCTTTGCCCTATCTGACCAAGACCGCCCTGCGCGGCATCGTGGTGCAGGAAGACACCGAACGGGAATGGGCGGAGGAGGCTATCCGCATTCTCAACATCAAGGCCGAAGGGCCGGACGACCTCGTGACAGAGCTTTCCGGCGGCAATGCCCAGAAGGTGACTGTGGCGCGCTGGCTCTTTGGCGACATCAAAGTGTTGCTGATGGACGAACCCACCGCTGGCATCGACGTCGGCGCCAAGGCGGACATCCTGACGCTGGTGCGCAAGCTTGCCAGCGAAGGCAAGGCGGTGGTGATCGTGTCGTCCGAATTCGAGGAGATGCTGACGGTGGCAGACCGCATTCTGGTGATGCGCGACGGTGCCGTTGTGGCGGAACGCCCCGCGGCCGACTGCGACGACCAGGAGTTGATCCTTCTGGCCAGCGGCAAGGGAAAGAACGGCAACGGCAGGTCCGTGCCGCACAGGACAGAACAAGAAGGCGAAACTCATGCTCAAGTCTGACTGGAAACGCCACTTCGGTCTGCGGGACGCAGGCGTCTACTATGCGCTGATCCTGCTTATGGTAATCCTCGGTGTCGTGACCTTCCTGGTCGGCCGACCCTCCTATTTCAGCGCCACCAATATCACCAATATCCTCTACCAGTCATCGATGATCGCGATGATGGGGGTGGCGATGACGGTGATCCTGATCACAGGCAATTTCGACCTTTCGGTCGGCTCGGTCGCTGCTCTCGGCGCTGCCGTCTCGGTCGGCCTTGCCGGGCCGCTGGGCTTCCCCGCCGCCGCGCTCGTTGCTCTGCTCTGCTGCGCATCGGTCGGGATCATGAACGGTACGATCGTGCAGCTCGTGGGGATCAACGCCTTCATTGTGACGCTTGGATCGCTGACGGCGATCCGAGGGCTTGTGCTGATCCTGACAAATGGCCGGTCGCTGATCGTCTCGACGCCCGAGGCCAAGGCCCAGATGGTCGTTTTCGAAGGTGGCAAGGTGCCGATCCAGATGTTCCTGATCGTCGTCGGCATCGCCTTCATTGTCTGGTTCGGCATCAAACTGATGCGCGCCAGGGCCTCCGGGACAGAGTACGGCCCCAGTGTGCCCGGCGGCATCATTGGCGGCGCTGTCCTGCTTGTCATCGCACTTGTCGCCGGTCCTGAACTCTCGGTTGCAAAACCGGTGATCTATACGGGCCTCTTCACGCTGATCGTCTGGCTGGTGCTCAGCTTCACGACCACCGGACGGCGGGTCTACGCCGTGGGCGGCAACGCCGTGGCGGCGCGGCTGTCAGGTGTGAATGTCGGCGCCTACAAGATGGCCGGGTTCATCGTTTCCTCCTCCGCCGCAGGCTTCGCCGGTATCATGTTTGGTGCTCGCCTCGGCGCGGTGAACCCGACCGCCCTTCAGGGCGCCGAGCTGACCGTGATCGCCTCGGCCATCCTCGGTGGCACCTCGCTCTTCGGGGGCGCCGGCTCCGTGGTCAAAACCCTCGTTGGCGCCTTGCTGCTGTTCACGCTGACCAACGGCTTCAACATCCTGAACCTCGGCGCCAACTACCAGGGCCTGATCGAAGGCACCGTCGTGATCGCCGCCGCCGCCATCTATACCGTGGGAGGCAAGGCCAAGAAGAAAGCGACGGCTTGAGGCATTCTCGGCGACCCTGTTTCGTGCAAGGGTCGCCGACGCAAATTGCCAGAAAGAAATTACCATGACCAATGGGCAACAACCGGGCATCCGGCCAACCGCGAAATACTCAGTTCCGGCACTCGACAAGGCGCTCGATGTTTTGGAATTGCTGGCAGAAACACCGTCCTCGATGTCTCAGGCGGATATCTCCCGGGCATTGGAGAAGACGCCATCCGAGATTTTCCGAACGCTCTCGGCGCTGGAGGCGCGGGGCTACATTCGGCGAACCAATGCCGGGCAATACCGGTTGACGCTCAAGATGTTCGAACTTTCCCGCCAGCATTCGCCCTTTGAGGAGCTTCTGCGCGTCGCGGCGCCCGTGATGCGAGATCTGTCCGAAGAGGTCAGCGAGACCTGCCACCTGACGACGCTGCGCGATGGCGAGATCGTGGTGCTGGCACAACACGAGAGCCCCAAGCCGCTGCGCCTTTCGGCAGAGGTCGGTTCCAGGCACTCGCCACTGGCCACGACGTCCGGTCGCATCCTCCTGTCATCGATGAGCGAGAGCGAAAGGGCCGATTTCCTGCGCGACTACACGGAGTTCTCCGGGATGCCGGAGGAAGTCCGCAACACGTTCATGACCCGAGTGCGCACCGTGCAGGAACGCGGCTACGAGATTTCGGACGGGGAGCGTTTCGTAGGCGGTCTCGATGTCGGTGTGCTGATCGGCGCGCCCGGATCGACCGTCAAGGCGGCGTTGATCGTGGCTACCCTGCGCAGTGCAGAGGGCCCCGATCCCGACAGGATTCTGGAAGCCCTTACCCGCGCGGGGAGCAAGATCACGCAGGCGGTGGGGCTGGATTGACAAATGAGTGCGGAGGAAACCGTGATGGATTTCAACCAGACCTGGCCCAAGGCCAGCAAGCCCAGGCCGATCGTGATCATCGGCGCCGGCGGAATTGTGAACGACAGCCACCTGCCGGCCTATGAAATGGCAGGCTATCCGGTGGCCGGGATCTGGAACCGCAGCCCGGATCGCGCCCGCAGGCTGGTGAACAAATTCGGCGCTGGCCGCGTGTTCGAAACGCTGGAAGAAGTTGCTGCGCAGGAGGACGTGATCTTCGACATCGCCACTTCGCCGCAAGTCCACGTGGACATGTTGGAGGCGCTGCCGGACAACGTGCCGGTGCTGATCCAGAAGCCGATGGGGCTCGACCTCGATGTCGCGGACGCGATCCTGGCCATCTGCCGACGCAAGAACCTGACAGCGGCGGTCAACTTCCAGCTTCGGTTCTCGCCGATGATGCTGGCGGTGCGCGACGCACTGGCGAAAGGGTTCTTTGGCACATTGACCGAGATCGAGGTGCACCTGAACCTCGTCACGCCCTGGCATCTCTTCCCCAACCTCGTCGGTGACCCGCGGGTCGAGATCGTCGCGCATTCGGTGCACTATATCGACCTGATCCAAAGCCTCGTTGGTACACCGCAGAACGGTGTCTTCGCGCGCAGCTACCCTTTCCCCGGCTCGGAGCTGACCGACACACGGACTTCCGCGATCTTCGACTACGGCCCGGAACTGCGATGCACCCTGTCGATCAACCATTACCACGATTTTGGCCGCTCGCATCAGGACAGTTGCATTCGCTTCGAGGGCACCGACGGGGCGGCCCTCTGCAAGCTCGGCGTGTTGCTCGACTATCCCAAGGGCGAACCCGACGAACTCTGGATGGGCAAGCGGGGTGAGGCATTGCAACAAATCCCGCTATCCGGGTTCTGGTTTCCGGAAAGCTTCATGCACGTGATGTCCAACATGCAGCGCTACGTGGCAGGCGAAGACGATACGCTCGTCACCAATGTCGAAAGCGCCTGGACCACGATGGGGATCGTCGAAGCCTGCTACCGCTCAGCAACACGCAGCTGCGAGCCCGTGCCCGCACTGCCCGTCAGAAAGGACACGGCATGAAACGTATGGGCTTCCTAATCGGCTTGAAACCGGAGCGGATCGCGGAATACAAGCGCGTCCATGCCGCCGTATGGCCCGAGGTTCTGGACCAGATCCGGCGCAGCAACATCAGGAACTACTCGATCTTCCTGCGGGAGCCGGAGAACCTTCTGTTCGGATATTACGAGTATCACGGGCAGGACCATGCCGCCGACATGGCAGCGATGGCCAAGGATCCGAAGACGCGGGAATGGTGGGATGTCTGCATGCCCATGCAGGCCCCTCTCGAGACCAGGGCCGATGGCGACTGGTGGGCCGAGCTGGAGCAGGTATTCCTGATGGAGGAATGACATAGCGCGCGTTGAGGTGTGTGGATGACGAATGATTACCGGCCACTCGAAGGCCTTCTCGTGCTCGATCTCTGCCAGTTTCTGGCCGGTCCCTATGCCTCGCTCAGGCTTCAGGACCTCGGCGCACGGGTCATCAAGGTCGAGCGACCAGACGGTGGCGACCTGACACGCGGGCTCTACCTGTCGGACACTGTCGTGGACGGTGAATCCACCGTCTTCCACGCCATCAACCGCGGCAAGGAGAGCCTGTCGCTCGATCTCAAGGATCCCGGAGATGTCGCCAAGCTGAAGAGGCTGATCGCGAAGGCGGATGTCTTCATGCAGAACTTCCGTCCAGGTGTGATCGAACGGCTTGGCTTGGACTACGATGCCGTGCGGGCGATCAATCCGACGATCGTCTATTCCTCGATCTCCGGCTACGGTGCCGACGGTCCATGGCGGCATGTTCCCGGGCAGGATCTGCTGGCGCAGGCGCGCTCCGGCGTGACGTGGCTCAACGGCAGCGCCGATGACGGGCCGGTGCCATTCGGTCTCTCGATCGCCGACATGATGGCTGGCGCGGCAACGGCGCAGGGCATCCTCGCGGCCCTTGTCGGACGCGGGCTTCGAGGTCGCGGTGCCCATGTCGAAACCAGCCTGCTTGAGGCGTTGATCGACCTGCAATTCGAAGTGCTTGCCACGCATTTCAACGATGGTGGCCGGTTGCCGGAACGGGCCAGGTTCCGCTCTGCTCATGCCGGGTTGTCGGCCCCTTACGGGATCTACCCCACAAAGGACGGCTACCTCGCCATTGCGATGATGCACCTGCGCGTCCTGGCAGATCTGCTGGACGTCAAGGCGCTTGAACCATTCGCGGACCGCGAGGACACCTGGTTTGCACATCGTGACGAGATCAAGGAGTTGGTCGCAGAGCGTCTGTGCCAGGAGACGACCGCGTATTGGCTCTCGATCTTCGAGCCACGGGATGTGTGGGTGTCCAAGGTGATGGATTGGCCGGAACTTCTGGAAGATCCGGCATTCAAGCAGCTCGACATGGTTCAAGTCGTCCGCAATGCGTTGGGAAATGATCTGGAACTCGTCCGCTCTCCAATCCGCATCAATGGTGCCCGCGGCCACTCGGGTCGCGCCGCCCCGGACATCGGAATGGACAACGACAAGATTTCCGACGAGTTCAATTTATAGGTTGTGAACCGAGTTGAGCAAAGCGGGCACCGGGGCAGTAGGCGCGCGTTTCGACGATGTCCCTGTCGGCGTTCTTTGTGGGTGTGTCGCGCGGCACAGTCGGTCAAGGACCGCAAAACATGTGCTGCATTGCAGCGTGGGCCTCGGCGAAAAACTTCCGGATTGGGCCGTTCAAGACTGCTTCTGGGATTTTGCGGCTGCCGATTGTGCCCGCTTCTCGCGGTGCTCCTCGGGTTTGATCCAGCCACCAGCTAAGCAAAAGGTGAGTGGCAGCTTTGACGACTACTTGGCGCGCGCCCGCGGACAAACCGATTGGGCTGGTGACCATCTCTCCAGCGGCAACTCAACGCCACCTCAACCGACATACGCCGTATTTTGCCGTTGTTTGCGCCTGAAAGCCGCCCAACGTCACCCGGCGCCGAGAAAGGAAATTTGCAAATTCAAAGGCTTACCGCATAAGTCATTGAACTACCTAACTTATTGGAATCGCTTGATTATCGGCTCATAACCTGAAGGTCGTAGGTTCAAATCCTACCCCCGCAACCAGAAATCACAAAAAACCAGACACTTACGAAGGCGCTCGCAAGGGCGCCCGTAAGCTGTTTTTTCTTGCTCACCACTTGCTCACCAAACCGCCCGTCCTCCAGACCCGGCGTGGCCGATCGTGCCGTGCGTCTAGAAGCGAAAGCGAGTCGGCCGTGCAGGGAAACATCTGCAATGAGTCAGAACTCGAAGCACCAAGGCGGCTCGATCCAGTTTCTGGCAGGTCCAAGTAATGAAACGGGCGATCACGGCAGCCATTACATGAGCGGGGACTTTCAGAAGGAGATCCGTTTCCTTGGCGCCGCAAGTTCGCCCGCCTCAGTCCGCGCGCCGGAGGGCAACGGTTGTGCCGAGCGGTTCATCTCGACCGCAAATGGAACCTCCTTTGGGCAAAGTGGTTCGAGACCATCGAGGAGTTGCGCCAAGCCCTCCTCGACTTCCTGCAAACCACGACAATGCAGAGCGCCGCTTAAGCCCAGATCGCTGTCTCATGACTATGGAGCGGTTCACGGCAACCCACTACAGGATATAACCCAACTCCCACTCACGGGCCTTGAAGCGCAGGCCGTCGTAGCAGCGCACACCGAGTTGAATCACCAGGTCAACCTGGGACGCCGAACAACGGTCGCCCGCAGGCGCCTTGTCGTGTTGGCCGGGCAGCGATCTTGGCACGGGCATGCAGCACCATCTGACAATGGACGGGCATCCATATGAAGCTTGCAACCAAGGTTTGTGTTGCTCCGGCAAACATTGCATACATGCGCAATGGTTGCTCTGATTGAGGGGCTGAACTTGGTCGAGGAATAGCATGCAATTTGCAAAGAGTGTTACAGCCAGCTTGTTGGCTTCGATGGTGTTTTATCTCGTACTGACATCTCTTGAGATATTTGGCGCGAGAACTTCACTGGTGTTTGCGTTTGTTGCTTTCGCAGCGACGCTGCTTGTCCTGATTGTAGTTCTGAGAATTCGAACAAGGGAGGGCTCGAACGCTGAGGCCAATGACATCAAAAAGAACCACAGCGCTAAGCCGAATATGGCGGTAGCTTCTGACTTAGAATCTGAAGCTGGCACCATGAAAGTAGAAGTCTCCAACATCGAAGTTGGGCAGCGCAATGACAATATCTCAGTTGCCTCCGGTAACAGATCAAAAGGCCGAATGGACGTGAAAGTTGACAGGGTGAATAGGGATTGACGATTGTGCATACGTCGCTACTAGGGACGCCCCCAATTGATTGGAGGCCAATATTCAATCATATTAGGGCCGAGGCATTCGTGAAAGGTGGAAGCATCCGGATCTTCTACCGCGGAAGCGATTGCGCTCCCGATCGTTTCATTGACGCGCTAAAGTTCGAATTCTTGAAGCAACCAACCGCAATTCCACCGGTTTGGGTTCGTTTAGATCGCGAGATATACTCGGTTAGATATCTTGCGAACTTGGAAGAAGAACTCGCCCGCCTGTTTGATTTCCCAGTGGGCGAAGTTCCTTCAAGCTCGCATTGTGCCAAGGTTCAAATTGCTTCAGGGAATACATCAGGTGCGGAATCTACGACAAACGTACAGGACGTCTCGATCACACAAAATTTCTTTGATGGCCTGGGATCAGACAATGTTGCTGTTGGACGTCGGCTGGAAAAGTGGCTTCCGAAAGCGCTTTCTGGTAAACTAGACGGCGGAACTGTTTTGATTCTCTTGAATGATGGCCTGCACAAGGATCAGACCGACTTTTGGAGGTATTTATGGCGCAATGTCTTAATAAAATTCTTGGATCGCGGCTTGATTTTCGTGCATATGTGCGACTTGAACTTGGAGGATGGGATTCATGATTTGGCCCCTCGGGACGCAATTGAGTTCTTCTTGGATCCAATTTTCGATGAGTCATCAAAAGTAAATGCTATCGAGGACATTGCTGTTTTCTTATCAGGAAATGTCAAAGGAATGGATGTTGAGGCGGCCACTTGGGTCGCGAAGCATATTGTGGCGCGGGAGGCGACGGTAAGAAACATTCACGCTTCAATCTCGACTGAGTATCTAAGAAAGATTTCTGAGTAGATCTGATGACACCTGAACTGGACCTTTTTCTCTCAGATGCTCCCGAAGGCGCAGCAGCGGCGCTTCGCGCTCTTTGTTGTGCGGAAAGCCTTACGGATGAAGTGGCATTGAAGATCTATGAGGTGGTGCCTGTTCCTAGGGTCAACGGTGAACAATTCTTGATCGCGTTGCATGTTTCTGGATTTGTGTCGCCACGCAACAGTGAGTGGCATATCAAGCCAGAAGTGCGACAGAGCGTTTTGAATATTGAGATGGTTGCAAATACAGAGGCTAAAATTCATAAGCTTCTTATAGGTTTAGGATCTCCGGACAAAAGAAACTTAGCGCACTATAGAATCCCGGGCTATCTTTTTACCCGAGCGGGTAAAGCTTATCATCTCGCTGCGGCCGGAGATACGTCGTCTTCCATCGACTTTTACAGACGCGCCGCTTTGGATTCTCGCAATGGCGAGCAGTGGCTCGCGGCCCGACTGTCCGAGGAGCAGGTTCGCCGTGGCTTGCTATCAGAAGGGAGAGTGGAGCTGCTCTTTCTGACAGCCATTGTGAGGTATGGGGATCGCAATTACGAACTTGCCGAAAGAGGTTTCGAAAGAATAGTATCCTCGGACCTCGACTGTGAGGAGGTGGCGATTTCGCTTCACCTTTTGGCAGTAATATTGCGTCGGAAGGCCAAGACCGAAAGGGCGCTATTGCTGTTGGACAGGTCAATCGTGTTACACGAAGCCCTTGGGATGCACGAAGGGCTCGTAATGACCCTAAATTCACGAGGATTTCTCTTCCTGGCTCAGAGTAAGCTGCGCGAGGCGCTTGAAGACTTCACGAGAGCGATTAGCCTCGCAAACGAGATTGGACGAAAATCTCTTTCTGTTGGGCCTTTGATCGGCCGGGGTAGAACACGGCGTTTGGATGGAGATTTTCTGGGAGCAATTGAGGACGCGGATTACGCGATTGGGCTTGTCGAAGCCGTTGATGATCGTCGAAATCTAACTGCTGCGTTTATATTGCGAGGCTTGGCGAAGCGCGACCTCAACGACCTGGACGGCGCGCTTGCGGATTTGGATCGATCGGTTGAAACGGCGCGTTCGCTGGAAG
>CANMIP010000034.1 GCA_947497945.1 uncultured Tropicimonas sp. | reverse complement strand
TTGTGTCGCTTGTTCGCCATCTCTTGTCCTCCGTTTCCTAAATATAACGGTGGACCAGTTCAGATGGGGCACTCCAACGGCAGGTCTCGTCGGAATGACCGGGCAGAGCGGCGGCAGGACATTGCGCAAGAAGATCTCAAGCTGGTCGAGAAACACGGGCCCGGCGCCTGCACATTGGCTGGTGCCGGCGCAACGCATAGACGCGTTTCATCGGCCTTCCGGTATCGGAGTGACCCACATGCCTGGCCAGATCAACGAATGGTCCGATGCCTTGGTCCCCCCCTGATGGTGAGATCTGCGACAGTGGTTTCTCCATACTATCGCCGACGCATCTCGAGGAAGAAATTGAACGCCTGAGAAACATGAATGGTGTTCTCGATGGCCCGTGCTGCGGTGCCTGCGGCAAGCGCTTCCTTGAATGCCCTGAGGAGTTCTCACTGAATGGCACACACCAGCGATCAAAAGATCCAAAACCCAAGGTGACAAGCCGTTCCAAGGGCCGAACTACAAGTCACAGATATTCCCGAGCATCTGGATTGGGTCATCAGCCCAAGCCAGCGTCGAACTGGATAAGGTGGTTGGATTTCCGCTTCTTCCGCGATTCCACAGCTGGCGCCTGAAAAACAGCCGTTCGGCTCCGAGTACATGCCTCAGGATCTCCGCGAAGATTTGGCGCCGTGGGTCTACAATGCAACCCTTCACCTCGTGAGCAACTTCCTGTCTGCCCTTCGCATCCGGCAGAGTCCGACCGAACGGGCTGGGGGAGGAGGAGCAAGGATGGGCGGAACCTACATCCATGGAGCGATCTTCAATCCCGGAACGTTGATTTCGATCCTGAACATCTTCCGGGTTCATTGCAATTTCTTCGAACCACGGCTGCATACCTGTCCCTTTGATGAAATCGATGACCTGATCGCCCCCCAGATCTGTCCACCCGAAGCCTGAGATACCCCGGTACGCAAGAGATGATCGCCATGGAACCTTCGAAGAAACGGGTTCCAGGGATGCGCACTCTGGCTATGCGTCATGGAATGAATGCCGTCAGGAAGCGCAGGAACGGAACCGAGGACGTTCCAGACCTCTACAGGACCCTCTATCGTCCCTGGCTCTATGTGGGAACCAAGGTGGGCGCAAAACTGGACCGATCTCGGCATAGCCCATAACCACCAGACCTCGGACCTCCGAATGATACGGTTGAAGACCCATTGAGCGGTGTCAAAAGCTTGCACACCAAGGGCGAATCCTGACATGCAGCTTGCTCGCATAGGAGACATGGCGACGGTCACATCATAAGCATCCATCGGGGCTCACACGGCAAGGTCCGATGTTGGAACTTTTCGGACGAAGGCCTCAGATCTCTTGTCCTTCACGACCAGCCCATTGCCGCCATCCAGCCCTCATGCAGCGAACGGCCGCATATTGGCTCGACTCGGACGCTTCGATATCGTCTTTGCGTCCGTGCGGTAGCTATTCTTTCAGAAGATCTTCCGTCCACTTCTTCACCCCGGGAAGACCGCGAAGGGCAGAGCGATTGCGATGGAAACGGGCATAATCCGGAAGGTCGCAATTCGTTGAATTTCCAGCTTTCGCTCGACGAGTCAGTCCAGAGGGTTTCATCCGTTTGGGACTGTCGACATGAGCCGGATCGCCAAGCCTGTGTTTCGGGCAATCAGGCAATCAGTAGATAAACCGAATGCCAACGCCTGCGCCCACGTCATAGGGCCTGTCGTCGCCGATTCCTGCCATGAGATCAGTATAGAGCACCAGACCCGCATTCACATTGCAGCCAAGCTGCAATTCGGCCGTGGCAGGCCATGCCTCGTTGGTCCAGTCATAGGGAACCTTCAGATCCAGTTTCGCCCGGTAATCATCGGCAAATGGCTGCTAGGCGATCAGGCGCATGGCGGTCTGGCTGATATCGGCATCGCCATTTCAGGATTCGTAGTGCTGGACGAGCGGGATGAGCGACAGGCCGGAATTGCTGTTGGCGAAGGCCAGGCCAACCAGCGGCGCAAGTTGGTCGGACCCCGTGCCGATGCCCTTGTCGGTATTCCGGGCGTCCAGGATCCACTCGATCCCGACCGCGGTTTTGAGCCCCCTGGTCTCGCTCAAAGCGCACTGTGACGGGAAATAGATGAGCTTCGCACTCGTTTTTTCGACATCGCTTTCCCTGTCACCGGTCCCATCGGTCCAGTTGTAGTGCAGCTCATATTTCAGCTTCAGATCAGGGGTGATCATGTAAGAGCCGTCAATGGAGGCGTCCTGACGGGACGACCCGTCGAGATCGAAGGATTTGTAGCGCAGGTCGGTATTGTTCACGGCCGCGAGCGGATTGGAGGCGTTCTCCTCTGCTTGCGCGGCCAAACCGACGAACCCGGCCAACGCAATCCCAGCCAGTCGAGTACTCTTTGTCATCGTCCCTTCCCCTTTGTTCCGAGAGGCGACCCTGCTCCGCCCGGAATGGCTGGTCTTTAGTCCTTGGAAGTTTCAAAAGGAGACTGTCACACCAAGGAGCGGACCGGTCTGGGTGATATCGTAGCCGATAGTTCCGTCAGACCGCTGATTTTCGTAGTCGATCTGGTAGTGCCGCCATCCGAAGCGGATCGAGCTACTCTCCCAGGCCTGATACTCGAACCCGACCGACGCGCGCCAATGGGAGTTGACATTCTCCCCTCCGAGCCCGGCATCCGCCGCCACAGCCACGGACCATCGATCGGAGAGCTCCCAGGTGCCTCTTGCGCCGAGGATGGCTTCTGTCCAGGTTTCGTTTCCGCCAGGTGTCACGCCGGGGCCCGGGGTGGAGAGGTCGGCTTCCTGCTTCAACTCGTTGTAGCGAAGGCCGGCTTGCAGACCGACGGAGTACCGAAGGCCCTTGTCGCCATATATGCCGGTCGCAACCCTGTAGCCGCCCAGCACGCCGATCCAGGTCTGTTTGACATCCAGGTCAAGATCGGCCTCGCCAACCGGCAGCGCAATGGACTGCTCCAACACAAGGGCGGCGTAATTGGCATCAACAATGACGCCCCACTTCCCCTTCCAGCCTTCGTATTGGGCCGAGATGCCGAAATCCAGAAGCTCGAAGGCGTCCTGAAAATCGAGATCGAGATCAACGCCGGTTCCCGCGATGGTCGAGGTGCCCGAAAGCGAAGACGGTAGATACCCGTAAACCGTCAGACCGTGTTGCCACTCTTCGGAGTAGGTGAGTCTCACGGCATCAGCTGTCGCAACACCTGGTGTCGCAGCAACCAGCGAAAGGGCGGCGAGTTGAGGGAGTTTCTGGCGCAGCGCGGCGGATGAAAACATGGTGTCCGATCTCTTGAGGCTTCAGGGTGACAGGATTTCTGGCCGGGTTCCCCCGGCCAGCGCTTTGAATGTGGCAATCACTCCGGCGTCTTCGAAAGGCTCTGAGCGAACATGATATTGTCGACGAGCGCCTTGGTCTCCGGGCGAAGATTCTCGATCCCGCCGTAGAGTTCGCCATGTCCCGGAGCCTGATCCGGATACATCTCCTTCATTGCCAGGTGGCGTTGGGCCATCAGGCTGAAATTGGCGCCGAAGCCGACGCCGACCTGGATGGAATCCTGAGGCCTGTCCTCGCGCGGGTTCTTGTAGAGATCATACATCGACGCAAGGATCGGGTTTCCACCAGGAGGCGGCAGGTGCATCTTGAACTGCTGCTTTACCAGCGACTTCAACACGAATCCTTCATAGACGAACACGTAATCCCGGCGACCATAGGTTTCGCCCATGAGCCACAAAGGCAGTTGGTCAACGCCATCGATGATGCGGTCACGCGGGATGCCAGCCTCGGCCTCACCGAGACGGGCAAAGGTGGTGAACAGGTCACACACGTGGGTGATGTCCTTGACTCGCGAGCCCGCTTCGATGAGGTCCGGCCAGCGGACAAAGGCATTCACGCGAACACCGCCTTCAAGATGCTCGGTCTTGGCACCACGTTAGATTCGATCCGACTGGCCGCTGCGGTCGACGAATTCCATGAAGGGTCCGTTGTCGCCATGATGAAAACGATGGTGTTGTCAGAAATGCCAAGCTCGTCGACCCGGTCCAGGATCTCACCGACATACCGGTCGATATTCACGATGGATTCGGCGATCGGCCCGCCATTCAGCGTCTGGGCCTGTTCGATATCGGTCCGCGTGAAGCTGATCGGGATCAGCGGCCAGTATTGCAGGAAGAACGGCTTGTCGCCGGCAGCCATTTGCTCCAGTTGCTCCATGGTCTTGTCCTGATAGCGCTGGCCTATCGCATTGTAGTCGTCCTGCGAAAACTTCTGGCCCGGTTCCATATCGACCTCGCGCATCTTGCCGCCCTTTTCGCCAACGATGCCGTAGACCATCGCGAAGGGATCGATGCGGAAGGTCTCATCCAGCATCAACTCGCCGGACCGAAAGCGCATGTCCACGCCGGAAATATGGCCCTCGTTCAGCGCAGTCGTGTTCATCAGCGCGAGTTGCGCCTGCTGGTGGATCGGATGCTCGGCGTAGTCGAAGCCCTGGTTGATGGCATAACTCTGCTCGATATCTCCCATATGCCACATGCAGATATGGGCGGTCGCGTAGCCCGCATCACTCAGGACCTCCGCGATGGTCACTTCACCCGCCGCCAGCACCATGACGGCGCAAGTGGCCGTCAGGAGCGAGGTTCTGATAGTCATGATGTCTCCCCATTTTCTTTTTTTGGTTATGCGTCTTCATTCAGCGGCTCCCGCTGCATGAATGGGCGTTGCTGCATCTGGTCGGTTGGGCAATTCCTTGAATGCCGCTCAGAGCATTCGCAGCCTGGCAAGGATCTCCTCTCGAAGACCTGTGAGGCTGGCGCGCAGTTCCATCTGATAGCCGCGGTCCAACCGCCCCTCGGTGCGTTCCGCCTCCAGCAAATCGATCGAAAGCGTTTCGTAGTCTCGACAGATCTCGTCCAGCACCGGGTCCACCCCACGGCCCTGGCGAAGTGACACGGCATGCTCCGGAAAGCGCTCATCCATGATGTGCATCTGGCGGCTCGTTCGTTCGATCATTTCCGGGGATCAGTTTGCATCAACCCGCTTCCGGCGTGAGTGTCACACGGTGTTAAAGGGGAGGAAACCCTTTGAAAATATACCTTTTTCAGGTAGTGAAGGTAACATGGGAGGCGCAGAGAGCCACTCCGTTTCAAACACTCAACACGCCGTCCTGGCGTCGCGAACAGAGATTCTGGAGGCGTTGGAGCGGATCAAGTCGGATGAGTCTTTTGCGGGGGCAAGCCGGCTGGTAGATCTGCTCGATTACATCGTGACCAGGCATCTCGCCGACCCCGAACGCAAGATCTTCGCCAAGATCATTGCTGAAGATCTCTACGATCGGGCGCTCGATCAGGATACCGACAGCCACAACATTGTTCGGGTCGATGCCGGACGACTGAGGCGTCGGTTGGCGGAGTATTACGCCGGTCCAGGCCAGAATGACCCGCTCTTCATTCATGTCGATCCCGGTGCCTATGCGCCCCGATTTGAGGTCAGGTCCCTGGAGACGTCGCCCTCTGATGCGGAGCCGAAAGCCGCCGATGCCGACCTTCGGCGCAGCCGGGGTTCGATAGCCATCGTGGGCGCTGTTCTCGTCGCGTTGGGCTGCGGTTTCCTGCTCGGGACCATCACGTCTCCGTTCGGGCGGCCGGACACATCCGAAACACTCATGGCGCCAGAGACTGCCGACCCAAGACTTGAAGCAGAGCGACGGGCCAGGATGACCAGGTCGCCCTCCAGTCTACAGGCCGTGACGCTTTCGGATCATGCGCGGAACCTGATCTTTCCGATGTTCGAACGCGGGCAGTTGGAGCTGTCGCTGGCCATGTTCGAGCAGGCGATCCGAAAGGATGACACCTATTTCGGCGGATATGCCGGGGCCGCTCAAAGTCTTGCCGCGATGGCACTGCTTTTGCCCGATGGCCCGGATCGGAACGGCCTCCTGGCCGAGTCCCGCCAAATGGTCGACCGCGCCATCGAGCTCTCGCCGACAAACTCCTGGTCCCAATCAGCACTGTCCTGGACGCTCCTTGTCGAGGGACGCGACGCCGAGGCAAGAGAACACGCCGAGCTCTCTCTCGACCTTGCTCCAAAGGAGGGAAACGTCCTGGATTTTTACGCCTTGGAGATGCTGCTGACGGGCGAATACGACGCCGCTCGCGAAGCCGCAGATCCCGACCGCCAACGGACGTCAGATATGGGTCGTCACGCAAACCAAAGCTTATATGGGGCCGCGAGTTTTCACCTTGGACTGTATCAGGACGCCATCGACACGATGATCGCGGCCAGCCTGTCCGGTTCTCCGATCTCAGCGCCGAACTATGCCTATCTGTCGGCCTCCTACCAAGGGCTTGGAGAGGCCGAAAAAGCCCGGAAATATGCGCACGAACTCATGGAAAACTGGCCGGACTTCAATCCATCCGTCGTCTTTGGCCGGATTTACTCGAACCCGGATCAGACGAAAGCTGTGACCGACAAGCTCTTGGCCGCTGGATGGCAGCAAGGCGAACCAGGAGCTTCCAAACCGCCCATGAAAAAGTAGGTCGTCAGGCGAACTCCGGCATTGCAGAACTTGCGCCGGTTCGCATGCAGGCTATTTCCTGCCGCCTTCGCACCTGACGGAAAGAAATATCGACCATATCTTGATTGATGTGACCCCCTGCATACGAAATATGGCCGCGATCTTTATGATCGCGACCAACTTTCTCCGCAGCGTCCGGAGTTCCGGAGGGCCCCGCCGATGTCCCACCACGCGGAAGGCGTCAGCCACATGGCGGGACCTTTTTCCGTTTCAAGGACGGAAATCCGGTCCGGGCAGATGCCCGTCGGCGGAAGCGACCGCGTGCAGAAGATCTCCGTTCCGCGCTCGTTTCGGCGCCGCGGAGACCTGAGTTCCCCGTCGCTACTGCATCTGGTTCAGATACAGCGCCGCACCGGCCACCACCGCCGCCAGCACCACCGCAAATGCGATCTTCCAGGCCGACCAGGGACGCTCGCCCTTCACTTCTCCGGTTCGCGCATTGACCACGAAGCGGTAGGACTTGTTGCGGAACTTGTAGGCGGCCATCCAGATCGGCAGCAGGATATGCTTGAAGGTCACATCGGAAACATCTGTATCCACAGAGGAAATCCGCTGATGGTCACCGCCGATATCGCGCCGGATATCGGCGGCAATCACAGCATCCATCTTCTGCCGCGCAACAGAAAAGCCGGGTTTCAGCTCGACCGAATAGCCCTCGGCCACATAGCCCGCCAGATAGCTCGGATCATAGGGCACAAGCTCGCCCAGGTCCCAGGGCTCCAGCGCGTCGGTATAGTCGCGCGGCAGGCTGTCGGAGGCCAGCACCAGCACATCGTCGAAATCCCGCGCCACGTGGCCCGAAACATTGCGCCAGCGTGTCTTGCGAACCCGTTCGGTCCTGGTCTCGCCCTTCACGACCCGTGTCCGTGTCGTGTAATAGTCGTCGCCGCGCTGTCCGGCATACTGGCTGCGGGTGTCGGCATCATAGGTCCAGTAGGGAACATAGATGCCGGTCATCCTCCGCCCCTTCCGGGCATATTCCTTCAACCCGTTCGGCGCGAACCAGAGCCGGCCGAGCCAGGCCGACATCTTTTCATGCGCCCGTTTCTCGTCGAGCTTGAACGGCAGCAGTGCCTGCGGCTTGAGTTGCCGGTGGCTGCCGGTGTCGGTGACGATGGGCGATGCGCAGAACGGGCATTCCTTCGCCTGCTGGACCTGGCTCATCTCGATATCGGCGCCGCAACTGTCGCAATGGGCGGCGCGGATCTCGACGATCTCCTCGGCCGGGACCTGCTTGCGCAGCGCCGCCTCGTAGTCGAGTTCGCGCAGGGCGCCGTCCCATTGGTCGCGGCCAACCGCGGAGACATGCTCCACATGCCCGCAATGGTCGCACATCAGGTCGCCCTTGTCGGCGGAGAAGCGCAGGTCCGAGCCGCAGGCCGGGCACGGAAACCGGTGTTTCTCGGCCACGCGAGCGTCGGCGTCTTCGGAAAAACCAGTGTCGGACATTGCGCGTCCTCCTCGACCTGCGTGGCACTGCAATCAACGCCCTGAGCTATGCCGGTGGACCCGTCAGGGTCAAGCCTCTGCGATGTCCCGGGCGGCCCGGCGGCGGCGGTCATGACGTGGATCATGGCAAGTGACGTTAGGTCAAGGTATTCTCTTGGCACGCCCGACCGGAGGCGCCGGTCTCGGGCGCGGACAGGAAGGGGAGGAGACCATGCCACACAAGAAACTGCATTTCATCGTCGCGGCGCTTGCCCTTGCGGTGGCGCTGGCGGTGCCGAAAGCCTGCGCGGCCGACAGCATGGAGGGCTTTGTCGTCGAGGCGGCCTATGCGGCGGTCTCGGCGGGCGATATCGAGGCCGCCACCGCCATGCTGACCGAGGACGCGATGTTCACGGTCGTTCCCGCCTCCAGCCGGATGAAGGCGCCAGCCCTTGTCGGCAAGGAACAGATCGGGGCCTGGTGGAGCGGCACCCACAAGGATGGCGGCCGGGTGGAGTTTGCCGATCTCGTGCAGAGCGGCGACCGCGCCAGTTTCACCTGCCTCTATTACGGCAACAAGCTGGAGAAGCTCGGCGTTTCACCGGCGGAGTTCGACGGGGTCGCGATCCTGCGCGATGGTAAGATCCGCGCGCTGGTCTGGAGCTATACGGCGGAATATGAGCCGAAACTGCAGGCGGCGCTGGCCAAGCTGAAAAACTGAGCCCCGCGCGGCCCTTGCCGGAAACCCGTTCCGGGCAACGAAAGAGGCGTAGGGGAAACGTCACGGACCCGTCCTCTTGCATGTCCATGCAGGGGATCGGGCTCCGTGGACTTTATTGCAGATACAGCGCTTTGACAGAGCGTCGTTCATGTCGGTCGCGGCTATTCCCGACATCCGGTTCCGGCGTTTCGATCCGGGAGCGAGCCGATCATCGTCCCGGATTCGCCCGAGTCGGAAAAGCTCGACGCAGTCTCCTTTCCAAGCCAGACTGTCCGGATCATCGATATAAGGAGCAGATTATGGACTTTCTGACGGACCCGTTCCTTGTTGATCCCGAAGCCGTGGACGGGCCGGTTCTCGTGACGGGCGCCGCAGGTTGCATCGGCTCCTGGACCGTTTCGATCCTCGCGCGCTCCGGCGTTCCGGTCATTGCCGCCGACCTGCGGGAGGACCGGCGGCGTCCCGCGATGCTGATGGGCGAAGAGGCCGCCAATGCCCTGACCTGGGAGAGCGTGGACATTCTGGATATCGCCCGGTTGGACGCGATCTGCGACCGGCACGATGTTCGATCCGTCATTCACCTCGCGGGGCTGATGGTGCCGTTCTGCAAGGCCGATCCCGCGGCTGGCGCGCGCGTGAATGTCGAAGGCACGGTCAATCTGCTGGAAGTTGCGCGGCGCCGGGGGCTGGAACGACTGGCCTATGCCAGCTCCACCGCGATCCACGGCATGCCGCCCGGCGGACCGACAATCGCCACGCTCTACGGCGCCTACAAGCTCGCGAATGAATATACGGCGCAGGTCTACTGGCTCGACTGGCAGGTGCCATCGGTCGGACTTCGTCCCAACGTGGTCTATGGCGTCGGGCGGGACCAGGGCATGACCTCGGGATTCAGTGTCGGCATGGCCAGGGCCGTCATTGGAACGCCCTATGAAATCGCCTTTGGCGGCCCGGTCAGCTGGCTCTATGCCGGCGAGGCCGCCGCCGCCTTTATCGCCGCAATCTGCCGGGGGGGCGATGGCGCTCATGTGTTCGATCTCAACGGGAGCTGCATGGCCCTTGAAGATGGTCTCGGGATCCTGTCGGGTCTTTTGCCGGATCATCACGTGAGCACCACTGGCGCGCCGCTGCCCATTCCGCCAGATCTCAGCGACAACCCTGTCCGGGCGCATGTCGCGGATTACCCCTCGATCCCGCCCGAGGAGGGAATCCGGCAGACAATCCAAGCCTTTGAGCGGCTTCACTCGGAAGGAAGGCTCAGCGGTTACGATTGAGAAATCGCGGATGCCGGGAGGCGCCATGACCGGCCCGGCAGGCGCGCGATTCGCATTGACCGCACCCTTTCCCGGGCCTGGCCCAAGGGGTCAGCCCCCCTGAGCCGTCAGACGCCCGGCGGCGGCGGCGGCGGCAGGATGGTGAAAAGCTGCGCCAGTTCCCGCACATCTCCGGCCGTCATCCAGCCGTCCTGGCCCGGCGTCCAGACATGGGTGTCGCGGGTCAGCTCGCCGCTTGCGGCCTTGCGGCCCATATCGGCCTTGGAGAACGGGCCGGTCGTCTCGCCGGATCTGGCGATGTGCCAGACATGCTCGACCGGCGGCGGCGGCGGGGCGGAAGCGGCCGGGGCCTGGTGGAGCTGTTGCTGCGGCTGTTGTTGCTGCGGGGCGGCGCCCCAGGGGCCGGCCTGCGCCATCTGGTTGGCCATCGCCATGCCCATCCCCATCCCGAGCCCGGCGCCCATGCCGCCACCGCCGGCGGGGTTCTGGGCCGCGGCAGTCATTGCCTCGGCGGCTGAGTACTGGGTGAACTTGCCAAGATCGCCCGCTAGGCCCATCGAGGTCCGCTTGTCGAGCGCCGCTTCAACTGCGGGCGGCAACGATATGTTCTCAATATAGAATTCCGGCATCATCATGCCGTAATCCGCAAGCACTTCGGAGACTTTCGCGGCGATGAGCTTGCCCATGTCGCCGGTATTGGCCGCCATGTCGAGCACCGGGATCCCGGAGCCCGCCATCACCCGGGAGCTCTCCTGCACGATGATATTGCGGATCTGGAAGGTAATCTCGTCGGTGGTGAACTCGCCATCCGTGCCGACGATCTCGGTCATGAAGCGCGCAGGCTCGGTGACCTTGACCGAATAGGTGCCGAAGGCGCGGATGCGGGTCGGACCGAATTCCGGGTCGCGCAGCATGACCGGGTTCTTGGTGCCCCATTTGAGGTCCGTGAACCGGTTGGTGTTGACGAAATAGATCTCGCTCTTGAAGGGCGACTGAAAGCCGTGATCCCAATGCTGGAGCGAGGTCATGATCGGCATGTTGTTGGTCTCGAGCATGTAGAGACCGGGGGTAAACACATCGGCCATCTGGCCTTCATGGATGAAGACCGCCGCCTGCCCTTCGCGCACCGTCAGCTTGGCGCCATATTTGATCTCGTGCCCCTCGCGCTCGAACCGCCAGACAAGCGTGTCGCGCGAGTCGTCGGTCCAATGGATGACATCGATAAATTGGCCGGAAAGAAAATCCAGAATGCCCATGATCAGTTCCTCGCAACAACACTGTTGCGCAGACTATAGGCGCAGCGTCGCCGCTGATCCAGCGGCGCTGTGCCCGGCAGCCCGACCGGAGGGCAAAGCCTTGCGTTTTGCCGGCCCGATGCCGCGCCTAGCGCTTCTCGCAATTCCAGCCATTCATCCGGTCGGCCTTGGATTCGCATTGCCCGAGCGTCTTGAAGCAGCTCGTGGCCTCTCCGCCCTTGCGTTTGACCAGGCAATATTCCGCGGCTGACGCGCCGGATGCCGTGAACAGCAAAGCGAGTGTGAGCAATGTCTTCATGATGTCCTCCGTTCTACACCCGTTTCTACGCAGCGGAGGAGGAATCGGATCAATCTCGCCTTGCGGTCAACTTCCGCCCATCAGCTCGCTGGCGATGATGTTGACCGTCGGACGGGCCTCTGTCGCGTCCATTCCGGCGCGCAGGCGGGGATCGTAGAGGATCCGCAGCAGCAACTCGTCATGCGTCGTCAGCAGCGCGAATTCCTCGTCATCATTGAAGATCGAGGGCCGGGCCTTCGGGCTGTCATTGGCCAGCCCCATCCCCTGCGCCACCTCCTCGTGGATGCAGGAGAGCCGCAGCAGGTCCGGATGCTCGCCCCGGATCACCGCCACGGCGCGGGTATAGGCGGGGTTCTCACCGCGGGAGAAGGCGAAGACCAGGCAGAAGGTCTCGCGCGACATCGACTCGACGGTGCGAATGGCAGTCTCGTCGATGCCGGGCACAAGCTGGCGCAGCAGCGGACCGGAGGCGCGGCGATCATCCTCATGCATGACGAGGACGTGGAAATTGCCGTTCGCCTGCGTCGTCGCGATCGCGTGGCCGGTGGCATTGCGCAGCCGGCGGGCATAAGAGGTCAGCGCGTTGCTGTCGCGGGTGCGCTGCGCGGGATCGATGGTCTGGCCGAAATGAATCTGCAGCCGGACCGGCATCTCCCAGCGGCGCAGGCGCGAGGCCGTCTGCTGGGCCACGAGCCGGCCGCCGCGCGAGACATATTCGTCATAAAGCGCGATGCGGACGAAATTGCTGGCCAGGTTATGGGCCGCGAAGGGCGTGTCCGGCCCGCCGCCATCGGTGCGCAGCAGCCCCTGCGCCAACAGGTCGGCCTGCACGCGCCTGTAATATTGCGCCAACTCATAGGAAGTCTGGGAGCGCGTGGTTGGCGCCGGGGTTGCGGGCTCGGGCGCGGCCCGCTCCGGCCGCGCGGCCGGCGTCGGTGAGGTGATCGGAGCGGTCGGCTCGCAAGCGGCCAGCGCTGCCAGCGACATCGCCAGCAGACCGGCCCGGAGCCTGGTTCGACCGCTCCCCATCGATCAGTTCGACGGAACGGCAGTGGCCGCTGTATCGCCAAGCCCGGTCTCGCGCGCCTTGGCCGAGGCCAGCGTGTCGCGCAGCTCGTGCTCCATCTTGACCAGGTCCTCTTCGGCGGCGGCGCGGCGTTTCTTGCCCTCGTCGGCGATCTGGAGGCTCTCGTTGATTGTGGCGATCAGGTCCGCATTGGCCTGTTTGACGGCTTCGATATCGAAGACACCACGTTCCATCTCCTCGCGGACCGTCTTGTTGGTCTGGCGCAGGTTCTTGGCATTTGCGGTGAGTAGCTCGTTGGTCAGGTCATTGGCGCCACGCACGGCCGCGGCGGCCTCGGCGGAACGCTGGATGGTGATGGCCTGCGCAAGCTGGGTCTCCCAGAGCGGCACGGTGTTGACCAGGGTCGAGTTGATCTTGGTGACGAGCGACTTGTCGTTTTCCTGCACCAGCCGGATCGACGGCAGCGACTGCATCGTGACCTGGCGGGTCAGCTTGAGGTCATGCACCCGGCGTTCCAGGTCGTCGCGCGCGGCGCGCAGGTCGCGCAGTTCCTGCGCTTCCATCACCTGCTCGCCCTCGGGCGCGGCCTGCACCTCGGCTTCCTTGGCCGGGATCGCGGTGTTGTCGAGTTCCGACAGCTTGGCCTCGCCGGCGGAGATGTAGAGCGCCAGCTCGTCATAGAAGGCCAGCGTCTTGTCATAGAGCAGGTCGAGCGACTTGATGTCCTTGAGCAGCGTGTGCTCATGGCCGAGCAGGTCGTCGGTGATCTTGTCGATCTGGCCCTGCACATCCTCGTATTTCGCCATGAAATTGGCGATCGGCTCGGCCTTGCCGAGGAGCCGCTCCCACCAGCTGCGCTTGCGGTTCGGATCCAGCTCGTCGATCGAGAATCCGCGGATGGTGCCGACGATATCGCGCAGGGAATTGCCTGCCGGGCCCACATCCTTGTTCTTCACATCGGCCAGCATGGCCTGGGAGATCTGCTGCAGCTCGGCCTGGGCGGCGGAGCCGAAGGAGACGATAGAATTCGTGTCTCCCATGTCGATCTCGTCCATCCGCTTGCGGATCGCGGTGCCCAGCTCGGCATCGGCCTGCTCAAGCGGCACGATATTGGCCGCGGGGACGGGTTCGGGCAAAAGCACCTCGGTGACTTCCTTGACTTGCGCTTCGACCTCTGTGGCCTTGGCTCGGATTTCCTGCGACATTCCCTGTTCCTTCCTGAAATGCGGTCTTCAATTCATTCTCACGCCTTCGCGCTGCAACCTGTCGCGCAGCACCTCGATCTCGACATCCAGCGCGGAGCGATCCGAGACCATCAGCGTTTCCGTCTTCGCGGAGAAATTGCGCTCCAGATCATCGAGAAGCGCAACATATTTGTCGCGCGCCACCGGATCGCGGTTGCGGGCATAGAGATCCGCGAACTTGCTCGTCGCCTCGGCCGCGCCCTGCAGGTAGACGACGAGGAACTTGCGCGCCGCGGTGAGGTCGCGCGGATCCTCCTCCACCGTGCGGCACATCTGCCGGGCCGTTGCCTGGAAACCTTCGACACGGCGTTCGAGCTTGCGGTCGCCGGCGCGCTGGATGGCGCTTCCCATCCTGTCGAGCTGCTCCTCGGCCTCGTCGATGACACGAGCAACGCGATCCTGCTGGAACTGGTCCACACCCTCGACATTCTTGTCCGTCAGCGGGTCGAGCCCGAAGGCGGCGAGATGCAGGATCGTGGCGATCACGCCATAGATCAGCGGCTGCACCATGCCGCCGCTCTCCGGAGAGAAGGCCGCGAGGGTGACGCCGAGCCCGGCCAGTGTGGCGGCGATGATCTTGCGCGGAATCGCGGGTCGGCGGGCGACCTTGCGTTCCTCGAAGGCGGCTTCGGCCTTGAGCCCTTCGGCGAGGGTATAGGCGCCCAGGAACAGCGTCGCGGCGGCGAGAAAATCCACCGCCATGCCGACGGCGTCCTGGCCAAAGGCCGTGAACAGCAGTGGAAAGGGCGCGATGAAGAGCATGTTGCCGCGCGCCTTGCCGCGGACCGGCAGGCTCCCCGGCGGCGACGCCAATGTGCCGGCAGCCTTTCCGGGGCGCTCGGATGTTCCATCGGGCGAGTATTTTCCGCCGAATTTCTGTGCCATCAGGCGCCTCCGATGAATCCGCTGGCAGTGCCGAGGATCAGGATCCAGAGCAGGATATAGGCGACGCGCGGCAGGAACCCACTGCGCATGGGCCCTTCCCGAACCGCCTGTCCCGCCGACACGGACACTGCGCGCCCAGCGAGCGTTATACCAATTACCAATGCCGCCATGATCGCCACAGCCAGCGCTACAGAAACAAGGATTCGCATGGGGTTGCCCCTTTCGCCTCACCTGACCTTGCTTATACGACATGGATGCAGGACCGGCCAGCATCAAGACGCATGACGGCGCGAGAGCCGCCGCGGGTTGGAGGGTCGCAAGGCCCCGGGTGCCCGGCAGCGCAGAGACGGACCCTTTTCAACCCTTGCAAGGACACGCAACTGGATCCCATCACGCAATTTGCGCGAGATGCTGTCGCCGCCCCTCGCGGCCCGCTCTCACTCTCTCATAAATCTTTTTATATCAACATATTGCGCGCCTACGTTCCGGCGCAAGCTCTCTCCGCACGACGCAAGCACTTACATGGCGTTGTTGCCATGTCTGCGCGCCCGCCTGCGCCGGTCCGCCCCCGCCACCGGCGCATTCTTGTCCCTGACGACTCGCATGCCGGCACGGCGCCCGTTTCGGGCATCCCTCATCTGCGCCCGCGCAGTCGCCTGATCAGGGAAGACCTGTCCCAGCGACCGCCGCCCATTTCCTGCACATCCTTGTAGAAACCGTCGATCGGCGACGTCACCGGCAAGGCGGGGCCGATCTCCACGCCGGTCTCCAGGCAGATGCCGAGATCCTTGCGCATTGGGTCGACCGCGAATCCTCAATCGAACCGATCGTCCGGCATGGTCTCGGGGCGGTTCTCCATCTGCCAGGACCCGGCCGCGCCCTGCGAACGCGCCGCCATGCGCGTCGGTCCATGCCTGCGCGCTGGCCGTTGTCCGGATATGGCCGGTGACCGCGTGACCGGCCTGCGCCAGCTGCCCTGCCATCGGCGCGCTCATCACTCAGAGACCGAGAAATGCAACCCTCGCCATGTCTTCCCCCTCCGTCAGCCTTGCACTAGGTTCGCTCCAGACCTAACCGGCCTCGCGCCGGGGTCATTGGAGAGGGGCAGGATGGAACGGGTTTTCCGCTGGACATTGCGGCTGCTGACGACTGTGCTCGTGCTCGCGGCCGCCACGGCAACGCTGGCCTATTTCTTCGCCAGCCGTTCGCTGCCCGATTACGACACGACCTGGAATGTCGACGGGCTCGGCGCGCCGGTCGAGATCGTGCGCGACAATTCCAATGTGCCGCATATCTTCGGCGACAGCGACGCGGATGTCTTCTACGGGCTCGGCTTCTCCCATGCCCAGGACCGGCTCTGGCAGATGACGCTGCTGCGCCGCAAGGCGCAAGGGCGCCTGTCCGAGCAGTTCGGCAGCCGCACCGTGCAGGCCGACGAGTTCCTGCGCCGGCTCGATCTCTACCGGACCGCCACCGCCTCCGTCCAGCATCTGGACCCGCACAGCCAGGAGATGCTGCGCGCCTATGCGGCGGGGGTGAATGCCTGGCTGCGCAAGGTCAACGAGGAGGCGCTCGGGCGCGGGGCGCCGGAATTCTTCCTCTTCCAGCCGGAGATCGCGCCCTGGCAGCCCGCCGATTCCCTCGCCATCGCCAAGCTGATGGCGCTGCAGCTCAGCCCGCATATGCAGAACGAGATCCTGCGCGCCTCCGCCGCGCTGGTGCTGCCGCCGGAGCGCCTCAAGGACCTGATGCCCGATGTTCCCGGCGACGCGACCGCCGGCGCCCCCGATTATGGCAGCCTCTTCCCCGGGCGCCCCCCCTTCGCCCGCGCGCCGCACTGGCCGACGGATCCGCTGCACCCGCTGGGCCAGCCGCGCCTGTCCGGCGCCTCCAACGCCTGGGCGGCCACGCCCGCACGCTCGGCTGCCGGCGCGGCGCTGGTCGCCAATGACCCGCATCTGGGGCTCACGGCGCCGACGATCTGGTACCTGGCGCGGATGGAGCTGCGCTCGGGCGGCGTGATCGGCGGCACGATCCCGGGCCTGCCGGTGGTGCTGGCGGGGCGCTCCGGGCGGCTCGGCTGGGGGCTGACCGCCGCCTATGCCGACGACCAGGACCTCTACATGGAGGAGCTGAACCCGGCCAATCCCGAGACCTATCGCACCCCGCGCGGCTGGAAGCCCTTCCGCACGGAGCGCTCGATCATCAAGGTCAGGGATGCCGATCCGGTCACAATCACCCTGCGCTGGACCGAGAACGGCCCGGTCCTGCCCGGCAGCCATCTCGGCCTCGACGGCGTTACCCCCCCGGGCCATGTCGCCGCGCTCGCCTGGACCGCGCTCTCCGCCGAGGACAGCTCTTTCGCCGCCATGCTGGGGCTCATGGAGGCGCCGGACATCTCCACCGCGATCGAGGCCGGCGCGCGCCATGTCGCCCCTGCGGTCAACATGATCCTGGCCGATTCCGACGGCGTTGCCCTGCAACTGATGGGCGCCCTGCCCGCGCGCGATCCCGGCCATGTCGGCCAGGGCCGGCTGCCCTCGCTTGGCTGGCAGGCGCAGAACCGCTGGCAAGGCACCCTGCCCTATGACAGCAATCCGCGGCTGCGCGACCCCGAGGGCGGCATTGTCGGCAACACCAACAACAAGACCACCGACCGCCCCTTCCCGGACCATGTCAGCTTCCTGTGGGGCGACACGCAACGCATCCAGCGCTGGCAGAAGCTGATGGCGGAGCGCGAGGTCCATACCCGCGAGAGCTTCATCGCCGCCCAGCTCGACACCGTCTCCTTCACCGCCCGCGCGCTGCTGCCGCTGATCGCGCGCGACCTGTGGTACACGGGCGAGGCCGCGCCGGAGGGAACGCCCGAGCGCCAGCGGCAGAAGGCGTTGGAATTGCTCGCGAACTGGAATGGCGAGATGAACGAGCACCTGCCGGAGCCGCTGATCTATGCCGCCTGGCTGCGGCAACTTCAGAAGAAGCTCATCGTCGACGACCTGGGCCAGCTCTCGGAGGCCTTCCTGCATCCCGAACCGCTCTTCATCGAACGTGTCTTCCGCGATATCGACGGCGCCTCCGCCTGGTGCGATATCCGGCAATCGACCATGCTGGAAACCTGTTCAGACACCGCCCGCATCGCGCTGGACGAGGCGCTGCTCTGGATCGGCGACCGCTATGGTTCGGCGCTCGAGAGCCTGCGCTGGGGCGACGCGCATGAGGCCCGCCACGATCACGAAGTGTTGGGCGGGGCGCCGGTGCTCAAGTGGTTCGTCAATATCCGCCAGTCGACCTCGGGCGGCGACAACACGCTGCAGCGCGCCCAGACCGCCGGAACCGGGCGCGATCCCTTCGCCAATATCCATGCCGCCGGCTATCGCGGCGTCTATGATTTCGCCGACCCCGATGCCTCGGTCTTCATCACCGCGACCGGCCAGTCGGGCCACCCGCTGAGCCGGCATTATGACGACCTTGGCGACCTGTGGCGGCGCGGCGAATATATCCCGATGACGCTGGATCCGGAGCTGGCCCGCGCTGGCGCGGTCGGGGTCACGACGCTCGTGCCCAGATGAGGCATTTGTCGACAACATGCTGAACAAGAGTTGTTTTCGGACGCTCGAAGCCGCGTGTCATGGGCAACAAGATCCCGAGCAGGCCGGCAGGGCGCGGCTTGCGCGCACCGGCGCGACGAGCCCCTCCGGAACCCCGGCGCGGGCACGGCTTCCAAAATGCAGGGGTGCCCCGCCTCTCAGGCCTGCTGCCCGCACCGGCGGCCATGTGCACCGTTATGGCGGCTGCGCTCTGCCCTGGGCCTGTCGCTTTTCGCCCTGCCAGGGCCGCCTTGCAACCGGCCCAATTGCGTCCCGTGGGCAGCGGGTTCAGACCCAGCCCTCCGGCAGCGCGCCATTGGCCGGCAGGTCCAGCCGGAAGCGCGGCCCGCCCGCTCCCTGGCGCTCGAAGCCAAGCGCATCGTAGATCGCCTGGGCGCGCATATTGTCGGCCTGGGTCGAGACCGTCAGGCGGCCGCATTCCTGCCGGCGCGCCTCGGCCACCGTGGCGGCGACGAGGTGCCGCCCGATCCCGGCGCCGCGATGCGCGGCTTCAACGAAGAGATGGTGCAGATCCATGATACGCAGGCCGAAATGCAGATGCGGATGCGGGCAGAGCAGGGCGTAGCCCACAAGCGCGCCGTCCCGCTCGGCCACCAGGGCGCGCGAACAGGCGGTCGGGCCGAAGAGGTCCCGCTCCAGCGTCCGCAGCGTGGCCGTGGCGTGATCGCCGTGATGCGCGGAGAGGGCCGCGATCATCTCGAGCAGTCGGGGGGCGTCCTGCCGGGTCGCCGCGCGGATCCGCGAAATCGGCGCGCCGGCCTCTATTTCTGTCATCTGCATGTCTCAAGCTCCTGTCATTGGCGGACCGCCACGAGAAGCTGAGTGAAAAACAAAAAAGCCGCCCGTGGCGGCCTTTGGTCTGGGTGAATCCCTCCGGCCGCTCCTATCTGGAACGCGACCAATAAAATCGGGAGGCGGCTTCACGGTTCATGGATCGGTCATGCGCCTTTCGCGTCTTTGCGTCAATATGCGAAATGCCCGATTGGAAAGCCGCCCTCCCCTGTGGCAGGCTTTCCCTGCGCTCGAATCCCGGGGGGGTGCATGCGTCTTAGATATGTCATCCTGGCGGTCGGGGTCCTGCTGGCCGTCGCGGCGTACATGCTGCGGGACCTGCCGCCGCCGGACCGCATCCGTTTTGCCGCCGGCGGGCGGGATGGCGGATATTGGCAGATCGCCGAGCAATATCGCGACGTGCTGGCCCGGGACGGCATCACGTTGGAAATCATCGAAACCGCAGGATCTGTCGAGAATCTCGGATTGCTGGGCACGGGTGAGGCCGATGTCGGGTTGTTGCAGGGCGGCATCCCGGCGCGGGGCCTCCCGATCGAAGCGCTCGGCACGGTGCTGGTCGAGCCGATCGTGGTCTTTGTCAACGAAGGCAGCGACGTACCGGCCAATCCCGGCCTCTGGGAGGGGCTGCGGATTTCGCGCGGGGGCGCGGGCTCCGGCACGCGGGTCGCGGTGGACGGAATGCTGGAGGCGCTTGGCGTCGCCGAGCGCAACATCCTGTCCGATCTCGATGGCGCCGAGGCCGGCGAAGCGCTGCTTGCGGGCGCGCTGGACGTGGCGATCTTTGTCGCCCCTGTGAATGCCAGCTATCTCGAGCCGCTTTTCTCCTCGCAGACCGCCGGGATGTTGCGGCTCTCGCATGCCGATGCGATCTCGCTGCGCCTGCCCTTCAGCCGCGTTGCGACAGTGCCGTCCGGAGCGATCTCGCTGGTCCCGGTGATCCCGCCAGTGCCGACGCCGATGGTGACCCTGCTGGCGCGGCTGGCTGCGGTCGATGACCTGCATCCGGCCATTGTCGACCGTCTCGTGCTGGCGGCGCGCGAGATCCATGGCGGCAACAGTATCTTTGCCCACCAGGGGCAGTTCCCGACCGCGGAGGCGGCCGACATGCCGATCGACCCCGGCGCGTTGAAACTGCTCGTGGAGGGCCAAAGCGCCTTTCACGACTGGCTGCCCTACTGGATCGCCGCCCAGATCCGGCGCGTCCTGCTGGTGTTGTTGCCGCTGGTCTTCCTGGTATTTCCGCTCTTCCGGATCCTGCCGGGGCTCTATCGCTGGACCATGCATCGGCGGGTCTGGCGCTACTATGCCGAGATCCGGGAGATCGAGATGGACCTGTCGGCGCCGCTGGAGGACAGCGCGCTGCGGGCGCTGGACAAACGGCTCCACGAGATCGACCGCCAGATCGCCGAGATGCGCCTGCCGCCGCCCTTCCGGGGCGGGGCCTATGACGCAAGGCTGCATGTGGAACTCGTGCGGCGGCGAATCTCGGAGCGGCTCGAACCGGCCCAGGCCTGAGCCCCCGGCGCACTACCGGTCCGGCACAGCAGACGGTGCGCGCCCCGCTCAGGCAGGATAATGCGGCAATGAGGTGAATTTCCGAAAGGAAAAGCGGGTCCCCGCAAACCGGCTACGCGAGTCGCTGCCGACGGCTGTCACATCCAGAACGTGAACTCGCTCGAGACCCGCTACGACCAGGTCATCAGGTCCTTCTGCGGACCGGCCACGAAGACCCTCAATGGTTCCATCCGTTGGCTGGACGGTCTGCCGGCCGGGGAGCGACCGGCAGAGATTGTCCTGGCATCGTAAACCTGGTGTCTCGGCAAAGGTCTGCTTGGAGCCCAAACCACCCGTTCCCAAGGGCCACGACGTTCGACTGCTTTGCCGACTCCGCGGTCATTCCCCGCGGTGCAGCATACCCTGCGGTCGTCATTCGTCTGCGGTCCATGCGGACGTAGACCGGACACTCGCGGCGACCCACACCAAGGGCAATTCAGCGGACAAACCGGTCGTTAGAGTCCGCGAGATCAATCGGCGCTAACGACACTCAGCGGTCCTTCCTTCCCCGGCCAAGAAAGGCCCGGCCTAGGGTCTGTTGACGTTCAGGATTCACAATTCGGGTAAGCTCTGATTCAAGGTTGCAAACAGAGGAGAGCAGCCTTGACCCGTCGTGTTTTGACTGATGCCCAATGGGCGATCATCGAACCCCATTGCCTTGGCAAACCTACCGACCCCGGCCAGACCGGTCGTGACCCGCGTCTGTTCGTGGAAGCCGTGCTCTGGATCGTCCGAACCGGAGCGCAATGGCGGGAGCTTCCGGACGAATTCGGCAGATGGAACTCGGTCTTCAAACGTTTCCGCCGTTGGGTGAAGGCAGATGCATTCTACCGCCTGTTCAGGGCATTGGCATCGGAGGCCGACTTCGAATACGCGATGATTGATGGGTCCATTGTCAAGGTCCACCGCTCCGGTCAGGGCGCCAAAGGGGGACTCAGAGCCAGGCCATAGGGCGCTCACGTGGCGGCATCACGACCAAGATCCTAGCGCTGACGGATGCGCTCGGAAACCCTGTCGATTTTCGCCTGTTGTCCGGCCAGGCGCACGACCTGCGCGGCGTGCCGGAACTGATAGCGGGTCTCACAGCCGACCATCTGCTGGCCGACCGCGCCTTCGATGCAAATTGGCTGCGATCCGCTCTGGATAAACGGGCCATTGCACCGGTCATCCCGCCGAAATCCAACCGCCGCTTCCCAGCAGATTTCGATAAGGAAACCTACAAATGGCGTCACCTGATCGAGAACTTCTTCGGAAAGCTCAAGGAAAACAGAGGTATCGCGATGCGTTCCTGCAAAACCGATCAGAGCTTCACGGCATTCGTCGCGCTCGCTTCAACGCTCATCCTTCTGTGCTGAACGTCAACAGACCCTAGTAGTTCCAGAGTGTGCCGTCTTCGAGGCGAACGACCGGGTGGCTGCCGGGTCTATAGTCGTACTTCTCGGCTTCCGTTTCAACGAAATCAACACCCAGTCCAGGAGCGTCACTGACGAAAAACAAGCCGTTCTTTACCCTATGCTCCGAGGGAAACAGAGCGTCACATTGGGGGGGGCCAAGCACCAGATACTCCTGAATGCCGAAGTTTGGAGCCCAGGCGTTCAGATGCGCCTGGGCGGCCATACAGAGCGGTGAATGGCTAGGCGCACCATGAAACCCGGTGCGCACGTGGTGCAGTCCAGCAAGATCAACGATACGCTTTGTATGCGTGATACCGCCGGCATAGGTCACCGCTATCCGGATGAAATCGATCAACTCGTTCTCGATCAACCTGTTGCAGTCCCAGATCGAGTTGAAGACTTCGCCTATGGCGATCGGTACGGTTGAATGCTGGCGTATGAGCCTCAAGGCGTCCTGATCCTCGGTCGGGGTCGGGTCTTCGAGCCAGAACAGGCGCACCGGTTCGACTTCCTTGGCAAACTCGGCGGCTTCGCGCGGCAGTAGCCGGTGATGAACATCATGCAGAATCTTCAACTCCGGACCGAAACGCGACCGGATCTCTGCCAACGCTCCGGGCATATAGCGCATGTAGCGGTCGGTGTCCCAGATCTCTACCTTGGGGCGGATGCCGCTGAAGTCCGTTATGTAGTTCTTGACGTCCCCCTTTTTCTCCGGGACGGCATAGCTTGCACTCGGCATGCCGGGAATACCGCATTGCACGCGAACGGCCTTGTAGCCTTGGTCCACGTAGTAGGAGATCGAATCCACCAGTTCCTCAAGATCAGAGCCGGTGGCGTGGGCATAGACGATTGCTCCCTCCCGGCTTTTACCCCCGAAAAGCTGATAGAGCGGCATGTTGGCCAACTTGCCCTTGATGTCCCACAATGCCATGTCCACGGCCCCAAAGGCAGCCATCGCGATGGGGCCCCTTCGGAAATACGCGCCTCGGTAGAAGAACTGCCAGATGTCCTCGCTGTTGCGCGGATCCAGTCCGATCAAATTCGGAGCAATGAAGTCTCGCAAATAGGCCGCCGTCATGGCCTCGCGATTGTTGAGCGTTCCGTCACCGAGGCCATAGACGCCTTGATCGGTCACAATCTTGATCGTCACATAGTTCTTCCCGGGGCCACCAAGAAACACTTTTGCATCTGTGATCTTCATGATTTCCTCACTTCTCCAGAGCGTCTGGGTTTAAGCCCAACAACGCATTTCTCGGATTGCGGAAGAATGCGATGCATCGGGTGTCGTTCTGTCAATTCATGCCAGGCTTGCCCCCTGGGGGTCTCGGGAGCCCAAAGGCAAGGTGCGCTACGGGTGCGAGACATTCCCGATTGCGATCGGCCTATCGACAGCCACGATTGGCGTCAGATCAACACGCCGATGAAGGAATGCCATGCCGAGCCCGGAAACGCCTGGATGGGCCGGCCGACCAGCATCAAGCGTCTCGAACTCGCTTCCACTCGGAAAACAGGTTCATCGTCTCAGGATCGGTTGGTGGATACAGGCCGAAGATCGACGAGCCCTCCTTCACCATTTCAAGGACAAAATCCTCGAATTTGGTCATCTCTGCAGCCTCGTTTGCCACGTCGTCGACCAGATGACTCGGGATACAAACGACGCCTTCATTGTCTGCAACCATGACGTCTCCCGGGAAAACCGGAACACCTCCACAGGCGATCGGATCGTTAATCGCAACGGCATGGTGTTTGATAAGATTGGTTGGTGCGCTTGGCCGTGAGTGAAAGGTCGGCATTTCCAAGGCCGCAATATCGGGAGTGTCGCGGAAACCGCCATCAGTAACCATGCCACGACACCCGCGCGCTTGAAGTCGTGCGGCAAGAATGCAACCGGCCGAGGCGGCGCTCGCGTCGCCACGGGAATCTATGACAAAAACCGCGCCGTGGGGGCATTCTTCGACCCCCTTGCGCTGAGCATGCGAACGGTCTTCAAACGATGCAAGCACATCGAGGTCCTCCCGGGCCGGAATGTACCGAAGCGTAAAGGCCGGACCGACCATGTTCTCTCCCGGCCTCAATCGGTGCAGTCCTTGCAGAAAAACATTACGAAATCCGCGTTTGAACATAGCCGTCGATAGTGTTGCCGTGCTGACCTGCATCAGCTTGTTTCGGGTATCCTCCACCAAACCAGTCACAGTTTCCGCCTTTGCCATCTTTGTGTGGGTCTACCCTGTGGCCTACGACATCGATCATTATTTGTCAATATTTGTTATTTTCGTTCATTCCACGACCGTTCGGGGCGATGGTTCACGGATACGGTTAATCTTGCCGGCGTTAGGCCGCGAAGCCGATAGTCATGATCCAAGCAACGGTTGTTCTTCCGTGCCAACCGGTGTTTGCTTCGGGCATTCCGGCAGGGCCAGGAGGCCGCTTCGGGATGCTTGCGCGAGCAAGGCTATGAACTGAAACGTTCCAAAGCCACGGAGGCACGGATGAAACTCAAGGGCAAGGTTGCTGTAGTCACAGGGGCAGGACGGGATATCGGACAGGCCTGCGCCCTGAAACTCGCACGCGAGGGTTGTGCGGTGGCGGTCAACTACCATGAAAGCTCTGAAGGTGCGCAACGGACAGTCGCGACAATCACCGAGACCGGCGGGCGCGCCTTTGCGATGCGTGGGGACATGACGCAACCCGAGGCCGTTCAGGCGTTTGCGGAGCGGGCCGTTGCTGAATGGGGCAGGATCGACGTCGTCATTCCCAATACCGGCGGGATCCTGGCTCGAAAGACATTGCCGGAAATGACGGTTGATCATTGGCGGGCAGTCCTTGATGTGAATGTTACCTCAGCGATGCTGCTTGTCCGAGCAGCACTTCCGTTCATCTCTGATGGCGGATCAGTCACGCTTCTCGCATCTCAGGCCGGTCGCGACGGAGGTGGTCACGGGGCCATCGCCTACGGAACTGCAAAGGGCGCCATCATGGCAATGGCTCGCGGTATGGCAAAGGAACTTGGCCCAGAAATTCGGGTCAACGCTGTGTGTCCAGGACTGATCGATACCGATTTCCACAACATTTTCACCAAGCCCGAAATCCGTGCAAAGGTCGCAGAGGCAAGCTTGATGAAGCGCGAAGGAACGGCGAACGAAGTCGCGGATCTGGTGGCTTTCCTGGCATCCGAAGAAGCCTCCTTCATCACCGGAGCCTGCGTAGATATTAACGGCGGGACTGTCTTTTCCTGATGATGCTTTCGTTAGGCTCTGCGTATACGATCTGAAGTGATCCGCCACTTCAGGACAAGCAAATAATCCGACTAGGTTGTCCAATGGACCAATGCCCACCGAGCTTCCATTGGTGGAAACCGCGGCGAACCTCTCCTTTCCACTCTTCATGTCGAATTCGGTCATCGCAGATCAGGATGTCACACGCTTGCGGCGAAGGTCCGGAAGGCTGGCTCAGCAGTCACTGCTGTTGCCCGCAGCATTTGAAAGTAAGGGCTCTTCACTGCCAATCGCCGCAGTGACCACGAATGGCAGTTTCCGTTACAGGGGAAGACACGGCGCAAGCGAAGCGCTCATACACCGCGAACGGTAGAAAGGCGCAGGTTGTCGTCTTTCGAGGTGTCGGGCGGAAGGTCCGCAGAGCCGACTTACACGGTACGCGGACACCTTCAAAGAAAAAGGCGCCCGGAAAATAGCCGGGCGCCAGGTACGGAACGAGGGACAGTGCAGCGAGTTGTGTTGTTCCAGAACGACAACTCATGATAAAGATGTAGGTCTTTCTGCCGCAGTTCCAAGGGTGTGTAATAAAAATGTGAACATGCCGGATTTTTTTCCGGCCCACTTGACTTTCAGAAACGACACACTTCGGGCGCTAGTCAAACAGGTCTTCGATCTCGTCAAGGATCTTGCCGAAGAGCCGCTTGGCGCCGCGCTTCTTCGACTTCTTCTTCGCCTTCTTTTCCGTCTTCGGAGAGGCCGGGCCGGATGTCCTGAAGACATCTCGCTGCCCCGGCTTCCGGGCGGCCTTGTCTTCCTTGAGGCTCTTCAGAGCCCCGAGGGCGGCGCCGCAGCTCGAACAGACAAGCTCATGCCGGTCCTTGCCCAGAACAAGCGCTGCCCTGGTCCCGCAATAGTTGCAGGTCGCGACCTTCATGTTCTTGTGCATCCTACGCTCCGTCGACACGTCCACGGGTGGCATATAGGGCAATTGCCGCGGCATTCGAGACGTTGAGCGAACCGAATTCGCCCGCCGCGTCGATCCGCACCAGCCGATCACAGGTGTTGCGGCTGCGTTCGCGCAGGCCCGGACCCTCCGCGCCGAGCACCAGACCGAGCGGCAGGTTGGCCGCCTCCTGTGCAGCGTCGGCAAGGTCGGTATCGGCCTCGCCATCGAGGCCAAGCAGCACGTAGCCCATCTTGCGCAGCTCTTCCATGCTGTCGGCAAGGTTGCGCACCCGCAGATAGGGCTGTCGCTCCAGCGCGCCGGAGGCCGTCTTTGCCAGCGCACCGGTCTCGGGCGCGGAATGGCGCAGCGTGCCGATCACCGCGCGGGCGCCGAACACCTCCGCCGAGCGCAGGATCGCGCCGACATTATGCGGGTCCGTGACACGGTCGAGCAGGATCACCCGCGGCGAGCCCTGCCCCGGCTCGCAGATTTCGGCCAGCGACCCCCAGTTGAGCGGGTGCACCTCGAGCGCCGCGCCCTGGTGGACCGAGCTGGGGTCGAGCGGGACGTCGAACTTGCGCGGATCGGTGATCTCGGGCTCCATGCCGCTCGCGGCGATCGCCTCGGAGAGCCTGTCCGCCGCATTGCGCGTTACCACGAGACGAAGCCGTTGCCGGGCCGGGTTCTCCAACGCGTCCCGAACGGCGTGCAGGCCGAAAAGCCAGACGGTCTGCGCGGCGGCCGCACGTTTCGCGCGCTCCTTGTCGATGACCCAGGTCGGTTTTTTCATATCTGCTGTCCTTTTCCCCTCCCTGCCCCGATGCGGCGAAAATGGCAAGCGCGCAGAGGCCCGCAAGCCGACGCGGCGCCCCCGGCATCCGGCGACCAGAGCATGACCGTGCCGTCCAGCCCTAGTCTTCGGGACGAAGGGTCAACCAGATCAGTGCGCCGCCAGCGAGGGCGAGGAAGGGGACCATGGCGAGGTTGACCGAAACCCAGCCGGTCTGGGCGTCTCCGCCCGAGCAGTTCATCAACCCGCCTGACACCACCGATGCGACGGCCACACAGCCGAAGACGAGGAAATCGTTCATCCCCTGCACCCGGCCGCGCTCTTCCGGCGAATGCGCTTGTGCGAGCATGGTCGTCGCACCGATGAAGCCGAAATTCCAGCCCAGGCCGAGCAGCACGAGGGCCACGAAGAAATTCGCCAGGTCCACGCCCTGCAAGGCAACCGCGCCGGCCGCGGCGAGGATCAGCAGGCCGGTGGAGACGATGGCCTTGACGCCGAACCGCGCGATCAGGTGGCCGGTTATGAAGGAGGGGGCGAACATGGCGAGGACATGGGCGGTGACGACAAACCCGGCTGTCTCGGTTTCGAAGCCGCAACCGACCACCGCGAGCGGGGTCGAGGTCATGACAAGGTTCATCAGTGCATAGGAGACCATGGCGACGATGATCGCGACCAGCACGTTCGGATCCGCGAGCAATTCGCGGCGGCTCCGGCCAGTGGGCGTTCCCGCGACGGGCCGGGGCGGCGTCGGGATATCGAGGAAGAAGAACAGGCCCATGCCGAGAAGGTTGATGGCGATGGCGGCGAAATAGGTGCCGAGGAAGGGGATGACGAACATGTCGGCCAGGCTGGTGCCCAGCGTCGGCCCGATCACGGCGGAGATCAGCCCGCCCGCCAGCACGTAGGAGATCGCCTTGGGGCGGAAGGCCTCGGAGGCGGTATCGGCGGCGGCAAAGCGGTAGAACCCCTGGGCGGACACGTAGATCCCGGTGAAATAGGAGCCGAGCAGGAAGAGCGGGAAACTGCCCTTCCAGAGCGCATAGGCGGAGATCGACGCGCCGATGACGCCGCCGAAGCCACCTATGAAGAAGCCGGTCTTGCGCCCCAGCATCTGCATGGCGGAGGAGAGCCAGGGGGCGGTCGTCATGGTGCCGATCACGATCAGCGAGATCGGCAATGTTGCAAAGCAGGCATTGGGCGCGAGCATGCCGCCGGCGAGCCCGGCGACAGTGTAGATCATCGCGACCTGGCTGCCGAGGATGGCCTGGGCGGCAACGAGGATCATCACGTTGCGCTTTGCGCGGGCGTCCTGCGAGGCGGGGGATATTGCGGGCGTCTCTTCCATCGGCTTCCGCTTTGCCCGGCTTTGCGAGCCGAGGCAAGGCCGCCGGGCCGCGCTTTTGCGCAAGTTTCGGGCTTTGCGCCTCATCGGGCAGAGGCTAGGCTGCGCCGGTTGGGGCCGGTTGCGGCGGACGCCCCGTGGAAAACCCTTTGAAACAGACCTGTATCGGGAGTGAAACGGCGATGTGCGAGGTCGGACGGATCATCCGGGGTCCGGACTGCGTGGCCGAGGGCGCGGCCTGGCTGGCGTTGCGGGAGCCCCGTTTTGCAGGCGTGCTGGAGGAGACCGGTCCGCTGCCATTGCGGCTGCGCAGCGATGGGTTCGAAGCATTGCTGTCCGCCATCGTCAGCCAGCAGGTCTCCGTCGCCTCGGCCAACGCGATCTGGAACCGGCTGAAGGAAGCGCGCCTGACCGGGCCGCGCAAGATCGGCTGGGCCAGCGAGGAAGCGCTGCGAAGCTGCGGTCTGAGCCGGCAGAAGATCCGCTACGCCAAGGCGTTGGCCGATGCCCGGATCGATTACCGCGCCCTGCGCGCGCAACCGGAGGAGGACCTGGTCGCGGAGCTTACGCAAGTGCCGGGGATCGGGCGTTGGACGGCAGAGATCTATGCCATGTTCTCGTTGGGGCGGGCGGATGTCTTTGCGCCGGGCGATCTTGCCTTGCAGGAGGCGGCGCGGGTCCTGTTCGAACTGGAAGCGCGCCCGAGCGAAAAAGCCCTGCGCGAGATGGCCGGGGCCTGGTCGCCCTGGCGCAGCGTCGCGGCGCGCCTGCTCTGGGCCTATTACCGCCTGGCGACGACGCGCGAAGGCATCCGCTAGCCGTCACGCCGCCGATCCGTTCTGGCTGTCCGCGCGACGGGGCGTGGACATTGCGCCGGAGCGTTCAGACCAGCCCGTATTCCACGGCACGGATCGCGGCCGTTGTCCGGTCCGCTGTGTCGAGCTTGCGGAAGATGCGGCGGTTATGCGTGTCCACCGTGTGGCGTGAAATGCCGAGGATTTCACCGATCACCGCGTTGCTCTTTCCAAGCGCGATCCAGCCCAGCACCTCGCGCTCGCGCGGGCTCAGCTCCGGCGCGTCGGGCCTGTCCGGGGACGCTCCGTAGGTCGGGCTGTCGACCCGTTCGGCAATTTGCTCCAGCCGTTGCGCAATCTGCACAAGCGCGCCGGACAGCCGGCTCCCTGCGCCGCCCGCGGCGAGATCCGAGCGCAGCTCCAGAAGCGCATGGCAGATCTCCTGCAGCTCCGCTCCCGGTTCCTTTCGGTCACGCCCAAATTCCGGGAGCCGGTCCTGTCCTTGACGGGTTTGGCAGATGACGCTGCTTTTCATTTCGGGTCCCCCGGGCATTGGTGGCCTGAAAGCGCGACGACACCAGAATGATTGCAATTCGCTTTCACCGATCAGATGGCGACGCGGCAATCATTTTGCAACCAAAGCGCAACCGTTTTCTGCGCCAGTGGCGGTTTTCTGCTCTGGCGAGCCGGCCGCCTTCACGCTAGAGCGGGGCAAAGGAGACGCGCATGGCCATGGCCAATGTCATTTGCATCAAATGGGGCACGCTGTTCGGACCGGAATATGTCAACCGGCTCTATTCCGGCGCCCGGCGCAACCTCAGCGGAGAGGTCCGTTTCTTCTGCATGACAGAACATGCGGAGGGGCTGCACCCGGATATCGAGCTTCTGGAGCTGCCGCGCGAACCCTATCTGGACGAGATGGACGCCGCGCTGGCTGTCGCCAACCGGCAAGGGGCGATGCGCAAGGTCAGCCTGTTCCGTCCCGGGCTGATCCCGGACCTGGAGGGGCCGCTCCTCGGGTTCGACCTCGACGTGGTCATCACCGGAAATCTCGACGAATTGCTGCATTTCGCGCCCGGCAAGGTGGCGATGCGGGCCGATTGGGTGGAGGCGCGGCGCGGTCGGAAGACCGGGCACGGCTCGGTGTTCCGCTACGATCCGGCGCTGCATGGCTGGCTCTATGACACGCTCGCCGCCGATCCGACCGGCGAGGTCGAGAAGGCGCGCGGATCCGAGCAGCGCTACACCTCGACCCTGGCCCAGGAGCGGGGGCAATTCGCCTACCTGCCGCCCGAGCAGGTCGTGAGTTTCAAACATGGCTGCCTGCGCCTGCCGCCGATGAACTATCTTCAGCCGCCCCGCCTGCCGGAGGCGGCCAGCGTGGTCTGTTTCCATGGCCGGCCGAAGATGAGCGAGGCGGTCGAAGGCTATCACGGATCGGTCCTCCGCCACACAATGCCCTGTTCCTGGCTGCGGGATCACTGGATCGACCGGACACGAGAAGATCTCGGCGGGGATTGGGGCTAGCGCCGGTCCCGGCTTGCACGACATTCTGTCGCCGGGCTGACATGGCGCGGCATTTCCCGGAAAGAAACAACCGCGCCGATCTTGGCCAGTTCGCGCCTCATCTTCCGCTGCGGATGCTGCCACCGGGGCCCGGGAAGCGCTGGATGCGGCCTCGGTCGCCGCGTTACCCTTCCGTGGGCGCGCCGATCCGCGAGCGCTTTGGCCCGAACAGCACCGCCAGCGCCAGGATGCAACCGGAGAGCGTTGCAATCATCCCGGCTGCGGAGACCGCATTGTCGCCGCCAAGCCAGAGCGGCCCGTAGCCTGCAAGCACATAGCCCAGAACCGCCGAGAGCGTGGCAAACCCGACCGACCAGGCAATCTGTGCCTCCAGCCGGTCGGTCATCAACCGGGCAGCCGCCGGCGGGCAGATGAACATGGCGATGACGATGATCGAACCGACCGCATCGAAGGCCGCCACCGCGGCGATGGCCGAGACGATGACCAGCGCCATGCCGAGCGCGCCGGTGCGGATGCCCAGCCCCTCGGCGAAGCTCTCGTCGAAGGTCGAGATCTTGAGCGGGCGCCAGAACAGCCAGAGGAAGGCGGCAACGCCCAGCATTGTCAGGAAGATCCGTGAGAGTTCCGGTGGCAGTCCTTCCAGTGCCACAGGGTCGAGCAGCGAAGCCCAGCCATCGGCATCGAGCCAGATCAGCGATTCCAGGTTCCCCATCAGCGCATGTTCGACATCGAGATGGACGGTCGAGGTGTCGGAGCGTTCCAGCAGCAGCACACCCGCGGCGAACATCGAGGTGAAGACCACGCCCATCGCCGCGCCGGTCTCGATCCGGCCGAGCCGGCGGATCGCCTCGATCAGGATCACCGCGACAATCGCCGCCAGCCCCGCACCGATCATCATCGGCCAGGTCCCCAGGGTCCCGGTTACGAGGAACGCAACGACGATGCCCGGCAGCACGACATGGCTGATCGCGTCGCCGATCAGCGCCTGTTTACGCAGCACGAGGAAATTGCCGGGCAGAGCGCAGGCAATCGCCGTGAAAGTGCCGATCAGGATCGGCACGAGGCTCAGCGGGACGAACTCTTCTCCGCTCATGCCGGTACTCCTTTCGGCCCGCCAATATGGGTGTCGATCTCGGCGATCTGGTCTGCGGTCAGCACCGTCTCTATGTCGCGCAACCCGTCATAGAGGCTTGAAACCGCTTCGTAATCCGGCAGGGAATGGACCACGTGCCAGCGATGCTCGTCGCGCAGGGCCTTGGCCGCGCGCGCCCTGCCCGCCTCCGTCGGAACGCCGTCGCGCCGCGCGAGGCCTTCGCTGGCCAGCAGCCGGATCGTCAGCGGCTCATAGACCGGCAGGTCCTGCGCCAGCGCCAGCAGCCCTTGCCGGATATGCACACGTCGCTGGAAGCGCCGGTGCCGCAGATAAGCGGCAAGTACGCCGCGTTCAGGCGCGAAGAAGAGCGAGACAATGAAGAGCGCGAAACAGGTCAGCACGATGATCGGGCCGGTGGGCAGCGACGGCGCCGAGGCCGAGATCGCTGCGCCAACATAGCCCGAGACGCCGCCAATCGCGCCGGCATAGGCGGCGACCAGCTCGCTGCGCTCGGTCCAGAACCGCGCTGTCACCGGCGGGATGATCAGCAGCGCAACAATCAGGATCAGCCCGACGATCTTCAGCCCGACCACCGTCACCGCCATCACCAGCAACATGGTCAGCATGTCGATCCGGTCCGTGTTGATGCCGATGGAGCGGGCATATTCCGCGTCGAACGCCACCACTGTCATCGCCCGGCGCAGCAGCAACACCAGAGCGAGCGTGATCGCGCCGCCGCCAGCGATGATCATCGCGTCCTGGAAAAGCATGCCGGCGGTCGAGCCAAGCAACAGCCCGTCCAGCCCCGCCTGGCGCCCGGAGGACATGTTCTGGATCACCGTCAGCAGCACCACGCCCGCGCCGAAGAAGACCGAGAGCACGGCGCCGATCGCAGCATCTTCTGCCAGCCGGGTGCGCCGCGTGATCGCTTGCACGGCGAGCAACCCCGCCCATGCCGAGACAGCGGAGCCGAGCATCAACCCGGCGAGATTGCGCCCGTCCCCGCCCAGCGAGACCATGACGATGAAGGCCAGCCCGACTCCGGGCAGCGTGGCGTGGCTGATGGCATCCGCGACCAACGCCCGCTTGCGCAGGAACAGGAATGTGCCGGTGACCCCGGCCGAAATCCCCAGCAGGGCCGAGCCGAGAGCCACCAGCGTGGCGTTATAGCCAAGCTGGAGCGTGAGCGCGTCAAACAACATGGGTCAGCCCGCGCCCAGCTCCAGATCCTCGATCTGCGCCGTGGCCAACCGTCCGCCATAGGCCTTTTGCAGCGTCTCGGCGGTGAAGGTCGTGGCCACGGGGCCCTCGGCCACCTTGCGCACATTGATCAGGAAGACATGGTCGAAATAGTCGGTAATGGTGGCGAGGTCGTGATGCACCGCGACAACCGTCCGCCCCTGCGCCTTGAGCGCCTTGAGCACGTCGATGATCGCTTTCTCGGTCGCCGCGTCCACGCCCGCGAAGGGCTCGTCGAGCAGGTAGAGATCGGCATCCTGCGCCAGCGCGCGGGCGAGGAAGACACGCTGCTGCTGGCCGCCCGAGAGCTGTCCGATCTGGCGATGGGCGAAATCGCCCATGCCGACCCGCTCCAGGCAGTCAAGCGCCTTGCGCCGATGCGCGCCGGTCACGCGGGCGATCATGCCCAGCTCGCGATAGAGCCCCATCAGCACGACATCGATCACCCGGGCCGGGAAATCCCAGTCGATGGAGGCGCGCTGCGGCACATAGGCGATGCGCCCGCGCGCGCTTTCCAACGGCTTGCCATGGACCGTGACCGTTCCCGAGAGCGGCTTGATCACGCCGAGCGCGGCCTTGAGCAGGGTCGATTTGCCAGCGCCGTTCGGGCCGATGATCGCGGTCATCGAGCCGTCCTCGATGGTCGCATCGACCGAGAAGACCGCCGGTTTCTCGCCATAGGAGACGGTCAGCCCGCGGATCGCCAGCGGGCTCGCGTCCAGCCGTTCCTTTGCAACGCGATGCCCGTGATCGGCCGCAAGTTCCAGATGTGTCATCCCGTGTCTCTCCTCAGGCGCCGGCGGCAAGCCGGCCCTCCATGCCCCGCTCCGGGGCCTCCCCGCCAAGCGCCCGTGCGATGGTGGTCATGTTGTGATCGATCATGCCGAGATAGCTGCCCTCATAGCTCCCGGTCTCGCCCATCGCGTCGGAAAACAGCTCGCCGCCGATGACAACCTCATGGCCGCGCGCCGCGGCGCCCTCGACCAACGCCCGGATATTGCGATCCGAGACCGAGCTCTCGACGAACACCGCGCCGACATCGCGCGTCACCAGCAGCTCGACCAGCTCGCCGATCCGGTTCAGCCCGGCTTCGGATTCGGTCGAGATCCCCTGGATACCCAGCACCTCGAACCCGTAGGCGCGCCCGAAATAGTTGAAGGCGTCATGCGCGGTAACCAGCACCCGGCTCTGCTCGGGCACCGTCGCCAGCACCGCGCCCGCATAGGTCCCTACCCGGGTCACTTCTTGCGTGAAGGCCTCGGCATTGGCGGCAAAATCGGCAGCGCCCTCCGGCAGTGCCGCGCTCAGCGCGTCCCGGATCACCGGGATCACCTGCGCCCAGATCTCGGGCACCATCCAGACATGCGGATCGAACTTGTCCTCGTAATCGGCGTGGCCCAGCAACAGCTCGCGCGGCAGCGCGTCGCCCACGGCCACGACATGCCCCTTGCGCGCCAGCTTGTGGAAGAAATCTTCCATCTGCGCTTCCAGATAGAGCCCGTGCCAGAGCACGAGATCGGCCTTGGTCATGGCGACGATATCGGTCCGGGTCTGGCGATAGGAATGCGGATCGACGCCCGGCCCCATCAGGCCACGCACATCAACCGCATCGCCGCCGATCCGGGACGCCGCATCGGCGATCATGCCCGTCGTGGCGACGATTTTCAGCCTCGCCCCGGCGCGTGCCGGGCCCGGAAGCGCCAGCGCGGCAGCCGCGCCCGCCCCCATCACCAAGATCTCCCGCCGCTTCATCCGCATTCGTGAAGTCTCCAATACGCGCCGCCAATCCGGCAGCCGGGCGGATTTCGCCCGGCCTGTTACGCATTGGTATATGCAACTCATTCGCAAGAATCAATGACTTTGAGAACGATTATCATCTGCATTCAGCGCATAACCGCTATCTGCCTGGCTGATGGGCTGCTTCCGGTCGAAAGACTGAAAATGCGATCACCGCGCAAGGATCAGGGAAATCTCTTCGAATGGCAGGCCTTCCTTGTCCCGCGGACGGCGCTCCGTCTCCCGAAACCCCATACGCAGGTAGAAGCGCAGAGCGGCCTCGTTGGCGGCATAGACATCGAGACGCAGACAGGATCTCAGCGAAAGCCCATGAAGGACCAGTGCCTGTCCGATGCCCTGCCCCTGCCATTCCGGGGAGATGAAAAGCCCGCCGATGAAATCCTCCAGCAAACCGAGAAACCCCACCGGGACAGTGTCCACGCAGGCAACCCAGGTCTCGGCCCCCGGCAGGTAGGTCTCGGAAACCAGCTTCCTGTGCGCAAGGAGCGTCTCCTTGCCAAGAAACCCATGCGCGATACGGGAGGCCTCGTGCCAGATCTCGGTCAGCGCCGTGTTGTCGTCCGGCCGATAGGCGCGGATTTCGGGCGCAATGCGGGTCATGCCGGCCTGCGGCGCGCGCCGACCCGTCGGCTGCCCTCAGCTCTGGGCATAATCCGTGTCATAGGCCTCGATGATCTTCGCAACCAACGGGTGCCGCACAACGTCTTTCGAGGTGAAATAGTTGAAGCCGATCCCGTCCACGCCCTTGAGCAGTTTCTCCGCCTCGGCCAGCCCGGAGGTCACCCCGCGCGGCAGGTCGACCTGCGTACGGTCGCCGGTGACCACCATCCGCGATCCCTCCCCCAGACGGGTCAGGAACATCTTCATCTGCATTGTCGTTGCGTTCTGCGCCTCGTCCAGCACCACGGCCGCGTTGGCCAGCGTCCGGCCGCGCATGAAGGCCAGCGGCGCGATCTCGATCTTCTTCTCTTCCTTGAGCTTGTTCACCTGCTTGCCAGGCAGGAAATCGTTCAGCGCATCGTAAAGCGGCTGCATATAGGGGTCGACCTTCTCCTCCTGCGTGCCGGGCAGGAAGCCGAGCCGCTCGCCCGCCTCGACAGCCGGACGGCAGAGAATGATCCGGTCGACATGGCCGCCAATGAAGAGATTCACCGCGACGGCCACCGCGAGATAGGTCTTGCCGGTGCCTGCCGGGCCGATGCCGAAGCAGAGCTCGTTGCTCATCAGGCTGCGCACATAGGCCTTCTGTGCGGCCGTGCGCGGCTCGACGATCTTCTTGCGGGTCTTGATCTCGACATGCCCGCCCTGGAACATCTCCATCTGGTCGCCGGCCCGCGGGGCGGCCTCGTCTTCAAGGGTTCCGAGCCGGATCGCGCCGTCAATGTCGCCCGGCTCCAGCGAGCGCCCCGTCTCCAGCCGCTCATACAGCTCCTGCAGCAGCACCGCGCCCCGCCCGCGCGCCTCCCCGTCGCCGATCAGGGCGAGGTGATTGCCCCGCCGGATGATCTGCAGGCCGAGCTGGTGCTCGATCTGGGAAAGATTCCGGTCGAACTCGCCACACAGCTCCACAAGGAGCCGGTTATCGGCAAATTCCAGGGAGGTTTCGGCTATCTCTTCGGTTCCGGTCGGGTTGGTCAGGCTACTGATTCCCAAGAATGCGGCTCCGCTGCTCGTGTTCTCATTGTCCCCATGCTGACCGGGCTTGCGGTTTCTGGCAAGCGCAAGCGACGCTCCGAACGCGGAAATCCATGACAGATACACAAAATGGACCACCACGAAGCTGATGACACCGAAGATATTGTGCAAAAAGCGCGGAGTACCGCGGCCGACGCGCCAATATCCTGCGGGAATCGGGCAAGCCGCAAAAGGACAAACCCGCCACAAAGGCATAAAAACGAGTTAGAAATAGTTCGTTTCCAAATGGGTTCCTTCACTTATCCGGAGCAAAAGCTAAGATCGCCACAACATTTTTAGGATTTTCGTGCAGGTCCTTGGGGGCGGCATCCCGATGTCGTGTGGACTGCTCGTTGCAAACTGGAAGGACGAAATCCATGAAAAAGACCATTATTTGCTCTCTTGTCGCCGGCCTTGCCGTGCCGCTTACCACGGCAACAATTGCCTTCGGCGCCCCGTCGCATCCCGAATCTTCACCCAAAGGTACGATCAATATCAGCTGCTACCGCGGCGCCCTCAAAAACACCGTGGCCTGGGACCGCCCAAACGCGGTTTTCGTCGAAGACCTGATCACCTATGGCTACACCTGGGAGCAGGCGCATTCGATCGGCCAGCGTGTTTGTCGGGATGAATGGGGTGTCGGGGATTCCGAACACAAGATCAAAACCCTCAAGACGATCCTGAGGAAGCATCCGGTCGGCTCGAAGTTCTGACGTCGCCGAGCAATCGGATAGCATCTGCCGCTCTGGCCGACAGTGTCGGATCGGCGGCCGAAAAGAACGCCGCGCCAGCCACGGCGTTTTTCTTGTGTCTGATATCGACATGAAAACGCCCCGGGGCGCTCTGTCTCTCGATCCGCTGCCGGCGCAACAGCGTCTCCAAGCGCTACTCCGCGCGCGTGAAGCCGAACGCTTCCCAATACTCGCGCTCCAGCGATGGCAGCACCAGAGACTGGCCAAAATCCGCATCGTCCGCACCATCTTCGGAAGGGGTCACGACGACTCGCATACCGGCCGCCCGAGCCGCCGCATGGCCGACCGGACTGTCCTCGAAGACAAGGACATCTTCGACCGCGAGGCCGAGCCGCTCCAACACCAGAAGATAGCCCTGCGGGTCCGGCTTCTTGCGCGTGACGTCATCGCCGGTGATCACGGATTCGAAGATCTCGTCCGTCGACGCCCAGAGGCATCCCTGCGCCAGCGCCTCGAAACTGGCCGAACTCGCCGCGGTCACCACCGCACAGCGCAGCCCCTCCGCCTTCGCCGTTTCCAGCAGGTCGCGCACACCCGGCCGCAGGTCGAGCGCGCCGTCCGCAAGCATCTCGCCATAGACCCGCCGCTTGACCGTTTGCACCGCTTCCAAACGCTCCTCCGGCAGCCTCGCTTCTGCCGGCAGCCGCTCCTGGAAAAAACTCATCCGTTCGAGCCCGCCCGACACCGCAAGCAAGCCGCGATTGACCTCGCGGTCCCAATGCCAGGAAAGGCCCAGCTCGGCAAAGGCCGCGTTGAAGGAGCGGCGATGCAGGTCCTCGGTCTCCGCCAGCGTCCCGTCGACATCGAAGATCAGTGCCTTGAGGTTCATTGCGCCGCCGTCTGCTCGGTCTGCGCCTCGGTGACAATTTCTGCCAGAAGGTCGAAATGGTCGAAGGCCCAACGATGCGGGATCTCGAAGACCGGGGATTTTCGATAGCCCTCGGTGTAAAGCGCGAAGGGCAGGTTTGCATTGGCCGCCGTCTCGGAATCGGTGCCGCTGTCGCCCACGTAGAGTGTCGGCCCGCCGCCAAGATCCTCCACGCATTTCAGCGCCATCTCCGGGTCCGGCTTGCGGCTCTCCAGCATGCCGCCAGCGACGAAGGCGTCGAAGACCGGCTCCAGCTTCATGTGTTTGAGCACCGCGCGCGCCGGCAGTTCCGGCTTGTTGGTGCACAGGCCCAGCTTGTGCCCCGACGCCTTGAGCCGCGCCAGCGCGTCGATCACGCCGGGATAAAACACCGCCCGCTCCACGGCGAACTCATACTCGGCAACGAAATCGCCATAGATCCGCGCATGGCTCTGCGGTGTGTCCTCGATCCCGCGCGCCGCCATCATCCGGCTGACCAGGATCTTCGCCCCTTCCCCGATGAAATCCCGCGTCTCCTCAAGTGTCAGCGGCGGCTTGCCCAGCTTGCCAAGGATCACTTCAGCGACAGCCTGGATATCCGGCGCGCTGTCGATCAGCGTGCCGTCGAGGTCGAAGACGATATTCATGCGCTATTTCCACTTGATGGAGCAGCCCATGGAGGGAACCTGCTCTTCAGGGCCGCGGCCCGTTTCGGACACGCGTTTCATGGCCTCGAAGAGATCGCGCCGCAAGTCCGGCGCCGCGGCACCTGCGCGCGCTGCGTCAAGACGCCCGCGATATTGCAGCTCCCCCGCCGCGTTGAAACCGAAGAAATCCGGTGTGCAGGCAGCGTCATAGGTACGGGCGACGGATTGGTCGGCGTCATGCAGATAGGGGAAGGGCAATCCCCATTCCCCGGACTTCTTCACCATGTTCGCGAAGGAATCCGCGGGATAAGCGGCGGCATCGTTGGAACAGATCGCCGCCACGCCGATCCCGAAAGCCTGCAATTCGCGCGCGTCGCGCACGATCCGGTCCATGGCGCGCAGCACATAGGGGCAGTGGTTGCAGATGAACATCAGCAGCAGGCCGTTCGGCCCCCGCAGGTCGGCCAGCGCATGGCGCTGACCGTCGGTGGCGGGAAGGGTAAAATCCACGGCCTTCCAGCCGAAATCACAGACAGGGGGTGTGGCAGCCATCGCGGGCCTCCTCGTTCAGCTCTCCTGAACGAATCTATACCCATCCTCCGCCTTCTCCGCACGTCCCATCCCGCCGCCCGGCAGATGGAACCCGATCAGCCGCATCTGCTCGGCGGCCATCCGGTCCATCAACGCAACGCGCGTCGCGGCGCCCAGGTCTCGGTCCTGATCGGAGCCGGAATGCCAGTCCGGACGCGCAAAGGCGACATGGTGATTGCCGATCGCGTCGCCGATGACCATCACGCTCTCGCTGCCGTCGCGGATCTCGAAGGACATGTGGCCGGGCGTGTGGCCCGGCGTCGAAACAGCGGCCACGCCGGGCAGGATCTCCTCGCCATCGTCGAAGAAGAGCATCGCATCCTCCATCGCCATGAGCCGACGTTGCGCCCCCACCGCCATGGTTGTCCGCTCCGGCTGGATGGTGTCGACCGTCTTCGGGTCGGTCCAGTATTCCCACTCCGCCTTGCCGATCATGTGTTGGGCTTCGTAGAAGAAAGGCTCGTCGAAATCGTCGAGAATGCCCCAGAGATGATCCGGATGGGCATGGGTGAAGACCACATGCGTTACATCTTCCGGCGCGAGTTCCAGCGCGTCGAGCGCATCGCCGATCTGGCCCGCGCTCTCCTGGAAGGAAGGGCCGGCGCCGGTATCGAAGAGGATGGTGTTGTCACCGCTGCGCAGGAGCGTGACATTGCATTCCGGCGTCAGCGGTGCGCCGGGCGTGATGCCGCGCGCCTCCAGCACCGGGCCGAGCGCGTCCTGCGGCATCGGGCCGAAGATGAACTCGGGCGGCAGGACAAGATGTCCGTCGCTCAGCGTGTCGATCCGCATCGCTCCCAGCTCCAGCGAAGCATGCGCCCATCGCGGAACGCCGCCCAGGGCCAGCCCCCCTGCCCCTGCCAGCGCGCCCTGCATCATTCTGCGCCGCGTCAGATCCATCGCCCGTCCTCCCTCGCTTTTTCCACCGACGCATTCTTACATTCAATTCCCGGAATAACAAACCCCTTCGCGCCGGGTCGGCGGCGGCGCTCCCGCCGGTTTCCCTCCTGTCGAAGACAGTCGGGAAACGGTTGGGCCGGGCGCCCGTCGGGCGCATTCGGGCGCGCATATCCCGCCGACACGCCCGGGCGACCGGCGGAAGTGCCAGACTGCGGCGGAATTGACCTTTCCCAGTCTTCAACCGCGTTGTATGCAAGGCGACGCATTCGTGAAATCACGCGCAAGAACCGAGGGAAAGCCCATGTCCGCATTGAAGATCAAGAAAGGCTCGTCGAAGCATTCGGCCTATGATCTGCGCAACCCCAATGCAGAGGTCATCGAGACCCACACGCTGGCCGTGGTGGTGGACAACGAGGCTGGCGTTCTTGCCCGCGTGATCGGCCTTTTCTCCGGCCGGGGCTACAATATCGAAAGCCTGACCGTTGCCGAGGTCGACCATACCGGTCACCGCTCGCGCATCACCGTCGTGACAACCGGCACGCCGCAGGTGATCGAACAGATCAAGGCCCAGCTCGGTCGCATGGTGCCGGTGCACGAAGTCCATGACCTGACCATCGAGGGTCCTTCCGTCGAACGCGAGCTGGCACTGCTCAAGGTTGCCGGCACGGGCGATAAGCGGGTCGAGGCGCTGCGCCTGGCCGACATCTTCCGCGCCAACGCCGTGGATTCGACGCTTGAAAGCTTCGTCTTCTCCATCGCCGGCGCGCCGGAAAAGATCGACGCCTTTGCCGACCTGATGCGCCCTCTGGGTCTGGTGGAAATTGCCCGGACCGGCGTCGCCGCCCTGACTCGCGGCGCGGATTGATCCGACCCATCCAGGTTGGAGGCCCGGCGCGTAGACTGCCTAGGCCTCCGGTTCCGGTTTGGGCAGGCTGAAACAGCACCACATTTTCCCGTTTTGCCGGAATGCCCCCTCCGAGGGAGCTGACCGCGTGGGCCGAAGCGATCCTTCGGATCGTGCCTCCGGCGGGGATATTTGACGAAAGAGGATGCGGCCAGGGTTTTCGAAACCTTCGTTTTCATGTGATATTTCGAGGGATTGGGGGCAAGATCTCCGGAAATGCTTCTCAGATCGGGCCAGCCTTTTCGGCACGACCTGGTCGGCGCAAGCTGCCGGTTTTGCTGGCACCACAGAGGCCCCGATTTTCGATCCAGGCGCAGGGCGGATTTTGTCCTGTTGCGGCCGGGCGGGGGCTTGGATTACACCTGCAGGCCAGACCCAACAGTCGGGACCAATCCATGTCTTATTCCATCCAGACCATCGCCGAAGCTCTCGGCGCCCGGGCCGTCGGCAATGCCGGGCTGACGGTGAACAGCGCCGCCGAACCCGCCTCGGCGGGCCCCGACGCGCTCGCCATCGCTATGGCACCCGCCTATGCGGAGGCGCTTGAGCAGGGCACAGCGCGCGCGGCGATCCTTTGGGCCGATGCCGACTGGGAAGGGATGGGGCTGGACGCTGCTATACTGGTCGACCGTCCGCGCTATGCACTGTCAGGCCTGACGCGGCTGCTGGATTCCGGGCCCGAGATCGCGCAGGGGGTGCATTCGACGGCGATCATCGACGAGAGCGCCGAGATCGCCGAGGGGGCCGCGATCGGACCATTCGTCACCATCGGACGGGGAACGCGTATTGCCCGGGATGCACGGATCGGCTCGCATGTGTCCATCGGAGCCGATTGCGAGATCGGGCCGGAGGCGCTGATCCATGCCGGCGTGCGGATCGGGCGCAATGTCCGGATCGGCGCGCGCTTCACCTGCCAGTCCGGCGCGGCCATCGGCGGCGACGGGTTCTCCTATGTGTCTCCCCAGGCCTCCGGGATGGAGGAAGCGCGGGCGGAGCTGCGCGACGAGGTGGAGAATACCGGCCATCAATGGGTGAAGATCCATTCGCTGGGCGGGGTGGAAATCGGTGACGATGTCGAAATCGGCTCCAACGCCACCATCGATGCCGGGACGATCCGGGCAACCAGGATCGGCGATGGCACGAAGATCGACAACATGGTGATGATCGGCCACAACGTCGTAACCGGAAAGAACTGCCTTTTCTGCGGGCTGTCAGGCGCCGCCGGCTCCACGAAGGTCGGCGACCGCGTGGTCATGGCCGGCCAGTCCGGGCTGGCGGACAATATCACCGTCGGCTCCGATGTGGTGGTTTCCGCCGGCACGAAGGTTTTGTCCAACGTGCCCTCGGGCCGGGTGATGATGGGCTACCCGGCGACGAAGATCTCCACCCAGGTCGAGAGTTACAAGGCGCTGCGGAGGCTTCCGAAACTGGTTCGCGACGTCGCGGAGTTGCGAAAGACGCTTTCCAACATTGCCAGCAAGGACTAAATGGCTGTCACGAACTGAGCAGGGGAGCCGGGAGATGGCCGAGAGCGTCAAGGACAAGGTGATCGCGATCATTGCGGAGCAGGCGGTCCTGGAACCGTCGGACGTGAAGGACGAAGCGTCGCTCGAGGATCTCGGGATCGACAGCCTCGGTCTCGTGGAGAGCATCTTCGCGATCGAGGAAGCCTTCGACATCTCCGTGCCCTTCAACGCCAACGAACCCGAAAAGAGCGATTTCGACGTCTCCTCGATCTCGGCCATAATTGCCGCCGTTGAAAGCCTCATCGCAGAGCAGTCCAACTCGTGAAACGTGTCGTGATTACCGGCCAGGGTACGGTCAACGCCCTAGGCATGAATGTTCCTGACACGCTGGAAGCGATGCGCGAAGGCCATTGCGGGATCGGTCCGCTGGAGATCCGCGATGTCGACCGGCTGGCGATCCAGATCGGCGGGCAGGTCAAGGGCTATGACCCGGATGCGGAGTTCAACCGCCAGCAGATCGTGCTGTATGACCGGTTCACGCAATTCACGCTGCTGTCGGCCCGCGAAGCGATCGCGCAGTCGGGGCTGAGCTTTGTCGGCGATCTCGCGGCGCGGTCCGGCGTGGTGCTCGGCAATTCCGGCGGCGGCATGAACACGCTCGACGAGAATTACCGCACCGTCTACGAGGCCGGGAAGAATCGCGTTCATCCCTTCGTCGTGCCGAAGCTGATGAACAACGCCGCCGCCTCTCATGTGTCGATGGAGTTCAACCTCAAGGGGCCGACCTTTACCGTCGCCACGGCCTGCGCCTCCTCCAACCACGCGATGGGACAGGCCTTCCAGTTCATCCGCTCCGGCATGGCCGAGGTGATGATCACCGGCGGCTCCGAGTCGATGCTGTGTTTTGGCGGCGTGAAGGCCTGGGAAGGGCTGCGGGTGATGTCGAAAGATGCCTGCCGGCCGTTTTCGGCCAATCGCAACGGCATGGTCCAGGGCGAGGGCGCGGCGATCTTCGTCTTCGAGGAATACGAGCACGCCAAAGCCCGCGGGGCCGAGATCATCGCCGAGGTGATCGGCTTTGCCATGACCTCGGACGCGGCCGATATCGTCATGCCGTCGAAGCAGAACGCGGCGCGGACGATGACGCTGGCGATGCAGGATGCGCGGATCAACCCCGAAGAGGTGGGCTATATCAACGCCCATGGCACCGGGACCGCCGCGAATGACAAGACCGAATGCGCCGCCGTCGCCGATGCGCTTGGCCATCACGCCAATGACCTGATGATCTCCTCGACCAAGTCGATGCATGGCCACCTGATCGGCGGCACCGGGGCGGTCGAGTTGCTGGCCTGCACCATGGCGCTGAAGGAAGGCGTCATCGCGCCGACCATTGGCTACGAGGAGCCGGACCCGGAATGCGCGCTGGACGTGGTTCCGAATGTCGCGCGGGACGCGGATGTCGACGTGGTCCTCTCCAATGCTTTCGCCTTTGGCGGGCTGAACGCGGTGCTGGCGCTGCGGCGGGCCTGAGGCCGACCCGGAACGGCCTGGCGGGCAAGGGCGGCCTGTTGCTGCGGACACAGCGCGCGGACCCGACGCCGTGGCAGCGCCCGCCCGCGGGATGGCGCAGCAACATTCGTGCTCTATGCGTGATCCCGGCCAGATCCGAAGGATTTCAAGCGTTTGCACGCGGGATGCAAAGCGCCGGCCCGCCGGGACGGGGTGGCGCTGACAGGGTGGGCAACGGCCCTGGTCCCTGCCCGTCAGCGTCCAGAGCCAAGATTGGCGACTGGATCGACGCCGCCTGGCTTCAGGCGGAGACCAGCATCTCCGCCAGACCGGTGAACAGCGCCTTGCCGTCAGTTCCGCCATGCAGATCGTCTATGGCGCGCTCGGGATGCGGCATCATCCCCAGGACCCGATGGTTCGCAGACAGCACGCCCGCGATATCGCCGGCCGACCCGTTCGGATTGTCGGTATAGCGGAAGGCGACGCGCCCCTCGCCGTCCAGCCGGGCGATCGTCTCCGCATCGGCCTGGTAATTGCCGTCATGATGCGCGATCGGGATGGTGATCTCGGTCCCACGTCCATAGCTGGCCGTATAGGGAGACGCTTCACTTTCGATCCGTAAGTCCACGGGTTTGCAGACAAAATGCAGGTTTGCATTGCGCATCAGTGCGCCCGGAAGCAGCCCCGTTTCCAGCAGGATCTGGAAGCCGTTGCAGATCCCCAGCACATGTCCCCCCCGCTCCGCGAAGGCCTTCACCTCCCGGCAGATCGGCGCATTGGCGGCGATCGCGCCGCAACGCAGGTAGTCGCCGAAGGAGAAACCGCCGGGAAGGCCGATCACGTCCAGCCCCTCGGGCAGCGCGCTGTCGCGATGCCAGACGCGGTGGACCTGGAACCCGGCCGCCTCGAAGGCCACGGCAAGGTCACGGTCGCAATTGGATCCGGGGAAGGTGACGACGGCTGCGCGCATCTTGGGGCTCCTCAGCTCAGGAAATCGGTGATGACGGCGACGCCCGGCGGGGTCGGCCCGTCATAGGCGGCCAGTTCGGCGGAAGCGTCCGAGAGCCGGACGCGGCGGGAGACAAGCGGCGAGAGGTCGAGCTCGGTCGCCTCCAGCAGGCTCAGAAGGCTCGGGTAGCGCCAGGCGGGCATGCCGCGCGTGCCGAAGACGGCCAATTGGCCGGAATAGACGGCATCCATCGGCAGCTTCATGGTCACATGCTCGCCGGCGGGCATTCCGACCTGCACCATGCGACCCATTTTTCCGAGAGATTTCAGAGCGCTTACGGTGGTTTCTTCAACTCCGAGCGCCTCGATGGCGACATCCGCGCCGCCGCCGGTGATCTCGCGCACCGCTGCGGCCGCGTCGGTGGTGGCGGCATTCACGCAAGCCACGGCGCCCAGCGACATGGCATAGTCCAGCTTTTCCTGCACCACGTCCACGGCGATAACCTTCGCGCCGAGCGCCTTGCCCAGCAGCACGGTCGACAACCCGATCCCGCCGGTTCCGAAGACGGCCAGCCACTCGCCCGGCGCCAACCGGGCCCGGCCCGTCAGCGCATGCCAGGATGTCGTGACCCGGCAGCCCATCGCGGCCGCCAGCGACGGCTCCATCCAGGGCGGCAGCGTCGTCAGGTTGGTATCTGCATGCGGCACGGCAACCAGCTCGGCATAGGCGCCGTCCTGCGTGAAGCCGGGCAGCGCCTGGTCCGGGCAGATCGTCTGGCGCCCGGAGGAACAGGCCTCGCAATGGCCACAGGCGAGGATGAAGGGCGCAATGACCCGGTCCCCGAGCTTCCATTGCGCCACGCCCTGCCCCACGGCGACGACCTCGCCGCAATACTCATGGCCCGGGATCTGCGGCAGCGCGACAGGGTCCGCCCCGGTCCAGACATGCCAGTCCGAGCGACAGATGCCACAGGCCAGCACCTTCAGCACCACGCCCCCGACGGGCGGCGTGGGGTCGGGCCGCGTGCCGATCTCCAGCGGCGCGCGATAGCCTGTCAGCAGGGCGGCCCGCATCAGGCCAGCTCGATGGAATAGCTCTCGATGACCGTGTTCGCGAGCAGTTTCTCGCACATCTCCGTCACCGCCGCCTCGGCCGTGGCCGCATCCGCCTCGGCCAGGTCCAGTTCGATCACCTTGCCCTGCCGAACCGCATCGACGCCGTCAAACCCGAGCGAGCCGAGCGCGGATTTCACCGCCTCGCCCTGCGGGTCCAGAACGCCGGTTTTCAGCATCACGGTCACCTTGGCCTTCATCTCTGCTCGTCCTTCGCTCGCTTGGTACGCCGCGCCCCTCCCTCGAGGAGCACGGGCTTTCAATTGATCAATGTGGGCTTGCCCAGCGGGGCGCTATTGTTGTTCGGCAGCACGCCAAGGCGCTTGGCCACCTCGGTATAGGCGTCGGCCAGGTTGCCCAGGTCGCGGCGGAACACATCCTTGTCCAGCTTCTCGCCGGTCTTGCTGTCCCAGAGCCGGCAGGAATCGGGAGAGATCTCGTCGGCCACGATGAGGCGCATGAAATCGCCATCATAGATTCGCCCGATCTCGATCTTGAAATCCACCAGCTTGATGCCGACGCCCATCATGATGCCGGAGATGAAATCGTTCACCCGCAGCGCCAGCGCCACCATGTCATCCATGTCTTGCTGGGAAGCCCAGCCGAAGGCGATGATATGCTCTTCGGTGACCAGCGGGTCCCCGAGCGCGTCATCCTTGTAGTACATCTCGACGATCGGACGCGGCAGCGCCGTGCCTTCCTCGATGCCCAGGCGCTTCGAGATTGACCCGGCGGCGACGTTGCGCACGACGACTTCAAGCGGAATTATCTCAACGGCACGAACGAGTTGCTCGCGCATGTTGAGGCGCTTGATGAAGTGGGTCGGCACGCCGATATTGTTCAGCCCGTTCATGAAGTACTCGGACAGGCGGTTGTTCAGCACCCCCTTGCCCTCGATGACGTCCTTCTTCTCGGCGTTGAAAGCGGTGGCGTCGTCCTTGAAATACTGCACGATCGTGCCCGGCTCCGGGCCTTCGTAGAGAATCTTGGCCTTGCCTTCGTAAATCTTTTTGCGACGTGCCATGAGGTCCTTTCTGCGGCCGTTTTCGGGGATCTCCCGGGCCTGTTTTGTCCTGCGCTATACGGCATGGGGGGGAATGTCGCAAGCGGGGCGCGAAAGCGGCCATCGGGCCCGCGCTCTCGGTTGACACTCCCGCGTTGCTGTCAGACCTTTGGACGCGTGCGCGCAGGATGCCGCCCAGAGGAGACGACCCAGATGACCGAGGATTTCGCCCTGATCGATTTCGCCCTGTCGGCCCGCTCGCCGGCGGAGGTTGCAGAAGCGGTCGGGCGGGCGGCCTCCGGCGCTTCGACGCCTTCCCCCACGCCCGCCCCGACAGAGGCGCCGAAGCAAGGCCTGCTCAAACGGCTGCTTGGCGCTGGCAAATCGCGACAGGCCGCGCGGGCCGCGGGTGCGACAACCGAAATGCGGATCCAGCCCGCCGGAACGGTGGGACCAACGCCCCTGACCCGGGTCGTGTTGACCGAAAGCTCTGGCGCGCCCGGTCCGGTGCGGATCTCGTCGCCGCTTGGCGTGGCCGACCTCACGCTGGTCGAGTTCCTCGAAGGCGACGGCGAAACCTCCCTGTTCGCGGAACGGCTCAGCGCCGAGCTGGCCGGGGATGAGCTGTTCTACTTCCGCTATTCCGGCAGCCGCCATCCGGGCGCGCATTTCGCTTTCCATGTCTACCAGGGCGGGCGCGTGACGCGCAGGGCAGAGTCGGTCAGCGCCGAGGGCGATATTGCCGAAGCCGAATGGCGCGGCACCGATGCCGGCATGCCGCATCCGGTCGAGGCAGACAGCCTGCCGCCCCCCGGCACGCCGCAATCGGAGATCATGACGCCGGTGCGCCAGGCCATCATCCTCGAAGCGCTCGGGGTCGACCCCGACCTGCTCTTCGTACAGGCCGAGGGCGCGGAGATGGTCGTGCTGGAGCTCTCCACCGCGGCGACCGGGCGTCCGCTGGCCGAGGTCCAGACCGTGGTGCGGGAGCAGCTCATGCCGGTCGAGGCCCCGATGGAGATCGACAGCCCGGTCGAGCCGCTGCTCGCCGGCGCCGCGGCCGCCGGCACCGATGCCGACATGCGGGAACGCGTGATGGAGGCCGTGGGAGCGCCGGGTCCGGCGCCCGCCCCTGCCGAGGCGCCGCATTCCGGCGAACAGAGCTGGGAGGAAGAGGTGACCGGTCTTCTGGTCAAGGCCGTGGAATCGGCCCTGCCGGAAGAGCAGCAGGTCGGCTGGCTCGACCAGCTCACCGGGCAGTTGCTGGGCGGCGACATAGACGGCGCGCTGGAGGAAGCGCGCAGGATGATCTTTGCCGGCGAGCGGCCGCAAGTCGAAAAGATGGCCGATATCGCACGGTTGGCGCAGCTTTTCGGGCGCGGCTAGGCCCTTGGGTCGCATGCCTGTGCCCTAGGCAAGCTCCCGGCGAAGACATACATTGGAGTCATAACGGAATTGCGGGAGGGAAACCGTTCAGATGACCACCTTTGACGATCGCGAAGCCGCCTATGAGGCGAAATTTGTTCATGATGCCGAGATGGAGTTTCTCGCCCAGGCCTCGCGCAACAAGCATATCGCCTTCTGGGCGGCCGCATTGCTGGGCAAGACGGCCGAACAGGCGGTGCGCTACGCCAAGGACATCATCCGGGTCGACCTTGAGGAAGGTGGCGAGGAATCCGTCGTTGCCAAGCTGATGGAAGACCTTGGTGACGCCCGTCCCGAGGAGCGTGTGCGCGAGCGGATGGCGGAGTTTCTTGCCGATGCGCGCGAGCGGGCTGCCAAGGGCGAGATCCGCTCGGTGCTCTGAAAACCGGCCTCCGGAACTGCGAAACGTGACGCGCCCCGCGGGGCGCGTCTTGCGTTCCGGCTCATGAAGATCATGACATCATTCGATTTGCCTAAAGGCGCGGTTCGTGAGAAGAGCCGTCATCCGCTCCCCTAATCCGCGATGGATGATTGACATGACCGATGCCCTTTCCCGCCTCCTCTCGACCCGCGACTGGCTCATGGCCGATGGCGCGACCGGGACGACGCTGTTCAACATGGGCCTGCAATCGGGCGACGCACCGGAGCTGTGGAATGCCGATCACCCGGATCGGATCCGGGCGCTCTACCAGGGGCCGGTCGATGCCGGCTCGGACATCTTCCTGACCAACACCTTCGGCGGCAACGCCTCCCGTCTCAAGCTGCATGACGCGCAGGGCCGTGTGCGCGAGTTGAACCGGCTCGGCGCCGAGCTTGGCCGCGAAGTGGCCGATGCGGCGGGCCGGCCGGTTGTCGTGGCCGCCTCGATGGGTCCGACCGGCGAGATCATGGCGCCGATGGGTCCGCTGACCCATGAGCTGGCCGTGGAAATGTTCCATGAGCAGGCCGAGGGACTGAAGGAAGGCGGCGCGGATGTGCTCTGGGTCGAGACGATCTCGGCGCCGGAGGAATACAAGGCCGCCGCGGAAGCCGCGCGGCTCGCCGGGATGCCCTGGGTCGGCACGATGTCCTTCGACACGGCGGGACGGACGATGATGGGCCTGACCTCGGCCGACATGGTCTCGCTGGTCTCCGGGCTTGCGCACCGGCCGTTGGCCTTCGGCGCCAATTGCGGCGTCGGTTCCTCGGACCTGCTGCGCACGGTGCTGGGTTTCACCGCCCTGGGGCCGGATATTCCAGTTGTGGCCAAGGGCAATGCCGGGATCCCGAAATACGAGGACGGCCATATCCACTATGACGGCACGCCCGAGGTGATGGCGAAATACGCCGTCCTCGCCCGGGACGCCGGCGCGAAGATCATCGGCGGCTGCTGCGGCACGACGGCCGAGCATCTCAAGGCGATGCGCGCGGCGCTGGAAACGACGCCGCCGGGCCAGCGCCCCAGCCTGGAATCAATCACCGAGACGCTTGGCGGCTTCTCCTCGGCCAGCGACGGCACCGATGGCGATGCCCCCGAGGGGCGCATCACGCGCCGGCGTCGGCGCGGCTGATCTCAGGAGGTGACCCCGATGCGCAAGCAAGTCCTGGCCGAGTTGCTCGACCAGATCCGGAACCATTGGCAGGTCGCCGACCGGCTCGGCATCTAAAGACAGCTTACCGCCCCCGGGGGCTGAGCATATTCAGAACAGGGACAGCTGGTCGCCCGGCGCAGGCGGGACGCGGAAGAGATCCGTCCGCAGCGGCGCAGGCTCGGCTGTCAGACCGAAACGTTTGAGGGAAAGACGAAACCTTTGGTGGAGAAGTGCTGCATAGGTCCCCTGCCCCGTCATGCGGGTCTTCCAGGCGGAATCGTAGTCCGATCCGCCATGGGTCTCGCGGATGCGGGCCAGCACGCGCGCGGCACGCAGCGGGCGGGCCTCTTCAAGCCATTCCCTGAAGAGCTCGGCCACCTCGAGCGGCAGGCGCAGCAGGATCATCATCGCCGAGCTTGCCCCGGCTTCACTGGCCGCCTGCAGGATCGGCTCGATCTCGTGATCGGTCAGGCCGGGGATGAGCGGCGCGATGGAGACCATGGTCGGGATGCCGGCGCGGGCAAGCGTTTCGATGGTCTTGAGACGCCGCGCGGGCGACGGCACGCGCGGCTCCAGCGAGCGCGCGAGATCGCGGTCCAGCGTGGTAAGGGAGATCGAGGCGCGGGAAAGCCCGGCCCGGCCCATCTCGCCGAGAATGTCGGTATCGCGCTCGATCAGGCTGCCCTTGGTGGTCACCATCAGCGGGTGGCGGAACGCGCTCAGCACCTCGAAACAGCCGCGGGCAATTCGGTGGTCGCGCTCAACGGGTTGGTAGACATCGGTGTTGGTGCCGAAGGCGATCGGCGCGGGCGTGTAGCGCTTGCGGCTGATCTCGCGCCGCAGCAGCTCCGGCGCGGTGGGTTTCAGCGTGAGCCGGGTTTCGAAATCGAGCCCCGGCGAGAGGCCCAGATAGCTATGCGTTGGACGCGCGAAACAGTAGATGCAGCCATGCTCGCAGCCCCTGTAGGGGTTCACCGAACGGTCGAAGCCGATATCGGGAGAGCTGTTGCGGGTCAGGATCTTGCGCGGGATTTCCTCCGTGAGTTCGGTGCGCAGCGGCGGCAAGGGCTCCTCGTCTCCCGGCCAGCCATCGCATTGCGCCTCGCGCCCATGCGGTTCGAACCGTCCCGGACGGTTGGAAAGCGCGGCACGGCCACGGCGGCGTCCCTGCGGAAGATGGGTCGGGTTCGACTGGCTCATGCCGCCAAACTAGAACAAAATGAGAACATCATGCAAGGAAAGCGGCTGCGAATGTGCAGTGCAGGTCGGTTGCGGAACAACTATGTCGCAATCGGTCGCGTCCCGCCCCCCGCCTGCATGGAAACGTGAACCAAAGCCCCCACGGCGACAGATCGCCGCTCTGCCAGGAGTCCCGACATGTCCGACGAAGAAGACGACATCATCCTTTCCGAACTGGAAACCGACGAACTCGTCCAGCAGATGCATGACGACCTCTATGACGGTCTCAAGGAAGAGATCGAGGAAGGCGTGAATATCCTGCTGGAACGCGGCTGGCAGCCCTACCAGGTGCTGACCGAGGCGCTTGTCTCCGGCATGACCATCGTCGGCAATGATTTCCGCGACGGGATCCTCTTTGTCCCCGAGGTGCTGCTGGCGGCCAACGCGATGAAGGGCGGGATGTTCATTCTCAAGCCGCTTCTGGTCGAGACCGGCGCGCCGCGCATGGGCAAGATGGTGATCGGCACCGTGAAGGGCGATATCCACGATATTGGCAAGAACCTCGTCGCCATGATGATGGAAGGCGCCGGGTTCGAAGTGATCGATCTCGGGATCAACAACGCGGTCGAGGGCTATCTTGAGGCGCTGGAAAACGAGGCGCCGGATATTCTTGGCATGTCCGCGCTGCTGACCACGACCATGCCCTATATGAAGGTCGTGATCGACACGCTCTCCGAGAAGGGCCTGCGCGACGATTACATCGTGCTGGTTGGCGGTGCGCCGCTGAACGAGGAATTCGGCAAGGCAATCGGCGCGGATGCCTATTGTCGGGATGCGGCTGTCGCGGTCGAAACGGCGAAGGAATTCGTCGCACGCAAGCACAATCAGATGGCTGCGGGCTGACATCCACCCTTCGCGTGCCTATCTTTCGGGGGTGAGGAGAAGATTCCATGCCCCCGAAAACATACACGATTCTACTGGTTGCCGTGATCCTGATCGCCGGCGTCACCATCGGCGTTGCGTCCATGGCCTGGACCCATCTGGCGCCCTGGATCGGCATCGCCATCATGGCGCTGGTCGCGCTGCGGCTGTACCGGGCGCAGCGCTGGATTGACGCGGAAAAAGAGGAACAATGAGCCTTTCCGACAGCGACCTGACAGAAGACGGCCTGACGCTGGAGGCGGCCGGCACGGCGCGGTTGCTTGTGATCGGCTGTGGCGCGATTGCGCGGGAGATCCTGGCCGTGAAGGCCGCAAATGGATGGGACCATGTCGACCTGACCTGCCTGCCGGCGATCCTTCACAATCACCCTGACAGGATCACGCCGGCGGTCGAAGCGCTGATCGAAGAAAAATCAACGCAGTACGAGACGATCTTCGTGGCGTATGCCGATTGCGGCACGGGCGGCCTGCTGCAAGAAGCCTGCGCGCGCCACGGGGTCGAGATGATTGCCGGGCCGCATTGCTACTCCTTTTTCGAGGGCAATGAGCTCTTTGCGAAACGCGCGGAAGGCGAGATCGACACGTTCTATCTGACCGATTTTCTGGTCCGCCAGTTCGACGCTTTTGTCTGGAAGCCGTTGGGGCTGGACCGCTACCCCGAGCTTATCCACAGCTATTTCGCCCATTACCGAAAGCTGGTTTACCAGGCGCAGACCGAGGACCCGGCGCTCGATGCCAAGGCGCAGGAATGCGCCAGCCGGCTGGGACTGGCCTATGAGCGGCGGAAGACCGGCTATGGCGACCTCGCGGTCGTGCTGTCGGAGGCCGTCGGGAGATAGCCCGGATCATGGCTGCGTCCCGGGCGGGGCGTGCCGTCGGACGGGGTCCGAACGGCGGTGGCGCCGCTTCGCGGCGCAGGCAGGGTTAGAAATTCATTTCAGGTCGTTACAGGTCTTTCTTCATCACCGTCCTGTGGTCGCCCCCATCGATGATCTCCTGCATCGTCGTGAAGCCTGCGGCGCGATAGAAGCCGACCGCCGTGAGCGACGCCTGCAGCCAGGCCGTTGCACAATCTCTCGCCCGCATCTGCTCCAGAATACTGTCCAGGAGCGCCTGTCCGATGCCAGCCCCCTGCCAGTCGGGATGGACGAAGAAGGACTTCACCCATTCCGCATCGGCCGCCACCGTGCCCACGATCTCGCCCGCCTCGGTTTCTGCGACGAGAACGTCGCGATCCGCCAGGTATTCCAGCATATGGCTCGGCGCATGCGCCTCGGCGATGCGTTCGAGCACATTCATGGGATAGTCCGCAGCATTGGACCGAAACAGGGTCGTGCTGATGAGACGGCTGATCGCATCGGCCTCGACCGCCTCCACTCTTGCCGCGCGCAGGCGCGCAGCGGCGGCCGTCACGCGGCGACGCTGCGCTCGCACAGCTCCCGAATTCTCTGAACCATGGCGCGCAACCCGTTGGAACGCTGCGAAGAAAGGTGATCGTTGAGACCAAGCCGGGCAAGCTCCGCCGGCGCATCGATCTCCAGCGCGGCGCGCGCGGTCAGCCCCGAATAGAGCGCCTGCAGGATGGCGATCAACCCGCGGACGATCATCGCATCGCTGTCGCCGCGAAAGCGGAAGACGGCATCGGCGCCCTGCCCCTCGATCTCCGGCACCAGCCAGACCTGGCTCGCGCAGCCCTCGACCTTCGTCGCCGGAACCCGCAGGCTTTCGGCCAGAGTCTCCATCGCCTTGCCCAGGTCGATCACGTGGCGATAGCGCTCTTCCCAATCGTCCAGGAATTCGAATGTGTCGACGATATCCTCGAAAGATTCCTGCGCCATGCGGCCCTCCTTGACTGACGCGCCCTCTCTAGGACGCTCGCGGCAGCTCGTCCATCCCATCTACCCGCCCGCGCAGGCTTTTCAAGCCCCGCGCTTTTCGATAAGCCGGAGGCCGGAACAGCGGGCGACGAGGCAACGAGGGCGAGAGATGAAAGTGCAGATTGTTGCGGGCCTTGTGGCCGTGCTTGTGTTGGCAGGATGCCAATCCCGCTACAACCCCGGCAATTGGGGCTGGTTCTCCAACAGCAGCGACACCCCGACCCTCGCTCCGAACAAGGGCTATCCCAGCGACGTGGACCCGCGCCCGCTGGTGTCCCAGGTCGTTGAAATGCAGGTCGACCAAGTCCCCGGCGGCGCGGTTGTAACGGCCGTCGGTCTGCCGCCACGCCAGGGCTACTGGGCCGCCGACCTGGTCTCGACCTACAAATCCGAGGCCGGCAAGATCGCCTCCAAGGATGGCGTGATCCAGCTTGAATTCCGGGTCGTGCCGCCGAGACAGCAGACCAATGTCGTAAACACCGCCTCGCGCGAGCTGACCGCCGGCGCCTTTATCTCCGACCAGTCGCTTGGCGGGGTGCGCCAGATCCGCGTTATCGGGCAGAACAACCAGCGGACCTCCAGCCGCTAAGGCCGGTTGCCTCTGCCGCACGCCGGCAGTTGCGCCCTGAGGCGCTGCCGAACGTCCCGTTTCAGTTGGCGGTGCGGCCGGGTGAATCCCACCGAAATGGACGACATCCGTTCGGGCGCTTGGCCCGACGGGATCCTTGCACTGTCGCGCACCACGCAGATGCCGGCGCGCGCGGGCCGGACTTGACGTCCGGAGCGTGCACCGGGTAGCCGCGAAAACGGAGCTAGAGTTCGATGGCCTCGACGCTGGTGCCACGCGCGGCAAGGGCGATTTCGCCCGCGCAGAGCCGCAGCGCATCATCGCCGAACACCTCGGCGCGCCAGCCCTTCAGCGCCGCAACGTCGCGCCGCCCGGCCGCGATCAGGTCCAGTTCGGCCGAGGTCGCGATCAGCTTCTGCGCCACGGAGGCGGTCTCGGACCGTGCCTTGAGCAGGACCCGCAACAGGTCTGCCAGCGCCGGGTTGACCTGCAGCTTGTCGCGGCTGGTATCGGGCTTGGGATAGGCTTCGGAGGGCACGGCCAGACCGGCTTCGATCGCGGCAAGGATGCCGTCGGCAATCGTCCCCTTGCGGGCATCGCGCAGCAGCATCCGGGACTTGCCGAGATCCTGCAGGCTGCGCGGCTTGGTCGAGGCCAGCTCCAGAAGCGCGTCATCCTTGTAGACCCGGTTGCGCGGGATGTTGCGGGTCCGCGCATGGGTTTCGCGGAACCGGGCCAGCTCGCGCACGATGGCGAGGAACTTGCCGGAATTGGTCCGGGTCTTGACCCGTTTCCAGGCATTCTCGGGATCGACCTGATAGGTGCCCGGATCGGTCAGTACCGAAAGTTCTTCGGTTACCCAATGGGTTCTGCCGCTTTTTTCAAGTTCAGCGGCAAGGAATTCATAGACCACGCGCAGATGGGTCACATCGGCCAGCGCGTAGGTCTGTTGTGCCTCCGAAAGCGGCCGGCGCGACCAGTCGGTGAAACGCGAGCTCTTGTCGACCGTGCCATGCGCGATCTTGCGCACCAGCGTCTCGTAGCCCACCTGCTCGCCAAACCCGCAGACCATGGCAGCGACCTGGGTGTCGAAGAGCGGTTCGGGGAAGACATCGCCCTCGTGGAAGAATATCTCGAGATCCTGCCGCGCGGCGTGGAAGACCTTGACCACATCGGTGTTGCGGTAGAGCTCGTAGAGCGGCTCCAGCGAGAGCGCGTCGCCGCCCTCGATCGGATCGATCAGCACCGCCTCGCCATCGCCGGGCAGCGCCATCTGCACCAGGCAGAGCTTGGAGTAATAGGTCCGCTCGCGGAGGAACTCCGTGTCGAGCGTGACATAGGGCCCCTCTGCCGCCTGCGCGCAAAACGCAGCGAGTTCCTCTGTCGTCTTCAATATGCGCATGCCCGTAACTCTATCTTGTTATACCAGAACGGCTTTCTGCCCGTTCTGGTTGTCTTAGACGCTCTTGCCGGGCTTGGGAAGCGTCACGGAAGTGTTACGGGGGTCCTGTCCCCGGCTGCATATCGCCGCAGAACGGCCGGATAGAGCCGATGTTCCATCACCAGCACCCGCGCGGCGAGGCTTTCGGGCGTGTCGCCCGGCTCAACCGGGATACGCGCCTGGCCGAGGATCGGACCGTCATCCAGCTCCGGTGTCACCTCGTGCACCGTGCAGCCATGTTCGGCATCGCCAGCCTGAAGCGCGCGCGCATGCGTGTGCAGCCCGCGATATTTCGGCAGGAGCGAGGGGTGGATATTGATCATCCGCCCCGACCAGGGGGTCACGAAACCGGCGGTGAGCACCCGCATGAACCCGGCCAGGCAGATCATGTCGGCGCCATGGTCGTTGATGATCCTGCTCAGCTCGGCCTCGAAGGCCGGCCGGTCCTTGCCGAAGGGTTTGTGATCGAGCGCCGCTGTGGCAACGCCGCGCGCAGCCGCCTTGGCCAGCCCGCCCGCATTCGGATCGTTCGAGGCCACGAGACAGGGCGTCGCCGGGTGGCCGGCCGCCTCCATGCTGTCGAGCAGCGCGACCATGTTGGACCCGCCTCCCGAGATCAGGATCGCGACCCGTTTCACGCAAGCTCTCCGCGATAGGCGACACCCTCGCCCGCCACGACCTCGCCGATGCGGAAGACCTGCTCGCCCTGCTCTTCCAGCAGCGCGGCCACCGCCTCGGCGCGCTCCGGGGCAACCACAAGCACCATGCCGATGCCGGAGTTGAATGTCTTGAGCATCTCTGCGATTTCCAGCCCGCCAGCCTTCGCCAACCATTTGAAAACGGGCGGCAATTTCCACGCCGAGAGATCGACCGCGCAGCCCAGCCCTTCTGGCAGGACACGCGGCAGGTTCTCGGTCAGCCCGCCACCTGTGATATGGGCGAACCCATGCACGCCACCGGCGCGGATCGCGGCCAGGGCCTGTTTCACATAGATCCGCGTCGGCGCCAGCAGCGCCTCGCCCAGCGGCCCCTCGCAGAAGGGCGACGGCGCGTCCCAGTCCAGCCCCTGGACCTCCACGATCTTGCGCACCAGCGAATAGCCGTTGGAATGCACACCCGCCGAACCCAGCCCAAGCAGCAGGTCGCCCTCGGCCACGCCGGCAGGCAGCGCCGAGCCCCGCTCCATCGCGCCTACGGAAAAGCCCGCGAGATCGAAATCCTCTTTCGCATACATGCCCGGCATCTCGGCCGTCTCGCCGCCGATCAGCGCCGAGCCCGATTGCCGGCAGCCCTCGGCGATGCCCTCGACCACCTGCGCCGCCCGCTCCACGTCCAGCGCCCCGCAGGCGAAATAGTCGAGAAAGAAGAGCGGTTCCGCGCCCTGGCAGACAAGGTCGTTGACGCACATCGCCACGAGATCGATGCCCACGCCGGAGACAAATCCGGTATCGATGGCGATCTTGAGCTTGGTTCCGACCCCGTCGGTCGCGGCCACCAGCACCGGGTCGTCGAAACCGGCCGCCTTCAGGTCGAAAAGCCCGCCGAAGCCGCCGAGCCCGGCCATGACGCCGGCCCGATCGGTCGATTTCGCCGCCGGCTTGATTCGCTCGACCAGCGCATTTCCCGCATCGATATCGACGCCCGCCTGGGCATAGGTCAGCCCGTTCTTTTTCTCGCTCATCTGCAAGCGCCCCCGGCAAGTGGAATTTCCCTGCGCTTTACCGCAGGGGGCGACGAAAGGGAAGCAGCGCCAGATCGGCCGAGGACGGGCTGTTATCGGTCGGGCGCTCTATGTCGCCTTGCTGCTGCTGTGCCCCTGACGGCAGCACCAGAACGGGTCTTGCGCAAGCGGGTTGTCCGGCGGTCAGCCTCGCCGCAGCCCGGGCGAACGCGTTCGGTCTCCCTGCCCCGCCGGCCACATTCCGACCATCAGGACAGTTCGCGGGGCGAGGTCGCCCCTGAAACCGTCGCAAACGTCCCCGGAAATACCCCACACTATCCCGGCACAGATCTCGTGTGTGGGGTCTTGTATGATCTCGCGCGTGACTTCATACAAGGCGCGTGCTCCTGTAGCTCAATGGTTAGAGCTGACCGCTCATAACGGTTAGGTTGGGGGTTCGAGTCCCTCCAGGAGCACCATGACGCACCAAAACCGCATAGCAATAACAACGAGTTGTGGTTCAGATGGCGGATTGCATCCACCCTATTGTCCACTCTTTGTGCTTCGGTAGGCGCTGATTTCGTCCCTACTCGGCTGTGTAGGTCTTCAGGACGGCTGAGACAGATTGGAATCCTTCCGCTGCTTCTTTGCGGAGTACAGATTCTCCCAGGATTTCAAGCAACGCTGGTTCGGCGGTCAGGCTATTGACGTTTTGTGTACTGGCTCGTTTTCTTGCAGGCATGCCTCGGACACTAGAACACACCACCATTCAACTCACGGAGCTATTCGATGGCGAAGAAACGCCTGCGACATTGGCCGAGTCGCTTGGCTGGGAGTTCGGCTTCTGCGTCCGGGCTATGGGAAGCAATCCGGGCGCGCTCCGAATTTGTCGGCCTCGGGAAAGGCAGCCAATCGGGCGTCGTTGCTGTCCCAACAGACAAGGATCGGGTAGTTGCCCATATTAACAAAGACCTCGCATCCAATGGTGCGATCCCCAAAGGAGCCGCGTTGATAGACGAGCCGTTCGGGGCCTTCGGCGCGCGCAAGAACACCCTGTCCGCTCACGCAGCTTTCGATACGGAGCTGGTCACCTTCAATGGTGATCCAAAGGAGGTCGAGGCTGGCGCTACCATCTTCCTCCATTAGAAGCCGGTAACGCCCCGATAGAAACTCGGGCGGGACATCGACGCCAGCGGACGCAAACTGCGGGAATAGGCATACGATCAGAACGGGCAGGAGTTTCGAAAACATAGCTGTTCCATTACCACCAATACGGCGCCCGCCACCCTGCTTTGACCGCTGCGCCCTCGTCACAGAACCAGCGTTCCCCTTTGGCCTCGTTGAACTTCGTGCGCCCGTACCAAGGCGACCAGGGTGGGTGATAGATTTTGCCGTTCTGCGAGATACTCCCCTTGATCGGGCAACCCTCCGGGGCCTCCTCTGGCACCTCGGAAACGGCTCTGTCCCATCTCCCTGAACGGAAGTCCCAAGGGGTTTGTGTCTCGGCCTGCCAGATCCCCGAGGCCCGCCTCCATGGCCGCTGTCTGGTCGGCCTCATAGACATCGGAGAAGCGCAGGAAAGCCCATGCGTAGCGCGTGCGAACCAGCTCCCGGCCAACATCAACACCATCGGCATAGCAAGAGCCAATCCAGCGGCCATGGTGGTCCTTCTCGATGGTCTCGCACTCAACCGCTTTTTTTTTTTTTCGACAAGCATAGCCATCGCCTCGACGGCATCCTTGCCGCAGGGCCACGTCTTGCCGTTCGCCTTGTTGCATTTCTGGCCCGCCTCGGGCGCGTCGATCCCGTTTATGCGGAACATCTCGCCGTCAACTTCGAGCGTGTCACCATCGACCACGCGAACAACCGCGCGGATAGGCTCATCCCCTGGGACCTGTTCCTGGGCTTGAACGGCTGTCGCCAGCATCAGGGCTGCAAGAATGACTGCTTGTTTCATAGGTGCAGGCAACGCCTGTGATTGGGATCTGTCAATCGTGCGTTGAGGTCGCGGCCAATGGGCCGCGTTTCCCTTGAACTACGGCGACGTGCCCTGGCGCCATTGAGGAGCCTGATCTGACTGGTCCGGTTTGATTGTTAGTGCATGACCGGCCTTGGTTCCATCTTGATGATGGTT
>CANMIP010000033.1 GCA_947497945.1 uncultured Tropicimonas sp. | reverse complement strand
CTTGTGTCGCTTGTTCGCCATCTCTTGTCCTCCGTTTCCTAAATATAACGGTGGACCAGTTCAGATGGGGCACTCCAAGGACAGACCGAACAAATTGACCCCAGAAGCGAATGAAACTTCGGTGCAGTCGCATTCGTAGCGACTCAAAGATTTCCTCAGAATGGCCGCAAGCGGCCATGCATACTGGTCAACCTTCGATCCTTGGCGTCTACGGTTGCCCAGTATGCAGTCCCCGGAAACCGGCGTCTCACGGGATCATCTACCCTCGAATGCTGGCAAGGGCACCAGTCATTAGTTTAACATGCATCGGGCAACCACAGGCAATAATGGTAGAATACATGCTTTTTTCAGTCTGTTGCGCCACTTGTCGATCGCCGGTTAATCCGTACTTTTTCGGCGGGTAACATAAGAACCTGTAACCCCGGACTTAGAAGGACCGTGCTCTATCCAGTTGAGCTAAGGGGCCGCGAAACGCGGTCTGCAGGGCAATCCGCAAAGCCCTCTTACTAACAAACCCCGCAGGTATCAAAGGTGAATTCGGCGCCGCAATCCGGCCCTGCGGCAACCGAACCACGCTGGAGCCGATGATCGCCCGCGCTTGTCGACGCGTGGCCGTCAAAACATTCACTGTCACTGAATCATTTCTGACTTTTGTCAGGGCGATTCGCTCGACGCCTAAATACTGTGCAAAGCGACCGGATTCTGGTCCGGCACAGTACGGCTCAGCCAGATTTGGAAAGGTTTGGACATGACATGGGTAACGCAGGCTCGAGAAGGAACTGAGTGCAAACGGAAAGGTCGGCGGTGGACCATCAGGTCGGTTGCCGTCGCTCTGGGGCTGATCGTGGGGGTGATGGGCCATAGCGTCGCCGCGCAGGAGCAGGCCGCGAATGCGGAAGCGGCCGTTGCCAAGGTCGGCGCCGCTCAAAGCGAGAGCGATGCCCCGGCGCCAGTTCCGACCAAGACCTTCGCGACGATGTCGGTCGAGAGCCGGACCTGCGCGACCTGCCATGCCAAGGAGAATCCCGGCCTCTACCAGCAATGGGGCAATTCCAAGCATTTCGGCGCCAATGTCGGCTGCTATGAGTGCCACAAGGCCGAGGAGGGCGACCCGGATGCGATCCGCCACAAGGATCACCTGATCTCGGTCATCGTCTCACCGAAGGATTGCGCCCAGTGCCATGCCACGGAAGTGGCGGAATTCGACGCCTCGCACCATGCCACGGGCGGCCTGATCATCGGCTCGCTCGACAATTTCCTTGCCGAAGTGGTCGAGGGCACGACCCATGGCCCGATGGCGCTGAACGGGGAATCCCCGGCCGCGGTCCAGGGCTGCTGGGCCTGCCACGGTTCGCCCGTTGCTGTCCTTCCCGATGGCAAGCTGGATTCGGCAACCTGGCCCAACACGGGCATTGGCCGCCTGAACCCCGATGGCTCGAAAGGTGCCTGCACGGCCTGTCACCAGCGTCACGAGTTCTCGCTCGTCCAGGCGCGGCGTCCGGAAGCCTGTGGCAAGTGCCATCTCGGCCCCGACCATCCGCAGAAGGAGATCTACGAGGAATCCAAGCACGGCATCGCCTTCTATTCGACCCCGGTCGAGAAGATGAACATGGACAGCCCGAAATGGATTCCGGGTCAGGACTACACGGCCGCACCCACTTGCGCGACCTGCCACATGTCCGCCACCGCCGACCTGCCGATCACGCATGATATCGGCTCGCGGATCTCGTGGAACCTGCGTCCGGCGATCTCGGCCAAGACCGACGAGATCGAGAAGGCAAAGGGCAAGGAGAACCCGAAACCATGGCTCGAACGCCGCGCCGACATGAAGAATGTCTGCCGGTCCTGCCACCAGACCAACTGGGTCGAGAACTGGTACGACCAGTATGACTCCGTCGTCCATCTCTATAACGGCAAGTTCGGCAAGCCGGGCAAGGAGATCATGGACGCTCTCGCCGAGACGGGCATCAAAACCAAGACCGCCTTCGACGAGGAGATCGAATGGACCTGGTTCTATCTGTGGCACCATGAGGGCCGCCGCGTCCGCCACGGCGCCGCGATGATGGCTCCGGACTATGTCCAGTGGCACGGCTTCTACGAGATTGCGGAACGCTTCTATATCGAGCTGATCCCGCAAGCCCGTGAGATGATCGAGCATGCCCGTGAAGAGGGCAATGCCGAGGGCGCGGACAAGGTCGAGGCCGTGATCGCCGAGATCCTCGATCGTCCGGAACACCAGTGGTTCAGCGGCAAGACACCTCCGGGCAAGGAGGCCCTGGACGCCAAGCGCAAGGCGTTCATGGAACAGTTCAACGCCAAGGATCCCTATGGCAATGGTGGCGGTGCCCACTGACGCCACGTGATCTTCCGGGAGGCGGCCCTCGTGTCGCCTCCCGTCTTGTCTGGTGCATCCTATGAGCGCCGGAGACTTCCCGGAATGACGGCCCTCAGCGCCGTTCGTGGAGAGAGGCTTACCCCATGATCGGCCGCCGCATTTCCCTCGCCCTGCTTCTCGTTATTGGCACTTGCACCTGCGCCATCGCCCAGATCGATACCGCCCCGACGATGCTGGATCCAATCGAGGTGACGCGGGACACACCCAACGAGACCTGCTGGGACTGCCATGGCGTCGAGGGTTTCGCCACGCCGGATGGCGAGACCGAGCATTCCATGCGCGCGTTGTCGCTCCAGCCGCAGGGTTTCGAGTTGAGTTCGCATGGCGGCCAGCAATGCGTTGGATGCCACACCGATATCGCGCAGGTGCCGCACAAGCCTGATCTGGAGCGCAAGGTCGATTGCGTGCAGTGCCACGAGGAGACCGCCGCCGGGACACGTCCGATGTCCCTGCCCGACGGCGAGACCGCGGACATGGAGCTGGTGGTCGCGCAGATCCGCCATTACCTCGAATCCAAACATGCCGAGCCGAGCAAGGACGACCCGTCGCGACCCAATGCGACCTGCGTCGACTGCCATGACGCACATTACACCTATCCGGTTGGCGACAAGGCCGGCCAGACCTTCCGCCTGAACACGCCCCAGACCTGCGGCAACTGCCATGACAAGCAGCTTGGCGAATATCACGATTCCGTCCACGGCGTTGCTGTCAGCCGTTTCGAGAGCACCGAGGCCGCCGTCTGCTCCGACTGCCACACCGCCCATGCCATCACCAGCACCGAGCATGACCCGATGAAGGTGCTGATCACCGAGAATTGCGGCTCCTGCCACGAGGAGAGCTACAAGACCTACACCAAGACCTATCACGGACAGGTCTCGCAACTCGGCTATGCCCACACGGCCAAGTGCTTCGACTGCCACGCGCCGCACAGCACCCGCGCGCTGGACGACCCGCGTTCGATGTCGCATGACGACAACCGGCTGAAGACCTGCCAGGCCTGTCACAAGAACGCGCCCGAGGGGTTCGAGCTGTTCCACCCGCATGGCAACGCCAATGATTTCGAGAACTACCCCTATATGTTCATCGTCTCGAAATTCATGATCGCGCTGCTGGCCGGCGTCTTTGCCTTCTTCTGGTCGCACTCGCTTCTCTGGTTCTACCGCGAATGGGTCGAAATGCGCGCTGCCCGCAAGGCCGGGACCGCCGCCACGCCGCATATCCGCGTCGACACCGACGGCGCGCCCGCACTGGTGCAACAGGCCGCCGCCGAGGGCCGGACCCATGTGCGCCGCTTCTCGCCGCTCTGGCGCACCGCGCACCTGCTCTTCGCCGTCGCGATCATGATCCTGGTCCTGACGGGCACGGCCGTGCTCTACGCGGACAGCTTCTGGGCCCCGCATGTGATCCGCGCGCTTGGCGGGCCGCAGACCGCTGCGATCATCCACCGCGTCGCCGCCGTGACCTTCGCCATCGTCTTCTTCGGCCATATCTTCGTGACGATCTGGACGCTGATCAAGAACCGCAAGACCTTCCGCTGGTTCGGCCCGACCTCGCTCCTGCCCAACTGGCAGGATCTCAAGGACGCCTACGCAATGTTCCGCTGGTTCTTCGGCTTCGGGCCCAAGCCGGCCTTCGACCACTGGACCTATTACGAGAAGTTCGACTACTGGGCGCCCTTCTGGGGCATGGTCATCATCGGCATGTCGGGCGCGATGCTCTGGTTCCCGGAACAGGTCGCCCATTACCTGCCGGGCTGGGTCTTCAACATCGCCACCATCGTGCATGGCGAGGAGGCCTTCCTCGCGGCCGTCTTCCTCTTCACGGTGCACTATTTCAACTGCCATTTCCGCCCGGAAAAGGCGCCGCAGGACATCTCGATCTTCACCGGGACAGTGCCACTGGACGAGTTCAAGCATGAGCGGGCCGCAGAGTACGAGCGCCTCGTCGAAAGCGGCGAACTGGACGATGTGCTTGTCGCGCCGCCCTCCGCGCGGATGACGCTCGGCTCGCAGATCCTCGGCGCGGTGCTGATCGTGATCGGCCTCGTGCTGCTGTTCTTCGTGCTGTCCGGCTTCTGGACACATCTCGTGGCGCATTAGGGCAGCGCGTTCCGGTCGATCCCTGCGCGCGCAGGCCAGATTCATGCCATCCGGCCGCTATTTGTTGCCGATCACGTCGCCCCAGGCGCCAGCCCCACTTGCCCGCAACGGGCTTAGCTGGCATTGGGGGCGGATCAAATGGATTCCAAACAGCAATCACCGGGATGTCGAAGGCCACAGTTGCCGTCCTTCCCGGTTGTCCCGGCCGTTCCTGTGCCTGTCCAACACCCTCTTCCCAGCCCGTGGCGCAGGACCACATCGGGCCGCGGGCCCCAGACGAAAGACATGTCGTGAAACAAGCCCTCGCGGACGCGCTCCAGGAGCGCGGCTATACCAAGCTCACCCCGGTCCAGGAGGCCGTGAGCAAGCCCGAGCTTGAAGGCGCGGACCTGCTGGTCTCGGCTCAGACCGGCTCCGGCAAGACACTCGGCTTCGGCCTCGCCATCGCACCCGTCCTGCTGCGTTCCGAAGAGCGTTTCGGTCCTGCCGGCAAGCCGCTGGCGTTGATCATCGCACCAACGCGGGAACTTGCATTGCAGGTACGGCGCGAGTTGACCTGGGTCTACGGACCGGCCGGTGCGCGCACCGCCTCCTGTGTCGGCGGCATGGACATGCGCGACGAACGCCGGGCGCTGGACCGTGGCGCCCATATTGTCGTGGCCACGCCGGGCCGGCTGCGCGACCACATCATGCGCGGCTCCATCGATCTCAGCGAGATCCGGTCCGTGGTGCTGGACGAGGCCGACGAGATGCTCGATCTGGGCTTCCGGGAAGATCTCGAATTCATCCTCGACGAGGCCCCCGACACCCGCCAGACCATGATGTTCTCGGCCACGGTCCCGGCACAGATCGAGGCGCTTGCCCGCAGCTACCAGAAGGACGCGCAGCGAATCGTCGTTCGCTCCGAAGCCTCCCAGCACGCCGATATCGACTATCGCGCCATGCTCGTGGCCGATCGCGATGCCGAGGCCGCCGTCATCAACACGCTGCGCTTCCACGAGGCGCCCAATGCCATTGTCTTCTGCAACACCCGCGAGATGGTGAACCGGCTGACCACGCGGCTGTCCAATCGCGGCTTTCAGGTCGTCGCGCTTTCGGGAGAGTTGAGCCAGACCGAGCGCACGCACGCGTTGCAGGCGATGCGCGACGGGCGGGCACGGGTCTGCGTGGCCACCGACGTCGCCGCGCGCGGGATCGACCTGCCCAATCTCGACCTCGTCGTGCATGCCCAGCTCCCCTCCAGCCACGAGTCGGTGCTGCACCGCTCCGGTCGGACCGGCCGCGCCGGGCGCAAGGGCGTCAGCGCGCTGGTCGTGCAGCCAAAATTCCGCAAGAAGGCGGAGCGGCTTCTGGGCGCCGCAAAAATCAAGGCCGATTGGGGCAGCGCCCCCTCTGCCGAAGCGGTGAAGGCCCGCGACGAGGAACGGCTGCTGGCCGACCCGATGTGGCAGGCCGAGATCGGCGAAGCGCAGCAGGAATCCATCGGCCGTCTGGTCGCACGTTTCTCGCCCGAACAGCTCGCCCATGCCTTCCTCGATCTCTACAGCCGCCTGCATTCCTCGCCCGAGGAGCTGTCCGAGATGGACGCCGCCCCCCGGCCGCGTCGCGAGTTCGGCCCGAGCACCTGGTTCACCCTCTCGCTGGGCCGCAGCACCGGCGCCGACCCGCGCCGCATCCTGCCAATGCTCTGCAAGGCCGGTGGGGTCACCAAGGGCGAAATCGGTGCGATCCGGATTCAACCCGACGAGACCTTCGTCGAGATCGCCGAGGCCAGTGTCGAGGCATTCGTCAAGGCGATCGGCCCTGACAGGGTCGTGGAAGCCGGGGTCACCGCCACACGGCTCGACGCCCCGCCCGCATTGCAGGACAAACCGCGCCCCGGCCCGATGAACAAGCGCTTCGACCGCAAGCCCACAGACCGCAAACCGCGTCCCGCCGGCCCGCCTCGGAAGGACCGCCCCGCCCCTGCGGCCCCCAAGCCGATGACAGAGGACAGCGCCGCGGACAGCCCGCGCAAGCCCCGGCACAAATCCGCAAAGCCGCCCCGCGAGGATGCCCCCTCGGACAAACCCGCCTTCAAGAAAACTGAAAAGGGCAAGAAGCCGGGACACTGGAAGGGCCCGCAGCCGCCGACCGGCAAGCCGTCCAGCAAGAAGAACAAGGCGCGGGCACAGTCGAAATTCACGACTGGGCGCGGAGGTGAAGCCGTTCCGCGCCGCAAGAAATAGGCCCGACGACCGCAAGGGGCAGGTGCCCCGGGCGGTTCAAGGACAGACCCGGCCCGGTTCCAGGCTTTCAGTCCGGCAGGGCCGCGCAATCTCGCGCGGTCCGGCGCCGGGGAACGGCAAACGGGCTTGGCGCGAGTTGGCAGTGACGCAGGACGAGACCTGCCCTGTCAACGATAGCGCGGTGCCCGCTTCTGCATATTGGCCATGATCGTTTCGACCTGGTTGGGAGATCCCATCAGCTCCGCCTGCAGCACCGCCTCCAGCCGCAGGTGCGCGGCCGGTTTGCCGGCATAGATCGCATCGACCAACTGCTTTCCGGCCCGAACTGCCTCCGGTGACTTCGCCGCAAGTTCCTCGGCAAAGGCCCGCGCCTCGGCCAGCGGATCGTCGGCAAGCCGCGTCACCAACCCGTAATTCTCGGCCTCGACCCCGGTCAGCACCCGCACCGCCAGGATCAGCTCCTTGGCACGGTCCGCCGGGAGCAGCTTGGGCAGGCTCTGGGAGATCCCCATATCCGGGATCAGCCCCCATTTGCCTTCCATGATCGAGAAACGGCTGTCAGGCTTGGCGATGCGGAAATCCGCACCCAGCGCGATCTGTGCCCCGCCGCCGAAACAGACCCCCTCCAACGCCGCGATCACCGGCACCGGCACCTGTGACCAGATCATCGCCGGTAGCTGGAACCGGTTGGCGAGTTCGCCCTCGGGGGGCGTCACCATCTCCTGCTTGATCTCGTCGAGCTTGCCGGCCATCGCCATCAGCGCGCCGGTATCGAGCCCGGCGCAGAAATCCGTGCCCGCGCCAGACAGGATCACCGCACGCAGCTTCGGTTTGCCCGCCAGTTCCTTGCCGGCGACGACCAACGCATCCAGCATCTCCAGCGTCAGCGCGTTCTTCTTCTCCGGGCGGTTCAGGCGCACCTCTGCAATGGGTTCGTCCGCACCCAGCACGGTCACGAAGTCATCGGACATCGAAATCTCCTCCAGCTTTCGCATGACCAGAGCCCAGGAGTGAGTTTTGCGTCAAGCGTGACGGTGGGTCGGATCGTGGCAGGCATGGCCGATGGGCAGCGCATCGCAGCAGCGGTCCGAGGTGCTCTCCAGTTCCAGCACCGAATGCGTGATGCCGAACCGTTCCACCAGCAACGCCTTCAGCGCGGACTTGACATCGCGCGGCGAGGCGTCCTCGTCCAGCACGACATGCGCTTCGAGCGATGTCTCGTGCTCGCCCATCTGCCACAGATGCATGTGGTGGATCTCGTCCACCCCCTCCAGCGCGCCCATCTCCGCCAGCACATCCTCCGCCGCGAGGCTGGTTGGGCTGCCGAGCATCAGGATGCGGATCACCGGACCGACCTCGCGCCCGGTATGCCAGAGGATGTAACCCGCGATCATCAGCGTCACGATCGGGTCCACCAGCCGCCAGTCATAGAGCAGGATCAGCGTGCCGCCGATGATCACGGCGACCGAGCCCATCGCGTCCATCAGGTTGTGCAGGAAGGCAGCGCGCATGTTCACGCTGTCCTTCGACATCCGGTAGATCAGCAGCGCCGTCACCGTGTCCACGACCAGCGCGATGGCGGCGACGACGACCACGATCCAGCCCTGCACCTCGGGCGGGTCCATCAGGCGGTTTACGCCCTCGGCGGCAAGGTAGAAGGCGATGACGATCAGGGTCGTGTAGTTGATCAGCGCCGCGACCACCTCGGCGCGGCCATAACCAAAGGTCATTGAGGCATCGGCCGGGCGGCGGGCAATCCGGCGCGCCGCAAAGGCGATGACCAGCGAGATCGCGTCCGAGAGGTTGTGGATCGCGTCGGCGATCAGCGCCAGCGAGCCCGAAAGCACCCCGGCGACGATCTGCACGAAGGTCAGCGCGAAATTCACCGCTACAGCGGCAAAGACCCGGCGGTCGCCGCTCGCGGGGTCGACATGGTGATGGTGGTGATGGTCATGCGGCACGGGTGATCTCTCCACAGCTTCTGCCTGCACGGGCAGGATTAGCGCCCTGCTCCGGAAGAGACCACCGGGTTTTCTCAGCTTCCCCGGACAACCCGTCGCAGGATCAATGCGCCTCGGCCCAGTTCGCCCCCTGCCCCGCATCGACCACCAGCGGCACGTCGATCTTCACGGCCGGTTCGGCGGCGGCTTCCATCACCTCGCGGACGCGCGCGACGGTCTCGTCCACGGCGCCCTCGTCCACCTCGAAGATCAGTTCGTCATGCACCTGCAGCAGCATCTTCGCCGGCAATCCGTCGATGGCGTCCTCCATCCGGATCATTGCCCGCCGGATGATATCCGCCGCCGTCCCCTGGATCGGCGCGTTGATCGCCGCGCGCTTGGCAAAGCCCGCGCCCGGCCCCTTGGCGCTGATCTCCGGGGTGTGGATGCGGCGCCCGAAAAGGGTCTCGACCCGCTTGTGTTCCTTCGCGAACGCGACGGTGTCGTCCATATAGGTCCGAATGCCGGGGAACCGTTCGAAATAGCGGTCGATGAAGCCCTGCGCCTCGCTGCGCGGAATGCGCAGGTTGCGCGCCAGCCCGAAGCCGGAAATGCCGTAGATCACGCCGAAATTGATCGCCTTGGCCTGGCGGCGGATGTCGGGCGTCATCTCGTCGAGCGGCACGTCGAACATCTCGGAGGCTGTCATGGCGTGGATGTCCTGCCCCTCGCGGAAGGCCTGTTTCAGCGCGTCGATCCCGGCGACATGGGCGAGGATTCGCAGCTCGATCTGGGAATAGTCGAGGCTGACGAGGACCTTGCCCTTTTCGGCGACAAAGGCTTCGCGGATGCGGCGGCCCTCCTCGCTGCGCACGGGAATGTTCTGCAGGTTCGGATCGGTCGAGGCGAGGCGGCCGGTATTGGCGCCGGATTGCACATAGGAGGTGTGGACCCGCCCGGTCTCGGGATTGATATGCTCCTGCAATGCATCCGTGTAGGTCGATTTCAGTTTCGAAAGCTGGCGCCAGTCCAGCACGCGGCCGGGCAGTTCATGCTCGGTGGCCAGATCCTCCAGCACCTGCGCAGGTGTGGACCATGCGCCGGTCTTGCCCTTCTTGCCGCCCTCCAGCCCCATCTTGTCAAAGAGGATCTCGCCGAGCTGCTTGGGGCTTCCGACATTGAAGCTCTCGCCGGCAAGTTCGTGGATCTCGGCTTCCAGACCCGCCATCTTCTGCGCGAAGGCGTTGGACATGCGCGAGAGCGTGTCGCGGTCGACTTTCACGCCCGCCATCTCCATCCGTGCCAGCACCGGGGCCAGCGGCCGTTCCAGCGTTTCGTAGACGGTGGTGACCTTGTTCAAATGCAGCTGCGGCTTGAAGAGCTCCCAGAGTCGCAGGGTTATATCGGCATCCTCGGCGGCGTATTTCGCAGCCGTGTCGATCTCGACCCGATCAAAGGTGATGGCGCTCTTGCCGGACCCGATCAGCTCCTTGATCGGGATCGGCACATGGGAGAGATACCGCTCGGAGAGCGCGTCCATCCCGTGATTATGCAGGCCCGAATGCATCGCGTAGGAGAGCAGCATCGTGTCGTCATAGGGCGCGATCTCGATGCCGTAGCGAGACAGGATCTTCGCGTCATATTTCATGTTCTGGCCGATCTTGAGGACGGCCTCGTCCTCAAGCAGCGGCTTGAGCAGGTCGAGCGCCGCGTTCAGCGGCATCTGCCCCTCGGCCAGTGCTTCCTCGGCGAAGAGCCCGTCCCCGGAGCCCGCCTTGTGGCCGAGCGGCACGTAACAGGCCGACCCTGCTTCGACACTCAGGCAGATCCCGACCAGATCCGCGACCATCTCGTCGAGGCCAGTCGTCTCCGTGTCGACGGCGACGCGGCCCATGGAGTTGGCCCGGTCGATCCAAGCCTGAAGGGCTCCGGCATCGCGCACGATCTCGTATTTGTCGTGATCGAAGGGCGGGGCTTCCGGGGCGCCGGCTTCCGCGGCTTCGGCGGCGGGCTCGGCGATGGCCGGCGCCTCGACCCCGAGCTGGTCCGCGATCCGCTTGGAGAGCGTGCGGAACTCCATCTCGCCGAGAAAGCCCAGCAACGCCTCCGGCTCCGGGTCCTTCACCTCCAGGTCGTCCAGCGTGAAATCGAGCGGGGTGCTGCAGTCCAGCGTGACAAGCCGCTTGGACAACTCGATCTGGTCCCGCTTTTCGAGCAGGGTCTGGCGGCGTTTGGGCTGCTTGATTTCCTCTGCGCGGTCCAGAAGAGAATCCAGGTCGCCGTATTCGTTGATCAGTTGCGCCGCCGTCTTGATGCCGATCCCCGGCGCGCCGGGCACATTGTCCACCGAGTCGCCGGCCAACGCCTGCACGTCCACGACGCGGTCCGGGCCGACGCCGAATTTCTCTTCCACCTGCTCGATGCCGATCCGCTTGTTCTTCATCGCGTCGAGCATCTCGACCCCGCCGCCAACAAGCTGCATCAGGTCCTTGTCCGAACTGATGATCGTACAGCGCCCGCCGGCGTCGCGCGCCTGACAGGCGAGCGTGGCGATGATGTCATCGGCCTCGAAGCCCTCGACCTCCTCGCAGGCGATGTTGAAGGCGCGGGTGGCGTCGCGGGTCAGCGGGAACTGCGGCACGAGATCTTCCGGCGCGGGCGGGCGGTTGGCCTTGTAGAGATCGTAGATCTCGTTGCGGAAGGACTTGCCGGAATAGTCGAAGATCACCGCCGCATGGGTCGGCGCGTCGGGGCCTGTGTTCCCCTCGATATAGCGGTGCAGCATGTTGCAGAAGCCTGCCACGGCGCCGATGGGCAGCCCGTCGGACTTCCGCGTCAGCGGCGGCAGCGCGTGATAGGCGCGGAAGATGAAGGCCGAGCCGTCGATCAGATGCAGGTGATGTCCCTTGCCGAATGCCATTGCCGTACCCTCTCTGCGCTTGCGGTCCTAGGGAGGTATCGCAGATCGGTCGGCGCGTCCAAGGCGGAAATGGAGGGGCCGCCCTGGCGCGCAGAGCCAGAGGCGGCCTGCGCGCATCCTTCCGTGCTTCCGGCAAAGGAAAAGGCCCCCGCCAGCGTTCGCTGGCGAGGGCCTGTTTCCGGGTGTTCCGACGTGCTTACAGGCGCGACGCCACGTTGTCCCAGTTGACCAGCTTCTCGAGGAAGTTGGACAGGTAGGCCGGACGCTTGTTGCGGAAATCGATATAGTAGGAATGCTCCCACACATCGCAGCCCAGCAGCGCGGTCTGGCCGAAGCAGAGCGGGTTCACGCCATTCTCGGTCTTGGTGACCTTGAGCGAACCGTCGGTGTCCTTGACCAGCCAGGCCCAGCCGGATCCGAACTGACCGGCACCCGCGGCGGAGAATTGCGACTTGAACTCGTCGACCGAGCCAAAGCTCTCGACAATCGCTTTCTCAAGCTCGCTCGGCATGGCAGCGCCAGCCGGCCCCATCATTTCCCAGAACTGGTTGTGGTTCCAGAGCTGCGAGATGTTGTTGAAGATACCGTTCTGCGCCACGGCGCCGGCATCATAGGTGCCCTTGACGATTTCCTCGAGGGACTTGCCCTCCCACTCAGTGCCCGCGATCAGCTTGTTGCCGTTATCGACATAGGCCTTGTGGTGCAGGTCGTGGTGGTATTCCAGCGTTTCCTTGCTCATGCCGAGATCGGCCAGGGCGTCGTGGGCATAAGGCAGGTCGGGAAGATCAAAAGACATTGTGCGAGTTCCTTCCGGTGCAACGTTTCCTCGAAAGGTTCTGAAGCCCGACCGGCCCGACGTCAAGCCAACCCGTCGCGGAAATCGCTCCGTCCGGGGAATCGTTCCGCATGATCTTCCAACAGCTTGGCTCGCGCCACTCCCTGCCCAAGCGCTTCGCCGAGGCGAATCCGCGCCTCCAGAGGGTCGGGATTGTTGGGCAGCAGCCTGTCGGCGCGCTCCATCGCACCAAGCGCCTCCTCCAGCCGCCCGGCCGCCTCCAGAAGCTCACCGCGCCGCAGCTCCAGCGAGCCATTGGCCGCCATGAAGCCCTCGTTGCGCGCCATGAGCGCCAGCGCCTCCTCGGTCTCTTCGAGCTTCAGCATCATCCGCAGCGACGCCTCGAAGCTCGCCTGCCCGATCTCCTCGGGCGAATGCGCCTCTGTCCCCACGTAACGCTGCAGCACGGTCGCCATGATCCGGGCCACGAGATCGGCCGAGACATGCCGGTAATCGCCGCGCGACCAGGCGACACGCGGATCCGAGAGGGTCACGAACTCGTAGGAGGGGAAGTAATCCACCCCCTCGGTCTCGGCGACGAACGCGTCGATCGCCGCCCGCTGGACCGATTTCGAGTAGGAGTTGGCGACCAGCACATCCATGTCCCGGAACGTCGAGAGCAGCGGCACGGGCGAGACGGTCAGCAGCATCTTCAACGGTTTGCGCCGGTAGCGCAGCAGCAGATCGCGCATCTCGCGCAGCCCCTGGAGCACATCCTCATAGCTCAGCACCCGGAATTCGAACCGCTCCGGTTCCTTCTTCGCCAAAGCGGGCGGGGGAGCGACATTGAGATAGATGCCGAGCGTGCGGTCAAACCAGACCTCGACATAGCCAAGTGTGACCACGAGCACATCGGCCTCTGCCGCCTGCGCCATCACGTCGAGAAAGCGGTGGCGAAATTCCAGCACCTCGGTGACCGGGAAGTCGAGCTTGGCGCTGCCGAGCTGGAGATCCAGCCAGGCGCTGCTATCCTCTTTCATTGGGTAGAGCAGGTCGCGCCCCGGGAAGGTCGAGCGATCCATCGCCCAGCGAAACTCGTTGGTGATCGAGTGGATCGAATACTTGTTGAAGAAATTCCCGGCGAATCCGAGGCTGTCACCGATCGGCCCCAGCTCGAAATCGCGGCTGAGCACAACGAGCCCGTTCCCCGCCAGCGCCGATTCGACATTGCGCGCGAAGCAGGAGCCAATGGTGAAGACCGTGTCGGTCCGGCTCATCGAGAAGGACGGCTTCGATGTCGGGCTGGCCAGCGGGTAGAGACGTTCGCCATCTTTTTCCGGCGAGGGGTAGCGGCGCAGATCATTGCGTGCCGCCAGCTTGTAGGCCTCCAATGCAGGCCGTTTCTCAAGATTGCTCTCTGGCATCCCTCGTCTCCATTCAGATCGGCACCGCCAGAACCGCGAGGGGATCTCTCACGCGGCGCGGGCGATCCGCGTCTTCATCCGTTCGATCTGTCCAGCCCGCTCGGGCCAGAGCTCCTCGGCCATATCGGCCAGAAGCCCGGCCTCTTCAAGGCTTCCAAGCGTGAAACGATTCTGGATCAGCTTCCAGCAGAGCTGGAAATTCCCGGTCTCCTCAAGCGCCAGCTCCAGCACGTCGCCCGCCGCGCGCGCCTCCCCGATCGCCTCGTATTGGTCGCTCAGCGCGCGCCAGAAGCGCGGGTTCTTCGGCGCATCGACAATCAGCGTCTCGATCTGCTCAAGCGCCTGCATCGGCTCTCCGAGCTTTGCACGTGCCCGCGCCAGCGCCATGCGCAGATCGGGGGCGAGCGGCTTGCCCTCGCGTTCGGGGAGCTGCGCGATCTCGGCGCCCCACCGGGCGTGGCCGCGTTCAGAACAGGCCAGCGACAGGCGCGCCAGGTAGCGCGGCACGGCCCGCCGGCCCCGCCGCAGCGCGCGGGCCAGGTCCTCGCGATCCCCGGCAGCCGCCGCCCGCAGGACCTCCTCGGTAATCTCCGGCGACGACAGGGCGTGCTCGGTCCGGTGCCCCATCCGCGCAAGCGGGATCACATCGACCCCGGCCTCATGCCGCAGCAATTCCGCGTGGAGCAGGTCATGCGCATCCTCCGGGTCGATCACGACATAGGCCCGCTCCGGCAGATGCGCCGGGGTGATATCCATATCGTGGTGCAGGTCGGCCCGGAACTGCCCGGACAGACGCGCCCCGGGGCCGCTCATGGCCGGATCCAGACGGGCCTGCGGCGAGAAGGCCAGCACGGTCGTGCAGCCCGCCCTTGCTCCGTAGCGCAGCGCGCCATAGCCGCCCATCGACGCGCCGATTGCGAGCCCCGGCCTGCCATCCTTGTCACGTGCGAGGGTTTCGGCCATCGGTCCCGTCTCCGTGGCCGGGAACCAGTTCTGGCCGGTCGGCAGCACCTCGTAGAGATCGGCCCGGGGATCCGCCCCGACGCCAAGCGCACGCGCCGCGGTGCCGCGCGGACCGGTCAGCTCGTCGCCGAAGACAACGAGCGCGGTCATGGCGGGGCCATCCCTGTGCATCAGCCGGACATAGGTTCCATCGACGAGACATTCGGGCGCGGCGGCTCTGCCAGGCCGCACCGGCACATCCGATCTGCTCATATCCCGGTTGTCATCGACCACGTCGCAAACTCCCCTCTTGTCACTGCCGAAAGGCCGCGTGGGCGGCGTCGATGCCAAGGATTTCGCGAAAATGCGGCCTTTCCGTGGCCGCAGGGCGGGATTGCCGCGGCGGCGTGTCCTTTCCGATACGGGTTTATCAGGACATCGGCCCAGAGCGCGCGCCCATGAGACATCTTGTGACCAGAGCAGCCCTTCGCCGCGCCGGAAATCTCGCGGAACTGGAGCCGTGCCGGCGCCTGCCCATGGGGTGCGCCGCAACATCAGTGGTCCACGTTTCATCACGCCAAATATGAGAAATATCAAGATCTTGGACGCGACAGACAAAATGCTGGCGCGCCGGAACCGCTATCGAAGCGCGTTTGGTCCGAGCCCGGGCGGGATTGAAACTCAGACCGTTTCCGCCAGACGCGCCACGTAGCGGGCCAGCGTGTCGATCTCCAGGTTCACCAGGTCGCCGACCCCGGCCGCGCCCCAGGTCGTGACTTCCTTGGTATGCGGGATGAAGTTGATCCCGAAATCGCGGCCCTCGACCTCGTTCACGGTCAGCGAGGTGCCATTGAGCGCCACCGACCCCTTCGGCGCGATGAAACGCGCCAGGTCTGCAGGCGCGCGGAAGGTGACGCGCGTGCTCTCCCCTTCGCTTTCCATCTTCAGGATCTCGGCCACCCCGTCGACATGGCCCGACACGATATGGCCGCCAAGCTCGTCGCCCACTTTCAGCGCGCGTTCGAGGTTGATCCGGCCGCCAACAGCCCAGCCGCCGATATTGGTCTTGGAGACCGACTCGGCGGAGATGTCGACTGCAAACCAGTTCTCCCCCTTCTCGACCACCGTCAGGCAGACGCCATTGCAGGCAATCGATGCGCCGAGATCGACGCTGCCCATGTCATAGGAGGTCTCGATCCGCGCGTGCAGGTCGCCGCGGTTTTCCAGATGCCTGATTTCGCCAATGTCGGTTACGATTCCGGTGAACATGGAAAGCCTCCTTCTGATCGCCCAAGCAGGTATCGGGCCGGGCCGGCGGGGGCAAGGGGCGTGGCGCCGGCGGCCACACTCCCGGGGCCAGTCACTTCCGCGCGCAACAACTGCGTGACAGGGCGCGCGGGGCGGCTTAGGCCAGAGGAACCCAAGAAGCACGAGCAACACCGTGACCCCGCACGTCCCGCCCGCCGTCGAAGACCGGCGCTTCCTCTTCCTGCAAGGCCCGCACGGCCCTTTCTTCCAGCAACTCGCAAAGATGCTGCTGGCGGCAGGCGCGGAGGTGAGCCGTGTCGGGTTCAATGCGGGCGACGAAGCGTTCTGGCATGACCGCGCGCGCTACATCCGCTTCGACGCGCCCGCTGACACATGGCCCGACCGGTTCACCGAGCTTGTCGAGACAGGCGGGATCACCGACCTGGTCCTCTATGGCGATGTGCGCCCGATCCATGCCCGCGCCGTCGAAATCGCCAGCGCGCGCGGGATCACGATCCATGTCTTCGAGGAAGGCTACCTGCGCCCCTACTGGGTCACCTATGAGCGCGGCGGCTCCAACGGCAATTCACGGCTGATGAAGCTCGACATCCAGACCATGCGCGCCGCGCTTGCGCAGTCGGATCTCGACCTGCCGGGCGTCCCCGCCCATTGGGGCGACATGCGCCAGCATGTCTGGTTCGGAGCGCTCTATCACTGGCATGTCATGTTTCGGAACCGGCGCTATTCCCATTTCCAGGCCCATCGCTCCGTGCCGGTCACACGCGAGTTCCAACTCCATGCCGCCCGCCTGCTGCTCATGCCCTACCACTGGCTGGACCGCCAGCTGGCGACCCATCGCATCACTCATGGCGGCTATCCCTACCACCTTGCGCTCCTGCAGCTCGAACATGATTCCTCCTTCCAGGAACACGGCCCCTTCGAGACCATGAGCGATTTCCTCGAGACCTGCATCGAGGGCTTCGCAGAGGGAGCACCCCGCCACCATCACCTTGTTTTCAAAGCACATCCCCTGGAAGATGGCCGAACCCCCATGCGCCGGAACGTGCTCCGCCTCGCCGCCGAATACGGCGTGGCCAACCGGGTGCATTACGTGCGCGGCGGCAAGCTCGCCGCCCTGCTGGACCACGCCCGCTCCGCCGTCACGGTCAATTCCACCGCCGGACAACAGGTCCTGTGGCGGGGCCTTCCGATCCGCGTCTTCGGCCGGGCGGTCTTTGCCAAGCCGGAATTCGTCTCCACCCAGACCGTGGCCGCGTTCTTCGCCCAGCCGACACCGCCCGACAGCCGCGCCTATCGCGACTTCCGCTCCTACCTGCTGGAAACCTCGCAGCTCACCGGCGGTTTCTACTCCGCCACCGGCCGCCGGCAGCTCCTGCGGCAGGTGGTCGACATGATGCTCGCCCCGCTCGACCCGTATGACGCTTTGGCAACAGGCAAGGCCGCGCCACGGCACCAGCTCAAATCGTCCGGCTGACACGCCGCGAGCGCGGCGAGACGGCAACACTTCGGTCAACGCGCAGGGCCGGACTTCCTTTTTTCCCGAAGTCCTGTAGGGTTAGCGGCAAAACTTGAGGCAAAATCCGTCTAAGGAGCCCGAGCAGTGCAAAAGACAATGTCCCGCTGGGCCAAATTCATGGTCCTGTGTTTGATCGCGTCCCTTGTCGGGGCTTGCGGCTTGCCGAGATCGGGTCCCGGCAAGAAGGAAATCTATTCCGGATCGGTGCTGCAGGAGGGCGATGCCTTCGTCGTCGCCGTCAATGACCGCGTCACCCGCGCCACCTCTGTCACCCCGGTCCTTGGCTTCACCAGCGCGTTCCTGAATGCGGGCGAGGTCGGTTCCGACACAATCCGTCCCGGCGACGCCCTGGCCCTGACGGTCTGGGAAAATGTCGATGACGGGCTGCTGGCCGACCAGGGCCAGTCCGCGACCGTGCTCGAAGAGGTCCAGGTCGACGGCTCCGGCTTCATCTTCGTTCCCTATGCTGGCCGCATCAAGGCCTCCGGCAACACCCCCGAGCGGCTGCGCCAGATCATCACCGAGAAGCTCGACGCCCAGACCCCGGACCCGCAGGTGCTCGTCACCCGCGTCGCCGGCGATGGCGCGACCGTCTCCGTCATGGGCGGGGTCACGCAGCAGGGCGTCTACCCGATCGCCCGCCCGACCCGCACGCTCTCCGCCATGCTCGCCCAGGCCGGCGGCATCACCGTGCCGACCGAGATCGCCCAGATCACCGTGTCTCGCGGCTCCAGCAGTTCGAAGATCTGGTTCGACGACCTGCATGCCGACAAGCGGCTCGACATCGCCCTGCGCGGCGGCGATCGTATCCTCGTCGAGGAAGACACCCGCGCCTTCTCCGTGCTCGGCGCGACCGGCACCCAGAACCGCGTTCGGTTCGAGACCCAGACGCTTTCGGCCATCGAGGCGCTTGCCCAGGTCGGCGGGCTGAACTCGAACCTCGCCGACCCGACCGGCGTCTTCGTCTTCCGAAACGAACCCGAGCCGGTCGCCCGTGCCGTGCTCGGCCGCACCGACATCATCGGCGACCAGCGTTTCGTCTATGTGCTCGACCTGACCGAACCGAACGGCATGTTCGAGGCGCGCGATTTCGCGATCCGCGACGACGACACGCTCTACGTCACCGAAGCGCCCTTCGTCTCCTGGCAGAAGACGCTCTCGGCCATCACTGGCACACTCACTCCGCTGGCAAACTACTCCACGCTGGCCAATTAAGGCCATCCGCGTGACAGACCATCACTCACACCCCGCCGCGGATGTCAGCCCGCGGCGGCTCTACGTTTACAACGGCGGTTTCCTGAACCGGCGCATCCGCCGCATCCTGTCGCTCGCCGGCTGGCAGGTCACGACCGGCCGCCCCGACGCGGAGGACTGGGTCGGCGTCTGGGGCCACAGCCCGACCGCCTGGCGCGGCGAGCGCATGGCCGCACGCTCCGGGGCCCGGCTCCTGCGGGTCGAAGACGCCTTCCTGCGTTCGATCCAGCCCGGGCGGATGGGCGAGGCACCGGTCGGATTGCAACTTGACCGGCTTGGAATGCACTACGACGCAAGCCAGCCCTCCGAGCTGGAGGAAATGCTCCTCACGAACCCGCTCGACGATACCGCCCTGCTCGACCGGGCGCGCACCGCCATGGAGCGCCTGAAAGACCTGGGCATCAGCAAGTATAACAGCTTTGACACCGAGCTTGAGCCACCCGTGCCGGGCTATGTCCTGGTGATCGACCAGACGGCTGGCGACGCCTCCATCCGCCATTCCGGCGCCTCGGACACGACGTTCCGCGAGATGCTGGCGGTTGCACAGATCGAACATCCCGGCCAGCGCATCCTGCTGCGCACCCATCCCGAGACCCAGGCGCGGCTGCGCGAAGGCCATTACGGCGCGAAGGACGCGCAGGGGCCGGTCGAGCTCTGCACCGAGCCGCACTCCCCCTGGACGCTGCTCGACGGCGCCACGGCGGTCTATACCGTCTCCTCACAGCTCGGCTTCGAGGCGATCCTCGCCGGCCACAGGCCACGGGTTTTCGGCCAGCCCTTCTATGCCGGCTGGGGGCTGACCGAGGACGAACAGCCACCACCCCGGCGCAATCGCCGCCTCACCCGCGCCCAGCTCTTTGCCGCCGCCATGATCGAGCGCCCGACCTGGTATGATCCCTGGCGCGACCGGCTCTGCGAGATCGAGGATGTGATCGACGGGTTCGAGGCCCGCCTGCGCGCCTTCCGCGAGGACAGGCACGGCTATGTCGCCACCGGCATGCGGCTGTGGAAACGCAACCACCTGCGGCACTTCTTCGGCCAGCAGGACAAGCTGATCTTCGGCCTGCCCTCCGGCGGATCGGTGCTGCGGGCGATGACCGAACAACGCCCGATCCTCGGCTGGGCGGGCAAGATCGACAGCGCGATCGAAGCCGGCGCCGCCGCCTCGCATGTCCCGGTCCTGCGGGTCGAAGACGGGTTCCTCCGGTCGCGCGGGCTTGGCGCCGAGCTCGTGCCGCCAATGTCGCTGGTGCGCGACGATCTCGGGATCTATTACGATCCGAACGCGGAAAGCCGGCTCGAATGCCAGATCGCCGCCTCCACCACCCTGCCCCCCACGGCGCTGCGCCGCGCCGAACGCCTGCAGGCACGGCTGACCCATGCAGCGCTGTCCAAGTACAATACCGGCCGCACGGATCTGCCCGCGCTTCCCGAGGGCCGGCGGATCCTCGTGCCGGGGCAGGTCGAGGATGACGCCTCGATCCGGCTCGGCTGCGGCGAGATCCGGACCAATCTCGGCCTGCTCGAAGCCGCGCACGCCGCAAATCCCGACGCGGTGCTGATCTACAAGCCACATCCCGATGTCGAGACCGGGTTGCGGGAAGGCGCCATTCCCGAAGCGGAGGCGCTTGCACTGGCCGATATCGTTGCGTCCGACGCCGACCCCGTCGCGCTGATCGAGGCTGTGGACGAGGTCTGGACGATGACCTCGCTGCTCGGCTTCGAAGCGCTGTTGCGGGGCGTTGCCGTGACCTGCCTCGGCGCGCCTTTCTATGCCGGCTGGGGGCTGACACGGGATCTCGACGCTGTCCCGGCGCGCCGGACGGCCCGGCCGAGCCTGCTGGGCCTGATCCATGCCACGCTGATCGATTACCCGCGCTATCACGACCCGGTCACAGACCAACCCTGTCCGGTCGAAATCGTCGTCGAGCGGCTGGAAGCCGGCATCTCCCCTCGACCGCATCGCCTGCTGTCCAAGCTCCAGGGCGTGTTGGCCAGTCGCACCACGTTTTGGCGGTGAGACGCGCGGGCGCATTGCATATCACCGAGAGTTCAACGGCTTGCGCTTGCCCTGTCGTCCGGCTTGGCTACTGTGGCCGCCAGACCGAGTCCGGAGCTCCAGAGAATGCACAGAACCGCCCTGACCCTCTTCCTCCTCTCCGCCAGCTCCGCGCTGGCCGAGGTCCCCTGCGGCGGCGGATTCGCCGATTTCAAGTCCGCGATGAAATCCGAGGCCATTGCCCGCGGGCATGATCCCGCGGCCGCGGACAGCTTCTTTGCCGCCTTGCGACAGGACCCCTCGGTGCTGAAACGCGACCGTGCGCAGGGCTTTTTCCAACAGCCCTTCGTCGAGTTTTCCCGCAAGCTCATCAGCGCCAACCGGATCGAGAATGGCCGCGCCAACCTCGCGAAGCATCGCGAGACCTTCGACCGCATCCAGCGGGATTATGGCGTCAGCCCCGGCGTCCTGCTCGCCTTCTGGGCGCTGGAGACCGATTACGGCGCCGTGCAGGGCGACTTCAACACGGCCAATGCGCTGATCACCCTGAGCCATGATTGCCGCCGGCCGGAGCTGTTCCAGCCACAGGTCTACGCTGCGTTGGAGCTCTACGAGCGCGGCGAGTTCGACCCGGCAACCACGACCGGCGCCTGGGCCGGCGAGATCGGCATGGTGCAGATGTTGCCGAAGGACATCCTCGAAAACGGCGTCGATGGCGATGGCGACGGGAAGGTGTCTCTCAAGACCTCGCCGCAGGATGCGCTCCTGTCCGGCGCGGCGATGCTGACCGCCCTCGGCTGGCGCCCGAACGAACCCTGGCTCCAGGAGGTGACGGTGCCGGCCGATCTCGACTGGTCCCAAAGCGGGCTGACGCATCGCCGCCCCGCGGAAGAATGGGCCCGCCTGGGCGTGATGCCGCGCGAGGGCCGGCTGGCGGGAGACCTTCCGGCCGCCCTGGTCCTGCCGCAGGGCCGCAACGGACCGGCCTTCCTCGCCTATCCGAATTTCGATGTCTATTTCGAGTGGAACCAGAGCTTCGTCTATGTCCTGACCGCGGCCTATTTTGCCACGCGGCTCGAAGGCGCGCAGGTCTATGATGCGGGCAATCCCGACCCGGCGCTCTCCGGCGACCAGATCAAGGCCCTGCAAACCAGGCTGGCCGCGCGCGGCCATGATGTCGGCGGGGTCGACGGGATCCTCGGGGCGCGCAGCCGGGCCGCAGTCCAGCTCGAACAGCAAAGGCTGGGCCTGCCGGCCGATGCCTGGCCAACGCTGGAGCTGCTCGGTGCGCTCTGAGATCCGGGCCGGGCCCGTGGCTCTGAACGGACGTGGAACTGGCGTTCAGAGTTCGAAATAAGTCTCGAACTCGGCGATGGAGACCCGCCAGATCTCCGGCAGCTCGCCGAAGTCCTCCGCGCCCATGCCGCCGGCCCCCAAAAGCACATCCATCTTCAGCCGTGGGTCGCCTTGCTCGTCCAGATAGGCAAACGCGAAACGCCGCTCCTGGTTCCAGCCATTCGGGGCTCCTTCGGCAAAGGGGGCCTCGAAATCATGGCCGACCGCGAATTGGAGCGCGTTGCAGCCCGCGTTCCCGGTGCAGCCGCAGAAATAGACGACGAAATGGCAGCGCGAGGTCATCGAACGGATCATCGGATCCCGGACGGCCGCGCTCTCGGTCTCCGTGCCGTCCCCCGCCCCGATCGCCGAGAGCGACAGCGCGAGGGCTGTGCCCGCCATATCTGCAAGGATGTCCAACAGGGAAGACATCGTATCTCCTTCCCCAAAGGCCCGGTCAGGCTGTTTGGGGAAGCGCCCTGCTGACACGTCCGCCAGTCGCGTCAGGCGACCAGCGCCTCCGCCTTTTTGAGATCGACCGAGACCAGCTGGCTCACACCCTGTTCCTGCATCGTCACACCGAAGAGCCGGTCCATACGGCTCATGGTCACGGCATGGTGGGTGATGATCAGGAAGCGTGTATCGGCACGCTGGACCATCTCGTCGAGCAGGTCGCAGAAGCGCGTGACATTGGCGTCGTCAAGCGGCGCGTCCACCTCGTCGAGCACGCAGATCGGCGCCGGGTTGGCGAGGAAGACCGCGAAGATCAGCGCCATGGCGGTCAGGGTCTGTTCACCGCCCGAGAGCAACGAGAGCGTGGAAAGCTTCTTGCCCGGCGGCATGCACATGATCTCGAGCCCGGCCTCCAGCGGATCCTCGCTCTCGATCAGCTCCAGCTTGGCCTCGCCGCCGCCAAAGAGATGGGTGAAGAGCAGGCGGAAATTGCTGTTAACCTCCTCAAAGGCGGTCAGCAGCCGCTCCCGCCCCTCGCGGTTGAGGCTGTTGATGCCGTTGCGCAGGGTACGGATCGCCTCTTCGAGATCCCGCTTTTCTTCCACCAGAGCCTCATGCTCGCCCGCCACTTCCATGGCGTCTTCCTCGGCCCGCAGGTTCACCGCGCCAAGCGCATCCCGGGCGCGGCGCAGGCGGGCGATGTCGGCCTCGATGGCCTCGGTCCCGGGCATCGCTTCGGGATCGGCGTCGAGCTGCTCCAGAAGCGCGTCGGGCGTGGTCTCCAGCTCTTCGCGGATCCAGGTCACCGCGCCTTCCAGCACCTCCTGCGCAGCCTCGGCGCGCGCTTCGGACGCCGCGCGGGCTTCGCGGGCATGGGAGGCGAATTTCTCCGCGTCGCGCTCGGCCCGCTCGGCATCGCGGAAGATCGTTTCCGCGCTCGAAAGCGCGTCGGCGGCGGCGCGACGCCGCCCCTCGGCCGCTTCAAGCGCCTCCGCGAGCTTCTCGCGCCGCGCGCCGATCTCTTCCGGCGCCGCGCGGGCCAGCTCGATCTGTTCCTGCGCCTCCTCCTTGCGCTCTTCGAGGTCCGCGCTGCGGCTCTCCGCCGTGTCCAGCCGCCGTTGCCAGCTTTCGATATCGCGCAGGATCTCCTTGAGGCGGCGGTCCCGCGCCTCGCCGACCCGGCGCAGCTCGTCCTGGGCCCCGCGCGCCGCCATCATGTCCCGGCGCGAGCCCTCGACCTGCGTCTTGGCCTGCTCGATCCCGAGCCGCGCCTCGGTCAGATCCGGCAGTTCGGCGCGCGCCTCCGCGGCCTCTTCCAGCCGCTCGCGGGCCGAGGCCGCCTCTTCCTGGTGCCGCGCCACGGCCAGCTCCGCCGCTTCCAGCCGGGTCTCCGCCATTGCGCGCTCATTCTCCGCGCGGCTGAGCGACCGGCTCGCGGCAGCGACCTGCGTGTCCGCATCCCGGCGCGCCTGCCGTGCCTGCTTGTCGGCCTCGGTCAGGGCCTGAAGCCGCTGGTTGAGCATCGCATGGGCCTGACCGGCCCCGGCTGCGCGGGCGGCGACCTCTTCGAGATCGCGTTTCAATTCCACCAGCCGGTTGAGCTGCTCCAGCCGCAACGCCGCCGCCGAAGGCGCATCCTCCGCGCCGGCGCGGAACCCGTCCCACCGCCAGAGATCGCCCTCGAGGCTGACCAGCCGCTGCCCCGGTTTCAGCGCCGGCTGCAGCCGTGCCCCGTCCGCCTGGGCGACCATCCCGACCTGCGCCATGCGACGCGCCAGCACCTCCGGGACGTCCATCCGCGCCGCCAGGGGCTCCACGCCCTCGGGCAGCGCCTGTTGGCTGTCATAGCCCGGCAGCCGCGCCCAACCGGAGGCCCCGCCCGCGCCGATCTCCGGCGCCCGCAAGTCGTCGGCAAGCGCCGCGCCAAGGGCCTTCTCGCAGCCGGCATCGACCCGAAGGTGATCCATCACCTGGTCGCCCTCGGAGGCATCCCGCTCGACGAGCCGCGCCAGGGCCGCAACCTCGGCCCGCAGCGCCTGTGCCTCGCCCTCGGCGGATGAATGCTCGGCGCGGGCATCCGCCTCGCGGCCAGCGCAATCGGCGCGGGCGGCGTCGGCCTGCGCCAGCGCTTCCTCGGCCTCCTCGGCGGCCTCGGTCGCTTCCGACAGCCCGGCCTCGGCCAGTTCCAGCGCCTCGTTCGACGCGTCGAGAACGCCGCGCGCATGTTCCGCCGTGCCGCCGGCCTTCTGCGCCTCCTGCTCGTTGCGGGAGACGGCGTGTTCCGCCTCCGCCTGCATCCGCTCCGCCGACTGATGGCGCGCCGCAAGCCGGGCAACATCCTCCGTCAGCTCCGCCAGTTCGCTCTCCCGCCCTTGCAGGTTCGACGCCGCGATCCGCGCCGCCTCGACCGCCGCCGCAAGCTCCTCCTCATGGCCGTCCATCGCCTCAGCCAGCCCGTCCCGTTCTTCCGAGAGACGGGCGATCGTCTCGCCCGCATCGCGGTTCAGCCCAGACTCGCGCTCGATATCCTTCGACATCTGGAAAATCTGCCGCTCCAGCGTGGCAATCGCCTCCTGCGCACGGGCCTCTTCCTCGCCGATCGCGCCCAGCTCGACCTGGAGCCGCTGCAAAACCGCCGCCGCGATCGCTTCCTCCTCGCGAAGCGGCGGGAGGGCGGTGTCGGCCTCCTCGCGGATCCGCGCGGACTCGATCGCTTGCCGTTCGGCCTTGCCGGCGGCCGTCATCCGCTCGCGCAGCTCCGTGCGCGCCGCTTCCAGCGCATCCGACGCCTCGCGCCAACGCCGATAGAGCAGCAGCCCCTCGGCATGGCGCAGCTCGGTGCCGATATTGCGATAGCGCTGCGCCTGCTTGGCCTGGCGCGCCAGCTGTGACAGCTGCCCGGCGAGCTGCTCGATGACATCATCGACGCGCGACAGGTTCTGCTCGGCCCCGTTGAGCTTCAGCTCCGCCTCGTGGCGCCGCTGGTAGAGGCCGGAGATCCCGGCCGCCTCTTCGAGGATGCGCCGCCGGTTCTTCGGCTTGGCGTTGATCAGCTCGCTGATCTGCCCCTGCCGCACCAGCGCCGGCGACTGGCTGCCCGTGGAGGCGTCCGCGAAAAGCATCTGGATATCGCGCGCCCGCACGTCGCGGGTGTTGGCCTTGTAGGCCGAGCCGGCATCCCGCGTGATCCGGCGGATCACTTCCAGCATATCGGATTCGTTGAAGCCGGATGGCGCCAGCCGTTCCGAGTTGTCGATGGTCAGGCAGACTTCCGCGAAGTTCCGCGCCGGCCGAGAGGCCGCGCCGGCGAAGATCACATCCTCCATGCCGCCGCCGCGCATCGCCGTGGGGCGGTTCTCGCCCATCACCCAGCGGAGCGCCTCCAGCAGGTTCGACTTGCCGCAGCCATTGGGCCCGACAACGCCGGTCAGCCCGTCCGCGATCACCAGATCGGTCGGGTCGACGAAGCTCTTGAAGCCGTTGAGTCGGAGCCGGGAGAATCGCAAAGGCCTGTCCTGTCCCTTTTTCAAGTGGTGCCGGAGTTTTGCAAAGCCAGCCCAAGAGTCAAGCGTGGCCGCAGAATGTAGCGAGATCTGAAGAGTTATCCACAAGATCTATGCGGATTGCCGCCTCCCAGACCATTCTGAAAAACAAAACTGAACCGACTAGTTCAAAAGTTCTTGCAATGGATCCTTCGGCCTGCAATCATATTCGCAATCGTGAATGCAAAGGAGTGACCCATGAGCACCCTCACCCGTCCGTCGGACACCTATTCGCCCCTCTACTTCCTCGGCTCTCTCGGCGCTGGCGGCCTGTCGGTGACCTTCTTCATGTATCTCTTCATGTGGGTGCCGCATCCGGGCATCCCGGTGCCGACCTTCGAGCATATCTGGGCCGCGCTGACGACCGGTGGTGTTCTTCAGCAGGCCGCGATCCTGATCGCCTGGGCCGGCATCGCCTTCTTCGTCTTCCTCAACCTCAAATACCTGATCTGGAACCTGAAGAGCTTTTCCGCCTTCAAGCAGACCGACGCCTACGAAAAACTGCGCAACTCCAATGCCGAGACGACGATCACCGCCATGCCGCTGGCGCTGGCGATGTCGATCAACGGCATGTTCGTGGCCGGCCTCGCATTTGTGCCGGGGCTGTGGTCCATCGTGGAATATCTCTTCCCGCTGGCGATGATCGCCTTCGGCCTCGTCGGCATCCTGGCGCTGCGGATCATCGGCGACTTCCTTGGCCGCGTGCTGACCAAGGGCGGCGTCTTCGACGTCACGGCGCATAACTCCTTCGCCCAGCTCACCCCCGCCTTCGCGCTCTCCATGGTCGGTGTCGGCTTCGCCGCCCCTGCCGCGATGAGCCACAACACCGTGACGGTCGGTATCGCGCTGGTGCTCTCAACCTTCTTTGCGGTCGCCGCGACGCTCTACATGGTCGTGGCCATGATCACCGCCTTCAACTCGATGCTGCATCACGGCACCGCCAAGGAATCCGGCCCGACCCTCATGGTCATCGTGCCGATCATGACCATCCTCGGCATCACCTTCCTTCGCCAGAGCCACGGGCTGCACACCACCTTCGAGGCCCATGGCAATGCCGGCGAAACCCTGATGGCGCTGTCCCGGCTGCTGACGATCCAGGTCATCTTCCTGATGCTCGGCCTGCTCGTCCTGCGCCGCCAGGGCTATTTCAAGGAGTTCGTCTTCGGCCCCAAGACCTCGCCCGGCTCTTACGCGCTGGTCTGCCCCGGTGTCGCCCTCTCCGTCATGCTCCAGTTCTGGCTGAACAAGGGTCTGGTTGCCGCGGGTGTCGTGGACAAGTTCTCGGTCGCCTTCTGGAGTGTCTCCGCCGTCGCCGTTGTCTTCCAGGTTGCGATGATCGCCTTGGTCCTGCGCCTCAACAAGCAGCATTTCGGCCGCTCTTCTGACAATGAAGGCGGTGTCGCCGTCCCGGCCGAGTAAGCAAATTCCAATACCACTCACGAGAGCGCGGGCGGCCTTCGGGCCGCCCGCTTCCCGTTGGTGGATGTGGTTGGGACAACGCGGCGCACTTGTCCGCCATGCCGGCCAGCGCGCCGCCAAAACCGACGTGTGGCCCGGATGCGTACAGGAGCGCGGCCCTGAAACCGTTTCAACCGGGGCGAGTCGCGTCCTCCGACATCACTCTCGCGCAAGGCCAAAATGTCCGGCACGCAGGTTGGTCAAATCGACGCAGATCGGTCATTCCAGCCCCCCGAGGGCTGGTGTTTTGCGGCACGCAGCGCCGGATTTGGCCATACACACGGCCAGAACACACCTCTGACGCACCCTGTGGCACCATGTCGAGGTGAAGTGTCGCCGGATCGGCGCTTAGATCCGGGCAGCTGAGCGCCTGTGGCCGCAGGCGCCGCTATCCTGCAACGTCACAGCCGCCACGGGATCGCGACAGTCCGTCCCGGACGGAGAGCCGATGACCGAAGATATGATTCCCGCATGGGTCGATGGGACCCTGCAACCGGTTGAGAAGCTTGAGGTGCACCTGAAAGGGCTGCGCCACAAGGCGGTATCGGTGTTTGTCATGGACGGTCAGAACGTGCTGCTTCAACGCCGGGCCACTGGTAAATACCACTCCGGCGGTCTTTGGGCGAACACCTGCTGCACACATCCCCGCTGGAACGAACCGGCTGCCGATTGCGCCGTGCGCCGGCTGCGGGAGGAGCTCGGGATCACCGGTCTCTGGCCGGCCCATCGCGACCGGGTCGAATACCGGGCGGAAGTCGGCAATGGCATGGTCGAGCATGAGGTGGTCGACATCTTCATGGCAATGGCGCAGCGGAAAATGAAGGTAGAGCCGAACCCGGACGAGGTCTCGCAGGTCGAGTGGGTCGGCTTCTACGACCTGACTGCCGAGGTCCAGCGTCGCCCGGAGCGGTTCACGCCCTGGCTTCGAATCTACCTCGAGGAATATCGCGACCGGATCTTCGGAACCCTCTTGCGACCCTGAGCCCAACTCTTTCACAACAGTCGTCCCAAAACAGCGCGACCGCCGCGCGCCGCAGGCGCGCGGCCACCCCCAACGGGAGGAGCGCATCTTCGATGCGTCGACGACGGGCGGGAGCGCCCCCGGCTGCGAGCCCCGCTCGTGGCTGCCGGGATGCAGGCCTTTGTCGCCGGGCAGAGCCCGTGCGACGGGGAGGGCGGGCGCCGCTGCGCGGCGCCCGCCTCACATTCCTAGCCCGGCACCTTGTCCGGGCTGTTGGCATCCTTGAGAAGGCGGCTGTGCTTGCGCACCGCCCCGATGACCTCGCCGAAGGTCCGGTAGCCCTGCCCCTCGAGCATCGGGATCATCATCTCCAGCGCCGCCGCCGTCGCGATCGTGTCGCCCATCGCGGTATGCCGCGCCTCGGCCGGGATCACGATGCCGAGCCTCTCGGTCAGGGCGTCCAGCGTATGGGTCTCGGACTGGCCGAAGACCACTGCCGAGAGCAGCACCGTGTCCAGCACCGGATGATCGAAGCGCTTCCCGATATCGCCCTCATGGCGGCGCAGGAACTCGAGGTCGAAGGGCGCGTTATGCGCCACCAGAACCGCGTCATGGGCGAATTTGTGGAACTGCCTGCCAACCACGGCAATGGTCGACGCGTCCGCGACCATCTCGTTGGTCACGTGATGGACCTCCGTCGCCGAAGCCGGGATCGGACGTTCAGGGTTCACAAGGCTTTCGAACTCCTCGCCCGGAATGCGCTTGCCGCCGAGCAGTCGCAGCGCCGCGATCTGGACAATCTCGTCTCCCGAGGAAGGCAGGAGTCCGGTTGTCTCGGTGTCGAAGACGACACAGGTCAGCTCCCGGAGCGGCGTCTCTGCCAGCGCCCCGGTGGGTTCGCGGTCCATGAGGTCGAAATCGTAGATCGCTGAGCGGCGGGCAGCGGCCGGAGCCCGCTCGACCGCGAGCGCCTGGCGGAGCGGCAGGCGCAGCAGCGCACGGCCCGCGGCCCCGGATTCCGGCCAGGTCTCTGTCGCATGGGCCGCCAGAACGGTGCGGCCGGTCACGTTGGACAGCCCGACCTCGAGCTGCACATCCATCCAGCCTTCCAGCAGCCCGACCTGCAGCACATCGCCGAACCAGCCGATGGTGACCAGCGCCCCGCCATCGTCCTCGGCCGAGATCCGCAACGAGAGCGCCGTGGCTCGGATCACATTGGACAGACGTTCGCAGATATGGGTCAGCAGCGCGACGATCTGGAAGGCGTCGCAGCGCAGGATCATCTTCTCCGCTTCGGCGGTCAGGGTGATCCCTTCCCGCGCCGTCAGAGCGACGACAGAATCGACAAGCTCCGACGCGCGGATCTCCTCCATCGGCCACCAGCCGCCCCGCGCCGCGTCATAGCGCGTGCCCAGGTCGGTGATCGCATGGGTCAGCGCGCCAACCTCGCCCAGAAGCGCCGCGCGGCCATTGCCGTTCTCGAGAGTCCCCGAATCCAGCACCGTCTGGAGATTGGCCGCCGGGCGGCGAACACGCTCGAACACCTCCTCGAGAAGCTCCTCGCGCCCGGCATGCAGCTCCAGGTCGGTGGTCACGTCACGCAGGGTCAGCACGTAGCCCGGAGCGTCACCGCTGCGCTGCGGCAGGTGGACAAGCCGCATCCGTCCCGCGAGCACCTCGCCCGAGACCACCCCGGCGCAGAGAATATCGCTCGCCGCGTCGGTGTCCTCGGAAGCGACAAGCCGGGCATAGGCGTTCTGCAGCGGGCCCGCGCGGAGATAGTCGAGCAGCGAGCGATCGAGCCCGGCATCGACCTCGCCGGAGAGAACCTCCTGCGCCTGGCCGTTATAAAAGACGATCTGGTGGTCCGGGGTACAGAGCAGCACACCGGCGGGAACGTCTCCGAGCAGCGCCTGCAGCCGGGCATTGTCCACTGCCAACCGGGTGGTCTCGCGCTCCACGGCCTCGGCCAGCGCGTTCTTGGTCTCGGTCAGCGAGCCGGTGATGGCCTGCGCCGCCGGAGCGAGATCGCCGAGATATCGCGCCGGCAAATGGTCCAGGTCCTCGGCAATATCGGCATGCGCCCGGGCCCGCATACCACCGGCCAGCTTCTGGATCGCCTTGGCGACATTCTCGTCGAAGAGGAACCAGACCCAGACCACCAGCCCGAGAATGCCGCAACAGGCGATCAGACCGGCAAAGACGAAACCGCTTTCCACCCCGGCTTCCGCGACGCGCCGATAGCCAAGCCAGAGGCCGAGCAGCACCGCCGCCAGCCCGCCAAAGGCCACGAAGGCAAAGAACAGGAAGACCCTCAGCCGCAGGCTCAGCTTGCGTGCCAGCCATTCATGCATTGCTGGCCTCCGCGGGGCCATCCAGCAGCGCGCGCGCCCGGTCCAGCAGGTCGGAGAGATCGAAAGGCTTGGCGATGAAGCCGTCGGCGCCGAGCGCCAGCCCCTTGCGTCGCTCCATTGCGTTTCCCCGCGCCGTCATCATCAGGATCTTCACCTCTGCCAGTTCAGGCTCCAGCCTTACCGCCTGGCAGACTTCATAGCCAGACATGCCGGGCAGCATCACGTCGAGAAGCAGCAGGTCGGGATGCTCGGCCCGCACCGCGTCCAGCGCAGCCTCACCATCGGCCACGCGTTTCACCGCCCAGCCCTCTCGGCCGAGCACATGGCTCAGGGCAAGGGCGATATTGTCCTCGTCCTCGACAATCAGGATCCTGGCGGGGCGTTCTGCGCCCGTGTCAGAGCCGGTCATGGTCGGGCCTCCTTGCAGACGGTGGCAAAGGTCAGGTCGCCCTCGGGGATCGGAGCCCATTGCGCCTCCTTGACCGCGCCGGTCTCGTCGAAGGTGACAGTGTCGAGCATGGGCGCGCCGAGCCTTGTCGCGCAGTCGATCACCATCGGCACCGCTTCCGGCGCCTTCCAGCGGCCGAAGAAGAGCAGCTCGGCAATGCGCTGATGCGGCACGGCGTCATTGGTCTGCACGGCGGCCGGATCGAGGGCAACGAAGCGGTCCGTCAACGGGACGAAATAGGTCCAGGGGCGCCAGAGGGCGCTGCTTTCATTGGTCTCGGTAATGACGACGCTTTCGGGGAAATCGGCCACCGTTCGCTCGTACCAGGTGTATTCCATGCGAATGGCGAAGAGGATCATCGTCACCCCCGCCGCGGCCGGCATCAGCCAGCCCGGCAATCGCTTGCCGGTCAGACGGTTGAGCAGCATCACGACGCCGGCGGCGGCAGCGGCGGCGAAAACCGCCGCGATCAGTTCCAGAAACATGGCCCCTCCCCTGGTCCACGCAGCACGGGCAGTTCCGCCCGCGCGGTAAACACTCTCAGCTCAGCATTCCCTTGCCCTGTCCCACGGCCGACTGCATCGTCCGCACGACGACAAAAGCGTCGCGCAGATGGCTGCGTTCGAGGTCGGACAGGTCCGAGGGTGGCATGAAGTTGTCCGGCTTGCGGCCGGCCTTGATTTCGTCGGCCTGTCGCTTCAACCGGGTCTCGGCGATCAGGTCATAGGCATCGAGCAGGTCATGCGCACCGGAATGCGAGATCGTGCCGAGCACCTCCGCCGCTTCCAGCCGCGCGCGGGTGTTCACATCGGTGATCCCGCCCTGCAGCGCATAGACACGGCCAAGATCGACCACCGGCACGACGCCGTTCATCTTCATGTCCAGCTCGTTCTTGTGCTCGCCCGAGCGCACGGTGGCAAAGCCCCGGAACAGGCCCAGAGGCGGCGTATGCTTGAGCGAGTTGGCGATCATGTGGCTGACGAAGATCGAGTTCTTGCGGGCCGCCGCGAGCGTCTCTTCGCGCAGGTTCTCGAAGAGCGCATGCGTGCCGCCGATCGGGCGCAGGTCGAACATGACCGAAGCCAGCATCTGCGCTTCCGGGTTCGGCTTGGCGATCCAGCCCTCGAAATACCTGCGCCAGGTGGTGACCGGCTGGCACCAGCGATCCGCCGTCGCCATCATGTCGCCGGGGCAATAGAAATACCCGCAGGTGTCGAGCCCGTCGGACACGAATTTCGCCAGCTTCTTGAAATAGGGCATGTCGCCATCGGTGACGGCATCGTCGAGGATGATGCAATTGTCCTGATCGGAGACGCCGGTCTGTTCCTGCCGGCCCTGACTGCCGCAGGCGAGCCAGAGATAGGGCACGGGCGGGGCGCCAAGCTCGGCCTCCGCGAGCGCCAGCAGGCGGCGGGTGACGGCATCGGCAATATCGGTGATCAGGCGGGTGACGACCTCGTGCCGGTTGCCGGCGCCGACGAGCTGCATCAGGAGCCTGGGCAGGCGGGCGGTGACCTTGGCCATCTCGTCCGCCGTATAGGCATCGGCAATCTCCTGCACCATCGAGGCGGAGCTGATCGCCTGGAAACGGGTCAGGTCGGTCTGGGTCAGGATACCGACGACGCGGTCGCCCTCCGTCACCGTCACATGGCCGACCTTGCGCTCCAGCATGACGTGCAGCAGGTCCGAGCCAAGCGCCGAGGGCGACAGGCTGGCCGGGTTGGACGTCATGATCTCGCTGACCGGCGTATCGCCGGACAGGCCGGACGCGACGGCCTTGGTCGCCATGTCGCGGAGGGTCACGATGCCCAGCAGCTGGTTGTCCCCTTCGGTGACGGCGAGGCAGGAGACCCGCGTGTCGCGCATCATGCCGGCGGCGGTCTGGATGCCGGTGCCGGGCGCGACGGTGATCGGGTTGCGCGCCATCAGGTCCGCGACCCGCTGCGTCGCCAGATCGCGACGACGTTCCTTTGCCGGGCTGCGCGTGCGGTCGAAGAAGCGGGAGAAGCTCTTGGAGCTCTGGTTCAGCTCGTGGAACTCATCGGCCGGCAGCAGCAGCAGGCGTGTCTCCTCGGTGGCCCTCGCATTGGTCACCGCGATGCCATCGCGGGCCAGCCCGCGCTCGCCGAAAGAGTTGCGGCCATGCAGGATCGAGACCGGGGCGCCGCTTTCATCGGTGATTTCCACCGTGCCATGTTCGATCAGGTAGAGCCCTTCGAGCGGCACGCCGGCGCTGAAGATCATCTCACCAGGCTGGGCCACGCGGTCGAGAAAGACGCCCGCAATGCGGGTCAGAACCTCGCGCTTGAGGCTGTCATAGGGGTGGACATTTTCGAGGAACCTGAGGATCCGGGTATCGCGGTCAAGGTCGGTCATCGTTTCATCCAGTCCGGGATATGAACTTGCAGAGATCAGGGGCCGAGATCGGCGCCCCTTGCACATAACTCAGGCGCCTTGCCAGCGCCGGCCCGTTCCCGCGGGCTTCTTCGCCGCCGGCGGATCGGCCGGGCGTCTCGGTGGGCGGCACCGTCAAGCACTTCAATTCGTCTTTGCCGCGCCATGCCGCTGTCCGGCGCCCGCATGGCTCCCGTCTCGCTCGTGGCTGTCGCAGCAGGGTCATTCTCTTGATCCTTGGAAGGAAAAGGCGCGCCCCTTCGGGCAAAGGGACGCGCCGCTGTCTGTCTCATGTCGCGGGCAGGGCCATTGGGGAACCCCGCCCGCTTCATGTGGGATCAGTGATCCGCGGCGGCCTGGCCAGCACCGCGCGGGATGCGGACGCTTTCGACCAGATCCTGGATCTCCTGCGGCGGCTCGTCGGTCGCGTTCGACACGAAGTAGGCCGTGGCGAAGTTGAGCATCGCACCAACCGCACCGAAGGAGGTGGACTTGATGGTCAGCAGCAGCGGGTCAGCATCCGTGAAGCTGTTGGTGCCCGGGATGAAGAACCAACCCTTGTGCAGGAAGATGTAGACCAGCGTCACGATCAGACCGACCAGCATACCGGCAACGGCGCCCTTGTTGTTGATGCGCTTGGAGAAGATGCCCATCATCAGTGCAGGGAAGATCGAGGCAGCCGCCAGACCGAAGGCGAGAGCAACCGTTTGAGCGGCGAAGCCCGGCGGGTTGAGGCCCAGGTAGGTGGCGACACAGATCGCGACGGCCATGGCGATACGAGCAGACATCAGCTCGTTGGCTTCCGACATGTTCGGGGTCAGCTGACCCTTCAGCAGGTCGTGCGACACGGCGGTGGAGATCGCCAGCAGCAGGCCGGCCGCGGTCGACAGAGCGGCGGCGAGACCACCAGCGGCGACGAGCGCGATAACCCAGCCAGGCAGGTTGGCGATTTCCGGGTTGGCAAGCACGAGGATGTCGCGGTTGAAGTTGGTGAGTTCGTTCTCACCGCCCCAGCCGGCAGCTTCCATCGCAGCGGCCTTCTCTTCGTTCTTGTCGTTGAAGTAGGCGATTTTGCCGTCGCCATTCTTGTCTTCCCAGCCAAGCAGGCCGGTCTTCTGCCAGGTGGCCATCCAGGCGTATTTCTCGTCGGCTTCCATCATCTCGACGGAGACAGGCTCGGCATCGGTGCCATTGGGCCACATCAGGTCGGAGATGTTCAGGCGAGCCATCGCACCAACAGCGGGAGCCGTGAGGTAGAGCAGCGCGATGAAGACGAGCGTCCAGCCAGCGGACCACCGTGCGGAGGACACGGTCGGAACGGTGAAGAAGCGCATGATGACGTGGGGCAGACCCGCGGTACCGATCATCAGCGACAGGGTGAACAGAACCATGTTCAGCGTGTCGGCGTGATGCGCGGTGTACTCGGCAAAGCCAAGCTCGGCGACGATCTGGTCCAGTTTGGCCAGCAGCGGCTCACCGGAGGCAACGTGATCGCCGAAGAGACCCATTGCCGGGATCGGGGTGCCGGTCAGTTGCAGCGAGATGAAGACCGCCGGGATGGTGTAGGCGGTGATCAGGACGCAGTACTGCGCAACCTGCGTGTAGGTGACGCCCTTCATGCCGCCGAACACGGCATAGGCGAACACGACCGCGGCGCCGATGAACAGGCCGGTGGTCTTGTCGACTTCGAGGAAGCGGCCGAAGGCAACGCCAACGCCGGTCATCTGGCCGATCACGTAGGTGGTCGAGGCAACGATCAGGCAGACAACGGCCACCATTCGGGCGGTCTTGCTGTAGAAACGGTCGCCGATGAACTCGGACACGGTGAACTTGCCGAACTTGCGCAGGTAGGGCGCGAGCATCAGGGCGAGCAGCACGTAGCCGCCGGTCCAACCCATGAGGAAGGTCGAGTTGTCATAGCCGGTGAAGGCGATCAGGCCGGCCATCGAGATGAAGGAGGCGGCCGACATCCAGTCAGCGCCGGTGGCCATGCCGTTGACGACCGGGTGGACACCCTGGCCGGCGGCATAGAATTCAGACGTGGAGCCCGCGCGGGCCCAGATCGCAATACCGATGTAGAGCGCAAAGCTCGCACCGATAAAGATCCAGTTGAGTACAAACTGATCCATGATTCCCTGTCCCTGTTCTTATTGCTCGTCAACGCCGTGTTCGGCGTCGAGCTTGTTCATCCGCCAGGCGTAAAAGAAGATGATCGCCAGGAAGACCAGGATCGAGCCTTGCTGGGCGAACCAGAAGCCGAGATCCGAGCCGCCAACGGCGATACCCGACAGAAGAGGCCGCAGCAGAATGCCGAAGCCGAAGGACACGAGGGCCCAGATTACGAGGCACCAGGTGACGATCTTGATATTCGCCGCCCAATACGCATTGGATTCAGGTTTGTCCGACATATCGGTCCTCCCGAGTTGGTTTCCCTTTTCCCACGACGTGCCTCCCGCGCGCCGCGGCCTTTTTTTCCGGTCCATTTTCAAGCGGACCGGTTTCGTGGGCAGGCACGTAAGGTGCACCTACCCTGACGGGCAGACAGGAGCCTGCCCGACAATCTCTTGTCAGTGACAGCGGATCAGGCCTTGGCCTGGTCCACGATCGCGTTGAGCGCGCCGGCGATCTCCTCGATGGCGCCCATCGCGGGCACCTCCTTGAGAACGCCCCGACCCTGGTAGAAATCGATCAACGGCGCGGTCTGCTCGTGATAGGCGACAAGGCGCGAGCGCACGGTCTCGGCATTGTCGTCGGCACGGCGTTTGAACTCGGTGCCGCCGCATTTGTCGCAAACGCCATCTACGGCCGGCTTCTTGAAGCTGTCATGGTAGCCTTCGCCACAGTTGCCACAGGTGTAGCGACCGGAGATCCGCTCGACCATCGCCTCGTCCTCGACCTCGAGCGAGATCGCGGCGTTGATCTTCTGGCCCGAAGAGGCCAGCAGACCGTCCAGCGCCTCGGCCTGGGCCGTGGTGCGCGGAAAACCGTCGAGAATGACGCCGTTTTTCGTGTCTTCATCGCCCAGCCGGTCCTTGAGGACCGCGATCACGATTTCGTCGCTGACGAGCTGTCCCGCTTCCATTACGGCCTTCGCGGCCTTGCCAGCCTCGGTCCCGGCCGCCACGGCGCCGCGGAGCAGGTCACCGGTGGAGAGCTGGACCAGCCCGAACTTGTCTTCGAGCATACGGGCTTGCGTCCCTTTGCCGGCCCCCGGGGGGCCAAGCAGGATCAGGACGGGCGGGGTCGTTGCGTCGGTCATGCCGATTATCCCTTGTTCTGTCGGTTCTCGATGAGATCATCGACAACACTGGGATCAGCGAGCGTCGACGTATCACCAAGCGATCCGTAGTCGTTCTCGGCAATCTTGCGCAAGATGCGACGCATGATCTTGCCAGATCGTGTCTTCGGCAGGCCGGGGGCCCACTGGATGACATCGGGGCTGGCGATCGGGCCGATCTCGTGGCGCACCCACATCTTGAGCTCCTTGAGCAGCTCTTCGCTGGGTTCGACCTCGTTCATCAGGGTGACATAGCAATAGATGCCCTGGCCCTTGATATCGTGCGGGTAACCGACAACGGCAGCCTCGGCGACCTTGGCATGGGCGACCAGCGCGGACTCGACTTCCGCCGTGCCCATCCGGTGACCGGAGACGTTGATGACATCATCGACGCGGCCGGTGATCCAGTAATAGCCATCTTCGTCGCGGCGGCAGCCGTCGCCGGAGAAGTAGTAGCCCTTGTAGTCCGAGAAATAGGTTTTCTCGAAACGGCCATGGTCGTCCCAGACGCCGCGCATCTGGCCGGGCCAGCTATCCTTGATGCAGAGCACACCTTCGGCTTCGGTCTGGGTGACTTCCGAGCCCGAATGCGGGTCGAGGATGACCGGTTGGACGCCGAAGAAGGGCTTGGTGGCCGAGCCGGGCTTGGCTTTGTGCGCGCCCGGCAGCGGGGTGATCATGTGACCACCGGTTTCGGTCTGCCAGAACGTGTCGACGATCGGGCATTTTCCCTTGCCGACATTCTCGTTGTACCAGTTCCAGGCTTCCGGGTTGATCGGTTCGCCAACCGAACCCAGCAGGCGGAGCGAGGAGAGGTCGTGCTTCTCGACCCACTCGGTGCCCTTGGCCATCAGCGCGCGGATGGCGGTGGGGGCGGTGTAGAACTGGTTCACCTTGTGCTTTTCGACCACTTCCCAGAACCGGCCCGGATCGGGGTAGGTCGGCACGCCTTCGAACATCACGGTCGTGGCACCGTTGGCGAGTGGACCGTAGATGATGTAGCTGTGACCAGTGACCCAGCCCACATCCGCGGTACACCAGAACACGTCGCCGTCATGGTAGTCGAAGGTGTATTCATGGGTCATCGCCGCATAGGCGAGATAGCCGCCGGAGGTGTGGACGACACCCTTGGGGTGGCCGGTGGAGCCGGAGGTGTAGAGGATGAAGAGCGGATCTTCCGCATTCACTTCGGCCGGGGTCATGTGATCGTCGGCCTCGAGCATCAGCTCGCCATAGTCGTGATCGCGCCCGTCGACCCAGGTCGTCTGCTCACGGGTGCGGCGCACCATGAGGACCGACGGATCGTGGATGCAGTGCAGCAGGGCCGCATCGGTGTTCGACTTGAGCGGGGTCTTGCGGCCACCGCGGGGGGCGTAGTCGGCGGTGATCACCAGCTTGGCATCGCAACCGTTGACACGGGCGGCCAGCGCTTCGGGAGAGAAGCCGGCGAAGACGATGGAATGGATGGCGCCGATCCGGGCACAGGCGAGCATCGCATAGGCCGCCTCGGGGATCATCGGCAGGTAGATGACGACGCGGTCGCCCTTGCGGATGCCGAGATCTTCCAGGACGTTGGCGAGCTTGCAGACCTGGTTGTGTAGCTGGCGATAGGTAATGTACTGCGCCGGCTCGTGGACATCGTCGGGCTCGAAGATGATCGCGGTCTGGTTGCCACGCTTGGCGAGATGCCGGTCGATACAGTTGGCCGCGACGTTCAGCGTGCCGTCCTCGAACCACTTGATGTCGATATTGCCGGGCTCGAAGGAAGTGTTCTTCACCTTGGTGTAGGGCTTGATCCAGTCGATGCGCTTGCCATGCTCGCCCCAGAATGCATCCGGGTCGTTGACGGATGCGGCATACATCTCCTCGTATTTCGCCTCGTCGATATGGGCGTTCTTCTTGAAATCGGCGGGGATGGCGCCAATCTCGGCGGCCTTCGATTTAGCAGTCATGGATCTCCCTCCCTAAAATGGCACCTGCAACCTTTGCGGGAGATACAGCTCTTCCGGCACTGGGCGCCAACAAGACACGTCCCTCCCCGGCCGCGGCTTGCTCACACCATAACGCCTTCGGTCAAAAAACGGGTAAGTCTTTTGAGAAAATGGATTTTTCTGTGAAGGGGTTAACCTGACACGTTTTGCATCTGTAAATTTTTTTTCACCCGTGATCGCAAACACGAAAAGAAACAGGGGCTTGCCGGGAAGGAAGCCCCTGAAAACTAGTGATCACGAATCCCGGCTGACGGAGCGAAACCTTCCGCCAAAGCCCCATTCGGCAGGTGCGACATGTTTTCCGGAGCCCGGCTTAAACGCAATAATCTTGCACGGCCAGCCCGAATCCGAGTCGCTCTACCCCTGCTGCCAGCGCCCCTCGAAGCCGTCGGGAACGAGCAGCACGTCGCGGTCGAGGTCGCTGACATTGCGCCGCCCACAAAGCGCCATGGTGGTGTCCAGCTCCTTGCGGATCACCTCCAGCGCCTCCATCACGCCCTGCTCGCCATTGGCGCCGAGCCCGTAGACATAGGCGCGGCCGACATAGGTCGCGTCCGCTCCCATGGCGAGCGCCTTGAGCACGTCCTGACCCGAGCGGATACCGCTGTCGAGATGCACCTCGATCTCGCCACCGACCTCGTCGAGAATCGGCTGCAACATGCGGATCGAGCTCAGCGCACCGTCAAGTTGCCGGCCACCATGGTTGGAGACGACAATCGCATCCGCGCCGACCTTGACGGCCATCCGCGCATCCTCCGGGTCAAGGATGCCCTTGAGGATCACCTTGCCGTCCCACTTCTCGATGAGCTTGGCGACCTTGTTCCAGTCCAGCGCATGGTCGAACTGCTTGGCGGTCCATTCATAGAGCTGCGTCGGGTCGTCCAGGCCCTTGGCATGGCCGATGATATTGCCGAATTCGCGCCGCTTCGTGCCCAGCATGCCGAGCCCCCAATTCCAGCGCATCGACAAGTCCAGCCAGTTCTTCAGCGTCGGCTTGGGCGGGGCGGAGAGGCCGTTCTTGAGATCCTTGTGGCGCTGCCCGGCCATCTGAAGGTCGAGCGTGATCACGAGCGCCGAACAGCCGGCATCCTTGGCCCGCTGGATCAGCCGACCGACAAAATCGTCATCCGTCATCGTGTAAAGCTGGAACCAGAACGGCTTGCTCGTGTGCTCGGCGACAGCCTCGATGGAGCAGATCGACATGGTCGAGAGCGTGAAGGGCACGCCGAAACGCTCGGCCGCGCGGGCGGAAGCGATCTCGCCATCGGCATGCTGCATGCCCAGCAGCCCGACCGGCGCCAGCGCCACCGGCATGGCGACCGGCTGCCCGACCATCTCGGAGGCCGTCGAGCGGTTGGTCATGTCGATCGCGACGCGCTGGCGCAGGCGGATCTCCTCGAAATCGGACGAGTTCTCGCGGAAAGTCTGTTCGGTCCAACTCCCCGATTCGGCGTAATCGTAAAACATCTTCGGCACGCGGCGCCGATAGATGGCCTTGAGGTCATCGATATTGGTGATAACGGGCATGTCCAGAACCTCCCCGGGGATATTGGTTACATTTCCTTACCAACTCGCCCCGGTAGCGGCAATTGCCCATCTGCCCGCACCCCCAGAGGGCGGGCCACTTCGACAGCACAGACAGTCAGATGTGAAACCCGCGCCTCGCGCCTTCAGCCGCGATGCGCGCCCTCGGCAAGGGTGGCGACAAAGGCAAGAACCTCCGCGGCCGGACGGCCTTCTCCGATCATCTTCACGATCGCGGAGCCGACAACGGTGCCATCTGCAACCCCGGCGATGGCCTCGGCTTTCTCCGGCGAATTGACGCCAAAGCCGACAATGACCGGAATGTCGGTCTTCGCCTTGATCCGCGCCACTTCCGGGGCGACATCGCTGGCCTGCGCCTCGGCGGCGCCGGTGATCCCGGTGATCGAGACGTAATAGACGAAGCCGGAGGTATTCTGCAGCACGGTCGGCAGCCGCTTGTCATCCGTCGTCGGCGTGGCGAGGCGGATGAAGTTCAGCCCGGCAGCCTGGGCGGGAATGCAGAGTTCGTCATCCTCCTCGGGCGGCAGGTCGACCACGATCAGACCGTCGATCCCGGCCGCTTTCGCATCTTCGAGGAAGCGATCCACGCCACGACTGTAGATCGGGTTGTAATATCCCATGGCAACAATCGGTGTCGTGTTGTCGGTCTCGCGGAACGCGGTGGCGAACTGGAGCACCTTTTCCAGCGTCATCCCGGCTTCCAGAGACCGCTGCCCGGCGAGCTGGATCGTCGGACCGTCGGCCATGGGATCGGTAAAGGGAATGCCGAGCTCGATGATGTCCACCCCGGCGCCGGGAAGCCCCTTCACCACCTCGAGAGATGTCTCGTAATCGGGATCGCCGGCCATCACATAGGCCACGAATGCCTTCTTCCCCTCGGCCTTGAGCCGCGCGAATGTGTCATCGATCCGGGTCATGTCGGTCCTCGCAAATGGTCCGGCAACCCTTGCCGGATGCGGGCGCGAAGATCAAGCCGGCAAGCCCGCCACCTATGCTGCAGCTGCATAATCGCTGCGCTTGCAGCTTGCACAGCCACGGGGGAATCTGCCCGCACATTGTGCAAACGGCCAATTTCCGCGCAACAAATCCGTTCACGAGCCCGCCAGAACGCTTTGTGAAACCGCGTTTGCGCACCAGATTTCTCTCATGGGCCTGCCGCCCGGGGGGCAGGACGCGCCCCGCGCCTCTCCGCCCCGTCCCACTGAACGGAAAATGGAGAGTCACATGTTCAAGCGCCACCTCACCGCCGCCCTCGTCTTTGGAATGGCCGCAACGGCCCCGCCCGCGCTCGCCGCCGGCATCCAATGCGCCGCGCGTGACAACGTCACCGAGAATCTCGCGGTGAAATACGAAGAGGAACAGGCCGGCATCGGCCTGCAATCGCAGGACCGCCTCGTCGAGATCTGGGCCTCGCCCGAGACCGGAAGCTGGACCCTGCTGATGACCCAGGCCGATGGCACAACCTGCGTGCTGGCCACGGGTCATAACTGGCACACGAAATCCGCCGAAGAGCTGCTCGCACAAAAGGGCGAGCCCTCCTGAAGCCCGATCGAAAAGGGCCGCCCGAGATGGGGCGGCCCTGTGATCTGCGCTCAGGCAGGATTACTCGAAGGTCGCCAGGTAGGCGATGACATTGGCGATGTCCTCTTCCTTCTTGAGCCCGGCAAAGGCCATCTTGCCCTTCGGAATCACGTCCTTCGGCTTGGTCAGGTAGGCCTGCATGGTCGCGTCGTCCCAGACCAGGCCGCCTTCGGCCAGCTCAAGCAGGTTCTCCGAATACTTGAAGCCCTCGAACTGACCCGCCGGCGCGTCGATGATGCCGTTGAGCGGCGGGCCGACCTTTTTCTTGGCGCCTTCGCCAACCGCATGGCAAGCCTTGCACTTCTTGAACACCTTCTCGCCGGCAGCCGCATCGCCTTCGGCAAAGGCGGGCACGGCAGCCACGCTCATCGCGACGGCCAGATAGGTAAGAGCCTTTTTCATGTCATTCCCTTTCTATTCCTGTTTTTTCCGATACGCCTGTGCCGCATCGGGGCGGGTTCGCAGCCGCGTGAAAGGAAACCTTCCGCGAAAACAGCCCTCCTGAAACCCACTCACGCCCCTAGATATGCCCAATACGACGACAAGCGTCCATCACAGTTGCGTTCTGCGACGTAATGGCATGGTTGCGGAAAAAAACCTTCAATTGCAGCCGAATGCCCCGCGCCCGTCTGTCCAGCCAGCGCAAAAATCCGTCGAGGCGCAAAGAAAACCTTTGCGCAAACGTTTTCCTGACTTATCGTCAGGGCCGACTCGCAGGCCATGGTGGAGGAGATCATGCGCAAGGCTTCCCTTCTGAACGCACCGATTGCCCGTGTTTGCGCGCAAATGGGACATACCGACTCGCTGTGCATCGGCGATGCCGGATTGCCGATTCCGGGCCCGGTCGAACGGATCGACCTCGCCCTGCGCGCCGGCTCCCCGGCCTTCCTGGAAGTGCTGCCCGCGGTCGGCACCGAGCTTTTCATCGAGCGCGCCGTGCTGGCCGAAGAGCTGCGGGACCAACAGCCGGACTATCACGCGGCCGTTCTGGAACAGATCGACACGCTGGCGGGCGCGCAAGGCAAACCGATCCAGGTCGGGCATGTTTCGCATGAGGCCTTCAAGCGCCTGACGAACGGTTGCAAGGCCGTCGTGCGCACGGGCGAGTTCACACCTTTTGCCAATGTGATCCTCTATTCCGGTGTGCCCTTCTGAGGCGGGAGACAGCAATGACAGCGCTTCTGGAACTTGAAGGGGTGGACAAGGCCTTCGGCACGGTACGCGTGCTGCGGGGTGTCGATTTCACGGTGCAGGCCGGCCGTGTCGTCGCGCTGGCCGGCGAGAACGGCGCTGGCAAATCCACCCTGATGAAGATCATCACGGGGATCTACCACCGCGATGCCGGCGAGATGCGCCTGCGCGGCAAGGAGGTGCAATTCACCACCGCGCGCCAGTCGATGGATGCCGGGATTGCCATGATCCACCAGGAACTGAACCTGTTGCCGGCCCTTTCTGTCGGCGAGAACATCTTCCTCGGTCGCGAACCGGTGGACCGGATGGGCCGCATCCGCTGGTCCGAGATCGAGCGCGAGACCCGCCACTGGCTCGGCACGCTGCAACAGCAGATCGATCCCTGGACCGAGACCGGCAAGCTCTCGATTGCCCAGCAGCAGATGGTCGAGATCGCCCGCGCGCTGTCGATGCAGGCCGAGATCATCATCATGGACGAGCCGACCGACGCGCTCACCGATATCGAGACGCAGATCCTTTTCGACGTGGTCGAGAAGCTGCGCGGCGAGGGCAAGGGGCTGGTCTTCATCTCGCACCGCCTCGGCGAGATCTTCCGCATGTGCGACGACGTCGCCGTGCTACGGGATGGCAACATGGTCCACCAGGGCCCGGTTTCCGAGATCGACGAGGACGGGCTCATCCGCCACATGGTCGGCCGCGAGCTTTCCGACCAATACCCCTATGTGCCCGCCGAGCCGGCCGATATCCGGCTCAAGGTGGACCATCTCGTCGCCCCGGGCGTGCGCGATGTGTCCTTCGAGGCCCGCGCCGGCGAGGTCGTGGGCTTTGCCGGGCTTGTCGGCGCCGGACGCACCGAGCTGGGCAAGGCGATCTACGGCGCCAACCCGGCGCAATCGGGCAGCATCGAGATCGACGGCCAGCCGACCCAACTGCGCAGCCCGCGCGACGGGGTCTCGGCCGGGATCGGCTATGTCACCGAAGACCGCAAGCTCGAAGGCCTGATCCAGGCGCATGGGCTGCGTCAGAACCTCTCGCTCTCCGGCCTCTTCCGTTTCACCAACACCACGGGCCATATCGACAAGCGCGCTGAGCGGGCGGAAGTCACTCGCTATATCAACGCCTTCTCGGTCAAGACCCACGGTATCGACGCGGTGATCTCCCAGCTCTCAGGTGGCAACCAGCAGAAGGTCTCGATTGCAAAGTCGCTGGTCGCCCAGCCGCGCATCCTGATCCTTGACGAGCCGACCCGCGGTGTCGATGTCGGCGCCAAGCGCGAGATCTACCAGCTCATCAACGAGCTGAAGGCCGAGGGGCTCTGCATCCTGCTGCTGTCCTCGGACATGCCGGAGCTGATGGGTATTTCCGACCGCATCCTCGTGATGTCGAACGGGCTGCTGACCGGCAGCTTTGCCCGCGATGAGGCCGACCAGGAGGCGATCATGCGCTGCACCGTGGCCGGGCTGGAAGAGGCTCGGGTCGGATGATGGAACAGCTCTTCACCCTGCAAAACCTGCCCGTGGTGGCGCTGCTGGCGCTCATCGCGGCGCTAGCCCTGCGTGCGGACAGCTCCGACGCGCCCACCGGGCTCGACTCCCCCCAATGCACCCCGGTCGAATTCCTGGAGGAAGGCACAAAATGAACGCCAAGGGTTTCATCCGCGAGAACATCCCGCTCTTCGGCCTCATCCTCTTGATGGCCGCGGTCTCGCTCTATTCGCCGAACTTCCTGACCGTCGACAACCTGCTCAATATCCTGCGGCAGACCTCGATCAACGCGATCATCGCCATGGGCATGACCTTCGTCATCCTGACGGCGGGGATCGACCTCTCGGTTGGTTCCATTCTCGCCTTTGCCGGCGCGGTCTGCGCCTCGATGATCGCCGTCGACACGCCGCTGATCGTGGCCTTGCTGACGACCATCGCCATTGGCGCCGCGCTCGGCATGGCCTCCGGCACAATCGTCGCCTTTTTCGGCGTGCAGGCCTTCATAGCAACGCTCGTGGCCATGACCATGGTGCGCGGCCTCGTGCTCGTCTATACGGACGGCCGCCCGATCTCGACCGGGGATTTCGACGTCGCCAACAGCTTCTACGAGATCGGCGGCGGCTACGTGGCCGAAATCCCGGTCCCGGTCATCATCGCCGCCCTGGCCTTCCTGATCTGCTGGTACGTGCTCAACCACACCCAGTTCGGCCGCTATGTCTATGCCATTGGCGGCAACGAACAGGTCGCGCGGCTGGCCGGCGTCAACGTCGCCCGCGTCAAGCTCATCGTCTACGCCACCTCCGGCGCGCTCTCCGCGCTGGCCGGCATCATCCTGACTGCGCGGCTCGAATCCGCCCAGCCCACCGCCGGCATGGCCTATGAGCTGGACGCCATCGCCGCTGTCGTGCTTGGCGGCACCTCGCTCGCCGGCGGGCGCGGCCGTATCACCGGCACCCTGATCGGTGCCCTCATCATCGGCGTGCTCAACAACGCGCTGAACATCATGGATGTCTCGTCCTACTACCAGCAGATCGCCAAGGGCGCTGTCATCCTGCTTGCCGTGGTCGCTGATGGCCGCAGCAAGGCATCTTCCCGCTAAGACCCTACATGACCCAACCTGGAGGAGAACCGTCATGAAAAAGCTTCTTGGACTGGCCACCGCCACCGCAATGCTGCTTGGCACCACCGCACCCAGCTTTGCCGCAGACACGCTGGCCCTCGTCGTCTCGACGCTGAACAACCCCTTCTTCGTCACCCTCAAGGAGGGCGCCGAGGAGAAGGCCGGCGAGCTTGGCTATGAACTGCTCGTGCTCGACAGCCAGAACGACCCGGCCAAGGAACTGGCCGCCGTCGAGGACGTCCTCAACAAGGACGTGAAACTGCTGATGATCAACCCGACGGATTCGGACGCCGTTCGCTCCGCCATCCGCGCCGCCAACCGCAAGGACGTGCCGGTCGTGACGCTCGACCGTGGCGCCTCGGGCGGTGACGTGATCTCCCACGTGGCTTCCGACAATATCCAGGGCGGCATGGCCGCTGCCGATCTGATCGCCGCGACCCTTGGCGGCAGCGGCAAGGTTGTCGAGCTTCAGGGCGTGCCCGGCACCTCGGCCGCGCGCGATCGCGGCGACGGGTTCAACAGCAAGATCGCCGAATCCGCCGGCATCGAGGTCGTGGCCTCCCAGGCCGCCGATTTCGACCGCACCAAGGGCCTGAACGTGATGGAGAACATCCTCCAGGCGCAGCCCGAGATCGACGCCGTCTTCGCCCATAACGACGAAATGGCGCTCGGAGCGATCAAGGCGATCGAAGCGGCCAAACGCGACATCGTCGTCGTTGGCTTCGACGGCACCGATGACGCCGTTGCGGCCGTCAAGGACGGCTCGATGCTGGCCACCGTCGCCCAGCAGGCCGCGATGATCGGCGCGCTCGGCGTCGAGGCCGCCGACATGATCCTGAAGGGCGAGACCGTCCCGGAATACACCCCGGTTCCGCTCCAGTTGATCCAGAAGTAAGCTCTCCACCCACGATACGGCCGTGGGGCGGTTCGCCCGCCCCCGGTTACCCCCGGAAAGCGAGGCAGTGATGGTCAGTATCAAACATGTGGCGCAAGCCGCCGGCGTATCGGTCTCGACTGTGTCGCACGTGATCAACAAGACCCGCTTCGTCGCCCCAGATACCCGCGCAGCCGTCGAAAAGGCCGTGGAAGAGTTGGGTTACCAGCCAAGCTACCTCGCCCGTGCGCTCAAATCCAATCGCACCCACACGCTGGGTATGCTCGTGACCTCCTCGACCAACCCGTTCTTTGCCGAGATCGTCTCAGGCGTCGAAGAGGGCTGCTATCGGGCCGGCTACAGCCTGATTTTGTGCAATGCCGGCGACCAGCCCGGTCGCCAGCGCGCCTATCTTCAGACACTCATGCAGAAGCGCATCGACGCGCTTGTCGTGATGACCACCAATCGCGACCCCGATTTCCAGCAGGAACTGGCCCGGCTCAGCAACCTGCCCCGCGCCGTGCTCGATTCCGAGCCGATGCCCAATGCTTGCGCCATAGGCGACGATTCCCTCCTCGGCGGCAAGCTGGCCGGGCAAGCGCTTATTGAAAAGGGCCATGACCGGATCGGTTGCCTCACCGGACCCGTCAACCATCCCCGCTCCCATGACCGGCTCGAAGGGTTCGAACAGGCCATGACGGCAGCCGGGCTCGAGATCGACCCAGACCTGGTCGTCACCGGCGATCTCTCTGCCCATGGCGGCTATGAGGCGATGGTCGAACTCCTGAACCGCGCCGCGCCGCCCTCGGCCGTCTTCGCCTTCAATGACCTGATGGCGATGGGTGCCTATCGCGCCATCATCGAGAGGGGTTTGCGCATTCCCGAGGACATCTCGGTCATCGGCTATGACGACCTTGAGATCGCCTCCTATCTTTTCCCCGCACTCACGACGATCCGCCAGCCCGGTTTCGGCCTCGGTCTCGAAGCGGCCGAGATCCTGATCGGACATCTCGAACGCGGCGAGGAATTGCCCGCGCTGATCCGCAAGTTGCCAGAACTCGTGGCCCGCGACTCCCTGCGCTAGAAGAAGGACCCGCCCATGCCCATCGCCGTCTTCGGAAGCATCAATATCGACCTGACCGCCTATGGCGCCCGCCTGCCCCGCCCCGGCGAGACATTGCATGGCGACCGCTACGCGCTCGGGCTCGGCGGCAAGGGCTGCAACCAGGCCGTCGCCGCGACTCGTCTTGGCACGGAAACGACCCTTGTCGGCCGCATCGGACGCGACGAGTTCGGCGCAAGGGCGCTTGGGGAACTGCGGGCGCTCGGCCTCCCGACTTCCGGCATCTTCGAGGACCCGGAGAGCGACACCGGCATCGCCGTGATCGGGGTCGATGCCGAAGCGCAGAACTGCATCACCGTGATCGGCGGGGCCAACATGGCCATCAACGGATCCGACGTGCATCGCGCCGCCGCGACATTCGCCGCTGCCGACATATTGCTCCTGCAAATGGAGATCCCGCTGCAAGCCGCCCTGATGGCGGCGGACCACACACGGCAGACGGGTGGCCGCGTCATCCTCGACCCCGCGCCGGCGCCGAGCGAAGGCTATGCCCCCGGTGTGCTCGCCCGAGTCGACGTGATCACGCCGAACGAGACGGAAACCGAATTGCTGACAGGGCTCAAGCCAACCAACCCGACGGAAGCCGCCGAAGCCGCCGGCAGATTGCGGGCTCAGGGCGTCGCGACAGCGGTCATCAAGCTTGGCGCCGCTGGAGTCTACTTCCAGGATTCCGAAACGGACGGCTTTGTGGCCCCCTTCAAGGTCGACAGCATCGACTCCGTGGCCGCCGGTGACTGCTTCAATGGCGGCCTCGCCACTGCACTCGCGGAAGGCAGGCCCATTGGGCAAGCCGTCCGTTTCGCTGCGGCCTGCGGAGCGCTCTCCACGACCAAACGCGGCGCCTCCGCCTCCGCACCGAACCGCGAGGAGGTCGACAAGCTTCTCGACCGCGATTGATCGCCTGTAGCCTTTCGCCTCAAGGACGCAGCATTCGCTGTGCCTACAGCCTGGAAAACGGTACGGTCATTGGGGGCGCTGCCCCCAGCCGTTCTGGTTCGTGTGGTTCAGGCCGGATCTGGATTGACAGTGCGGGCGCTTTGGGCCTTGATGCAAAGCACAATGGCACCAAACGATCTAAGGAAAATCGCCGCCTCACTCTCGAAGAATTCTTCGAGAGTGCCTATGGACCCGGCGCGTCTGCCTCGCTCGGTTGGGGCATTCTCCGTCAATGCTTGCCGCAACCCGCTTTGCCAGTCATTCGCTTCGCCGCCAATCCTCTATGCCATTAGCCCGGCACTCAAGAACGGTGCCATTAAGGGATCAGGTGAAAGCCGCAGCTTCGAATGTGACGAGTGCGGGCAGACCAACCGGCTCAAAAACAACATCTCACTGGTAGAAGAGTACTCCCGCCTCCGTTCGCTTCATAGGGGAACAAAACGGGAATATTGTCCGAACTCAAACTGCATGAACCACCGAGTTCCCATGCATCTTGCGCCTTCCTCTTACAAGACTCATGGCAAAACTCCAAAGGGAGACAGCAGGCATCAGTGTAAGGCTTGCAGACGAACTTTTTCGATAGGATCGCCATCGCGACGCCATCGGGAAAGCACAGAAACAACCATGATCCTGAAACTGCTGGTGAACAACATGCCTCTCAGACGCATTGTTGAGGCAACGGGTGTTCCTGCGGACCGTCTCTATCGAAGAATAGAGTTTTTGGCTGATCAGTGCCGAGATTTCTCAGGACATAAAGATCGAAGCCTGAAGAATTGTTTTTCAGGCAGGAACGGTGTCCTGGCAACGGATGTTCAGACAATCCTCGCGAACTGGCGCCACGCAGATCGAATTCTGAATGTGCCGATCCGGCACGTTGCTACCGTGGATCGCGATAGCGGCTTTGTCGTCGCCATGACAACGGACTTTGACTCCGAGACTGACCCGATTGAGGTCGATCAAGCGATGCTCTCGTCAGGATGTGGTAGTCTCCCAAGAGCCTATCGGAAACACGGACGAACCTGGGGCTTCGAAGAATACCAAGATAGCCTTGTGCGCGGAATTTCTTCGTATCTGACGCCCCAAGAAAAACTTCTGTCCAGCAATACTTTCGACATACCAGGTCGGGGAAGCCGCATCCGTGGAGATATATTTCAATTGGCTCACATGATGCTCGTCAAACATCAAATTGGGCCGCACTATCGACAGATCCTACACTGTTTTGACGGAGACATGGGGTTGGCCAAACTCACGGCGGCCATTTATCCGCGGGACGTAGTAGAGGGTAGAGTCAATATCGCAGATATTTCCTTCACAAAGGAACTGGGAAACCGCAAGCGAAACAAGCTCGTGGAGCAAGGGGACATCGCCCGGAATGCAGATCAACTCGAGTTGGCACGACAGATGAAAACTGCGGCGGATACCTACCACCTAACTTCCGACACTGTTTCACTTGTAGCGGCTCGCCTGGTGTCTCAATACATTGCTTGTCCGACTGGTTATCGTGGAGAAGATCTGGCTACAAATGGCTTCATATGGCGCTACCATCGAAAGGAGGAGCCCGAGAAGGTCATCCGGCTACTAACCGATCGTGGAAACATCACGTTCGGCGACTTGGCAATCCTATTGACTCGCGCCTCCATGGCACCGGTCGACAAGTACTTTGCTTTGGCGCGCCGGCGCATCAAAGGGTTTGACCGTGGCTCGAAACCGACTTCTGGCGAGACCACTTGGTATGTAAACGCTTTCTATAATCCCGAGATGATCGAGAAAGCAGCTACCATCTTGCGTTTCTACTATAACTACATGCTTCCGGAGGCGGCCGACAGTGGGAAGCCCAAGGCCGAGAGAAGAACACCGGCGATGAAAATCGGAGTTGCCAAGGGACTCGTGTATGCAAGAGACCTCTTGGCCTTCAACTGACTTGTACAGGGCCAACTGTCTTACCTTGCGGCAAGACAGCCACGCGCCGGGTGCGGCGGAAAGGAACCTGACACAGGCCACAATAGGTAGTACTTCTCCAACATATGGCTACGAAGGCTTGAGTCTAATGAAGGTTGGTTTATTTGATCGACGGGTGTTTGGAATTTTTCTTCAGTTCAGCTCGGGGATAAGCGCGGCGCTTTCAACGACCCTTTTATTTGTGGATATTCCAGACAAGTACAAGATGCCTTCACTAATTGCATTCGCGGTTGTTTTGTTGGGAATCTACCTTTTAGTTTGGTGGCGATCAAACCAGCTAAAAAAAGTCGAAATAAAAATAGACGGAACCAGCGTGTCGGTGAAATCCGGAGACTTGTTCCAGCAGTCCGGGTTTAAGGCTATCGCATTCAATGAGTATTTCGACACCTTGGTTGATGACAAGGTGATAAGTAAGCGGTCTTTGAATGGCGTTACTTGAATTCACGATTGCAAATTCCCGTTGAATCTCTGGATTCCAAGATAGCAAGTCATGAGTTTGACGAGGGAGAAATTGTTGGCGTAAATGATGCCCGAACATCAGGAAAGAAGACAAAATACCGATTAGGAACGATTTTTGTTCATGATGACTACCTCCTGGCAGCGATGACAAAATTTGATAGCAAAAATCGTGCAACATTAACCATGCCAGAGTACTTGGAGTTCCTCATTCAGTTCTGGGATGGCGTCAATAGAGTATATGCTCAAAGAAGTGTTTCGACTCCGATATTCGGCTCCGGGATCACTCGTATAAAGGGGCACAAAAATATCGAGGATGAGGATCTTCTCAAGATCATGCTCTGGACATTTAGGGTTAGCGAAATGCGTTTCAAATACCCAGCCAAGCTATCGATCATCGTTCACAGAGATAAAATTGACCAAGTCAACCTGCTTGATCTAAAGCTGCTAAACAACGGGGTATGAATGCACGATATCGGGGCGATATTGTGCATTCATACCCCTAATGAGACAACACTTAATCGCAACGGCGAGCACCAAAGGGACTTGATGCATGGCTAATAGAACTGGTACCTACTTTGCATTTGACGGTCTTGGGGAGACGAACCCAACCAAGTCAGACTTCAGGTTCTACACAGCCGTTCAGGGTTGGGATTCCGCAAGTCATGTCGATTTTAAGTTTGTGAACAGTCACGAAAAGGCAAGCGCTGTTCGAGACACCAGCAAGCAGAGCACTCTCAAGGCAAGCATCCAGCAGCGATTGGCTGCATCAAAAAATATGGTTGTAGTTCTTTCGAGAGACACCCGCAAGAGCGGAAGTATGCTATCCTGGGAGATCGAGAGGGCTATTGACTATTACAAACTGCCACTGATCGTTGCTTACACTGGCCACGACTATATGCTTGACCCTTCCGCCCAATCTGGTCGCTGGCCGGTGACCCTTCACCAGCGGATAAACAATGGCAGTGCAATGGCAATTCACATTCCGTTCAAGAAGGATGCGATGTTCAACGCTATCGGCAGATTCACTGTTAATGGAGAGGAAATCGGCGGTTCCTTGATTACCTACACACGAGAAGCTCAGGCTGGCTGGGGCTACATACGGTAGTTCGGCGGGGCACGACATCGTCTCCAAGTTCGAGTAAATTCTTTTTCCCTGGGCCGTCTTAGAGTTAACTGCGTTGGAGGCGATTGGGTGCAGAATGGTCGAGTGTGTATTTTGCAACTACTTTGCGGAGGTCAATTAAAGCCGCGTTGTAGATGCCGAGTGTTTTCGTGAATGCACTTTGAGCCGGAGGGATACTGCGAGAGTAATTGGGACGCCTTTTCAGTAGTAAGTTGCCTTGCAAACAGATGCTTGCAAGCGCTACGCCGCGGTCCGCGACCACACGAACCAGAACGGCTGGGGCGCTGCCCCCAAGCCCCCGGGATATTTTTAGAAAAAGGAAAACAGGAATGCGCGTTCGGCTTCCTTTTTCGACAAATATCCCCGCCGGAGGCACGATCCGAAGGATCGTTCGGGCACATTCAGGGCGCACTGCCGGGTGACGGTCAGATCCGCAGAAAGCTCACGCGCCGCCGCTTTTCAGGGAACCTGTCCGGCGCGCGCCCAATGTCACGAAACAATGCTTTGACGGGGCCGACTGCTTCCGGCCCCGCCATGTCTGAAGATGTTCAATCTATTCCGAACCGAACCCGAAAGTCTCGGTGACGTAATCGATATCCTTGTCCCCTCGCCCGGAGAGGTTCAGCAGAATCGACTTGCCCGGGTTCTTTGGCGCTTCGCGCAGCGCAAAGGCCACCGCATGCGCACTCTCCAGGGCCGGGATTATACCTTCATGGCGAGAGAGCTTGTAAAAGGAGTCCAGTGCTTCCTTGTCGTCGGCGGCGACGTAATTGACCTTCCCGATCTTGTGCAGGTGCGCATGTTCTGGTCCGACGCCCGGGTAGTCGAGCCCCGAGGCCACCGTGTGTACCGGCGCCGGCTCGCCTGCCTCGTCGGTCAGGACCAGCGTCCGGAAGCCATGAATATCTCCATCGGCGCCATAGGTGATCGTCGCTGCGTGATCGCCAAGGTTGGACGAGGTCCCAAGCGGCTCGACGCCGTAGAGCGCGACCGCCTCTTCATCAATGAAACCCGCAAAGAGCCCCATCGCGTTCGAGCCTCCGCCGACACAGGCCGCCACGATGTCCGGCAACTGCCCATCTGTCATCTCGGCAAACTGTTCGCGCGCCTCGATACCCACGATCGACTGGAAATCCCGCACCATTTTGGGGAAGGGATGTGGACCGACCACCGAACCGATGCAGAAAAGCGCCGTCTCGGCCTGGGCCACATAGGACTGGAACGCGCTGTCAACGGCTTCCTTGAGCGAGCGCCCGCCAAAGCCGACTGGCACGACCTGCGCTCCAAGCAACTTCATCCGGGTGACATTCGGCGCTTCCTTCTCGATGTCGATCTCGCCCATGTGGATTTCGCATTCGAGCCCGAAATAGGCCGCCGCCGTCGCCAACGCCACGCCATGCTGGCCGGCGCCTGTCTCGGCCATGATCTTTGTCTTGCCCATGTGCTTGGCAAGCAGAGCCTCCGCCATGCAATGGTTCAGCTTGTGCGCGCCGGTATGGTTGAGATCTTCCCGCTTGGCATAGATCTGCGCCCCGCCGCAAAGATCGGACAGGTTCTTGAGATAGGAAATCGGCGTCGGCCGACCCTGGAAATGCTTGCGGATCAGGCGTAGTTCGCCGAGGAACTCGCCGGACTTGGACAGCTGGTCATAGGCCTCCCGGATTTCCTTGAAATGCGGCTCCAGCGGCGGCGGCAGCATCGCGCCGCCATAGTCGCCGAACCAGCCGTCACGCGTTGGATTGGAATTCAGATAGCCCATTTTTCACTCCCTCGTTCAGTGCGTCGCGTAACAATCGACGGAGCGGGCGGAGAGAACAAGCGTGGAGTATCGGCCAGATGTCGCAGGTCGGAGGCGTCCTGTTTCACGCGCCCGAGGTCGATTTCCGATCAGGCCGACAAGGCGCCGGGTGCGCGATGGCGGCAACCGCAAGACGCACCTCCGGATGCGAACAGGTTGACGCTCTGCCTCCTGGTTGGAGCTTAACATCCTGAAAAATCATCTGATTACTCCCCTAGGCAGGATGTCGGATTGCCGAGGCGGGAAGGCATCAGGCCGGTGCCGCTACTTCTTCGATTTCAGAATGACGCGCAGTTCGCAGCCGTCTTCGGTCTCGGTCCAGGTGGCCCCGGCCTTGCCGAGCGCTTTCTCGAGCGACCGGACCGTCGAGTAGCCCGCGCCCGAGCCGCCTTCCAGCCGTTTGAGTGTCTGAACATGGACACCGGCAGCTGCGGCCAGTTCCTTCTGCTTCAACCCGGTTGCGCGGCGCGCGCGGGATATGACTTCACCGATTTTCATGGGAGCCGCATCGCATCAGAGGATGAGAAAATCAACCCCGTTAGCAATATTTGCTACTCTGGGTATAACAAGCTAACCTCAGTTCATAGTTTCATAGACGCATTTGGGAGAACGCTGAAATGACGATCCTTGCAGCCGGTTTTGCCGTTCTGTTGGCAGGCATTCAGGGTGAGGTTTATGTCGCCCGCGGCGATACTCTTGTGATCTCGGGAACAGCGGTCCAGTTGCAGGGGGTCGAGCTTGAAACGGCTTCGCGCCAGCAGGCGGAAACCACCCGCCGGCACTTGCAGGAGATCGTCCAGGACAGCTTCGTCACCTGCCGGCTGACCGGGCAATCCCGGGCGAACCGGAAGGTCGGCACCTGCACCGCCGATGGGAAGGATATCGCCACCGCGCTCGTCTCGCGCGCCGCAGAACAGTCCGAGCTCGAGTAAGAACCTGCTGTCAGCCGCGCCTAGAGCACGCCTTCGGCGCGAAACAGGTCCCGCATGTCGGTTTCCGGGCGCGGACCGAGATGACCGATCACCTCGGTGGCGCAGATCACGCCCATCCGGCCACAGGTCGCGAGATCCCGGCCCGTGCTGAGCCCGTAGAGGAAGCCGGCGGCGAACTGGTCGCCAGCGCCGGTGGCGTCAACCGGCGTGACCTCGTGCACCGGCACCTCGACCCGCTCCTCGCCCCGGACCAGGACAACGTCATCGCCGGACCGGGTACAGATCACCAGCCCGCAGTCGAGTGCCGCATGGCCCAGCGCCTGTTCGAGATCCTCGGTCTCGTAGAGCGAGCACCATTCATGGCTGTTGCCGATGACATAATCCATCTCGCCCGCGACGAGGGAACGGAAGTCGCCGCGATGCCGATCAACGCAGAACGGGTCCGACAGGGCGATCCCCGCCTTGCCGCCGGCTGCCTTGCAGAGCCGCGTGGCCTTGAGGAAGGCCTCCTTCCCCTTGTCTTTGTCGAAGAGATAGCCCTCCAGGAAGAGGAGCTCGGCGCTGCCGGCGACATCTTCGGACACGTCGTCGGGGCCAAGCTCTGCGGAAATCCCGAGATAGGTGTTCATCGAACGCTCGCCATCGGGCGAGACGAAGATCATCGAGCGCGATGTCGGCAGCTCGCCATTGGGCACCGGCGGGTTGACGAAATCGGTCCCCTCCTCGGCCAGCGTATCTGCATAATAATGCCCAAGGTGATCGTCATGCACGCGGCCGATGAAAGCGGTCTTCAGCCCCAGCACGCCAAGCCCCGCCAGCGTGTTGGCGACAGAGCCGCCGGGCGCCTGCTGGCGGTCGTCCATAGCGGCGAACAGGATCTCGGCGCGCTCTTTCTCGATGAGCTGCATGATCCCCTTCTCGATCCCCATGATGTCGAGAAAGCTGTCATCGGAATGCGACAGCACATCGACAATGGCATTCCCGATGCCGACAACCTTGTATTTCGCACTCATTCGACGCCGTCCTTCTGGCAGTATTCCTCGATCACGCAGACCCCGCAATTGGGCTTGCGCGCCTTGCAAACATAGCGGCCGTGCAGGATCAACCAGTGATGCGCATGTTGCGCGAAATCGGCCGGGATGTTGTCCTCGATGGCGCGCTCGACGGCGACCACATCCTTGCCGGGCGCGATGCCCGAGCGGTTGCCGACACGGAAGATATGGGTATCCACGGCTTGGGTCGGCATGCCCCACCACATGTTGAGCACGACATTGGCCGTCTTGCGCCCCACCCCGGGCAGGCTCTCCAGCGCGGCACGGGAGTTGGGCACCTCACCGCCATACTCATCGACGAGGATGCGGGAGAGCTTCATCACGTTCTTCGCCTTGTTGCGATAGAGCCCGATGGTCTTGATATGCTCGATCAGGGCGTCCTCGCCGAGATCAAGCATCTCCTGCGGGGTCGAGACCTTCGCGAAGAGGTCCCGCGTCGCCCGGTTCACGCCCTTGTCGGTCGCTTGCGCGGAGAGCGCGACAGCGACGACAAGCGTGTAGGCGTTGGTATGGTCCAGCTCGCCTTTCGGCTCCGGCTCGCTTTCCTGGAAGCGTTCGAAAATCCGGCGAAGGGTCGCGTAGGGGAGTTGCTTGCTCATGAAACGGGTTTGCCTCGGCTGGCGGCGGCTGGCAAGGGGGCGAACGGGTATCCGCAGAGCCTTTCCCGAAGGGGCGCGGACCTCCAGTCCGCCCGTCGATCCCTCTGGCTCTCGTGCGCCCCGAGATGCTACTGACGCGCAGCCCGTGCATATTGCCCGGACGGTGCCGATTCCCACAGCTGAAAGGACCTTCGATGAAGGCAAGACTTCTGGCCCTCGCCGCTTCCCTCTCCACCGCCGCAATCGCCTCCTCTGCCGAAGAGCTGCATGTTTATAACTGGTCGGATTACATCGCCGACGGATTGCTGGAAAAGTTCGAGGCCGAGACCGGCATCAAGGTCATCTATGACGTGTTCGATTCCAACGAGATGCTGGAGACCAAGCTGCTCGCGGGCCAGTCGGGCTATGACGTCGTTGTCCCCTCCGACAGCTTCCTGCGCCGCCAGATCCAGGCCGGCGCCTTCATGACGCTGGACCCGTCCAAGCTGCCCAATGCTGGCAACCAGTGGGAGGCGATCACTGCCCGCACCGCAGATTTCGACCCCGACAACGCCTATTCGATCAATTATCTCTGGGGCACGACCGGAATCGGTGTGAATGTCGCCAAGGTAACCGAGGCGCTCGGGCCGGACGCCCCGGTGGACAGCCTCGCGCTGGTCTTCGACCCGGCCAACATGGAAAAGCTCCAGGGCTGCGGCGTGCATTTCCTCGACGCGCCGGTCGAGATGATCCCGGCGGCGATGAACTATGCCGGTTTTGACCCGAACTCGCAGGACAAGGACGCGTTCGAAGCCGCCGGCGAGGTGCTGGAAGCGGTGCGCCCCTTTGTGCGCAAGTTCCACTCCTCCGAATACATCACCGCGCTGGCGAATGGCGATATCTGCGTCGCCGTTGGCTGGTCCGGCGATATCCTGCAGGCCCGCGACCGGGCCGACGAGGCGGAGAACGGCGTCGAGATCGCCTATCACGCCTTCCGCGAAGGCTCGGCCATGTGGTTCGACCAGATGGCGATCCCGGCTGACGCGCCGAACCCGGATGGCGCGCACAAGTTCCTGAATTTCATGCTGGATCCGGAGAATATCGCCGCCGTTTCCAACTATGTCTACTATGCCAATGGCAACCTGCCGTCGCAGGAATTGCTGGAAGCCGACGTGATTGGCGACCCGGCGATCTACCCGCCCGAAGCCACGGTCGAAACGCTCTGGGTCTTCCAGGGCTGGCCGGCCAAGGTGCTGCGCACCGGCACCCGGCTCTGGACCAAGGTCAAGTCCGGCACCTGACCCGGACAGGCGCCGCGCTCAGGCAACGCCGACAGCGCGGCGCGTCATGTCCCAGTAGATCTGCTCGATATCGGCCCGGCCCAGCCGGCCGGTCTCGCGGAACCAGGTGCTGACCCCGGTCAGCATCGCGATCAGCCCCATCGTCGCCACGCGGGCATCGGCGATGGTAAAGAGCCCCGCCGCACTGCCCTCGTGCAGGATCTGCTCGAGCTCTCCCTCGTAGCGCCGGCGCAGCATTTCCAGCGCGGCGAAATTCTCCGGCGCGAGGTTGCGCAGCTCCATGTAGGAAATGAAGACCTCGTCGGGACGGTCGAGATGGTAGCGGATGTGGAAGCGCGTGAAGCTTTCGAGCCGCGCCAGCGGGTCGGGCGCCGCAGCCTCCGCCTGCCAGCTCTCCAGCAAGTGCTCCATGTGGCTTTCCATCAGATGGAAGAGCAGCGCCTGCTTGTCGTCGATATAGGCGTAAAGCGCGCCCGCCTGCACGCCGACCTCCGCCGCGATCTGGCGCATGGAAACAGCCGCATAACCATGTTGCGCGAAGAGATGCAGCGCTGCCTCTCGTATTCTCGGGCCGGTGATTTCGGCATGGGAGCCTGTCTTGCGTGCCATTGCCCAACAATCCATTGAACGAACGTTCAATTCAAGGGCGATATTGGTTTGAACCGGTTCGCAGGCAATCGCGGAGCGTGACCGCTCCCTGCGGACGCTCGAACCGGGCGCCCGGGATCTGCGCCCAGCCGGGGACCGCGCGGCCCTGCCCTTGCCGCGCGCCTCAATTTTGGGCGGCTTGCCCCCCGCATGCGCAAAACCCGGAATCCCCGCCGGATCACCGGCCATGTTGCGAAATCGTCTCTGGCCAGAGCCTCGCGCCGCTGGCAGTCTGAGCTGGCCGGGGGCGATGGCGTCGTCCCCTCCAAGGCTCTCTCCGTCCTGTACGCCGGGACCTTTCTTGCGAGGGGTCCGAAACGCATGGCCCCCGAACCGGAGGTCGACATGACGACACGCCCCCAATCCTACCGTTTCCACAATGGCGAAAAGGCGCTCCTGCCCTTCGAGACCGCCGAATACGAGGCGCGCCTCGCGGGTCTGCGCGCGATCATGGCGGAAGACGGGGTCGATGCGGCCCTGTTCACCTCGATGCATTCGATCGCCTATTACTCGGGGTTTCTCTATTGCGCCTTCGGCCGCCCCTACGGCCTCGTCGTGACCGCGCAGGACTGCGTCACTCTCTCCGCGGGAATCGATGCCGGCCAACCCTGGCGCCGCTCGGTGGGCGACAACATCACCTATACCGACTGGCAGCGCGACACGTTCTGGGGTGCGGCGGCACAGGTCGCCGGAACGGGCCAACGCATCGGCATCGAGGCGGATCACCTGACACTTGACGCCAGCGCCCGGCTCGACGCCTTCCTGTCGCCTGCCGCCCGGATCGATATCGCCCCGGCCTGCATGCAGCAGCGGATGCGCAAGAGCCCGGCCGAGATCGCGCTGATCCGCGCCGGCGCAGCGGTGGCGGATGTCGGCGGCTACGCAATCCGCGACGCCATCCGCGAAGGCACGCGGGAGATCGATGTCGCCATGGCCGGGCGGGACGCGATGGAGCTGGAAATCGCCAGCCGCTTCCCCGATGCCGAATATCGCGACACCTGGGTCTGGTTCCAGTCCGGTCTCAACACCGATGGCGCCCATAACCCGGTCACCGGGCGCAAGCTCCAACGCGGCGACATCCTCTCGCTCAACAGTTTCCCGATGATCTCCGGCTATTATACCGCGCTGGAGCGCACGCTTTTTGTCGGCGAGGTGGACGACGCCTCCCTTGCAATCTGGGAAGCCAATATCGGCGCCCATGAGCTTGGCATGTCGCTGCTCAGACCCGGCGCCTCCTGCGCCGAGGTGACGGCGGGCGTGAACGCCTTTTTCGAGGCGCGCGACCTGCTGCAATACCGGAGTTTCGGCTATGGCCATTCCTTCGGCGTGCTGTCGCATTACTATGGCCGCGAAGCCGGGCTGGAACTGCGCGAGGATATCGACACCGTGCTGGAGCCGGGCATGGTCATCTCGATGGAGCCGATGCTGACCCTGCCGGCGGGCAAGCCCGGCGCCGGCGGCTATCGCGAGCATGACATCCTCGTCATCACCGAGGATGGCGCCGAGGACATCACCGGCTATCCCTATGGCCCCGACTTCAACATCATTGGCTGAACCTCGCCGGGAATTAACGCGGGCAGAAAGCTTTCCCTGCTAAGTTCCGGCCCCGAGACACGCCTTTACGACAGGAGACCCGATGAAACGCCTGCTTTGGCATTGCGGTGCCGGACTTGCCCTCGCGCTGACCGCCTCAACGGCGGCAGCCGAGGATATCTGCCATGAGTTCTGGTTCACCCGGAACCTGATCTTCGACCGGGCCGGCTATTGCTTCGGCAGCCCGCTCGGCAAGGCCGTCTTCGACAATGGCGACTGCACCACAAAAGCGCCGCAGCTCAGCGCCGAGGACAAGGAGAAGATCGCCTTCATCAAGGATGCCGAGCAGGAGGCGCAATGCGATGTCGACACCACCGCGACCCGGCTCGACTTCTCAAAGGCCGGGCTTTACGCCAGCCTGCCCCAGTTCCCGATCCGGCATCTCTATGGCGATGGCTGCATCGGCTGGCGTGGCGCCCGGACACCGCTTCATTTGCAGCCGGATGACGGCGCGCAGATCGTCGGCCATGTCGAACCGGGCGATTTTATCGGCTTTGGCTATTATCCGGAGGGCGACTGGCTCCACGTCGCCATCCAGCGCCCCGGGAGCGGCGAGACCCTCGAAGGCTGGACGTCGGGCTTAGGCGACTATCTTGCGCCCGGGATGTGCGACGAGCTGGCCGGCTGACCGAAGAACGGGCACAGAGATCACGGCGCGCGGCGGGCTGACCGCGCGTCCAGGTCGCATTTCCGGCCCGAATGCATTATTTCCCTTCTTTTCCGCCCCCTGTTGCGACTAGCCTTCTGGCAAATAACCACAGGGAGCCGACAATGTTCACCCGCCTTACCCTTGGCACCGCCGCCCTGGCGCTGGCCGCAACCGGCGCGCTGGCCGCGCAGGACGACATTACCCTCGCGATGGCGCTGGAGCCGCCCAATCTCGACCCGACCGGCGGCGCTGCTGCCGCCATCGACGAGGTGGTCTATGCCAATGTCTTCGAGGGCCTGACCCGCTTCGCGTCGGATGGCTCGGTCATCCCGGGGCTGGCCTCCGCCTACGAGGTCTCCGAGGACGGAAAGACCTACACGTTCAGCCTGCGCGACGGCGTCACCTTCCATGATGGCAGCAGCTTCGACGGCGAGGATGTGAAGTTCTCGCTCGACCGCGCCCGCGCCGAGGACAGCACAAACGCCCAGAAGGCGCTCTTCGCCGGCATCGAGGCGGTCGAGGTGGTCGACCCGCTCACCGTGAAGGTCATGCTCTCCAATCCGGACGGCGCCTTCCCGTTCAAGATGGCCTGGGGCGACGCGGTGATCCTGGCGCCCGAGACCGCCGATGAGGCCGCAACCCATCCGGTTGGCACCGGCCCCTTCGCCTTCACCAAGTGGACCCATGGCGATTCGGTCGAGCTCGCCCGCTATGACGGCTATTGGGGCGAGGCCCCGGCGCTGGCCTCGGCGACCTTCAAGTTCATCTCCGACCCCAACGCCGCCTTCGCGGCGATGATGGCCGGCGATGTCGACGCCTTCCCGAACTTCCCGGCCCCCGAAACGCTGATGCAGTTCGACGCCAACCCGATGTTCAACGTCATCGTCGGCTCGACCGAGGGCGAGACCATCCTGTCGACCAACAACAAGTCGGGGCCACTGGCCGATCCCAAGGTGCGCAAGGCAATCGCCCATGCGATCAACCGCCAGGAGATCATTGATGGCGCCATGCATGGCTATGGCACCCCTATCGGCACCCATTTCGCGCCGCATAACCCCGACTATCTCGACCTGACGGCGCAATCGGCTCATGACCCCGAGATGGCGAAGGCACTGCTCGAAGAGGCCGGCCAGACCAACCTGAAACTGCGCCTCGCCCTGCCGCCCCCCGCCTATGCCCGTCGCGGCGGCGAGATCGTGGCCGCCCAGCTCCGCAAGGTCGGGATCGAGACCGAGATCTCCAATCTCGAATGGGCGCAATGGCTGGAACAGGTCTTCAAGGGCAAGGATTTCGACCTGACCATTGTCAGCCACACCGAGCCGGCCGACATCAATATCTATGCCCGCCCGGATTACTACTTCCAGTATGACAACCCGGACTTCCAGGCCCTGATCGCCGAGCTCGATGTGACCACTGCGCCCGAGGCGCGCACGGAACTGCTGCACAAGGCGCAGCAGATGATTGCCGACGACTATGTCAACGGCTACCTCTTCCAGCTCGCCAAGACCGGCGTCGCCAACAGCAAGATCGAAGGGCTCTGGGCCAACGCTCCAACCCAGGCCAACGATTTGACAGGGGTCCGCTGGACGGACTAAGCCCCGGGAACGCGCCGGGACAATCCCGGCGCGTTCCTGTCCCTCACCCGGAGGTCCCGTGCGGTCGAACTGGCTCATTCGCCTCCTGGCGCCCCTCTGCTTCCTGGCCTTGGTCGCCGGGGTGCTGGAGGTACGTTTCGATCGCTCATTCTATCTTGGGCAAGTCGTGCTCCCGCGGGGGCTCGAAATCGACGGGACCCGGGTCGGGGGACTCTCGGGTCTCGCCGCCCTTGGAGAAGGCCGTTTTCTCGCTGTCTCGGATGAACAGGAAGCGCCGCGTCTCTACACCCTCGAGATCGATCTGTCGGATGGCCGTCTCTCCCGCGGCGACGTGCGCGTGACAGGGATGACCCATTTCCACGCGCCGGACGGCAGCCGGATCGCCACGCCGGCCGATTTCGAAGGCATTCGCGTCGGCACGAATGGCGAGATCATCGTTGCCGACGAAGGCCAGCCCTGGAGCAATGTCAATCCGCGCCTGCGCGCCTTCTCACCGCAACTGGTCGAGACCGGCTCCTTCGCAACCCTCTTCAAGACGACCTTTTCCTATCGCATCGACACCCCCTGGCGCCGACCGTTCAACCGGCGCGGCGTCCGTCCGAATGCCGGCTTCGAGAGCGTTGCGATCACGCCCGATGGCCGACTGCTTGTCACGGCAACGGAACAGGCCCTGATCCAAGACGGCCCCTGGCATCTCAGGGGGGCCGGGTCCCCGGCGCGGATCATGACCTTCGACTACAGGACCGGCCGGCCCGGGCCGGAATATGTCTACGAGACCAACGCCGTGCCGGTGCTGGATATGCTGCAGCACAGCCATACGCCGGTGAGATCCGGCCTGGTCGAGCTGCTCGCCCTGGACAATGACGGCCAGTTCCTGGCGCTGGAACGGTCCTATTCCTACATCTCCGGCTTCAACGCCCGGCTCTTTCGCATCGACACCCTGGGGGCCACCGATGTCAGCGAGCACAACCGCCTGCCGGAGCAGTACACGCCTGTCCGCAAGGAGCTCGTGGCGGATCTCTCCCGGATCGGCATCCCGCTCGGGAACCTGGAAGGCATGGCCTTCGGGCCCTGGCTCGACGAGCGGCGGCGGGCGCTGATCCTCGTCTCGGACGACAATTTCCACCCCATCCAGCGGACCCGGCTGATTGCCCTGGCGCTGGAACTCCCCGTCGAGCAGGTCGCGGCCCTGGCCAGCGGAAATTGACGCACCCGACCAACGGCTTTCCGCATCGAATTGCATGATCCAGCAAAATACTGCAAAAGACAGCAATAGATCGCATGCAACTGCAGTGGATGCCGCATGGAGCCGTCTCTCAACACCCCGGAAACCCGCCAGCAGCGGCTGCGCGAACGCGCCGCTGACGGGGAAGCGCTTGTCCTGACCCAACTCGCCGCGGAGTTCGACGTTTCGGTCGACACGATACGCCGCGACCTGCTGGCCCTGGAGGCCGAGGGATGCGTGTCACGGGTGCGCGGTGGCGCCCTTCCCGTGGAGCAGCCCTCGGTGCCGGTCATGGAACGCCTGGAGAGCGGGCGCGTCACCGGCGAGCGCCTGGCCCAGGCCGCGCTGCCGATGGTCGAGGACGGCATGGTGCTGATGCTCGATGGCGGCACCAGCGTCCTGCAACTCGCTCGCGCCCTGCCGCACCTGCCTCGGGCCCTGATTGTGACACCGGCCCCCGCCGTCGCCCTGGAGACGCTGTCTCGCGGGACGGAGACGATCCTGGTCGGCGGGCGGCTCTCGCGCTTCGGCGGCCTCGCTGTCGGACAGGCGGCCTTAACGGCAATCACCGACATCGCGGCCGACCTCTGCTTCCTCGGCGCCTGCGGGATCGAGGCCGGGTTCGGCCTGAGCGCGGACGATCCAGACGAGGCCGCGGTCCGGCAAGCAATGTCGGCCACCAGCGCCCGGAGCGCGGTGCTGACCGGCGCGGCCAAGGTCGGCCGCCGCGCCCGCCACCGGGTCCGGCCCTGCGACGAACTCGACCTGCTGATAACCGACGCCGACGACGCCCTGACCGCGCCCCTGGCCCTGACCGGACTCGAAATCCTCCATGCCTGATCTTCGCACACCCTGGCGCGCCGTCGCCGCCGCCTTCGCCTTCAACGGTGTCCTGCTGGGCATCTGGGCCTCGCGCATCCCGGCCATTGTCGAGATGCACGACCTGACAGAGGCAAGGCTCGGCCTGCTCCTGCTCTTCATGGGAACCGGCGCGCTGGTCTCCTTCCCGCTCGCGGGACGGCTGGCCGACAGCCTCGGCGCCGTGCGCGTGACCCGCTGGGTCGCGGGCGCCTATGTCTTTACGCTGATCCTGGCCGCGCTGGCCCCGTCGCCGCTCTGGCTCGGGGCGGCGCTCTTCATCTTCGGCATGTCGCATGGCTCGATGGATGTGGTGATGAACACCTGGGCCACCGAGGTCGAGAAGCATATGGGCCGGGCGGTGATGTCCTCCTTCCACGCGATGTGGAGCCTCGGCGCCGGCGCCGGCGCAGCCACCGGTTTCGCTGCGACGCAGCTCGGCTGGTCGGTTGCGCTGCATTTCACCGCCGGCTCGCTCATTGCGGCGGCGCTGTTGCTGCCCTTCCTAACCCAGCCCTGGACCTCCGTGACCCGCCCGCATGACCCGAACGCGCCGGTCTTTGCCATTCCGCGCGGGGCGCTGGTCTTTGTCGGGATCATCGCGCTCGCTGCGGCGATGGGCGAGGGCGCCGTTGCCGACTGGAGCGCCATCTACCTGACCGACGTGGTGCAGACGGACGAATCCCGCGCCACGCTCGGATATACGGTCTTCTCGGTCACGATGGTCGCCATGCGGCTCGTGGTGGACCGAATGGTCACCTTTTTCGGCCCCGTCACCATGGCGCGGGTCAGCGGCGTGCTGGCTGCCAGCGGCCTTGCGCTTTCCGTCACCTTCGCAACGCTTCCAACCGCGCTGGCAGGGTTCGTATTGATGGGGCTTGGCTATGCCGCCGTGTTCCCGCTGGCCTTCAGCCGCGCCGCCATTGACGAGCACGTTCCACCCGGCCAGGCCATCGCCGCCGTCGCGACACTCGGTTATGGCGGCCTGCTTCTGGGCCCACCCGCGATCGGCTTCATCGCCGAGGCCACATCCCTGCGGCTCGCCTTTGCGATGCTTGCGGGCCTCGCGCTGGTGATAACCGCGCTCGCGGGCGTGCTGCGGCGCGACTGAGGCGACCGAACCTCTTTTGCAACAGCCCGCGCGAACAGGCGCACGCGGTACCGCCATTTCGAGCGAAACGGCGAATTCTTGCCGCCGGGACTTGTTCCGGCCAGTCATCCGCCCCATCTGGTTCGAGGTCGGCCGGAACATGTGACGCAGGGAGACCAATGTCCCGTCAAAGCGTTTGCTTTTGCAGGGGAACGTGCTAAAGGCGGCGCAGTTTTCGGCTCGGGACGCGTTATCGCGCGGGATCCGGAGAATCGCCCTGCGTGAGACGGGGACGGAATCGCCCCGAGAGCGGGCACAGGAATTCGCCCTTACGGGCGCGGAGCAAGAACGGGCAAAGACGCCCCCAAGGCATGAGGAAACAGAAATGAGCGACATCGCCGATCGCGTGAAGAAGATTGTTGTGGAGCACCTGAGCGTCGAGGAAGACAAGGTGACCGAGGCCGCGTCCTTCATCGACGATCTGGGCGCCGACAGCCTGGACACCGTTGAGCTGGTGATGGCTTTCGAAGAAGAGTTCGGAATCGAGATCCCGGACGACGCCGCCGAGACGATCCAGACCTTCGGCGACGCGGTGAAGTTCATCACCGAAGCCGCCTGATCCGACCCTTTCGGATCCGATGAATTTGGCGCCCCGCGGGGCGCCTTTTTCTTTGCCCGGGTTGCTGCGGCAACAGCGCCGCCCCCCCCCGGACAGAGCACCGCCCAGGCGTGGACAGCACGCCGCTTCGAGCCGTCATCGACGGGCGGCGCCCCCATGCCGCAGGATCAACCGTCCTTGCGGATCGTCGCGTTCTTCGGATCGTAGGGGCTGTCCTCGGTGATTTCGGCGTCCCAGAGCCGGTCCAGCATCTTCACCTTCAGCTTCGTCCCCGGCGCGGCGAGGTCGGGGCGCACATATCCCATGCCGATGCTCTTGCCAAAGGCCACTGAATAGCCGCCCGACGTCAGCCGCCCAACCTTCACATCGCCTTCGTAGAGCGCCTCGCGCCCCCAGGGATCGGCATCCTCCGGCCCATCGATCAGCAAGGTCACACAGGCGGAGCGGGTGCCCGTGTCGAGCATCGCCTGCTTGCCGTGATAGTCCTTCTCCAGGTCGACAAAACGATCCAGCGCCGCCTCCAGCGGCGTCGCATCCCGGCCGAGCTCCGTGCCGAAGGCGCGGTAGCTCTTTTCCTGCCGCAGCCAGTTCTGCGCCCGCGCGCCAACCAGCTTGAGGCCATGCGGCGCACCGGCGGAGATGATCTGGTCCCAGAGATGGTTCTGCATCTCGATCGGGTGGTGCAGCTCCCAGCCAAGCTCGCCCGTATAGGCGACGCGGATCGCCATTGTCGGAACCATCCCCAGCTCGATGTTGCGCATCGACAGCCACGGGAAGCGCTTGTTCGACAGCACGGTATCCGGCGCGGCATCCTTCACCAGCGCGTTCAAAACATCGCGCGATTTCGGTCCGGCAATGGCAAAGACACCCCATTGCGTGGTCACGTCCTGCAGCTCGATCCGACCGAACTCGGTTTCCTTGTCCTCGATGGCCTTCCGGAGGAAATCCTGGTCATAGGCTGACCATGCCCCCGCCGAGACGAGGTAATACTCATTCTCCGCCAGCCGCACGATGGTGTATTCCGTCCGCGTCGTCCCCACCGCCGTCAGCGCATAGGTCAGGTTGATCCGGCCGACCTTCGGCAGCTTGTTGCAGGTGAACCAGTCGAGGAAAGCGGTCGCGCCCGGCCCCTTGACGATATGCTTGGTGAAAGCCGTCGCGTCGATCAGGCCCACGCCCTCGCGGATCGCCTTGGCCTCCTCAACGGCATATTTCCACCAGCCACCACGCCGGAAGCTGCGCGCGGCGTGATCGTCGAAGCCCTCGGGGGCGTAATAATTGGGCCGCTCCCAGCCATTCACCTGTCCGAACTGCGCGCCCGCCGCTTTCTGCCGGTCATAGGCGGGCGAGGTCCGAAGTGGCCGCGCCGCCTCCCGCTCTTCGTCGGGATGATGCAGGATGAAGACGTGGGAATAGCATTCCTCGTTCTTCTGCACCGCGTATTCGGTGGTCATCCACGGCCCGTAGCGCTTGGGATCGAGCGAGGCCATGTCGATCTCGGCCTCTCCCTCGACCATCATCTGCGCGAGGTAATGGCCGGTGCCGCCAGCGGCCGTGATACCGAAGGAGAAGCCCTCCGCCAGCCACATGTTGCGCAGCCCGGGCGCCGGGCCGACCAGCGGGTTGCCATCGGGCGTGTAGCAGATCGGACCGTTGAAATCGTCCTTGAGCCCCACCGTTTCCGATGTCGGAATCCGGTGGATCATCGACATGTATTCTTCCTCGATCCGCTCAAGGTCGAGCTGAAAGAGATCGGCGCGGAAACTGTCCGGCACCGCGTATTTGAACCGCGCCGGCGCGCCCTGCTCGTAAGGCCCGAGGATCCAGCCGCCGCGCTCCTCGCGCACATACCACTTGGCGTCCGCGTCGCGCAGGACGGGATGCTCCGCGCCGCCCGCCTCGCGATAAGCCAGCAGTGCGGGGTCCGGCTCGGTGACGATGAACTGGTGCTCGACCGGGATCGCCGGGATCTTGATGCCGAGCATCTGCGCCGTGCGCTGCGCATGGTTGCCCGTCGCGGTCACGACATGTTCGGCAGTGATGACGACCTGCTCCTCGGTCGGGACGAGATTGCCGCCCTTCTCCGCCATCTTCGTGCAGGTGACCCGCCATTCCGAGCCCGTCCACTCATAGCCATCGACCTGCCATTTCCGCTCGATCGTCACGCCCAGCTGCCGGGCGCCCTTGGCCATCGCCATCGTCACGTCAGCAGGGTTGATATAGCCATCGGTCGGGTGGAACAGCGCACCGATCAGGTCCTCGGTCCTGACCAGCGGCCAGCGCGCCTTGATGTCGGCCGGGCTGAGCCACTCATAGGGAATGCCAACCGTCTCTGCATTGGTGGCATAGAGCATGTATTCGTCCATGCGCGCCTGGGTCTGGGCCATGCGCAGGTTGCCGACGACGGAGAAGCCGGGGTTGAGGCCGGTCTCTTCCTCGAGCGTCTTGTACCACTTCACCGAGTAGTCATGAATATGGCTGGTCGCGAAGGACATGTTGAAGAGCGGCAGCAAGCCGGCGGCATGCCAGGTCGAGCCACAGGTCAGCTCATCGCGCTCCAGCAGCATCACGTCCCAGCCGGCCTTGCCAAGATGATAGGCGATCGAGGTGCCGACGCATCCGCCGCCGACGACGAGAGCTTTCACATGGGTCTTCATGGCCAGATTCCCTGCTGCTGGACGTTTTGAGACAAGTAAAGCCCAAGCCCGCCCCTGGCCGCTATTCTGCGACGACCCTTGATATTCGGAAAGCGACCTCAGGCTCGGCCGGACAGCCGGAGCGCCCGCGCAAGTTCAGGCTTGAACTCGGGGTCCAATCCCGGGCAAATGCAGGCAGCGGCCCCGTAGCTCAACGGGATAGAGCGGTCCCCTCCTAAGGGACAGGCTAGGGGTTCGAGTCCTCTCGGGGCCGCCAACATACTTTTGTAAAACATTGAATTTAAAATATATTTATAGATATCCTGTGGAGCATTCCCCCAAAAGTTCCCCCATCCGCTTCAGGAACGCACCGGAACTCGGCTCCGATTTGTCGCAGGCGAAGCCTGTGGAAGAGAGCCGGCATTGTTAGTCCATTAACCAGTTCCGAAGCACAGTCAAAACATGAGATTCTTCGTGTTTTGCATCGTCGCCGACATCCGTGAACCCGAAGAGGGTGGCGGATGGGTTCGTGCTGAGAGCGCCCAGGAGGCTCTACGCTTGGTAGGCCACCCTGAAGCAAATCTATATGAGGTTCCCGACGACACTGGTTTCCCGCCAGAGGCGACCGGCGCAGTTCATTGGCAATCTGCTAATCTACGCAACTCACTTCACTGAGCGTTGGCCTAGGCCGACAGGAGTAAGAAATATCCGGTGTGGGCGGATCTGACGAGTCGGTCTAGTAAAGGGTCATGAGCGAATCCGACCTTCTAGACTTCCTGAAGAACCGCATGTCCATGACCGGAGATTATCAGCCGGTCGTTATCCGCGAACTCCTTTTACACGGCGGCGAACGAACCAAAGCCGAACTGGCAAACGTGTTCGCATCGCGTGACCGATCCGTTCAGGAATACTATGAGCGCATCATGATGCGCTGGCCGAAAGCAACGCTCGTCAGGCACGGCATAATTGAATACTCGAAACTGGGTTCTGTGTTCCGCCTCTCTGACTATCCAAGCGACGAGACCGTCCGTTCGGAAGCTCTGCGCGTCTGCGATGAGAAGCTTCAGCAATGGGAAGAACGGAAAGAGACCGACGCAACCCCAGAATGCAGGGCGTCAGTTCGGTATGAAGTTCTGAAAGAGGCTGGAGGAAAGTGCCAGCTTTGCGGGATACCGGCCAGTATCCGACCAATGGATGTTGACCATATCGTCCCGCGCTCCAAGGCCGACAGGAATGGAAAGGTCCGCGTTCACGGAAGGCTGGTGGATGTCGATGACCGCGAAAACCTCCAAGCCTTGTGCTTCACTTGCAATCGAGCGAAACGGAACAAAGACCAGACCGACTTCCGCCGCCGGGAAAAACTCGTGCGAGACCGTATTCCGGACATCATCCGGGCGGAAGGGCGGGAGCCGGACATCAAAGAATTGACTGGTAGAGCGCTGACGGAGGCACTGAGGGAAAAGCTTGCCGAGGAACACGCCGAGTTTCTTGGCGCCAAGGATGCTCAAGCGCGTCTGGAGGAGCTGGCCGACATCCTTGAGGTGGTCCTCGCACTTGCTGAACGTGAAGGCTTGTCCGAAGCCGAGTTGCTCGGCTTGGTGCAGGCGAAGAGAGCCACTAGCGGTGGTTTTTCTAGAGGATTCCTTCTTCGGGGTGAAACGTAGGGCAGGCCGGTTCATACGTCGGCGGGCCGGGCACTCCTGTTGCCGGTGATTGCTATAAGAACAACAGCGGCTATGGGCACCAGGGACGGGGCAGCGGCGGACAGGAAGTGCGTCCGCAGACAAATCTTGCTGCGAGTCCTTCGGCTATCAATGTTCCTCCTACGTCTCGCCCGTCAATGCGAAGATAAGCGCAGGCGCGACCGAAGTTGCAGTTCTTCGTTCCGTGGGTTCCCGGTTTGCACGCGCATTGCACAAACTCGACCTCTGCCGTCTTTGCGTTACGCACCAATTGAGAAAGGCGGGCAGTGGCTTGTTTCCCGAGCGCCTCACCTCGTGAACACCTCGGCTTCCAAGTCTCGGGCGTGTTGAAGCCAACTAGGCGGGTGCTTTGGTCTGTTGCCCCAAGCCGGATCGTGTCGCCGTCCACGACACGAATGCTTCTCGGGGCCACGGAATGCGGCGACTTCGGAGGAGCTTTGGGTTGAGTTTGTTTTCGGGGTGGCATCGGCTTGGGGCGGGGCGATACCGAAACCCCCATTTCATCGACTTGGCCAACCTTTTTCAAAGGTGCAGATACCGCTTCACGTCTATCAGCACCGGAGAATGTGCTTCTGGATGTGTCATCGCCCAACGCTCCAAGCAAAGCCCCGAGCCCACCTATGACCAGGAAGGCAATCCACTTTGCTTTACGGTTGGATGACCGAACCCTGACCGGCCGGTGACTTCGGCCAGGCTTGGGATGGTTCTTTTGCGTGTAGGTCGGTCTCGGCGCAGGCGAAGCACTTTCCTTGACGGGCGCGATAGGACCGCTCGCCTCGTGCTTCCGAAGTATCCTCTGCAAGGCCGCGTATTGTTTTTCGGACAAGCGCGCCCGCCCTCCGTAACGTGTCAGCTTTGCGTTGATGTTGGTGAGGAATTGCCGTTCCCAATCATTTAGCGCAGACCCGTCCAGCAATGGAGAAACCCGGGTGCGAAAGCTTCTGGCTTCTTCGTTTGTCACTTTGGTTTCGATTTTATTCGTTCATCAACCAAACCAGAGTATCGGCAGCCCAGTTTGGTGCCATGTCACGCAATGACGCTACAGGGGCTAAGCGCCCTCTTCCTCTTCCGGACCGTCTGGTTCCAACGAGATAATCTCATCGGTTTCCTGCTGGATTAGTTCCAGCTCTCTTTTGGCCTCTTCGATTCGTTGGAGGGCTGCCTCAGTCTTTTCGAGACGTTCCATCATGACCTTGTCCTTCGTGCGGACCAAATCGGCCATTTTCTTAACGGTCATCCCATTCGGAATGAAAAACATCTCTGTGGAAACGCTGTCGGGGTCATGATATTGACGAAACAACTGATGGCTGAGTTCCTCAGTTCTCTTCACATCATTCGTTTTCACTTTTTGATTGATTGACCAGCGACCGGGCATGAACTCGTGCTTTCTGTTCGCAGTCGTCAGTCGAGCTTCAGCGCTGTCAATTGTCATCCCAATCTTGACCATGCTGTCGAGCCGGGAGTTGATAGCGAAGTAGATGATTCCAGATTTCTTAACCCGACGCTTCGTACGTTTTTTCATTTGCACCCTCCGCATGTGTGGAACTGCCCGCCACTAGTCCTTGAAGGGAGCGTCCAAGTGTTTGGTTTCTGGGAGACTAATCTTGGTGGAGACTGGATTCAACCAAGCTGGCAACCGATCACCAGCTTCCACCTGCATTGATGGGCCACCAAGACATGCCGCCGCTTTTGTTCGGTGCTCGGCCCGGCAGGCTTTCCGCCATGAAGCTTACGCTGGCGCTAGCTCGCTATTGAGACTGCAACCGCTGCAAAGGCGCTGGAAGCCGGAGGCGATAGACCGACGAAAACTGGTCGATGTCTACTTTGGAATGGGCGTTCTGGCGACACCTTCGACCCTGCCCAGCGATACGATGACGCCGCCCGAGGAGTCCGCGGCCATGACGGTACCGCTGACGTGGTTGAGGATCAAGGCTGAGGCCCGCGAAGAACGGGCGGCTATCGCAGAACATGACGGCGGGTTGTCCCGTGAGAATGCCCAGCGGGTCGCTGCTGGCCCTCCACCCCTGCCCGATCCGATCAAGCCCACGCCAGTGCGCCCCCAGGGCAAGCCCGAGATCCCGAAGGTGGCCGAAATCATACCCTTGCGACGACGACAGGCAGGGACGTGATCGAATGCCGCCGCATTGGAACAATCAGCAATACCGGACCCGCAACCCACAGTCATTTAACATAGGACAAAGTCAAAAGCAGCAAGGATCACATATAGCTGCAAAGGTAGAAATGTCGGATATGCGAGGAGAGAAGTGATGGGTGGTTCTCCAATCCCACTGATGGTGGTGCTGCTAGTCGTTTGGTTAGTCACTCGACGGTTGGCGAGTTCTTTGGGTAGACGCTGGCAACGAGTTGCATTTGTGCCGCTGATTGCCCTGATATGTGGGTTTGTCGGCCTAATTGTCGGCTTTGTTACGGGGGGCATGGTCGAGGAGGTGCGATACGAGTTTTTTGTGTGGCGGATGGATTCAGCCGGCATTTTAGATGCCGATTATCTTCGGCAAAGCTCGCCAAAAAACTCCGTTGCCTCAGCGGTTTTGGGGGCGATGCTGGGCCTTGTTCAAGCCCTAGTGCAAGGAACGTGGTTCGGCACTCGCAGCGTTCGCGCTGCTGGAACGCAGACAACCACCACCAGTGAGCAATGAAAGGAAAGCCGACAAAATAAGGGACGCATAACCGCCTCCCAAAACGCTCACACGTTCCCGGATCTGTTCAGGGCTGGCAATGATGCAAATCAGCGTCCTCTCTGCCAGCTTAGCGGCGGCGCTTTCCTTCACCTCGAAGGCGTGCGGCCTGGAATGTCTGAATTGGGGATGCGCGCGTGTTCCTGGGCGAACGGTTTCCAGTGCAGCGGTCACAGAGTTTTAACCGCCGCTCTAAACAGCAGAGGCGGCTTGCCTTCATTCCGCTTGCAACGTCCGTGCCCTCCGCAACGCCGATACCAAACCAAGAGACGCCCGCCACAGAAGTCATGGAACATTCGACATGTGCTTCGAAGGTTATAAGCGGCACCCCTCAAGCCGGAAGCCGCCGTTCCAGGTCAGCGCGGCGAATGGCGGCGAAGAGCCCAATCTACCAATTTCTGCGGGTCGCATAAACGGGCAGTCTGCCGACATTGGAGACATCTGAGCCTTTCGGTCGGATGACGGCTATGGGTCATGTCGGCTTCAACTCGCCCACCGACGCAACCTGCCGCTGAACCAACCACTTCAGTATTGATCTCAGAAACAAATTTACGATTCTGACTTTCTAGATAGTGCAGCCAGCCGGTGGAGGCTTTTGTTCTCTAGTTTTCGCTTCTCAAATTCGGGCTCCAAATGTGCGAGGTATCCTAGGCGAACGAAGGCGTGGTAGTATGAGAGCGGAAGCAGAAAGACTCCCAAGCTGATAGTCACAACAGAGTATACTAATGCACTCAGTTCTGACGGTAGTTGCCAACCAGTCCCAATGGGGGTCAAGAAAAGGAATAGAGATACAACTCCCGAAGCTATGAATGCTGCTCCCATAACCGAGCACAAGTGATTGAGAAACGACCGTCGTGCAAACCTCTCCCGTTCGTTGATCGTTAACAACTCGAAGAAACCCAACATGTCGTTTATCTCTGTGCCAGAGGGTTTATCCCAGTTCACGCCTTGTCGAGTTCGCCATAGTTTAAGCGCCCTCTTTGATGACCAAGAGCGGGTCTCAATATCCGTCCGTCTAGGAAGGTCGCCTGTGACAGACCATCCACTGTTTTCGAATATCTCTTTGACGGCATACCCAATCGCATATAGCACCGCCGCGACCGGCAACGCGAGAATACCTTCGACGTTTGGAAGTTTCGACAGCGTGGCTGGCGACCACAAGCTAATAGGTACGACGACCAGAAAGCCCGCTGAAATATATAGAAGATCACGAGTGAAGAACCGACCCAACGTTCGTATGATTTCGGTGATGCCCTTTTCCAACGTTCCACTCCCCAATTCTCAGCCAGAACCAGCGTAGACGAGAAGACTCGTCCAGCAAACGATTTATGCCACGCCGTGGTTTCTTCAGTGCATGAACCTGTTGAGTGAGCATTCGTTAGCCACTTGTAGCTAGTGTTCGGCACCCGACAAATAGTTCCCACCTTGTCAACGACTGAGGCGCGGCCGGCCAGCGATGCCGAAACGTTCGCAGCAAGGAGGCGGGAGACAAGTGTCAGACGTGGAGCACTAGGTCGCATAGCGGACACATTTCGTAACTCGATCAACGGCAGGAATGCGCAGGAAGCGGGAATTTGTGTGATTTGGTTGAATGGCCGCAGAGTCCGCAACTCACCAGTTCATGGGCCGACCGGCGCGGGTCCGCTATCGCCGGGCCAGGTCAGAATTCGTTGGAGCGGCTTTGCGTTCTGGACTGTGAAAGGACGCATTAACCGTAACCAATTCAATGGGTCCTGACCCTAGGAAACTAGGCGCGAATTGCCATCGAGCCTGTGGGGTTAATCCCAGTCGGCATCTATCAGCGCCTCTATTTCACGGGCCTCGCGGGCCAATTCATTGACAGCCTTCCGGGTTTCGACCCATCCGCGGGACCGCATTCCATGCTTCCAGTTGGGATGCGCTGGACCAGCCGGTGAGCCGCCTTTGCCTCCGTGCATGTGGCAGACGCGCTTGCCGCGCATTGCAGGCTGGGTGCATGGCTTTCCTGTACGCTTGGACCGTGCCTTGCAGCGAGGCGTGGAGTTCGCAGCGGCCAAGGGGTCAGCGTCACCTTTCATCGTTGCCCCTTCCCACTGCCGCCAACATTGCCGACAATCGCTTGCCCGCCATCTGAAACATCGACCCGCTGGACTACCACTGTCTGCTTGCCGCCGTTGCGGTGTTTGCGCAGCGCTTCCATCTGTGCCGTGAAGGTGCGGGCCAGCTTGTTGTAAGCTCTCTCGTGCGCCTCGAATTGCGGTAGCTGTTCGGCATTCGCCATGCGCCCGCCCTGCCGGACCAGGGCAACATGGGTTGCCGCCATCTGCGTTGCCAGCATGCGCTCGACACCGTCGCGGGGGGCGATGTCGCGAATGATGGCCGGGATAAAGCCTCTCATATCCTTGGCGCCAGGCAGGGCTTCCTCGCCCTTGAGGGTCATGTATCCTTGCATGAACAGCCCTTCGTTCACCGCCTCACTTTCGCTGCCGAATATCCGATACAGTGCATCGTCGCCGTGCTGTGTCACGGTCAGCGTGTCGCCTTC
>CANMIP010000032.1 GCA_947497945.1 uncultured Tropicimonas sp. | reverse complement strand
AACGTCGTCTTGCCATGGTCAACGTGACCAATGGTGCCGATGTTTACGTGCGGTTTGCTGCGGTCAAACTTTTCCTTAGCCATGATGGCCTCCTTGTCTCGTTGCGGGTGCCCGGCAATGGGCACCCGAATTTGTTTTTGTCTCTTAGGCGTACTTGGCCTGGATCTCTTCCGAGATGTTCGACGGCACCGGATCGTAGTGATCGAACTGCATCGAGAACTGGGCACGGCCGGACGACATCGAACGAAGCGTGTTGATGTAGCCGAACATGTTTGCCAGCGGCACGAAGGCGTTGATCGCAACGGCGTGGCCGCGCGGTTCCTGGCCAGTCACCTGGCCACGACGCGACGTCAGATCGCCAATGATGCCACCGGTATAGTCTTCCGGCGTGATCACTTCGACCTTCATCACCGGCTCGAGGAGCTTGGCGCCGGCCTTCTTCATGCCTTCGCGCATGCCCATCCGAGCTGCGATTTCGAACGCAAGAACCGAGGAGTCCACGTCATGGAACTTGCCGTCGATCAGCGCGACCTTGAAATCGATGACCGGGAAGCCTGCCAGCGGACCGGAGTCCATGACCGACTTGATGCCCTTTTCGACGCCGGGGATGTATTCCTTCGGCACCGCACCACCCACGATCTTGCTCTCGAAGGAGTAACCTTCGCCGGGCTCCGTTGGGCTGATGACCATCTTGACTTCGGCGAACTGACCCGAACCACCCGACTGTTTCTTGTGGGTGTAGGAATGCTCGACCTCTTTGGAGATGGTCTCGCGATAGGCCACCTGCGGCGCACCGATATTGGCTTCGACCTTGAATTCCCGCTTCAGACGATCGACGAGGATGTCGAGGTGAAGCTCGCCCATGCCCTTCATGATGGTCTGACCGGACTCGATGTCGGTCTCGACGCGGAAGGACGGGTCCTCGGCAGCAAGACGCTGCAGACCCTGGGACATCTTCTCCTGGTCGGCCTTCGTCTTCGGCTCGACGGCGATCTCGATGACCGGATCGGGGAAGGTCATGGTCTCGAGGACAACCGGGTCGTTGATCGCGCAGAGCGTGTCACCGGTGGTGGTGTCCTTGAGGCCTGCCAGCGCAATGATGTCGCCAGCAAACGCTTCGTCGATCTCTTCGCGGTTGTTCGAGTGCATCATCATCATACGACCGATGCGCTCACGCTTGCCCTTGGTGGAGTTCAGGATCGAGTCACCCTTGTTCATCTTGCCGGAGTAGATGCGGGTGAAGGTGAGCGAGCCAACGAAGGGGTCGTTCATGATCTTGAACGCCAGGCCGGCAAACGGCATGTCGTCATCGGCGCGACGCGGGATGTCACGGGTTTCCGTCTCGTCGCCGGGCTTGAAGCCCATGTAGTCGACAACGTCGAGCGGCGAGGGCAGGAAGTCCAGAACCGCGTTCAGAAGCGGCTGCACACCCTTGTTCTTGAACGCGGAGCCACCGAGCACGGGAACGAATTCCAGCGCCAGCGTGCCCTTGCGGATCAGCTTGCGGAGCGTCTCGGCATCGGGCTCTTCGCCTTCGAGATAGGCTTCCATGGCGTCATCGTCCTGCTCGACGGCAGCTTCGATCATCTTGCCACGCCATTCCTCGGCGACATCCTTGAGCTCGTCGCGGATCTCGACCTTTTCCCAGGAAGCGCCAAGGTCGTCACCCTTCCAGAGCCACTCCTTCATGGTGATCAGGTCGATCTGGCCCTCGAGCTCGGTCTCGGCGCCGATCGGCAGGCACACGGGAACGGCACGGGAACCGGTACGGTCCTCGATCATGGCGACGCAGTTGAAGAAGTCGGCGCCAATCTTGTCCATCTTGTTGACAAACACGATCCGCGGAACGTGGTAGCGGTCGGCCTGACGCCAGACGGTTTCGGTCTGCGGCTCAACGCCGGCATTGGCGTCCAGAACACAGACAGCACCGTCGAGAACCGCCAGCGAACGCTCGACTTCAATGGTGAAGTCAACGTGGCCGGGGGTGTCGATGATGTTCAGGCGGTGCTTCTCGGTGTCGGCGTTTACACCGTCTTCGGTGCGCTCCCAGAAGGTGGTCGTCGCAGCGGAGGTGATAGTGATACCACGCTCCTGTTCCTGCTCCATCCAGTCCATGGTCGCCGCACCATCGTGCACTTCGCCGATGTTGTGGGACTTGCCGGTGTAATAGAGGATACGCTCCGAGCAGGTGGTCTTGCCGGCATCGATATGCGCCATGATGCCGAAGTTACGGTATCGGTCCAGAGGATAATCGCGGGCCATGGAAGGGTCCTTGAGGTAAGGTGTTACCAGCGGTAATGGCTGAACGCTTTGTTGGCGTCGGCCATCTTGTGGGTGTCTTCGCGTTTCTTGACGGCAGTGCCGCGAGAATTGACGGCGTCGATCAGCTCACCGGCCAGTCGCTCTTCCATCGTGTTCTCGTTGCGGCCGCGCGCGGCGGTGATCATCCAGCGGATGGCCAGGGCCTCGCGACGCTCGGTGCGGACTTCGACAGGAACCTGATAGGTCGCACCACCAACGCGGCGGGAGCGGACTTCAACCGACGGCTTGATGTTCTCAAGCGCCTCGGTGAAGACCTCGATCGGGGAGCGCTTCAGCTTGCTCTCGACCCGGTCCAGGGCGTTGTAGACGATGCGCTCGGCGGCAGATTTCTTGCCGTCGATCATCAGATTGTTCATGAATTTGGTCAGTACCTTATCGCCAAACTTGGCGTCAGGCAGGACTTCGCGCTTCTCAGCGGCGTGACGACGGGACATATCTGTCTCTCCTTACTTAGGACGCTTCGCGCCGTACTTGGAGCGACGCTGCTTCCGATCCTTGACGCCCTGGGTATCCAGAACACCACGCAGGATGTGGTAGCGCACACCCGGAAGGTCTTTCACACGACCGCCGCGGATCAGCACAACCGAGTGCTCCTGCAGGTTGTGGCTTTCACCGGGGATGTAGCTGATCACCTCGAAACCGTTGGTCAGACGAACCTTCGCCACCTTACGCATGGCCGAGTTCGGCTTCTTCGGGGTGGTGGTGTAGACGCGGGTGCAAACCCCACGCTTCTGCGGGCAGCTCTCGAGGTGCTGCGACTTGGATCGTTTTACTTTCGGCTGCCGCGGCTTGCGGATCAGCTGTTGGATCGTCGGCATTCCGGTTTCCCCAGTCTAGCTTTCTTCTTCTTCTCGCGCGGTCCGCGAGGGGCTGTTTTTCTCGTCGCACATTGCGCGTCCGCAAAGCGCGAAACCCCGCGGGCGTTTCCTCGTACGCGGAAACGACGCGGGTGGGATTTCAGAGGATCGGGGCGTTGGCCCGGATCTTGTCCACTTCAGTTCTGTAAGCCCGGTCAAACGGAGTCCCCGCGACCGAGTGGGCGTGCTCTAGATAGAATCGCGGGGGTTGTCAACAGATGCTTGACTCTGCGGCCCTCTCTCAGCCGTCTCCGCGGACCCGCTGGCCAGTTTTCGCTCGCGGTGGAAGGTGAAGACACCGGTGGCGACAACAATCGCCGCCCCGAGCAGTGTCACCGCATCCGGCCAGTCACCGAACACGAAGAATCCAAGCACCAGCGCCCAGAGCAGGGAGGTATAGCGGAAGGGCGCAGCAAAGGCGATATCTCCAACCCGCATCGCAAGGGTCGAGAAGATGTAGGCCAGGTTGAGCATGAGCGCCGCGCCGGTGAGGGCGCCCCAGCCGCCCGGGCTCACCGGTTGCCATTCGACGCCGGCAAGCCCCGCCGCACCGAAAAGCCAGACCCCGATCGAGGCCGCGACCGCGACCGTCATCGAGGAGGTCTGCGACGAGACCGCACGCGCCGCGATATCCCGGATCGTGACCGAAAGGACGGCCGCCACGACATAGAGCGAGTAGATCGTGAACCCGTCCGCCCCGGGCCGTATGATCAGCATCACCCCGACAAAGCCCACGAGAATCGCCGAGAGCCGCCGCCAGCCGACCTTTTCGCCAAGAAAGACCGCCCCGGCCAGCGTCACGGTCAGCGGCAACGCCTGCATGATTGCCGAGGCATTGGCCATCGGCAAGTGAAACAGCGCGGTAATGAAGAAATAGGCCGCGCCCACCTCGCCGATCGTCCGGAGCAGCACCATCCAGCCGTCGCGCGCCGACATGCGGAAATGCAGCTGCCCCATCCAGGCCGCCACGATCACGAGCAGCACCGTGCCCAGGATCCCCCGCAGGAAGATTGCCTGGAACATAGACATGTCGTCGGAAAGCGACTTCATGAAAGCGTCGTTCGTGGTGAAGGAACAGACACCCGCCGCCATGAAGAGCGCGCCGCGGAGATTTGGGGACACGATGACACCTGTCGGTCGGTTACCGTCGGGCCATGGGCGAGCCCCATGTCTTTGTCAAACGAAATCCGCGGCGTTTGACCGCGCGAAGTGACGGAACGGAATTATTCGCACCCGCTTGATACGTATCATGGAACGTCGTTCAAAAGTTGCGTTACCGTGCTCTTGACCGGGACTCCGCAAGACTGTTCCCGCAAGGCGCTTCGTTTGGAGGACAGAAGTAATGAAACTGACAACCCTGCTCGCACTCTTCGGCATCGCCCTGTTCGGCTTTGCCTGTACGGACACCGAGCATTATCCCGGCTCGGGCGAGGAATGCAGCCCCGACGACCCGGTGATCGAGCTTTCGGTGCAGCAATGCGCCCAGGCGGCCTGACGGGGCCAAGCCGCTTCGCATAGCCACCTTCAACGTCCAGAACCTGCGGCTGCGGCGGCAGGCGGACGGGAAGACACATCTCGACGGCGCGCGCGATAACGACGTGCCGTCGGACAGCCAGCGCGGCGCCCCCGCCTTCGATAGGGCTGACCGCAGGTTGACCGCCGCGATCCTGCACGAGATGGATGCCGAGATCGTGGCGCTCCAGGAGGTCCATGACCTCACCACCCTCGATCATTTCCATGATGCCTACCTGGCCGAGACCGGCCTTGCCCCCTACCCGTTTCGCGTCTGCCAGCCGGGCAATGACGGCATGGGCCGCAACCTGGCGCTGCTTGCCCGGCACGCGCCCCAGACGCTCGAAAGCCACGCCACGCTCCTGCCTGGCGATCTCGGCCTCCCGCCCGCACGCGGCCAACCCCCGGACCGCCCACTCTTCTGTCGCGACTGTCTCGCCGCGCGTTTCGGTCCGCTCACGCTCTATATCTGCCATTTCAAGGCGCCCTACCCGGATCTCCGCGCGGCCTGGGCCTTTCGGCGCATGGAAGCCCGCGGCCTGCGGCGCCTGATTGAATCCCGCCATGACAGCCCGTCCGAAGCGTATTGGCTCATCCTTGGCGATCTCAACGAGCCCGACAGCCGCGCGCCCCTGCCCCACCAGGCCATCGCGCCGCTGCTCGATGGCTTCGCCCTCGACCTTCTCGAACGCCGCCCGCGTGGCGAGCGCTGGTCCTATCACGAAGCCACGCGCAACCTCTATTCCCGCCCGGATGTCCTGCTTGCCTCCCCGGCCCTGGCACGGCTATGCCCGGAGGCGAGGCCGCGCCTCATCCGGGAAGGCATGTCCCGTGCGGCCCGGCGCTATCCCGGGCCGCGCCTGCATGGCGTTGGACGCCACAGGCCCCATGCCAGCGACCACGCCGCCGTCATGATAGACCTTCCCGGCCTTTCGATCTGAAGAATATCGGTTGCTTTCCGAAGCGGTCGCGAGACAACGGACAAGCGCCGGTCAGGCGCTCATTCCTTCTCCATCGTGCATTGCAGCGGATGCTGATGCCGCCGCGCAAAATCCATCACCTGCGCCACCTTGGTCTCGGCGATCTCGTGGCTGAAGACGCCGACCACAGCGACCCCCTTCTTGTGCACCACGAGCATGATCTCGAAGGCCTCCGCATGGGTCAACCCGAAGAAACGCTCAAGGATATGCACGACGAACTCCATCGGCGTGTAATCGTCATTCAGCAGCAGCACCTTGTAGAGCGGCGGCCGTTGCGTTCGCGCGCGCGTCTTGGTCGCGACGCCGATATCGTCATCGGGCGTATCGCCGTCACTGCCGGACAATCGAATGTCGGTCATGCGGATCTCGAAAATTCGGGTCAAGGCGCGATGCGCTCCGATGGCTCATGGGATTTGCAACTATACCTGGCGTTATATAATCGTCACGCCCGCTCTGAAAAGCCCACAGACCCTTCCGTCACTGCAAGGCCCCCATGAAAGTCACAACAATTGGTTTCGACGCAGACGACACGCTCTGGCACAATGAGCGCTTTTTTGTCCTTACCCAGGAACGGTTTGCGGGGATTCTCGCGGATTTTACGGACCGCGATCATCTCGAAACCCGCTTGCTGGAAGCCGAAAAACGCAACATCCGCCATTACGGCTATGGCGTGAAGGGCTTCACGCTTTCGATGATCGAGACCGCAATCGAAGTGACCGAGGCCCGCGTTCCGGCCAGCACGATTCAGCAGATCCTTGAATTCGGGCAGGAAATGCTGCGTCACCCGATCGAGTTGCTGCCCCATGCCCGCGAGGCTGTCGAAGCCATGTCCGCCTCTCATCGCCGCGTCTTTCTGATCACGAAGGGCGACCTGCTGGACCAGGAGCGCAAGCTCACCGAATCGGCCCTGCGGGACTTCTTCGACAGGGTTGAGATCGTCTCGGAGAAGACCCCGGACATCTACGCCCGGATCTTCCGGGATCATGGCGACGGCCCCGAACACGCGATGATGGTCGGCAATTCGATGAAATCCGACATCCTGCCCGCCATCGCCGCCGGTGCCTGGGGCGTGCATGTGCCCTTCGATCTCGCCTGGTCGCTCGAAGCGGCCGACCCACCGGTCGGAAATGATCGTTACCACAGCCTTAACGACCTCGGGGAACTGCACGATTTCGTTAACCAGCTTGACTGAGATCTTGTGCCCCGTCGCCGCCGAGCCGCGACATCTTGCGATGTTGCGTGAATGTCACCGCAAAACACATTGAAATCGAAAGCTTTTCCGGAATCATCTCGCGTGCTACGCTGACAGCAATTATAAAGAGAGTCCGACCCTGAAAACAGGGCGGTTCGAGGCAGATAGAGGCAGTAACGCGATGACATCGAGCATCCGGGGGCGGAATGCCCTCTTCGTTTCCGTATTCTTCCTTCTTTTCTTTGTGGTCCTGCTGGGTGCGAGCCTGCGAGCCGGGGCCGCGCCCTATGCCGCGATGGTGATCGATGCGCGCACCGGCGAGGTGCTGCATTCGCGCAACGCCGACACGCGGTTGCACCCGGCCTCGCTGACCAAGATGATGACGCTCTACGTCGTCTTCCAGGCCGTGGAACACGGGGAAATCGGGCTCGACACCAAGGTGAAGATTTCCAAGCGGGCCGCCAACGAGGTCCCGTCCAAGCTCGGCCTGAAAGCCGGGCAGCGGATCGAGCTGCGCTACCTGATCCGTGCGGCCGCCGTGAAATCGGCCAATGACGCGGCAACCGCGCTGGCCGAAGCGATCTCGGGCAGCGAAGCCCGTTTCGCCCGTCGTATGAACCGTACCGCCAAGTCGCTCGGCATGACGCGGACGACGTTCAAGAACGCCCATGGCCTGACCGCCGATGGCCACCTGTCGACCGCGAGCGACATGACCACGCTCGGCCGGCACCTGTTCTACGACTACCCCGAATATTACAACCTGTTCTCGCGCCGCTCGACCGACGCCAAGATCCGCACCGTCTACAACACGAACCGCAAGTTCCTGGCCGCCTACAAGGGCGCGGACGGGATCAAGACCGGCTATACCCGCGCTGCCGGCTCCAACCTCGTCGCCTCGGCCGAGCGCGGCGATGTCCGGATCATCACCACCGTCTTCGGCGCCTCCGGCTCGGCCGCCCGAAATGCCAAGGTTGCGGAGCTGATGGATATGGGTTTCAAGCGCGCGCCGCGCCACGCGCAGGTTCGCAAGCCGGACATGCCGCGCTATGTCGGCAACGAGGCCGCCCCTGTCGGCGCCAAGACCATTCGGGTCGCCTCCGCCGTCAAGAAATCGGTCCGCCCGGTCGGACGTCCGGGAGGCGCAATCGGCGTCGCGGTCGCCGCCAGCCCAACGCTCAAGACAGGGATCGAAGAGGCGCTTGCAATGGCGCAGACCGTCGCCGCGCCGGCGCGCGCGACCCTGGCCAGCAATATCGCCCCCGAGGGCAGCGCGGTGCCGAAGCCGCGCCCGCCGAAGCTCGACTTTTCCGCCGCCAAGCCCGTCGCGTCCAACCAGGACAGCGGCGTTGTGGTCACCCGGGCCTCGACCTCGGGGAGCCATCATTGGGGCATCAATGTCGGCACCTACCCGTCACGATACACGGCCGAGCGCGTCCTGCTCAAAACCGCGCTGAAGGAAATGGCAACGCTCGATGGCGCGTTGCGCAAGGTGGTGTCCGGCAACAAGGGGCATGACGCGAATTTCGTCGGTATGAGCGAGGAACAGGCCGATCTCGCCTGCCGCCGGCTCGAGGCGCGCGGTTCGGAATGCACGACCTTCGGTCCGTCCTGAGGACAGGACCTGCCGACAGGCTCAAGGCGCGTTACTCTTTCGGATGATCGTCGAACTCATCTGACAGGATCCGGTGGCTATCGCCATCGGGATCGTCATATTGATCGGTCTTCACCGTCCAGAAGAACGCCACGAGGCCCAGCCCGCCCAGGAAGAGCGAGATCGGGATCAGGAAGACCAGCACTTCCATAGCTATTTCAACCTCAGCGAATTGAGCGAGACGGTGATGGAGGAGGCGGACATGGCCAACGCGGCGGCGAGCGGCGTGGCCCAGCCGGCGATGGCAATCGGAACGGCGATGAAATTGTAGACCGTGGCGATGGTGAAATTCTCCTTGATCCGCGTCACGGCGGAGCGCGCGGTCGTCACGGCTGCAGGCACCGCGCCGATATCCTCGCCCAGCAACACGATATCGGAAGCCACCCGCGCCGCGTCCAGCGCCGTGGCCGGCGAGATGGAGGCATGGGCGGCCGCAAGGGCTGCCGTATCATTCAGCCCATCCCCGATCATCAGCACATGCCGCCCCTCGGCCGAAAGCGCGGCCACGCGGGCGGCCTTCTCCTCGGGCAACGCCTCAGCCATCACGTCCTCGATGCCGAGCCGCGCGGCAAAGGCATGCACAGCGGGCGCCGCGTCGCCGGAAATCAGCGCCACGCTCAGCCCGGCATCGCGCAGCCCGGCGACAGCCTCCTCCGCGCCCGGACGCATCCTGTCGGCAAAGCGGAACGCAATCGGTTCGCCGCCATCGACCGCAAGCCAGGCAGAGGTCTGGACCCCGGCTTCCGCGCCGACCCAACTCGCCCGGCCCAGGCGCACGCGCCTGCCCTGCCAAAGCCCCTCGGTGCCGTAGCCCGGCACCTCGACCAGGCTCTCGACCAAAGCCGGAGCGATCCCAGCCTGTTCGGCGGCCTCACGCAGCGCCTTGGAGAGCGGGTGTGAAGACGCCTGCGCCAACCCGGCCGCGAGAGACAGGTCGGCCGGCGCATGGGTCTCCGCCGCTTCCAGTTCCGGTGCGCCGAGGGTCAGGGTCCCGGTCTTGTCGAAGACGACCGTGTCGATCTCCGCCAGCCGTTCCAGCGCCGTGCCGCTCTTGATCAGCATGCCCTTCTTGAAAAGCCGCCCAGAGGCCGCCGTTGTCACCGCCGGCACCGCCAGTCCAAGCGCGCAGGGGCAGGTGATGATGAGGACGGCCGCAGCGATATTGATCGCCAGCCGCGCGTCCCCGGTGTAGACATACCAGCCCAGCCCGGCGACCAGCGACAGGATATGCACGCCCGGCGCATAGAGCCCCGCCGCCTTGTCGGCGAGCGATGTGTAGCGGTTACGGGTCGTCTCGGCCATGGCCACGAGATCGGCCATGCGGTGCAGCGAACTGTCCTTGCCCGCCGCCGTGACCTCGACCACGAGCGGCCCGGTCAGGTTGACCTCGCCCGCACTGACCACGCGCCCCGGCTCGGCAAAGACCGGCAATGTCTCGCCGGTCAGCAGCGAGCGGTCCAACTCGCTCGTCCCCTCGGCGATCACCCCGTCCACCGGCATCCGGCCGCCCGCGCGCACGCGGATCCGGTCCCCGGGCGCCAGCGTCGAGACATCGACCGTCTCCTCACCCGCCTCCGTCAGCAGATCCGCCCGTGCGACCTCCAGCGCCGCCAGTTCCTCGGCAGCAGAGCGGGCGATGGCCCGGGTGCGGTGATCAAGATAGCGGCCAGCGAGCAGGAAGAAGGTCAGCGAGATCGCTGCGTCGAAATAGGCGTGCTCTCCCGAATGGGCGGTCTCGTAGAGCGAGGTTCCGAGCGCCAGCAGGATCGCCAGCGTGATCGGCACATCCATGTTGAGCCGGCCATGTTTCAGCGCCGCCCAGGCGTTGCGGAAGAAGGGTTGGCCAGAGAAAGCGATGGCCGGGATTGCGATCGCGGCGGAGATCCAGTGAAACAGGTCCCGCGTCGCATCGGCCGCGCCCGACCAGACGGCGACCGAGAGCAGCATCACGTTCATCGCCGCGAAGCCGGCCACGGCCAACCGCATCAGCAGTTCGCGCCCCTGCCGGTCCGTCACGGTGGCCGAGAGCGCGGAGGGATCCAGCTCATGCGCCTCGTAGCCGACTCCGTTGACGGTCTCGATCAGCGCCTCGGCGGTCACATCCGGCGCCGCCTCGACGGTGGCCCGGCGCAGCGTCAGGTTCACCCGCGCGGAGTTGACCCCCGGATGCGCCTCCAGCGCCCGTTCGACCGTGGTGATGCAGAGCGCACAATGCACGCCGGGCAGCGACAGCATGAGCGCGCCGCGTTCGGGCAGGTCGTCCAGCGCACCGCTCGCCGCCAGCCGTCGCGCCATCGGCGTAACATCACAGGCGGGACAGGCGGATGCCGAGGGGGCCTCGGAATAGGTGCTGTCAGACATGCATCAGTCGACTTTCAGGACAACCCGCTGCCGGAACGGCGTCCCGTCGGGCGCCGTCGCGACCAGTCGAATATTCCAGTTTCCGGGCGTCAGGTCCACTGGCGCCGTGAAGGTGCCATCGCGATAGGCGAAGTCTGGCTCCACATCGTCCTTCACATGGGTCGCCCGGCCGACCACCGCCTCCAGGCTCTCGACTTCCACCGGGTAGCCCGTGCGCCCGGTGAAGGCGATCGTGAGGATACCCTGTTCGACCTCGGCCGCGACCTCCCAGCCGAGCGCCTCCTGCGCTGCGCGGTCGGCGTCGAAATTCTGACTGGCCACGTAGGAATTCTTCACTTCCAGCCCGGGGAAACTGCCCACGGCCAGGTAGGCCATGGTCAGGTTGACCCCGATGATGACGCTGAAAGCGCTGGCGGTGATGATGAAGACCTTGCGGCCGGTGAGTGCCATGTCAGCGTGCTCCCAATCCCACGAATGTGGAGTCCTTATAAACACGCTCGCCATTGGACAAGTCCTCGATCCAGAATCGGATGTCGGTCCGGTTCGCTTTCGAGGCCTCCGAGCCCTGCGGCGCCAGCACGTAGATGCGCTGCTTGCCGGTCGTGTCGGCGGGAACCATGAAGCTCTCGTAGGGCGTGCCTTCGACGGTGAGCCGCAAGTCGGGCGCCTCCGAGCTCAGCGTCACGCGGAAGCGGCGATCGTCGCCATGCTTGTTGCGCAGGCCGAAATCATAGGTGTTGCGGATCGTCCCGTCCGACATCGTCACGAAGATCGGCTGGCGCACCGGGTGTACGGTGGCCGAGATGTCCGGACGGATGAAGAGCATGACCACGAGGCCGACGCCGACCGCCGTCCAGAGCGAGGTGTAGAGAACGGTGCGGAGACGGAAGACGTGCTTCCAGACCGATTTCGGCGGGTTTCCAGAGCGCTCGCGCTCCTCGTCGGACAGCGCCATGTAGCCGATCAGCCCGCGCGGCTTGCCGATCTTGTCCATGATGTCATCGCAGGCGTCGATGCAGAGCGCGCAGGTGATACATTCGAGCTGCTGCCCGTCACGGATATCGATGCCGGTCGGGCAGACATTGACGCAGGCCATGCAGTCGATGCAATCGCCCAGATTCTCCGCTCCGGCCTTCTTGCGATGCTTGCCGCGCGGTTCGCCGCGCCATTCGCGGTAACCGACGGTCAGCGTATCGGGGTCCATCATCGCGGCCTGGATCCGCGGCCAGGGGCACATGTAGATGCAGACCTGCTCGCGCATGAAGCCGCCGAAGACCAGCGTGGTGAAGGTCAGCACGGCGATGGAAGTATAGGCGGCCGGATGGGCGGAGAAGGTGAACAGCTCGACCAGAAGCGTCGGCGCATCGGTAAAATAGAACACCCAGGCGCCGCCCGTGGAGATGGCGATCAGCGTCCAGGCGACGTATTTCGTGATCCGGAGCCGCATCTTGCGGGCATCCATCTTCTGCTGCCGGTGCAGGCGGAGGCGGGCGTTGCGGTCGCCCTCGATCCAGCGTTCGACGAGGATGAACAGGTCGGTCCAGACAGTCTGCGGGCAGGTATAGCCGCACCAGACGCGGCCAAGCGCCGAGGTAAACAGGAAGAGGCCGAGACCGGCCATGATGAGCAGGCCGGCGACGAAATAGAATTCGTGCGGCCAGATCTCGATCCAGAAGAAGAAGAAACGCCGGTTGGCCATGTCGACCAGAACCGCCTGGTCGGGCAGGTTCGGGCCGCGGTCCCAGCGGATCCAGGGCGTCAGGTAATAGATGCCCAGGGTGACGATCATGATGCCCCATTTCAGGTTCCGGAACTGTCCACGGACCTTACGGGGGAAGACCGGCTCTCGGGCGGCGTATAGCTGTTCGGGCTGGCTGCCAGTATCGCTCACGGAAGCTCTCCGGTGGCTGAGGGTTCAGATTTCGCCCGTTCTATGGGCTGTAGAGAAAAGGCGTCCTTGACATGCATCAATAGGGCGCACGTCAGGCAAGTCCAGCGGGTGATAGCAAAATTCGCGCCAACCGCCCCTGCGCCCGCGTGTCGCGCGAAGGGTCGCGGATATGTTTCCCGAAGGCAAGCTCCGGATCGGATCGGGCGGCGATGGACGGGGGTGAATATAAAGGCGCCCCAGCTCTCCTAGGAAACGCGCGAACAGGACGGAGAGCCGGGGCGTATCTTCCAGGGGAGGACACCCACTGGAAACGCTATGTAAGTTTGGCGCGAAGGAAACCTGACCGATTGGCTGGCCAATCTCGCCTCGTACCGTTGAAGTCTTGATAGGCCGGCAGATGGGGTTCCACATTGATCCAGATCAAATGCGAATTACAGATACCGCTTTGTGCACGCATAGCACACATGCGCCCGATGCAGACCAGCACTTGAAATGCTGCCCTGCGCGTTGCGGCGCAGGGCGCCGCCTTGTCCGTGCCGACGGCGCAGCCACGCGCGGTGTCAGGTCGGAAAGGCAAGCGCAGCCTTGCCAGGGAGCGCAGAACACCAATAACAGCAACCAATCCGGGCCAAAGGCGGTGCGGCTTCAGCCTCACCCAAAAGGAAAACGCCGCACCCTTCGCAGGGCGCGGCGTCTCTTCATGTCAGTCCGTGCCCTGTTACTCGGTGGCGACGCCGCCGCCGAGGCTGTGCACATAGGTCGCAACGGCGCGGATCATCGCTTCGTCCACGACAGCCGCAGGCGCACCGCCACGCGGCGGCATGACACCGGCGCGACCGCCCCAGATCGTCTCGAAGAGCGTGTCGGCATCCCCGCCGTAGAGCCAGATGGCATCCGTCAGGTTCGGCGCACCAAGCGTGATCTCACCGGTCCCGTCTTCCATGTGGCAGGAGGCGCAATTGTCCATGTAAAGCGTCTCGCCATCGCCGAGAGCAGCCTCGTCGAACTCCTGGCTGGAGATCTTCTGAACATAGGCCACGACCTGGTTAATCTCCTCGTCGGAGAGCAGCTCGTCGCGGCCGAAAGCCAGCATGTCGCCGAAACGCGAGTCGTCATCATAGCGGATGCCGTAGGAGATCGTGGTGTGGATCTCCTCGATCGTGCCGCCCCAGAGCCAGCTGTCATCCAGCAGCGAGGGGTACCCCGCCGCCTGCGCGCCCTGCGCACCGGCGCCGTGACACTGCGCGCACCAGGTGCGGAACACCGCGGCGCCGGCATTCTGCGCGTAGCTGTTCAGCTCCGGATCGGCCGAAATCTCGGTCAGTTCCGCATCGACCAGCTTCTGCTGGATGTCGGCATTGGCCTCCTCGAACCGCGTGATCTCGGCGGCGACATCGGCGCGGGTCGACTTGCCGAGCAGGCCCGCCGTCGCGCCGTTGACCAGCGGCCAGGCCGGATAGGCGACCGTGTAGGCCAGGCCCCAGATGACGCAGGCATAGAAGGTCCACAGCCACCAGCGCGGCATGGGATTGTTGTACTCCTCAATCCCGTCCCAGCTGTGACCGGTGGTTTCCACCTCGTCCTTCTTCTTCTTGATGGGTTGTTTGCTCATTCCCGAACCTCCTTGGGGTCGAGTTCCGTCGCGTCCTGATCGGGCGCATTCTCATGACGGAAAATAATGTTGGCACTGTCGCGTTGTTCCTTGGATGCCCCCGGGCGGAAGACCCAGAAGACCACTCCCAGGAAGAAGAGCGTGAGGAACAGCAGCATCCAGCTGTCCGCGAAGTGACGCATGACACCGTATGTGTCCATTCCCCGGCTCCTTTAGCGGCTTGCGACAGGTGTGAAGGTCGAGAAGTCGACAAGCGTGCCGAGCATCTGCAGATAGGCGACAAGGGCGTCCATCTCCGAAATGCCGGGCTCACCGTCGAAGTTGCGCACTTGCGCCCCCGGATACCGTTCGAGCATCTCCTCGTAATCGCCATCCGGATCGATCTGAACGTTGAAGTCCGAGAAAGCGTTTTCGATCATCTCGTCCGTATAGGGCACGCCAACCATCCGGTTCGTCTTCATGACGTCCTGGATGTATTTGCCGTCGACCATCTTGTTCAGCAGGAAGCCGTATTTCGGCATCACCGATTCCGGCACGACCGATTGCGGGTCCTTGAGGTGATCGACCTGCCAGTCGTCCGAGTAGCGGCCGCCGACGCGGGCGAGGTCGGGACCTGTCCGCTTCGAGCCCCACTGGAACGGGTGGTCATATTGCGATTCGGCCGCCAGCGAGTAGTGACCGTAACGCTCCACCTCGTCCCGCATCGGACGGATCATCTGGGAGTGGCAGACATAGCAGCCTTCCCGGATGTAGATATTCCGTCCCTCGAGCTCGAGCGGGGAGTAGGGGCGCACGCCCTCCACATCCTCGATCGTGTTCTCGAGATAGAAAAGCGGGGCGATCTCGACGATACCGCCGATGGTGACGACCAGGAAGCTCAGCGCGAAGAGAATCGACGCGTTTGTCTCGATGATCTTGTGTTTGTCGATAAGGGCCATTGATGTCTCCCTCCCTTATTCAGCCGGCGCAGCGACTGCTGCGATTTCGGCTTTGGGCTCACCGCGCGTGGCGGTGAGGTAGAGGTTGGCAGCCATGATGATGGCACCTGCGAGATACAGAACCCCGCCCAGACCCCGAACAACATACATCGGGAACTTCGCGGCAACGGTATCGGCGAAAGAGTTGACCAGGAAGCCATTGGCGTCGACTTCACGCCACATCAGGCCTTCCATGATCCCGGTCACCCACATGGACGCCGCGTAGAGCACGATGCCGATGGTGGCGAGCCAGAAGTGCCAGTTGACGGCGGCCATGGAGTAGAGCCGCTCCCGCTTCCAGAGCTTCGGAACGAGGAAGTAGAGGGCCCCGAAGGTGATCATGCCGTTCCAGCCGAGCGCGCCGGAATGCACGTGACCGATGGTCCAGTCCGTGTAATGCGACAGCGAGTTGACCGCCTTGATGGACATCATCGGGCCTTCGAAGGTGGACATGCCGTAGAAGCCGACCGAGACGACCATCATGCGGATGATCGGGTCGGTACGCAGCTTGTCCCAGGCGCCGGAGAGCGTCATCAGGCCGTTGATCATGCCACCCCAGGAGGGCATCCAGAGCATGATCGAGAACACCATGCCGAGGGTCGAGGCCCAGTCGGGAAGCGCGGTGTAATGCAGGTGGTGCGGACCGGCCCAGATATACAGGAAGATCAGCGCCCAGAAGTGGATGATCGACAGCTTGTAGGAGAAGACCGGACGTTCGGCCTGCTTCGGCACGAAGTAGTACATCATGCCGAGGAAGCCCGCGGTCAGGAAGAAGCCCACCGCGTTATGGCCGTACCACCATTGGGTCATGGCGTCCTGCACACCGGCAAAGACCTGCACCGACTTGGCGCCGAAGATCGAGACCGGGATCGACAGGTTGTTGACGATATGGAGCATCGCAACGGTGACGATGAAGGACAGGAAGAACCAGTTCGCAACATAGATGTGCTTTTCCTGGCGCTTCAGGATCGTGCCGAGGAAGACCATCAGGTAGGCGACCCAGACAACGGTCAGCCAGAGGTCAACATACCACTCGGGCTCGGCATATTCCTTCGACTGCGTGGCGCCGAGCAGGTAGCCGGTGGCCGCGAGCACGATGAAGAGGTTGTAACCCCAGAACACGAACCAGGCGAGGTTACCGCCCCAAAGCCGCGCCGCGGAGGTCCGCTGCACGATATAGAAGGACGTCGCGATCAGCGCGTTGCCGCCGAAGGCGAAGATCACCGCCGATGTGTGCAGCGGGCGAAGCCGGCCGAAATTGGCATAGCCTTGCGCCCATTCGAAATTCAGCACCGGGAAGGCGAGCTGGAAGGCAATGAACGTCCCGGCAAGAAAGCCGACAACGCCCCAGAAGGTTGTCGCGACGACGCCGTAGCGCACCACGTCATCCATATAGCCCGTCGCCACATCCGGCGCCGGTTTCTCCTCGTCGAGCTGGCGAATGCTCCAGACGAACGCCGTCCCTGCCGCGAGCATGATAATGATCGCATGGACGAGATAGGCTGCGTCACGCGCGTAATTGGCTGCAATTGCCGCACAAAGCGCCAACAGACCCAACGCCGCGACCTTGGCGTAATCCCACATGGTGTGTCCCTTGTTATAATTTGGGGGAAGATACACTCCCCCTCTCGTGTTCCTTGTCCGCTTCTGAGGGTACGGGCAGTGCGACGCTTTGATCTAGGTCAATGTCGTCGCACTCAGCTCTTGAGGCAGGTCAAGGTGCCGCAATGGCACGCGCTCTAGACTTGCCGCAAGTGCAATGTCGAAAGAACCCGCAATGGCGTACAAGTCGATTCTCACTGTGATATCCGGCCAGGACCTTGAAAACTCGGCCCTTGACGGCGCTGTGTCCCTGACACAGGCGCAGGATGGGCATCTGGAAATCCTTGCTCTCGGCGTCGATCACTCGACGCCCGGCTATTATTATGCCGGCACCAACGCGATGATCGAGCAGGCAACCCTGGAGCGTGCGCGACAGGAAGCCGACGATATCGAGGCCACCGTGCGCACCGCGATGAAGACCCGCCAGTGCCGCTGGTCGAGCGAGGCCGCGCTGGCGCAGATCGGAACAATCCAGACCCTCGTGGGCAATCGCGCCCGCTTCTCCGATCTCGTCGTGCTGCCAAAGCCCTATGGCGAGGACAAGGGCGTGGCCGAGGAGGCGGTGCTGGAAGCCGCGCTCTTTGCCGGCAATGTCCCGGTGCTGGTCCTGCCGCGCAGGTCGGAGCTGAAGCGGCCCGAAAAGGTCGTGATCGCCTGGAACCAGAGCGCCGAATCCCTCGACGCTGTCCGCGCGGCACTGCCACTCCTGCGTCAGGCCGCGGTCTGCAATATCGTCATCATCGACCCGCCGCGCCACGGCCCGGACCGCTCGGACCCGGGCGGCATGCTGAGCCAGATGCTGTCCCGCCACGGCGTGCGCGCCGAGATCTCGGTCATTGCCGGCACCATGCCACGTACCGCCGACGTGCTCGCCCGTCACTGCGAAGACCAGCAGGCGGATCTCCTGGTCATGGGCGCCTATGGGCATTCGCGTTTCCGCGAGGCGATCATGGGCGGAGCGACCCGCGACACGCTCGAAGCAGCGAAGATCCCGGTCTTCATGAGCCATTGATCGGATTTACGGCCCTGGAAACGGGGCCGCCTTGACGCACGCCGGGCCACAGGGCTCCGGCGCGTGATCCGTTTCACGGGAACCAGGTCAGCTCCCAGCCCTGAGGCCATTTCAAGGAGATATCGAGATCGATACTCCTTGCCTCGCCGGCCGCGAGACGCATCTCCCATTCGGCGACACCCTGTTGATCCTCGACATTGACCGCATCCGGCGCGGGGCGGCTTTCGATGTCGATGACGAGATCTTCCTGTTCGGAATAGGGCAGGCCGTAGAGAACCCGCAGCTCCTGCGCCTCCTTGGTCAGGTTCTCCATCCGCAGGCTCAGCGCCTGCGCGCGTTGGAAGCTCGTGGTCAGAAGCCCCCTGTCTCCCGTCTCGTTGCGGTCCTGTACGAATTCAAGCCGGATCCCGTTCGCCGGACCGAAATACATCTCGCTCTCCGCGCCAGCTGGCACGCGCTCCAGCGTTCCGTACCCGACGCGCAGGCCATTGCGATGAAACTGCGCCGTCCCCGGCAAAAGGGCCTCCGATGAAGTGTTGACGAAGGATGCCTTGTAAAAAGCGGTCTCATTTTGACGCGGCACCGCCTCGATCCACTCCCGGGCCGCAAAGCCGATCTCGTCCAGCCGCAACAGGGCGGCATCCCCCGAAACCAGCGTCACAGGCTCCGCGAACTCGTATCCGATCATTTCTCCCTCGACGCTCAGCAACGGTCGGCCGGCCTCTTCCTCGATGATGACCGGCTCGATGATCGGCTCTTCCATCATCTGCGGCGCGCTGCGCGCGACAGCCATCTCGCGTTCCCTTTCTTCCCGGATCCAGGCCCGTCTCGCGCTGACCGAAATGGGGGAGGCATCGCTATCGAGCCCACCCGTGGAAAGGCTCAGCTCGATATCGATCAATGGTTGGTCGAGATCATGGAAGACCATGACGTTGCGCTCGATGCGCAACCGGTTGCCTTCCGACCCGGTCGTCTTAAGCTGCACATCGTAATGCAGGCTCCATTCGATATCGTAGGTCTGTTGCTCGAACTCGAACCGAACCGTCTGGGCGATGGGAGACTCGACGAAAAGCGCCAGACTCGCCATGTCCTCCTGCGGCGGGGAGAGCCCGTCAAACGCCTGTTCAAGGCGCTGCGTCTCCGCCTCCGCCTCATCCAGCGCTTTTTTCTGTTCGCGCAACGCCTGCCGGATGGCGTCCTGGGCCTGCCGCGCCTCCTGCGCGTTCCGCGCGACGAAATCGGCCCGTTCCGCAAGTTCCGCGATGCTCAGGTCCGCCTCCGAAGACGCCCCGACCGACGAGATGAAGTCGATCCGGGCCTGCAATCCGGCGATTTCCGCCTGCCTGAGCGCGATCCCGTCCCGAAGCGCATCCGCCCGCGCCCGCGCCGCTTCTACAGCCACGAAGGCCTGACGCTGCTCTTCGGAATAGACCAGCTCCGGCGCCACCCCCAGCCTCTCCGAAACCGTCATTCCGAGCACCCGGATGTCAGCATCCGCCCGAATGCGCGGAACCTGTGCAAAATCCGCCATATCGAAAGGCAGAAAGATCCGATGCTGGCCGACCGGCAGGTCGAGCGTGAAGCTGCGCTCCAGACTCCCTCCATCCGCAAAGACCATTGCGGCCCGAACCGGGGCATTCACATGGAAGTCATCCGCCAGAGCCAGTCCCGGACTGGCCAGAACCCCGCCCAGAGCCACTGATTGCGCCAAGCCACGAGTATAGCGCTTCATCTTTCACCCACTTTTTGGACCGCTACCAGATCTCTGGCACAGTTCTCGCGACCGACCGAGAGCGCGAAACACCGCATCGCGACGCAAATCTGCCCGTCATCATTCGGACAGGGCAGGAATCATGCTATCCTGCCTCCATTATCGCGAAGTCATTCTCATGAGGTAGCCAATGGCACGACAGGAATTCAGCTCCGTCCTGCGCGACGAGGTGTTCCGCTGGAACGCCACCGAACTCATTCACCATATTTCCGGTATCATGATCGACGAACGCCACATGGCCGACAAGCATGCCGGCCGGATCTATTTCTGCGAGAACTGCAAGTTCTGCCAGACCGACAAGATGTATTTCGATATCGACCATCTCGTCCCCGACAAGGAGTTTCGCGGCAGCCCGAACGCGTCCAATGTCGCGCTGAACGCGATTGTCCTGTGCAAATCCTATGAAAGCGGTGCGCGGGGCTGCAACCAGACCAAGGGGGCGCGGCTCTACCCGCCGCCCGATGCCGGCCTCGCACGGACACGCCCCGAGCTCGACCTCAACTATTGCGCCATGCATCTGCGCGACGCAAATCGGCTCTGGCCCTGAGGATCAGAACGGCATGCCACCATCGGTGTCGTCGCCAGTCTCCAGCATCAGCCGTTCGAAATCGGGCACCGAGATATGCCGCTTGCCGGCCAGCTCGATCACGCCCTCGCGTTTGAGCGCCGAGACCTGCCGGCTCACGGTCTCCAGCGTCAGGCCGAGGTAATCGGCCATCGCCTCGCGCGTCAGCGGCAGGTCGAATTCCAGAATGCCTTCCGACTTGGACAGCTTCAGCGAAGCATCCCGCCGCGCGATAATCGCCAGCAGCGAGGCGATCTTCTCCCGCGCCGTCTTGCGCCCGAGCAGAAGCATCCACTCGCGGGCGGCGTCCAACTCGTCCAGCGTCATCTCCAGGAGGCGTTGCGCGATATGCGGCGTGGTCCGCATCAGCTCCTCGAAGGGACGCCGCCGGAAGCAGCACATGACAACCTCGGTTGTCGCGGTCACGTCATAGCTCGCCATCTCGCGCCCGGGCCGCCCCATGAAATCCGACGGCAGAAGCAGGCCCACCATCTGGGTGCGCCCGTCTTCCAACGTCTGGCTCAGGGTTGCGATGCCGCTGACCACCGTCGCCACGAAGTCGAGCTTGTCCCCGGTCCAGGCAATCGTCTGCCCGGCTTCGAAGGTGCGGTAGTACTTTATCTCTTCCAGCAGTTCGAGTTCGTCGGTCTCACAGCGTGCGCAAACCGCCCGATGCCGTATCGGGCAGTCCGCACAATCAACCGTGGTCAGTTCGATATCCTGCATTTCCATCCGCGCGCGCCCACTTGATTTCAATCAATGTCCTCCCGGCGACCCGCCCCTAGATGTAGGCTCATGGAAACCGTATCGCAACTTGCGAAACTCGGGCTGTTCGATGCCCGGGTGCCTCGCTATACCAGCTATCCAACCGCGCCGCATTTCAACAACGCGGTCGGATCTCATAATTTCGCCGAATGGGTGGCAGCCCTGCCACGTGATTCGGACGTGTCACTTTATATACATATTCCCTTCTGCAGAAGGCTCTGCTGGTTTTGCGCCTGCCGAACGCAAGGGACCTCGACCCTCTCGCCAGTCGTCACCTATCTCGAGACGGTGAAGGCCGAAATCGACCTGCTGGCGGCCGCCCTGCCCTCCGGCGTCAAATTGTCCGCCCTGCACTGGGGCGGCGGCACTCCGACGCTGCTGGCGCCGGAAATGATGAAGGACCTCGCCGAATCGGTCTTTCGGGCAATTCCCCTTGCAGACTCGGGCGAGTTCTCCGTCGAGATCGATCCCAACGAGATCGACGACGCCCGGCTCGACGCGCTGGCCGAGGCCGGCATGTCCCGCGCCTCCATTGGCGTGCAGGATTTCGATCCCGAGATCCAGAAGATCATCGGCCGCGAGCAAAGCTTCGAGATCACCCAGGCCGCCGTCGACGGCATCCGCGCCCGCGGCGTCACCTCGCTTAACACGGATATCCTCTACGGGCTGCCCAACCAGTCCCGCGCGAAGATCACCGATTCGGTGCAGAAGCTGCTTTCGCTCTCACCTGACCGGGTTGCGCTTTACGGCTACGCGCATGTCCCCTGGATGGCCCGACGACAGACGATGATCCCATCGGACGCGTTGCCCACCCCCGAAGAGCGCCTGCATCTCTTCGACACCGCCCGCCGCCTCTTCCTTTGGGACGGCTATGACGAGATCGGCATCGACCATTTCGCGCGCAGCGAGGATTCCATGTCCATCGCCGCCAAGAACGGCACGTTGCGCCGCAACTTCCAGGGCTACACGGTCGACCCCGCCCCTGCCCTGATCGGGCTGGGCGCCTCTGCCATTTCGCGTTTCCCGCAAGGCTACGCGCAGAACCTCTCCGGCACAGGCGATTACACCAAGGCAGTCCGCGCGCAGCAGTTTGCCACCGGACGCGGCCATGTTTTCACCGGGCAGGATCTCTTCCGCGCCCGCATGATCGAGACGCTGATGTGCGACTTCCGCATAGACCGCGCCGAGATCACCGAATCCTACGGTGCCGATCCGGACCTGCTCACCGCGCTCTTCGCGGAAGCCAAGGAACAGTTCGCGCCCTTCGTCACCATTGATGCGAAAGGCCTGGAGATCCCGCCCGAAGGTCGTCCGCTCACGCGTATGATCGCCAAGGCCTTTGACGCCTACGAGATGGCCAAGACCGGCCACAGTTCCGCGATCTGAGACCGGACCCAACGGATCGCCGTGCTATCCGTACAGAGTTCTGCGCTGCTTGCGGGGCTTCCCGCCGACCTGTTGCGCATCAAAGATGCGCAACAGCCCGAGCGGTGGTGGCCGCGCCCCTTCGGTGCGCGGCGGTTGCGCTTCGATTGCAGGAAATAACGGCTTCCGCACCGGGAACTGGCGACTGCCATCTGGTCCACGTCGCGAAGCGGCGCCTTCGCCGCTCGAGCTCTGCTCGGCGGCCAGCCCCCCTCGCCGCTGGCTCAATCTTCGGTCGTTCGAGACGGTCGGTTTACAGATCCGCCACCGGCCGTGTACCTCCGGCCTCGTCAATCGCCACGAAGGTGAATTCCGCCTCCGTCACCTTCTCCAGGGCCCCGATCCGATCCCGAATGACCCAGGCCTCGATGGAGATTGCCATCGAGCTGCGCCCGACCCGCGCGATATGGGTGTAGATGCACAGCACGTCCCCGACCCGCACCGGCCGGATGAACTTCATCGCATCGACCGCAATTGTCGCCACGCGCCCCTGCGCCCGCATGCCCGCCGCCATGCCCGCAGCGATATCCATCTGCGCCAGCACCCAGCCGCCGAAAATGTCGCCGCTCACATTGACATCCGCCGGCATGGCCAGCGTTCGGAGCGTCAGCTCACCGTGCGGTTCGTTGTCGTCACTCATGCGCTGTCTCCAAACCCGTTCGAATGCGTCTTCAGACAAGTAGCCAGACCGCGATTGCTGCGGCAAGCGCGACTTGTCCAGCGAGTATCCAGCGGAGCCTGCTCCGAAACGGTTCCTTCCGCGTCTTGTGGCGAAAGAGCTGCTGTCCGAGCACCGCCCCGGGCGAGCCGCCCCAGAGTGCGGCCCAAAGCAGTGTGTTTTCCGGAATGCGTCGCATCGACCGGATTGCGCAGAACTTGTCCCAGCCAAACAGGAGGAATGCGCCAAGGCTCATCACGCCGATGAAAAGCGCAAAGGTCCCCCAAAGCACGCTCAGGCGCCCCGCTCCAGCACCTCGTCGAGATTGAATGCCGCCGCGATCAGCTCGCGGGTATAATTCGTCTTCGGCGCCGCGAAGATATCCCGTGCCGTGCCGCTCTCGACGATGTCGCCCTGTTTCATGACGATGACCTTGTGGCTCAGCGCCCGAACGACCCGCAAATCGTGGCTGATGAAGAGATAGGCCAGCCCGTGCTTGGCCTGCAGACGCCGCAGCAGCTCGACGATCTGCACCTGCACCGTCATGTCCAGCGCCGAGGTTGGCTCGTCCAGCACCACCAGCCGCGGCTCCAGGATCATCGCCCGCGCAATTGCGATCCGCTGCCGTTGCCCGCCGGAAAACTCATGCGGATAGCGATGCATCAGGCTCGGGTCGAGCCCGACCTCCTCCATGATATCCGCCACCATCTCGCGTTTCGACTTCGCCCGCACCGCTCGATGCACGCCCAGCCCCTCGGCGATGATCTGTTCCACCGTCATCCGCGGACTGAGGCTGCCATAGGGGTCCTGGAACACGATCTGCATATGCCGGCGCAAATCGCGAAGGCTGCGTTGCGGACGCCCCTGCACATCCTCGCCCATGAAGACGACCGGTCCCTCCGACGCGATCAGCCGCATGATCGCCAGCGCCAGCGTCGTCTTGCCGGATCCGCTCTCGCCCACGATCCCAAGCGTCTCTCCAGCGCGCACGCTCAGGGTGGCATCATTCACCGCCTTCACATGCCCCACCGTCCGCCGCAGGAAGCCGCGCTGGATCGGGAACCAGATCTTGAGCGCCTCGGTGGACACAACCACCTCCGGATCGCCCTCAACCGGCTCCATCACCCCCTTGGGTTCGGCCGCCAGCAGCTTCTGCGTGTATTCATGCCGCGGATTGGCGAAGATCTCCGCCGCCGGCCCGGTCTCGACAATCTCGCCGTCCTTCATCACGCAGACCCGATCCGCGATCTTCCGCACGATCCCGAGATCATGGGTGATGAAGAGAAGGCTCATCTTCTCCGTCCGCTTCAGCTCGGCCAGAAGCTCCAGGATCTGCGCCTGGATGGTCACGTCCAGCGCCGTGGTTGGCTCATCGGCGATCAGCAGCTCCGGCCCGTTGGCCAACGCCATGGCGATCATCACCCGTTGCCGCTGCCCGCCGGAAAGCTGGTGCGGATAGGCGCCCAGCCGGCTCTCCGGGTCACGAATGCCGACCTTGTGCAGCAGCTCCAGCACCCGCGCCCGCGCCGGCTCGCCGACAAGCCCCTGGTGCAGGGTGATCGATTCCACCAGCTGTCGCTCCAGCGTGTGCAACGGATTGAGCGAGGTCATCGGCTCCTGGAAGATGAAGCTGATATCGTCGCCTCGGACATCCATCAGCTCGTCCTCGGAGGCGCCCACCATCTGCTTGCCGCGATAGTCGATAGACCCCGAGATCGTCGCGTTCTCGCCCAGCAGGGAAACTGTCGACAGCGCAGTTACCGATTTGCCGGAGCCGGACTCGCCCACCAGTGCAACGGTCTCCCCTTCGCCAACCTCGAAGGACACGCCCTTGACGGCCGGAATGTCCCGCCCGTCCTGACGGAAGGAGACATGCAGACCCCGGACTTTCAGAAGAGTTCGCCCTGTCATCATTGGAAGGTTTTCCTCGGATCGAAGGCATCCCGGACGCCTTCAAAGATGAAGACGAGCAGGGAGAGCATGATGGCGAAGACAAAGAAGGCGGTGAAGCCGAGCCAGGGCGCCTGAAGGTTCTGTTTCGCCTGCAGCGTCAGTTCGCCAAGTGACGGCGCCGAGGAGGGCAGGCCGAAGCCGAGGAAGTCGAGCGAGGCCAGCGTGCCGATGGTGGCCGTGACGATGAAGGGAAGCATGGTCAGCGTCGCCACCATCGCGTTGGGCAGCATGTGGCGAAACATGATCGTCCAGTTGGAGACGCCCAAAGCCTTGGCCGCGCGGACATATTCGAGGTTCCGCGCCCGCAGGAACTCCGCCCGCACTACGCCAACCAAGGCAGGCCAGCCGAAGAGCACGGTCAGGAAGACCAGCAGCCAGAAACTTCGCCCGAGAATCGCGAACATGATGATGATGATGTAAAGCTGCGGCGTCGAGGTCCAGATCTCGATAACCCGCTGGAAAACAAGGTCGATCCAGCCGCCGAAATAGCCCTGCACGGCACCGGCGATCACGCCGATGATCGAGGCGGAGACGGTCACGATCAGCGTGAACAGGATCGACAGCCGGAAGCCGTAGATCACCCGCGCCAGCACGTCTCGCGTCGCATCATCCGTGCCCAGCCAGTGATCGGCATCGGGCGGCGAGGGCGCAGGCTGGCCCAGCGTGTTGGGCGTGTTGTAGCTGTAAGGCACGATCGGCCAGAGCATCCAGCCCTGCACGACCTCTTCGCCCGCGATCTCCGTCGCCCCGGCCTCGACCTGCTCGATGATCCCCTCGGGATCGTCGAAACAGTCGATGATCCCGCCCGACAGGATCAGGCATTGTACCTCGACATCGCGATAGACGGCCTCGGTCGGGAAATCGCCGCCAAAAGCCGTCTCCGGGTAGAATTTCTGGATCGGGAAATGCAGCTCACCCCTGTAGTTGACCAGGATCGGTTTGTCATTGGCGATGAACTCGGCAAAGAGCGAGCCCACGAAGAGGATCATGAAGAGGATCAGCGAGTAATAGGCCCGCCGGTTGCGCTTGAAATTCCGCCAGCGGCGCTGGTTGAGCGGCGAAAGGCGGAACAGGCCCTTTTTCGGCTCGGCGGCCTCGGCGCGGGAGATGGCGTCATTGCTCATGTCACACCTGCCGGCTTTCGAAGTCGATCCGAGGATCGACAAGCACATACATCAGGTCAGAGAGGATCCCGACTAGCAACCCGATCAGCCCGAAGACATAAAGCGTGCCGAAGACCACCGGGTAATCGCGCGCCACCGCCGCTTCGAAGCCAAGCCGCCCTAACCCGTCAAGCGAGAAGATCGTCTCGATGATGATCGAGGCGCCGAAGAAGACGCTCAGGAAGGCCGCCGGGAAGCCGGCGATCACGATCAGCATCGCGTTGCGGAAGACATGACCATAGAGGACCCGGCTTTCGGAAAGCCCCTTCGCCTTGGCGGTGATCACATATTGCTTCTTGATCTCGTCGAGGAAGGAATTCTTGGTCAGCAGCGTCAGCGTGGCGAAGCTGGAGATGGTCGAGGCCAGCACCGGCAGCGTGATGTGCCAGAAATAGTCGCCGATCTTCTCAAGCGTCGACATCTGGTCGAACCCGTCCGAGACCAGCCCGCGCAGCGGGAAGATCTGCCAGTATGAGCCCCCCGCAAAAAGCACCAACAGCAGAATGGCGAAGAGGAAGCCCGGGATCGCATAGGCGACGATGATGAAACCGGAGGTCCAAGTGTCGAAGCTGGAGCCGTCTTTCACGGCCTTTCGGATGCCCAGCGGGATCGAGATGATATAGGCGATCAGCGTCGACCAGAGGCCGAGCGTGATCGAAACGGGCATCTTCTCGATGACGAGATCCACCACCGAGATCGAGCGGAAATAGCTCTCGCCGAAATCGAAGCGCATGTAGTTGCCCATCAGGATGGTGAAGCGCTCGACAATGCCGATGGCTTCCTTCTCGCAGGCCGGGTCATCGAGATTGGGCGTGCCTTCGAACCCGTCGGCGCAAGTGATCCGGGCAAAGCCCATATCGATCTCGAGCTCGTCGAGAAAGTCCTGCGGCAAGCCGCGCGCGCCGAGATAGGCGTCGTCCGAGCCCTCGCCCGCACCGCCGGCGCCCGCATCGGCGCCCCCGGCAATCCCTTCGAAAACATCGCCTTCGCCTTCGACCTGGGCGATGATCTGTTCGATCGGTCCGCCGGGGACGAATTGCGTCAGCACGAAATTGATCAGCATGATCCCGAACAACGTCGGTATGATCAGCAGCAATCGCCGGAGAATATAGGCGCCCATCTAGGTGCTCTCTGCCCGCCTCTTGTTATCGCAGCACGCCGGCCGCTTTCAGCTTTTCCGCCTTTTCGGCGTTGTACCACCAGAAGTCCAGATTGCCGAGCGCGAAGGGCGGCAGCGGATCGGGGTGCTCGAACATGTCGAAATAGGCGACCGTATGCTTGTCCTTATACCATTGCGGGATCCAGAACCGTTCGGCGCGCAGCACCCGGTCCAGCGCCCGCACGCCGGTCGCCATCTCTTCATGTGTCTCGGCGGCGATGATCGTATCGACAAGGCTGTCCACGGCCTCCGATTTCAGCCCCATCGAGTTGAAGACCGAACTGTCCGCCGTCTCGGATCCGAAATACTGCTTCAGCCCGGCTCCGGGGATGTACCCCATCGGGAACTGGTCGGTCATGATGTCGAAATCGTACGAGCGTTCGCGATTGGTCGCCTCGGCCTGATCGACCCGGTTGTGACTGGCATCGATCCCGGCGCGACGCAGGTTCTCGACATAAGGGTTGATCACCCTGTCGAAGGTCTGGCTGTCATTGAGAAACTCGACTTTCAAGGTCTTGCCGTCCTTGATCCGCATCCCGTCCTTGCCGACTTCCCAGCCGGCTTCGTCCAGCAGTTTCAGCGCCTTGCGCAGGTTCCCCCGGTCGAGCTGCCGCTCGCCGGACACCGCCCCGACCGGCGGTTCGGCATCCAGAACGCCTTCCGGCAGCTTGTCCGCCAGCGGCTCCAGCAGCGCCAGCTCCGCCTCCGAGGGCAGGCCGGTCGCCGCGAGATCGGAGTTCTCCCAGAAGGAGTTCACCCGCTCGTAGAGGCCGTAGAAAAGCTGGTCGTTCGACCATTCGAAGTTGAAGAGCAGCCCGATGGCCTCGCGCACCTTCGGGTCCTGGAATTGCGGACGACGCAGGTTCATCACGAAGCTCTGGCCGGTCGCGATCGTCCCGTCATGCAGCTCGGCCTTGATCACATGGCCGTTCGTCAGCGACGGGAAATCGTACCCCGTGGCCCAGGTCTTCGAGCTGGCCTCGTTGCGGAAGTGATAGGCACCCGCCTTGAACCCCTCGAAAGCGGCCACATAGTCGCCGAAATACTCCAGCCGGAGCGAGTCGAAATTGTGCCGCCCGACATTCTGCGGCAGGTCCTTGCCCCAATAGTCCGGGTTGCGCTTGTAGACCGAGCGCTTGCCGACATCGAGCTGGTCCGGGACATAGGGCCCGGAACCGAGGAAGGGGGTCATGGAATTTTCTTCCAGATCCAGCCCGTTGGCCTCGTAATGCGCCTTGGAAAAGATTGGCAGCCCGCCAACCGTCTGGATCAGGTCGCGCTTTGGCTGGTCCTCGGGGAAGGTGAAATGGATGCGGCGGTCGTCCAGCACCTCCGCACGCTCCACCTGTGTCTGCAGCACGGCGCGGAAGCTCGGCAGGCCCTTCTCGCGGAAGAGCTCGTAGGAAAAGAGCACATCCTCGGCGGTGAGCGGCGAGCCGTCGGAGAAGCGGACCTCGTCGCGCAGGGTAAAGATCACCTCGCTGCGGTCTTCCGGATATTCGATGGTCTCGGCCAGCAGCCCGTATTCATCGCCGATCACGTCCGCCACGCCTTCCAGCAGGCTTTCATAGGGCGCGCTGGCGAGCCGTTCCGAGCGGCCCTTGATCGAATAGGGATTCATCGAATCGTAGCCGCCAAAGGCCCAGACCGACATCTCGCCGCCCTTGGGAGCCTCGGGGTTCACATAGTCGAGATGGGTGAAATCGGCGGAGTATTTCAGCTCACCGGGGAAGGTGGAGATCCCGTGGGACGAGATCCAGCCCTCAGGGGCAGCCTGTGCCAGCGCGCTTGCCGCAAACAGGAAGCCGGCCGAGAGCGCGAGACGCGCGCGGGTCCATCCTGAGGCGTGCAGGGGCAATGTCGTCATCGAGGCATCCTTCCGGCAAGGTGGCAAATTTCGCTTAAGGCTAGAGAGAGGGTTGGCGAGGAACAAGGCGAGATTGCGTGAACGCGCGTGAGCATCGGTTACCGCGCCGATCCCGAGGCGGGCGCCTACTCCCGCCGGTTCACGAGCTGCGCATAGGGCGGCAGGTTCGGCTGCACGCGCACGGCGTCTTCATAGGCCGCCTCCAGCTCTTCCGCCGCCGTCTCGTAATCGACCAGCAGCAACTCGTCGCCGGGCACGGCCTTTTCATTGGTCAGCCCGCGCAGCCGCCGTATCTCCGTCTCGATGGCCTGTACCGCCATTACCAGCGTCCAACCGCCAATCTCGGGCATCACTTTCCTCCAGGCGCCTATCGCGCCAGCTCGGTCTTTCGGACGACCGCATTGCGCGCGAGATTGTCCAGCGCGGCCCTGTAGGCCGGCAGGCTCATCCGGCTGCGCGGCACGATGACGTGGCGCCGGCCCTGCCGTCGGCCGTCGCGGCTGAGCAAAACGCGGCGATTCCGCTCGATAACCAGCGAATCGGGGATGACGGTGCCCTCCGGCAAGTCGAAATACCGCCAGCCGACGAAGCCATACCAGCCCGTCTGGTCGAACAGCACCGTGCCGCCATCGCAGTCGATGATACTCTCGTCGCCGATGGAGAACACCGTCATGTCGGCGCGCCGGGTCCACTCACGGCCATTCCTGTCCAGGTGCGTCTCCGCCTCCAGACGCGGATAGAGGACCCCGTCCACGTCCGGTTCCTCCCGGGAATCCGGATCATGGACAGAGGTCCCGTCGATAACAGCCCGATACAAATTCGTACTCGTCCGTGCCACGTGCCACAGGCCCCCCCGTTTCAATAGCGTCAGGCTACAGTCGCCACCGGCGCGCGGTCAATGTCGGGCGCAGACGTCCCGGAAAATGAAAAAAACCTCCCGAAGTCGGCGCTCCGGGAGGTCGAATGTAAACAGCGGTGACGCGGGATCAGCCTTCCGGAGTCTCCAGGAAGGCGATGATGTTGGCGCGGTCCTCAGGCTTCTTGAAGCCGGCGAAGGCCATCTTGTTGCCCGGGGCGAACCCTTTCGGATCAGCCAGGTAGCCGTCGAGATTTTCCGGCGTCCAGCTGTCCACAACCGAGGCCAGCGCTCCCGAATAGCCCGAGAAACTCGTCACGGCTTCCACCGGGCGGTTCACGATCTGGTAGAGCGACGGGCCGGTGGCGTTGGCGCCATCTTCCAGCTTGTGGCAGGCTTGGCATTTCTTCCAGAGCTTCTTGCCCTTTTCGACATCCGCATTGGCCATCAGCTCGGCGAAATCGATCGGTTCGGCTTCTTCCTCGGCATGGGCATCGCCCTCTCCGGTGTCAATTACATAGGCCTGTGCATGGTCGTCACCATGGCCGCCACCACTGGTATTATAGAGTCCGCCGGCGGCCCAACCGGCTAGAAGGAAGACCAGCAGCGAACCACACACGGCGCCGACGGTCTTGGTAAGTGTCATCGTGTCGAACATGTCGCATCCCGCTAAATTGAATGTTTCGGGCATCTATCATGGTTCCGCCCCCCCGGTGCAAGATGTAGTTTGCCCCGCGACCCGCCAAAAAGTCGCATCTTCTTGAATATGTCTGCGAAAATCCAATGACCGATCGTCCCCGTATTGCCTTCCAGGGAGAGCTTGGTGCCTATTCGCACCAGGCCTGCCACGACGCGCGCCCCGATTACGACCCGCTGCCCTGCCACACGTTCGACCAGACCATCGAGGCGGTCCAGACCGGCAAGGCGGACCTCGCCATGCTGCCGGTCGAGAACACGACCTATGGGCGCGTGGCCGACATTCACCGGCTGCTGCCCGAGAGCGGGCTGCATATCATCGACGAGGCCTTCGTGCGCGTGCATATCTCGCTGATGGCCTTGCCCGGCGTGCACCTGGACGAGATCGAACTTGTCCGTGCACATCTGGTGCTGCTGCCGCAATCGCGCGGGTTTCTCGACCAGCTTGGGATCCGTGGCGAGGCGGCGGCCGACAGCGCCGGCGCCGCGGCCGACATCGCGTCCAAGGGGTTGCGCAATGTGGGCGCGCTGGCCTCCGATCTCGCCGCCGACACCTATGGTCTCAATATCCTCGCCCGCCATATCGAGGACCAGGACCACAACACCACGCGCTTCCTCATCATGGCGCGCGAGCCGAACCTGGAGCGGCGCGGCACGGACGGCATGATGACGACCTTCGTCTTCCGGGTCCGCAACATTCCGGCTGCGCTCTACAAGGCGATGGGCGGCTTCGCGACCAATGGCGTCAACATGACCAAGCTGGAAAGCTACATGATCGACGGCTCGTTCTCGGCGACACAATTCTATGCCGATATCGAGGGACATCCCGATGACCGCTCGGTCCAGCTTGCGCTCGAAGAGCTGGACTACTTCACCGACCGCCTGGACATTCTCGGCGTCTACCCGGCCGATCCGCGCCGGCACTGACGGGCCGGCTTGCGGACGGACGGGACGCAAAGAGCACAACGCTAGCCTTGCCGGCGCCTGCCCGTGGGATGGCGTTGCATCGAATGTGGTCTGCACGCAATCCCGACCAAACCCGAAGACGTTCAAGCCGTTGCGCACGGGTGAAAAAAGCGCCAGCCCGCCGGGACGGGCAGGCGCTGGCATGGCGGCTTCGCCTTGATTCCATGCCGACAGGCGCTCGGCCCCAATGCCCCCTCCCGGTTCTAGGCGGTCGCCTCCACCGCGCCTTCATCCTGCAACAGCAACCAGGACGACGCACCGATGATCAGGGCCGCGCCGATCCACAGGCTCCCCGGCGGGTAGAAGCCGAAGACCGCCGCGCCGAGCAGAACGTTGAACACCAGCTTCACATGGTCGAAAGGCTGCAGATAGGCGGCGTCCGCGAGGCTGTAGGCGCGCGCGATGGCATATTGCGCCAGAGCCGTCAGCAATCCGGTCGAGACCAGCAACAGCCCGGACGCTCCGAAATCGAGCCCGAACCCGTCCCCCCAGGCCACCGCCGCATTGACCGGTGTCAGCAGGAGCAACAGGTAGACCGTCAGGGTTTCGGGCGTCTCGCGCCATGTCAGGAACTTGGTCACAACAGAGGAAGCCGCCCAGAGCGCCGCCGCACCGACAGGAAGCAGCGCATGCGGTGTAAAGGCTTCAGACCAGGGCGCCAGAATGACCATGCCACCCGCGAACCCGACTGCCACGGCGGTCCAGCGCTGCGCCGAAGCGACCTCGCGCAGGAAGAGCACCGCACCGATGGTGACGAACATCGGCGCCAGCATGATCAGCGCAATGGCTTGCCAGATCGGCACATGGGCGAGCCCGGTCACCCAGAGCTGAACGCCCGCCGCCGCGAAACCGACGCGCAGCAGGTGCCATCCTAGCGCTCGCGTCCGCAGGGCGGCGACGCCGTGGGACCAGAGCCAGGGCAGCGAGAAACACAAGGCGATGAGATATTGCCAGAAGGCAAGCCGGGCCGGGGCAATCCCCTGCACCATGGCGCCATACTGGACCAGCGTGTTGACGGCGGCAAAGAGCGCCCCCGCCGCGATCATGAAAAACGCACCGGCGACCGACGGGCCGAATGCGTGGGATATGCGAGTCATGGCGTTGTCCTTTCTCTCCGCTCACGACTCAAGGCAGACAGGACAACGCGACCGGCCCGTGCAGGGCCAGCCCATGTCCGCTCTCTTTCATCCGGACTTTAACCGTCGGCTCCGGCCTCTCACCGGATCTGCTGACCCTCCCCGAAAGGAGGCGCTCGCGGGCTCGCGGCTCGAAGGCCGCATACCGCCGGTGGGGAATTTCACCCCGCCCTGAGAACGACGCGACCGATTTGGCCGCGCACGCACCCTAAAGCGCGGCGCGGCCGGGCACAATCCGCCGTGACGCCGTGACCCGGTCCGGGGGCTTCCCTCCCGTCGTCGGCGCATCGCAGATGCGCTCCTCCCGTCGGGCCGGGCGCCCGCTGCGCGGGCGCGGTTGCGCCTCGATCAGAGGATCCCGCGGGGGCGACGGGTTTGCTTCAGGTGCTCGCACCGTCCCGATCCATCCGCGAGCGTCGCGCGGCTTTCGGATCCCGGTCCAGCTCGTCATGCAGGCGTTCCATCAACGCGATCAGCACCGCCTGTTCTTCGTCCGACAAGCTCCCGAGCAACCTCGCCTCGACCGCCTGCGCTTCCGGCACGATGCCATCGAGGACCTCCCAACCGGTCGGTGTCAGCGATATCTCGACCAGACGGTGGTCCGTTGCCCCGGCTTCCTTGACCACCAGCCCCGCGGCTTCAAGCCGAGAGACGGCCCGGCTCACCCGCGGTTTTTCGAGGTTCACGCAGTTATGAATCTCCCGCACAGACACCCGATGACAGCGCGAAAGATGCACGATCACCCGCCATTCCGGCAGCGAGAGATCGTATTTCTCGCCATAGACCCGCGAGATCCGCTTGCTGATCCGCTCCGAGAGCACCGCCAGGCGGTAGGGCAGGAAGTCGGACAGGTTGAACGCATCTCGCGTCATGGCGGTCTCCATGGGATTTCGTTTCATACGAAACGAGATTGACAATCGTTGCGACTGAAACGATATTCCGATCAAACTAGCGCGCGCGACGGGGCAACACAAGAATGGCTCCGCAAATCAGGGAGGACGGCCCATATGGCCAAGGAATTCGCATCCCAGGGGGATATGGGCGAAAAGGCAATCAGCTTCACCGAGGTCGGCGACGGGCTCTATGCCTTCACCGCCGAGGGCGACCCCAACTCGGGGGTGATCATCGGCGATGACAGCGTGATGATCGTCGAGGCCCAGGCCACGCCGCGGCTTGCGAACAAGGTGATCGAGAAGGTCCGCCAGGTGACGGACAAGCCGATCACCCATGTCGCGCTGACCCATTACCACGCCGTCCGCGTGCTCGGCGCCTCGGCCTTCGGGGCGCATCAGATCCTGATGTCAGAGGCGGCGCGCGCCATGGTGGTCGAGCGCGGGCAGGAAGACTGGGACAGCGAATTCCAACGGTTTCCGCGTCTCTTCGAAGGCCATGAAAGCATTCCCGGCCTGACATGGCCGACCACGACATTCACCGGGCGGATGTCCGTCTTCCTTGGCAAGCGCCGGGTGGACCTTATGCAGCTTGGCCGCGCCCATACGGCGGGCGACATGGTCATCCACGTGCCGGACCAGAACGTCATGTTCACCGGCGATATCGTCGAATATCACTCCGCCTGCTATTGTGGCGACGGGCACTTCAAGGACTGGTCCGGAACGCTGGACAATATCGCCAGCTTCGATGTCGACGCCATCGCGCCGGGCCGTGGCGACGCGCTTGTGGGCAAGGAAATGGTCGGCAAGGCCATCGAGAACACCCGCGATTTCGTCCTCTCCACCTACCGCCCGGCGGCAAAGGTTGCGGCGCGGGGCGGTTCGCTCAAGGAGGTCTGGGACGCCGTGCGCGCGGAATGCGACCCGAAATTCGCCGATTACGCGATCTATGAGCATTGCCTGCCCTTCAATGTCGCCCGTGCCTATGACGAGGCGCGCGGCATCGACACGCCGCGTATCTGGACCGCCGAGCGCGACCTGGAGATGTGGGCCCAGCTTCAGGGCTGAGCCTCGCCATTGGGGGGAGAGATGAAAAAGATTTTCGAAGAACCGCTCTATCCGTATGCGCGCAGCCCGGATCAGGACTGCGTTCATACCATCCGCCACCCGGTCGTGGTGATTGGCGCCGGCCCCATCGGGCTCGCCGCCGCCATCGACCTCGCGCAGCAGGACGTGCCCGTCGTGGTGCTGGACGAGAATGACAAGGTGAGCTTCGGCTCCCGCGCCATCTGTTTTGCCAAGCGCCCGCTGGAGATCCTCGACCGGCTCGGCTGCGGCCAGCCGATGGTGGAGAAGGGGGTCGAGTGGGAGACCGGCAAGGTCTTCTTCGATGAGCGGCAGGTCTATGAGTTCAACCTGCTGCCGGAGGAAGGCCACGAGCGGCCCGCCTTCATCAATCTCCAGCAATACTATTTCGAGCAATATCTCGTGGAGCGCGTTCGCGAGCTGGAAGCCGAGGGCAAGCCGATCGAGATCCGGGGCGGAAACAAGCTCCTGCGGGTCGAAGAGAAGGGCGACCACGTGGCGCTTCTGGTCGACACACCGGAGGGGGAGTACGACCTGCGGGCCGACTGGCTGATCGCCTGCGACGGCGCCGGCTCGCCGACCCGCGCCATGCTGGGGCTGGATTTCGTCGGCCGCGTCTTCGAGGACAATTTCCTCATCGCCGATGTGGTGATGGAGGCCGACTTCCCGACCGAACGCTGGTTCTGGTTCGACCCGCCCTTCAATCGCGGCCAGTCCGCGCTGCTCCACAAGCAGCCGGACGGGGTCTGGCGGATCGACCTCCAGCTCGGCTGGGACATCGACAAGGACGAAGAGAAGAAGCCGGAAAACGTCATCCCACGCCTCCGGGCAATGCTGGGCGATGAGGTGAAGTTCGAGCTGGAATGGGTCTCGATCTACACCTTCCAGTGTCGGCGCATGGAGCGGTTCCGCCACGGGCGGGTGATCTTCGCTGGCGATTCCGCCCACCAGGTCTCGCCCTTCGGGGCGCGCGGCGCCAATTCCGGGCTTCAGGATACCGACAACCTGGCGTGGAAACTCAAGCTGGTGATGGATGGGCTGGCCCCGGAGCGCCTGCTCGACAGCTACGATGTCGAGCGCATCCAGGGTGCGGATGAGAATATCCTCAACTCCTCACGCTCCACCGACTTCATCACCCCGAAATCGGAGATGAGCCGGATCCTGCGCGACGCGGTCCTCGACCTGTCCGAACATCACCCTTTCGCCCGTCCGCTGGTCAATTCCGGCCGGCTCTCGGTGCCCTGCATCCATGACGGCTCGCCTCTGAACACCGAGGACGCGCTGCCCGGCGGACCGGCCCGAAGCCGGCCGGGCGCTCCCTGCCCCGACGCCCCGCTGGCCGAAAGCTTCCTGCTGCGCCGCCTTGGCGACGGGTTCACATTGCTCACCTTCAACTGCGACGCACCGGACGTCTTGCAGGAGGACGGCATCACGCTTCGCCGGCTCGCGCTCTCGACCCGCGACGATCCCACCGGCGCTTTGGCTGAACGCTATCTCGGGGAGGCAAGATCCGCGGTCTACCTGATCCGGCCGGACCAGCATGTCGCCGCCCGCTTCGAAAGCTACGATGAGGTCCGCCTCCGTGCCGCGCTGCGCCGGAGCTGCGGCAAGGAGATCCCGGCATGAGCCCCCTGATCCTGACCCCGAATATCGCCGGCGCTGATGATTTCTACGCTGAACTGCTGGCCGTGCATGACGGGCTGAGCAAATCCGAGAGCGACGCGTTCAACGCGCGGCTGCTGCTCATCCTGGCCAACCATGTCGGCGACCGCGGCACGCTCGCGGCGGCACTGGAAGCCGCGCGCGACACGGGGGCCGGATGAAGCTCTATTCCTATTGGCGCTCGACCACCTCCTACCGGGTCCGCATCGCCCTCAATCTCAAGGGGTTGACCTTCGAGACGGTCCCGGTGGATCTGGTGGCCGGAACGCAGCGGAGCGAGACATACCGCGCCCTGAACCCTGCCGCGGGCGTGCCGACGCTGGTTCTTGCCGACGGGACCGCCCTGACCCAATCGCTCGCCATCCTCGACTATCTCGACCATCTCGTCCCGCAACCGCCCTTTTTGCCTGCCGATCCCCTGAAACGGGCGCGGATGCAGGCGGCGGCCCATGTCATTGCGCTCGACATTCACCCGGTGAACAACCTGCGCGTCGTAAAACGGCTCAGAACCGCGCATGGCGCGGACGACGCGCAGGCAAGAAGCTGGATGTTGCATTGGATGGCCGAAGGGCTCACCGCCTTTCAGGCAATGTTGCCGGAGGGTCCGCGTTTCTGCTTTGGCGACACGCCCATGCTGGCCGATATCTGCCTCGTGGCACAGCTCTATAATGCGCATCGCTGGGGGCTCGATCTTTCACCATTCGGGCGGCTGCGCGAGATCGAGGAAACTGCGCTCGCCCTGCCCGCCTTCGAGCGCGCCCATCCCGACACCCAGCCCGACGCGCCCTAGCCCGCCGTTCATCGCCCGCCGCCTGCGACCGATGGCGGCTTCCAAATCCGAACAACCGCGCCTAAACCGTCCCCGATGACCCGGACACTGATCGAAATCTACAATGACCGCGTCGCGGAGGGGCTGCTGACGCCCGACGCGGCCCAGACCGCCGCGCTGCCCGAACTGGAGCGCGTGCGTCACGAGATGTCGCACCGCGCCGCCGCGCCGCCCAGGGCGGGCGGGTTGCGTGGACTGTTCTCCAAACCCGCCGATCCCGAACCGGTGCGCGGCCTCTATCTCTGGGGCGGGGTCGGGCGCGGGAAATCCATGCTGATGGATCTCTTTTTCGAGGCGGCGCGCACCCCGCGCAAACGGCGCGTCCATTTCCACGCCTTCATGCAGGAAATCCATGCCGGGCTGCACGAGGCGCGCAAGCGCAAGGTGAGTGACGCGATCCTGCCAGTGGCCGAGGAAGTCATCGCCCATGTCGACCTGCTCTGTTTCGACGAGATGCAGATCTCGGACATTGCCGACGCGATGATCGTGGGCCGCCTCTTCGAGCAGCTCTTCAAGGCCGGCGTCGTGGTCGTCACAACCTCCAACCGGGTGCCGGACGACCTGTACAAGAACGGACTGCAGCGCGAGCTGTTCCTGCCCTTCATCGACATGATCAAGACCCGCATGGTCGTGCATGAGCTGGTCACGGACAAGGATTACCGGCAGGATCGGCTGTCCGGATCACCGGTCTATTTCACGCCCAATGACCACAGCGCGCGCGAAGCGATCCAGTCGGTCTGGGACGACCTCTCGGGCGGCGACGCGCCGCCGCTGGTGCTGACGGTCAAGGCCCGGCCGGTGGAGATTCCGGCCTTTCGCAACGGGGTTGCCCGGGCCGGCTTCTTCGACCTCTGCGGCGTTCCGCTTGGCCCGGCGGACTACCTGGCCATCGCCGAGACTGCCAAAGTGCTGATCCTGACGGATATTCCCTGCCTGGGACGATCGAATTTCAACGAGGCAAAACGCTTCGTGACTTTGATCGACGCGCTCTACGAGGCGAAAGTGAAGCTGATCTGTTCGGCGGCCGCAGAGCCGGAAATGCTCTATCTCGAAGGCGAGGGGACGTTCGAATTCGAGCGCACCGCGAGCCGCCTGCGGGAAATGCAGGCGGCTGATTGGGGCGCGAGTCAGGACTGAGAGCGCAGGCGGTCAAGATCCGCCACGGTGTCTATATCTTCCAGCATGTCGGTCAGGGCCACGCGGGACGGCGCCAGGCTTCGTTGTGTGTCTTCCATGGCATAGGGCGTTGACCAGCGGACATTTTCGAACAGCCCCGGCGGGACCGGTCGGCTGCGTTTCAGCCCGATCAGCCAGTAGCCGCCATCGGGCGCCGGGCCCAGCACGGCATCGCTCTGGCCGAGCGCATGGAAGGCGCGGTCGATATGCTGCGGCGTGATGCCGGGGATATCCGCCCCGATGATGAGAAGCGGTCCCGGTGGCGCCGTCCGAAAGACACGCCCCATGCGGTCTCCGAGATCCCCCGTCCCCTGGGTCATACGTGGCAGATGCGTCGGCCAGACCCGCGAGGCGCGGCCCTCCCGGTCCGGCGAAACGGCGAGCGAGAGGTGCCAGCGCGGGTCCTCCAGCCGCCGCAAAAGCCCGGCGCATTGATGGCGGAACCACCAGGCGGCCGCCGTGGCGCCGATATCGCGCCCCAGCCGGGTCTTGACCCGGCCCGGACGCGGCTCCTTGAGCATGATGACAAGTTGCTTGCAGCGCATCGCACTCAGGCGAAATAGCTATGCAGGATGCGGGAATAGACCGCCTTGAGCTGGCCGATCTGCTCGATGGAGACACTCTCGTCGACCTGGTGCATCGTCCGCCCGACAAGTCCGAACTCGACAACCGGGCAGTGGTTCTTGACGAAACGCGCATCCGAGGTGCCGCCGGAGGTCGACAGGCCGGGCCGGCGTCCGGTCTCTGCGAGGACGGCCTCGGCGATGAGGTCGGAAAGCGGGCCCGGCGGGGTCAGGAAGCTCTCGCCGGAGATCTTGGTCGTCATGGTGATTTCGAGATCGAACTGCGTCGCGACCTCCTGCGCCTGCGCGTCGAGCCATTCGGTGAGGCTGGCGCCGCTATGGGTGTCATTGAAGCGGATATTGACCACGGCGCGGCTGGTTCCGGGGATGACATTGGTCGCTTCATTGCCGGTGTCGATATTGACCACGGCGAGGGTCGATGGGTCGAAATGCGCGGTGCCCTGATCGAGCGTGTGCGCGGCAAGCCGGGCGGCCAGCGTGGCGATGGCGGCGACCGCGTTGCGGGCCCGGTCCGGATAGGCCGCGTGCCCCTGGACGCCGTTCGCCTCGAACCAGGCGGTGATCGAGCCGCGCCGGCCGATCTTCATCATTTCGCCCATCTCGTCCGGGCAGGTCGGCTCGCCGACAAGGCAGACCGACATCGCCTCGCCCTCGGCGTCCATCCAGTCGAGCAAGGCGGTTGTGCCGTCGGTCGCATCGCCCTCCTCATCGCCGGTGACCGTCAGAAGGATGGCGCCATCCGGCGGCGTGTTGCGCACGAAATCGACCGCCGCGGCGGCAAAGGCCGCGACGCCGGATTTCATATCCGTCGCGCCGCGTCCCCAAAGAAAGCCGTCCTTCTGCTCTGCGCCAAAGGGATCAACAGTCCAGGACCCCGCATCGCCAACCGGAACGACATCCAGATGCCCGTTGAAGCCGAAACTCCGCGCATGCCCCTTCTCGCCCCACCGCGCAAAGAGATTGGGCGTGCCGTTTCGGTCGACCCGTGTGCAGGTGAATCCGGCCTCGATGAGCAGGGTTCCGAGCAGATCAAGCGCGGCACCCGCCTCGGGCGTGACGCTGGGGCAACGGATCAGGTCGGCGGTCAGCTGAACGGGGTCGGTCATGGGCACTCCTCTGAATCGCCCGATGGCCTAGCCGCTTTGGCCTCAGGCCGCAATCGCGGTGATTTCGTGCTGCATCGGGGGCCAGGGGCGCTTGTCCTCGGCGGCGATCCAGGCCCGGACCCATTCTGGCAAGCCCGGACTGTCGCCGTCATGTCCGAAGGCTTCGGCGACCTTCGCGGTCTCGACCAGCCCGTTGCGATCGGTGATCGCCATTCGCAGCAGCCCGTGCGAAGTACAGTCGCCCTTCCGCCACATCGATTGCTCCGCGTAGAAGAACCGCTTGTCCCAGCCGATCATCCGGGAGCGCAACTGATAGCGATCGAAGGCGCGCACGCGGCGTCGATAGCGGACGGAGGAACCGGCCACGGTCCCGGCCCAACGGTTCTCCTGCATCACGGCCACGGCGCCGACGCGGAGGAACAGCCCGACCCGGCCCATGTCATAGAGCGTCAGCGTTCGGCCATTGTTGAGCTCCATCCAGGGGTCGATATCCCAGGGCCAGCAGATATGCTCGGCCTCATGCGTGCCAAGCAGCGGCAGGGGATCGGCCTTGCGATTGCGGAAGCTCTCGCGGGCGAGGCGGAAAAACGGATACATGGGCAACGGTCCTTTCGAGTCCCGTCAATCGGATCTTTACCTGCACGTCAATATAAACATTGCGGCACCGGGGCAGTTGCGCAGCAGCCTCTCGCGCCTTACATGCTTGCGCGAAACACCCCTGACGGAGCCCCATGATGCTGGCGATCTATGAAATCCTGAAACTGCTGCTGGACGTCGCCTTTTTCATCATGATCGTCCATATCATCATGAGCTGGCTGCTGAATTTCGGCGTGTTGAACTATGGCCAGCCGACGGTGCGCGGCATCTGGGACGGGCTGAACCGCCTGCTGGAGCCGATCTACACACCGGTCCGGCGCATACTGCCCGATACCCGGCCCCTGGATCTCGCACCGCTTGCAGTCTTTATCTGCATCATCGTCCTGCGCGATATCCTGCTGCCGACGATGTTCGGCCTCCGCTGAGCGGCCTTGTTAACCGATTCTTGGTGTGGGATGCTGCATCCAACAACGAGCAGCTAGAAAAACACCACGCAGGATCGGCCATGGCCGCAGCCTCTCCATCTGATCTTTTGTCATCCGTCTTCGGGTTTGACGCTTTTCGCCCCGGTCAGGCGGAGATCGTGGAGGCTGTGACAGGAGGCGAAAACACCCTCGCCATCATGCCGACAGGCGGCGGCAAATCGCTCTGTTTCCAGCTTCCGGCACTTTGCCGTGACGGCGTGACGGTGGTCATATCGCCGCTGATCGCGCTGATGCGGGACCAAGTCCGGGCTTTGCGCGCTGCAGGGGTCCCGGCCGGAGCCCTGACCTCGGGCAACACGCCGGAGGAGACCGATGCCGTTTTCGAGGCGCTTGATCGTGGCGAGTTGAAACTGCTCTACATGGCGCCGGAACGGCTGGCCTCCGGCGCGTCGGTGAACATGCTGCGCCGCGTCGGCGTGACGCTCATCGCGGTCGACGAGGCGCATTGCGTCAGCCAATGGGGGCACGATTTCCGCCCCGACTACCTGCGCATCGGCGAATTGCGCCAGGCGCTGGATGTCCCGCTCGCGGCCTTCACCGCGACGGCAGACGAAGAGACCCGCGTCGAGATCGTCAGCCGGCTCTTCGACGGAGGTCAGCCGCGCACCTTCCTGCACGGGTTCGACCGGCCGAATATCCACCTGGCTTTCGAGGCCAAGAACACACCGCGCAGCCAGATCCTGAACTTTGCCGCCGCCCGAAAGGGCCGCTCCGGCATCGTGTATTGCGGCACCCGTGCCAAGACCGAGACGCTCGCGACCGCCTTGCGGGAGGCCGGCCACTCCGCCTGTTACTACCACGGTGGCATGGATGCTGATGACCGACGCGCTGTCGAGCACCGGTTCCAGACCGAGGACGGGTTGATCGTCGTGGCGACGGTCGCCTTCGGAATGGGCGTGGACAAGCCCGATATTCGCTGGGTTGCCCATGCGGATCTGCCCAAGAGCATCGAGGCCTATTACCAGGAGATCGGCCGCGCCGGGCGGGATGGCGCGCCGGCCGAGACGCTGACGCTTTACGGCCCCGACGACATTCGCCTGCGCCGCACCCAGATCGACGAGGGCCTCGCCCCTCCCGAGCGCAAGGCGGCGGATCACGGACGGCTCAACGCGCTGCTGGGGCTGGCGGAATCCCTGGGCTGTCGGCGAAAAGTGCTGCTGGCCTATTTCGGCGATCAGGCGGAACCTTGCGGACATTGCGACCTCTGCGAACGCCCGCCCGAGACCTTTGACGGCACCACCGCCGTGCGCAAGGCGCTTTCGGCGATCTTGCGGACAGGCGAGTATTTCGGCAGCGGACACCTGATCGACATCCTGCTCGGAAACGAGACCGACAAGATCCGCGCACGCAACCACGATACCCTGCCGACCTTTGGCATTGGCAAGGAATACGGGCGCAAGGAATGGCAGGCAATCTTCCGGCAGATGATGGGGCATGACCTCGTCCGGCCAGACCCGGAGCGCCACGGCGCGCTGCGGATGACCGACCCCGCGCGGCCGATCCTGCGGGGCGAGGCGGAGATCACCCTGCGCAAGGACAGCATCGCGCGAGCGAAGGATCGCCCCCGCGTGCGGGCTCTCGTCTCCGAGGAAGACGCGCCGTTGCTGTCGGCGCTCAAGGCGAAACGGCGGGCGCTGGCGGAGACCGCAGGTGTGCCGGCCTATGTCGTATTTCCGGACCGGACGCTGATCGAAATGGCCCAGCAACGCCCAGCAACGCTGGACGACATGGCGCGTATCAACGGAATCGGCGCGACCAAGCTGGAACGCTATGGTGCAACCTTTCTGGAGGTCATCACCGGCGCCAACGAGGCGATGCACCCCGTGCGGCGCCAATTGGCCGGGCGCGAGAGCGGCGATATCTTTGACCGGCTCCAGGCAATACAGCTCGATCTCGCCCGTGGGAATGATGGCGCCGGGAAATACCTGACCTGCGCCCATACCACCCTGCGCCAGATCGCCGAGCGCCGTCCCGGCTCGCTGGATGACATGTCCAGGATCCCCGGCATGGGTCCCCAGAAACTGGAACGGTTCGGCCCGGCCTTTCTGGAAGCTCTGGAAAACCCGTCCTGAGGACTGGAACCCGCCGCGCGGATCGCTAGATTTGCCAGATCTGTCGAAAGGAATGCCCATGCTTGTCGTCATCTCGCCCGCCAAACGTCTCGACTGGTCGGAGCAGCCCGATCTCGACATGAGCCAGCCGGAATTCCTCGACGAGGCCGCGTCGCTGGCGGCGGTGGCCCGCAAACTCTCCAAGCCGAAACTGCAAGCGCTGATGGGAATCAGCGCCGATCTGGCGCGGCTCAACAAGGAGCGTTTCACGGCCTACGAGGATATGCCCGCGCCGGATCGCTGCCGACCGGCGGTCAGGGCCTTTGCCGGCGACACCTATGCCGGCCTGGAGGCCGCCTCGCTCGACGCGGAAGAAATTGCATGGGCGCAGGATCACCTGCGGATCCTTTCCGGGCTCTATGGCGTGCTGCGCCCGCTCGACGCGATCCAGCCCTATCGGCTCGAAATGGGCTCGCGCCTCAAGACGCGGAAGGCGGCGACCCTCTACGAATTCTGGGGCGACCGTCCGGCCAGGGCACTGGCCCGTGCGGCGACGGCGACCGGGACGGACTGTCTCGTCAACTGCGCCAGCCAGGAATACTTCTCGGCCGTCCGGGAAGCGGATCTGGGATTGCGCGTCGTGACCCCGGTCTTCCTGGAAGACAAGCCGGGCGGGCCGAAGACCGTCAGCTTCTTCGCCAAGAAGGCGCGTGGCGCGATGGCGCGATTCATCCTGCAGCGCCGCCTGACCGATCCCGACCACCTGTCCGATTTCGACGCGGGCGGCTATCGCTTCCAGCCGCAATTGTCGGAACCGAATCGTCCTGTTTTCCTGCGGGCCGCGCAGGACAGCCAGGCGGCTTGACAGGGCGGGTTATTCGGCGACGCTGACCTGCTCGAGCATCGGCGGGCGACATCCTTGAGGGCAGGCTTCCCCGACAATGGCCGTGATCAGCGCTTTCTGCATCGGCTTGGTAAGGTAATGATCGAGGCCGGCGGACAGGATTTCCTCCTTGTCCCCGGACAGCGCGTGCGCCGTCATGGCGACAATCGGAACATGCCTGGCGCCGGCTTCGAGCTGACGGATTGCCCGGGTCGCATCCTTTCCGTCCATCTCCGGCATGGAGATATCCATGAAGACGAGATCGGGACGGAAAGTGCCATAGAGTTCGACAGCTTCGCGCCCATTGCCGGCAAAGGCGAGGTTGATGTCGAGCTCCTTGACCAGCTTGCGGAAAACGAACTGGTTGGTGCGGTTATCCTCGGCGGCCAGCACGCGCATCTGGCGCAAGGCAGGCGCGACCTCCGGCGTGATCGGCTCGGGCTCGGGGTCCATTGCCGCGTGCCGACGGGAGCTGAAGGCCGGAATTGCCACCGGTTCAGGTGTGTCAGGCGCTGGTTCCGGATCCGGTTCGGGAACCGGGATCGGGGCGGCTGCGAGACGCGCCGCTGGTGCGGGCGCATGATGGACGGGAAGATTGGCCAGGATCCGGAAGAGTTCGGAGCGAAGGATCGGTCGCTTGAGGATCGCGTCCACCGAGTCACGATCGGTATCCTGCCCGGTGGACCGCGTGTCGGCACAGAGAAGAACGGTGGCCGAATGGAGCCCGGCGAGACGCATGGCACCGGCAAGCTCGGTTCCGCGTGCATCCGGAAGGCGCTCGTCGATCAGGACGATCTGAGGGTGGAAACTGTCCCGGACTTCCGCCAGCGCATCGCTTCCGCTGGCCACGCAGCGCACTTCCATGCCGAGTTGGCACAGCTGACGTGAAAGGATTTCCTGGTCCAGGTCGCCGCCGCCGACCATCATCGCCGTCGACAGTCCCGGTGCCAGCCCGTGCGGCGCCGGACGGTTTTGCTCTTCGCAGGGCAACGACAGGCTGAAGCCGAAACAGGAGCCTTTGCCCTTCTCGGACTCGACCCAGATCTCTCCGCCCATCCGTTCGACAATCTGCCGACTGATGGCGAGCCCCAGCCCGGTTCCCTCGAAGCTGCGGCTTTTTTCCTGATCTTCCTGGGCAAAGGAATCGAAGATATGCGCCTGCTTGTCTGCGGCGATACCGATCCCCGTATCTTCGACCGTCACGTGGATCTGCCAGTCGCCATCCTCTCCCTCGAGACCGACAACGCGGACCAGCACATGCCCGTCCAGGGTGAACTTCACCGCGTTGCCGACAAGGTTTGTCAGCACCTGCCGAATACGCCCCGGATCGCCGGTCAGGCTGGACGGCAGGAAGAGGTCGCAATCCACGTGAAGATCCAGCCCCTTGTCCCGGGCCATCGGCGCAACGAGGGTCAGCACCTCGTGCAACATCCGCTCGATATCGAAAGGTTCCGGACGCAGCTGCATCTTCTCCGCCTCCAGCTTGGAGAAATCCAGCACGTCATTGATGATCGACAGCAGCGACTCCCCGGACGAACGGATGGTCCTGAGATACAGCCGCTGCTCCTCGTCCAGGTCGCCCTCCAACAGGAGATCCGTCATCGCCACGACACCGTTCATCGGCGTCCGCAGCTCGTGGCTCATATTGGCGAGGAAGGCGGATTTGGCACGGTTCGCCACCTCTGCCTTCACACGCGCGTCTCTCAGCTCTTCCTCGCGGCGCTTCATTGCCGTGATGTCGACCGCGAGGCAGACCATGTCCCCATCCCGCGCACGCCGGTCCAGCAGGCGGTAGTATTGTCCGTTCCAGAGCTGGATCGTCACTTCCGGGATTTCGGAGCAATCCCAACGGTCCAGCATGTCCGCAATGAAATCCGAGGGCGTCGCATCGCCGATATCGAAGACCCCTTCCTCGGCGGCAAAACGGATCACCTCAAGGTAGGGAACCCCCGGCTGGATCACATCCGAGTAGTCGAACAGTGACAGCCAAGCGGTATTGGCCGCGATCAGCCGATCCTGCTGGTCGAACACGGCAAAACCGTCGGTGATGGTCTCGACCGAATCCCAGAGGCGGCGCTCGTGGATCTCGGCAAGCTTCTCGGCCAGTTCGAGCTGCGCCTGCGTGCGCTTGTTGCGGTCCTTGAGTTCGGCCGCTTCCTCGCGCACCTGCTCGAACTCCTCGCGCTGCTCCACGATCTGACCGGACAGCTTCAGCGCGTGTTGCGACAGCTTTCGATTCGCTTCGAACAGCTCCCTGCTTTTCAGCTCCAGCCTGCGTTCCGCAGCCAGTCTTGCGCGTCTTTCGGCGGCCAGTTTGTCCGTCAGGCTCATCGTGTGCAATCTCCCCACCGGCCACTTCGGGCAGCATCTAGGCGAGTCATGCCGTATTTTGGTGAACAGCTGCTTAACCCCGACGCGCCGGGAATCGTTGCCAAGCGGAAAGCGCCTGTGTCACAGTTTCCAAAGAGGATTTTCCTTGGAGATTATTGCCATGCGCCCGGTGCTCCGCCTTTTGGGCATTCTTGCCTCCGCGTTGGTCGCCCTGCCCCTCCAGGCCCAACAAACCCCAATCCCGGAACGACGCCTCATTGTCGAGCGCGACATGGATTACTATGGCGCGGACCTGCGGGCGATGTTCGACACCAGCTATGAAGCCTGTCAGACAGCCTGCCTGAACGACCCGTCCTGCCGCGCCTTCACCTTCAACGGGCGGTCCAATTCCTGTTTTCCCAAGAGTGGCCTGACGCGGCGCGAACCCTATGAGGGCGCGCGCTCGGCCATGGTGGTCGATACGCCACGCGATGTAATCGAGCGGAGCCTTGTGCGCGCGGGAGAGCTGGTTTTCCTGTCCGAGAGCGATCTCGCGGCGGCGCGCCGGGAAGCGGAGGCCGTTGCGGTGCGGCACCTTGCGGGCGGCTGGAGCGAGGAAGAGCTTCTGCGCGGCATGGCCAACGAACGCGGGCGCGGCGCCCATGCGGATGCCCTTCGCTGGGCCGGCGCGGCGATCGCGCTGACCGACAGCGCCGAAACCTGGCGCGTCTATGCCGACAGCGCGCTGCGCGCCAAGGGAGAGAATGACAAGCAGACGAGGAGCCTGCGGGCCCGCGCGCTGCCCTCTTCCGTCAATGCCTATCTGCGCAGCCAGGGCGCGGCGCAACAGGTCGAGGCGCTGCTGGTCATGGCCGAGGCGTTACAATCCGAGCGGCGGGGACGGACGAGCCTGTCTGCGCTGCGGCTGGCAGATGCGCTCCAGCCCTCGCCGTCCGTGGGCGCGGCGCTGGACGATGCCATCGCCAAATACGGATTCCGGATCACCGAACATCGCGTCGACAGCGATCCGTCGATCCCGCGCATCTGCGCGAGTTTCAGCGAGGCCCTGGCCAAGGGCGTCGATTTCGAACCCTATGTGCAGCTTCCGGGGACCGGTTTTTCGATCGAGGCCGAAGGGCAGCAGCTCTGCGTCGAGGGCGTGCAACATGGCAGCCGCTACCGGATGATTTTTCGTGCCGGCCTGCCCGCCGAATCCGGCGAGGGGCTGATCAAGGATGTGCCGCTTGAGGTCTATGTCCGCGACCGTGCGCCCTCGGTGCGCTTCCCCGGTCGCGCCTATGTGCTGGCGCGCACGCCGGATGCGGCGCTGCCGGTTGTGACTGTCAATCTCGACGAGGTCGAGCTGGCCTTGCGGCGGGTCGATGACCGCAACCTGATGCAGATGATCCAGCAGAACATGTTCGGCCAGCAACTTTCGCAATGGGAGGAGCAGGAGCTCAGGACCAAGCTGGCCGAGGAAGTCTGGAGCGGCACGGGCGAGGTCGAGCGCGCGCTCAATGGCGATGTGACGACGCTTCTGCCGATGGGCGAGGCGATTGGCGATCTGCCGGCCGGGCTCTATGCGCTGCAGGCGTCGGTCAAGGGAGCCGATCCCTATGACAACCCGCCGGCGACGCAATGGTTCGTGATCTCGGATCTGGGCCTTGCCTCGATGAGCGGGGCGGATGGGCTGCATGTCTTCCTGCGGTCTCTCGCCTCTGCGGAGCCACTGGAGGGGATAGAGGTCCAGCTCGTGTCCCGCGCCAACCGGGTCCTGGCCACGGTCGAGACCGACGCGCGCGGCCATGCGGCTTTCGAGGCCGGCCTGACCAATGGGCGCGGCGGTGCGGCGCCCGCGCTGGTACTGGCCCGCAATGGCGACGAGGATATGGGCTTCCTGTCGCTTTCGGACCCCGAATTCGACCTCTCCGACCGCGGCGTCGAAGGGCGCAAGCCGGCCGGTCCCGTGGATCTTTTCCTCGCCACCGATCGCGGCGCATATCGCGCCGGCGAGGTGATCCACGCCACCGCCCTTGCCCGCGACGGGCAGGCCAAGGCGATTGCCGGGTTGCCGATCACGGCGATCCTGCGTCGCCCGGATGGTGTCGAGTATTCGCGCCATCTTTCCGATGGCGATCCGGCGGGCGGCCATGTGCTGGCCCTGCCGCTTGGCGGCAGCGTGCCGCGCGGAACCTGGACGCTTGCGCTCCATGCCGATCCCGACGCCCCGGCGCTGGCCTCGACCAGCCTGCTGGTCGAGGATTTCCTGCCGGAACGGATCGATTTCGAGATGTCGCTGCCCGAAACGGCGCTACGGCTCGAAGATCGACCGCCGCTGACAATCGAGGCGCGCTACCTCTTCGGCGCCCCTGGCGGGAACCTACCGGTGCGCGGTGAGGTCCGGCTCTTGGCAGCCGATGGGCTGGAGGCCTATCCCGGCTACAGCTTCGGGCGCCATGACGCGCCCTTCGATCCCTACCTGGAGTCGCTCGACGCCACCCGGACCGATGCCTCCGGCAAGGCCGTGATCCCCGTCAACTTCCCCGAGATCGGCGAGACCACCCACCCGCTTGAGGCCCGTTTCTCCCTGCGCGTGTCGGAAGGCTCCGGCCGCCCGGTCGAGCGTCGGATGACCGAGGCGTTGGCGCCCTCCGGCCCGTTGATCGGCATCAGGACGCTCTTCGACGGTGTCGTGCCGGAGGGCAGCGAGGCGCAGTTCGAGGTGATCGGCATTGGTGCCGATCTCGCCCCTGCACAGATGCAGGTGGCCTGGAAGATCAACCGCGTCGAGACACGCTACCAGTGGTATTCTGCCTATGGAGACTGGAACTGGGAGCCGATGACGCGGCGGACCCGGATCGCTTCCGGCGAAGCCACGCTGGACGGCACGCCGCTGGCGCTTTCCGCCCCGGTGGACTGGGGCCGTTACGAGTTGGTCATCGAGCGTCTGGACGGCGCCTATGCTGGCGGCTCGGTCGGTTTCGATGCCGGCTGGTACGCCCCCGCCGATGCCGCCGCCTCGCCGGATCTGCTGGACGTGTCGCTCGACAAGGAAGCCTATCGCCCCGGCGAGACGGCAAGGCTGCGGCTGGTGCCGCGCAGCGAGGGCAAGGCGCTGATCACTGTCGCCTCGAACCGGCTCATCGACATGCAAACCGTTTCACTGCCCGAAGGCGAAAGCGTGATCGAGCTGCCCGTGACCGATGACTGGGGCGCGGGCGCCTATGTGACCGCGACGCTGATCCGCCCAATGGATGCCCAATCCGGAAACCGCGCCCCGACCCGCGCGCTCGGCCTCGCCCATGCCGCGGTCGATCCCGGCCCGGCCCGGCTCACGGCGGCCTTCGAAATACCCGCCTCCGCCGCTCCGCGCGCGGCATTCGACGTTGCGCTCAAGGTGGACGGGCTGGAAGAGGGCACCCGTGCCTTCGCCACCATCGCCGCCGTGGACCAGGGCATCCTGAACCTCACCGGCCACCAGCCGCCCGACGCCACGGGCTATTATTTTGGCCAGCGAAAGCTCGGCGTCGGGATGCGCGACATCTATGGACGCTTGATCGACGGGCAGAACGGCACGCCCGGTCGCCTCCGGTCCGGCGGCGACGAGGCTTTCCTGCGCATGCAGAGCCCGCCGCCGACCGAGGAACTTGTCGCCTTTTTCAGCGGCCCGCTGGAAGTCGATACCGATGGCTATGCGCGCACCAGCTTCGACTTGCCGGCCTTCAACGGGCAGGTGAAGCTTATGGCCGTGGTCTGGAACGGTGACGCGGTCGGACAGGCCGCAACAGACGTGCTCGTGCGCGATCCGGCCGTTCTGACTGCCACCCTGCCGCGTTTCCTCGCCCCCGGCGACACGACGCGGATGCGGCTGGAACTTATCCATGCAGACGGGCCGACGGGCGAATTCGGGCTGGAAGCCTCGGCACAGGGCGTGACCCTGCTGCCCGGGCAGTTCCCCGCCACGGTTTCGCTCGAAGAGGGTGGCAAGGCGGTGCTGGAACTGCCCGTATCCGCCAACGAGACGGGGTTGGGCGAGATCGAGCTTGCCGTGATCACCCCCGAGGGCAAGCGGCTGGAAAAGAGCCTGAAACTGCCGGTGCAGGTCAACGACCCGGAGGTTGCCTCCACGAGCCGTTTCTCGCTCACCGCCGGCGACAGCTTCACGCTCTCGCGCGATGTCTTCTCCGGGCTGCGCCCCGGAACCGGCTCGGCGACGCTGGCGCTCGGACCGCTTGGCACGCTGGACGCACCCGGCCTGCTCTCCGCGCTCGACCGATACCCCTATGGCTGCACCGAGCAAGTGACGAGCCAGGCCCTGCCGCTGCTCTATTTCGACCAGATGTCCCGCGCCATGGGGTTGGACGAGGGCGAGAAGATCACCGAGAAGGTTGGTCGCGCGGTGGATATCGTCCTGTCGCGGCAGAGCAGCTCGGGCGGATTCGGCCTCTGGAGCGCCTATGATGGCGATCTCTGGCTCGATGCCTATGTGAGCGATTTCCTGAGCCGAGCGAAGGGCGAGGGCTACGAGATCCCCGAAATCGCCTTCCGCCAGGCGATGGACAACCTTCGAAACCAGATCAACTACGCCGCCGATTTCGACAGGGGCGGCGAGGATCTCGCCTATGCGCTGCTGGTGCTGGCCCGCGAAGGTGCGGCTCCCATCGGCGACCTGCGCTATTACGCAGACGTCAAGGGCGGCGATTTCGGCACCCCGCTGGCCACAGCCCAGATCGGTGCGGCGCTGGCCATGTATGGCGACCAGCCGCGGGCAGACCGGATGTTCACCCGCGCTGCGCGCCAGCTCCTGCCGCGCATGGCCGAGCAGGAAGAGATGGTCTGGCGCGCCGATTACGGCTCCAACCTGCGCGACAGCGCCGGCCTGCTTACGCTGGCCGTCGAGGCGGGCAGCGAGGTCTTCGATACCCAACCGCTGATCGACCAGCTTGCCGCCAATGACCGCCGGCGCTCGACGCAGGAATCGGTCTGGACGCTACTGGCCGCCCATGCGCTGGTCGAGACGACCGGCGAGGGCTTCCTGATCGACGGTGCGCCGGTCGAGGGACCGATGCTGCAGGTTATGGAGGACGAGACCAGCGCGGCACCGGTGGTGATCACCAATGCCTCGGACCGCGAGGCGCAACTCACGCTGACCACCTTCGGCGTCCCCTCCCAACCGGAAGAGCGCCGGGCTTATGGCATGTCGCTTGAGCGGGAGTATTTCACCATGGATGGCGATCCTGCGGATCCGGCCCGCGTGACGCAGGGCACGCGGCTGGTCACGGTGCTGACCGTTGCGCCTTTCCAGCCGATGGAAGCGCGGCTGATGGTGAACGACCCGCTGCCGGCAGGGTTCGAGATCGACAATCCGAGCCTGATCCGATCCGGCGATATCGGCGAGCTGGCCTGGCTGGAGACGGCCGATGTGCAGACTGCCGAGTTCCGGCAAGAGCGCTTCATTGCCGCCGTCGACTGGCGATCCCGCGACGCGTTCCGCCTCGCTTACATCATCCGCGCGGTCTCTCCGGGCGACTATCACCACCCGGCCGCGAGCGTCGAGGACATGTACCGGCCGCAATTCCGTGCCCGGACCGGCGAGGGGCGGGTGACGGTGGTTGAATGAGGCGGATCGGCCTCCTCCTGTTCGCCCTGCTGCTCTTTCTCGGGGCGGCGGGGCGCGATGCCTTTGACCGGTGGGTGGCCGCGACGGAGCTGCCGGTGCTGGTCACGGAGACCTCCGTCGAGGTTCTTGACCGCGAGGGGCGGCTGCTGCGTGGCTTTACCGTCGGCGATGGGCGTTGGCGGCTTGCGGCGCGGCCCGGGCAGGTGGACCCGATCTACCCGTCCATGCTGATCGGCTATGAGGACAAGCGCTTCTACCGGCATCACGGCGTCGACTGGCTGGCGATGCTGCGCGCGGCCGGACAGGCTTTGCGCAACGGGCGGGTGATCTCCGGCGGCTCGACGCTGAGCATGCAGGTCGCGCGCCTGCTGGAGGACGGCACGACCGGCCAGATGGCGGGCAAGCTGCGCCAGTTTCGTCTCGCGCTGGCGCTGGAGACGCGGCTCTCCAAGCAGGAGATCCTCGCGATCTACTATGACCGCGCGCCGTTTGGCGGCAATCTCGAAGGGGTGCGCGCGGCCACGCTGGCCTATTTCGGCAAGGAGCCACGCCGGCTGACCCCGGCCGAGGCCGCCCTGCTCGTTGCCATCCCGCAGGCGCCCAACTCCCGCCGCCCCGACCGGAACAATGAGAACGCGACGAAGGCCCGCGACCGGGTGCTCGCCCGCATGGTCAGAGCGGGCGTGATCGACGCGGAGACCGCGCATGCGGCCCGCACGACGCCCGTCCCGGATATCCGCCGCAACTTCCCTGCCTTCGCCCCGCATCTTGCCGAACGCCTGCGGGCCGAGCAGCCCTTGCGCGCTCTGCATCCGACCACGTTGGACCGCGACCTGCAGGCCACGCTCGAAACCCTTGCGGCGCAGGCCGCGCGCGGGGCAGGCGAACATCTCTCGGCCGCCATTGTCGTCGCCGATCACCGGACCGGCGAGATGCTCGCCTCGGTCGGCTCTGCCGGCTATCTCGCCGAAGCCCGCGAGGGCTGGATCGACATGACCCGCGCCCTGCGCTCGCCGGGCTCGACGCTCAAGCCGCTGGTCTACGGGCTCGCCTTCGATGCCGGGCTTGCCCATCCCGAGACCCTGATCGAAGATCGCCCCGTCGCCTTCGGCCGCTACGCCCCGGTCAATTTCGACGGCCAGTATCGCGGCACGGTGCGCCTCCGCGAAGCGTTGCAGCTCTCGCTCAATATCCCCGTCGTGTCGCTGACCGAGGCGATCGGACCGGCGCGGCTGGTCTCCAGGCTCCGGCGCGCGGGGGTCGAGCCGGTTATCCCGAGCGACACGCCGGGCCTTGCCGTGGCGCTTGGCGGCGTCGGTGTGACGCTGGAAGACCTGATCCGGCTCTATGGCACGCTGGCGCGCGGCGGGCTCTCGATGCCGCTGCATGAAGGCGATTCACCGCCGCAGGAGGCGCGCCGGGTGCTATCGGAGGAGGCGAGCTGGCAGGTTGGACATATCCTTGCCGGCATCCCGCCACCGCGCCATGCCGCGCGGTTGCCGCTGGCCTTCAAGACCGGCACCTCCTATGGCCATCGCGACGCCTGGGCCATCGGCTTCGACGGGCGCCATGTGGCGGGTGTCTGGATCGGACGACCAGACGGGACGGCCGTGCCTGGCGCTTTCGGCGGCGCGCTGGCTGCGCCGGTCCTGTTCCAGGTCTTCTCCCGCATCGCGCCGCGCACCGAACCGTTCAGCCCGCCGCCGCCTTCCGTCCTGATGGCCTCGAACGCGGAACTGCCACTGCCGCTGCGCAAGTTCCGCCCGCGCAACGCGGTTTTTCGTGCCGAGGCGGATGCACCGAAGCTCGCCTTCCCGCCCGATGGGGCCGAGATCGAAGCGCGGGACGGCTTGTTGCTCAAGGTCCGCGACGGCACCCCGCCTTTCACCTGGCTGGCCAATGGCGCCCCCGTCATCCTGCGCACGCGGGAGCGCGAGAGCGTTTTGGATCTGCCCGGCGCGGGGTTTCTCGACCTCTCAGTGATCGATTCAGAAGGACGGGCCGCGCGGGCAAGTGTCGAGATTCACTAGGCTTTCGGTGGAGCGCAAAAAAGTTCAGGGAGCTGTCAGCGGACGTTGGGGCGAAGCGCTTTTGGTACGGAATCAAGGCCGAAGGCCGCCGTGCCAGCGCCTGCCCGTTCCGGCGGGCTGGCGCTTTGCCGTCCGCGTGCGACGCTCTGATCTTCTTCGGAATTGGTGAGATAAAGCGCTGACCCCGGAGGTTGCAGGGCCACCCCACGGGCAGGCGCTGGCACGGCTCTTGTTACTCCTCCTTGCTTGCGCTGCGAAAGACCGCTCCCTCCGCAAAGCCCGCTCTCAAAATGGGCATTCCGCTCGAAACGTCACCGGTTTCCCGCCATCGGGATGCCGAAGCGTCAGGGTTTCGGCATGGAGCATCAACCGCTTGGCCTCCAGGGCCACACCTTCGGCATAGAGCGGGTCCCCCAGGATCGGATGCCCCAGCTCACGCATATGCACCCGAAGCTGGTGGCTCCGCCCGGTCTCCGGCCGCAGCCGCATCCGCGTTGCTGCCGCTTCTCGTTCCAGCACCTGCCAGCCGGTGCGCGAGGGCTTGCCGCGCTCGAAATCCACCATCTGTCTCGGCCGGTTCGGCCAATCGGACGCCAGCGGAAGGTCGATCACGCCGCCCTCCTCCGCCACGCGTCCGAAGACCCGCGCAATATAGCTCTTGGAGCAATGCCGCCGCTCGAATTGCAGCCCAAGATGCCGCTGCGCGCCCCTGTTCATCGCGAAGACAATGACGCCAGATGTGTCCCGGTCGAGCCGGTGCACCAGCAACACCTCTGGATAGATCGCCTGAAGCCGCGCCAGCAGGCAATCGGCCAGATGCGCGCCCTTTCCCGGCACGGACAGCAACCCTTCCGGCTTGTCGACAAGCAGCAACTCCGAGTCCCTGTGCAGGATCACGGGAGGCCCGCTCGGAGGATCATATGCAGTGCTCACGGCTGTCGCTGCACCCCGTCCTCGCCGATCTCGTAATAGTCGCCCTTGTCCGCGCAAAAGATATGCTTCTCGACCCGCAGCCCGGTCGGCGCTTCCAGCGCGCCGAGGGAGAAGGACAGGTCTGGCGCGCCTGTCTCGTCCCAGAACAGGAAGGAGCCACAGCGCGGGCAGAATCCGCGCGCGGCAGCCTCGCTGGCGGCGTAATAGGCCACCCGTCCGCGTATCTCGACCTGCGCGCGCGGCGCCTGGGCCGAGGCCCAGAGATGTCCGCTCTGCCGGCGGCATTGGCCACAATGGCAGATCGAGGCCCGCGAGGCTTGCCCGCGCACGGTGAAGCGCACACTCCCGCAAAGACATTGCCCGTGAAGTTCATCCGACATTGGCGAAGACCTTCCCAAGGATCCGCGACAGCCCTTCGGAATCGGCTGCATCGAAGGCCGCTGGCCGGTCGCTGTCGATATCGAGCACCGCGATCACCTCTCCCGCACCGTTCCGGACCGGCAGGACGATCTCCGAACGTGTCGAGGAGGCGCAGGCGATATGGCCGGGGAAGGCGTCGACATCTTCCACCAGCTGGACCTCTCCCGTCCGCGCCGCCGCCCCGCAGACCCCGCGCGCAAAGGGGATCACGAGGCAGCCATGCCCACCCTGATAGGGACCGATCTTCAGCAGCTCCGGCGCCACGACCCGGTAAAACCCGGTCCAGTCGAAGCGATCATCCGCGTGATGAATCTCGCAGGCCAGCGTCGCCATCAGCGCAACCGCATCCGTCTCGCCCTCGGTGAGCGCACAGATGACCTTCTCCAGCTCGTCGTAATCGACCCGCATTCCCGTTCCTCTTCTAGGGGCGCTCGATGGCAATCGCCGTGCCCTCGCCGCCGCCGATACAGATTGCCGCCACGCCGCGCTTCAAGCCCCGTTTTTCCAGCGCGTTCAACAGCGTCACCATGATCCGCGCGCCCGAAGCGCCGATCGGATGGCCAAGCGCACAGGCGCCGCCATTCACGTTCACCTTCTCCCGCGCGATCCCCATTTCGCGCATGAACGCCATGGGCACAACGGCAAAGGCCTCGTTGACCTCCCAGAGATCGACATCCCCGACCTCCCAGCCGATCCGTTCCAGCAGCTTTCGCGCCGCCGGTACCGGCGCCGTGGTGAACCAGCCCGGCGCCTGGGCATGGCTGGCATGGCCCAGAACCCGCGCCCGAAGCGGCAGTCCGGCCGCGCCCGAGCTCAGCACCAGCGCCGCCGCCCCATCCGAGATTGAGGACGCATTGGCCGGGGTCACGGTGCCGCCCTCGCGAAAGGCCGGCTTGAGGAGCGGGATCTTGTCAGGCCGTGCATTGCCCGGCTGCTCGTCCTCCGACACGATCACCTCGCCCTTCCGCCCGCGAAGGATCACCGGCGCGATCTCACCTGCAAAGGCGCCGCTCTCCTGCGCCGCCAGCGCGTTCGACAGCGAACCGAGCGCATAGGCGTCCTGCGCCTCGCGCGTAAACTGGAAGTGTTCCGCGCAATCCTCGGCAAATGTGCCCATCAACCGGCCCTTGTCATAGGCGTCTTCCAACCCGTCGAGAAACATCGAGTCGATCACCGCTCCATGTCCGATCCGCGCGCCGCCGCGCATCTTCGGCAGCAGGTAGGGCGCGTTGGTCATGCTCTCCATGCCGCCGGCGACCACCGTCTCTGCTTGCCCGAGCGCGATCTGGTCGAAACCGATCATCGCCGCCTTCATGCCGGAACCGCACATCTTGTTCAGCGTCGTGGCCGGCACCTCTTCGCTCAGCCCGGCGCCGAACCCTGCCTGCCGCGCCGGCGCCTGGCCCTGGCCATGCGGCAGCACGCAGCCCATCAGTAGCTCGTCCACGGCGTCGGACCCGGCCTGCGCCAGCGCGGCCCGAATCGCCACCGCCCCGAGATCCGGCGCCTGAATCGGCGCAAACACCCCTTGGAAACCTCCCATCGGTGTCCGCGCAGCCCCGGAAATATAGACTTCTTTCATCCTGTTCGTCCTCCCTGGGGACAACGCATACCGAATGGTAAGCTTTTTCGTCCAGCCTTGTACGGGTCCAGAGCGAATATGGAGACGCGGCATGGAATTCGAAACTGTCCGCCAAGGAGAGATCCTGCGGATAAACGTGTTGGCCGAACGGATCGATGCAGCCTGCGCCATCCAGTTCAAGGATCGGATGCGTGAGCTGTGCGGCGCCGAGCCCGCGCGCGTTGTCCTCGATCTACAACAGGTCGATTTCCTTGACAGCTCCGGTCTCGGCGCGGTGGTTGCCGCCATGAAGTTTCTCGGCAAGGACAGGCGCCTGGAACTTGCCGGCCTGTCGAGCAAGGTCTCCAAGGTCTTCCGCCTCACCCGAATGGATTCTGTATTCACAATCCACTCCTCGGCGGACGCCGCTATGACCTCGAATGCAAGTGCCGCGTGATGAGCCCGGGTGAAGCCCCTCCAGGGAAGGCCGCAGCGCCTGGCGATGGCGGGACATCGGAAGGCGTTCTGCGGCCGGACACTCACGCAGACCTGCATGGTGAGGTTGGCCATGCCTTGACCCGTGTTGTCGGCAGCACATCGGAAGATGTTCGCGAGACGCTTCGTCGGCTTTCGGCGGATCTCGGTCGCCTTGGAGTGTTGGAAACGGATCGTGAGGCGGTGGAAGTGGTGCTGGCGGAATGCATGAACAATGTCGTCGAGCACGCCTATTGCGAGAGCCCGGACGGCGAATTCGAGCTGAAGCTCTGCCTGACTCGGGAAAGCCTGTTCTGTCGGGTCGAGGATCGCGGCCGGCCCATGCCGGGTCTGGCGATTCCTGCCGGCGACACCCATGATCTCTCGGTCGAACTGGACGACCTGCCGGAGGGCGGATTCGGATGGTTCCTGATCCGTGAACTGACGCGGGATCTGAACTATTGTCGCGAGGAGGATCGCAACAGCCTGTCCTTCAATATCAGGCTCGGGCAGGCGGACTGACTGCGGCCGAAAGTCAAATCTTCGCCGCAAAGGCACCATGAGCTTGTCAGGAAGACATGACATCTTGCTTCCCGTAGCTGCATAAGGCTTCCCTCGGCGCCGTTTTTTTTCACAGCCCCCACCCAGTGTGCGGCGCCGAGGATCTTCCCCGATCCCGCTGGACCAATTCTCCCGAACCCACCAAGATGGCGCCGAGGGAGAATGAGATGCGAGATTTCCACAGACCTGGCCGTTCGACGGTCCATGCCGAACGTGGCCTTTGCGCGACGTCGCACCCGCTGGCGGCCCTGGCGGCCATCGAGAGCCTGAAACAGGGGGGCAATGCGGTCGATGCCGCGATAGCCGGAGCCGTCCTGCTCGGGATCTGCGAGCCGCAGATGACCGGCATTGGCGGCGATTGCTTTGCCCTCGTCAGCACGCCGTCCGATGGGCAGGTTCATGCTTTGAACGGCTCCGGACGCGCCCCCGCCGGCCTTGACCCCGAAGCGCTTCGAGCGGCCGGGCATACCACCATGCCGGTGGACAGCCCCGCCGCTGTCACGATTCCCGGCGCCATTGCAGGCTTTGCAGCGCTGTCGGAACGCTTCGGGCGCAAGGGGCTGGCCGCGAGCCTTGCTCCGGCCATCGACTATGCCGAGGCCGGCGTGCCGGTTGCACCACGCGTCGGTTTCGACTGGGCGCTTGACGCGGACCGCCTGTCTGGTGACGCCCGCAACTTCTTTCTCAAGGACGGGCGGGCGCTGCAAACCGGCGAGGTTTTCCGCGCCCCCGGACAGGCATCCGTTCTACGCGCCATTGCTCAAGACGGCCCGGAAGCCTTCTATCGGGGCGCCATTGCCGAGGATATGGTCGCCGGCCTGCGCGCCTGCGGCGGCAGCCACACCGAAGCCGATTTCGCGGCCTGCAGGGCCGACTGGACCATCCCCGTTTCCGGGGTCTATCGCGACCTGGAAGTCGTGGAGCACCCGCCCAACGGTCAGGGTGCGGTCGCGCTTCTGATGCTCCAGATGCTGGCTGCACAGGATGTCGCCGCGCTGGACCCGTTTGGCGCCGAGCGGGTCCATCTCGAGGCAGAGATCGCCCGGCTGGCCTATGACGCCCGCGACCAACTCCTCGCCGATCCCGATCATATGGCGGATCCGGCCTGCCTGCAGGATCCGGCCCTGGCGCGTGAGCTTGTCGGACGCATGGATCTTGGTGGCGTGCCCGGCTTGCACAGCCCGGCCGAAGCCACTCATCGCGATACCATCCTGATCACCGTGGTTGATCAAGACCGTATGGCCGTGTCGCTGATCTACTCCATCTTCCACGGTTTCGGTTCCGGCATCGCCAGCCCACGCAACGGCATTCTGTTCCACAATCGCGGAGCAGGCTTTTCGCTGGTGCCTGGGCATCCGAACGAGGCCGGCCCGGGGAAGCGCCCGCTACACACGATCATTCCCGGGATGGCGCGGCGCAAAGGCAAGGTGATCCTGCCCTTCGGCGTGATGGGCGGGCAGTTCCAGCCCACCGGGCATTGCCGCCTCATCAGCAACATGGTCGATTTCGGCATGGATCCGCAGGAGGCAATCGACGCGCCGCGCGCCTTTGCGCTTGATGGCGAGATGAAGCTTGAAGCGGGATACCCGGAAAGCGTCCGGCAGGCCCTGGAGCGATACGGCCACAAGGTGGTCCGTCCCGATGCCGGTCTCGGCGGCGCCCAGGCGATCCTGATCGATCCGGACACGGGACGCCTGACCGGGGCCTCGGACCCGCGCAAGGACGGCATGGCCCTCGGATACTGATCGAGGTCCGATTGACGAAGAGTGGCGCGCGCAGCGCGCCACCCCCAACCGCATACGAGCGCGCAAGCGCGGGTGATGTGGGCGGGAGAGCCCCGGTCGCGGTTCAGAACCTCAGTTCAGCTGGAAATGCAACGGGTAAATCCCGTCCTCGAACTCCCCGAAGAGATCGGGCAGATCCGGGTGATCCACCGGTTCTCCGGAATAGTCGGGCACAAGATTCTGCTCGGACACATAGGCCACGTAGTAGCTCTGATCATTCTCCGCCAGCAGGTGATAGAAGGGTTGCTCCTTGGCCGGCCGCGATTCCTCCGGAATCGCATCATACCATTCCTCGGTGTTCGAAAACATCGCATCTACGTCGAACACCACTCCCCGGAAGGGGTGCTTCCGGTGTCGGACAACCTGCCCGAGATGATATTTGGCTTGACTCTTAAGCATGCATTGCGGTCCCCACATTTCCTGCCTAAGGCCTTGAAGCGCCCGTGTCCATGCACCGGGACCCAAAACATGGGAAACAGTCTGTGAACATCGTCCTGACAGTGCTGGAAATAACCTCTCCGGTCTTCCTGCTGGCCGCGCTTGGCGTCGCCTGGGACAAGGCCGGCTGGGACTATCCGGTCGAGTTCGTCACCCGCCTGGCGATGACCCTGGCCGTGCCCTGCCTGATCTTCACCTCCCTTGTGAAAACGGAGGTGGCCCCCTCGGCGCTGGCAGCGATCTCGCTCGCTGCCTTTTGCGCCTATGGGGCGGTCTCGCTGGCCTCATGGGCGCTTGTCACCCTTGTCGGGCTGGATCGCGGCAGCTATCTCGCGCCGCTCACCTTCGGCAATACCGGCAATCTCGGCTTGCCGCTGGCGCTCTTCGCCTTCGGCGCGGTGGGCCTCGACTATGCCGTGGTGGTGCTGGCCGTGACCAGCATCCTCATCTTCACGGTCGGGATCTGGATGGTCTCGGGCGCGAGCAACCCTGCCCGCGTGCTGCGCGAGCCGATCTTCGTCGCCACCGTGCTCGGCATCCTCTTCCTGTGGCAGGGCTGGCAGCTGCCGCTCTGGCTGACAAGCGGGCTGACGCTTGTCGGGCAAATGGCAATTCCGCTGATGCTGCTCACGCTCGGCGTCGCCATCGGCAAGCTCCGCCCGGCCGACATCGGCCCTGCGGTCCTGCTTTCGGTGATCAAGGCATCAATCTGCGGGTTCGCTGCGGTTGCGGTCGGTTTGGCCTTTGCACTCCCGCCCATCCCCTTCGCGGTTCTGGTGGTGCAGATGATCACGCCGGTCCCTGTCACGTCCTACCTGTTGGCAGTCCGCTTCGGCGTCGATTCCGGGGCCGTGGCCGGGCTGGTCGTCCTGTCATCGCTGCTCTCGGTTGCGATCTTGCCCATTGCGCTGGCCTTTCTGCTCTGACCAACGGTTTTGTCATCTCATCGAACAGGTTGATTATTCCCTCGCCGTTCGGATTGTCCTAGAATGGGGGCAATAAAAGAAGAGCAGACAATCAATTAATCGGACAGGCGGATGACCAGACTTATCTGCGCCCTGTGCATACTCGTGGCCCTTGCCGGCTGCGGCGGTGGCAACAAGCGCTCCCCCAGCAATCTCGACAATGCCTGCAGCATCGTCGATCAACGCCCCAATTACCTGCGGGCAATGAAATCGGCCGAACGCAAATGGGGCGTTCCGGTCCCGGTCCAGATGGCGATCATCCATCAGGAGAGCAAGTTCGACGGCGATGCCCGCACGCCCTACCAGTGGTCGCTTGGCGTGATCCCGATGGGCCGCCAGAGCTCCGCCTTCGGTTACAGCCAGGCGCTGGACGGCACCTGGGACCATTACCGGGAATCGACCGGCAATCGTTCCGCCAAGCGGGACAAGATCCGCGACGCGACCGACTTCATGGGATGGTACATGAACCAGACCCGCGACAAGCTCGGCATTCCGCTCTCGGACGCCCGCCGCCAGTATCTCGCCTATCATGACGGCTGGACCGGCTATAAGCGCGGCACCTACAAGTCCAAGGGCTGGCTGGTAAATGTCTCCGCGAAGGTCGGCGACAGGGCCACCATGTATGACCGGCAACTGCGCAGCTGCGGCAAGCTCCGCTAGGGCGGACTACTTCCGCCGGGCCTCTTCATGCTGGATGTTGAAGAGGCTCGGCCTCAGATCGACGCCTTTCCGGAGTTCCCCAAGGATGACCGTCGTCTGATCGCCGCCGCCATCGGTGATGACCCATTGGCGCAGTTCGGTCGGGTTCGCCGTGAAAACCAGCTGAATAGTGCCGTAGTCGGGATGTTCCGGATCTTGTGCAACGACGGTGGTCTTCGTGCCGTCGCTCTTGTGGCCGACGACCATGTTGCGTCGGCCGAGATTGACCGTCTTCTCGAGGATCAGGTTGAGCGGGGTCTGGCGCAGCGGAAACTGCTCGGCATTGCTGTTCGACTTGCCGTCAAAGATCGCGACAGTGCCGCCACCGGCCATGACCAGCGAGCGATCCGGCGGGTTGTATTCGAAGCGGATCCGGCCGGGGCGCTTGATAAAGAGATTGCCCGTCGAGATCGTTCCATCCGCGTTGATCTGTGTGAACTCGCCCGACGCCGTCTGGAAGGCGTTGAAGTAGTTCGAGATGGCGTTGAGCGAGAGCTTTTCCGCCGCCGCCGGTCCGGCCAGCACGAGGGTGGCCGCAAGGGTAAAAAGTGCTTTCCTGATCATGTCTCATGACTATGGGCAGGGGCCTGCGGTGACCAGTGTCAAATCCATCAAACCGGCGTGACCGGCGGCGAATTGCCAGTCGGATCGAAAGCGGCGTGACAGGTCGGTTGGGGAGGCTGGTGCTGCGCCGGCGGGCACGGAAACACGGCGAAGCCGCCGTCCTGACGGGTTGGAGCCGGCCTCGCCCTTGATCTGCTCTCTGCATGCTCGCAGAACGCCCCGGTTTTCCACAAGACAGCCAATCGAAAAAGGCCCGACCCAAAGGCCGGACCTTCCCGGAGTTCTGTCAGGTCCTCGGGACCTATTCTTGTTCCGGCACCAGGATCTCGCGCTTGCCGACATGGTTGGAGGCGCTGACCAACCCTTGTTCTTCCATCTGCTCGACCAGCCGCGCCGCCTTGTTGTAACCGATGGCCAGCTTGCGCTGGATATAGGAGGTCGAGCATTTGCGGTCCTTGATGACAATCTGGACCGCCTGGTCGTAGAGCGCATCCTCGCCATCGGTGTTGCCGCCGAGGCCGAGCACGAGGTCGATATCGCTTTCCTTGTCGTCATCCGGGCCGTCGACAACGCCACCGATATATTCGGGCGGACCGAAGGATTTCAGATGGTTGACGATCTCCTCGACCTCCTCGTCGGAGACGAAGGGACCGTGGACGCGCGTCACCCGAGAGCCGCCAGCCATGTAGAGCATGTCGCCCATGCCGAGCAGCTGTTCGGCGCCCATCTCGCCAAGGATCGTGCGGCTGTCGATCTTCGAGGTCACCTGGAAGGAGATCCGGGTCGGGAAGTTGGCCTTGATCGTGCCGGTGATGACATCGACCGAGGGCCGCTGCGTGGCCATGATCAGGTGGATACCGGAGGCACGCGCCATTTGGGCAAGCCGCTGGATGCACGCCTCGATCTCCTTGCCCGCGACCATCATCAGGTCCGCCATCTCGTCAACGACAACCACGATGAAGGGCAGCAGTTCGGGCGCGAATTCTTCCGTCTCGAAGATCGGTTCACCCGTCTCGTCATCGAAGCCGGTCTGGACCGTACGCGAGAACATCTCGTTCTTGGCGATCGCGTCACGCACCCGCCCGTTATAGCCCTCGATATTCCGCACGCCCATCTTGGACATCTTGCGGTAGCGATCCTCCATCTCGCCCACGACCCATTTCAGCGCCACGACGGCCTTCTTCGGGTCGGTGACAACGGGGGAGAGCAGATGCGGGATTCCGTCATAGACGGAAAGCTCGAGCATCTTGGGGTCGATCATGATCATCCGGCACTCCTCCGGCGAGAGCCGGTAGAGCAGCGAAACGATCATCGTGTTGATGGCGACGGACTTGCCCGAACCGGTGGTGCCCGCGATCAGCAGGTGGGGCATCTTGGCGAGGTTCGCCACGATCGAGGCGCCGCCGATATCCTTGCCGAGCGCCAGCGGCAGCGGCATGGAGGTGTCACCAAACTCCCGCGCGGAGAGGATCTCGCGCAGCACGACCTTCTCGCGATTGGCATTGGGCAGTTCGATGCCGATCACGGAACGGCCCGGAACAGTCGACACGCGCGCGGACAGGGCGGACATCGAGCGGGCGATATCATCCGCCAGCCCGATCACGCGAGAGGCCTTGAGGCCCGGCGCGGGTTCCAGCTCGTACATGGTGACGACCGGTCCGGGGCGGACCGAGACGATCTCGCCCTTCACGCCGTAATCATCGAGCACGTTTTCCAGCATTCGCGCGTTTTCTTCCAGCGCCTCGTCGGAAAGGACATGGCGTTTGATCGAGGTCGGGCTGGTCAGCAGGGAGAGCGGCGGGTGCTCATAGGCGAGCACTTCCTGCGGTTCCAGCTCCAGCTTGGGCTGGGCCTCGGCCTGGGCCTGGCGGGAGGGCTTGGGCGCCGACCGGTCCGGGTGCTGGACCATCGGCTTCGGCTCCTCGGGGCTGACCGGCATCGCGCGCGGCTGGATTCGCGGCGCAACCTGCGGACCGGCCTGTCCGCTGGGCTGAAAAGTCTCGGCCATTGCCGGCTCGATGGCCGCGTCAAGATCTTCCACCTCGGGCTGGTACGGCATGGGATCATGCGTCTGGAGCCCGGGGACAGGCACGGGCGGTGTATCGTCGATCTCCGCCATCGGGGCGGACGGCACGGCCCCCGGCACCTTGAGGATCAGCGGATCGGGCTTGCGGCGCCGGACCACCGGCGGTTCGGCGCGACCGACATAGTTTTGCGGACGTGCGCCGCCGGTGCGGGCACGCAGCTTGATCGCATCGGCGATGCGCGCCTTGATCCGATCCTCCGACGGCGCTTCCAACTCTTCCATCGCTTCGGCCAGTTCCGGCTCCGGCGCAGGCTCGACCAGCTCCGGCTGGGGCGGTCGGCGCACCATTGTCGATACGGTCGCGAGCAGGCCGCCGGACATCCGCACCGCATCGACGGCCGGGGCATCGACTTCTTCGGTAAGTACAAACTCATCTTCATCCGGGAACTCGGCCGAGGCGGCACGTGCCTCGGCGCGGCGGGCCCGGCGTTCTTCGTTTTTCGAGGCCACACCGCGCGCGGCTGCACCGGCGCCGTTCAGCCCGGCGCCGAAAACCCGCAACAGCCCGGCATAGAAGAGGATGATCCCGACGAGGATGAAACGACCCGTGCGGCGAAGCTCATGCATGGTGAAGCCGCAGGCATAAAACGTCAGGAAAAGCGCCAGGAACAGGATCGGGATGGAGATCAGGCGCACGCCGGAGCTTGCCGAGATCGGCAGCATGTTCAGCACCGCGCCCAAAACGGTGTCGCCGAAAAGCCCGCCCAGACCGAAGCTGTGCGACCAGCCAGAGGCCGGCGCGATGGAGGAGGCATAGACCGCGGCCGCAGCCACGGCGATGAACGTGAACAGCAGGCGGGCGAGAGCCCGTTCCGCGCCGATATTGAACAGCAGCCGTACCCCCCAGGCCAGCGTGGCCAGCATCAGCACCCAGCTTCCGAAACCGACCACGATGAAAAGCGGCGAGGCAATGGAGGCGCCGAACTTGCCGAGCAGGTTCTGGGCCGGCGCATCGGTGGCGGAGAAAAAGGAAGGGTCCTGCGGCGCATAGGAGGCGAGCATGGCGGCGAGGGCCGCGGCGAGGCCCAGCAGCGCCAGACCGATCAGTTCGCGGCCGCGTTTCTCGATCGCTTCCTGCATGTTCGCATCCAGCAGGGGGTCGCGCTGTCGTGTCTGATATGCCATCGGATTCTGTCGTCCCTGTTAATCGTAGAGGCAGTCGCGCAGTCGGGTCAGACCGCGTCGCAACTCGTCCATTTCGGCCACCATGGCCACGCGCACATAGCCCGCGCCCGGGTTGCCGCCATCTGTTTCCCGGCCAAGGTAAGCGCCCGGAAGCACCCGGACACCGGCTGTCTCATAGGCCCGGAGTGCTGCCGCTTCGCCATTGGCGACCGGCAGCCAAAGAAAGAAGCCGCCCGCGGGGCCGGCATAGTTCGGCACGCCGTCGAAGATCTCGTCGGCCAGCCGGAATTTGTCCTGGTAGATCGCGAGCGAGGCCGCGACATGCGCCTCGTCGGCCCAGGCACGTTCGGCCACGCGCTGCAGCGGCAGCGGCAGCGGGGCACCCGCATAGGCGCGCAATTGCCGGATCCGCGCAAGGCAGTCCGGACCGCCGGCCACGAAGCCCGAGCGCAGCCCCGGCAAGTTGGAGCGCTTGGAGAGCGAGTGGAAGATGACCACCCGTTCCGGGTCCGCTCCGGTTTCCCGGGCGACCTGAAGCGCGCCGGGAGGCGGGTCATTCCGATAGATCTCGGAATAGCATTCATCAGCAAAAATGCGGAAATCATGCCTTTCGGCCAGCTCCAGAAGGCTGGTCCAATAGGCGCGGTCCGCCACAGCGCCCTGCGGGTTCGAGGGCGAGCAGATATAGGCGATGGCCACGCGGTCGAGCAGTTCGGGCGCGAGGCCCGCATAATCGGGCAGGAAACCGGTCTCGGCCCTGGCGGGCACATAGACGGGCTCAGCCGCTGCGGTCAGCGCGGCGACGGCATAGACCTGGTAAAACGGGTTCGGCACGAGGATCGCGGGTTTCTGGCCGCGCTTTTCCTCCGGGCAAAGCGCAATAGCGGCGCCGAAGAGCCCTTCACGGGTGCCATTGAGCGTCATGACCTGCGTTTCCGGGTCCAGCTGGACACCATAACGACGCGAGACCCAGTCGCAGATGGCGCCGCGCAGCTCGGGTGTGCCGTCATTGGGCGGGTATTTGGCGAATTCGGCGGTGTTTTCCGCAAGGACCTCGGCAACGAAACCGGGCATGGCGTGCCGCGGCTCGCCAATGGTCATGTTGATGATCTCGCCCCCCGGCCGGGAGTTGGCGAGAAGCTTCCGCAGGCGCGGAAACGCGTAATCTGGTAGGTCCGAGAACCTTTCGGGGAACGTCATGCGCTCGATTTCTGTACTGCCTCAGGGTCGGGGTCATATCGCCCCGTTTGCGCCCAGCTTAGCTATTGCGCCGCTTCGGGTCCAGAAAATGTCTTCGCGGTGCGTGATCTTGTGGCTTTTGCGCCAATGTCGCGCTGGCGGGGGCGCTGCCCCCGCACCCCCGGGATATTTGTCGAAACAGGAAGAGCTTAGCGGAGTATTGGCGCAACCACACTGCCCAGGCGCAGCAGGCGTTCCTCTTGCATTGGCGCCCCCAGGAGCATCAGCCCGGCCGAGGGCGTGCGCGTTGGCAGCGTCAGGCCGCAAAGGCCGAGGACATTGCCAATGCGGGTGTTACGCAGGGCGAGCAGGTTTTCGGAGGTGAAATATGCCCCGTCCGATTCAAGCCTGGCCTTGTTTGGCGGCATGTTGGGGACGGTCGGGACGAGGGCAGCATCGAAACCGGCCGTTGCTTCGAGATATCGCACGCGATGGGTTTCGAGCTCTTGCCAGGCACGGACATAGTCCGGGCCGGAGACATCGCGACCGCCCCGGAAGCGGGCGAGAACCTCGGAATACATCAGGTCGGGATTGGCCTCGATGATGTCTTTCCAGGTGCCGTAGGCCTCGGGCGCGAAGAGCCTGGGCGACAGCGCCACTGCCTCGGCCACGACAGGCAGGCCACGGCGTTCGATGCGGGCGCCGGCAGCGGCGAGGCGAGAGACGCCCTCCTCGAATGCGGCGCGCGGTTCCGGGCGCAGGTCGTCCAGCGCGACGGTCTCCAGCACAAGGAGGCGCTTGCCCTTGAGGGTGGCACCTCCGAGATCCGCCGGCTTGCCGCCTTCGAGCGCGGCGAGCAGGAGGGCGGCGTCTTCGACGGTCCGACAGAGCGGGCCGACCGTGTCGAAGCGCGGGCAGAGCGGGACGACGCCCTTGAGCGAGACCCGGCCGGCGGTTGTTTTCAGTCCGACGAGGTCATTCCAGGCCGCGGGCACGCGGACGGAGCCGCCGGTATCCGAGCCGATCCCCGCCGCGGCCAGCCCGAAGGCGACGGAGGTGGCGGCACCGGAGGAGGAACCACCGGAAACGGCGTCATGATCGTTGATGCAGGGCGGCGAGGCCGTGACCGGGTTGAGCCCGAGTCCGGAGAATGCCAGCTCCGTCATGTGGGTCTTGCCAAGGCAGACCAGCCCGGAGGTCGTGGCGTTGCGGAGCACTTCGGCATCGGCCTGCGGGGTGCGCCCCTTGAGCAGCGCGCTGCCGGATTCGGTCTTGGTGCCGGCCGAATCGAAGAGATCCTTCCAACTGATCGGCACCCCGTCCAGCGGCGTGCGGCGCAGGCCGGCGCGGGCGCGCTCGCGCGCTGCCGTGGCCTCGGCCAGCGCCCGCCAGCGGGTCGGACGGGTATAGATCCGGTCTGCGAAGGGATGGGCCAGGATCGCGGCGTGGAACGCCTCGGTCAATGCCACGGGATCGATCTTCAGGTCTTCGATCCCGCGTCCGAGTTCGGCGGCGCTCATCGTCAGCCACTGGTCCATGTTTTCCTCCGGAAAAGTCGTTCCGCGCGACGGTAGCGGCAGGGTCGCGCATGGACAATCCCGCGCGGGCGGGTATCTCTGTCTGCAATGAAACATGATTGCGATATCCTTATCGTCGGTGGCGGGCTGAATGGCCCCTCGCTGGCCCTCGCCGCCGCCCAGGCCGGTATGTCGTCCATCGTCGTGGACCGGCTCAGCGTCAAAGCGCGGGCCGATGCGACTTTCGACGGGCGCTCCTATGCGCTGGCACTGGCCTCGCAGCGCCTGCTGTCGGCCATCGGTATCTGGGAGAAGGTTGCCGACCATGCGCAGCCGATCCTGCATATTGTCACCTCTGACGGGCGTCCCGGGGAGGGTCCGATCTGGCCCTTCGCGATGCATTTCGACCATGGCGAGCTTGACGAGGGCGTCATGGGCTACCTGCTGGAAGACCGGTATCTCCGCCGCGCGCTGCTGGACGCCATCGAGGCAAACCCGCTGGTGACCGTGCGCTCCGAGGAGGATGTCGTCCGCCAGGAGATCACGCCGCAGGCGGCCCGGATCACGCTGGCGTCGGGCGAAACACTGTCAGGCGCGCTGCTGGTTGGTGCGGACGGTCGAAAATCGGGTGTCGGCATGCGCGCGGGCATCCAGCGGACGGGCTGGGATTATGGACAGACGGCGCTGGTCTGCGCGGTCGAGCATGAGCTGCCGCATGACGGCACCGCGCATCAGTTTTTCATGCCGAACGGGCCGCTGGCGATCCTGCCATTGCCGGGCAATCGCAGCTCCATCGTCTGGAGCGAGGAGCCCGAGGCGGCCAGGCAGATCGCGGCGATGGACGATGACGGCTTCCTCGATGCGCTGCGCCCGCGCTTCGGCGATTTTCTCGGCGAGATCCGGCTGGCCGGCAAGCGCTTCAGCTATCCGCTGAACCTGACCATGGCGAACCAGACCGTGAAGGATCGGCTGGCGCTGATCGGCGATGCGGCCCAGGGCGTGCACCCGATCGCCGGGCAGGGCTTCAACCAGGGGCTGGTCGACGTGGCCACGCTGACCCAAGTGCTGGCCGAAGCGCGGCGACGCGGCGAAGATATCGGCTCCATCCTCGTCTTGGAGCGGCACCGCCAGTGGCGCAGCTTCGATCGGGCCACGCTGGCCATCGGGATGGATACGGTCAACCGCCTGTTCTCGAACGACAACCCGATCCTGCGCTTCGGCCGCAGCCTCGGAATGGCGGCTATCGACCGCATGCCCGTCCTGCGCCAGCGCTTCATCCGCGAGGCGGCGGGCGTGACCGGGGATGTTCCGAACCTGCTGAAAGGCCGGCCCGCCTGAGGCCCTCGGCGGCTCGGATCACCCGCCCCGCGCGCGTTCCAGCGCCGCCAGCAACTCGGCGCGCATCACCGGTTTCATCAACCGGATATCCTCCGCCTGCACGCCGTTTCCATGGACCGTCGGCTCTGCGGCATACCCGGACATGAACACCACTTTCAGGTCCGGAACGATCTCGCGCAGCGCCATGGCGAGCCCGGTCCCCTGCAATTGTCCCGGCATCACGATGTCGGTCAGCAGCAGGTCGAATCCGGAGGGATCCGCCCTGAAAATGTCCAGCGCGCAGTCTCCGGACGGCGCGGGCGTCACGAAATGCCCGGCCTTTTCGAGCATCCGGACGGTCATCGTCAACACATCCGGTTCGTCCTCGGCAACCAGGATGCGCAGGCCCCCGGAGGGCCGCAGGGCCTGACCGTCGGCGCGTGTCGGGGCGGCAGTCTCCGCATCTTCCGCGAGGGCCGGGAAATAGAGCCTGAATGCCGAGCCCCGGCCAACTTCCGATATCACCTGAACCGCCCCGCCGGACTGGCGCATGAATCCCTCGATCATCGACAGCCCGAGCCCGGACCCGGCGCCGGGCGCCTTGGTCGAGAAAAAGGGCTCGAAAACCCGCGACAGGATCTCGTCAGGGATGCCGTGCCCGGTATCGGACACGGCCAGCATGACATAGCGGCCACGCTCGATCCCTTCATGCCACCCTTCCAGCTGTGTCTGGTCGATCTGCATATTGGCAGTCTCGATGGTCAGCTTCCCGCCATCCGGCATCGCGTCCCGCGCGTTCAGGATAAGATTCAGCAATGCGCTCTCGGTCGAGGCCGCATCGGCCTCGATCTTCCACAGGTCCTCAGCCAGCGATGTCTCGACCGCGATCCGCGCCGGAAGCGTCCGGCCGATCCAGTCATGAGCCTCGCTGACGAGCTGGTCGAGCGCCAGCTCCTCGGGCTCAAGGCGCGACCGCCGCGCAAAAGCGAGCATGGAGCGGGTCAGATCCGAGCCCCGTTGCGTTGCGCGGATTCCGGTCTCGACCATCCTGAGCTGCTCCGGGTTCACCAGGTCATCATGCAACAGCTCGAGATTTCCAAGGATCACGGCTAGCAGGTTGTTGAAATCATGCGCGATACCGCCTGTGAGCTGGCCAACGCTCTCCTGCTTCTGGGCGCGGTGGGCAACCTCCCGCTCCTCCTCGTAGCGCAGCTGCGCCTCAACCTCCCGCGTCACGTCGAGAAAGAAGGACTCGATGATCTCCCTGCCATCACGACGCCGCCAGGGAACACTGCCGAAATAATCGACCCACCGGCATTCGCCATCCCGCCTTTCGATCATGAAACGGTACTGGATCGGTTCCTTCGCCGCGATCGCCTTCGCCTTCGCCGCGTGAAAGCGCGGCAAGTCCTGCTGGTCATGGGCCCGCACAAGCAGGTCCGGATCGTTGAGGATCTCTTCGACCGAGTATCCCCAGATCGCCTCGCAATTCGGGCTGGCGTAGGTGATCTGTCCATGTTCGCCATCGACATATTCGCGCTGAATCACGGCACCGGGCAGGTTCTGGATGATCCGGTCGAGCCGCTCTTCGGCCGCCTGTCGCTTGAGATCGGCCTCGCGGCGCGCCGTGAAGTTGCGAATCACGGCGATGGAATCGTTGTTCTTGGGCAATGTCGCCAGGCGGGCCTCGAAAAACTGCGGGGTCCCGTCAATCGCCAGCTCGTATTCCCAGGAGGAGACCTCCCGGGACCGGATCGACGCGAGCCGGTTGGTCTCGAACTGCTTGCCGATCTCGGGGGGAAGCAGATCCTCCATCCGGCGTCCGAGAAACACCTCCGGCGGCACGTATAGATCGGTTTCCTTGCCGGAGCGGTAGTCGAGTATCCGGCCATCCGCGTCGACCCGGAAATAGATGTCCGGCATCGTGTCCAGAAATGAGGACATCATGTCTGCCCCGTAGCGCTGGCCCGCCTCCGCGGCCTGCCCGTCCCTGGACATCTTGCGGACGATCCGCGTGATCCGGTCGAACTCGGCGACCGACAGCTTGCAGGAATCGGGAGGGCTGTCGCCCTTGCGCTCCGTGCCGCTCGCAAGCGCATGGATCTCTTCCGCGAGGGCCTGGAACGGTCGGTAGATAGTGCGCTCCATGACCTGTGCAGCGAGACGCCAGAACAGCAGCAGCGCCACAGTCACGATGCCAAGGCGAAGCAGGAGCCGGTTTCGGGCGGCGAGCAGGGCCGCGTCGACCGGCACCCCGAGCGAAACGGCCAGCTGCGGCCCGGCGCCGGTCTCGAACAGCGCATGGTGCGAATAGAGGCGGCGCTGGCCGTCCCCCAGTTCGGCAAAAGCCTCGCCCCGGGGCGCCTGCTGCGTGACATCAAGCCCGATATCCGCGGCCAGCACGCCGTAAAGCGACGGACGGTTGGGAAATGTCGCCAGGATCCGCCTATCTCGGTCGGTCACGAAGGCAACGGAGCCCTCGGGGAGCGCAACGCTTGCCAGGACCTGGCTCCAGCGATCCAGCGAGACCAGTGCAAGAACGACGCCGACGATCTCCTCGCCCCCCGCTCGCCGGATCGGTGCCGCGAAGCTCACGCTTTCGACCTGGGTCAGGCGATCGATCATGTAGGCGCCAATGCTGAACTTCCCGTCCTGGACGACCTGCTGGAAATAGTCCCTGTCCGCGATATCGACCGACATGCCCGGCGTGGTCGCGATGCAGGCCACCCTGCCATCGACATCGGACACGCCGACATTGTGAAAATGCGGCAGCACCGGCAGCAACCCGGCAAGAAAGCTCTGGCATTCCGGGGAACCGGGATCCTGCAATTGCGGTGCCCGGGCGAGTTCGGTCAGAATCGTTCGGCTCTGTTCGATCTGCGCAGACTGGCTGCGCTGGATCTCCGTCGTGACCAGATCCGCCTTGTCGGCGAAATCTTCCAGAAGATGCGCGCGTTCGGAAAGTCCGAACTGGATCATGATGGCAAAGGCAGGCACGGCAATGATCGGCAGAAGCATTTCGAGCCGGAATCGCAGTGATCTCGCGGCCGTCTCGCCGGTCTCGGGCGTCGTTTGTATCCCTGTCGCGCGCGGCTCGTCTTCCATCCGTCTTCCTCACTCACTACGCCCGCTGTCGGCTCGCGACAGCACTTCAGGAGAGCGGCATCGCGAGATGCCATCACCAAGACTTTAGCGACGATGCCCGAAAAACGCACTTGGCGCTTCGGAACAACCGTAGACCTGTGTCCGCCGCGCTCACAGACCGAAATGCGCTGGACCGGATCGCTGCGCCGATTGGCCGTTGCGGCTCGCCGAGGCGGTCCCCATGCCCCGCGCGCAGGGTTGCCAATGTCTCCGGCGTGTCAGGCCCAAGCGCGCAGGGTTGCGACTGGCCGGACGGGCTCTCCATGACGCGAACGCGCCTTTCGCCGGAGCATTTCGCAGAATGCGTCGCCAAGGCGGTGTCGACGGACAGGAAGGCGGCGGTCAGGGCGAAAACCAAAGCTGCAATAATGATACGCAGGGTATTCATTTCGCCATGCCACCGCGCCGATACAGGGATGCGGCCGGACGATCGTCCCGATCCGTGCGCGATCACGCGATTTTCCGTCCCCGGCCTGCCGGATCAGGCGACCTGCTGACCTCCGCGCCACACCGTGCGGACCACCGGCGTCTCGCCCAGCGTGCGGATGCGCAGCAGGTCCGCCAGGCAGCCGGTCTCGATCCGGCCCCGATCCGACAGCTGTGCCGCATCGGCGGGGCCGCGCGTCACGGTGGCCACCGCCTTGGGCAGGTCGTTCCAGATCCGGTCGAGCTGCCAGGCCGAGGAGATCAGCAGCGACGGCACGTAGTCGGAGGAGACAATGTCGAGCAGGTCCCGCTCGGCCAGCTCACTCGCGGAAACATTGCCGGAATGAGATTGACCACGGATCAGGTTCGGCGCGCCCATGATGATCTTGATCCCGACCTCGCGGCAGGCCTCGGCCGCCTCGACCGTGGTCGGGAATTCGGCGAGCCGGATGCCCATCCCATGCGAGATCTCGACCTGGTCGCGCGTGGTGTCGTCATGGCTGGCCAGCGTTGCGCCGAGCCGCGCCGCCTCAGCGAGTGTTGCGGCCTCATGGGCGGCGCCGAATTTCTCCCGCCGCGCGACCTGTCCGGCGACATGCAGCTCAAACTGCGCCCTGGTCATCGCGTGTTTCCCTGACAGGTAGTCCCAGAGCTTGGACATGTCGCGGAACTGCCGCTGGCCCGGCGTGTGATCCATCAGGCTGACGAGCCCGACACGATCCTCGGGACCGAACTCGGCGAACTCCTCAATCAGCGTGTCGGAGCAGACCTCGGCGCGCAGGTGGATCAGGTGCCGGACACGGAAGGCGCCGGCGGCGCGCAGCGCAAGGATCTCGCGAGCGACCGAACGGGCGTATTTGCCGAGTTTGGCGTTCTTTTCGATGACGGAGCCGAGGCGGAGCGCGTCGAAGACGGTGGTGATGCCACAAGAGGCCATCTCGCCGTCATGCGCTAGAATGGCGCTGTTATGCGGCAGTTCGACCTTCGGGCGCGGCGTGATATGCCGCTCGACATTGTCTGTATGCAGTTCGACCAGACCGGGAATGACGAAATCGCCCCCGGCATCGACCGCGCCGGCGGGGACGGTGTCGCCCTCGCAGATCCCGGCGATTCGGCCGCCGGCGATATGGATGGCGCCAAGCATCACGCGATCGGCCAGCACGATCCGTGCATTGGCAATGCAAAGCTCGCCCGCTAGGGCGTGATCATCGGGCCGGGGCGCCGAGAGGCAGGGAGAGTTCATGTCAGGCATCCTTGGCCAAGCCTATCTCCTCCGCCCGGGCATCGGCCAGAGCTGAGAATGACTGTTTGATTGTGGCGTCCAGCGCACCGTCATTGAAGATCGTGAGGACGGTGACCCCATCCTGGGGCAACAGGACGCCGCGGGCGAGACGGCGCTCGATCTCCTCGAAACTCTCCCGGCCGCGTGCCTTCAGGCGGCCGGCAAGGGTCTCGGGCGTGGCCGTGATATGGAGCGCCAAGAAGCCGGGGAAGCGCCTTGCAGCCTCGCCCAGCACGGAGGGGCGACAACGCCGATCAGCCTGCCGCTCATGCCGCCCTCGCGGGAGAGAACACCGTCACGTCGATCTCGCGGTCGGCGACCCGGTTGCGGGCCTTCTTCATCATGAAAGATGCCGACCATCGCCGCGCCGCGCGACCTGGCCTCTTCGACCAACGACAGGACAACCTCGCGGTTCGTGCCGTCGAGGCTGGCGGTCGGCTCGTCGAGCAGCAGGGCCGGGTAGGCATGGACGAAGCCGCGCGCGACTGAGCTAATGGGATGAACTGCCTTCCCACCAATCCACGGCTATCGTTGTGGGCAAAGGTGGAGAGAGGAACATCCTATGGACATCAAGGTTTTGGGCATCGCGGGCTGCTCCAAGCCGAACGTCGCCGATTCAAAGGCCTTTCTCGTGCCATAACGTTTCGTCGGACAGTCGAGCCACAGCATGTAAACTCTCGCATTCGAGGGCGCCGTCTATAGATCCTGTGTGACGAATGCTCGATGGATTTGTGATGCCCGCATGTCCCTTGACGTGTTTCGCCACCAGTGCCGTCGAAAACGGCGCAACGGCATCGGTAGGTTGCCTCCCGATATTTCAACGCTCCCCCCCGAACCGACAGGTTTCGCAGTGAAACTGCTCCGGCGGGATCGAGATCCGCAATCCCGCATTGCCGGCGCTTGCGATGCAATCTTCGATGAGACCGAAAAACCGGCTCGGAGCCTCTTGACGACCCACTGCAAGTCCTTTACGCCGCGCCCACGCCTTGGGGCGGAGTAGCTCAGCTGGTTAGAGCAGCGGAATCATAATCCGCGTGTCGGGGGTTCAAGTCCCTCCTCCGCTACCACTTATTTCATTGGAAAATCTGCCCATCGGCGCTCAACACTTTCTTCCAGTTGGGTGGTCAGTTGGGAATTTTTGTTCCCGTTTCGTGTGCTTCCAGCTTCCTGATTGCCGACACTCCGAGGGCCGAGTCGCGGCTCAGATAGTGGGCATCCAGAATTGCTTCGACCTGTTTGAGTTTGTGCCCCGTAATCGCGGCAATCTCGGGGACCGTGCTTCCCGCGATACTGAGGCGAGTCACAGCGGTTCCCCGCAAGTCGTGAAAGGTCAGCCCCTCTACGCACGCCTTCTTGCAAGCGGTGCGCCAAGAGGCGCGGAAACCGCCCTCGGTCCAAGCGGTCTTTCGGCTGGTCGCGAGGATGGTTACGGTGGTCTTCTTGGTCGAATCCAGCAGCGCTTTGAGCGGAGTTCCCACTGGAATAGCGACATGAGCCTTTGTCTTACCCTGCCGCAAGTGGATCGTTTCGCCGTCGTAGGCGCTCCAGGGCAGGCGAAGGAGGTGGCCTTGCCGTTGCCCGGACCACAGAGCGAGCATGAACGCCAACCCGACGTGGGCGGGTGCTACCTTGAGAAAGGCAGCCTCGTCATCGGCGGACCAGATTTTGTCGATCCGCTCGGAGCGGTAGACCCGGCCCGGACGCTCGCACGGATTGCCGGGCACTGCGCCTCGGTCAAATGCCCACGCTAGGATGTGTCAACGGCGGAGCGAAATCCGACCACGGTGCGGCGCAAAAGTCTGCCAGTCTGGGCGTGACGGGCGCCTTGGCAA
>CANMIP010000031.1 GCA_947497945.1 uncultured Tropicimonas sp. | reverse complement strand
CCTTCAACAACCGAAACCGAAACCATCGTCCCACCAAGCCGCGCCCGCGCAGGAACCCGATCCCGAGCCTCAACACGGCCAAATACTCCCTTCCACTCCGTCAAATCGACCCTGCGGACCGCCTCTGCGTCGGCGGTGCGGATCGTTGCAAGCAAGAGGGCAAGGACAGCGACAAGTCGGGCCGCCGTGACGATGGCGCTCCGCAAAGGGTGACCGACGCGATTTGCATAGAGAGGCGTGAGCATCATGGCGCGCATGACAATTGGACCTTCCCTTCTTGAACCGTTGTCGCGCACCGTTTGACTGAACGCCTTTTCCTGATTTTAGTCAAGGCGTTGCGCTGTGCGGACACACAACGTGAACACTGTTTCTCCCATCTTCGAAATACCCCGTCCCGAAGGCAGGCACCGCATCGGAGCAGCCGAGGAAACCCGCCTCGACCACGCCACGTCGGATTGTCGCGCGCATCGGCCGGCACCGTAGCGGCCGCGGCAGCACAAACGCCGCGAGACCGACAGCAAGCGCGGCAGGATCGGGCGCGATCCCGTCATTGCCGCCGGCGGCGGACTCTTCGCGATTTCCCCGTTTTGTCCCACGGCCATGCATGTCCCGGCGATGGGTGCCGCAGTCGATTTCTCGCCCTGGCACCTCGGTCGCTCCCTCCGATAGCCTGATGATAGCCGGTCCCGCCTGACAGCAAGCTGACGCCTGCGCGGGCTCGATCGTCGTCCTCAATCGTCGTCGAAATTCCCCTGTTCGGCCGCTTCGTGGCAGGCCGAGCAATTGGCCCAGGATTTCGCCTTCTCGAACGCCCGTCTGGAGACCTCTTCTTCGTGCTCATGCCGGAACCAGGGAAGATCCGAGATGCGTAGCACCACGGCGCTTCCCGTCGAGCGATCCCGCCCGGCATTCGCGACCAGATAGGCCTCGATCGCGGCACGGGTCTGCGCGTCCAGCCCGGCATTCTCGCCGAAATGGTCGTCCAGGGTCGCCATGATGGCGGTCCAGGATCGTGGCGGCAGGAAGCCGGCCGGGTAGGCGAGGTGACAGGCGCTGCATTCTTCGAGCGTGGCCGCATGGGTGACGGGCGGCATGTATTCCATCTCGTCGGCCGTGACGGCTCCGGCGAAGAGCATGGCTGCGATGGCGACAATCGGTGTCCGGGTCATGGGAAGTTCCTTTCGGGGTCAGAGGCTGGAGAGCCAGGCGACAAGATCGGCCTTCTCGGCGGCGGTGCAGGCGCGACCGAGCACGGAGGTGCAGTTCCGTCCGAACCATTTCTCGACGAATTTCAGGTCGGTGAACCGCTCGGGATTGACCGCCGGGGCGAGCGGCGCGATCGGCTTGCCGGTCCGCGCCTGTCCCATGGCCCGGGGATCGGTGCCATGGCAGGTGGTGCAGGAGGGCGTGTCCGACTTGCCGCCGGAATGGCTGGCCAGGAACAGCGCCTGTCCGCGTTCGGCAGAGGCCTCGGTCCCGGCCTCGGCCGTGTATTTCGCCAGTAGTTCGGCGGCTGTCGTGGATTGCGCAGCGACCGGAGTGGCGAGCAGAAGAAAAGGCAGGACAAGCAGGTGTCTCATTTCGGTGTCTCCCTGGGAATTCGGATGTGGAAAGGGCTGAACCAACCGGTTTCGGCATCGGCATGGCAGGCCGCGCAATTGGCTTTCGAATAGATCGGGGCGCGCAGGAAATGCGCCTCCGCGACCTCCTCGTGCAGATCCTTCCAGGCGCCGGTCTCGGTCATCGATCCGGTCGGGGTGTCAAGCCTGCCGGCGAAGAGCCGCGCCGGGCGCGACTGAACGGTCGAGGCATCATGGGCCAGCACCCAGTTGGTGATCCGCGCGGTCGTTTCGGCATCGAGGCTGGCATCCTCGCCGTAATGATCCGTGAGCCCGCCCAGGATCACGTGCCACTCCGCCGCCGACAAAAGGCTGGGATGATAGGCAAGGTGGCAGGCCGTGCATTCCTCGGCGAAGGTTGGATCGAGCTCAGAAACGGGCGCACGGGCCGGCGTCGGGTCGTCCTGCGGCAGGCTGGCCACGGTTGCACCGGCCAGCATGGCGATGAGGAGCAGCGCAAGGCGAGGATGCGCCTCCGCCGGGCGACTGGCGTGATCCCCGGGTCGGCCTTGCTTGCTGCCGGTCACCATCGCGCGGACGAGATTCTCCCGGCTGCGGTGACTTTCGAGGATCGCGGCGGCGATATGGGCCAGGATCATCGCCAGCAGCAGAAGAGCGAGCGTTTCGTGAACCTCCAGTGCGATTTCGCCGAGCCCGTATGGCAGCGCCCGCAGGGGGCCGGTTCTCAAGGCGCCGCCGAGCCCGGCCAGCCCGCTGAGCCCCAGCAGCAGGACAGCCGCCATCAGGCCCAGCATCATAAGCCCGCCGGCCGGATTATGCCCGAGATGGCGCGCAGGCGCCTGCGCTCTCACATGGGACAAGATCCGGGACGGCGCGGGCCGAAAGTCTGCGAACCGCGCGTGGGTCGGTCCGAGAAAGCCCCAGATGATCCGTGCCAAGACAAGGGCAACCGCCAATGTCCCGCTGGCGATATGCAGCGTGATCCAGCTGGCATCGAGCAGGAAACCGGTCACGCACGCAATGCTCACGCAGGCCACAAGCGACCAGTGGAACAGCCGGACCCAGATGTCCCAGACGAGGACCTGGCCTGCGTGGGGGGGCGTATCTGTTGTGGGGGCGTCCGTCATTCGCTGTCTCCGACACCCGGGATCGGGCTCGGGACAGACTGTCATCCGGCGGCTGACGCCGGGCTGACCGGGGCCGTCAGCGCGATGTCAGGTTTCCGGCGGGGCGACCGGCAGGGTCAGGCGGACGGAGAGGCCGGGATTGCCGGGGCGGAGCTCCAACCCGCCGCCAAGCGTCTCGGCCAGCTCGGACGCGATTGCCAGCCCGAAGCCGCTGCCCGCCGCGCTTTCATCGGCGCGCGCGCCCCGGCGCGTCATCTCGCTCAACCGCTCGGGCGGGATGCCGGGGCCGTCATCCTCGATGCGGATCTCGACCTGCTGGCCGAGCGGCCGCGCGACAATCGCGACGCGGGACGCGGAATGGCGCGCGGCATTCTCGGCAATCGCCCCAAGCATCTCCGTCAGTTCCCCGGCCTCGGCTCCCACCGCAAGCTCCGGCGCGATGTCGACCTCCCAGTGCTTCTGGTTGCCCGCTGCGCTGCGACGCAGAACCCGGAGCACGGCCTCGGCCACATCGGCGACATTGCAGCGGGCGGCCTTGCGATGCAGCGAGGCGCGGGCGCGCATCAATTCGCGGTCGACATGGCCCCGCATCGCCTCGACGGTTTCCTCGATTGCCGCGGCATGGGATTCCTGCCCATTGGCGCGCAATCGCCCGGCCTCGCCGAGCAGTGCCTGCAACGGTGTCTTGAACCCGTGCGCAAGATCCGCGGCCCGCATCCCGGCCCGGGAAATCTCCGCTTCCCGTTCCGCCAGCAGCGCATCCACCGCCGTCGCCAGCGGGATCACTTCGGTCGGGAAATCCTCCCCGAGACGGCGGGAGCGGCCGGAGCGGATATCCCCGACGCGGGCCTCGACCCGTCCGAGCGGCCGCAAGCCGATGGCGATCTGCGCTGCCATGGCGAGGATCAGCACCGCGGCGAGGATGAGCAGGTAGGGCAGCAGGTCCGAGGCGAAATCCCGAAGAGCTGCCTGCAGTTCGGCGCGGTCCACCGCGACGGCGGCCCGCATCGGAGTCTCTCCCAGTCGGCGCGGCAGGATCACGCTGCGTTCGACCGTCAGCAGCGACTGGCCGTCAGGCCCCTCGAGCATGTGAATATGCTCGCCGCCATCGGGCAGGTCGTCGACGGGCAACGGGATCTCGTGATCCCAGAGCGATCGTGAGCGCAACAGGCGCCCCTCGACAAGGATCTGCCAGTACAGCCCGCCGAGGGGACGGTTGAAGCGTGGGTCCGCCGGCCGGTTCGAGAGGTATATCTGGCCCTCGCTGTCCCGTTCGACCCCGGAGAGCACCTGGTCCAGCTGCACCGAAAGCTCGGCCAGGGCGCGGCGTTCGACATGTGCGGAGAACAGGAAGGAGATACCGGCGGCGGCAATGGCCAGCGCGATCACGACCGAGATCGCGCCCGTGACCAGCAGCCGGAGGCGGAGCGAATAGGGCGTCACTCGCCCGGTTCCAGCGGTTCGAGATGATAACCAAAGCCCCGGCGCGTTCCCAGCACACCCGGGCCGAGCTTGCGGCGCAGGCGGGTGATCACCGCCTCGAGCGCGTTGGTTTCCCGCGCATCGTCGTCGCCGTAGAGATGTTCGAGCAATTCAACAGGCGGGATGATACGCGCCCGGTGCAGCATCAGGTAGGAGAGCAGCCGGTATTCCAGCGCCGTGACGGAGACTGGGACGCCGCGCAGCGAGACCGACATCCGGTTCGTGTCGATCACGAGATCGCCGGCCTCCTGCAGGGCCGACCCGCGTCCGGCCGCGCGTCGGACCAGCGCCCGGGCGCGGGCCACAAGCTCCTCCATGCGGAAGGGCTTGGGCAGGTAATCATCGGCGCCGGCATCGATGCCTTCGACACGTTCGGTCCAGGCTCCGCGCGCCGTCAGCACCAGGACCGGCATCTCCCGTCCATTGCCGCGCCAGCGTTTGAGGATGGTCAGCCCGTCAAGCCGCGGCAGGCCGAGATCCAGCACCACGAGGTCGTAGTCCTCGGTATCGCCCAGGAACCATGCCGCCTCGCCATCCGCGCAGGATTCCACGCGAAACCCCGCGCTTTCCAACGCCGCCCCGAGATCGGAGGCGATCCTGGCGTCATCCTCGACGACAAGCACCCGCATCGGGATCAGTCCTCCTCTTCCTCCAGGATCTCGCCGGTGGCGGCGTCCACCAAGATCTCGAGGATCCGCCCCTCGGGCGTGATCAGCTCGAACTCGTAGACATAGAGCCCGTGTTCGCGCTCCAGCTCAACCTCCAGCAGCGTCGCGGAATAACGATCCGATATGTCCTCGATCACCGTCGCGAGCGGAAGGATCTCGTGGCGGGAGGCCGCCGCGCGGGCAAGGTCGTGGTCGGACTCGGCAAACCCGGGCCCGGCCAGGATCAGGACAAGGATCAGGAGACGGCATGCGTTTTTCACGGGCGCCACTATCGCGCGACGGACCTGACAGCGGCCTGACAGCCGCCGCCCCGGCCTCGCGGATCATCATCCGCCGTGCCCGCAGCTCCGATCCGAATCGGCGCGCCGATCAACCGTTGTTCCAGCGAATGCCGCGCCCCTGGCCATTGCCGCGCCCGTTGCTGCGCCCGGCCTGGCCGAATTCCGAGGTGGTCAGCACGCCATTGCCGTCGATATCCATCCGATCCCGCCAGATCCTCGCGCCGGCCACGTATTCCTTGCGGGAGACCACCCCGTCGCCATTGGTGTCAACCTGGGTCCGCACGATCATCCTGCTGCCGCGCAGGGAATTGCCCGGGCGCCCGCCGACCGATTGCGGCGTGATCCGGTCGAACTCCGCGCTGGAGAGGAAACCGTCGCCATTGCTGTCATAGCTGGTGAAGAGCGCCGAGCGCCGGGCCTCGACCTCGGCAAGGGTTACCCTGCCATCGTTATTCGCGTCCCAACGCGCCATCAAACCGCCGCCAGGTGTGAATTGCTGGGCCATTGCGGCCGAACCGAGAATGGCCAGTGTCATCGCAAGGGGAAGGGCGAAACGTGCCATTGTTTTCCTCCAATACATCAACGTCGCGCATTCCTGATACGGAGTGTGCGCCTATTTCCGTCGGTCGTCAGCACAAAAATCGTCCGGTCACGCGGACAAGACGCGGGCAGGGGAGAGGACTGTCCCGGGGGCCGCGCTGGCCGGGTTTGGCGGTCGATTTACGGGACCCGGCGCGCGGCCGTGGATGGCGCGAAAGAAACCGCCGGACCAAATTGGTGAGCGCGCCGGACCATGGTCCGAGGATTCGCGGAGCGCCTCGGGGTTAGATGGGGTCATCGGGCAATCGCCCTGACATCAAGCTGCCCCGGGAAGTCCGAGGGCCAATTGGGAGAGACCACATGCTGAAAGACGTCCGGGACCTTCTGTCCTCCACCGCAAGCATCGCCATCGCAGCCGCGCTTTTCGCGACGGCACCGTTCGACATCCGCCTTGAGAGCGAAGGGGCGCTGATCTCGCTCGAGAGCTCCGTCGCCTGGGCCAAGGGGAGCGACGATGATGAAGACGATTCCGATGATGAGGATGACGACGACGATGACGACGACGATGATGACGATGATGATGACGACGACGACGATGACGACAGCTCTGACGACAGCTCTGACGACAGCGACGACGATAGTGACGACGATAGCCGCGACGATGACCGCAGCGATGACGACGACGATGATGATGACCGCGGGCGTGACCGGGACCGCAGCGACAGCGATGACAACGGCATCGAGGTGACCTTCAGCGACGGCACCAAGATCGAGATCGAGAACGGCCGCTTCGAGCGCAAGGATGCCAACGGCCGGACCGTCGAGGAACGCCCGGCCCGCAGGAGCGACTACGCCAAGCTGAAACAGGCCGGCGCCGCATCGGCCAGCAGCTCGCGCTCAAGCACCAGCACCAGCAGCTCGCGCTCAAGCGACAGCAATGGCCGGGTCGCCGGCAATGGCAAGTTCCGCGGCGGCGGCACGGTCGCGAAGGCGGAATCCGGTGGCGGCAATATCGAGGTCACCTATACCGACGGCTGGAAGGAAGAGATCGAGAATGGCCGCTACGAGCTGAAGGATCCGCAGAACAGGACCGTCGTCGAGCGCCGTGCCCGGCAATCCGACCGGACGCGCCTGTCCAAGGCGTTCAGGTAAGGATCAGGTCCCCGGCCAGCGGCCATGCGCCATCAGCGCGGCCTCTGTCCGGTTCCGGACCTGGAGTTTCTGAAGGATGATGGTCATGTAATGCTTGACCGTTTTCTCTTGGAGGTCGAGCGCAAGCCCGACCTCCTTGTTGCTCTTGCCGGTCGCGACAAGCCGGAGGATCTCCTCCTCGCGCGCCGTCAGGCTGTCCAGCGGATCCTCCTGCGGCGCTTCCGGGGCCGGGGTCCGCATCGCCTGCAGCACCTTCATCGCAAGGCCCGGCGAGACATAGCTGCGCCCCGCGGCAAGGTCCTCGATCGCGGCGATCAGGTCCCGGCCGCCGATCCCTTTCAGGATGTAGCCATCCGCGCCCGACTTGAGCGCCGTGAAGACATCGTCATCCTCTTCGGACACGGTCAGGATCGCCACGACAGGCGGGTTTTCGAGCCGTTTGATCTCCGCCAGCGCCCAGAGGCCGCCATCCGGCATCGAGAGGTCGAGCAGCACCAGAGCGGGCGCCAGCGCCCGGGTCATCTCCAGCGCCTCGCGCCCCGTCTCGGCCTGTCCGACGACGTCGGTTCTGTCATGGTTGTCGAGCAGCGCCGCAACGCCTTCGCGAAACAGCGGATGGTCATCCGCGATCAGGACGCGCAATCGGGTCATTTCCATTCTCCAAGGTCGAATTCCAGCCGCAACTCGCCGCCCTGTCCGGAGACTGACCCGGCGTGGAACACCCCGCCAAGGCTCTCGACCCGGTCGCGCAATCCCGACAGGCCAAGCCCGAAAGGCGTGTTTTCCCGGTCGAAACCGGGGCCGGCATCGCGCACCGACACCGTCAGGCTTGCCCGCGCGCAGTCGAGGCACACCACCATCCCGGCCGCGCCTGCATGACGGCTTGCATTGTTCAACCCTTCCTGGACGAAGCGGTAGAGGCAGAGCCGTGCGGCAAGCGGCAGGTCGACAGGCAAGTCGCAGGTCAGCTCCAGGCCGACCTCGTTGCCGGTTCTGGCCCGGTGATCCTCGATTGCCATGGCGACAATCTCGGCCGGTTGCTTCTCGGCCACATCCGGCAGGGACAGCCCGCGCGAGATGGTCCGGATCTCGGCCAGCGCCTCGGCAATGGCGGTCTCGACCCGGTCGATCTCGTGCTGCCGGTCCGAAGCGTCCGACCCGTCGCGCAAACCATCGAGCCGGAGCGCAGCAAAGGCGAGCTGCTGGGCGGGGCCATCATGCAGGTCGGCGCCGATCCGGCGCAAGGACCTGTCGGCCCGCTCGGCCGACCGGCCGGCGGCATCCCGCACGCGCCGGCGCAGCTCCTCGTTGCGGCCGGACAAGGTCTCGAGTTCCCGGTACTGGCTCTGCAGCCGGGCTTGTTGGCGCTCGATCACACGGCTGCCGCGCAGCACGATGAGATAAAGGATGAAGCCAAGCCCGCCAAAGGCGCCGATCACGGCCAGCCAGCTGTCCCGCCGCGCCCGGGCGAGATCCGCCGCGAGCTGTTCATGCACCTCGTAGAATTCTGCGACGGCGATGATCTCGCCGGAATAATACTCCCGGATCGGCGTGTAGATCTCGAGCAGCGGCAGGCCAAGCTTCTGCTCGCGCACGTCCTCGGCATCGCCAAGCGCTTCGAATGCGGCCGCCACCTGGCCGTTCCAGGCCGACTGAAGGCCCTCGGTCACCGGGAAGACCTCGCCGACAAGCGCCGGATCGGAAGCTTCGACGATGGTCCCGCCCTGTTTCCAGATCTTGTAGGAGATCACCCGCTCGCCGATCGGCGTGTTCTCGAAGATCTCCTCGAGGGCGCGCTGCGCCCCGGGCGAAAGCCTGTTCTGCTGCGCGAATTGCTGTCCGATCGGCGACAGGACGCTTTCCATGAACAGCGCCGTCGAGTTGGCGCTGTTGCGGACGACATTCTCCTCGATCCGGCCGGTCACGACCGTTCCGACGAGGATGGCGGCGGCAACCAGCACGGCACCGCTGGCAACCGCGTATTGCGTGGCCAGCGGCGCGCCCTTCCAGAGCGACGAGTCTTTCGAACGATGTTCCATCGCCGTCTTTATGAGCCGTTTCTGTCGATCCGAATACGGGCTTTGGTCCGAAGCCCGTAGACCGGCCCGATTACGGCGCTTTCGAAAGCGGGCAGGTCTTGAAACCGAAGACCGCGTAGAGCGGGCAGAAGCCGATCAGCCCGGTCACGAGCGGGACAAGGCCGACCCATCCCCAGGGGGTCGCCGGCCCGACAAAGACCAGGGACAGCAGGATCAGGCCGAGAATGATGCGCAATGCGCGGTCGATGGTGCCTTCGTTGCGAGACATGGTCGCTCTCCTTTGCTTGGTTCGCAACCAGTCTCGCAGAGGCCCGCAGTCCTGTCGGTGACATTGTCACCCGACCTCCCGCGCAATCCGGTCGAGCCCGTCGAAATCGAGGATCTCGATCTCGCCGCGGCGGCGCGCGATGATCCCGTTGCGCTCGAATGCCGCCAACCGTCGGCTGACAACGGCGCGTCCGGAGGCGGTTTCGGCGGCAAGGTTCTCATGGGTGATATGCAGCAGGCCATTGGTCGCCAGCCGCTGCAGGACGCGCGCCAGGCGGGCATCGAACCCGGTCAGGGCAACGTCTTCGACAAGCTGCTCGTAATCGGAGAAACGCCCGGCAACGGCGCGAAACACGTCCGTTCGAAACTCCGCATCTTCCGCCAGCAACCGCAGGAACGCCCCGTGCGGCACGACCTCCGCCTCGATATCCGTCTCGGCACGCCCTTCGGCCGAGTAGGGACGCCCGTCGACGAGACAGCCGAAGGTCTGCAGGCACAAGCCGCCCGGCGCGACGCGGTAGAGCACGACTTCCCGTCCGATCTCGCTCGTCAGGGACACCCGGATGGTGCCGCTGTGCAGCCGCAGGAAGCCAGGGCAGTCCTGCCCGGGGCTGAACAGGAGAGAGCCTGCGGTAAGGCGGAGCGGGTGGGCATTCGGTGGCGTTGACATGGCGCAACCGTAGCCGCGGCGCGCGCGGTTTGCCACCGCCGGACTTGAATGAATTCAAGCGTAGGAATATGTTTGCCGATGTCACGAAAACAGGGGAGGGCATGTGAACAAGGATCGGCATCACCACTGGGAGAGCGTCTACACGGAGAAATCCGACGCCCAGTTGAGCTGGCACGAGGAAGACCCCGCGGCCTCCATCGAGCTTGCCGATCTGGCAGGCGCGACGGGGGAGAGCGCTGTCATCGATATTGGCGGCGGAACCTCCTGCTTCACCGAGCGCCTCGCGGAACGCGGTTTCCGGGACCTGTCGGTTCTCGACCTGTCACCGGCCGCGCTTGACAGGGCGCGACAGCGGGTCGGACCGTGTGGCGCGCGGATCGATTGGATTGCCGCCGATATCACGACCTGGACGCCACCCCGGACCTATGATCTTTGGCATGACCGCGCCGTGTTTCATTTCCTCGTGGAGCCGGAGGATCGCCAGGCCTATCTCGACCGGCTGTCGCGCGCTTTGCGTCCCGGCGGACATCTGATCATGGCCACTTTCTGCGTTGACGGGCCGGATCGGTGCAGCGGCCTTCCCGTGATGCGCTACGATCCGGATGGGCTCGGCCGCATTTTGGGGCAGGATTTCGCGCCGGTGGCCTTCCGCACCCGGATGCACACCACGCCCTGGGGCAGTCCGCAGAGCTTCCAATATGGCCTGTTTCGCAAACAGCCCTTTTGACATCTCCGGCAATGCGGTTGCGCGAGGCCGGCTCAGTCCGGCATGCCGACGAAACGCGCCAGCAGCCAGCCGGCCCAGAACCCGCCGAGATGTGTCTCCCAGGCGAGCGCGCCGCCGAGGACGTAATACATGACGACATTGTACAGGATGAGGAACGCGAAGACCCGCCAGGTCGCCCGGATTGCGCTGCCATAGCTCGGCTGCGCGTGCCAGGTCCAGAGCAGGATGGCGCCGAGCAACCCGAACAGGGCGCCGGACGCGCCGACCATGGGCTGGATCGTCGTTGCAAACATGGCGTAACAGATCGCGCCCGCGACGGTGGACACCCCGTAAAAGAGCAGGAACCCGGCAGTGCCGGTCTGCTGCACGACGATCCTGCCCAGCGACCACAAGGAGACCATGTTGAAGGCGAGATGGGTCACGCCCGCATGCAGGAAGGAATAGGTCCCGAACATCAGAAGCGGTTGCAGCGGATAGCGCGGCGTCGCGTCCTGCAGCAAGACTGGCCAGAAGGCGAAGGATTCGTAGGCCAGGTTGCGCAGGTTTGGCGGTCCGATGATGCGATTGTCCGCAAGCAGCAGGGCAGCCTCAATGGCGCAACAGGTCAGGATCAGGATCCACATGGACAGGCCGCCTGACAGGCCGCCGGATTGGCGTCGGGGATTGGCATTCATGTGTGGCAAATTGTGCATTTCCGCGAAAACACGCAAGCCCCGTTTCGATCTTGCCGGAAGCCTGCCCCCCGATGACCTGTGGCACTCCTCGCAAGCCTGGGCGGCGCGATCGATGGTTTCACCGCCGGAGCGCCCGTCCTGCGCCCTCTGCACCCGGGGACGCTCAGATCTGCCTTGAAGACCACCACAGCCAGTTCAGGGCCGGGCCTATCGCGGGGCTGGGTTGAATTAAAGGCGGCGCGTGCCCGGGGGGTGCACGCGCCGCAAGGTGGGGCCGTCCGCGTCGGGAGGAGTTTCGGACGGCCCTCAGGAAGGTCAGTAAGCGTCGGGCGGCTCCTTGAGCCGCGCCTGGGTTCCCCTCAAGGCATTCGGCGTCTGATGGCAGGTCGCATCCGCCCGGGCGCGGGCCGGGAAAGAACGATGGAGGCCGGTGTCCTGGGGCGGGACAGCACCGGAGCCGAGGAAGCGCGAGACCCTGCAGGTTTTCATCGAAAGCCCATTTCCGTCCGAGTTGGCCATGCTGTCCATCTCGGCGCAGAGCCGGTCCCTGGCCATCTCACGCATATGCATCCCACCGGCGAAGGGATCTTTGGTGGAACTATCAAAGAAGATCTCATGGCGGGGAAGGCGCGGTTGGGCGACACTCGACGGCACATTCGCAGGAAAAGGAAAATCGGCGGTTCCAGCGATCAGACCGTCACGGAGAAGGTTCAGGACAGAGCCCTTCATATCATCGAGTTTCATTCTGCAATCTCCTGGCGATCTGCCCCTCTGAGGGCGTGACCGATGCCGGAAAGATTGAGCTATGCCCCGATTGGGCGTGAGTGAATTGCCTGTGAAACCGGAGGGAGCTCAACATATCTTTTTACGTCAACGCCTTATGGGACAGCGGTCCGTTCCGGGCGGCAGGGCGGCCGAAGCAAGCCCTTGAAAGGATTAACGGATCGTTACCAATGCAGGAGTCTTGGCGGTTTTCACCCTTTTTTCACGCCATCCCCTCGGCGCGAACCGGCTAGGATTGAGACGTCGAGAGCGGCACAGTCGTTCAAGACTTTTTGAAAGCAGACTTTTTAAGGCAGTTTTTTCAGTACCAAATTGGCAGGGTCAGGCGGGTGTTTCTTCCGGCTGGCCCTGTCGCTTGCGGGGCGCCGAAGCGGCGCATTTCTCCCTTGATCGCAAACGAAAGAGACCCGACCGCCTGGCCGGCGGGCGGGCCCTTTCCGGATGGCCCGGGGTTCATATCTCGATGGGGACGACGCCTCTGCCAAGCCGCGCGCTGCGCAGGACCTCGGCGTCGCCGGGCGGCAGGAGGGGCAGGGGGCTGAGCCCGTCCTCCAGCGGCTTGCCGGCGGCGGCATTTGCGACCATCCAGCGCGAGGCCAGAGCGGCGGCGGCCGACGTTCCCACCAGCCGTGCCCCCGATCCGGTGACGCTTCCAATCGATGGCAGGCCCGGGCGGGACGGTCCCTGGTCGGAGAGCGCGGCAAAGCTCGGCTGCGCGCCCCAGGCCACGGGGCCGCCGGAGAGCCGGTCCAGCCCGCCGCCCGAGGAATAGGCCGCCGGGCCGCCGGTGCCGCCCTGCAGGCCGGCAACGCGGGTCGCCGCCGGCGCCGAGCAGATCGCGCTGAGGCAGCCGAAGCCGCGCACGAGCCCGGAGGAGCCTTCGAGGCGGCTCTGGCGCCCGCCCATGCCAAGCGCGCGCGGGTCGTTGTCGCGTTGCAGCCAGAGATAAAGCGCCTTGCCCTAGGGCAGCGGCGCGCCGGCTCCCGGATCGATCTCGGCCGTCCAGAGACCGGAGGGAAGGCGGCGTTCGGTGCCGGTCTCGGCGGTCGGAATCAGCGCGATGACCGCGCGCCAGCGATCGCCGCGGTGGAAATCGACCGAAAGCTGTCCGAGATTGTGCCCGGCCCGTTCCAGTTCGACGAAGCGGCGCGGATCGCCGACCGGGTCGAGATCGGGGTCGGCGGAAATCTCGATGCTTGTGCCCGAGAGGGGGGCTGCACCGGGCGGCGGGATCACCCGGACCTGCCAGCCCTGCGGGTCGATCCCCTCTGGCAGCCAGATCTCGAGATAGCTCGACGTGCGGTCATCCGGCTGGAGCCGCCAGTTGATCCGCGCCACGCCGTCCTCGAGATCTTCCGGTCCGATCCGCGCATGCATATCGCTCTCGAAGGTGTTGCCGGTCGGCATGACCACCGCGGAGGACGGTTGCACCTGCCGCCGCCGCTCCAGCATCTGCTGGATCGCCGCCTCCATGGCCGAATGACCGTCATGGCGCCCAGCGCTCCAGCCATAGGAGAAGTTCACCACCAGCGGCAGCTCCCCCTCGACGCCGCAATCGCGGGCGATCTCGGCGGCGCGGGCGAAGATGTAATGCATCGCCGAGAGCATGAACATCTCCTTGCCGAAGCCGGACGTGTCCCAGGCCACGGTATTGGGAAGCTGCACGGCGACGATCTGGATCTCGTCCGCCAGCGGCGGCTCCGGGAGCCGGGCATCGTTGCCACCCGCCAGTCCGAGGATATGGCCGCCATGGGTGGCGTGGTGGTCGAGCAACCGGCCGATCTCCGGCATGTCGATGTCGATGGCGCCGACCGCACGGTAGAGCCGCCGCTCGTCGGCCCCGTGTTCCGCGCGAAGGATGTCGATCTCGCCATTGGTGATCTCGCGCCCGACCGGGATCCGGTCCGTGTCCAGCGCCCGCGCCGATTGCAGCCACAGATGGCTGATCCGGCTGCTCCCGTCGTCGCCCAGAAAGGCGCGATGGGCGAAGGGGAGCCCGTCATCGATCACGCCGAGGATCGCCTTCGGCGTCTTCGCCGGCCGGCGCCATTTGGTGGCGGATGCCTGCGGGGTGTAGGTCCCGACCCAGCTGCCGGCATCGAGCGGCATGTTCAGGCGCACCCGCGGCGACAGCCCGGGCGCGGTCAGCGAGCCGAGCCGCTTGGCGATGGCCCGGTCGAGCGACAGGCCGCTCTCGCTTTCGGTGTGAAAGACGAAGGGGGTGACGGCGTGGTCGACCCTGTCGGAGGGCCAGAGCGGCGGCACGCGGGTCTCGGCGCCGTCCATCTGGCCGGGGTCTCCGGTGCCTTCGAGGATCGCCGCCATGTGGTGCGCCTCGGGCAGGCGGATCGCCGGGAAGGCATAGGGCCGCCCCAGCTCCTCGGAAAAGACCCAGCGTTCATAAGGGCCCGTATAGCGGTCGATGCGCTCTTCCGGCGCGCGTTGCGCATACATGTCAGGCCCCTTCGCCTTCGCCGGCCGCCTGGCTCCAGAGCCAGGAGAAGGCGGGCATCGGGCTGGAGCGGAGCGCCTGGCTGTCCACGCTCAGCCCCGCCGCCGCCATCGCCGCCGGATCGCGCAGGTCATGGTCGAAGAAGTCGACATCCGTTGCGTCGAGCACCGTCGCGCCGCCCTCGGCGATCCGTTCGGCCAGCGCCCGCAGCATCGCGACCCGCCCGCTCCGGTCGGCCTGGCTGTCCCAGGCCTCGATCAGCGCTTCCAGCACCGTCAGCACCGCATAGGCCTCGGTCGCATGGGCCGAGGGGAAGGAGCCGTGCCCCGGTGTCGGGATCATCGGCAGCAGCCGCCCGTCCACCTGGTCCGGCCGCCGAACGGCCAGCGCCGTCTTCACGATCATCGCGGTATGGGCGGCGGCGACCTAGGTCGCGGTGATCAGCTCGAAGGTCTTCTTGCTGGCCGCGGAATGCAGCCCGAGGATCATGGCGAAATAGGCCGTCGGGAAGCCGAGCTGGGACAGGATCTCCGCGCCGCGCTCTTCGCGAAGGGCGGCGTAATCGGCCACCCGGCGGGTCTGGTCTCGCAGAAGCTCGGCCGAGGGGCGCAGGATGCTGACCCAATCGGTCCCGTCGATCTTCAGCACGCTGGAATGGGTGTCTCCCGAGGTGCAGGATTGCCAGGCGATCCCGGACAGGTATTCGCTCACATAGAGCGATCCGCGGACCCAGACCGCCAGGCTTGCGTAGTTCGACGGATCGCCCGGAGTCAACTCGCCCGGCACCGGCGGCGGCGCGTCCCCGGCCAGGTGCCGCAGCGCCTCCGCCGTCATTCCCAGGCCGGATGTCGTCAGCCCGTCATAGCCGCCAGTATCGTCGGCGCCGAGAAACCCGCCCAGGCCGGTGAAATTCGCTCCACCCCCGAAGCCCCCGAAACCGCCAAAGCCTCCGAAGCCACCAAATCCTCCAAATCCGCCGAAGCCCCCCGATTGGCTCATTGCCCTGTCCTTTCAATTTGTTTCCAAGTTCCTCAAGAAATACCCGAGGCCCGAAGAGCCTCGATCACAAGCCGACCCGTCCGACGTTCCGCCGAAGGATGCGTGCGGCGATACTCGTCGAGCCGGAATTCCGGAAAGCGGCGCGTCAGTTCCGCTGCCGTGGCCCGCGCCCCGTCGCCATCGCCGAGGCTGTGCTGGGCGGTGATCTTGGTGCGCAGGGTCGAGATATGCCGGTCATTGGCCGACAGGCTGCGCTCGGCAAATTCCAGCGCGCGGTCGAAATTCCCCGCCGCCAGATGGGCCGAACTGGCGAGGGAATCGAAATAATAGCCGAAGGGATCGATCGGCGAGAGGCGCCGGGCCGTGTCGGTCGCCTGGACCGCGCCGGTGCCGTCATCCTGGAAGGCCAGCAGCGCGCCGCGCAACAGCCAGCTCAGGCTCTCGTTCGGATTGCGGTCGAGCGCGGCGGTGTAGCGCCGGTTGGCCGCGCCGATATCGCCAAGGATATTGGCATGGGCAAAGCCGTCGATGGTCAGCGCGAAGCTGGAATCGGGGTCGAGATCGAGCGCCCGGGCCGTGCAGTCAAGCGCCCGGCTGGTATCACCGCTGCGATCCGTCGAATAGCCCTTGAACACGTTGAGAACATGCCATTTTCCAAGCCAGGCATGGACATCGGTCGAGCGCGGCGCGCGGGCGGCTGTCTCTTCGAGATATTGCCGCGCGGTCAGGAAATCCCGTAGCGCGCGGCGATGCATCGAGGTCACGCCGGCAATCAGCAATTCGTGGTCCGAGATCTCCGGCAGGGTCAGGCCGCGCAGGTTGCGCAACGTGGTCTGCGCCACCGAGCGGCCGATGGCCTGCAACACGTCGGAGAGCCGCTCGGGCAGCGCCTGGATGGAGCGGGCTTGCGCGACCACGATGTTGCGGTTCCACAGGATCTCGCCGGTTGCGACATCGAGAAAATCGAAATCGCAGACAAGATCCGCCGCGGAACGGCGGATCGTGCCGGTCACGAGATAGTCCACGCCGAGCGTTTCGCGGACATCGGCGATGTCGATCATGCGTTGGGCCATGGCGCGGCCCGAGAGATGGGAGATTACGGTCAGCAGGCTGGACCGGGAGAGCGACCGGCAGATCTCCTCGGCCACCCAATCGCCGGTCACGCTCAATTCCACATCGCCATCCGGCGCGGCCAGGGGCAGGGCGCTGATGCGCGGGCGCAGGCGGATCGCGCCGCTCTGGCTTGCGCGCCCGAGCGCGGCAAGCTGGTCGGGGCGCGCGCGCAGCGCGTCGCGCCAGGCGATAAACCCCGGTTCGCGGACATTCAGGTCGTTGAGGAAGGCGCCATGCCCGGCGACGAAATGGGTGTGATCGAGCGAGAGCTGGACATCGGTGGCGGTTGTGCGCAGCACCTTCTCGAAGCTCGCACCAAGCTGCTTGCGCAGGTCCGACAGTGCCCGGCGAAGGTTCTGGTGGCCGCTGTCGTAATCCGAGGCTCCCCAGAGCGTCTCCTGCAGCTTGGCGCGCGAGCGCCGGCCCATCGGCGCCGTCGCCAGGAGTGCGAAGAGGGCCCTGTGCTTGGCGCCACGAATCTCGATCCGTTCGCTGCCGGCGAGGAAAACAGAACAGGTCCCGAAAAGGGATATCTCGAGTTTCGGCGCCAAAGCGTCCTCCATGGCCAACGGGCTTTTTCTAAACGGGACATTTCAGGCGACAAAGCGTTTCACGCTTTTTTCACGCGCCGCCGCCGCGATTCCCGCAATAGGTTCAAGTCCTGCCAAGGATATGAGTGTCGATGACGAACGAGAGACAGAAAATGGTTCCGATCGAAGACCTGTTCGATTTTTTCCAGCGTTGGAGCGCGTTGCGGCCGGAAATGGAGACGCTCTGCGCGTCGAAGCGGCTTGAACCGCGCGAACGGGAGATCCTTGCCTCGCTGATCGATCTAGCCGATCGCGTCGGGCCCGACGACCTGGCGCCGAGCGACCCTTCCGAATAGGAGGCGCGCCGCGCCGGCCGGGTTTCGTGACCGGGGCGTTGTGCTGGAACCGGGGGGGACAGAAGACGCCGTTCCTGGTGGGCGCGGGACATCCGGATCTTGCGGCTTCGCGCCTATGGCGGAGTGTTTTGGTGCGGAACGCTAGCGCGCGATCGCGTGATCCGCTTGAACGAAATCGGTGAAATAGTCGCCATATTCCGCCACGACGACATCCGCCTCCGTGATCTGCACGCCGGCAACCCGGGCGAGCACGGTATCGCCTTGCTTCACGAGGCTGTCACCATCCTCTGTCAGTACCACGGAGATATCGTCGGGCGCGGCTTCCGTTTCCGCGTCGTGTACGATGACAAGCGAGTCTTCTTCGGGATCGAAATCCGTGATCAGGGCCGGTTCGGCCGACAGATCTGCTTCTGAAGCGTCAGCGAGCCACGGCCCGAGAATGAAATCGTCACTGCCGTCGCCGCCGGTCATGACATCGCCGATCCCGGCCACGAGCATGTCCTCCCCCGCGCCGCCATAGAGGATGTCGCTGCTGAAATCCGCTTCCTCGAAGGCCTTGGATTCGAGCAGGTCCAGCATCTCGAAGTAACTGTCGCTCACCTCGCCATCATAGGTGACGTAGGCGGAAGACCAGGCCGGGTAAAGCTGTTCGATCCCGATATTGGTGTTGCCGCGCAGGTCGTCATCGCCATCGCCCCCGTCGAGGATATCCTGGCCCTCGCCGCCATGGAGCGTGTCATCGCCGTCGCCGCCCAGCAGGATGTCGTTGCCGGCATCGCCCATGAGAATGTCGTCGCCCGCGCCGCCATCGATGAAATCGGCGCCGCCAAAGCCGTCGATCACGTCATCGCCCGCCGCGCCAAAGAGGTCGTCGTCGCCGCGCCAGCCGGTGAGCTGCTCGCCATCGGCCTCGGAGGCGTGCTCGATCCGTCCGGAGCAGGCCTCGTTCGGCGTCGAGATATTGTAGCCCAACTTCGCCAGCGCCTCTTCGCTCAGGCCGGCGGGACCCTCCAGCGGCGCGTCGGACAGCGGGAGATTGTCGGGGCTGTCATCCGCCAGGGCGTCAATCTCGGTGTCGTCGATATGGGCGGGGGTCGGAAATGGGTTTTGGGACTCCTCCTCCAGGACATCATGCTCATCGGTGGGACTGTCATCGAGGGACAGGAGGGAGGTATCCGGACTGTTGTCCTCCGCCTCCGCGTCCTGATCCGCGTCGAGGTTCTGGAGGTCTTCGCTCTCATCGGGAATCGTGTCTTCCTCGGTGTCGTCCTCGTTGTTTTCGAGGACCATCACGGCTCCGATCGAAAAAGAGCAACTCAACAGGGCGAGCAAGAAACCCACAGCACATCCATCCAATCAGACTTCTGAGAGATTGATCGGACATGTCTAAAACGTCAAGTAAATCAATATGTAATGGTTAACGGTGATGACCTTTGTCGGCGCCGGGCGGCAGGTGGCGGCTGGCCTCGCGACGGGCAAAGGCTTTCATCTGGCTCCCGTGGTCGTCGAGAAACTGCCGGCTGCGATCCGGTGCGTGGCGCGAAAGCTCGCGAAGCCACCAGGCCACCGCTTTTTGGATGAACCAGTCCGGATCGGAGACATAGCCGGCCGCCCAGCCCAGGATGCGCTCGCGGGCCTCGATCTCTTCGGGCTTCGGGTTGCGCAGCTTGGTCCAGGGCAGGGTCATGACCAGCGCCGCGCGCCGGCTCCACATATGCTCGGACCGGGTCCAGGCTTCGACATCCTCCAGCCGTTCGGGCTGCCAGACGAGACGTTTCTGCCCGGCGATCGAGGCGTGATCGGCGATCGCCCAGGCGTCGAATTCCGGCACCCAGCGGCAGATCAGGGCCCAGGCATCGCTGTCATCGGGCCGAATCCGCGCCTGGGTCAGCAGCTTGGCGGCAGCGATGCGCCCCTCGTGGACATTGCTGTCCCAGAGCCCCTCCGCCAACGCCAGGCGGTCGGGCAAGGAGAGCGCGCGCCGCCAGTCACGGGTCATTCCGTCGATCTCGGGATTGGCGACGCCCAGATAGGGGCGGTCGACCTTGTGATAGGCCGCCATTTCGGCGGCCTTCTGCGGCTTTGCGGCGCGGGACAGGCTTTCGAGCGCGTCCGCCGCGGTCAGGGGCGCGGGATTACTCAACGGTGACCGACTTGGCGAGGTTGCGAGGCTGGTCCACATCCGTGCCCTTGGCAATCGCGGCGTGATAGGCCAGCAACTGGGCGGGCAGGGCGTAGAGGATCGGCGCAAGGACGGGGGGGACCTCCGGCATCACCAAGGTCTTCCAGCAGCCATCGGCGGCCATGCGGGCGCCGGCGGGATCGGTGACCAGCAGCACCTTGCCGCCGCGCGCCATCACTTCCTGCATGTTGGAGACGGTCTTGTCGAAGAGCGCGTCGGTGGGGGCGAAGACGATCACGGGCACGGTCTGGTCGACCAGCGCGATGGGGCCGTGCTTCAGTTCACCCGATGCATAACCTTCAGCATGTATGTAGCTGATTTCTTTTAGTTTTAACGCCCCTTCCATCGCGAGCGGGAACATCGACCCGCGGCCGAGAAAGAGCACGTCCCGGGCTTCTGCGACCGATTTGGACACCGCGGCGACCTCGACAGATTGCGCAAGGGCGAAATTCATCAGCCCCGGAATGCGGCGCAATTCCTCGAGCCGGGTCTCGATCTCGTCGGGATCGAGATGGCCGCGATCTGCGGCGGTCTTCAACGCCAGCAGGAAGAGCACGGTGAGCTGGCAGGTGAAGGCCTTGGTCGAGGCGACGCCGATCTCGGTGCCGGCGCGGATCGGCAATACCAGGTCGCTCTCGCGGGCAATCGAGCTTCCGGTCACATTGACCACGGAGACGATCTTCTTCGCCTTGCCGGAGCAATAGCGCAGCGCGGCCAGCGTGTCGGCGGTCTCGCCCGATTGCGAGACGAAGAGCGCCAGCGTCCGGTCGCCGATTGGCGGCTCGCGGTAGCGGAACTCGGAGGCGATATCGACCTCGACATTCACGCCGGCGAGCTGTTCGAACCAGTATTTCGCAACCGCGCAGGCATAATAGGCCGTGCCGCAGGCGACCATGACAACCCTGTCGAAGCCGGAGAGATCCAGTCCCGGTTCGGGCAGCTCGATTCCGTCGCCGCGCAGGTAATGCGCCAATGCGTCGCCCAGGACGGTGGGCTGCTCGGCGATCTCCTTGGCCATGAAGTGGCGATGCCTGCCCTTGTCGACCTGCGCCATGTCGACATTGACCGTTTCGACGGGGCGGTTGACCAGCGCGCCGGAAGCGTCGCGGGTCTCGATGGTGGAGCGGGTCAGATAGGCCCAGTCGCCTTCTTCGAGATAGGTGATCCGGTCGGTCATGGGCGAAAGCGCGATGGCGTCGGAGCCGACAAAGACCTCGCCCTCGCCATGACCGATGGCCAGCGGCGACCCCTTGCGGGCAACGATCATCAGGTCGTCCTCGCCATCGAAAAGCAGCGCCAGCGCGAAGGCGCCGTCGAGCCGGGCGATGGCCTTGGCGGCGGCATCGCGATGGGAAAGACCTTCATCGAGACAGGATTGCACCAGCATGGCGATTGTCTCGGTGTCGGTCTCGGTCTCGAAATGCAGGCCCTTGGCGGCCAGTTCCTCGCGCAGCTCGCGGAAATTCTCGATTATCCCGTTATGGACGACGGCGACCGGGCCGGCGCGATGCGGATGGGCATTGGTGACATTGGGCGCGCCATGGGTGGCCCAGCGGGTGTGGCCGATCCCGGAGCGGCCGGCCAGCGGCTCGTGGACCAGCAGGTCCGAAAGCGAGACGAGCTTGCCGACAGCGCGTCGGCGGTCGAGCACGCCCGCGTTCACCGTTGCAATTCCGGCCGAGTCGTAGCCGCGATATTCCAGCCGCTTGAGCGCTTCGACCAGCAGCGGGGCCGCCTCGTGATTTCCAAGAACTCCAACAATTCCGCACATGTCTCTATTCCTGTGATTTTTTAAGCTTGAGCGCGCGCAGGCGCTCCATGAAACGAATGGCAAATCCGGGCTTGTTGACCTGCTTGGCGCGGGCGACGGCCAGCGCGCCGGCGGGCACATCCGTGGTCACGACCGCGCCGGTTGCGGTCATGGCGTCGTCACCGATCTTCACCGGCGCGATCAGCATCGTGTCCGAGCCGATAAAGGCGCGGGCCCCGATTTCGGTGCGATGCTTGAAAACACCGTCATAATTGCAGGTGATGGTGCCGGCGCCGATATTGGTGGCGGCCCCGACGGAGGCGTCGCCGATATAGGAAAGGTGGTTCACCTTGGCGCCCTCGGCGATCTGGGCATTCTTGATCTCGACGAAATTGCCGATATGCGTGTCCTCGGCCAGCTCGGCGCCGGGGCGCAGCCGGGCATAGGGCCCGACAATCGCGCCGCGCGAGACATGGCAGCCTTCCAGATGCGAAAAGGCGCGGATGCGGGCGCCTGTCTCGATGGTCACTCCCGGGCCGAAGACGATATTCGGTTCCAGCTCCGCATCGCGGCCGATCACCGTGTCGAAGCTGAAGAAGACGGTTTCGGGGGCCTGCATGGTGACGCCCTCGACCAAGGCGTCCATGCGGCGGCGCGCCTGGTAGGCGGCTTCGGCACGGGCGAGGTCGAGGCGGGAATTGACCCCCATCGTTTCCTCTTCCTCGCAGGTCACGGCGGTGACGGGCAGACCGCGTTCGCGGGCCAGTCCGACGATATCGGTGAGGTAATACTCGCCGGAGGCGTTCTCGTTGCCCACGGCGGCGATGAGTTGAAACAGGAGCTGCGCATCCGCACAGATAACGCCGGAATTACAGAATGCTATGGCGCGCTCTTCATCCGTCGCTTCCTTGAACTCGACGATTTTCTCCAGCATCTCGCCCTGCATGACCAGCCGCCCGTAGCGGGCCGGATCCGCAGGCTCGAAGCCGAGCACGACGACGGCGTTCTTCTTCCGCGCGGCAACCATCGCCTCAAGGGTCTCTGGGCGGATGAAAGGCGTGTCGCCATAGAGCACGATCACGTTGCCCTCGAACTCGGCCAGCGCTTCCCGGGCCTGGTCGGTCGCATGCGCGGTGCCCAGCTGCTCGGTCTGCACCACCGTGGTCGCATCCGGGTCCAGCTCCTGCGCGGCGGCCTCCACCGCCTCGGCACCATACCCGGCGACGATCACGCTGTGCGCCGGTTCCAGCGAAGCGCCCGAAAACATGGCGTGATGCAGCAGTGGCGCTCCGGCGACCTCGTGCAGGACTTTCGGCAGGTCAGATTTCATCCGTGTGCCCTGGCCGGCGGCCAGGATGACGAGCGCGGTATTGGAATCTGACATCGGTCCTGCCCCTTTTCTTCGTTTCGCATCCGTAATACGCGAGGCAGAGCGCCCCGCAAGGGGCCGGAGAGTCAAAAGCGGTGTCAGATTGAAACATGGCTCGGCAACAGCCCGCCGACAGGGCTGCTCGGGGCGTCAGGGGGAGCGCGATGCGCACAGTGATTTTCGATCTCGACGGGACGCTGGCCGATACCAGCGGCGACCTGATCGCGGCGGCCAATGCCTGTTTTCGCGCCGAGGGGCATGGTGACCAGCTTGACCCGCAGCTTGATGCCAGCACGGCCTTTCGCGGCGGGCGGGCGATGTTGCGGCTGGGGTTTTCGCGGCTGGGGCTGGAAGCGGGCAGGCTGGACGCCGCTGTCGAGCGCTGTTTCCGTCCGCTTCTGGGCAATTACGAGGCGGCGATCGACGTGCATACGCGGCTCTACCCGGGCGCGATGGAAGCGGTGGAGGCCCTGCGCGACGCGGGGGTCGGAATCGGCATCTGCACCAACAAGCCCGAGGGGCTGGCCGAGACCCTGCTCGTTCGGCTGGGCATCCGCCCGGCCTTCGATACCCTGATCGGAGCGGATACGCTGCCGGTACGCAAGCCGCACGCCGCGCCGCTGCTGGAGGCGGTGTCCCGGATCGGCGGGCATCCGGAGCGCGCATTGCTCGTTGGCGACACGGAGACCGACCGGGAAACCGCCCGGGCCGCGAAGATGCCCTGTATCCTCGTGACCTTCGGTCCGGACGGGCAGGGCGTGGCGGAACTCGAGCCCGACGCATTGCTGGACAATTACACAGCGCTGCCCGCTCTGGTGGAAAAGCTGCTGGCCTGAGGGATCTGCGGGCTTGACCCATCTGCGCCGCCGTTCCAAACCGGACCCATGACAGACAGGTTCGACGGCAATTTCACTCAGCAGGAACCCATCCCCGAGGAGGCCATCGCGGCCGCGCTCGAAGTGATGCGCCACGGGCGCCTGCACCGCTACAACACGGCTGCGGGCGAGGCGGGCGAGACCGCGCTGCTCGAGCAGGAATTCGCCCGTTTCACCGGCGCGAAATACTGCCTCGCGGTTGCCTCGGGGGGGTATGCGCTGGCCACGGCGCTGCGCGCTGTCGGTGTGAAACCGGGCGATCCGGTCCTGACCAATGCCTTCACGCTGGCACCGGTGCCGGGGGCGATTGCCTCGCTCGGTGCGCGGCCGGTCTTTGTCGAAGTCACCGAGGCGCTGACCATCGACCTCGACGATCTTGTCGCGAGGGCCGGTGAGGCGCGGGTGCTGCTGCTGAGCCATATGCGCGGCCATATCTGCGACATGGACCGGCTGATGGAGATCGCGGAAGCGGCCGGGCTGGTGGTGATCGAGGATTGCGCCCACACGATGGGGGCGGAATGGCGCGGCGTGCCATCGGGGCGGCACGGGAAGATCGGCTGCTATTCGACCCAGACCTACAAGCATCTCAATTCGGGTGAGGGCGGGTTGATCGTCAGCGACGATGCCGAGGTCATGGCTCGCGCCACGCTGCTCTCGGGCAGCTACATGCTCTATGAACGCCACCTCGCCAGCCCGCCCGCAGGGGTCTTCGAGGGGCTGCGTATGGAGACGCCCAATATTTCCGGTCGGATGGACAATCTGCGCGCTGCCATCCTGCGCCCGCAGCTCGCGCGCCTGCCGGAGAAAGTCGCGGCCTGGAATGAGCGGCTGGCACGGATAGAGGCGGGGTTAGCCGACGTCGAAGGCGTCACTCTGGTCTCGCGTCCGGAGGCGGCGTTGCCCGTCGGCTCCTCCTTCCAGTTCCTCCTGCCGGACCGGACCGCGGCCGACATGACGGCATTCGTTGCCGGCTGCGCAGCGCGGGGCGTGGAGCTGAAATGGTTCGGCGGCGAAGAGCCGGTTGCCTTCACCTCGCGCTACGATCACTGGCGCTACGCCGCCCCCGCGCGCTTGCCGCGCACGGATCGCATCCTCGCCGGCCTGCTGGACCTGCGACTTCCGCTGACCTTCAGCCCTGAAGATTGCGATATGATTGCTCGCATCATCCGGGAAGAAGTCGTGAAACTGCCGGCGTGCTGATCAGCGACGGCAGATCTTGTTGGCTTCGTCGGTGATGCGACGGTTCTTCGAGCCATCGGTCATTTCGCCGTCATTCATCCAGCTGAAGATGCGTGCTGAATCATTCGTCGTCAGTTTGGCGATGCAGTCCTCGGCGTAACCTCGTTGGCGAAGTTCCTTCTGGACCGACAGTTCCATATTCGACATGGCGCTTGCCGGCGCGGCAACGGCCAGACAGAGGGCGACTAGGGCGAGTCGTTTCATCGGCTTCTCCTGTTGGGTCCTGGTCCAGCGCGGACCGTATGCATCTGCACATATGACCTCGCAGGAGCAAGTCCAGTGTCCGGACCTCAAGCCGGGAACACGAAACAGCGATCACGCCGCAGGGTCAGCCAGAGCGGGGTTCCGGGTTTGGGCAGGAAGACGGCCGGGACGGTGGCCTTGAGCCGGGAGTCGTCATACTCCATGCGGAACTCGACGAGGCTTTCGCGCCCCATGAACCGGGCCCGTTCGACGATGCCGCGCGCCGCGGCGCCATCGCTCGGGGTCGGGTTGGGGCCGCGCCCCTGGCGGTCGAAATCGATGCGAAGATGCTGCGGGCGGATGACGATCTCCACGGCGGCGCCATCCTTGTGGCCCGGCGTGAGGAACTGGCCAAAGGGCGTCTCCGTCAGCGCGCCGCGAGATGTGCCGCGCACGATATTGATATCGCTGAAGAAACCGGCAGCGGCGCGGTCAACGGGGTTGTTGTAGATGTGATAGGGCGCGCCGCGCTGCACGATCCGCCCCTCCCGCATCAGCGCGATCTCGTCGGCCATGCGCATCGCCTCGTCGGGCTCATGCGTGACCAGCAGCACGGCGGTGTTCTCCTCCTTGAGCAGCGCCAGCGTGCGGTCGCGGATATCGTCGCGCAGCCGGTTGTCAAGGCCGGAGAAGGGCTCGTCCATGAGCATGATGGCGGGGCGGGGCGCCAATGCGCGCGCCAGCGCCACCCGCTGTTGCTCGCCGCCCGAGAGCTGGTGCGGATAGGCATCCGCGAATCGCGGCAGGTCGACCCTTTCGAGCAGGTCCATCACCCGGCTTCGATTCGCGCGGGTTCCGCCGGCGAGACCGAAGGCCACGTTCTCGGCCACGCTCATATGCGGGAACAGGGCGAAATCCTGGAACATCAGGCCGATGCCGCGGCGTTCGGGCGGCATGTGCTGCTGGTCGTCCGAGACCACCGTTCCGCCGACGAGGATCCGGCCGGAATTCTGCCGGTCCACGCCCGCGACAATCCGCAAGCTGGTCGATTTACCGCAGCCCGAGGGACCGAGCAGGCAGGTTACATGTCCCGGGGCCACCTGCAGCGAGATGCCGTTGACGACATCGCGCCCTTCGAAACGGCGCGAAATGTCTTCGATTTCTAGGCGGGGCTGGTCGGGCACGGCTATCGCTGATTGTTTTTCTCGGGTTCGGCAGCCCTAACAGCGCGCGTGACTCTGGGCAAGGGGGCGCGCGGCCGCGATCCGGCGCAATGCGGCCAGCCCGGGGGGTGCGAAAGACTTTTTCGCGGAGGCATTCGCTTGCACTTGACCTTGGGTCCGGATAGCGCGAGCTTTCCTGCCACCGGAAGGGCGTCGGTCGCCAGGCGCCGCGGGATACGGGACATGGCCGCGAACCACTCGAACAGGGCCATCGCCTTCGGATAAAGGGGGATAGCGTGTGTACAGTCGATCCGGGATGATTCTGGCAGCCGCTGGAATTGCGGCCCTGGTCTCAAGTGCGGCGAAACCGGCCGTGGCTGAAACTATCGATCTGCGTTATGGCCACGCGAACACGACGACCTATCCTTATCACACCGCCGGTCTTGCCTTTGCGGCGAACCTCGCCGAGGCGACGGAAGGCGAGGTCCGTGTTCAGGTCTATCCCCGCAGCCAGCTCGGCGGCGAACGCGACATTCTCAAGGCGGTGCAGGAAGGCCGGATCGATCTCCAGGCGCTGTCGGTCGGGGTTGTCGGCAACCGGATACAGGCGATCAACGCGCTGAACCTGCCTTTCGTCTTTGCCAGCCCGGAGCATTTCATCGAGGTAACAACCGGAGAGCTCGGGGCGGAGATCCTGGCGCTGGCGCGGGTCGAGGGCGATGCTTCCGGCATCAGGGTGCTGGCCATTGCGGGACCAATGTTCCGGCTGCCGATGAATGACGAGCGGCCGATCACCAGTGTCGAGGATTTCAAGGGGCTGATCATGCGCACGATGGAAGTGCCGCTGCATCGCGATGTCTACCGGGCGCTTGGCGCGACCCCGGTGCCGCTTCCCTTCGAGGAGGTCTATTCCGCGCTCCAGAACGGCGTGGTGGATGGCAACGAGAACGGTGCCTCGGCGCTCTTTTCGAACAGGTTCCACGAGGTTCAGCGCTACGTGTCGGACCTGCCGGTTGTCTCCAACAGCGGCGCCCTTGTCATGAGCCTGGCCACCTATGGCCGCATGTCGCCGGAGCAGCAGGCCGCCATCGACGCAGCCGCCACGGTCTGGGCCGAGGTGATGAATACGGATGGGATGGCGCTGGAGAGCGAGGCGCTGGAGGCAATGGCCGCGGCCGGAATCGAGATCTCGCATGTCAGCGACTCGTCCGAATTCGTGGCCGCGACACGCTCGGTCTACGAAGACTACATGGCCGATTTCAACGAAGAGCACCGGGACCTTGTCCGCAAGATCCTGGCCTCGCAGCCCAACCGCGTGCGGCTTCCGAACTAGGCCCGCCCGCCGCCGCCCGAAGGGGCGAGGGGAGGACGTGCCGGCGGGGCAGTCAGGCGGAGGTGGAGGACTTCTTCGGCAACGACCGTGAGATCGCGCCCAGCAATTCGGAGCGCTGCACCGGCTTCATCAGCCGCACATCGGACGGTTGCAACCCGTTGCCATGGACCGTGGCTTCGCTCGCATAGCCGGACATGAACACAATCGGCAGCTCCGGCGTCAAGGCGCGTATCTTTCGGCTCAGATGTGTTCCCTGCAACTCGCCCGGCATCACGATGTCGGTCAGTAGCAGGTCGAAATCGGGGGCGTTCTGGTACAGGGCGAAGGCCTCGTCGCCGGTTCGGGCGGTGGTGACGTGATAACCGCTCCGTTCCAGCGTCCGGGAGAGCACAACCCGGACCTCTTCCTCATCCTCTACAACCAGGATCCGCGGTTGTCCCTCCGGCCTGGCCGCGTTGGCGGTCTCTGCCGCGACCCGTGTGTCAGCGCCCTTGCAGGCGGGGAAGTAGAGCTTGAAGGTCGTTCCCTTGCCGGGTTCGGAATAGACCTGCACGGTGCCGCCGGATTGTTCCATGAACCCCTGGGTCATTGACAGACCAAGGCCGGATCCCGCCCCGGGCGCCTTGGTGGTGTAGAACGGCTCGAAGATCTCGGTCAGCTTGTCGGCGGGGATGCCATGGCCGGTATCGGAGACCGCCAGCATCACGTAGCGGCCCGGCCGCACCTCCGTGTTGCGCAGGTCGATATAGGCCTCATCGATCCGGACATTGGAGGTCTCGATCGTGAGTTTGCCGGAGCCGGACATCGCATCGCGGGCATTCACGATCAGGTTCAGCAGGGCGGCTTCCGTTGAGGCCGGGTCCGCCTCGATGCCCCAGAGGCCGGCCAGAAGCGAGGTCTCGATCACGATACGTTCGGGCAGGGTCCGTCCAGCCCAGTTGCAGGTGTCCCGCACCAGGCTGTTCAACTCGATCGGTTGCGGCTCCAACTTCGCCTTACGGGCAAAGGCAAGCATGCTGCGGGTCAGATCTGCGCCGCGCCCGGCCGCGCCGATGCCGGAATCGATCATCGCGATCTTCTCGGGATCGGTCTCCTCGTCGCGCAGCAATTCGAGATTGCCCATGATGACGGCGAGAAGATTGTTGAAATCATGCGCGACGCCGCCGGTCAGCTGGCCGATGCTCTGCTGTTTCTGGGAGCGCAGGCTGAGTTCGCGCTCATGCTCGAGCTGTTGCTCGCGCTCGACCTCCCTGGTCGCATCGACGACAAGGCTGAACCAGAGGGTCGATCCATCCGGCAGCCGGGTCGGATGGCCCCGGCCGTCCAGCCATTTCTGCTCTCCCTGCGGCGTCCGGATCGGCCAGATCGCATGCCAGGGCTGCAGGTCGACCGCCGATTGCGCGAAGGCGCGCTCCAGGTCGCCCACCGGGTCCGGATCGTCCCGCGTCGCCCACAGCGCCATGACATCGCGTTCGGCGCGCACCGGGTCGACTCCCCAGATCTCGTGGCAAGCCTCCTTGTTGAAGAACAGCACGCTGTCCTCGGGCCCCAAGTTCACATGGCCCGGCGGCATCGTGTAGGTGAAAGCCGCTCCGGGCAGGTTCGCGAGCACGCCGCTCAGGCGGCTTTCGGCGGTGTCGCGCGCGACCGCTGCCTGGCGGCGGTGAAACGCGGCGGTATTCGCGAAATAGGTCAGCGAGGTGATCAGCAGCCAGGCCGCAAAGACCGTCAGGGTCTGCAGGCCGGAGCGGGAACCGCTCGCCTCCCAGCCGTCCTGCGGAAGGCCGAGCAGGGTGAAGCCGCCATCGCCGGGCGTGATCGTCTTGGCAAAGACCGGGCTCCTGGCGAGAACATCCTGCTCGCCGAGGACGACCTTTTCCGGCCCCCCCGATCGGCCGCTGGTGATGATCGAGACATCGATCCGGGAGTTGCCGCCATAGACGCCGATCTCTTCGAGCACATCGCCGAGCGAGATCGCGACCGTGACAACGCCGCGAAGGATCTCCTCGCCATGGATGGTCTCCCGGACCGGGAAATGCACCTGGAGCATCACCCGTCCCTGTGCCCCGACGCGCGGCCCCTCGGACAGGACCTCATCGGCGAGCAACTGGCTTTCGAGCCGTTGCCCATAGATCGACGAGTCTCGCAGGAACCGTCCGAGCATCCGGTCCCAGGCTTCCGGGCGAATGCTGGCCGTGACGACGAGACCCGGCGCCCAGGAGACAGCGAAGGCTTCGGGCGGAACCGGGAAGAATGGCTGGGCGATATCGCGAAAGCGAGCGCTGCCGAGATCGGCATGCCGTTCCATTCGGGCCGCGATGCGGCGCCCGATCTCGGTTGCCTCCTGCAACTGCCAGTCGACCCCCGAGCGGACGGCCTCGAGCTCGAAGGCCACGAGATCGCGACGCTGCTCATAGCGCAGCCGCTGGTTCTGAATGTCGAAGGTGATCGCGAAAATGGCAACCACGATGCCGACCAGCAAGGTCGGCCAGTGGCGCAAGGGCGAGCCGGGGCGCAGGCTCGCGTCCAGCAAGTTAGTGTTGCGACTTTGAGACCGCAAGCCAGCCTTCCCTTTCACTCCGGAAGGCCTCGATATCCTTCCAAACCCTGGCGAAGAACGGGTCAAGCGCGACCTTCTCCGCCACAACTTCGTTCCAGGCCGCCTCGAAAGCGGCCAGGATCTCGGGCGACCATGTCCGGAACTCGACCTGTCCGGCCGCCCTAACCTGCCTGTAGGCCCGCGCATTCGCCATTTCCGCATCGGCCATGTTCAGGGTGATGTTGGACAGGCAGGTGATCTCCATCGCGTGCCGCGCCATGTCCGGCAACCGCTCCCAGGTCGCTCCGTTCACAAGCAGCTCCGTCGTCCCGGAGCGCTGGTGCCAGGAGGGGAAGTAGACGTAATTCGCGTTCTCGTGCAGACCGAGAAAGACATCCGCCGCCATGGTCCCGAATTCCGCACCGTCAAGCTCGCCAGTCTTGATCGCGTAGGACAGCTCGTCTGCCAGGAGTTTGCGCGTCTCGACCCCCAGCTTCTCCATGACCTCCCCGCCAAGGCCGAAGATCCGCATCTTCAACCCGTCGAGATCCTCGACCGAGGTGATCTCCGAGCGGAACCAGCCGGACGTCTCGCCCGGGTTCAACCCGCAGGGCAGGACCTTCACATCATATCCGGCCCTGGAATACATCTCCTGGTACAGCGCGCCCCCGTTTCCCTCCAGCAGCCAGGCCAGGCGTCCACCTGGATCGAAATCGAAGGGAAAGGAGGAGAACAGGATCGCCGCGGGCAGACGGTCCCACCAATAGCCGGCAACCGAGAACGCCGCGTCGACCTGTCCCGAGGCAACCGCTTCCAGCGCCTGCGAGGCCGGAACCAGCTTGCCCGGGTCATGCCGGCGAAACTGGACATTCGTCGAAATCGCGTTGAAAGCGTCAACGAAATGCGTGCTTTGCGTGCCGTAAATGGGCAGGTCGTGATGATAGCTGGAGACGATGTCGAGATAGTCTTCGGCATGGGCCACGGTCGTGACAAGCAACGCACAAGCTGAGAAGACCTTCAACGTCATCCGGCTGGCATCCTTTGCTTGAAATTGCGCGTTCCATGAAGAGCTTAAAGCAGAACGGGACCGGCGGAACAGGAAAAACCGCCTCCCGTGGCCGCGTCCTTTCCTCCAGTGTCGACGCGTTTCGCGCGGCAGGCGGAGATTTCCTCGGAGCCCATGCGCGAGATCTTTCGGCCCGGCCCACAGGCAGGGCCGACGGGGCGGGCGCGCATCCGGATCGATCCGTCTCTTGCGGCAGGGGAGCGCGGCCGCTCTCTCTGGCCTTTGCCCGCGCAAGCACATAGTCTGCGCCCCTGTTTTCTCGAGGACAACCGAAATGACCGAGACGATCGCGCAGCAGGAACGCCGGCGGGGCAGGCGGGTGCTCAGGGACGTGATGCCCTATCTCTGGCCGCCGGGCGATCGGGAGGTGAAAATCCGGGTCGTGGCGGCGTTGGTCGTGCTGGTGGTGGCCAAGCTTGTCGCCGTGGCCACGCCGCTTTTCTACAAACAGGCGGTCGATGCGCTCGCCGGCGATGCGCCAGACGCGGCGACGGTGCTTGGGCTGGGGGCCATCGGGCTGACCGTCGCCTATGGCGGCGCGCGGCTCTTCTCGGTCGCTTTCCAGCAATTGCGCGACGTGATCTTCGCCCGTGTGAGCCAGGGCGCGCTGCGCCAGCTCGCCCTGCGCACCTTCCGGCACATCCATGCCCTCTCGCTGCGCTATCACATAAGCCGCAAGACCGGCGCGCTTTCGCGGATCATGGAGCGCGGCGTCAAGGGCGTCTCTTTCCTGCTGCGCTTCCTGCTCTTCTCCATCGGCCCGCTGGGGCTGGAACTGATCCTGGTCTGCGTCGTCCTGGCGACACTTTTCGACTGGCGATTCCTTGGCGTTCTGGTCGTCACCATCGCGCTCTATGTCTGGTTCACCTTCGCCATCACCGAATGGCGCGTGCGCATCCGCCGCGAGATGAACGAGCAGGATAACGAGGCCAACCAGCGCGCCATCGACTCGCTGCTGAATTTCGAGACGGTGAAATACTTCGCCGCCGATGGCCGCGAAGCCGCCCGCTACGACCAGGCGATGGAGGGGTATGAGTCCGCCGCTCTCAAGACCGCCTATTCGCTGGCGCTGATCAATTTCGGCCAGGGGGTGATCATCAATGCCGGGCTGGTCGGGGTCATGGTCATGGCCGCGATGGGCGTGACCTCGGGCGATTTCACCGTCGGCGATTTCGTCATGGTCAACGCCTACATGCTTCAGATCATCATGCCGCTGAACTTTCTCGGCACGGTCTATCGCGAGATCCGCCAGAGCCTTGTCGACATGGGCGAGATGTTCGACCTGCTCGACCAGCCTGCCGAAGTGACCGATGCGGCTGATGCCGAACCGCTTCGCGTCACCGGGGGCGCCGTGAGGTTCGAGGATGTGCATTTCGCCTATGAGCCGGAGAGGCCGATCCTGCGCGGACTCTCGCTCGATGTGCCGGCCGGGCAGAGCCTGGCCATTGTCGGCCCGACCGGGTCCGGGAAATCCACCATCGGGCGGTTGCTCTTCCGGTTCTACGACGTCGATGGCGGCGCCTTGCGGATCGACGATCAGGATGTCCGCGCGGTCACCCAGAGCTCGCTGCATTCGGCCATCGGCGTGGTGCCGCAGGACACGGTGCTCTTCAACGACACGATCTATTACAACATCGCCTATGGGCGCCCGGATGCCAGCCGCGAAGAGGTCGAGGCGGCGGCGCGGTCCGCCGAGATCCATGACTTCATCGAGACCCTGCCGCGGGGCTACGAGACGCTGGTCGGCGAGCGCGGGCTGAAGCTCTCGGGCGGCGAGAAACAGCGCGTTGGCATCGCCCGGACCATCCTGAAGGATCCGCCGATCCTGCTGCTCGACGAGGCGACCTCGGCGCTCGACACCCGCACCGAACAGGAGATCCAGGCCTCGCTGGGTCGGATGGGACGCGGCCGGACGGTGATCATGATCGCGCACAGGCTGTCGACCGTGGTCGAGGCGGACCAGATCGTGGTGCTCGAAGAGGGGCGCGTGGTCGAGCGGGGCAGCCATGCGGACCTGCTGGAGCTGCACGGGCGCTATGCCGGGATGTGGGCAGTGCAGCGGGCGGCCGATTCCGGCGCGGATGCCGCCTGAGTGCCTCCGGGCGGGCTGATCGGACCGCTTTGACAGGCCGGCATCACGGGGCTGCGTGACGCGAAATCGCGTGGCTGAATGCGTATATCCGGTATGCGCCCAGGGCTATGGTGCCGGATGGGCGCGATTTGCCGGAGAAAGAGATGGAGCATTCAAAGACAGTCGATCGCAATTCGGACCAGGGACATCGCGACACAGGCGATCTCGAAACGCTGGTAGGGCTTGGCCTGGCCGTTCTGCTGGCCAGTCTGGGCGCTGTCATGCTCTTCACGCTGCTCTGACGGAAACACTCCCCGGAGCTCTTCCAGGGGGCTTTTTCCACTGGACCCTGCGCGCCGCGCCTGTCACCCAGTCCGCAAAGGAACGGAATTGGAGCGGACGCATGGTCAGGGAACTGAAATCCGAACGCAGGGGCGCGCCGAAGGGCAGCGCGAAACAGGTCGTGGTCTTCGTGCATGGCTACGGCGCCGACGGGGCCGACCTTCTGGGGCTGGCCGATCCGCTGGCGCCTCATCTGCCGGACACGACCTTCTATTCGCCCGACGCGCCAGAGCGCTGCGTGGGCAACCCCATGGGATATCAGTGGTTTCCGATCCCCTGGCTCGACGGGTCGAAGGAGGAGGATGCCAGGGCGTCCATGGCGGCCTCGCTCGACGACCTGAACGCCTTTCTCGATCGCATCCTTGAAGAAGAAGGGCTTGGCGCGGACCGCCTGGCGCTGGTCGGCTTCTCGCAGGGCACGATGATGTCGCTGCATGCCGCGCCGCGCCGGGACGCGGCCATCGCGGCGCTTGTCGGGTTCTCGGGGCGCTTGATGGCGCCTGAGACACTGGCCGAGGAGGCGCGGGTGAAGATGCCGATCTTGCTGTTGCATGGCGACCAGGACGATGTCGTCCCCTTCGCCTCGCTCAAGGAAGCCGCCGATGCGCTGGTGGCGGCGGAGTTCGAGACCTATGCCTTCGTGATGAAGGGAACCGGCCACGGCATCGCCCCGGAGGGGCTCGGCCAGGCCGTCGGCTTCCTGCGCGCAAAGCTCGGGCTCGAAGACGCCGGCTGAACGGACAGGAAAACGCCCCGGGCAGGCTTGTCCGGGGCGCAGAAAACGCGGCAGCGGCCCCTTGCGGCGGCCGGCCATGCGTTACTTTCGGAACGAATCGAGGCTGACGATCTCGGCGTCGCGCGGCTCTTCCTCTTCAGGTTCGACATCCTCGGCCAGCGGGGCCTCCTCGTCTTCCTCGTCTTCCGAGAGGGGCTCGACCTCGGAGAGATACTCCTCTTCCACCTCGTCCTGACCGCTTTCGAACCGCAGGCCGAACTCGACGGACGGATCCACGAAGGTGAAGATGGCGTCATATGGGATATAGAGCGGCTCGGGGCTCTCACCGAAATTCAGCGTCACCGAGAAGCCCGCATCGGTCACTTCCAGCTTGTCGAACCAATGCTGGATGACGACGGTCATTTCCTCCGGGTAACGGTCCCGCAGCCAGCTCGCGAGCTCCACGTCTTCATGGGTCGTGTCGAAGGTGATGAAGAAATGGTGCTGGCCGGGCAGGCCGTTTTCGGCAACTTCGCCAAGCACATCCTGGATCAGGCTGCGCATGGCCCTGTGCATGAGCTTTCCATAGTCGATGCTGTCCGACGACATGGGCCTTGGCTTCCTTTTGCTGAATTACGCCTCCCCCACAATAAGGGATTCGAAGGGGATTGGTAGCCCTCCCCGCGCCGGGGGCGCCAGCGCCAATTGCAAGGCTCGGGCGGCGGCGAATTGGCGCCTTCAAGGCGAGGAAAATGCGGGTTCAATGCGGCCACGCGCTACCTTCGCCGGAACGATCAAGTTCAGGGCAGGTCATCCAACCCTCGTCTCGGCGAGTTTCCTTTTTCTTGTCAGCTGAACGGAAGCCGGACACAAACAGGGCATCCTCGACGCGACACCGCCTGACAGCCGCGAGGCGGCCGAACTTGAGCAGGCCGCGGCAACACCGGAGCGTCTGCAACACTTCCTCGCGGGCAAGATGGTGAAAGGGCATGACGACCCGTACGGAACGCAGATCGAGTTTCTGGTCCGAAACGGGCGCGCCTCGCAGTGGCATCCCTACAATTGCCGCGGTGTTCCGAGCCGCTGGACGACCAGGCAAAGCGGCAGCGATACGGCGATCTGCCAATACCCCACGCGGTCCTACTACCCGGTCACCCGGGAGTAGGGCGGCTCCTGGGAGTGCCAGGCGGCCGTGCCCTATCTCGACACCACGGATGAGATTCGCCCGGGCGATCCGCTCGGTCTCGCGTCGGGGCGTGTTCCCTTTATCCTGCCCAAACGGGTCGACGTTCCGATCTCAGCCGCGCTCGAACGGGCCGGCAAGAACAGCAGGCTCGGCGAGAACGACGTTACCTGGGATTGGCGCATGTAAGCGTCGAGGCGGAATACCGGCAGTGCATGGCCTTCAACCCAGGCGCTGTCCGGTCATGCAAAGCTCCAGGGAGTGTTCCGGCAGCAGGCCGAGTTTCTCGAAGAAACCCATAAAATCCATGCAGTTATAGGCTTCCCGGATCTTGCCATCGACGATGCGTGTCATCAGCATACCGCCGCCGGAGATCGGTTGGCCGGTCGCCAGAACGATCGCCTCGAAGCTTGCCATCACCGTAATCCATTCGCCCTGTTCGACGGTCTTTTCCAATGTGACACGCCGGACCTTGAGCTGGCTCAGCAGGGCCTCGACAAACTCGTGAAACTCCGCTGCGCCGATCGCCAGGTCGGGCATCAATCCGCTTGCCTCGGCCTCGAAATCGAAGAACTCCTGCGCCTCATCCAGGGCGCCGGCGACCCAGATTCGATCATAGAAGGCCTGAATCAACTCACGGTTTGTCAACATTGCGCATATCTTTCCTGATATCAGTGGGCGCAATCATAGTCCGACCGTCTGAAGAAAGCCTGAATGCGCCAGGGCCGGAGTGGGAATGGCTTGCAGTGCAGGCAATCCGGACGCGGCGACCGGCGGGCCGGATCCCGAAAAATACTTTGGCCCTGCAGGCGCGGATCATCCCGATTGGTGAGATTGTTCACGGATAATTAAACTTCGTGAATTAACCCTTCCGTGAAGTCACTCGGGGCGTAGAAATGCCACAGCTCACTCTGGAACAGATCACGGTTCACCAGGTCAGGACATTGGCCAGGGCAAAGGGGTTCGAGCACACCGCAAAGGCGCTCGAGACGATCTTCGATCTCGCCTTCTCGGACGGTGTGCCCGAGGGCCTGCACCAGGCGGACCCGGAAACGCTGAACAGCTATCCGCGCAACGGCTCCTTCGAGGGGGAGGTCGGCGCGCTTCTCTGTTCGGCCTGCGCCGCGAGCCTGCGCCGCTCGCAGACCGAGAAATATCAAACTGTTCAAGAGGCGCTGCGGAGTTGCCGGGATGAGGTCGGCCCCCTCGAGGCGCTGACGAGCTGTCCCGTACAGGGCCATGTGAACCACGACTGCCCGATCATGAAGAAACACGAGACCGCCGCCTGATCTCGCTCTCGACCGCGGAGCGCGCCTGCGCCCGCGAGGCGTCGGGCGGGGCCGGCGTGTTCGGTCGCGCGCAAGGCGCGGATCTCTCCCGCAGCTCGAAGGAACAGGGCCGGACCGTCGCCGTTCAGCGCGTGACGAGCAGCCCGTATTCCTCTGGCTGCCTGTGCTGGCTGAAGTTGAACACGTTCCTGCGGATTTCCGAACAGCGCTCAAGATCGATCCGCGCGGTGATCACCTCGTCTTCCACCCCCGCAGCCCGGGCGAGAATCTCGCCGGTCGGCGCGACGATCATGCTGCCGCCGATCAGGTCACACCCCTCTTCCCGACCGGCCTTGGCCACCGCGATGGCCCAGAGCCCGTTCTGATAGCAGCCGGCCTGGACCGACAGCTCGTTGTGGAAATACTGCAAGTGATCATGCTCAGGCGCTGGCGGGTACTGCAGGGGGGTATTGTATCCCAGCAGGACCAGTTCCGCGCCGCCAAGGCCGAGCATCCGCCAGGTCTCTGGCCAGCGCCGGTCATTGCAGATGCACATGCCGAGCTTGCCGCCGAACCCGTCGAACACCGGAAATCCCAGGTCGCCCTTCTCGAAATAACGCTTCTCGAGATGCTGGAACGGGCGCCAGTCCTCATGCTCCCGGTGGCCGGGAAGGTGGATCTTGCGATATGTGCCGATGATCGTGCCCGCGCGGTCAACCGTGATCGCGGTATTGAAATGGCGTCCCTCCGGCGTGCGTTCGGCATAGCCGAGATGGAAGCCGATCCCGAGCTCGGCGGACAGCTCGAAAAGCGGGCGGGTCTCGGCTGAGGGCATCTCGGTCTCGAACCAGCGCTCCAGTTCGTCGCCTTCAAGCAGCCAGCGTGGGAAGAATGTGGTCAGCGCCAGCTCCGGAAACACCACCAGCTCGGCGCCCCGCGCATGGGCCTCGCGCATCATCTCCATCATCCGGGCGACGGCGGAGCTGCGCGGCTCGTCGCGCCAGATCGGCCCCATCTGTGCGGCGGCGGCGATGAAGCTGCGGCTCATGCGGCGCTCCCTTGGATTATCTCGCGATAGAGCGCGGGGTCGGTGGCGCCTTCGGTGCCAAAGACCAGCGCGCGGGTGTCCTCATCGAGTCCAAGCGCATTGGCGGCATTGCCATGTTTCAGCGCGTTGATGAGACCGGACAAACCTGCGACCGCGCTTTCACCGGCAACGATGGACGGGTCTCCCGCCGGGGGGGCGGCGAGGTTTCGCATTTCGCGGATGGCCGAGCTGTCCGGCAGCGCCATGGCGCCATCGGCATGGGTCTCCAGGATCTCCCAGGCCAGCGCCGAGACCTCGCCGCAGGCCAGCCCGGCCATCAGCGTGTCGAGATCGCCCTCGATGATTGCCGGTTTGCCAGCGCGGTAGCTCTCGAGCCAGCAGGCCGAGAGATCGGGGTCCGCCAGCACAATCATGGGCCGTTCCGCGCCCCAGCGGCGCTTGGCCTGTGCTGTGACGGCTGCGGCCATGCCGCCGACGCCGGTCTGCAGGAAGATATGGGTGGGCGGTTCGGCCAGCGCGTCGAAGGCCTCCGCCGCCATAAGCTCGTAGCCCTGCATCACGTCCTTGGGCACCTCCAGGTAGCCGGGATAGGAAGTGTCCGAAACCACGAACCAGCCTTCGCGGGCGGAGGTTTCCTGCGCCTCGCGGACAGAATCGTCATAATTGCCGGCGGTGCGCCGAACTTCTGCGCCATAGGCCTCGATGGCGGATTTGCGGCCCTCGGAGACGGTGGCGTGGATGAAGATCACGCATTTGCAGCCGAAGCTCTGCGCGCCCCAGGCGACGGAGCGACCGTGATTGCCATCGGTGGCGCAGCAGACGGTGAGCTGCGAGGTGATCTCCTCATGCGCGCCGCTGACGATCTCCGCCATCGGCACGGGATACCCGAGCGCCGTCTCGACCTGTTTCTGCAGCAGCCGGATCACGGCATAGGCGCCGCCAAGCGCCTTGAAGCTGCCCAGCCCGAAGCGCCCGGCCTCATCCTTGTAATGCAGCGCCGCGATGCCGAGATCGGCGGCGCGGGCGGGCAGGGCGTGCAGGGGCGTCTCGCCATAGCCGGGCCAGGAGGCGATCGTGGCGCGCGCCGTGTCGAAAGCGGTATCGCTCAGGATCTCGTCCTGGCGCGCGGTCCAGGGGGCGGCGCGGTCGGCGGCGGCGTTTATCGTGAGGGTGAAGTCGTCCGCCGAACCCTCGGCGCGGGAAATGTCTGGGGTCATTCGCTGTCCATGAAAGGCCCGGACGGCCAGCGACCGTCCGGGGCTGCGCCAGTCTCAGTAAGCGGCTTTTTCTTCTTCGATGCTGGCCAGCAGGGCGTCAAGCATCTCGATCCCCTCGGCGCCATATTGCTCCTCGATCAGCGCACGCACGGCGGGCTGGGCGGCCTCGGCGAACTTGGCCTGCTCGGCGGGCGGCACCACGTTGACTTCCATCTTCTCGGCCAGCAGCGGCAGGCCCTTCTCGGAGGCCTCGATCACCCGGCTCATGGCGCGGCCGGACTCGGTGGCGACCTCGGCGGCCCAGTTGACCAGCGTCTTGTGCTCGTCGGAGAGGCCCTCGTAGAACTCCGGGTTCATCGTCCAGATATAGGGCGTGATCACGTGGTTGGTGATCGAGAGGTATTTCTGTACCTCGTCGAACTTGGCAAAGGCGATGATCGGCACCGGGTTCATCTGGCCATCGGCAACGCCGGTCTGCAGCGCGGTATAGACCTCGGCCCAGGGCAGCGGCGTCGGCTGGCCGCCGAGCGAGGAGATGATCGCCTCATGCGTCGGCAGCGTCATGGTGCGGATACGCAGCCCGTCCATATCCTCGACCGAGGCGATGGGCTTTTTCGAGTTGGTGAAGGCGAAGAAGCCGCCGGAATCGATCAGGCCGAGCACCTTCAGGCCGGTCTTGGCTTCGAGATCGCCGACGAATTTCTCGCCGAAGGAACTCTCCTTGGTCATCACCTGGGAGGCGACGCCGATATTGGGGAAGGCGAAGGGGATGTCGAACACGCCGACAAGCGGGTAATGCTGCGCCATGCCGCCGGAGGAGGAGATGGTGCTTTCGACCAGCCCGCCGCGGACCTGTTCGATCACTTCATTGTCCTTGCCGAGCTGTCCGTTCGGGAAGAGCTGCACCTCGATGGCGCCGTTGGAATTGCTCTCCACCAGCGATTTGAACACCGCGGCCATGGTGCCGGAATGGCTCTGGAACGGATCCTCGGGGTTGAGATGCGCGAGCCGGATCGTGACATCGGCGGCGAAGGCCGTCGAGGCGGTCAACGCGGCCGCGAGGCCGAGTGCGGCTGTTTTCATGAAACTCATTTCGTTTCCTTTCCTGTTGGGAGGGGTCAGATTGGGACGGGATCAGAGGCCAAAGAGCCTCGGGACAAAGAGGGTCAGGTCGGACCAGAAGGCGACGACGATCAGGATCGCCACCTCGGCCAGGATGAAGGGCCAGAGCTCTTTCGTAATCGCCTCGACCTTTTCGCCGGTGACCGAGGCCAGCACGAAGAGGCAGGCGCCCACCGGTGGTGTCATCAGCGAGATATTGAGCGCGAGGATGATCATGATCCCGGCATGGACCGGATCCATGCCGATCTTGACTGTCAGCGGCGCGAGCACCGGGGCGAGGATTATCAGCGTGGCGTTGATATCCATCACCAGCCCGATCAGCAGCAGCAGGATCAGGATCAGGCCGATGATCACTTTCGGGTTGGAGGAGAGCGAGAGCATGCCTTCGGCCACGGCCTGCGGGATGCGGTTGAAGGTCATCCACCAGCCAAGGATCGAGGCGGAGGCGATGATGAGGAAGATCACGCCAGTGATGCGCGTCGTGCGCACGGCGATCTGGTAGAGGTCGGACCAGGAGAGCGCCCGGTAGATCACCCCACCGACGAAGAGCGCATAGGCGACGGCAATGGCGGCGGCCTCGGTCGGGGTGGCGAAGCCGCCAAGGATCGAGCCGAGGATGAAGACCGGCAACAGGGCGGCGAGGAAGCCTTCGCGCAGGGCCGAAAGCACGCCGCGGAAGCTCGGCCGGCCTTCGCCCTTGGGCAGGCCCTTGCGCCGGGCCGTAAGGGCGATCACCCCCATGCAGATGGCGCAGATCAAAAGCCCCGGCAGAATCCCGGCGGCAAAGAGCCCGGCGATGGAGACGCCCATGATCGAGCCGTAGATGATGGCCAGCGTCGAGGGTGGGATGGTCGGGCCGATGATGGAACCGGCGGCGGTGACCGCGCAGGCATAGGGGCGCGAATAGCCGGCCTTCTGCATCGCCGGCACCAGCGTGTTGCCGAAAGCGGCGGCGTCGGCGGTGGCCGAGCCGGTCAGCCCGGCGAACATCACCGAGGCGACCATGTTGGAATGTGCCATGCCGCCCCGCATCCAGCCGACCAGCGCGTCCGCGAGCTTGACCAGACCTTGCGTGATGCCGGAACGGTTCATGATCTCGCCGGCGAGGATGAAGAAGGGCATGGCGAGGAAGGGGAAGAGGTCCAACCCGGCGAAAAGCCGGTCCGGCGCCATTGTCATGAATTTCGGCCCCATGTCGAAGATGCCGATCATGCCCGCGACACCGATGGCGAAGCCCACCGGCATGCCGAAGGCGAGGAAGCCGAAAAAGGCGAGGGGGACCAGCCAGAGACCCATTATTCCGCTCCCCCGGCCAGGGCTTCGCCCGTGCTGTCGGGCGGGCGATCGTCGAAGATGTCATGGATGCCCACCAACGCGAGCTGGACGCAGGCCAGTGCGGCGGCAAGCGGCACGCCGATGAAGGGGTAGCCCTTGGGGATGCCGTAGATCATCGTGATCCGGGAGAAACCTTTCTCGACGAAAGTCAGCCCGTGCCAGAAGAGCAGGAAGAAGAAGGTGAAGGCGATCAGGTCGAACGCAACAGCAAGCGTTCGGCGCGTGCGGGCGGGCAGGCGGGAGAAGACGAATTCCACGCCGATATGCTCGCGATAGGCGATGCCCGACGAGACCGCGAGCAGCGCCATCCAGATCATCAGGTAGCGCGCCAGCTCCTCGGTGAAAGTCAGCGGCAGCGGAATGACATAGCGCACCAGTACACCCAGCCAGACATCGAGCACCAGCAGCACCAGCAGGACCACGCAGGTCACCTCGACCAGCTTGTTGAGGCGCAGGCTCAACGCGCGTGCCTGTTTCGCCATGTCGCCCATTCGTGGCGTCCTCCGAGACTTGCAACTGGTCTCAGGGTGGCAGAGAGAGGCGTCGCGGCAAGCGCAGCCGCGCCGGCCCAGGGCCGGTTGCGCGGCATCGCTGAAAATTGACGCAGTTGGTCAGGTTGCCGGATGAAAATTGCGCAGGATGTGTTTGCTGAATTTTTTCAATGATTTGAAGGTCATTGTTGACGCAAGATGAACCGGCCGGAGATCCGGTCGGTTGCAAGGGCTCTGCCCGGCTCGGTGTCGATCGTCAGCCCAGTTCGAGCGTGGCGATCGTGTGAATGCCGCTCCCTGCGATCGGCGCGGCTCCGCGATACATCCGGGCCGTTGAGAAGACGCAGTCCATCCCCTCGGCGCGGCAATGGGCGGCAAGTTCGGTCATCTCGCGCGGGACATCGACAACAAGCTGTTCGCCGGGCACCTCGGCGGCGATCCCATGCAGCAGCGCGCGCGCGGTCTCCAGGCTGTCAGCCACCAACGGGCCGATCTTGACGCCACGTTGGCAGCGCCGCCAGGTGGCGAAACCAGGGCCACCGGCCTCACCTTCGAAGACAAGCGTCTGTCGGGTGCCGGCCGGCCGCAGCCAGCTGTCGAGAAAGGGCTCCATTCCGTAGCCATTGGCGGCGGCGCATCGCGCAATCATCCCGCTCAGGTCGGCCGCTTCCGCTGGGCGCAGCGAGGCGGACGGGGCAGGGGAGAGCACGCCTTCGAACCGCGCCGTCTCCGAGGCGTAAACGAATCCCGAGCGCCGGTAATTCTCCTGCTGCGCGGGCACGCCGTCGAGCCCGACTGTCCGGTCGCCGGCATGGGCCAGCGCATGGGTCCAGAGCGCCATGCCGATGCCGCGCCCGCGATAGTCCGGGTGGCAGATATAGAGGCCGAGAAAGGCAAAACTGTCGGAATGGTTGACCACCGAGATGGCCGCGGCCAGGGCGCCGTCCAGCTCGGCAACAAAGAACCCGTCGGGGTCGGCGGCAAGGAAGGCGGCCGCGTCGTCAAGACCCGGGTTCCAGCCTTCACTCGCGGCCCAGTCGAGCACAGTGGTCAGCTCGGCCAATGTCATCTTGCGCAGGATCATTCGGCGCCCAATGCCTCCTTGAGCGAGGTCGGCTCCACCGGCGGCTCGGTCAGGTCGAGCAGCGAGACGAGATCGACGAGATGGCTTGTCATCAGCTCTTCCGCCCGGTCGGCCTCATTGCGGGCCAGCGCGTCGAGAAGGGCGTGATGGGCGTGGCTCTCGCAGAGCGCGTTGCGCCGCCGCCAGTAGAGCGCGATGATGAGCGAGGAGCGCGCGACAAGCTGGCCGATAAAGGCGGCAATCGTCGCCTGGTTGGCGATCCGGGCGATCTCGATGTGGAAATTGCCGGAGAGACGTAGCGCCCGCCCGACCTCCTCGGCATCAAGCGCCGCATGCTCTTCTTCGATATGCCGCTTCAGCAGCTCGATATCGGCCGGCGTCGTGCGGGTTGCCGCGGAATGGGCGGTGCGCGGCTCCAGCAGCGCGCGGGCCTCGAAGACCTCGCGCGCGTCGCGCACGCTGGGGCGAGCGACAAAGGCGCCGCGATTGGGCTCGATTTCCACCAGTTTCTCATGGGAGAGCGATTGCAGCGCGCTGCGCACGATGGTGCGGCTGACACCATAGATCTCGCCAACCTCGTCCTCGATGAGTTTCATGCCCGGGGCAAGGCGGTGTTCGTGGATTGCCGTTGCGATCCCTTCGGCGACGACCCGGGCGCGCTGGTTGGTGGATTTGAAGGCACCGATCACTGGATACTCCCTTTTCGCCACGGTGATAGGACGCCAAGGGCAATGGGTGCAAGATTCGCCGGGTTTGTCGACCCAGATCGGATGCATTGTATACAATCCCTGCCTCAAAAATATACGAACCCCGCTTGAGGCCGCGTGGATCGCGGGCAAATCCCGTCTGGCCCCGGTTTCCGACCCCGTCCCGTTTCAGCTTTCGCCGCTCGCACAGGAAGGTGGAACGAAGAAGCACGGGAGCGACAATGACAACCGGACAGGATCTCGAACTGGTCTCGCTGACAAAGCGCTATGGCGACACGCTGGCGGTCGACCGGGTGGACCACCATTTCCGCGCCGGCTCCTATGCCTGCCTGCTGGGACCCTCGGGCTGCGGCAAGTCGACGACACTGCGGATGATCGCGGGGCATGAAGATCCGTCCGACGGCTCCATCGTTCTGGGCGGGGCCGATGTGTCCTGGCTGCCCCCCGCGAAACGCGGCACGGCGATGATGTTCCAGAGCTACGCGCTGTTTCCGCATCTGAGCGTCAGCGACAATGTCTCCTTCAGCCTGAAGATGAAGGGTGTTGAGGCCGCGACGCGCCGGGAGAAGGCGGGCGAGATGCTGGAACTGGTGCATATGACCCAGTTTGCCGACCGTTTGCCGGACCAGCTCTCGGGCGGCCAGCAGCAGCGCGTGGCGCTCGCCCGCGCGCTGATCACCAACCCGCAGGTGCTGCTGCTCGACGAGCCGCTTTCGGCGCTCGACCCCTTCCTGCGCATCCGCATGCGGGCCGAGCTGAAACGGCTGCAACGCGAGCTGGGCATCACCTTCATCCATGTCACCCACAGCCAGGACGAGGCGCTGGCGCTGGCGGACGAGATCGTCGTGATGAACAACGCGGTGATCGAGCAGGCCGGGCCGGCGCGCGAGGTCTGGGGGGCGCCGAAGACGGAATTCGTCGCTCGCTTCATGGGCGGGCATAATGTCATCGCCCTGCCGCAGGGCCATTTTGCCATCCGCGCCGACCATCTGGCGCTGACCAACGCCGCCGAGGGGCGGCTCGACGGGCGGATCACCGGGGTCGAGTACCAGGGCGCAAATGTGCTGCTGACGATCCTGGCAGTGGGCGACCAGGAGGTCTCCGCCGTCCTGCCCGAGGACCAATTTTTCGAGAATCCGATGCAGCCGGGAGCGGAGGTGGGCCTGTCCTGGAAGGACAGCGCGCTGCACCCGGTCTCGGCCTGAACTCGGACAAGACCACATCCCGCAACAGGAGACGGACAATGAAAGACTTCCCCCCCAAGCTCAGCCGCCGCAGCGTGTTGAAAGGCGCCGCCGCCACCGTGACCGCTGCCGGCGCCTCGACGCTCGGCGCGCCGATGATCTGGGCGCAGAACATCAAGGACGTGACCCTGCGCCAGTTCGGCACCGGTGTCAGCAACCTCAACGAGGTCGCCGCCAGGGTGAAGGAAGATCTCGGCTTCACGCTGGAGATGACCGCGCTCGATTCCGACGCCGTGACGCAGCGCGCCGCCACCCAGCCGGACAGTTTCGACATTGCCGATATCGAGTACTGGATCTGCAAGAAGGTCTGGCCGACGGGCAACCTGCAGGCGATGGATGTCAACAAGATCAAGAACTATGACAAGATCGTCGGCATCTTCCGCGATGGCAAGCTGACGCCGGAGAGCACGATCGCGCAGGGCACCGCGCCGCATAGCGTCGGCTTTGTCGATGGTGTGGACGGCAAGGAATTCGTGGCCGAGGAATCCGGCTGGATGACCCTGATCCCGACCATCTACAACGCCGACACGCTGGGCATCCGCCCCGACCTGATCGGCCGCGAGATCAACACCTGGGCGGAGCTGCTGAACCCGGAATTCGCCGGCAAGGCCTCGATCCTCGACATCTCCTCCATCGGCATCATGGACGCGGCGATGGTCTGCGAGGCGATGGGCGAGATCGCCTATGGCGACAAGGGCAACATGACCAAGGAGGAGATCGACAAGACGATGGCGATCTTCACCGAGGCCAAGAAAGCCGGCCAGTTCCGCGCCTTCTGGAAGACCTTCGACGAGAGCGTCAACCTGATGGCTTCGGGCGAGGTGGTGATCCAGTCCATGTGGTCGCCGGCAATCACCGCGGTGCGCAGCCAGGGCATTCCCTGCGTCTACCAGCCGCTGAAAGAGGGCTACCGGAGCTGGGGCGGCGGCATTGGACTGTCGAAATCCCTCTCCGGGCTCGAGCTGGACGCGGCCTATGAATATATCAACTGGTATCTCGACGGCTGGGTCGGCGGGTTCCTGATGCGCCAGGGCTATTACTCGGCGGTGCCGGAAACCTCGAAGAACCACATGTCCGAGGACGAGTGGGGCTTCTGGTTCGAGGGCAAGCCGGCGCAGGGCGACATCACCAACCCGTTCGGCAAGGTCATGGAAAAGGCCGGCGCCGTGCGCGATGGCGGCTCCTTCTACGACCGCATGGGCGCGGTCGCCTGCTGGAACGCGGTCATGGACGAGAACCAGCACATGGTCCGCAAGTGGAACGAGTTCATCGCCGCCTGATCCGGCCCACGAGACTGCCGGGGCGGCGGGACCTTTTCCCTTCCGCGTCGCCCCGCATTGCCCCCTTCCGTCTCTCCTGGAAGGGGGCGCCCTTTCCCGAACCGGAGCTTCGATGCGCAACCTGTTGAAAAACCGTCACTTGTCGGGATGGCTCCTGGCCGCGCCGCTCTCGGCCGTGCTGCTCCTTTTCCTTGTGCTGCCGATCGTGATGATCGTCGTGGTCAGCTTCTGGGGCGCGACGGAATTCTCGATCTACCCGGCCTTCCTCTTCGACAATTACGCGTTCCTCTTCGGCTCGCCCGTGACCTATTCGGTCTTCTTCAACACGTTCAAATACGCCGCCATCACCTGGGTCTTTACCCTCGGGATCGGCTTCACCGTGGCTTATTTCCTCGCCTTCCATGTCCGCACGCTGACCTGGCAGATCGCGCTCTTCCTGCTCTGCACGATCCCCTTCTGGACCTCGAACATCATCCGCATGATCAGCTGGATTCCGTTTCTCGGCCGCAACGGGCTCGCGAATTCGACGCTGATTTCCTGGGGCGTGATCGACGAGCCGGTCGAGTGGCTGCTCTTCTCCGATTTCTCGGTGATCCTCGCCTTCGTGCATCTCTACACGCTGTTCATGGTGGTGCCGATCTTCAACACGATGATGCGGATCGACCGCTCGCTGATCGAGGCGGCCTATGACAATGGCGCCTCCGGCCTGCAGACGCTGACCAATGTCATCATCCCGCTGACCAAGCCCGGCATCATGATCGGTTCGATTTTCGTGGTGACGCTGGTCATGGGCGATTTCATCACCGTGCGCTTCATGTCCGGCTCGCAATCGGCCAATGTCGGCCGCTTGATTTCCAACGATATCGCGCTGCTGCAATACCCTTCCGCCGCCGCAACGGCCGTCGTCCTGCTGGCCACGGTGTTGCTGATCATCGCCGTGCTGCTGCGCTTCGTCGATATTCGCAAGGAGCTCTGACATGTCCGGCAAACGCTCTCGCAGTTTTTACCTTCTCGCCGGTTTCTTCGCGCTGTTCCTGCTCTTCCTCTACGGGCCGACGATGACCATCGCGATCCTCTCCTTCCAGGGGCCGGATGGCGGGCTGACCTTCCCGATGCGTGGCGTCTCGACGTACTGGTTCGCCGATCTCTTCCGTCAGCAGGCGGTGGGCGATATCTGGGGCAGCTTCTCGCGCTCGCTGGTGCTCGGGCTGATGGTCATGGTCACGACAGTCGTCGTCTCGGTCATGGGCGGGCTGGCCTTCCGCAAGCGCTTCGCCGGCTCCTCGGTGGTCTTCTACCTCGTCATCACCTCGCTGGTGATCCCCTCGATCCTCGTCTCGCTCGGCGTCGGGCTGATCTTCTCGCAATCCGGGCTGAACGTGCATTGGTCGACCTCCGGCTACGGCTCGCAGCTCACCTGGACGCTGCCTTTCGGCCTCTTGATCATGTTCGCCGTCTTCAACCGCTTCGATCCGAGCTACGAGGAGGCGGCGCGCGACCAGGGCGCCAGCAACTGGCAGACGATCCGCCATGTCGTGCTGCCGATCATCGCGCCCTCGCTGATCGGGGTGGCGCTGTTCGGCTTCACGCTGAGCTATGACGAGTTCGCCCGGACGCTGCTGACCTCGGGCAGCTACAACACGTTGCCGCTGGAGATCTACGGCATGACCACGAATGTCACCACGCCGGTGATCTTTGCGCTCGGCACGCTGACAACGCTGTTCTCCTTCCTTGTCATCGCGATCTTCCTACTGACGGTCTGGCTGCAGGCGCGCCGCCGGGCGCGGCAAGGCTCGGATGCCGGCAAGGGGATGCTCTGAATGCCGCGCGCCCTGCTGATCAACCCCAACAACACGCAGGAAATGACCGCCTCGATGGTCCGGGCGGCCGAGGCCGTCGCCCCGGACGTGGATTTCGTCGGCTGGACCTCCCGCAACGGTCCGCCCGCGATCCAGGGGCCGGAGGATGGCGCGCTGGCCGTGCCGCCGCTGCTCGATCTCGTCGCCCGCGCCGGGCCGGAGATCGACATCATCATCATCGGCTGTTTCGACGATACCGGTCTTGCAGAGGCCAATGCCGTCGCGGCCTGCCCGGTGATCGGCATCGGCCAGGCCGCCTTTCACGTCGCCGCCTTGCGCAGCGAGCGCTTCTCCGTCGTCACGACGCTGGATGTCTCTGTTCCGGTGATTGAGGAGAATATCCGGCGCTACGGGCTCGAGGGACATCTCGGGCGGGTGCGCGCCAGCGACCTGCCGGTGCTGGAGACCACCGAGACCGGGGAAGGGGCGGCGGCGCGGATCGCGGCGGAAGCCGGGCGGGCCGTGGCCGAGGATGGCTGCGACTGCATCATCCTGGGATGCGGCGGCATGGCTCGGCTGGCCGCCGAATTGCGCGCGCGGGTGTCCGTGCCTGTGCTGGACGGTGTCGAGGCCGCTGCCCGGCTGGTCCGCGCTCTCGGCTGAGACCGTCCCGCGCCGCGCTGGTCCGGCCGGATCGGTGGCGTCTTCAACGCCCGCTTGGAGCGTGAAAGCGGGTTCCGCGCCATCCCGGCGCGCGGCATCCGGTGCGGGGTTTCGGGGCGTCTCATGACCGCGAAAAGCCGCCAACGGGCCGGTGACGGGATTTCACGTCTTCGGGAGCCGGGGCGTCACGCGGGCCGCGCGGTCTTTCCCTGCCTGCCGATCAGGCTATCATCGCCACATTCAAACGGACGCGCGGAGAGAAATGATGAAGGCGATTACGGCCCTTGCCCTGACACTGTCCCTTGCAGCCTCGGCCGCCCAGTCGGTGCCTTTCGGGGGATGGGCAGAACAGGAATTTCCCCGCCTGTCCAGCAATAGCTGGATCCAGTCCTCCCGGGGGGTGGACGTGCGCTCGGACGGGTCCGTCTCCCTGATCTGGACCCGGTTGCCGGCCTCCGAAGGCGCGGCGACAGGGGCGAGCTGGGACTGGTCAGTGCAGCAAAGCGTGCCGGGCACGCAACTTACCCGCAAGGGCGGGGACGACCGGAACCTCTCGCTCTATTTCCTGTTCCTGCCGGCCGACCGCGCCGAGGCCAGCCGCGATGCCAATGTCCGCCAGTTGCTCAGGTCGCGCGACGCCCGCGTGCTCATGTATGTCTGGGGCGGGGATCACGCCCGCAACGAGATCCTGCCCTCGCCCTATCTCGGCAAGCGCGGGAAGACCATCATCCGCCGGCCGGCGGGCACCGGAAGCTTCCAGGAAAGCGTAAATCTGGAGGCGGATTTCCAGCGCGCCTTCGGCAGTCCGAAAACTGTCCTGGTCGGGCTCGCAGTCTCCTCCGACAGCGATGACACCGACTCCTCCATCCGCGCCCGGCTTGGCGATCTCCGCCTCGACTAGGCCGCTCGCTCCGGCGCTCCTGTCCGGTTCGAAACCACCCGGACGCGAGGGACGATGTCCCTCCGTCGTTGCAGCCGGCTAGCCGAACAGGATGAGCTGCGAGGACGCTATTGCCCAGAGGACCGCGGCGCCGAAGAGGGCGAAGGCGGCAAGGGCGCGACGGGTGTGCCGGCGGATCGCGAGCGGCGTGATCGCGGCGAGGCTGTCGCTGCGGGGCAGGGCCCGCATCATCCCGACGCCTGCGGCAAGGGCCGTGCCCGCGAAGAGCGGGATGTAGAGCGCGTAGCCGAAATACCCGTAATCCCGCTTCAACAGGCAGAAGGGGCAATGATGGTTGGGGTGATCGTAGACATAGAGCGAGATCACCGAAACGATGGCGGTCAGCGCGGCAAGGAAGAAGGCGATCCCGGCCAGCGCCAGCAGCCGCGCGCCGCGTCCCCGCAGCAGCACCGCGCCGCCGGCCAGCGCCACCGCGAGGCCACAGATCGCCAGCAGCCAGAGCGCGCGTCCGGGCGCGAGCCCGGTCATCTCGGCGGCCAGCCCCGCATTGGCCGGCGTGTAGAGCTTCGAGCAGCAGGAGGTGATGACATCCGTCTTCAGGTTGAGGAAATAGGCCAGCTCCGCTGCTGCATTGGCGAGCAGGAGCGGGGCGATCCCGAGGATGGCGGCATATTTCACCCGGGTCAGCGGGTAGTCATGGCCCGCCCGATCCAGCCGGTCGAGCCGCAGCCAGAGTGCTGCCGCGAAGAACACCGCGATCTTGAGCGTGAGGGCCGGAAAGCCCCATGCATTGGCGTTGAACGTGCCCACCGCGCACATTGCGCCGACGAAGAGCGTGGCCATGCGGTCGGCGTTGAAAACGAACAGGAACAGGGCCGCGATCTCGATCAGCATGACGAGGCCGAACAGGGTGGAGACAAGCTGGGTCGCGCGTTCGAGCGCGAGCTGCTGGCCGCTGCCATTCGTGATGTCCCAGCCACGCAGCACCCGGATGGCAAAACACGCCGCCCAGAGCGCCACGGCGCTGGCCAGGGCCGAGCCCAGGAGCAGTGCGAGGATCGGCACCTGGAGGATCATGGCTGTTCCTCGTCCAGCCGGCCGTCGCGCAGGGCGACAACCCGGTCCACCAGCGCGGCCTGCCAGATCCGCGGATCGTGGCTGGTCATCACGACCGTCCGCCCCTCGGCCCGCAGGCCGGCGACGATGTCGAGAAAGCGCATCGCCAGCTCGGTGTCGAGATTGGCCGTCGGCTCGTCCGCGATCAGCACCGGCGGGTCGTTGATCAGGGCGCGGGCAATCGCGGTCCGCTGCGCCTCGCCGCCGGAGAGCTGCTCGACCAGCACATGCGCCTTCGGCCCCAGCCCGAGCGCCTCCAGCCGGGCGGTCGCGCGCTCCGCGTCGTCGCGCGGGGCGCGGCCAAGCGGGGCGGCGGGCAGGAGCACGTTTTCCAGCACGGTCAGGCCGCGGATCAGGTTGAACCGCTGAAAGACGAAGCCGAAGGTGCGGCGGCGCTCCTGCGTCAGGAAGCTCTCCGGCAGGCCGGAGACATTCCGGCCATCGACGAAGACCCGTCCCGAGCTTGGCCGGGCCATGCAGGAGATCACCGACAGCAGCGTCGTCTTGCCCGATCCGGACGGCCCCCTGAAGACGGTCAGCGCGTCTCGCGCGATCTCGAGATCGATGCCGCCGAGGGCCGTGACCTCGCTGGGACGGCCTTCATTGTAGAGTTTCCTTACCGCGTGCAGGGAAATCATCGTCGCCTCCTATCGCATGACCTGGTCGGGATCGGCCGTCGCCGCCCGCCAGATCGGCACGATCGTGGCGGCCGTGTAGGGAAGGACCGTGAGGAAGAAGAGCGCGGTCAGCTGCACGCCGTCGATCATCGGCGTCAGCCGGAAATCCGGGTAGATCACCGACCATCCCTTGAGCACGGAAGCGAAGAGCGCGGCATCGAAGGCAAAGACATGCAGATAGGCGAGCCCGGTCCCGAACAGGAAGGCCCCGAGCGAAATCAGCCCGCCTTCCCAGAGCTTCATCGCGATCACGTCTCGCGTGTCCCAGCCGATGGCCTTCAGGATGCCGATCTCCCGGGTCTCCTCCGCCGAGAGGCCGGAGGCTTTCTCGGCCGCGAAGATGGCGAAGGCCAGCACCGACGCCCCGGCCATCGCGACCATGATCCCCTCCCGCCAGTAGAACAGTTTCTGATAGGTGCGGGAGATCTCGTCGCGGGTGACCAGCCGCGCATTCGGAAGCAGCTTGCCGGCCTTGGCGACGATGGTGTCGATCTCGCGGCTGTTGCGGATCGAGACCGCGATATCGGTGTAGACCGCTGGCGGCAGATCGAAGAAGGCGCGGAAATCCTCCTCCCCGAGCAGGATAAGGTCGGCGCTGACGAGGGCGCTTTCATGGCTCAGCCGTCCGGCGGGGTCGAGGCGGAACAGGTCGCCCGGATACCGGCTGAGAAAGAGCGGGGCGGTGTCCCAGCCGAGACCGCGCGTCCGCGGCAGGGCCTCGCCGAAGAGCGCCTGTCCCGCTGGCGGCACCATTTTCGGGTCCAGCGGCACCATCAGCGTGTAATTGGCGCCATTGACCCGATCGTAGAAATAGCCCCAGAGCCGGCCCGTTACGCCACCCACGCCGCGGATGGCTTCCAGCTCCTCGATGATCTCGGCGGAGATCATGTCATGCCGCCCCATCACGAGATTCTGGACAATGAGTTCCGGGGCCTCGGCAAGGACGATCTCGGCCTCGTGCCGAAGGGCGGTGGAAAAGAGCGTGGCGGAGGCGATGACGAAGATCACCAGCGCGTAGATCAGCAGCAGGCCGATATTCTTGACCCTGCGGCGGGCCATCGCGGCGAGCGTGTAGTCGGCCAGCGCCTGCTGGCGGCGGACCCAGGGTGTCACCGGGCGTCCTCCTCTGTGCCAAAGCGCAGCGTCCCCTGTCCGAAGCCGGCGGCGGGACGGGGGGCGAACGTGCCGGAGGGGAAATGTTCGAAGGAGAGCGGGCTGTCCTGGAAGGCGGTGTGCAGGTCTGCCAGGGCGGGGTTGCGGGCAAAGCGGGCCTCGGTGAAGAGAGCAAGGTCGGTCAGCCCGGCGCGCCGCACGAGCTCGGCCGAGCGGGCCATGCGCGCGGCCCCGGCAGGCGTCATCAATTTGCTGTGCATCGCTTCCAGCGCGAGCAGGGCGCAACCGGCGCCGATGAGCCCGAAGACGAGGGGGCTGCGCCGGGTCATTTGATCGACCCTGCGTCCAGCGCGGCCAGCATCTCGGCGGTGACGTCGTCGAAGAATACGCGCGCCTTGCCCTTGTGATCGTTTAGAAAATCGGTTGCGTCCAGCGCGGTTGCGAGCGGGATCAGCTCGTGCCCCATCGGGCCGTAGACATCCGATCCGATGACATATTCGGCCGCCCGGGCATCGACCAGCCGCAAGCCGTAATACTCGGTCACCCCCATGCCCACGATCTGGTCGGCGCGGCGGCCGGGGGCGTATTTCCCGAGATCGTGGAGGTATTTGAAGAAGTCCTTCGCGCCGTCGAAATGGACCGCCGCGCCATCCTGCCAGAGGATCGTGGCGACCCATTCCGGATATTGGGCCACGAACATTCCGCAGACAGGGCAGGTGTCGCGGGGCGCCGGTGCCGGCAGGTCGACAGGGGCGGCGTCGGCCAGGGCCGGGCGGCGTCCGGCCAGGGTAAGGAGCGTCGCGGCCGGGAGGAAGGCCAGCAGGCGCCGGCGGGCGGGATCGTGGGAATGGGTGCACATGACAGGTCCGTTTCGAAAGGGATGCGGCCTGTCCAGCGGGGCGCCGGACAGGCCGGAACGATCGGCGCTACTGGGCGGCCCGCGCCCGGCGCTCGGCCCGGCGCTTGCGGATCGCGATCGTGTCTTCCGCCATCGAGGCGAAGGCGGCGCGCAGGGCGTCGTCGAATCCGACGATCATGGCCCCTTCGCCTTCCGCCGCTGCGGCCCTGGCCGCTGCCGGGTCGGAATAGGCCCATTTCGACTGTCTGGTCATCGTTCCCATCTGCGCGGGGTTGATCACGTAGGACATCGCCGCGCTGTCGGCGAGCGGCTTCACCTCGCCCTCGGCGCCGGCATCGCCGGCATAGATGACACGCGGCCCCCGATCCATGTTGAGGGACAGGCTGATCGCGGCGCAATGGATCGAACATGTGCCATCGACCGTATCGTCATCGTAATGGATGAGGTGGCGGGAATGGCTCCACTGCTTGCGCATCATGCCGCAATAGGGGCAGCGGGGATACTTCTCGAACTCGTTCTCCAGCGGGTCCGGGTCTTGCTTCAGGAACCGGGCCAGGCCGTTCTCGTCGGTCCAGTCCCAGGGGGTCTTCATCATTGTCTGCGCGGAGGCGGTTCCGGCGGCAAGGAGCGCGCCAGCGGATGTCGTGAGGATGAAATCGCGACGTTTCATGTATCTGTGTCCTGCTTTTTGATGCATGGGAAGACGCCCTGCCATGCGGGTCCGGCCCGTTGGGGGCGGATGCATGTGGAAGGCGTGCATGAGACAGGGGCCTGTCCGTGAACCGGGTCAGGTCGCAGCGGAGACTGCCCCCAATGCGCTCAGGTCAGGACAACGGGCGGCGCGCGTATCGGCTTGGTCCCGGAAGGGCGCAGGGCGGTCGCATGGTCTTCCCGCCGGGGGGCCCAGCCATGGGCGAGCAGGGTGACGGACGGGGCAGGGGGCGCGGCTGTCCCGGCCTCGCCGAAATCGGCAACGGCGGCGCTGGCGCAGACCGGGCAATCATCGCCCGAGCCGTCCCCGGAACCGATGATCTCGACCCCGTCCCCGGCGCAGATCTCCATGATCCCGAAGCCGGACAGGCCTGCCTCCGATCCGAAGGCCCGGACGGCCGAAGCGCCAAGGTGGTCTGCCGTGAACAGGACCTGGACGAGCATCGCCAACAGCGCCAGCACAGACAGCAGCGCCTGTCCGGGGGCGGCCGGGCCATGTCGCGTCCTCCTCCACATTCCGATGTCGCTCCCCCCGGGTCACTTCCTGTGCGGTCATGGAGACACCGTGCCGCGCGCCGATCAATGAGACACGACGTCCGGGGTGCGGCACGCGTCAGTTTTTGCCTCTTTTCGCGGCTCCGGGACAGGGCGGGCAGCGCATCGTCGGGACAGGAACCGGGCCAAGGCGGCTCCTTCGTCCCGGGCGCGTGCTGCCCGCGCTTGCGCAGCGCAAGGCGACATGGATGCGCATCGGCTGCTGATGTCCGGGAGAGGGGGCCTTGCTCCGGCCCCTGCGGGCCAGCCTGCGGCGCTTCGAAAGTTTTTTTGTGCGGCGGGCGACGGAACTCCGGGCCTATTGCGTATCTTCTGTATAGCAAACAGGAACCGAAGGGACTTCCCGATGAAACCGATCCTTCTTACCGCAGTCGCCCTGTCCGCAATCGTGGCCGGACCGGCCCTTGCGCAAACCGACGAACCATTCGAACCCGGTGTCAATTTCCTGACCAACTGGGACGCCGACGAGGATGGCACGATCACCCTCGAGGAGCTCAATGAGCGGCGCGCCGATATCTTCGCTGCCTTCGACGACAACGAGGACGGGGCGCTGAGCGCCGAGGAATTCGGCGTCTATGATCAGGCCCGCACCGAGTCGATGCAGCGCCCCGCCGATCGCGGGAATGGCGCGGGACGGGCGGAGCAGGCGTTGTCCCTCGCCGCGAGCGATGCCGACAGCGACGGGCGCGTCTCGCTCGAAGAGTTCCTTGCCGCCTCGGTGGTCTGGATGGGGGTCATGGACAAGGATGGCAACGGCACTGTCACCGTTCAGGATTTCGGGGCCGGAATGGGCGCGCAGGGCAACATGCAGGGCCGTGGGCAGGGCAGAGGCCAGGGTCAAGGCCAGGGCCAGGGCCGGATGGCGCAGATGCAGGACCAGCAGCCCGGCATGCAGCAGGGCCAGGGGCGCGGCGCCGGGCAAGGCCGCGGACAAGGCAAAGGCCAAGGTCAAGGTCAAGGTCAAGGTCAGGGCTACAGCCAGGGCCAAGGTTACAGCCAAGGCCAAGGCTATGGCCAGGGCCACGGACAAGGCAAGGGCGGCCAGGGCATGGGTGGCCAGGGCCGGATGATGGACCAGCAAGGCAGCCAGCAGCCCGGATACCAGCAGGGTCGCGGCCAGGGCGCGCGCGGTTCGTCCGGGATGACGATGGACCGCCAGCAGGGCAAGGGACAACGCGGCGGAAAAGGCGGCGGCCAGCAGGGCGTTCCCTTCGCGGCCTACCCGACCGAAGACGGTGCGCTCTGGATCGTCGATACGCGCACCGGTGACATCCTTGCCTGCAAGGTCGTTGCCGACAGCACTGCTGCGGCCGGTTTCGTTCCTGTTTGCTTGGAAGCCGAGCTTTAGCAGGCCGGGCCTTGTCCCGGCGGGGCGGGTGAGTTCTCTCACCCGCCCTTTCACGTCCCTGTCTTCAACATGTGATTGACGGGCCCCGGTTGCCGAAACGACATTTCCACAAGGAACCCGGCTTCCGCCTCCGTGATCGCGTGACATCCAGAGGAGCCCACCATGCCCTTCCGAAAGATCCTGTTCTGGAGCCATCTCGTCGCTGGCCTGGCCGCAGGCCTTGTTGTCCTGATGCTTGCCGTCACGGGCGTTCTGTTGACCTATGAGGCGCAGATCACGCAGTGGACCGAGAACCGTTACGATGTGAGCGCACCCGGGACCCTGCCGCTGCCGGCGGATGAGCTGGCCGCGATCGCGCGCGCGGAGACCGATGGCAAGGCAACCGCGCTGACCTTCGAAAACGACCCGGCCGCCGCGGTCAAGGCCACCTCCGGCCGGGAGGGGAAGATCTTCCTCGATCCCTATAGCGGCGCGGTTCTTGGCGAGGGGACGGCGGGGCTGGAAGGCTTTTTCGGTACGGTCACGACCTTGCATCGCTGGCTGTCCCTCTCCGGACCGAACGAGACCGGCGGCGCGATCACCGGCGCGGCCAATCTCGTCTTCGGCTTCCTGCTGCTCTCGGGCGCCTATCTCTGGCTGCCCAGGCTGTGGAAATGGGGCATGCTGAAGACCCGGCTGCTGTTTCGCCGCGACTATCCCAACGCCAAGGCGCGCGACTTCGCCTGGCATCATGTCTTTGCGGCCTGGGCGGCGCTGCCGCTCTTCGTGATCATTCTCTCCGGCGTCGTGCTCTCCTATGACTGGGCCGGCAAGATGCTCTTCACGGCCTATGGCGAAGAGATGCGCCGTTCCGATGGCCCCGGCGGCGGCTTCGGCGGCGGTCTCGGGCGCGGGCGCGGACATGGGCAGCGTGAGGGCGATCATGACGACCACGGTACCGAACAAGCAACGGGGGGCGCCACCGGCGCGGCCGGCGTCGGCCTGCAGGCGATCCTTGAGACGGCGGCCGGGCATGATGCCGGCTGGAACTGGATCACCCTGACTCTGCCGCAGGACGCGCATGCCGCGGATGTGAGCGTCAGGGTCGACACAGGCACCGGCAAGCAACTGACCCGGCAGGAGACGCTCACGATCTCGCAGCAGAGCGGCGAGGTGACGGCTGTTTCGACGTTTTCCGACCGCTCACCGGCCACGAAGGCGCGGATGTGGATGCGGTTTGTCCATACCGGCGAGTTCTACGGGTTGATCGGACAGACCATCGCCGGGCTGGCCTCGCTGGCCAGCGTGTTCATGGTCTATACCGGCTTGGCGCTGAGTTGGCGGCGTCTCGTCCAGCCGCTTTTCCGGCGGCGCCAGAGCGTATAACGGCAGGCGGCCCTGCGCGCCGCGCGCGGGGTCCTCGCCAGGACGCGTGAGGGCTGGGCTGGTGCGGTCTCAGCCCAGCGTCACATCGAGGAACAGCATCACGACCAAGCCGATGGCGAGGCCCAGCGTGGCCTTGTTCTGATGCCCGCTGCGATGGGTTTCGGGAATGATCTCGTGGCTGATCACGTAGATCATCGCCCCAGCGGCAAAGGCCAGCCCCCAGGGCAGGAAGGGTTCGGAATAGCTGATGGCGCCGGCGCCGATCAGCCCGCCGATGGGTTCGACAAGCCCGGTCAGGGCGGCGATCCCCCAGGCGCGGTACCTGTTATAGCCCTCGCCGAGCAGGGAGACGGCGACTGCCAGCCCTTCGGGCGCGTTCTGCAGCCCGATCCCGATCGCCAGCGGCAGCCCGCCTTCGAGGCCGCCCGCGCCGAAGGCGACGCCAACGGCCAGGCCTTCAGGGAAATTGTGGATGGTGATCGCGAAGATGAAGAGCCAGACCCGGCGGAGCGAGGCGCTTTCCGGCCCCTCATGTCCGAGCTTGAAATGCTCATGCGGCAGCTTCTCGTTGAGATAGGCGACGGCCGCCATCCCGATCAGGATTCCGATACAGACGATGAAGGCCGGCATGGCGGCGCCATCGAGACGCTCCCCGGCCGCGTCGAGCGCGGGAATGATCAGCGAGAAGAACGAGGCCGCGAGCATCACGCCGGCGGCGAAGCCGAGTGACATGTCCCGGAAACCGCGCCCGGGCATCCGGTGGACAAGCACCGGAAGCGCGCCGACGGCGGTCATCAGGCCGGCGACGAGGCTTCCAAGAAAGCCGAGAAGAACAGGGGACATGCCAATTTCCTGGGAGTTGGATCAGAGGACTGACCGCATTTCTGACGTGGGCCCGGGATGACGGAGCCGGCGGCGGATTCAAACGTGGCGATCCGCCGCAAAGGCCGGGCCGTCCGGCGCATCCGCGGCGACCCGATCCTGTGCCAGCCGGATCGGGTCGGCCAGCAGGCGCAGCCCGTTGAGGACAACGAGGACCGTGCCGCCCTCATGGCCGATCACCGCGAGAGGAAGCGGCAGGTGGAAGAACAGCCCTGCCAGCACCAGCGTCACCATCGCGCCGGTGGCGAAAATCAGGTTCTGGCGGATGATCCGCGCCGCCCGCTGCGCCAGCCGGTGCGCGGCCGCCAGCCGCCTCAGGTCATCCGACAGAAGCGCCACATCGGCGGCCTGGAGCGCGACCTCGGAGCCCGCTGCCCCCATCGCGATGCCGACATCCGCCCGGGCCAGCGCGGCGGCATCATTCACCCCGTCCCCGACGAAGGCCACACGGTTCCCCTCGGCAAGCCTGGCCACAATGTCCACCTTGTCCTGCGGGCGCAGGTCCGCATGGATCGCGTCGCGCGCGATTCCCAGTTCCGCTCCGACGCGCTCGGCGACCGCAGCCCTGTCGCCGGTGACCATCGCGAGTTGCGTGATGCCCCGCGCGCGCAGCGCATCGAGACCCGGCCGCGCCGAGGCCCGCGGCCGGTCTTCCACCGTTGCGACGCCATGGACATGCGCGCCGCGCCCCATCAGCACCAGGGTCCGGGGCGTGTCGCGCAGCGCCGCGAGGAAGGCGGGGCATTCCATCGGCACGGCATGCTCCGCCATGCGTTTCGCGAGGCGTTCATTGCCGGCCCAGACCACCCCTTCGCCGTCCAGGGCGATAATGCCCTCGCCCGGCACGGCCCGGGCCTCGCGCATCTCGATGGGCGTGACACCGCGTTCGGAGGCTGCGCGGCGGATCGCGTCCGCGACCGGGTGTTCCGACTGCGCCTCGATGCCGGCCAGCCGGGCGAGGAACACGTTCTCGTCGCCCTCGCAGCGCAGCCCCGTCAGCTCTTGCCGGCCCGTGGTCAGGGTGCCGGTCTTGTCGAAGGCAAAGGAGGAGACGGAGGCGAGCGTTTCCAGCGCCGCCCCTCCCTTGAACAGCACCCCGCCGCGCGCGGAGGCGGAGAGCGCCGACAGGATCGCGGCCGGCACCGAGATGACGATGGCGCAGGGGCTGGCCGCAACCAGCAGGGTCGCGGCACGGTAAAGCGCGTCGTGCCATCCATTGTCGAGCAGCAGGAAGCCGAGAAAGGCGAGGGAGGAGAAACAGAGGACAAAGATCGTGTAGCGCTGTCCGAACCAGCTCGAAAACTGCTCCGAGGGAGCGCGGGCGGCCTGCGCTTCGGTGACGAGCGCGATCATCCGCGCCACGGTGCTCTCGGCCAGCGGCCGGTCGACACGCACCGCCAGAACGCCATTCTGGTTCACGGTTGCCTCGAAGACCGGGTCGCCGGCGGATTTCATCACCGGGACCGCCTCGCCGGTGATGGTGGATTCGTCGATCTCGCCCTCGCCTTCGAGGATCTCCCCATCGACAGGCACCCTTGCGCCCGGACGCAGCACGACGACATCGCCGGGAACAAGCTCTTCCAGCGCGACCTCTTCGGTGCCGGCCGGGGTGCGGCGCAGCGCCGTGTCCGGTCGCAATTCCATCAAGGATTCGATGGCGCGGCGCGCGCGGCCCATCGCGCGCTCTTCCAGCGTGGTCGAGAGGCTGAACAGGGCCAGCAGGACGCCGCCCTCGAAGGCGGCCCCGACCAGCGCCGCGGCAACCGCGGCGATGACCATGAGCAGGTCGATATCGAGTTCGCCCTCTTTCCAGAGCGCGGTGAGCGCACGCGTGGCCGCCGGAACCCCGCCCGCCGCAAACACAACGAGCAGGGCCGCGTGTCCGATCCAGGCAAAGCCGTCCGGCAGGCCCCAATATGCAATCGCGGCGACGAGCATCCCGGCCAGTGTCAGCCCCGTCAGGAGCAACGGTCTGTCTTCCTCGTCGATCCTGAACATCCGGCTCATCCTGCAATTTCTGGTGGTCCTGAGCGGACAATAGCGCCGGGGCGCGCCGTCCTCCATCGGACAGATTGACAAGCCGTCTGCGGAGGGGACGCAATGGCGCTGACAGGCGGTCTCGGGAAAGCCGTGCCGGACCTCCTGATCCGCCGGAAACGCGTCTATGCCTTGCCTGGACCTGGTGATTTTCCGGGCCTGCGGAGCGTTGAAGATGCGGCCAGAGTTTCGGGACTGGCTCCGAGGTTTCGGGGGCGGCGATCCGTTTCTGGCAACGGGGATGGACAGGTTACGTAAGGTCTCCTAGGTTTCTACGGATTTCTATTCGTCTGCCGCGACCAGGCTGGTCTCCGATCCACGCGCGCATTTTCGGAGAAGCATAGTTGGTTTTTTCAGATCCATTCTTCCTGTTCCTGTTCCTGTTCCTGTTCTTGTTCCTGCCGCTTTTCCTGGTCGCATATTTGCTGGCACCGCAGGCATTGAAGAACGGGCTGTTGCTGTTGGCGAGCCTGATTTTCTATGCCTGGGGCGAGCAGGTCTAAATTCTCGTGCTGCTGGCCTCGATCGGGATGAACTACGCCTTCGGCCTCGCCATCGAGGCCAGCCAGCGCCGGTCCCTGTGGCTTGGCCTGGGGGTCGGGCCTATCTCGGGCCGCTGGGATATTACAAGTATTTCGGCTTCCTGCTGGAGAATCTCGGCGTCGAGAATGCCGCCGATGTCGCGCCGGCCCTTCCGATCGGGATCTCGTTCTTCACCTTCCAGGCGCTTTCATACCTGATTGACCTGTCGGGCCGCAGGATCGCCGTGCAGCGCGACCCGTTCCGGCTGGCACTGTATATCTCGATGTTCCCGCAGCTCATCGCCGGCCCGATCGTGCGCTATTCGGAGGTGGAGACAGCGCTGACCGAGCGCAAGACCACCCGCTCCGATACTGCCATCGGCTTCGAGCGTTTCGTGCTTGGCCTGTCCAAGAAGACCCTGATTGCCGATCCGCTCGGCCTTGTCGCCGACCAGATCTTTGCCATCCCTGCGGGCGGGCTCTCGCCCGAAACCGCCTGGCTCGGGGCGCTGGCCTATTCTCTCCAGCTCTTTTTCGACTTCTCTGCCTATTCGGACATGGCAATCGGGCTTGGGCGGGTGATGGGCTTCAGGTTCCCCGAGAACTTCAACTATCCCTATATTTCCCGGTCGATCACCGAGTTCTGGCGACGGTGGCACATGACCCTGTCGCGCTGGTTTCGAGACTATGTCTACATCCCTCTCGGCGGCAAACGGCACGGCTCCGGCCGGACCTATCTCAATCTCTCGATCGTCTTCGTGCTGACCGGGTTCTGGCATGGCGCGGCGTGGAATTTCGTGTTCTGGGGCGCCTATCATGGCGCCTTCCTCGTCCTCGAGCGCCTTGGCCTCGGGCGGATCCTGAGCCGGCTCCCGGTGGCGCTGCGCCATGTCTACCTGCTGCTTGTGGTCATCCTGGGCTGGATTCCCTTCCGGGCCGACGGCATGCAGCAAACCCTCGATTTCTGGGGGGCGATGCTGCTGGGGCAGCGCGGATCGCAGGCCGATATCTTCCCGCTCGACCGCTTCTTCGACGCCTATATCGCCGTGATCCTTGGCCTTGCCATGCTGTTCTGCATCCCGGTGGGGCATTGGCTCCGTTGGCACCTTGTCGAACGGCTGCCCGCGCGGGCGGCTGGCGCGGTTCTCTCCGCCGGGATGCTGACGCTTTTCGCAGTCGCAGTGGTGTCCGCGGGCGCCGCTTCCTATTCTCCCTTCATCTATTTCCGGTTCTGAAGATGCCCACAGATCTCCCCAGAGACGAGCAACCCCTTCCGTTTGTCTTTCCGGCGGCGGTTCTTGGCCTGCTCAGCCTGCTGGCCATCGGGCTGGCGAGCATGGTCGATCTCTTCGACGATCCGGGCCTGGCGCCCGAGGAGACGGTGGCGCCAATGCCCTCGCTGATGACAGGCGCCTCCGACCTGCCGGCCTTTGTTGCGGCCTCGAAAGCCTACCTGAAACAGCATGCCCGCAACGGGATCTGGCTCAATGAAACCTTCCGCGACATCGACAGCGCGGTGAAGATCGGGCTTTTCGGACATAGCCCGAACGATGCGGTCGCCTTGGGGAAAGACGGTTTCCTGTTCTACATGTCCGATGGATTGCGAGACTTCGTGCAGGGCTACCCGGCGATCCCGGAGGGCTATCTTGGCGTCTGGGCGTCATTCTTTGATCGGATGGCCGCCGAATCCAGCGCCCGCGATATCCCGTTCCTGTTCGCATTGGGTCCCAACAAGAACAGTGTCTATGGCGAGTTTCTGCCGCGATGGCTGGCGGAGCGCCGTGGCGAGACGCGTACCGGCGCGGTCATGGAAATGGCCCGGGAACACCTTCCCTACGAGACCCCGGATCTGCGCATGGTCCTTGCCGCAAAGCGCGGCGAGCTTCCCGGAACGCCCCTTTACCACAAGACGGACACGCACTGGAACCGGCATGGCGCGGCGCTGGCAATGCAGGCCGTGTTTGCGCCGCTCGGGATCGAGATCCCCGTCCCGGAGATGACCGTGAGATCCGCGGGCCGGGCTGGTGACCTGGCGCGGATGCTCGGCTGGCAGAACCGGCTCTCCGAGGAGGTCCCGGTTTTTCCTGAGCCCCCGGATTTCCAATGCCTGTCCGCGGACGGAACCGTCTTCACGGTGAACACGCTCAATATTTTCCCCTGGACCAGGATCGTCTGCCGGAATGAAAATGCGCGTTCCGAAAGGCTCCTTGTACTCATGGACTCCTTCGGAGTGGCGACCGTACCGGTGCTGGCCAACACCTTCGGAGAGGTTCATTTCGTCTGGACCAACGCAATGGATATGGACCTGGTGGACAGGATCGATCCCGATATCGTCCTGAAGGTCCTGGTGGAGCGGCAATTGCACAGAATGGATCCGAGCCGAATTCTCAAGGACGCATCATGAAAAACTGGCGTTGGTTTGCCTGGGCCGGTATTGCCGCCGCGCTCCTTTTTTCCGCGATCCGGCTCCTGCCGGCCAATCAGCCGACGGCTACGCCGGTCCAGCTCGCGTGCCGTCCAAGCGCCCCCGCCATCGCGGCGGAGAGAAGTAACGATCCAGTGCTGCTGCTCTTCGGCAACAGCCTGCTCTTCGATCATGGTTGGTCCGTTCCGGGGTATTTCCCGGTCAACTGCGCCCGTCAGGGGCTGACCGCGCGAGACGGGCAGGGGAGTCTCGCCCTGTTGCCGGATGTGGCGCCGACGGCCGTCATCATCGCTTTCGGTTCGGTCGAGGCCTTCCGGGCGACCGAACGCAAGTCTGCAGTTGCGTCCGGCCCGTTTGACGAGGCGCTGCGGGGGGTGGTTGAACACCTGGCGGAGAGATGGCCCGATGCGGCTCTGCTGGTCTCGAATGTGCCGGCTACATACGGCCTGGGGCAAGCTGATGTGCTGGCCCTGAATGCGTCCATCACGCAGGCGATTACGCCTCTTGACAGCTCGGCGCGCCTTCTCGATCTCGACAAGGCGCTCGCGGGACAGCAAGCCCGGGACGTCAGCTATGACGGCGTTCATCTGACGCCTTTTGCCTATGATCTCTGGACCAAAGCAATCCGGGACGTTCTCGGCGACCGGTGATCCCGGTCGAAACCGGGTGAGCGTGGATCGGATTGCAGGGGCAGGGGGCTTCGACCCTGAGCACAGGAGCTTTGCCGTGTGCATTCAGCCAGTGACTGAGAACAAAAAGGGCTGCCGAATTGCTCCGGCAGCCCGAGATCTCTATGAGATCAGTTCTTTTCGACCAGGCGATAGAACACGAAATCCGAGGTCGCGCCGTTCACGTATCCGGTCACGCCGCTATCCATGGCAACCTGGTAGGAAGCCTGGAACATGATCACGATCGGCGAGTTTTCCTGCACCTTCTGTTGCAGGTCCTGGTACATCGCGATCCGCTTGTCCGGGTCGGCTTCGGTCAGCGCGGATTTGGTCAGCGTGTTAAGCTCATCCGGCACCGCCCAGGCATTCCGCCAGGTCGTGGTCGCCGCATAGTTTCCGTCCGAGTTGTCGGAGTTATAGGCAAAGGCCTTGGCGTTGGAATGCGGGTCCATGAAGTCCGGGCCCCAATAAAGCAGCATCGCCTGATGGGTCCGGTCGCGATACTTGGTGATCACCTGCGCGCCGGTGCCCGGCAGGATCTCGAAATTGATCCCGGCATCTGCAAAGCTCGCCTGCAGCGACTGCGCCATATCGGTGAACGGGGCCGCGTTGATCACGTCCAGCGTGACGGTGATCGGCGTCTCGATGCCGGCCTCGGCCAGGATGCCCTTGGCCTTTTCGGGATCGTAGCTGAACGGGGTTTCGTCATAGGAGCCCGGGAAGCCCTTGGGCCAGAACGCCTGATGCACTTCCATCTGTCCTGCGATGATGGTGCTGGTCATGCCTTCATAGTCGACGAGGTAGCGCGAGGCTTCCCAGACGGCGGGCGGGGTCAGGCTCTCGGTCTTCTGGTTGAAGGACAGGAAATGCACCGCGGCCTGCGGGAAGGTCTCGACCTTGAGGGCGTCGCCGCTCATCCCGGCAATCTGGTCCGGCGTCAGGTTCTTCGCCATGTCGACATCGCCGGATTCCAGCAGCAATTGCTGCGTCGCGGCCTCGGCAACATGCTGCACGATGACGCTTTTGACCTTGGGCGCGCCCTTGAAATAATCCGGGTTCGCCTTCAGCCGCACCAGCTCCGCCGGGCGGTAGGATTGCAGCGAGAAGGGGCCTGTTCCGGCGGAATTCTCGTTCAGCCAGGCATTGCCCATGTCGCCATCGACTTCGTTCTCCATCACCGTCTTCATGTCGACGATGGAGGCCGGCCTCGACGCCAGGACGTTCATCACGAAGGCGGGCGAGAAATCGCCGTCATATTTGATCGTCACGGTCGTGTCGTCCGCGGTGACCATCTGTTCGACATTTTCCGGGGTCCAGCCGAGCTGCGCGAGGATGAAGGCCGGGGTCAGGTTCAGCTTGATGACGCGCGCCAGCGAGCCGACGACATCCGCCGTGGTGACCGGGTTCCCGGAGTGGAAGCTCGCGCCGTCCCGCAGGGTGAAGGTGATGGTCTTGGCATCGGCATCGATGGCCCAGTCGGTCGCAAGGCCGGCCGCCATCACCGTGGGATCTTCGGCGTCATACTGGACCAGCCGGTCGTAGATATTGGTGACCAGTTCGCCGGAGGTGAACTCATAGGCTTGCGCAGGGTCGATCGCGACAATGTCGTCGATATTCTGCGCAACCACCAGGATGCCGTCCGGTGTCTCGGCCCAGACAGCCGGGGCGGTGAGTGGCAGCACCAGGGCGGTGGCCAGCAGGGTCGATCGCAACAAGGACATGAATGTCTCCTTCAGGTATCTCAGAGTTGTTTGGTGTCTTGCGGAACAGGCATGAGTGTCGGGAGGCGCCGTTGGCCGGCGCTCTGCAAGACCGCCAGCGTTCCAACCCACAGGATGCGGGCCGGGCTGTCGGTCAGGTTTTTCCAGGAATGCGGGGTGGCGCCGCTGTAATGCAGGCTGTCGCCCTGGCGCATGGTGAAGACCTCGCCGCCCAGCATCTGTTCGATCTCGCCTTCGAGGATATAGATGATCTCTTCGCCGTCGTGCTGGGACAGTTCGGAGACAAAGCCCGGCGGGGTATGCAGGATGTAGGAGGACAGCTCGACGCCCGGAAACTCCGCGGCAAGCGACTCGTAGGCGATCCCGTTCTCGGTAATCGCGAATTGCGGGCGCCGCTCGGCGCGGGTCAGGCTGTCCGCCGGTTTCGGGGTCGCCACGAAATATTCCAGCCCAACATCGAGCGCCTGCGCGATCTGGGCCAGGGTTCCCAGCGAGGGCGTCGCGTTGTCCCGCTCGACCTGTGACAGGTATCCAACGGAAACGCCGGCAAGATCTCCCGCCGCCTGCAAGGTCAGGCCGAGTTTCTTGCGTCGGTTTCGGATCAACGGACCGAGTTGCGGGTCCGGTTTCTGCCCAGCACGTGCCATGGTTGTTGGTCTCCTCGCAGGGCGCAGTCAGAAAAATTTTTTTGATTAAGGCAAAAACTTTTGCTTTACCCAAGAAAAAAATTTACCCGTGGTGCAACCTCTCCAACCGAACAGGCCCCGCCAACGTGCCGATAGATTTCCGAAGCAGAGACGGAATATTACGATTTTTCAGGGTCTTGACGGGCTTCGTCCTGACGATTGCGCTGACTTTCCTGGGACTTCTGGCGATCACGTTTTTTATTGGCAGGGTGGTTCCGATCGACCCGGTGCTCGCGGTCGTGGGCGATCGGGCGACTCAGGAACAATATGATGCGATGAAGATCGCCATGGGGCTGGACCGACCGTTGATCCTTCAGTTCGTCTCCTATGTCGGCGACGTGGTCCAGGGCGATCTCGGGCGCTCGGTCTCGACCAACCGCCTCGTGGCCGAGGATCTCGCCCGGGTGTTCCCCGCGACCCTCGAAATGGCCACGATCGGCATCATCATCGGTGTCGGGCTTGGTGTTCCCATGGGGGTCACGGCCGCGGCGCACCAGGGCAGCTGGCTGGACCAGGGCATTCGCGTGCTGGCGCTGCTCGGCTATTCGGTCCCGGCATTCTGGCTCGGGCTTGTCGGGCTGGCGCTGTTCTATGCCAGCCTCGGCTGGGTCTCGGGGCCGGGACGGGTGGACATCTTCTATGACGGCGTCGTCGATCCGGTCACCGGGCTGCTGCTGGTCGACAGCATCCTTGCCGGCGACTGGGAGGTGTTCCGCAACGCGCTCAGCCATCTCGTGCTGCCGGCGGCGATCCTCGGCTTCTTCAGCCTCGCCTATATCGCGCGGATGACGCGGTCCTTCATGCTCGACCAGTTGGGGCAGGAATATATCACCACCGCGCGGGTCAAGGGCGTCTCGGAATGGCGGGTGATCTGGGTCCATGCCTTCGCGCCGATCCGGGTGCCGCTGATCACGGTCATCGGGCTGTCCTATGCCGGGCTGCTGGAAGGGTCGGTGATGATCGAAACCGTCTTCAGCTGGCCGGGGATCGGCAATTATCTCACCGTTGCGCTGCTGAACGCGGATATGAACGCGGTGCTCGGCGCCACGCTGATCATCGGCGCTGTGTTCATCGGCATCAACAAGACATCCGACGTGCTCTACCGCGTCCTCGACCCGAGGAGCACATGATGAGCGCCCGCGACTGGCTCCTCGACGAGTCCCCCAATTCCCGCATGCAGGCCAATGCCGGCCGGTTCTATCGCATGGGGCTGGCGCTTCTGCGCAACCCGCTGGCGGTTCTTGGCGCGCTGATCATCCTGCTGCTGATCGCAACCGCGGTGTTCGCGCCCTGGATCGCTCCCGAAAGCCCGGTTGGCCAGATGCTCGACCGCAGGCTCCTGCCGCCATCCTCCGCCAACTGGATGGGCACGGACGAGCTGGGCCGGGACATCTTTTCCCGCGTGGTCTACGGCGCGCGGATCACCCTGATGATCGTCGCGCTGGTGGCGATTATCGCCGCGCCCCTCGGGCTGATCATTGGCGCGGTTGCCGGGTATTTCGGCGGCTGGGTCGACAAGCTGCTGATGGGCTTCACGGATATCTTCCTGTCGATGCCCAAGCTCATCCTCGCGCTGGCCTTCGTCGCCGCGCTCGGGCCGGGCATCGAAAACGCCATCATCGCCATCGCGATCACCGCCTGGCCGGCCTATGCCCGCATCGCGCGCGCCGAGACAATCACCTTCCGCAGCTCCGAGTTCATCTCGGCGGTCAAGCTGGTTGGCGCCTCGGATGCGCGGATCATCGGGCTGCATGTCGTCCCCCTCTGCATGTCCTCGATGATCGTCCGGGTCACGCTCGACATGGCCGGGATCATCCTGACCGCGGCGGGGCTCGGCTTCCTCGGCCTTGGCGCGCAACCGCCGCTGCCGGAATGGGGCGCCATGATCTCGCGCGGGCGCGTGTTCATCCTCGATCAGTGGTGGGTGGCCACGATGCCCGGTTTCGCGATCATTCTGGTTTCCCTCGGCTTCTGTTTCCTCGGTGATGGGCTGCGCGACGTGCTGGACCCCAAACAGGCGGGCAAGTCATGACCCCGTTGCTCGAGATCGAGAACCTGCGCGTCAGCTTCCCCACGACCCAGGGCCGCATCGAGGTTGTGAAGGGTGTGAGCTTCACCCTCGGGCGGGAACGGCTTGGTATCGTTGGCGAAAGTGGCTCGGGAAAGTCGATGACCGGGCGTGCGATCCTGCGGCTGATCCGGTCGCCCGGCGAGGTGACGGCCGAGCGGATGATGTTCGACGGCACGGACCTTTTGAGCCGTAGCGAGCGCGCGATGCGGCCGCTGCGCGGGGCGCGCATGTCGATGATCATGCAGGACCCCAAGTTTTCGCTCAACCCGGTGATGACGGTTGGCGCGCAGATTGCCGAAGCCGTGCGCGCCCACGAATCCGTGCCGCGGCGCGCGCTGGCCAACCGGGTGCGCGAAATGCTCGAAGCCGTGCGGATCAACGATCCGGACCGGGTGGCGCGCATGTATCCGCACGAGGTTTCCGGCGGGATGGGGCAACGGGTGATGATCGCCATGATGCTGATCCCCCGGCCCGATCTGCTGATTGCGGACGAGCCGACCAGCGCCCTCGATGTGTCGGTCCAGGCGCAGGTTCTGGACCTGATCGACGAGCTGATCGTCAATAACGGCATGGGTCTGCTCCTGATCAGCCATGACCTGAACCTCGTCGCCCGTTACTGCGACCGGATCCTGGTGATGAACTCCGGCGAGGTGGTCGAAAGCTGTGACGCGGCGGATCTGCACGCCGCCACGCATCCCTATACGCGCGGGCTTCTGGCCGCGATCCCGCGGATCGACGAGACCCGGGACGTGCTGCCGGTTCTGGATCGCAGCGCCTGGAGCGGAACATGACTGCGATCTCCCTGAAGTCGCTGACAATTTCCTATGGCGGCATCCCCGCCGTGCATGACGTGTCGCTGGAGATCGGCGATGGCGAGAGCTTCGCGCTTGTCGGCGAGAGCGGGTCCGGAAAGTCGACGGTGCTGCGCGCCATTGCCGGCCTTGCGCCGGAATGGACCGGCGAGATCAGCGTGCTTGGTGCGCCACGCGGCCATGGGCCGGATCGCGCCTTCGCCCGCACCTGCCAAATGGTGTTTCAGGACCCGTATGGATCGCTCCACCCGCGCAAGACGGTGGATTCGGTCCTGAGCGAGCCGCTCATCGTGCATGGCCTCTCCGAGCGCTCGGGCCGGGTGTCCGAGGCGCTCGACATGGTCGGCCTCGGGCAGGAGTTCCGGTTTCGATTCCCGCATCAGCTGTCCGGCGGCCAACGCCAGCGCGTGGCAATCGCGCGCGCCTTGATGCTCAAGCCCCGGATCATGTTGCTGGACGAGCCGACCAGCGCGCTCGATGTGTCGGTGCAGGCAGAGATCCTGAACCTGTTGAAGCGGCTGCGCCGCGACCAGGGGCTGACCTATCTGATGGTAACGCACAACCTGCCGGTCGTGGCCTTCATGTGTGACCGCATGGCGGTGATGAATGCCGGCCGGGTCGTGGAGACCGCGCCCTCATCGGCGCTTCGAACCGGCGATTTCTCCGACCCCTATGCCCAGCATCTCTACGCTGCCAGCGGGGGCGACGAGATCGCATCAAAGGACGGACAATGACCGACACTTCCCGCCACCTTGAGACCTTTCGCGCAGCCCTGGCCGGTGCAACGACATCCGAGGCCGCCTTCGACGCGCTGTGCATGCTGACGCAGGCGACCGTTGGCGCAAAGCTGTTCACGATCATGAGTGTCGACATGGCGGCCGGGGTCGCCCGTCGCAACTATTCAAGTGACCCGGTCAGCTATCCCACCTCCGGCACCAAGCCGGTCCAGCACAATTCCTGGTTCGAGATTGTCCATGGTCAAGGCGAATGCTTCGTCGCCAACACGCTGGCCGAGATCGCGGAGGTGTTTCCGGATCATGTCGTGATCGGCGGGCTGGGATGCGGCTCGGTCGTGAACCTGCCGATTGTCCTTGGCGGCTCTCTCGTTGCCACGATGAACATCCTGCACGAAGAGCATTACTATACCGAGGCCCGGGTCGACCTTGTGCGCGAAGCGCTTTCCTTGCCTTGCCTGGCCACAATGGCGGTGGTCCGTGCAATTGGCGGGGACGCGAACCAGCCGGGTGCGCAGAAATGATAATTATCGAAGGCAGGTTTTGCGGAACACATGCGTTGCCGCGTGCGTTTTCGGGAGTCAGTTCGTGAATCGAGCATGAGCAGGTGAGCCCCCGCAAGATAGCCCAAGAAACTTCCGGTCCGTTGGTCTCGAGAAATGTTTGTGAAGCGCCTGTAGAAACCTATCCCGACCTGGATCCTGCATGCTTTCCGCGAATTTCAGCGCCGCGGCTCCATATAGAGTTCTGCGGCGTGTGTCGTCTTTATTCTTGTTCCGTAAAGCCTGCGCTCTGGCTTGCTTCAGCCGTTCTTCAAGAACCCGGATCCGTGCGTTGTCGTTCATGATCTTTCCTGCCCTTTGTCATTTCTCGAAGGAAATAAGCCCGGGCTCCTCAATCACGAAAAACTGATACTACTCCATGATTTTAGAAGGTCCCCCCGCCGCTTGTTGGGGTGGACCCCCCGGAGGGCGCAGTTACGCAAACACGTTTGCCTGCGCCCTGCCGGGGGCAATCAGGAGCAACGATGCCGGTTCTCTGTCTCGACCGTCAACACACATCTGCGCATTCTCGAGGAGCGCGGACTGATCCGGCGGGAGCGCCGCTTCGATGCCCGGACCGGGGCGGCCTGATCCACCCATTACAGCTTCCCCACCGCCAGAGAGTCGCGCGGGTTCGAAGTCGTCGGCGCCGCATGAGACCCGCGCGACCATTCCGCCCCCCCCGTCCGCCCTGCAGGAGTCCCCCACTGCGCCGTGAAAGAGGGGCCCCTTCCACGAGGCCGGAGACAAACAAGGAAGGGAACCAGGAAGAGGAACAAGGAAGGAATGACCGTGAAAAAGAAAAACACATCGATGGATTCAGTGCGCGCGGGCAGCCAGCAGCGCGTGCAGGGGAAAGCTGCTCCTGATTTTTTTTTGGACAATTCTCCGAGACAGTCTTTTGTCGCCACGCCAGGGCGCCTTTCTTTTTTACGGAAAATCCAGACGGCAGAACTCCACCAGCGTTCTCTGTTTGACAGGCCACAACTGCAGCCCGGACGTCGGACACCCAATCCTTCAACACCACGTCGTCCATAGGGCGGCTGACGCTGAACATCCTGCTCAGCTTTGCCCAGTTCGAGCGCGAGGTGACGGCCGAGCGGATCCGCGACAAGGTCGCCGCCAGCCGGAAGAAGGGCATTTGGATGGGCGGGGTGCCGCCCTATGGCTACCGCGTCGAGAACCGGAAGCTGGTCGCGGATGGCGAGCGGGCCGAGCATGTCCGCTGGATCTTCGCCCGTTTCCTCGAGATCGGCTCCGGCACCGAGGTGGCGCGCGAGGTCGACAAGAGCGGTGTCCGTACGCCGAAGGGCAACCGGATCGACAAGAAGTATCTCTATCGCATGCTCTACAATCGCGCCTATATCGGCGAGGCGGTGCACAAGGGAAACAGCTATCCCGGCGAGCACAAGGCCTTTGTTGATCGCGAGACATGGGACCGCGTGCACGCTATTCTGAAGGAAAGCCCCCGAAAACGCGCCGCGCGGACGCGGGCCGACACTCCGGCCCTGCTGAAGGGGCTGCTCCATGGCCCGGACGGCGCCGCCTTCTCACCGATCCACACCCGCAAGGGCGGGAAGCTCTATCGTTATTATGTCAGTCAGACGGTTCTGAAGCACGGCGCCGGGGCGTGTCCGATCGGCCGCGTGCCGGCGGGCGAGATCGAGGCCGCCATCATCGACCAGTTGCGCGCGGTGTTCCGTCAGCCGGAGATCGTCGCAGGTACGTGGAAAGCGGCAAGGGCGCAGGATGGCGAGGTGGCGGAGGCCGACGCCCGCGCGGCTCTCCAGCAACTGGATCCGCTCCGGGACGAACTCTTCCCCGCCGAACAGGCGCGTATCGTGGCCCTGCTGGCCGAGCGGATCGATATCGGCGCCGATGGGCTGAGCCTACAGCTCCGCATTGACGGGCTCGCCGGACTCGCGCGCGAACTGCAGGCGGACAATCTGGGCGCCGCCGCATGAATGGCGAGGTGCCGCTCCCCGAGACCGTGACGCTCCATGTTCCGTTCCGCATCTTGAAGCGCGGTGGTCGCAAGGAGATGCATCTGCCTGAAAATGCCCCGCAGCAGCACGGGACCGACGCCGCCCTCGTCAAGGCGCTGGCCCGCGCCTTCCGCTGGAAACGGATGCTGGAGTCCGGCGAATTTGTCACCATCAACGAACTGGTCCAGCGCAAGGGAATCGCTCCCTCCTACATGACACGTGTCCCGCGTCTGACACTGCTCGCGCCGGACATCGTCGAGACGATCCTGGATCGGACGCAGGGGCCGGAGGTGACGTTGGCAAGGGTGCTGGAGCCGTTTACCGAAGAGTGGGAGGCGCAACCTGTATACTTCGGCGAGCTTGGCCGAAGCCGCCGTTCGTGACGGCCGAACTGATCGGTGTCTTCAAGCGTCAAAGCCAATGCCAATGCGGAATGCAGCATCTGTCAAGAAGGGCGGAAGGCGGAGGTTCGCCGCGCTCTGAACGAATGTCCGGTGTTATTCGAAACACCAGATGGTATCAGGCGGCCTACGGATCGACCGCGACCGCCCTTTGGATTGTCGGGACTACCTGCATTTACAAGTGATTGCCTTCCTATTCCGGGAGTTGCTGGTCGGATCCTCCGAAATCACCGGGAAGGTCGGCGAATTTCGGCAATCCATCCGGAATGGACAGCACTTTCTCACCATAGTGTACGTGCAGTCCCGGCTCGAAATCGAGGTCGGGCAGCATGGCCGAAAAGATGTCCACAAGCCCCATGCCGGGATGGTCGGTCATCAGGTGACCGCCGCATCTGGTGCAGAACTTCCGGTGGCTGTTCTCCGTCTTGTGGTACTCGCCCACATGTTCCGTACCCTCGGTGATCGTCAGGCCGTCCGGGTTCCACAACGTAAAGCCGTTGACCGGGGCGGCCGACCAGCTGCGGCAGCTTTCGCAATGGCAATAGCCCATACCTTCCGGCGCTCCACTGACCTCGAATTTCACGCTGCCGCAGAAGCACTGCCCCTTGTAGGTTGAACGGTTCATAACATGTCTCCTTTTCTGTCTGCTTGGTTATCCGGTGAAGGACACCGGCTGCATGGGCGCGCGGTTGACCGAAAGATTGAAGATGTCCGGCCGCCCATAATGCCCGGCCACGTCGAGCGAGCGGCGTGCCGAGGCTGCCCGGGAGGCGTCGATCTCGGCGTAGAGAACTTCCTGTTTGCGGTGGAGCGGTCCCGCCACCGGGCCGCCGAAAGGTTCCATGACAACCGCGTCGCCATCGCAGACCCACCCGTCCTCGCCGAACAACTCGTCCCGGCTGGGGAAGTCATCGGGGATGTCGCTTTCGTTGAGCGCGGTGGCCAGCGAGACCACCCAGCAACCGCCTTCGCGGGCGATATGGCGCATCGAGGCGAGCCAGGCCTCGCCGCAATCCCAGGTGGGTGCGATGAGGATATCGAGGTTCTGCGCGTAGAGCGCAAAACGAGAGAGCGGCATGTAGTTTTCCCAGCAGAGCAGCGTCCCGATGCGCCCGACGGGCGTGTCGATCACCCTGAGCCCGCTGGCATCGCCATGCCCCCAGACCATGCGTTCGGGGTTGGTCGCCAGAAGCTTGCGGTGACGGTTCAGCAGGGTTCCATCCGGTCCGATGACGACGACGGTGTTGTAGAGCGTGCTTCCGCTGAACGCGCCATCCACCTCGCTCATGCCCATCACGACGGTGATGTTGTGCTTCGCGGCGGCGTCACACAGCGGCGCCAGGTCTCCCTTGCCGATGTCGACGGCGTTTTCGCGCAGGCGCCGGTGGATCGTACCGGTCAATGCCATGTCACCGCCCGGGCGCAGGCGCCAGATCCAAGTGGGATAGCCGGGCAGGAAGGCCTCGGGGAAGACGGCAAGCTCGGCACCGTTCGCGGCGACCTCTTCGATGCTGGCCACGGCGCGGGCCATGGATTGTTCAAGGTTCAGCAGGACGGGCGGGGTCTGGATGACGGCAATCTTGTTCGACATGGTTTTCTCCTGTTGCTGTTGTTCTGTGGGATCACTTCTGGCCGGCGACGACGATCAGTTCGCAGGGGCCAGAGAAGCCGGACCCGTTTTCGAAGGTCTGAAGCGCGGATTCGATCTCGTCCCAGACGTTGGATTGCTCTTCTGCCCCAAGGCCCTTCAGCATCTCGTGCAACGCACCGAAGCTCTCCCGCTCGAAGCGGACGCAATCGGCGGCACGGGGCAGATCCAGCGGCGCTGCGATCGTCCGTTCCCGAATGTTGGCGAAGCCTGCCTTCGCCAGCAATCCGGCCAGAACACCATGCTGGCCGAGGCTGAACGGGCCGGGCTGGCCCTTGGCCGGCGGCGGCAATTGCGCGGCCTTGCGGATGATGCCCACGGGGATCGAGAAGAACGCGTTCCGTTCCGGCGTCGAATAGACGATGGCGGAAAACCAGCCTCCGGGCTTCAGGGTGCGATGGATGCCGGCAAGTGCCTTCATCTGGTCAGGGAAGTAGATCATTCCGACGCGCGAGACGACGGCGTCGAAACATTCCGGAGCTGTCGTCAGCTCTTCCCCGTCCATCACCTGGAAATCGATCTGGCTGTAGCCGTTCGAACGGGCATTGGCCGCGGCATGGTCGAGGATGTTCGACGAGATGTCGGTGGCCAGCACGTATCCGTCCGCGCCAACTCGATCGGCCACCTGCATGGACTGATCGCCCGCACCCGCCGCCACGTCCAGCACGCTGTCGCCGTCGCGGATCTCGGCGCTGTCGATCATGATCTCGGTCGCCGGGCCAAGCCACACGCGAAGGGTTCTACCCCATTCGCTCCAGGCCTTGGCGGCGTTCTGCCACTGACGGGTCGTTGCGAGCTTGTAAGCGACGGGGTCAAATTGCATCGCGTTCATTGGGTTTCTCCTCGGAGCGGGGCCGAACGTTCGGCGATTTCGTTGTTGACGCACCAACACTCGCAGCGGATCGTTTGAACCAGCGTTTGAAAGGACGGGGAATTTGCCGATCGCGGAAAGAAGGAATCAAACGGTTGTGCTCAAGGCAGAGCTGTTCGGTCACTTGCGCGTTTCGGTAGACGGTCAGGGTATCGCGCTGCCGGCCTCGAAGAAGACCCGTGGTTTGCTCGGCTACCTGCTTTCAAGCGACCGTGCCCGGACGCGCTCCGAGTTATGCGATCTGCTGTGGGAGGATGCGGAAGACCCGCGCGCGGCGTTGCGCTGGAGCCTCAGCAAGCTGCGGACGGCGCTCGGTCCGGAGCGGCTTGTCGCGGATCGGAACATTGTGGACCTTCGCCGGGAGGCGTTGGAGACCGATCTCGCGTCTGTCGAGGTGGTGTCGAGCCAGATCGACGGTGCTCCCACGGAAGCGTTGATGCGGACACAGGCGCTGTTTCGGGGCGAGTTCCTGAACGGGCTGGACCTGTCGGAATGCTACAGTTTCCATGAATGGTGCCAGGCCGAGCGATCCCGTCTGGTGAGACTCCACGAGCAACTCCTGACAACGCTCCTCTCCAGAACCCGGAGCGATCCGAAACAGGCGCTGGAGTTCGCGCATAAACTGGTCGGGCTGAACCCTTTCGACGAGGCGGCCCATATCCGGGTGATCGAGCTGCAGTTTTCGCTCGGACGCGCCGCGGAAGCCAGGGCGCAGGCTACGCAATGCCGCAAGATCTTTCGGGCGGAGTTGGGACTCGAACCGTCGCCAGCGCTCGAACAGGCCTGCCGGGAGCCGACCGACCCGATGCCCGACGCGCCCGGGCTTCGGGAAATCAACAGTTTTCCATCACCCCGAACCGTATCGTCCGGTTTTGTTGGGCGGCAGGAGGAACTGTCGCTGATCCGGGAGGCGCTGGACCGGATGCCCGCGGAGGTTATTCTGATCGTGGGGGCGCCGGGGATCGGCAAGTCGGCCCTCCTGTCGGAAGTCGGGCGGCGTTTCGGAGACTTGCGCCTCTCCGCCCGCGCAGTCGAGGCCGAACGTCTGCGCCCGCTCGGGATCTGGCGCGACGCGCTACGCTCTCTGTCGGTTGATGGTGTCGATGCGGGCCTGAGAGACGCGTTGAAGGATCTGCTCGACGACCACGTTGGAAAAACCGCGTCCCGGAGCAAAGAGCAGCATTTCGAGCCCTTCCGGGCGTTCCTGTCCGCTCTCGCCACGACCGGTCCGGTTCTGGTGGCTCTGGATGACCTGCAATGGATGGAACCGTCCTCCTGCGCCTTGTTGAGCTATCTCGTCCGAAACCTGCAAACCGAGCCGGTCCGCTTCTGCCTCGCCGCCAGAGCGGGGGAGATTGACGATAACGAGGCGGTTCAGTCACTCCTGTCGAGCCTCGGAGAGCGGCTTCGGCGGCTGTCCCTGACCGGGCTTGCCACGGACGACGCCCTGACGCTTGCACGTACCCTGCAGCCGGAGGGCGAAGTTTCGGAGAGCGTGCGCATGGCGCAGGGAAACCCGCTCTACCTGAAGGTCCTGTCGCGGCGAGACGCTGCCCCCGAGACGTCGGCGTCACTGGATGATGCCTTGTCCAACCGTATCGAACGCCTGTCGCAACCGGCCATCAACCTGGCCTCATGGGCATCGGTTTTCGGGCGCAGCATCCCCATGGACAAGGCGGTCGAGGCGTCGGGTAGCGAGGTCTCGGAAGCGCTCGATCTGGTCGAAGAACTGGAGCGTCATGAGATGACGAGGTCGCTCGACGGGGGCACGTGCGAGTTCACCCACGATCTCATTCGCGACACAACCTATGAGCGCCTCTCCATTACGAGGCGCAGGCTCATGCATGGCCGGATCGCCGATCTGCTTGCCCGCGACATGGAGACGGCCCCCGATCAGGCAGTGCAGGTTTTGCATCACGCCGCCATGTCCGACCGTCACGAACTCGCTGCGCGTGCGGCCGTTCTGGCCGGCGCGCACGCATTGCGCGCGCTGGCCAATGCGGAAGCCGCCGAGATCGCTCGCAAGGGGCTCTTTCATGCAGAAAAGCTCGGCCCCGGCCCGGCACGGATATCGCTCTTCATCCGGCTCTACCGGTGCCTGGTGCTGGCGCTTTCCGGGTTTTCGACCGGAAAGCTCCCGAAGCTGGTGGCCGATCTCAGCACGCAGGTATCGCTGGCCAGCCAGCATGCCATGGCGCCGGAGGTGGCAGAGGGCGAATACCTTCTGTCCGTCCTCCATCAGGAATTGGGCGATCTCGAGGCGGCAAGCCAGGCAACAGCGCGCGCGGCCACCGCCGCCAGCCGTATGAAGGCCCGAAAACGGGTCCGGCAACTGGCCAATTCGGCCCGCTGCCTGCTCGAACTCGGCCGGGACATTCCGAGAGCCGAGGAACTCTGCCGGGATGCCCGGGCATTTGCCGAGGCGGAAGGGATTTCCGATGTTGAGGTTTTCTGGAGCCAGGGACTGCTCGCCTATTGGCAGGGCGATCTCGCCAGTGCCGCCGAGAAGCTCGACAATGCCCTTGCCCTCGCCCGTCAAAGCGAAGATCGCTGGCGGGAGTGCAAATGCCTGACATGGGCCGCGATGATCGCTCTGGAACGGGATCTTCCGGCAGCGGCGATTGAGTTTGCCGGCGATCTCCGGAGTCTCGCGGGCAAGGTCGGCGAAGGGGCGATGGCGCCGCTGGCGGAGACGATCCGGGCATTGGCGCGGGACGATTCCGATGCCCTGGAAACGGCCCTGGCATCTTTGGAGCGCGCGGATGACAAATCCCACCTGGCATATGCCCTGAACCTCGCAGCGGAGAAGGCGGCCAGGAATGGCAGCAGGTGCATCGCCGCCGAGCTGGCGAAACGGGCCTATTCCTATGCCGATGCAATCGACAATGGCAACGAGCGGGCTCTTGCCCAGGCGCAGGCATATTTGTTCGGCGAGACGGTGGGCGACCCGGAGGCCCTTTGGGAATGGTCCAGAGATCCGTCTTCTCCGGCGTTCACGGCAAGGGTTCGGCGAGTTTTGTCCCGGGCTGCACGTCAAGACGAATAACAACAAAATGGAAAGAATCACGCCATGCCCAAGTTCATCGTAGAGCGCAATTTCGAGCCACCACTCAGCCAGGAGGACCTTTCTGCAACCGAGGAGCGGATGGCGCCCTGTCTCGACCTGTACGATGTCCAGTGGATCCGGAGCTACTGGAGCGAGGACCGAAAGCGCATGATCTGCGAATACGAAGCGCGGGATTCTGAGTCGGTTCGGAATGTACAGCGGGAGGCAGGCGCGAAATTCGAGCGCGTCTGGACGGCCGACCTGCTGGAATAGACATGCACATGGGATCTCATCGCTGATGCCTCCGTTCCTCCAATGCGCTCTGCGTCGCCGAACCGGACGTACAACCGGGGCCGCCCAAGCGTCTGCAGTGGGCCGAGGCTGTGTAGAAACTCGAACTGTGGGTATACTCGTCTTCAACAGTTTGAGGCAGGCATGCCGGGCTATATCGAGGGCGTTGACCGC
>CANMIP010000030.1 GCA_947497945.1 uncultured Tropicimonas sp. | reverse complement strand
ATGGCGGCGGTCAGCACGACCCAGTCAACGGTCACGGCGCCGTCTTCATCGTTGCGGAAAGATTTGATCAGGTTGAAGAGTTTCATGGTGGTCTCCAGAAAGTTTGTCTCGGTTTCAGGGCCGTCCGGATTTTCTCGGGTCGGCCTCTCAATGACCCGATCCCCGTCCTGGCATGGGCCAATATGGCTCCTGAATCCGGGCAGGAATGGGGCGAGGATCGTACCTTTTCGGTACCAAGCCGAGGAAATTGCGTGTTTGGCGTCTAAAAAAAAGAACAGGCCGCCCGTAGGCGACCCGAAGCGTCGAGGCGGCGTGAAGCCGATCGATCAGTCGAAGCTGGTGACGATTTGCTGGCTCGTCAGCTGGTTCGAGATGTCGGTCGAGAGATCTTCCACGCCGGTCGAGATCGTCGACAGCACCGCGACGCCGATGCCGACAATAGCGGCGGTCAGGACCACCCAGTCGACGGTCACGGCGCCGGAACTGTCCTTAAAGAACAATTTCAGCCGCTTCACATAAATCATTGTCAGCACTCCGGTTTTATAAATTCGAAATTCGCCCCTTGGGACGGTCCTAAATCGTTAACAAAGTAGCCGTTCTGGCGGCCAGCGGCAAGATACGGGAGCGGATTTCCTGGCGATGACCGGCCAAACCTGTGTCCTCGATGCGCAGGAAAAGGCAATAAATTCCGCTCCGGACGTATTCCTGCTGGGCGGATCGCCCAAACTCTGCGAGTCTGGCAGGCAAACGACAAGAGCAGTGAACGGGAACGGGAGGCAGGCCAATGCGTCGACCGCTATGGACGGCCCTGGCGGTGTTTTCGCTCGTCAGCGGCACCGCCTTTGCCCAGCAGGCAGGGAGCGCGAAGGAATTCACCTTCAAGCGCATCAAGGTTATCGAGCGCTCCACCGGGGCCAGGCGCGGGTTGGTGCAGATCGACCCGGAGGAGCAGGCGCGTGTTCTGGCGGTCAATCCCGCCGTACCCGCCGCGCCGGACGCCCGGGCCGCGGCTGCAATCGCGGCGATCGGGGAGAAGGCGGCGGCTGCTGCCGAGGCAGCGGACGGAGCAGGGGACGGAGCAGGGGACGGAGCGTCCAGGCCCGTGCCGAAGGCCTCCTATTCCTGGTATTGGGATTTGATCCCGCCGAATATCGCCGAAAGCCGCTCCGGGCGGATGGAAGAGGCGATCGCGGCCTTGCGCAATGGTCCCGGCGGGGCAACCGTTTCGGCGCCGCGCCTGACCAGCCTGCAGAATATCGCCGATACTTATGGTTCGGAGATCCTGAAGGCGACTGTCGGAACGAAGGTGTCGCCAGCGCTGGTCCTGGCGGTGATCGGAATCGAATCCGCCGGGCGCAGGACAGCGGTGAGCCATGCTGGAGCCTCGGGCCTGATGCAGCTCATGCCGGCGACGGCGGAGCGGTTCGGCGTCACCGATCGCAACGATGCCGCGCAGAATATCCGCGGTGGCGTGGCATATCTCGACTGGCTTCTCGACCATTTCGACCGCGATCCGATCCTGGCGTTGGCCGGGTACAATGCCGGTGAGAACGCGGTTCGGAAGAATGGCGGCGTTCCGCCCTATGCGGAGACACGGGATTATGTGCCCAAGGTGGTTGCAGCCTGGAATGTGGCCAAGGGGCTCTGCCTGACCGCGCCGCAGCTTGTCTCGGATGGCTGCGTCTTCCGGCGCGGCGCACAGGTGGCGCAGGTCGTCGACAAGCCCTAGGAAGCGTTCCGCCAGGCTGTCGGGCGGGATGCGGAGGGGGCTTCGCGCCCCCTGTCGCTCAAATTCCTCGGCTCTGAATGCGTCCGTCTTCCCGCGACACGCGCGAGAGAAGTACGGACGCAAGAGCTGGCTCAGGCGGCCTTGCGGGCACCGGGGCGACGGCGTTGGCGCTTCTTGCCATTGGGTCGCGCCGCTTGCGGTTTGCTGGAGCGCTTCGGGGCCTCTGCCTGGGACGGACCCCAGCGAGTGCCGCCCTCAATCGGGATTTCGCGTCCCATTGCCTTCTGGATCGCCTTCAGCTCCGACATCTCGGCCGGGGCACAATAGGCCACCGCGCGGCCGTCGCGACCTGCACGGGCGGTACGGCCGATCCGGTGCACGTAATTCTCGGCCACGTTGGGCAGGTCGTAGTTATAGACGTGGCGCACGCCGGGAATATCGAGCCCGCGCGCGGCGACATCGGTCGCCACGAGCACTTTCAATTCGCCCGACTTGAACGCCTTGATCGCCCGCTCGCGCTGTCCCTGGGACTTGTTGCCGTGGATCGCGCCGACGGCATAGCCTGCCTTTTCAAGCGCCCCGGCAAGGCGGTTGGCGCCGTGCTTGGTGCGGGTAAAGACCAGTGCCATGTCGGCCCGGTGGTCATCGAGATGGTCGATCAGCAGGCGCGTCTTGCCGGCCTGCTCGACGAAATGGAGCCCTTGGGTGACCTTGTCGGCCGGCTTGCCCGGGGGCGAAACCTCGACGCGAATCGGGTCGTTCAGATAGGCCTTGGCCAGGTCAGCCATCAGCTTCGGCATGGTGGCCGAGAAGAGCATGGTCTGCCGGTCCTTCGACAGCAGCGGCGCGATGCGGCGCAGCGCGTGGATGAAACCCATGTCGAGCATCTGGTCGGCTTCGTCGAGCACGAGATACTTGGTCAGGTCGAGCCGTACGGCCTTGCGCTCGATCAGGTCGATCAGGCGTCCGGGCGTCGCCACCAGCAGGTCGGTGCCGCGATGCAGCTTGGTGGCCTGGGCGTTGAGGGAGGCACCGCCAACGACGAGATTGACCTTGAGATGGGTGTCGCGGGTATAGGCCGCGAGATTGTCGGCGATCTGCTTGGCCAGTTCCCGCGTCGGCGTGAGGATCAGCCCGCGCACCGTCTTGGGGTCGGGCTTGGTGCCGGCTTTCAGCAGGTTATGGGCCATCGGCAGGCCAAAGGCGGCCGTCTTGCCGGTGCCGGTCTGGGCGATGCCCATCACGTCGCGCCCGGCAAGGGCATGCGGGATGGCCTTCAGCTGGATCGGGGTGGGCTCGGTGATGTCTTGCTCGGCCAGTTTCTGGACGAGGCGCGGCGCCAGTCCGAGTGTTTCGAAAGTCATGTAGGTGTTTTCCATTCGAGGAGCGGCCGCCAGGGCCGAGTCCAATAAAAATTGCCGCGGTTCGGAGCGAACACGCGGGCGCAGTCGGGTTGCGCGATGCCCTGACCTCGAAGCCGGATTGCTTCACGGACGTCATCGCGTCGGACCCCCCGCGTGATCTGGGAACCTGGGAATAAGAAACGTTCTGCGTCATCCGTAACGGGAGACTGCCATCTGCTCACGCGGCAGAGAACGTCCATCCGGGGCAGATGGAGGTTCCGGGCACGCTTGTCAACCGTCTTGGCGCCTTCAGGCCTCATTCGGAGGTAGGAACGCGACGTCCGTGGCACGGAATCGCGATCGAATTTCGCCGTGCAGGCGCGTTCACGGTCCGGTCCGGCAGGCTGGCGCAATGTCATCCGCGCGCAAAGTCCTGATCTGTTGGCGGATAGGGTTCAGCGCGCAGCCGCTGTTGCGCCATCCCACGGGCAGGTGCTGGCACGACTTTATATGCGTGTGACCACGCACCCTGCGGGAATGTATTGCGCTCGCGGCGAAGGCCCACTCCGCGCGGTATCCTGTCCTCAGATCGACATCTTGCGGAAGATCGGCTCCGGCACGGCGCGGATGATCATCATGATGTAGCGCCAGAAAAACGGCGTGTAGATGACGTTCTTCTTCCGGGCGACCGCCTTGAGGATACTGTCGGCCACTGCGTCGGGCGGCGCGACGAGGAACATGCCTTCCAGCCCCCAGGTCATCGCGGTGTCGACGAAGCCGGGCTTGACGGTGATGGCGTGGGCCCCGGAGCGGCCGAGGCGGTTGCGCAGGCCCGACATGTAGGTCGTGAAGCCGGCCTTGGCCGCGCCATAGCAGTAATTGCCGACCCGGCCGCGGTCCCCGGCGACCGAGCTGACCCCGACAATGGTGCCGGCGCCGCGCTCTTCCAGGAGCGGCGCGAGGCCGTGGAGCAGGCGGGCGGGGCCGGTGAAGCTGTCGGCGACGGTGCCGTCGATCAGGGACGGGTCGGTGTCGATTTCCTCCTGCGGCGGCATCGAGCCGACGAAGACGGCGGCATTGGGGGTGCCGTCGAGGGCCGACATGCGGTCGAGAATGGGTTGGAACGTGCCGGGGTCGCGGGCGTCGAAGGCGACAGCTTCGGCCAGCGGCGCGCCGCGCAGGCGGCAATCGGCGGCGGTCGCGGCAAGATCGTCCATGTCGCGCCCGGCGAGCAGGAGCTGGGCGCCCTGTTCGGCGAGTTTGCGGGCCAGAGCGCGGGCCATCGACGATGTTGCGCCGAGGATCAGCCAGGTTTGCGGGGCGGTCTCGGTCATGCTTGGCTCCTCAGCGATAGGCGGCGGATCATGTCGGTGGCATAGGATTGCTCGGGGTCGAGCGCGTTGACGATCCCGGCCCAGGCCGCGCGTTCGGGATACATCGCATCCATCTGCTCGGGCGCCGCGAAGGCGTCCTTGGCGAGATAGACGCGCCCTTGCGCCTCCGTGGCCATCGCAATCAGCGACCGGATCATCCAGGCGGCTTCGTCGCGGGCGGGGAAGTCGATGGCCAGCGTGTAGCCCTCCATCGGGAAAGACATCATGCCGCCACGCCCCGGTCCCATGCGCTTGAGCACCGCGAGCGGCGAGGCGAGGCCGGCACCGGAGACGCGGGAGAGCATGTCGCGCAGGATCTCGCGTTCGGCGAGCGGGACGACACATTGGAACTGGTGGAAGCCGCGCTTGCCGTAGAGCCGGTTCCAGTCATGGATCTTGTCGAGCGGAAAGAAGTAGTCCTCGAGCGGTTTGACCACCGTGCGGCCACGCAGGGGAATCCGGCGGTAATAGGCGGCGTTGAACCTGCGCACGATTGGGCCGGAGAGGGCGAAATGCGGCGCGTTGAAGGGGACGCGCTTGCCGCGCTTGGCCGGCGGGACAAGGCCGGGACCGGTTTCGCCTTCTTCAAGGATGCCGCGGCCGAGCGCGTCTCCCTTGGCGGTGGCGTCGATCCAGCCGACAGTATAGGTGGCCTGGCTTTCATCGAGATGGGTGAAATAGCTGTCGAGCCCCTCGATGCGGCGTTCGGTGACCATCATCACGTCGCCCTTGACGGGAAGCATGCGCAGCTTTGCGGATGCGATCGGGCCGGTCTGGCCCATGCCGCCGATGGTGGCGGAGAAGAGCGGGTCCGCTGCGTTGATCTCGCGCGGGCCGTCCGGCGTGGCGAGGGTCAGGCTCTCGACGTGCTGGCCGAAGGATCCAAGATGGTGGTGGTTCTTGCCATGGACATCCATTCCGATCGCCCCACCGACAGTGGCGAAGCCAGTGCCGGGCAGGACGCTGGGCAGCCAGCCCTTCGGCGCAAAATGGGTAACGATGTCACTGAGCCTCACGCCGGATTCGACCTCGAGCAGGCCGGCCTCGGCGTCGAAGCCGATGAACCGGTCGAGTCTCGCCGTGTCGATGGCACGGCCGTCGGAATTCAGGCATGAATCGGCATAGGACCGCCGCTGGCCAATGGCAGGGCAGGGGGTCTCGGCGGCGATACGGGCCAGCGCGGAGGCGCGTTCTGGGCGGGCGAGCTGGCCGGACGCGGTGTAATAGCGGCCCCAGCCGGAGTAATCGGTTTGCTTCCAGGTCATGGACAAGCCTTTTTCGAAGAGCGTTCGGCGAGGGGGAAGATGGCCAGGCCGATGAGGATGGCGAACCAGAGCGTGGTCAGGCGGATGACGGCCGTGGCCGGGACGGAGACTTCCAGCGGCACGCCCTGGAGTTTCAGCAGCGCGATCATCGCGGCCTCGGCACCGCCGACGCCGCCGGGGGCGCCGGTCAGCCCGCCCGCCAGCGTCGAGAAGACGAAGATGGCGACGGCGTTCCAGAAGGGGATTTCGGCGCCCATCCAGCCCAGCAGCAGGTAGAAGGCATAGCCTTCGGCGATCCAGCCGGAGGCGCCGAGGATCATGGCCGGCGTGACGACGGCGGCGCTGGAGAACTGCTTGAGCGAGCGCGCCGACTGCCGGACCCGGCCGAAGGCACGCGGCCAGCGGCCGGTTGTCCGGTAGGCGAGCGTGACGAAAGCGGCCAGCAGGCGTGGGCGTGTTGCGACCCAGGCGGCAATAAGCGCGATCAGGACGACCGGGGCGGCTCCGGTGATGCCGGCGGTCGAGAGCGCGAGGGCAACGGCGAGGATCAGGCCCATGGCGGCGAGGTCCGAGGCGCGGTCGACGAGGACGAGCGGCGCCGTGCGCTCCACGCTCCATCCGGTTTCGCGCTTGAGCCAGCGCATGCGGATCAGTTCGCCGACGCGGCCGGGCGTGACCGTCATCGCAAAACCGCCGAGGAAATGTCGCATATCCTGCACCAGGCCGGTCGGAAGCCCAAGCGTGCGGGCGAACAGGTGCCAGCGGGCGCCGCGGAAGAGGTAATTGACCAGTGACAGCGCTAGCAGGGCTGCAACCTGCAAAGCGCTCAGCTTGCCGAGTTGATGCAGCGTCTCTTCCCAGCCGGTTGCCGCCGCGAGGCCTGCGAGCCCGACGAGGAAGAGGCCAAGAAGACCGCCAATGATGGCTATGTCACGCCGGCGCTGGCTGGACGCGGCTTGGGTCGGGGTCACGGAAGGACTGCTCATATTCGTTATCATTATCGCCCGGCTAGCGGGTAATTGCGGCTGTATTATGAAACTGTTTCCCTTCCGAGAAAGGGAATGCGCCACCTGGCCGGGCTTTTGCGGCCTGGTTGTGGCATTTCGGGCCCTGCGCAACGGGTTGCCGTGAGCCGATTGCGGACGTTGTCTGCGAAGAAATCCCGGCCCGAAATCAAGCCGAAGGCGCCGGGCCAGCACCTGCCCGTCCTGGCGGGCTGGCGCTTTGGTGAGGCAGGCGTATCGGTCTGAGGTCTTTCGGATCTTGCGAGATTAAGTGCGCCGCACCAGTGTTGCAGCGCCACCCCACGGACAGGCGCTGGCCCGGCGCTTGGTGCTCCGTCTTGAAGCCGCCAAGCGGACCGGTCGATGGCGAGGCCGAGCGCAATCCGCCCCTAGAACAGGCTGCCCTGCTCCGGTTTGTCCTTGCGCCCTTTCGCGGCCCGCGAAGCTCCGATTTGAAGCCGCCCATCGGCAAACTGGATCTCCAGCGCATGCGCCTGCTCGGCGTCTGCCTTGGTCGTCACGATCCGGTCGTTGACGCGCACGACGGCATAGCCGCGCCGCAGCGTCTCTTCGTATCCGAGACTCTGCAAGACCCGGTCCAGCGCTGTCAGCCGCTCTTTCCGGCGCTGCAACAACGTCATCTGCGCCCCCGTGATCCGCCGCGTCTTGTCAGCGAACGCCTCGCGCCCGCGCGCAATCTCGCGTTGCAGCGAAACCGGGCTGAGCCTGGCGGAGAGCGCAGTCAGATCCTGCCGCGCCCGCGCCCCGCGCCGCGCCAGCGCCGGCGCCAGGCGATCGGATTGCAGCGCAAGCCGGGCCGAAAGCCCGTCAAGCCTCTGCGCCAGCAGGTTCGGCCGCAGCGCGGCGCTGTTCTGCGCAAGCCGGACCTGTCGCCGCTGGACACCCGCCGTCAGCGCGGCGGGAAGGCGATCCGCGGCGTGGTCCAGCCGTTGGCGCGGACCGGCCAGCAGCGTATCCGGCCGCGGCAGCGCCCGGGAGAGGTCGCGCAATCGCTCGCCCCGGCGCGTCATCCCGCGCAGCAACGCCCCGGAGAGCCGCGCGCCCTGCGTGTCGAGATGGGCGAGCAGTTCCAGCCGCACCGGCACGGCCATCTCGGCAGCGGCGGTGGGGGTCGGCGCTCGACGGTCGGAGACATAGTCGATCAGCGTCGTGTCGGTCTCGTGGCCCACGGCGGAGATCAGGGGGATCTCGCTTGCCGCCGCCGCCCGTGCCACGATCTCCTCGTTGAACCCCCAGAGGTCTTCGATCGAGCCGCCGCCGCGGGCCACGATCAGCACATCCGGCCGCGGCAACGCGCCCCCGGGCGTCATCTGGTTGAACCCCTCGATGGCCGCGGCCACCTGGCCCGCGCAATCGCGCCCCTGCACGGCCACCGGCCAGACCAGCACCTTGCGCGGCATCCGGTCCCGCAGCCGGTGCAGGATATCGCGGATCACCGCGCCTGAGGGCGAGGTTACCACGCCGATGATCTCCGGCAGGTAGGGCAACGCCCGCTTGCGCTCGGCGGCAAAGAGCCCTTCCGCCTCCAGTTGCTTCTTGCGCTTTTCCAGCATCGCCATCAGCGCGCCGGCGCCGGCGGGCTCCACCTGCTCGGCATTGAGGTTGTATTTCGACTGCGCGCCGAAGGCCGTCAGCCGCCCCGAGACGATGACCTCCATCCCCTCTTCGGGCACCACCGCCAGCCCGGAGACTTGCCCCTTCCAGGTCGTGCAGGCGAGCACGTTCCGCTCGTCCTTGATGTCGTAATAGAGATGCCCCGAGCGGGCCTTGAACACCCGGCCGACCTCGCCGCGCACGCGCACCCGGCCGAAGGCGCCTTCCAGCGTCTTCTTTACCGCCCCGGAAATCTCCGAAACGGTGAATTCGGGCGCATTGGACCCGGGATCATCTGGCTCGTCGATCAGGTCGGACATGGGCTGCTCTCCTGCCGTTTCGGCCAACCTATCGCGCGTGGAAACGGATGAAAACCGGCGGCGTTACCGATGCGGCTTGTGGGCGACGGTGACGAAATGGCTGACCGAGAAGAAGAACCGTCCGGCCTGCGCCAGCGCATGCTGCTCCGCGGCCCATGCAGCAGCTTCGGCGGCCTCCAGATGCCCGTTCGCCACCGCGTAACGTTCCATGAGCCGGAGCATCATGTTGGCAAGCCCGTCCGGCCGCAGCTCGCAATCGCACAGTGTCACCGGGTCGGTGCCATCGACGACAAAGCCTGCCTTGCGCATGAGCCCGGGCAGATGCGCCGGCAGGTCGAGATGGACCGCGTGCCGATCCCAGGAAGCGCACATCCGGGCCATACGCTCAGGCTCGTCGCTATGCCAGACCATCGAGCCGAAATGGATATCCCCGAGAACCAGCCGCCCCCCGGGCCGCAGGATTCGAGAGGCTTCGGCAAGGGCCGAAGGCACGTCGGACAGGTATTCGAAGACCTGCACGGAGAGCGCCTTGTCCGCCAGCCCATCAGCGAGCGGCAACGCGTCGGCCGTTCCGTCGAGGATGCGGGTGTTTGAGCTTTCCCGGCAGCGCTCTTGCGCCGCTCCCCGCATATCCGCGCTCGGATCGACGCCGATAACCTCGCCATTTTCCCCGACCGCGCGCGCCAGTTCCAGCGTCAACAGCCCGTTGCCGCAGCCGATATCGACGATCCGGTCGCCGGGTCCTGGCCGCAACCGGTCGAACGATTCCCGCCTGCGCCGCGTGATGTCTGCCCCCTGGTAGCATTGCTCCAGCAGGCGCGTCGTGTCCGCGTCGAATTCCAGCATCTGTCCTCCCCTTCGCCCGGACAATCTACCAGAGCGCCGGTCCGATACCAAATGCTTGCCTGCGAACGCTTGTGATCCAACCGCGCCGCTCCTAGAAGAAAGCCGACCGAGGAGACGACATGAACATATTGGTATTGGGCGGTGGCGGCCGCGAGCATTCCCTGGCCTGGGCAATCCTGCAAAACCCGAAATGCGACCGACTGATCGTGGCGCCCGGCAATGCCGGCATCGCCCAGATCGCCGAATGCGCCAGCTTCGATATCTGCGATGGCAGCGCTGTGGTCGAGTTCGCGGAAGCCGAAAGCATCGACTTTGTTGTCGTCGGTCCCGAGGCGCCGCTTGCCGCCGGCGTCGCCGACCGTCTCGCCGAGGCCGGCATTCCCGTCTTCGGCCCCTCTCGCGAAGCCGCCAGGCTTGAAGCCTCCAAGCGTTTCACCAAGGAGGTCTGCGACGCTGCCGGCGCTCCCACCGCCGCCTGGGCCCGGTTTGACGAGGTCGAGGCCGCGAAGGCCTATATCCGGCAACAAGGTGCGCCCATCGTCATCAAGGCCGATGGCCTGGCCGCCGGCAAGGGTGTGATCGTGGCGATGACCGAGGCCGAAGCGCTCGCGGGTGTCGAGGACATCCTTGGCGGCGCCTTCGGCGCGGCCGGCGCGGAAGTGGTGATCGAAGAATTCATGGATGGTGAGGAGGCGAGCTTCTTCGTTCTCTGCGACGGCGAAACCGTTCTCCCCGTCGGCACCGCGCAGGACCACAAGCGCGTCGGCGAGGGCGATACCGGCCCCAACACGGGCGGCATGGGCGCCTATTCCCCCGCCCCGATCATGACCGATGAGCTGGTCGAGGCGACGCTGGAACAGATCGTCAAGCCGACCATGGACGAGATGGCCCGGCGCGGCACGCCCTATCGCGGCGTGCTCTATGTCGGGCTGATGATCAAACACGGCAAACCGCGGCTGGTCGAATATAATGTCCGCTTCGGCGACCCGGAATGCCAGGCGCTGATGATGCGGCTCGGCGCGCAGGCGCTGGACCTGCTGCTCGCCGCCGCCGAAGGCCGCCTCGCCGAGCGCCACGTGAACTGGGCCGAGGATCACGCCATGACCGTCGTGCTCGCCGCGGATGGATATCCCGGGGCTTACGAAAAGGGCACGATCATCAACGGTCTCGACGACTTGCCCGAAACAAGCTGGGAAATGATGTTCCACGCCGGCACCACAGAGGCCGACGGCAAGATCACTGCCACCGGCGGCCGCGTCCTCAACGCCACGGCGCGTGGTCGGACATTGAAGGAAGCTCGCGACCGCGCCTATGCCATGGCCGAAGCGGTCGACTGGCCGCAAGGCTTCTTCCGCCGCGATATCGGCTGGCGCGCGCTCGACTGAGTTGCGCCAAAAGGGGGGAGGGGACATCATGAAACGCTATTTCGCGCCGCTCCTGATCGGCCTGATTGGTGGCGCCATCCTGATCTCGCTGGGGGTCTGGCAGGTCCAGCGCCTCGCCTGGAAGGAAGCGATCCTCGCCACGATCGACAGCCGCATCCTGGCCGCGCCCGTCCCCGTCCCGCCCGCGCCGGACCCGGCAGAAGACCAGTATCTCCCGGTCCATGTCTCCGGCCAGACCGGCGCGCGCGAACTCCATTTCCTCGTCTCCACCCGCAAGCTCGGTCCCGGTTTCCGCATCATCACTGCGCTAGAAACCAGAACCGGCCGCCGCCTCCTGCTCGATCACGGCGTCATCTCCACCGACGCCAAACCCGCCCCGCGCCCGCCGCAGAGCCTCGACATCATCGGCAATCTCCACTGGCCCGAGGAACGCGACCGCTTCACCCCCGAGAACGACCCCGAGAAGAACTACTGGTATGCCCGCGAGGTCCCGCTCCTCGCCGCCGAACTGAACACCGAGCCCGTCCTCGTCATCGCCCGCGAAACCACCCCCGCCGATCCGTCCATCACCCCCCTGCCGGTCGACACCACCGGTATCCCCAACGACCATCTCGGCTATGCCGTGACCTGGTTTGGTCTTGCCGCCTGCTGGTTGGGGATGACAGCGCTGCAACTCTGGCGTATTTCACGCCGCAACCCTTGAACCCGCAGGAAAAGACCCGGCCCGCCGATTTCCTTTTTCCCGAAATATCCCCGCCGGAGGCTCCCGCGCCCGCAATCCCGCAGAACCGCCGGGCAGGAACGCTCCGAGAGACATGAGAGAGACAATGAAATACATCTCCACACGCGGCCAGGCCCCGGTCCTCTCCTTCGAGGAAGCCATGCTCACCGGGCTCGCGCGCGACGGCGGCCTCTACGTCCCCGAGACCATCCCGCAAATCTCGGCGCAAGAGATCGCGGCGCTGGCCGGCCTTTCCTATGAAGAGGTCGCCTTCCGCATCATGCGCCCCTTCGTTGGCGACAGCTTCACCGAGGAAGAGTTCCGCGAAATCATCGCGAAAGCCTATGCCGGCTTCGGCCATACCGCCCGCGCGCCGATGGTCCAGCTCGGACCGAACCATTTCCTGCTGGAGCTGTTCCACGGGCCGACCCTGGCCTTCAAGGACTTCGCCATGCAGCTCATCGGCCAGCTTTTCCAGGTGGCCCTGAAGCGACGCGGCGAGAAGGTCACCATCGTCGGCGCTACCTCCGGCGACACCGGCTCGGCCGCCATCGAGGCCTTCCGCGGGCTGGATGCCGTCGATGTCTTCATCCTCTTCCCGCATGGCCGGGTCTCCGAAGTCCAGCGCCGCCAGATGACCACGCCCTCGGAAGCCAATGTCCACGCCCTCGCGGTCGACGGCGATTTCGACGATTGCCAGGCCCGCCTCAAGGACATGTTCAACCATTTCGATTTCCGCGACGAGGTCCGCCTCGCCGGGGTCAACTCGATCAACTGGGCCCGCGTGCTGGCGCAAGTCGTCTACTACTTCACGGCGGCCACGGCCCTCGGCGCCCCCCACCGCAAGGTCTCCTTCACCGTGCCGACCGGCAACTTCGGCGATATCTTCGCCGGCTATATCGCCCGCCGCATGGGTCTGCCGATCGAAGAGCTGGTCATCGCGACAAACCAGAACGACATCCTGCATCGCGCGCTCACATCGGGCGGCTACACCACCTCCGGCGTCACCCCCTCGATCTCGCCCTCGATGGACATCCAGGTCAGCTCGAATTTCGAACGTGTGCTCTTTGATGCCTATGACCGGGAGGGCGCTGCCGTTGCCCAGCTCATGGAGGAGTTGAAGGCGGAGGGTGGCTTCACGATCTCGCAAGGTGCCCTGCAGATCCTGCGCGAAACCTTCGCCTCCGGCCGCGCCTCGGAAGACGAGACCTCGGCCACGATCAAGCGCCTCTTCGCCGAGACCGGCGAGATCCTCTGCCCGCATTCGGCGGTCGGCGTGAAGGTCGCCGAAGAGCAACTCGACGCCACACCGATGATCACGCTCGCCACCGCGCATCCCGCGAAATTCCCTGACGCGGTGGAAGCCGCCACCGGAAATCGCCCGCCCCTTCCCAATCGCATGTCGGACCTGTATGAGCGTCCGGAACGCGTAACCCGTGTCGAAAACGACCTCGACGCGTTGGAAACACTCATAAAAGAAAGGCGCGCTTCTTGAGCGTCAGGCTGGACAGATTGCCAAACGGCCTCCGCATCGTGACAGAGACGATGCCGGGGCTCGAATCCGCAGCATTGGGCCTTTGGGTCAATGCTGGTGGTCGGCATGAGCGGGTGGACCAGAACGGGATCGCCCATTTTCTTGAACATATGGCCTTCAAGGGCACGAAGCGGCGGTCCGCGTTGCAGATTGCCGAGGAGATCGAGGATGTGGGCGGCTTCATCAACGCCTATACCTCGCGCGAGGCGACGGCCTATTACGCCCGCGTGCTGAAAGCGGATGTGCCGCTCGCCTTCGACGTGATCTCGGATATCGTGCTCAACCCGGTCTTCGCGCCGGAAGAGATCGAGGTCGAACGCGGCGTGATCCTGCAGGAGATCGGCCAGTCGCTCGATACGCCGGACGATATCGTCTTTGACTGGCTGCAGGAGGCCGCCTACCCGGAGCAGGCGCTCGGGCGGACCATTCTCGGGCCCTCGGAACGGGTGTCGAAATTCAGCCGCGAGGACCTCTCGGGCTTCGTCGCCGAGCATTACAGCCCGGGGCAGATGGTGCTTTCGGCCGCCGGTGCCGTCGATCACGACCAGATCATGCGGCTCGCCGAGGCCGCATTCAGCCATCTCCCGGCCATTGATCTCAGCTCGCACGACATTGCCCGCTTCCAGGGCGGCGAAAAGCGCGAGATCAAGGACCTGGAACAGGTCCATTTCGCGCTCGCCCTCGAAGGCCCGGCCTATTCCGACGACGACATCTATACCGCCCAGATCCATGCCACGCTGCTCGGCGGCGGCATGTCCTCGCGGCTCTTCCAGGAGATCCGCGAGAAGCGCGGCCTGTGCTACTCGATCTTCGCCCAGGCCGGTGCCTATGCCGATACCGGCATGATGACGCTCTATGCCGGCACTTCGGAAGAGGATATCGGACAGCTCGCCGAGCTGACCGTCGACGAGCTGCGCCGGGTCGCCTCCGATGTCACCGAGGCAGAGGTGCAGCGGGCACGGGCACAGATGAAGGCGGGCTTGCTGATGGGGCTGGAAAGCCCCTCGGCGCGGGCCGAACGGTTGGCGCGGCTGGTGGCGATCTGGGATCGCGTACCGCCGCTGGAGGAAACGGTGGCGCGGATCGAGGCGGTGAACCGGACCCGGGTTGCCGAGTTCGCGGGCAAGCTCATCGGATCGAAACAGGCCGCATTGGCGCTGTACGGTCCCGCTGGCCGCGCGCCGGATCTCGCGGCGCTCCAGGAGAGGCTTGCGGCCTGATGCGGCTTGGCCGGAAGAAGGTGAATATCGTCACCGAGCGCATGATCCTGCGTGCGCCGGTCCATGGCGATTACCGCGCCTGGTCCAGCCTGCGCACCGATTCCCGCGATTTCCTCGAGAAATGGGAGCCGCGCTGGACCTCCGACCACCTGTCGCGCAAGGCCTTCGCCAATCGTGTCTACTGGGCGCAGCGCTCGCAGCGCACCGGCTCGGCCATGCCGCTTTTCCTGATCCGGCGCGAGGGCAGCGTGCTCATCGGCGCCATCACGCTCGACAATATCCGTCGCGGTCCCGCCCAGGCCGGCACGCTGGGCTACTGGATCGGGGCGCCTTTCGCACGCCAGGGCTATATGCGCGAGGCGATCCAGGGCGTCGTCCACCACGCTTTCGAGAAGCTCGACCTGAGCCGGATCGAGGCCGCCTGCCTGCCCGAGAACGCCGCCTCGCGCGGCTGCCTGGAGAAATGCGGCTTCAAATACGAGGGCGTGGCGCAGTCCTATCTCCAGATCCACGGTCGCTGGCGCAACCATGTGCTCTACGCCAATCTGCGCCCCGATCGCCGGGGACGAACGGGCATCGGCTGAAACGCCGCGCAGCCGCCTACAGGATCCCCTTCGGCAAGCCCATCAGGCCTTCGGCCTCTTCCGCCGTTCGGGCCACCAGCACCGTGAGAACCCCGCTTTCCGTGTCGGCCAGCGTCTGGAGCATCCGCGCCATGCCGAAAGCGTAATCTCCGGCAACCAGCAGACAGACCGTCATCTGCCTCTCCCGGTCTTCCAGCCGCTCGACGATCGATTTCACATGCCCCCGCAAGGCGCGGAACTCGATATCGACCTCGGTGACCGCGCGCATGTCGCCGATCTCGTTCATGCCGGGGCGGTAGCCGGGCAGGGAGGCTGCGTGTTCCAGTCCCGCATGGATCTCGGACAGGCGGACGCAACCGACCAACCTGATGTGAAACAGGTCGAACGCCTGATGGATGCGCGATTCAACTGACATAAGACGGTGCAACTTCCTGGTACAAAACGAAAATGGTCCGATGCTAGGGCTTCTCCGGCTGCAAGGCGTTTACGTTTCCCGGACAGGGGCTTTGCCGGCCAATGTTTCGGGTGCCCACGGGGCAGCGTGGCGCGGAAATCCCACGAAAAACGCGGCACGCAGCTCTGTGCAGGGCGGCGCTCGCGAGGGCGTGAACAAGATTCCGCGTCGAAATCTGCCGGATTCGTGGGATGATCGCCGGAATCCCGATGTTCCTCGCCGGAGTGACCCCGATGCTGCGCCTCTGCCTTGTCCTGCTCGCCGTCCTTTCGCTCACCGCTCTTGTCGCCCCTGCACAAGCGCAGGAGCGTCGTCCGAGCCATTGCATCGCCCTGGTTGAGAACACGCCCGGGCTCGAGGTGATCTGGCGCGCGGGGTTTCGCGATGTGCTGCCCAAGGACACGGTTCGGCTGAGCTATATCGACCATTCGATGTACCTGCTGCAGACGACCGGCGGGCTGTCGGCGGTGACCGATTACAACGGCTTTCTCGGCCCCGAAGCCCATGTTCCCGACGTGGTGACGATGAACCAGTCCCACAGCTCGCATTGGACGGCGATGCCGGACCCGGCCATTCCGTATGTCCTGAAAGGCTGGGACGAGCTTGGCGGCGCGGCGGCGCATCATCTCGATCTCGGCGAGATGCTGGTGCGCAACGTGACGACCGATACCCGGTCGCGCTGGGGCGAGGGGGTGCGGCGCGACGGCAATTCGATCTTCATCTTCGAAGTGGCCGGGCTCTGCATCGGCCACCTGGGGCATCTCCACCACATTCCGAGCCCCGAGCAATTCGCGGCCATCGGCCGGCTCGACGTGGTCATGGCCCCGGTCGATGGCGGCATGACGCTGCCGGTCCCCTTCATGATCCGGGTGCTCAAGGAGCTGCGCTCCTCCATCGTGCTGCCGATGCACAATTTCTCCGGCGGCACGCTCGACGCGTTCCTGCAGGGGATGTCCGGGGAGTTCCTGATCGAGCGGCGCCAGGAACGCTCGATCGAGATCTCGCTGCGCAGCCTGCCCTCGGAGCCGACGGTGATCGTTCTCAAGCCGCGTTTCCTTGGTTTCGACGACGACGGGCTCTAGGGTCAGGACCCATCTTGCGCCTCCCGCGCCGGCGTGGTTCACCGGTCCGGTGAAGGAGTCGCGAGGATGCTGAACCCGGCCGGGACCGATCTGGAAGAGAGCCTTCGGGCAGCGCTGCCGGCGCAGTCCTTCCGTGCGATCGCGCCACAGTATCTCGAGGAACTGCGCGGCCGCTTTCGCTGTGCCGATGCGCTGCTTCTGACCCCGGCAACCAGCGAGGAGGTCGCCGAGATCCTGCGCCAGGCGCATGCGCGGCGGGTTCCGGTCGTGCCCTTCGGCGGCGGCACGGGGCTTGTTGGCGGACAGGTCGGCGAGGGGCTGCCGCGCCCGATCCTGCTGTCGCTGGAACGGATGAACGCGATCCGGTCCGTCCATCCCGAGGAAAACCTGATGGTGGTCGAAGCCGGGGCGATCCTTGCCAATGTGCAAGACGCGGCGGAGGCGGCCGGCCGGTTGTTCCCGATCTCACTTGCCTCGGAGGGTTCCGCCCAGATCGGCGGCTTGCTGGCGACCAATGCCGGCGGGGTCAACGTGCTGCGCTACGGCAATGCGCGCGACCTCTGCCTCGGGGTCGAGGCGGTGCTGGCCGATGGATCGGTGCTGCGCGGGCTGAAGCGGCTGCGCAAGGACAATACGGGATATGACCTGCGCAACCTGCTGATCGGCTCCGAAGGCACGCTTGGCGTGATCACGGCAGCCTGCCTGCGGCTGGTGCCGCGCCCGGCCTCGCGGGGGGCGGCGATGATGGTGGTCGAGAACCCGGAGGCGGCGCTGGCCCTGCTGGCGCTGGCGCAGGAGCGTCTCGCCGAGGGCGTTTCGGCCTTCGAGCTGATCCACCGGACGGGGCTCGACTTCATCGAACAGAAGATGCCGAATGTCCGGCAGCCTTTTGCAGCGCGCCCGGAATGGACGGTTCTGGTCGATCTCGGCCTGCCCGGCGGGTTGGAGGCGGATGCTGCCCTTGCCGCGCTGTTCGAGGCGGCGCTGGAGGCCGGGCTGGTCAGCGATGGCGTGATCGCTTCCAGCGAAGCGCAGCGGGGCGCGTTCTGGACCCTGCGCGAGTCGATCCCGGAAGCGAACCGGTTGATCGGGGCGATCACGTCACATGACATCTCGGTCCCCATCGAGACGATCCCGGAATTCATCGCGCGGGCACGGGCCCTTGTGGGCGAGATGGGGCCGTTCCGGATCAACTGCTTCGGCCATCTAGGCGACGGCAACCTGCATTTCAACACCTATCCGCCGCAGGGGCAGGACCGCGAGACCTATGCCGGGCGGCGGGAGGAGATCAGTCGACGGATCCACGATCTCGTGGCGGAGCTCGACGGCTCGGTCAGTGCCGAACACGGGATCGGACGGCTGAAGGTCGGGGATCTCGAGCGCTATGGCGATCCGGCGCGGCTGGCGGCCATGCGCGCGATCAAGGGCGCGCTGGACCCTCTCGGAATCCTGAACCCCGGCGCGGTGCTGCGGGCGCCGTGACGCCGCCCGCCTGATCTCGGGGTGGTCGCTCAGGCGCCGTCAAAGGCGCAGAGCGCGTGCACGTCCATTCCCATCGCCTCGAGCTTGGCGCGCCCGCCGAGTTCGGGCAGGTCGATGACGAAGGCGCAGCCGACCACTTCGCCGCCAAGCCGTTCGATGAGCTTGATGCCGGCTTCGGCCGTGCCGCCGGTGGCGAGCAGGTCGTCGACGACGAGGACGCGGGCGCCGGGTTCGATGGCGTCGTCATGGACCTCGACGACCGCCTCGCCATATTCCAGCGTATAGGCTTCCGAGATCACCGGACCGGGCAGCTTGCCCTTCTTGCGGATCGGCACGAAGCCGATGGAAAGCTGGTGGGCGACGGCGCCGCCGAGGATGAAGCCGCGCGCTTCCAGGCCGACAACACAGTCGATCGGCGTGCCGGCATAGGGATGCAGGAGCTGGTCGACCGCGATCCGCAGGCCGCGCGGGTCGGCGAACAGCGTGGTGACGTCCCGGAACATGATTCCCTCATGGGGAAAATCGGCGATGGTGCGGATGTAATCCTTGACGGTCTTGTGGGATGCCATGGCTCGCTTTCCTTCCTGACTGACCAGCGCCGTGTCCGGCGGCGCCACTGAAACGGCTCCGGAACGGAGGGGCAAGGGGGAGCGGAGCAAAGGGGGCGAAATGTGCCAAGATAACGCCAGTCGGCGCCCGGTTTTCGGGCATTCGCGCGCCGGGTCCCCTGACCTCTGGGCCAGGCGCTGTCGGGCCCGTGCAGCGCCGGGGAATCTCGCGCCGCCACGGCGAACGGCCGGTCTGTCCGCTTTCCGGCCCCGGGGGCCGAACAGCCTGCGCGGAAAGCCTTTTCCGATTCAAGCTCGGCCTGAAATGCGGTAACGCTGGGAGGCCGGCCGGGGTGGCCGGCGTCGAGCGGGTCAACGGGACGAGAACGTGCAACTGAGCGAAGAAACCGCGGAAGATTGGTGGGAGGTCGAGGCGCTTCTCGACCTGTGCTTCGCGCCCGGTCGCGAGGCGCTGTCATCCTACCGGTTGCGCGAGGGCGTCGACCGGGTGGCCCGGCTGTGCCTGACGGCGCGCGAGGACGGCATCCTTGCGGGCGCCATCCGTGTCTGGCCGGTCCGTGTGTCAGGCCGCAACGCGGCGCTGATCGGGCCGGTCGCGGTTCACCCCACGCGGCAGGGCGAGGGCCTGGGCGGGCTGATGATTCGCGACGTGGCCGCGCGGGCCGGCGAGATCGGCTGGTCGCGCATGCTTCTGGTCGGGGATGCGCCCTATTACCAGCGCTTCGGTTTTCGTCGGCTGGACGGCGTCCTCATGCCGCCGCCGACAAACCCCGAGCGCGTGCTTGGCATCGGCGACTGGGAGGGGATCTCCGGCAAGGTCGTGCGCGCGGCCGGAGCCGGCCACCCGCCCGCGCATCAACCCTGAGGCAGCCCGGAGTCATAGCCGTAATTCGGCCGCACGCCGCGGCGCGCGGATTCATTGGCAATGGTCTCGCAGACCCTGTCGACAGCGCCCCAGATGGTGACGGAATCGCCGGCAAGCCGCCGGTTGCGCCGCAATACGGAACGGATCAGATCGATCTGGTCGGCAGGCAGTTTCCACTGCACATCAGGAGAGTCTCCGGATTCAGGCGGCATGTAGCCGCGCCAGGCGATCCGGGTCAGGACACGGCGCGCGGTATCGCTTCGAGTTCTTGGAATTTCGACTATAAGAGTATCGCTCACGTCTTTAGCTCTCCCCAACGCGGTGTGCCGGCCAGGGCACTTGTTACCTGCCCGACGCGCGGTCACGGGCCCTCGTCACCTTTCGAAGACAGGTTGGGGATTACTGCGCCAGCCACTCGCGCTAAACGGCTGCGCCCCTGTCTTCGCACCATGCTAAGTTGCGCTGGCCGAAATCTCAAGCAGCGGACGGAGCCTCGCGGACTGTCTTTTTGGACATCGCGCAACTGCGGTCCCGCAAACACGTGACGGGCAAGGCGGCGCGCGGCGTTTCAGCCCTGCTGGCGCAACCAGTCCATCACCGCCGGGCGCACCGATTGCGCGCCCGAGGCCCGCGCCTCGTCGATCATCTCGCGGACCTCCGCCAGGTTGGAGCGCCGCAGCAGGTGCTTGACCGGCCCGATGGAGGCCGGCCGCATCGACAATGTCCGGAATCCCATGGCGGCGAAGCAGAGCGCCTCGACCGGCCGGCCGGCATCCTCGCCGCAGAAGCTCAGCGGCGTCTTCGTCTCGCTGCAACGCATGACAATCCATTCGAGGAAGGTCAGGAAGGAAACGTTGAGCGTGTCATAGCGGCGGCGCACGCGCTCGTTCTCGCGGTCGGCGGCGAAGAAGAACTGTTTCAGGTCATTGCCGCCCACCGAGATGAAATCGGCCATCTCGAAGAACTGCTTGGGCGCGAAGGCAAGGCTGGGGGTCTCCAGCATCGCGCCGACCTCGATCTTCGACGGCAGCGGATGGCCCAACCGCTCCTCGCGGTCCAACTCGTCGAGGAAATGCCGGCGCGCGGCCAGGAACTCCTCGAACTGTGCCACGAAGGGGAACATGATCGAGAGTGGCCGCCCGTTTGCGCCGCGGATCAGCGCCTGGAGTTGCATGCGCATGACCCCCGGCTTGTCGAGCCCGACACGGATGGCGCGCCAGCCGAGCGCCGGGTTCGGCTCGTCCTGCGGCTTCATGTAGGGCAGCACCTTGTCGGAGCCGATATCGAGTGTGCGGAAGACGACGCGCTTGCCCCCGGAGGCGTCGATCACGCGGGCATAGGTTGCCGCGAGATCGCCCCGGCTGGGCAGCTTGGAGCGGACGAGAAATTGCAGCTCGGTGCGGAAAAGCCCGACCCCCTCGGCGCCGGAACTCTTCAGCGAGGGCAGGTCGGCCATCAGTCCGGCATTCATTTCGAGCCGGATCGTGGGGCCGTAGACCGTGGTGGCGGGAACGCGGCGGATGGAGGCGTAGCGCTCCTGCGCCTTGGTCATCATCGCCATCTTGTCGCGGAAGGCGGTGGCGACGGATTCCTCGGGGCGCAGGTGCACGATCCCCTGCTCGCCATCGACCAGCACGTGGTCGCCATTGAGCGCCTCGGTGGTGATGCGTTCGCAATTGATCACCAGCGGAATGGCCAGCGCGCGGGCGACGATGGCGGCGTGGGAGCCAACAGATCCCTCTTCGAGGATGATCCCGCGCAGGCCGCGCCCATAGGCCAGCAACTCGCCCGGGCCGATATTGCGCGCCACCAGCACCGGGTTCTCCGGCATCTCGACGCCGGTATCGGTGCCCTGGCCGGTCAGGATGCGCAGCAGGCGGTTCGACAGGTCGTCGAGATCGTGCAGCCGCTCGCGCAGATAGGGGTCGGGGACCTGCTCCATGCGCGCGCGGGCGGTGGTCTGTTCCTTCTCGACCGCGGCTTCGGCGGAAAGGCCGCGCGAGATGTCCGCCTGCATCCGCCGCATCCAGCCCTTGGAATTGCTGAGCATCCGGTAGGCTTCCAGCACCTCGCGCTGGTCCTTGTCGGCCACATCCGTCTCGGTCAGCATCTCGTCGACGCCGCCGCGCAGCTTCTCGATCGCCTCGCGAAGGCGGGCAAGCTCCGATTCCGCGTCATCGGCAAAGGGGTTGGTGACGACGACCCGGGCTTCATGCAGCAGCACCCGCCCCTCGGCGGCGCCTTCCTGTCCGACGCTCCCGCGCAGCATCACCGGGTTCTGGTGCGGCGCCGACATCGCCGCGCCTTCGCCGATGAAGGCGCCAAGCTCGGTCATCTCGGCCAGCACCATGGCGACGACCTCGGCCGCGTAGACCTCGTCCTCGCTATAGGGCTTGGTGTCCTTCGACTGCACGACCAGCACGCCGAGCTTCTCGCCCAGGCGCTGGATCGGCACGCCGAGGAAGGCGGAGAACAGCTCCTCCCCGGTTTCCGGCATGTAGCGGAAACCGGCCTCGGAGGGCGCATTGCCGGTATTGATCGGCTTGGTGGAGAGCGCGACGCGGCCGACGAGGCCTTCCCCCATGCGCATCCGGGTCTTGTGGACGGCTTCGGGATTGAGGCCCTCGGTGGCGCAGAGCTCCAGCGTTTCGGCGTCGCGGAAAAGGTAGATCGAGCAGACCGGGGTCGCCATCTCCTCGGCGATCAGCCGGGTGATGCGGTCAAGCCGTTCCTGCCCTTCGGCAGGCTCCGCAAGGGCCCGCTTAAGCCGGCCCAGCAGCCTCCTGCTGCCACTCTGGGTGTCGCTCACCTGTCTCGTCCCTTTGGGGCGACGGGGTGTGACTACCCCGCCTTTTCAAGCCCGAAGGCATCATGGAGTGCCTGAACCGCCAATTCCAGATATTTCCGGTCCACGAGGACGGAGATCTTGATCTCTGATGTCGTGATGACCTTAATGTTGATTCCTTCGGCGGAGAGCGCATCGAACATCTTCGCGGCGACGCCCGTGTGGGAGCGCATGCCGATGCCGACCACCGAGACCTTGCAGACATCATTGTCGACCACGATGTCGTGGAAGTTGATCAGCCCCTTTTCACGGGCTTCCTGCACGGCGCGGTCGGCGCGGACGACCTGGTTGGTCGGGCAGGAGAAGGTCATGTCGGTGCGACCTTCTTCGGAGATGTTCTGGATGATCATGTCCACATTGACGGCGGCCTCGGAGAGGGTGCCGAAAATCGCGGAGGCGACACCGGGACGGTCGGCGACCGAGACCAGCGTGACCTTGGCTTCGTCGCGGCTATAGGCGACGCCAGAGACGACATTGCTTTCCATGATTTCCTCCTCGGCGCAGACCAGCGTGCCTGCGGTGGGGTCATATTCTTCGAAACTCGAGAGCACGCGCAGCGGCACCTTGTAGCGCATGGCGAGCTCGACGGAGCGGGTCTGGAGCACCTTGGCGCCCAGCGATGCCAGTTCCAGCATTTCCTCGAAGGCGATCTTCTCGAGCTTGCGGGCCTTCGAGGAGATGCGCGGGTCGGTCGTGTAGACGCCGTCCACATCGGTATAGATATCGCAGCGCTCAGCGCCGAAGGCGGCGGCGAAGGCGACGGCGGTCGTGTCCGAGCCACCGCGGCCCAGCGTGGCGATGCGGCCTTCGTCGGTCACGCCCTGGAATCCGGCGACGACGGCAACTTTCATGCCCTCGGCGAACTTGGCGTTGATATTGTCGGTCGGGATCTCTTCGATCCGCGCCGCGGCATGGACGGGAGAGGTCTTGAGCGGCACCTGCCAGCCCTGCCAGGAGCGCGCGGGCACGTCCATTTCCTGCAGCGTCAGCGCCATCAGGCCGGCGGTCACGTTCTCGCCCGAGCTGACGACGGCATCATATTCGCGGGCGTCGAAGAGCGGCGAGGTTTCCTCGACCCAGCCGACCAGCTCGTTGGTCTTGCCGGCCATGGCGGAGACGATGACGATGACATCATAGCCATTGGCGACCTCACGGCCGACGCGCTTGGCGACCCGGCGAATCCGGTCCAGCGTGGCGACAGAGGTGCCACCGAATTTCATTACCAGAAGAGGCATTGTTTCGCCCGCTCCTTTGCGTGTTGTTCGCGCGAGGGCATAGGCGAAGGGGGGGCGGGACGCAAGGGCAGGTCGTGGCGCGCTCCGGCCAGCATCCTTGTTTTCGTGCCTGCCAGCGTTCAGTCCTAGTATTCGCAACTGGCCCACCTGGTGAAGTGCCCTTGTAGCTTTCCTTCGATTTCGGTGCGCGAAAGAACGCCGACCCAGCGGCATCCTGTTATCCACGCCGGATCTTTCGGCTTGCCATGCGGACTGGCGCGGGGGAGCTTGCCGGCATGAGGTGGAACTGGTGCATTGCGACGCTGCTACTCGTGGCGGCGCCTGTCATGGTGCATGCCCTTGAGGGGCGGGCCCGTGTAATCGACGGCGACACGCTGGTGGTCGCCGGGGAGACTGTGCGGCTGCATGGAATCGACGCTCCCGAAAGCAAGCAGAGCTGCGAGTCGGCGGGTGGCGGGCGTTGGGCCTGTGGCCGCTGGGCGAGCGCAGAGCTTGTCGATATCGTCGGTCGGTCGGAGCTGCGCTGCGAGGGGCGCGAGCGGGATCGCTATGGCCGGCTGGTGGCGAAATGCTATCTGCGCGGAGCGGATATCGGCGAGGAGATGGTCTTGCGTGGCGCCGCGCATGCCTATCGCAAATACGCGCTCGATTATGTGGATGCCGAGAAAGCCGCCTTTATTGCCGCTCGCGGGCTCTGGCAGGGCGACCACCTGCCGCCGGAAGCCTATCGCGCCGGGCAGGCGCCGCAACCGCAGCCTCAGCCAAAGCCCGCCTCGGGCTGCGCGATCAAGGGCAATATCTCCAAGTCCGGCCACATCTATCACATGCCCGGTCAGCGCGATTACGCCGCAACCCGGATCACCGAGGCAAAAGGCGAGCGCTGGTTCTGCAGCGAGGCAGAGGCGCGGGCGGCGGGATGGCGCGCCGCGCGGCGCTGAGGCGCCTCATTCGTCGATCTCATAGGGCAGTTGGTGTCGGCGATTGACCGGAAAACGCAGCTTGCGTTCCAGCGGCGGGATGGCGCGCTGGTGGCAGTCACGCCGCTCGCAGATCCGGCAGGAGGTGCCGATGGGCTCATAGGCGTCCGCGTTCCCGGTATCCAGCCCGTCCGCATAGACGAGCCCGGCTGCGTGGCTGACCTCGCAGCCAAGCGCGATGGCGAAGCGGCGATCGGGCGCGCGCCAGGCATGGGCCGGCTTGGAGACATCCCGGGCCAGCAGCAGGTAACGTTCGCCATCCGGCGTCTGTGCGAGCTGGCGCAGGAAACGGCCCGGCGTCTCGAAGGCGCGATGCACGTTCCAGAGCGGGCAGGCGCCGCCGAACCGGGCGAATTGCAGCCGCGTGGCCGAATGGCGCTTGGTGATGTTGCCGGCCTGGTCGACGCGGACAAAGAAAAAGGGGACGCCCTTGTCGCCGATGCGTTGCAATGTCGAGAGCCGGTGCATGACCTGTTCGAGCGAGGCGCCGAAGCGATAGGCGAGGCGCTCGATATCGTGGCGGGTCTCCTGCGCGGCGGCACGGAAGCGACTATAGGGCAGCAGGGCCGCGCCGGCGAAGTAATTGGCCAGCCCGATCCGGGCAATGGCGCGGGATTCGTCGCTTTGCAGCCGGGCCAGATCGAGCGTGGCCTCCAGCAGGTCCATTTGCGTGATAAGTGCAAGCTGGTGCAGGATCTGGAAATTGCGAGAGGCCGTGTCGGAGCGCGCGGCGAGGGTCAGGACGCGCCGCTCCGGGTCGAAATTGCGTAGGCCGGTTTCCTCGCTGACGCGCAGGGTTATGCCCCGATCCTCAAGTGCCTTATGCGCCGCCGCCATCGGATCGCTGCCAGCGAAATGCTCCGCCGCGCGATCGACGGCGTCGATGTGATTGTCGATATAGTGAAAGAAGTCGCGCACCTCGTCCCAGGGCGAGGCGGCCACATATTCCGCCCGCTGGCCGAGAGCGGCGTCGAGCGAGGCCATGCGTTCCTGGGTCCGGCGATAGGCGGAATGCAGTTCCAGGAAGGCGCGGGTCAGGGCCGGGGCGTTGGAGGCGGCCAGGCGCAGGTCGGCCTGGGGCGGGGTGTCGGAGAAGAGCGGATCGGCGAGGGCTTCGCGCATGTCGGAGACGAGGCGTTCGGTGTCGCCGGAACTGAGCTCGGTGACATCCATGCCGAATTCCTGCGCCAGCGCCAGCACGACCGTTGTCGAGACGGGCCGGTGATTGTTCTCCATCTGGTTGAGATAGGGCAGGGACACCCCGAGCTTTGCGGCAAAAACCTTTTGGGTCAGGCCGAGCCGGGTGCGGGTTTCGCGCAGCTTGACGCCGGCATAGAGCTTCTTCTGGGCCATGGATGCTTTGCGGATTTGCCTTTTGCTGCTGGCAGCTTTGCAAATCAGGTGCTGCGGCGCAATTGCTGCTCGCGCCGCAGCACGATGAGCATGGCCAGAAGGGAGAGCGCGGATGACAGGAACATCAGCCATTGCAGGGGCAGGGGCGTGGTCGCCTCTTCGAGCATGTGGCCGGCGAGAACCGAAAGCGCCGCACCGCCGCCGATCATGATGAAACCGCCCAGGCCGCTTGCCGTGCCCGCGAGCTGAGGCCGCACCGAGAGCAGGCCGGCCGAGGTGTTGGGGATGACGAGGCCGTTGCCAATGCCGAGCGTGGTGACGAGGCCGAAGAAGAGGAACGGCCCTTGCAGCCCCGCGAGGCCAAGGCAGAGCGAGACGGCCATGCCGACGGTGGTGATCGCCGTGCCCCAGAGGATCAGCGGGTTGATCCCTGTGCGCGCCGCGAGGCGACCGGAGAGGAAATTGCCGAACATGTAGCCGATGGCCGGGGCGCCTAGGCAGATGCCGGTCCAGAACGGCGTCAACTGGAAGATATGATCTGCGGTCAGGGGCGCGCCGCCGAGGAAGGCGAAGAAGGCGCCGGAGGTGAAGGCGGCGCAGAGCGCGTAGCCCCAGAAGCGCGGCGAGGTCAGCAGCTCGGGATAGTCGCGAAATTGCTGCGAGAAGCTGCTGCCGAGGTCGGGTGCGGTCTCGCCCTGGTCGCGCCAGCAGAGCCAGAAGAGGGCGAGGCCGGAGGCGATGAGGAAGTAGAAGATCGCGTGCCAGCCGAAGAGCTCGTCCAGCGCGCCGCCAATCATCGGGGCGACCATCGGGACGAGCGACATGCCCATCGTGACATAGCCGATGCGGGAAGCGGCTTCGTTCTGGGGATAGACATCGCGGACGATGGCGCGGGACAGGACGAGACCGACGGCGACCGATGCCTGCGCCATGCGGAAGGCTAGAAAGGTGGTGGCGTTCGGGGCGAGCAGGCAGCCGAGCGTGGCCAGCAGGAAAAGCGCGATGGCCCAGAGCACGACGGGTCGGCGGCCATACCGGTCCGAGAGCGGGCCGATGAACAATTGCACAACGGCGGTCGTCGCGAGATAGAGCGAGACCGTGAGTTGCATGACCGCGTAATCCGTGCCGAAATCCTCTGTCATCGCCGGCAGCGACGGCAGGAGGATGGACATGTTCATCGCCGAGAGCCCCGCGAGCAGGACCAGTGTGACGATATGTGGCGGGGTCGCGCGGTCGAGAAATTGGACCTGTCGAGGCGCTGTCATGGGGCCGCTGATAGGGCCTCGGGGGCGGGAAGTCCATCGCGGGCAGGGCTTTCGGGCGCTTTGCTTGTTTGCAATTTGCAGTCGCCTGATTGCCAAGTTTTTGCAAATTTTCCAAAAGGGTCTTTTCGGGTGCCCCCGGAGGGCGGTACGAGTTTGGAAAGGACATTCCTGGGGGAGAAGAATATGCGGGATATTCTGGAAGAGCTCGAGGGACGGCGTGCATCGGCCCGGCTTGGCGGTGGCCAGCGAAGGATCGACACCCAGCACAAGAAGGGCAAGCTGACAGCGCGGGAGCGGATCGAACTGCTGTTGGACGAGGAGAGCTTCGAAGAGTTCGACATGTTCGTCACCCATCGCTGCCACGAGTTCGGCATGGAGGCCGAGAGGCCCGCCGGCGACGGGGTGGTGACCGGCTGGGGCACGATCAACGGCCGGCTGGTCTATGTGTTCAGCCAGGATTTCACCGTCTTTGGCGGTTCGCTCTCGGAAAGCCACGCGCAGAAGATCTGCAAGATCATGGATATGGCGGTGCAGAACGGCGCGCCGGTGATCGGGATCAACGATTCTGGCGGCGCGCGGATCCAGGAGGGCGTGGACAGCCTTGCCGGCTATGCCGAAGTGTTCCAGCGCAATATCGAGGCTTCGGGGATCATCCCGCAGATCTCGGTCATCATGGGCCCATGCGCGGGCGGCGCGGTCTATTCACCTGCGATGACGGATTTTATCTTCATGGTGAAGGATACCTCCTACATGTTCGTCACCGGCCCGGATGTAGTGAAGACGGTGACCAACGAGGTCGTGACAGCCGAAGAGCTGGGCGGGGCCTCCACCCATACCAAGAAATCCAGCGTGGCCGATGGGGCGTTCGAGAACGATGTCGAGACGCTGGTCGAGATCCGGCGGCTCTTCGATTTCCTGCCGATGAACAACCAGCAGAAGGCGCCGGTGCGGCCCTTCTTCGACGATCCCAACCGGATCGACGAGAGCCTCGACACGCTGGTGCCGGACAATGCCCACACGCCCTATGACATGAAGGAGCTGATCCTGAAGGTGGCGGATGAGGGCGATTTCTTCGAGATCCAGGAGGAGCACGCGAAGAATATCATCACCGGTTTCATCCGGCTGGAAGGGCAGACGATGGGCGTGGTGGCCAACCAGCCGATGGTGCTGGCGGGCTGTCTCGATATCGACAGCTCGAAGAAGGCGGCACGGTTCGTGCGCTTCTGCGACGCCTTCGAGATCCCGATCCTGACGCTGGTCGATGTGCCGGGCTTCATGCCGGGGACGGACCAGGAATATGGCGGTGTGATCAAGCACGGGGCGAAGCTGCTCTTCGCCTTTGGCGAGGCGACGGTGCCGAAGGTGACGGTGATTACCCGCAAGGCTTATGGCGGCGCCTATGACGTGATGTCCTCCAAGCATCTGAAAGGCGACATCAACTACGCCTGGCCGACGGCCGAGATCGCGGTGATGGGGGCCAAGGGAGCGGTGGAGATCCTGCATCGCGCCGATCTGGGCGATGCGGAGAAGATCGCGCAGCTGACGCAGGATTACGAGGACAGGTTTGCCAATCCGTTTGTCGCCGCCGAGCGGGGCTTTATCGACGAGGTGATCCTGCCGCGGCGGACCCGGCTGCGGGTGGCGCGGGCCTTTGCGAGCTTGCGGAACAAGAAACGAGCGATGCCCTGGAAGAAGCACAACAATATCCCGCTGTGATATCCCGTTTCGAGCGGGGAAGCCGGGGGGCGCTGCCCCCCGGAGCCCCCCGGGATATTTCTGGAAAAAGGAAGATCGGACGTGCGTTGCTGGAAATACTGTCGGGAGATCGCGGAACGATGAGGCGTGGCGGCTGGCATGTCCTGCGCGAGGGTGCGCGGGTGACGGTGGCGCGGCTTGTTCCGGTGCGGTTCGATGTTTTCGCCGAGACGCGGTTGCCGCGCGCGGGGCGTGAGCGGGTGGCGCAGCAGGTGCGCCAGGATCTGTGGCGGGCGCTTCAGAGGCAGCGCGGCTTCTCGCCAGTGGTCGAGGTCGAGGCAGTCGAGGACGGGCTGATTGTTCGGGCTGGCGGCCGTGTCGATGCCGCGCAGTATGATCGAGCCGGGATCGAGGCGCGGATTGCGGATATGTTGGAGGCGCCGTCGAGGCGCCGGCGTTGGGTGCGTATGGCAGGGGGGCAGGGCTGATGCGGTGGGGACTGCTGGCTTTTGCGGCCTGGGCCGGGATGGTGCAGGCGGAAGGGGTGGTCACGCCGTCGGGGCTGGCCGTGGAGTTCCTGGATCGGGTTGTCGAGGAGCAGAGCGGCGGGCAGGTCTGGCTCACCCTGCGCTATGTCAGCCCGAAGATCGGTTTCGACGAGGGCGAGCTTGGATATGAAGCGGTTGCGGCCGATATCGACCATCTTTGCGACCGGGAAGGATTGAAGGCGGCGGCGGAGGCCGGGGGCGTGGATCAGGTGATGATCGCGCTGATGGACCGCGCCGTTGAACGCGGGGTGCATGACCCCGAGGCGACCATGTTCATCGGGGCGTATCTGCCGACCGATGACGGGTGTGTGTGGCAGTGAAGGATCGAGAATGCTGAAGCATCGTGGATTTCCCAGCCGGCTGACCGGGACGGATTACCAGTTCACGCTGCGCCGTGAGAACAAGGCCGGGGCAACGCCACTCAAGGCACGCGAGCGCTATGCCGACCGCAAGCCCGCGGACCGGCGTGCGGATGCGGGTTTCCTCGAGGCGATCCTTGAGCATTTCGGAGATGCGCCTTTTGAGCGCGGCAATCTCGACGCCGGGCGTCTGAGCTGGCTGTTCGGCCGGGAGATCCTGGCGGCGGAGGAAGGTTTCGATCCGGCAAGTTACGAGGCGATGCTGGTGGTCGATCTGAAGGCGATTGCGCGGAGTTTTCCCGACGTGATGGACAAGTTCGACGTCGTGGAAGGCCCGGATGACGGGGAGGATTGGGCGTGATTTTGCCGAACCCCCTGAAAGAACGGCAGGAAACGGCCTATTCTGTGGGGTTCGCAAGCTTTGGCTTTGCGATTTGCAAATTGCACGTCAGCAAGGTGACGGACACGGCGCATCCCAACTCAATCGTCGTTTCCGGGATCTTTACTACCCCTTCCGACTTTCGGCGGCCGCGCATCCCCAACGCACGGCCGCCATTTTTTCTTCGAAACGATACGCTTGGCGGATGTTCGCCGAGGTATTTCAAGGGATTCACACGGCTTGCTGCTTGCGCCATAGTGTCGGCGAGACAACCCCGAAACGGAGCAGAAAACCCATGGGAAAGATCATCAAAATCACGACCATCGTTGCGTTCGCCGGATTGCTGGCCGCGTGCGACGAGAACACGAATGTCCAGAATGCGGGGATTGGTGCGGCCACCGGCGCAGGTGTTGCGGCGGTCACGGGTGGCGACGTTGTCACCGGCGCAGCCGTTGGCGCAGCGGCCGGTGCTGTCACCAACGAAGTCAAGAAAATGGCCAACTGACGAACGGACATTTCCGAGGCATCGCCTCGAAATGAGAAATGCGGCCATCGGAGAGTTTCTCTCCGATGGTCTTTTTTGTGGTCTGTGCGAACGGACGGGCGCTGGGGAGGCGCTACCGGGACAAGAGGGAAGGGACGGAGCATGTTCAAGAAACTGCTGATCGCCAACCGCGGAGAGATTGCTTGCCGGGTGATCAAGTCGGCGCAGAAGATGGGGATCGAGACCGTCGCGATCTATTCGGATGCCGACCGGCACGCATTGCATGTCCAGATGGCGGATGAAGCTGTGCATATCGGACCCTCGCCGGCCAACCAGTCCTATATCGTCATCGACAAGGTGATGGATGCGATCCGCAAGACCGGCGCCGAGGCCGTGCATCCGGGCTATGGCTTCCTGTCCGAGAACCGCAAGTTCGCCGAGGCTCTGGAGGCCGAGGGCGTGGCCTTTGTCGGCCCGCCGGCCTCCGCGATCGAGGCGATGGGAGACAAGATCACCTCCAAGAAGATCGCGCTTGATGCCAAGGTCTCCACGGTGCCGGGCTATATGGGCCTGATCGAAGATGCCGAGGAAGCGGTCAGGATTGCCAACAAGGTCGGCTACCCGGTCATGATCAAGGCCTCCGCCGGCGGCGGCGGCAAGGGGATGCGGATCGCCTGGAATGACGACCAGACGCGCGAGGGCTTTCAGAGTTCGAAGAACGAGGCGGCGGCGTCTTTCGGCGACGACCGGATCTTCATCGAGAAGTTCGTGACCCAGCCGCGTCATATCGAGATCCAGGTGTTGGCCGACAAACATGGCAACTGCATCTATCTCAACGAGCGGGAATGTTCGATCCAGCGGCGCAACCAGAAGGTCATCGAGGAGGCACCGAGCCCCTTCCTCGACCCCGAGACCCGCGCTGCGATGGGCAACCAGGCCTGCGCGTTGGCCAAGGCGGTGGGCTATGCGTCGGCCGGCACGGTCGAGTTCATCGTCGACGACAAGAAGAACTTCTACTTCCTGGAAATGAACACCCGGCTGCAGGTCGAACACCCGGTGACGGAATTGATCACCGGTGTCGATCTGGTCGAGCAGATGATCCGGATCGCCGATGGCGAGGAGCTCGATATCGAGCAGGACGATATCGGCATCAAGGGCTGGGCCGTCGAGAGCCGGCTTTACGCCGAGGATCCCTATCGCGGTTTCCTGCCTTCGATCGGACGGCTGACCGCCTACCGCCCGCCGACAGAGGCGGCGACGCAGGAGAAGGCGGTGCGCAACGATACCGGTGTCTACGAGGGTGGCGAGATCTCGATGTTCTACGATCCGATGATCGCCAAGCTCTGCACCTGGGGGCCGACCCGCGCCAAGGCCATCGACCATATGCGCGACGCGCTGGACGCGTTCGAGGTCGAGGGGATCGGCCATAACATTCCCTTCCTCTCGGCGGTGATGGACCACCAGCGCTTCATCGACGGCAATATCACCACCGCCTTCATCGAGGAGGAATATCCCGACGGGTTCGGCGGGGTGGAGCTCAGCGAGGAGAACAAGAAGAAGGTGGCGGCCTGCGCGGCCGGCATGTTCCGGGTCGCCGAGATCCGTCGCACCCGGATCACCGGCACGATGGACAACCACAAGCGCAAGGTCGGCACCGAATGGATCGTCTTTGTCGACGGTGAGGAGTTCCCGATCAAGATCGAAGCCAACAAGCATGGCACCACGGTCGTGTTCGAAGATCGCCGCATCGGGATGAAGTCGAAATGGACCCCGGGAGACTCGTTGGCGGAGGTCAATATTGCCGGCAAGCGGCATTTCTTCAAGGTGGACAAGATCACCTCCGGCTACCGCATCCGCTATCGCGGCGCCGACATGAAGGTGAATGTCTTCACCCCGCGCCAGGGCGAGTTGGCCCGGCTGATGCCTGAGAAGATCGCGCCCGATACCTCGAAGATGCTGCTCTGCCCGATGCCGGGGCTGATCGTGACGCTCGACGTGGAGGTCGGCGACATGGTGCAGGAGGGGCAGACGCTCTGCACGGTCGAGGCGATGAAGATGGAGAATATCCTGCGGGCCGAACGTGGCGCCGTGGTGACCAGGATCAATGCAGGGCCGGGAGACAGTCTTGCGGTCGATGATGTCATCATGGAGTTCGAATGAGCCTGGACATGACCATGGAGGATGCGCCGCCCGCCTCCCTGCCGCTTCTTGCGGTGGCGAGCGTGCTGCTCGGCTTTGCCGCGCTGCAGGCGGTCGCCTATCTCCATGCGGGGGTGTTCGAATACCCGCTGGACGATGTCTATATCCACCTCTCCGTCGCGGAGCAGATTGCGGCGGGGGGATATGGTGTCAACGCGGGAGAGATGGCGGCGGCGGCCTCTTCGCCGCTTTATCCGCTGCTCCTGACCCCGTTTGCCGGCACCGAAGCGCAGCGATACCTGCCGCTCTTGTGGAACACCACGGCGCTGGCGCTGTGCGGTTGGCTCTGGGGCGCGATCCTGGTCCAGGCGGGATATGGTCAGGGCCGCTCGCGCGATTATGGGCTTTTTGCCGCCATCGCGGTGCCTCTGCTCGTGAATATGTCGGGCATCGCATTTACCGGAATGGAGCACAGCCTTCACATGGCGGCGAGCCTGGCGGTGGTGCTCGGCCTGCTGCAACTCCTGGACGAGGACAGGCTCTCGCCCTGGCTCATTGTCGCGATCGTGCTGGCGCCGGCTTTCCGCTTCGAGGCGATGGCGTTGTCATTGCTGGCCGCCGGGATGCTCGTGTTGCGCGGCCGTTGGGCGGCGGGGCTGCTGGCCGCGGCCGGCGCCGTCGCTGTGATCGCGGCCTTCATGGGGACATTGGTGGCGCTGGGGCTGGACCCGTTGCCGAGCTCGGTACAGGCCAAGCTTGGCAATGAGGTCTCCGAGACCAGACGAACGGTGTTGATGCAGAAAAACTCCTGGCCGCTCCTGGCCATGCTGCTGACGCTTCCCCTCATGCGCATCGTGAACCCGTCGCTTCGCAGCAATCCGCGCGGGCTGCTTGTTCCGCTGCTGTTGCTGGCGGTGCTGGCGCATCTGGTTGCCGGCCGGGTTGGCTGGATGAACCGCTATGAAGGCTATGTTCTTGTCGCCTCGCTCGCGGGTCTGCTTGCGCTGGCGGCGGAGGGCGGGAAGCTTGCCCGTGGGCTGGCGCTCATTCCGGTGCTGGTCTCCAGCTATGTCTATCTTCCGCATTACTTTGGCACGTATCCGAACGCGACGCGCAGCATCGATCTGCAGCAGGCGCAGATGGCGCGCTTCGCCAAGGAGTTCCATGCCGGCCCGGTGGCTGTGAACGACCTGGGCTGGGTTGCCTGGCAAAATCCCGACTACGTGCTCGATATCTGGGGGCTGGGCTCCATCGAGGCCTTGCGGCTGCGGCGCAACGGAAGCGAGCAGCGATGGGCCGGTCGCCTTGCCGCCGAACGCGGTGTCGCCTTCGCCATGATCTACGACCCCTGGTTCGAAGCGACGATCGGTGAGGATTGGGTCCGACTCGGCGAACTGAAGATTGCCGGTCAGTTCCGCTACTCCGCCTTCGGCGAAGTCGCCTTCTATGCCACCGCGCCGGAGCTTGCGCCGGGTCTGCGCGCGAAACTGGAAGCCTGGGAAGCCGGCCTGCCCGAAGGCGCGAGCTTTGTATTCGAGAAGGACGCCCGGCAATGACCGTCCCTGCCTCGCGTCACTGCCCGATGGAACCGCTCCGATCGCGAATCTCCTGGCGCCGAAGCGGGGTCTTGTCGATGGAGCGGGAGATTTCGCGGGTCGACCAGGGCGCCGGTTTGCGCAGCTTGACCACCCCGTCCTTGTCCACCAGCACCAGCGCGAAACCGCGCGGGCGCAGTTCCTTGCGCACATCCGTCTGGTTCCCGGGATCGGTATCGGTCAGCACCAGGACATCGCGCTCAAGCAGGTCGCGCGGGCGCTCGCCGAACAGCTCCATCTGCTTGATGAAGCGCGGATCGGCCGGGGTATCGGCGAAGACGACAAGCACCCGCTGCACCCAGAGATACGAAGCGAGATCGATTCCCGCCGCGGGCAGGATTTCCAGTGTTCTCGGCGCTTCGGTCGCGTTTTCCGGCGTGGTTTCGGCCTGCTGGGCCTCGACAAATGCCGGCAGGAACAGCGTCAGCGACGAAACAATCAACAGCGTCAGGGGGATGCGGGGCAAGTCTGGCTCTCCTCGTGTCACCGAAGATATAGGCGAGCCGCGGCAGAAATCTAAGAGGAAATCGCGCGAAATTGCGTTGAGGGCGATTATCCTTAACGGCCCGGCAAGGGGCTTTGGTCTATGGCAGGGGACAAGACCCCTTGCGCGCAAGAACTGCGCGGAGCTGCCAAACGGAGCCAAGACCCTCATGCACGTGACCCTCCATCTCGGCGCCCACCGGACCGGAGCCACGACCCTGCAACGTTTTCTCGGCCGCAATGCGCATCTGCTGGCGGAAGAGGGCGTTGCCGCCTGGTTGCCGCCACAGACGCGGCGCGGGCTGTTGGCCGGTCTGGTTCGGCAACCGGATCAGATCACCTTGCAACTGGAGCGACAGGGGCGGCATTCCTGCGGGCGCCTGCGCATGCGGCAGCACCAGCTGGAACGCCGCGGGATCTCGCGCTTGCTGGTGGCGGAGCAGAACCTGCTCGGAACTGCGGCCAATTGCCTGAAATCCGAACGGCTCTACCCCTGGGCCTTCGAACGCCTGGACCGGATCGTGCCGGCGTTTCACGAGCGCTGCGACCGGATCGTGCTGTCGATCCGCGCCTATGACCGCTTCTGGGCCTCGCTCCTGACCCAGCAGGTGCTCAACGGTTTCCCCGCACCGGACCGCGCGGCGCTGGACAGGCTGGTCACCCAGCCCCGCCGCTGGCGCCGCGTGATCGAGGAGATCGCCGCGGCATTTCCGCGCGCGCAGGTGATTATTTGCCCCAGTGAGCGTTTCGCAGCCCGTCCGGAGCGACAATTTGCAACAATGACAGGGCTTTCGATCTCCCCGGGTTTCGCATCTCGCATGGCGGGTGTGCGCTCTTGGGAGGCGCGCGGAGCGACGCCAGAAGATATATGCGAGGTGATGGCGGATTGCGGCCACCTCGCCCCGATTCCGATCAGCAGCGACGACCGATGGCTGTTGTTCGACCGAGATCAGCGAGAGGCACTCGTAGCGCAATATGCTGAGGATCTGGCATGGCTTCGCGCCGGCGCGAATGGCCACGCAATGCTGATAGAACGCGCGGACACTGGAGATCTGCGTAACATGGACATGACAGGAGGACCCTTCCCCGATGACCGACAAGAAAACACCCCAGGACTGGGCTGAACTGGCCACGAAGGAGCTGCGCGGCAAACCGCTTGATGCTCTGACGTGGGAAACGCTCGAAGGCATCAAGGTCAAGCCGCTCTACACGGCCGAAGACACTGCCGATCTTCCGCATATGAACTCGCTGCCGGGCTTCGAACCCTTCACGCGCGGCCCCAAGGCAACGATGTATGCCGGCCGCCCCTGGACGATCCGTCAATATGCCGGTTTCTCCACCGCCGAAGAATCCAACGCCTTCTATCGCCGCGCGCTCGACGCCGGCCAGCAGGGCGTCTCCGTGGCCTTCGACCTGGCCACGCACCGCGGCTACGATTCGGACCACCCGCGCGTTGAAGGCGATGTCGGCAAGGCCGGCGTGGCGATCGACAGCGTCGAGGACATGAAGGTCCTGTTCGACGGCATCCCGCTCGACAAGGTCTCGGTTTCGATGACCATGAACGGCGCCGTGATCCCCATTCTCGCCAACTTCATCGTTGTCGGCGAAGAGCAGGGCCATGACCGCTCGGTGCTCGCCGGGACCATCCAGAACGACATCCTCAAGGAGTTCATGGTCCGCAACACCTATATCTACCCGCCGGTTCCCTCGATGAAGATCATCGGCGACATCATCGAATTCACCGCCAACGAGATGCCGAAATTCAACTCGATCTCGATCTCGGGCTACCACATGCAGGAAGCCGGCGCGGATCTCGTGCAGGAGCTGGCCTTCACGCTGGCCGACGGTCGCGAATATGTCCGCGCCGCGCAGAAAGCCGGGATGGAAGTCGACAAGTTTGCGGGCCGCCTGTCCTTCTTCTTCTGCATGGGCATGAACTTCTTCATGGAGATCGCCAAGCTGCGCGCCGCCCGGACCCTCTGGTCGCGCATCATGACCGATCTCGGCGCCAAGAACCCGCGCTCGAAGATGCTCCGCACCCACTGCCAGACCTCCGGCGTCTCGCTGGCCGAGCAGGATCCCTATAACAACGTGATCCGGACCGCCTACGAAGCGATGTCGGCCGCGCTTGGCGGCACCCAGTCGCTGCACACAAACGCGCTCGACGAAGCCATTGCGCTGCCGACCGATTTCTCGGCCCGCATCGCCCGGAACACCCAGATCATCCTGCAGGAAGAGACGCAGGTGACCAAGGTGGTCGACCCGCTCGCCGGCTCCTACTATGTCGAGGCGCTGACCAACGAGCTGATCGAGAAAGCCTGGGCGCTGATGGAAGAGGTCGAGGAACTCGGCGGCATGACCGCGGCCGTGAACTCGGGCATGCCCAAGCTGCGCATTGAGGAATCGGCGGCCAGGCGCCAGTCGATGATCGACCGCGGCACGGAAGTCATCGTCGGTGTCAACAAGCACAAGCTTGCCGAGGAAGCCGAGCTCGAAATCCTCGATGTCGACAACATGGCCGTGCGCAAGAGCCAGATTGAACGGCTCGAGAAGCTGCGCGCCGAGCGTGACGAGGCTGCCTGCCAGGCCGCGCTCGCCGAGCTGGAGCGTCGCGCCAGGGAAGGCGGCAACCTGCTGGAAGGCGCGGTCGAGGCAGCGCGCGCCCGGGCGTCCGTTGGAGAGATCAGCATGGCGATGGAGAAGGAATTCGGCCGCCACAAGGCGGAGATCAAGACGCTGTCCGGTGTCTATGGCGCGGCCTATGAAGGCGATGACGAGTTCAACTCGATCCAGAAATCGGTCGAGGCCTTTGCAGAGAAGGAAGGCCGTCGTCCGCGGATGCTCGTGGTCAAGATGGGCCAGGACGGCCATGACCGCGGCGCCAAGGTGATCGCCACGGCTTACGCCGATATCGGCTTTGACGTCGATGTGGGCCCGCTCTTCCAGACTCCGGAAGAAGCGGCGCAGGACGCCATCGACAACGATGTCCATATCGTCGGCATTTCCTCGCTGGCCGCCGGCCACAAGACGCTGGCCCCGCGCCTCGTCGAGGAGCTGAAGAAGCAGGGCGCCGAGGATATCATCGTGATCTGCGGCGGGGTCATCCCGCATCAGGATTACGAGTTCCTCTACAATTCCGGCGTCTCCGCGATCTTCGGCCCGGGCACCAATATCCCGGCCTCCGCGCAGGAGATCATGGATATCATCAGCAAGAAGAAAGACACCGCTGCCTGATTTGGGGCAGAGGGCGGAGATCTCTTCTCCGCGGTCTGGAAAGATGCAATGAAAAGGGGCGGACCGGTTGCGGTCCGCCCTTTTTTTGCGCGAGGGGCAATGTTTGAATTCGATCATCTGGCGGTGTCCTGCGAGACATTGGACGAAGGTGTGCAAGCGGTCGAGGCGGCGCTGGGCGTGGCGTTGGGGCCGGGCGGGCAGCACCCGCATTTCGGCACCCATAACCGGCTGCTCTCGCTCGGCGGAACCGAATATCTTGAAGTGATCGCCGTGGACCCGGCAGCCCCTCCGCCTGCGCGGCCGCGCTGGTTTGATCTCGATTCCTTCTCGGGCGCTCCGCGCCTGACGAACTGGATCCTGCGATGCGCGGATATGGCGGCGGCGCAGGAAGCGCTCGGGTCCGGGATCGGCGCGCCAATTGCCCTCAACCGTGGCGCCTATCGCTGGCAGATGGCCGTGCCCGGGGACGGGCGCTTGCCCTTCGACAATTGCCACCCCGCCGTGATCCAGTGGCAGAGCGACCACCCTGCGGCCCTGCTCGATGAGAGCGGATGCCGGCTCAGCGAACTCACCGTTCGGCACCCCGATGCCGGAGCGTTGCGCGACCGGCTCCAGCTCGCCGATCCACGCTTTCGGTTCGAAATCGGCCCGGTCGGGCTTGCCGCCGTCATCGACACGCCGACCGGGCCGCGCCGGCTCGCCTGAGCTTCAGAGAATTTCCAGCGGTGTCGGCCCGTCCGGCGGCGGGAAGATCGCGTCGAGCCGGGCCCGGATCTCGTCGGTCAGCACGATCTCGGCGGCTTTCGCGTTCTCCTCGACATGCTCGGCGCGGCCCGCCTTCGGGATTGCGATCACCCCGCCACAATCGATTGCCCAGGCCAGCGCCAATTGCGCGGCACTCGCCCCTATCTCGCGGGCTAGTGCGATCAACTCCGACTCGACCAGCAGCCGCGCCTGGTCGACCGGCGAATAGGCCATGATCGGGATCCCGTCCTCGCGCGCCTCCGGCAGCAGGTCCCACTCGATGCCCCGGGTCGAGAGATTGTAGAGCACCTGGTTGGTGGCCACGGCTGCACCGCCTGCCGCAGCGAGATCCTCCATGTCATAGGAATCGAAATTCGACACGCCCCAACGGTTGATCTTGCCCGCCGCGATCAGCCGCTCGAACCCGTCGATGGTCTCGTCCAGCGGCACCCCGCCGCGCCAGTGCAGCAGGTAGAGGTCGAGCCGGTCCGTGCCCAGGCGCTGAAGCGAGCGTTCGCAGGCCGCCGCGACGCCATCGCGCGAGGCATTGTGCGGATAGACCTTGGAGACGAGGAACACTTCGTCACGCCGCCCCTCGATCGCCGCGCCCACCAGCTTCTCCGAGGCGCCGTTGCCATACATTTCAGCGCTGTCGATCAGGCTCATGCCCAGATCGATCCCCCGGCGCAGGGCGGCGATCTCGGCATCGCGCCGGGCGTGGGAGTCGCCGATATACCAGGTGCCGAGGCCGAGGCTGGGGACACTGGTCCCGTCGGGAAACTGGATTGACCGCATCGTTGCAGGTCCTTTTCACATACTGCTTCGCTGCTTTTATGGCCGCTCCGATCCCGCCCGGCCACGGGCATTCATGCCGCAGCAATCCCCCCTGTCGGCCTGCGCACAGGCGAGATAGGCTGCGGGCCATGTCGATCTGGTCACGCATATCCGCCGCGCTTTCGGCGTTGGCTTCGGGGGAAGCGCTTTCGGACGTCTTCGACCGGCTGCGCACGCCGCCGGAGAAGAGCGTTGCCTTCACCATTGCCGTGATTGCGCTCGGAGCCAAGCTGGCCAAGGCCGATGGCTCGGTGACCCGGGACGAGGTGCGCGCCTTTCGCGAGGTCTTCGTCATCGCGGAGGCCGACGAGGCCAATGCTGCCCGGGTCTTCAATCTCGCACGACAGGACGTGGCGGGGTTCGACGTTTATGCGCGACGCATTGCGACGCTGTTCGAGGATGGCCATGACGTCCTGCGCGACCTCATGGAAGGACTCTTTCATATCGCCACGGCCGATGGCGACTATCACGAGGCGGAAAACCTCGTCCTTGAAGAGGTGGCGAAGATTTTCGGCTTGTCGGAGCGGGAGTTCCGCAGCTTGCGGGCGCGCTGCGTCAGCGATGTCGCGCCCGATCCCTACGAGGTTCTGGGCGTCAGCCCGGATATGCCTCTGACGGAGATCCGCAAGGTCTGGCGCCGGGAGGTGCTGGACAGCCACCCGGATGTGATGATGGCGCGCGGCGTGCCAGAGGAAGCAATCCACATGGCAGAACAGCGTCTTATCGCGCTCAACCGGGCCTGGGAGGAGATCTCGGCCTGAAGCCTGCTCAGCCGAAGCGGCGCAGGGCTTCTTGTTCAATGGCCAGCCGGGTCTGAAGATCGGCGAGGCGGCGCATCTCCGCCTTGCGCGCGTCGGGGTCGTGCAACTCCCGCAATCTTTCCTGACAGGCGATGATCTTTTCCTTGAAGACGACGACCGGCGGCTTGGCCTTCGCCTCCTTCAGCATCCGGTCGATCACGGCATTGCCGGGCGCATCCAGATTGGCCAGGGGCTTGCCGGCCCCGGGCAGGTTCTCGAAGGCGCCGTCGGCCTCCGCGGCGCGGATGGCATTGTCGACAAGAAAGCTCAGCGGATGTGACATGGGACCCCATCTCCTAGTCGGCGCATCCTCGAAGCGCGCCCGCCCTGGGGCAAGGGAAAACATGTGCAGGCATGCCGGGGTTCCGTCCCGTGCATGGCTTGGCCTTCCGGGAGACGCGCAAACGAAAAGGCGTCCGGTCAAATTCCCGGACGCCTTGCCTTCCTCCCGGGTAAACCCTTTGGAATTCGTACTCTTGAGACAGTGAGACCGTATCAGTTTTGTGGCGGTTCGGGCCTTGCCAAATGCACATGCCTGCTCCGCACCGGGCGAATGCGCGCGGCCGAGATCGGGAGGGGCGCCGTGATTGCGCCCGGACCGGATTCGAGGCAGCGTCGATATGCGGGCCGTCAGCGGCCGGCGGATTTCGCGGAGGGGCCGATGCGGATTGCGACCTATAATGTCGAGTGGATGAACCTGCTCTTCGATGACGAGGGCAGGCTGGACATGAGCGACCGCTGGTCGGCGCGCTACAAGGTGACTCGGCGCGAACAGTTGGAGGCGCTCGGATTGGTCTTCACGGCGCTGGACGCGGATGCGGTTCTGATCGTCGAGGCGCCGGATCAAAGCCGGCATCGCGATACGGTGGTCGCGTTGGAGAGTTTCGCGGCGGCCTTTGAGCTGCGGCAGCGCCGCGCGGCGATCGGGTTTGCCAATCACACCGAACAGGAAATCGCGCTGCTCTACGATCCGGACAAGCTCACGGTCCGCCACGATCCGCTCGGCGATTTCGCCGGCAAGAAGGGGGGCGGGGAGGCGCCGCGGTTTGACGGCACCTTGCGGATCGATCTCGACATTGACGACACGCCCGACCATGTGACCTTTTCCAAGCCACCGCTGGAACTGGACGCGGTCTGCGCCTCCGGCACGCGGTTTCGGCTGATCGGGGTGCATGTGAAGTCCAAGGCGCCGCACGGCGCGCGCAACGAGGCCGATGTCATGCGGATCTCGATTGCCAACCGGCGCAAGCAGCTCGCGCAATGCATCTGGCTGCGGCGCCGGGTCGAGGCGCATCTGGAGGCGGGCGATCCGCTGATCGTGTTGGGAGATTTCAACGATGGTCCCGGGCTGGACGAGTATGAGGAGCTCTTCGGCCGCTCCGGGCTCGATATCATTGCCGGACAGGGCCAGCCGGCGCAGGCGCGGCTCTTCGACCCGCATGCACAGGTCGGTCCGGCCGTCCACGGCTCCGCCGCCCGGCCGCCGGCCACGGCGCGGTTCTACAATGATGTCGAGAAGCGGTATCTCTCGGCCCTGCTGGATTTTGTCATGATCTCGCCGGGGCTGATGTCGCGCCGCCCGGCCTGGCGGATCTGGCACCCGTTCGACGATGCCGAGATCTATGCCGTGCCGGAGTTGCGCGAAGCATTGCTGGCGGCGTCGGATCACTTCCCTGTGACGCTGGATATCGAGCTGGAGGCTTCCGCGAATCTCGCAACAGGCGTATGAACGGGCCATGAAAACCCTGCCTGCAGCCGTTCTGGCCACCGCCCTCGCCGTCCTGCCTGTTGCCGCTTCCGCCCAGGAGGGCGAAGTCGGGGAGGGCTTTAGCCTGATCGAAGAGGGAGCGAAGCTGCTCCTGAAAGGGCTGGCCGACGAAATGCAGCCGATGATGGAGGATCTGGCGACCGAGATGGAGCCGAAGCTGCGTGCCTTCGCCGAGGAGATGGCGCCGATGCTGGAGAAATTCCATACACTGGTCGACGATCTCGACGCTTATCATGCGCCTGAGCGCCTGCCCAATGGCGATATCATCCTGCGCCGAAAGGTGCCGCTGGAGCCCGGCGAGACGCCGGAAGAGGACGACGAGGTCGATATCTGAGCCCGCTGCGATGCCGCGGACCGCTTCAGCCGGGGCGGCATGTCCGAGAACAGCGCGGAGAGGCTGTTCCCGGATTGCGCGTCTCTAGGCGAAGCATTCGGAGCGTCCCGACGGGACGCGCGGTGGCGGCGACCGGCTCAATCCCGCGAATGCGCAAGCTCCGGCACATCCGCCGCGCCCGCTGACCCCCGGCCGGACAGCGACGGGTTCTCCATGAAGAACCGGTGGCAGTCGAACCCCTGTTCGCCCTCTGGCGGGGCGATGCGCTCATAGCTGCCATCGGGACGCAGCAGCCAGGATTGCGCCTCGTCGGCCATGTTGGCGGCCATGATCTGGCTGACGATCTGCGCCTTCACCGTCGCGTTCTCGACCTCGACCAATGTCTCCACTCGCCGGTTGAGATTGCGCCCCATCCAGTCGGCCGAGGAGAAAAAGACCCTCGCGCGTTTCGAGGGCAGGCCCGCGCCACTGCCGAAACAGACGATCCGCGAATGCTCCAGAAAGCGTCCGACGATGGACTTGACCCGGATGTTCTCCGACAGCCCCTTGATCCCCGGCCGCAGGCCACAGATGCCGCGGATGACGAGGTTGATCTTCACCCCGGCCTGGCTGGCTTCGTAGAGCGCGTCGATCACCTCGCTTTCAATCAGCGAGTTCATCTTGGCCCAGATCTCCGCCCGCTTGCCGTCCCGGGCGAGTTCCGCTTCCCGGCGGATCATTTCCACGAGCCTCGGCTTGAGCGAATGCGGCGAAATCGAGAGGTTCTCGAGCACTTCCGGCTGGGCATAGCCGGAGAGATAGTTGAAGACCTTCGTCGCGTCCCGCCCGAGAGCCGCGTCGCAGGTAAAGAAGCTCAGGTCGGTATAGATCTTGGCGGTGATCGGGTGGTAATTTCCGGTGCCGTAATGGGTGTATGTCACCAGCTTGTCGCCCTCGCGGCGGACCACGGTGCTGATCTTGGCATGGGTCTTGTAGTTGGTGAATCCGTAGACGACATGGGCGCCAGCGCGCTCCAGCTTGCGCGACTGGCGGATATTGGCGGCTTCGTCGAAGCGCGCCTTCAGCTCGACCAGCGCCGTGACCGACTTGCCGTCCTCCGCCGCTTCGCAGAGGGCGGTGACGATGGGGCTGTTCTTCGAGGTCCGGTAGAGCGTCTGCTTGATCGCCAGGACATTGGGGTCGCGCGCCGCCTGCGCGAGGAAGCGGACCACCATGTCGAAGCTCTCATATGGGTGATGCAGCAGCATGTCCTTCTGCTTGATCGCTTCGAACATGTCGCCGTCATGGTCCTGGACCCGCTCGGGCACGCGCGGGGTGAAGCTGGGCCAGAGCAGGTCCGGGCGCGCATCGAGCACCAGTTCCTTGAGATCGGCCAGCCCCAGCAGGCCCTTGACCTCGACCACCTCGTCGCCCGAGACGGCAAGCTCCTCCATGATCGTCGCCCGCAGCGCTTCTGGCGCGCCGGTGGTCATCTTGAGCCGGATCACGTCGCCGCGCCGCCGCCGCTTCAGCGCGACCTCGAACTCGCGCACCAGGTCCTCGGCCTCCTCCTCGACCTCGAGGTCGCTGTCGCGCAACACGCGGAAGGCGCAATGTCCCTCCAGCCGGTAGCCGGGGAAGAGCGAGCCCAGATGCAGGATCAGCAGGTCTTCGAGCGGCAGGAACCTGTCTTCGGCGCCCGTCGTGGGCAGGCGCACGAAGCGGTCAACCTGCGCCGGGATCGGCAGCAGCGCCTGGCGGGAGACCCCGTCCGCTTCGCGGATGAGCTGCAGGGCAAGGCAGAAGCCTGCATTCGGGATGAACGGGAAGGGGTGCGCCGGGTCGATCGCCAACGGTGACAGCACCGGGAAGACCTGCGACAGGAAATGGGCCTCCAAATGGGCCTTGTCGGCGCGGGTCAGGCGCGAGCGGGCGAGCAACTCGATCCCTTCGGCCTCCATCTCCTTCTTGAGCTTGTTCCAGGCGGTTTGCTGGGCCTGAAGCAGCCGGCGGGCATTCTCGTTGATCTGTTCGAGCTGTTCGAGCGGCGTCAGCCCATCGGCGGCCGGGCTCATATGCCCTTCGCGCGCCAGTTCGCGCAGGCCGGCGACGCGGACGGTGTAGAACTCGTCGAGATTGGTCGCCGAGATCGACACGAAACGGACCCGCTCCAGCAGCGGCACGCGCGGATTGGTGGCTTCTTCGAGAACGCGCCAGTTGAAGGCCAGCCAGCTCAACTCGCGGTTGAAGAAGCGGCGTGGGCCGGAGATCTGGGCCGCAGGGATCTCGACAGGGGCGGGGAAGGGGGATTTGAGAAAATCGGCTTGGGTCATGGCGTCGGATCCTGAACGTTCGAACAGCGGTCTGGCGGGGAATATGCGGCCCCGGATCAGGCATCTTTCACGCAGGAAAGTCAAGAGGCGCAGGGGCGGCTGTCCGGCATCCGACAGGGCGGGAAGGGGTGGATGTAATCTCGCAACAGGCTGTTATAGAAAGACAAAAGCTGACGCGGCGAGGCACTTTCAGCGCGACGTTCCGGCTCGGCAAGGATTGCCGAAAGGCGCAAGACCCGGCCCGCGCCCCGTATCCTGCCATTCCTGGGCCTTGCTGCCATGCCGAGCCGGCGAAGACCGCGATGGATGGCGGCGGTCCGGAGAAAACCCGACCGGTTCCGCGAGATGTCGGCTGCGTGCGCGGGAGGAGCAGTCGTCCCGCGCAGGGAGAGCCTGCCGCGGGCTTCTGGCCACGGCGGATGACAGCGGGGGGCTTTCTATTCCGCAGGCGATGGCGCCGGTCCGAAGACCCGCGATTTCGGGCGGGCTCCAAGGCCTCGGCAGACAAGGATGACCGGCAGCAGGCCGACAGCGACGAGGACGAGGCTCGGCACGGCCGCGCCATCGAGCCTCTCGTCGGCGGCGAGCCGGTGCGCCTGCACCGCCAGCGTGTCGAAATTGAAGGGCCGCATGATGAGGGTCGCGGGCAGCTCCTTCATCGTGTCGACAAAGACGATGAGCAGCGCGGTCAGCACCGAGGGGCGCAGGATCGGCAGGTGGACCCGGCGCAGCATCTCCAGCGGCTGTTTGCCAAGCGTCTGGGCGACGGCGTCGGTATTGGGGTGGATCGTGCCGAGTCCGCTGTCATAGGCGTTGAGGGCCGCGGCCATGAAGCGGGCCATGTAGGCGGCGACCAGCAGCCAGATCGAGCCGGTGAAGAGCAGGCCGGTCGAGATGCCGAAGCTGGCCCGCATCCAGGCGTCGAGCCCGTTATCGATGGCGGCGAAGGGGACGAGCAGCCCGACCGCGATCACGCCGCCGGGCACAGCATAGCCGATGCGGGCGAGGTGGTTGGCCATGCGCGAGGTGCGGGACGGCCAGAGGCGCTGTCGGAAGGCGATCAGGATGGCGCCAAGCGTCGTCAGGAGTGCTGCAGTGCCGGCGAGCAGGATCGTGTTGCGGGTGAAATGTGCGTAGCGACTTGAGAAGAGCGACTGTTCGCTTTCCAGCCCCATCGTGACCAGAAGCACAACCGGCAGGACGAAGCCGAAGAGGACGGGAATGGTGCAGAGCGCGAGGGCGCCCCATTTGTGCAGACCGGTCAGCTTGCTCGGCGGCAGGCGTTCGAAACGTTTGCCGGCGGCGTGATGGCGGGCGTCGCCGCGCTGGATGCGTTCGAGGATGGCGAGCAGGAGGGCGAAGCCGAGCAGGCAGAGGGCAAGCTGGGCCGCGGCGGCGCGATCCGCCATGGTGAACCAGCTCGTGTAGATGCCGGTGGCGAAGGTCTGGACCGAGAAATAGGAGACAGTGCCGTAATCGGCGATGGTTTCCATCACCGCCAGCAGCACGCCGCCGGCAATGGCCGGTCGCGCCATCGGCAGGGACACGCGGAGGAAGGCGGCCCATGGGCCGCGCCCAAGCGCGCGAGCGGCCAGGAAGGCGGTGGCGCTTTGCTGCAGGAAGGCAGCGCGGGCGAGCAGGTAGACATAGGGGTAGAGGACGAGGATCAGCATCAGCGCTGCGCCCTCGACGGAGCGGATTTCCGGGAACCAGTAATCGCGCGGACCCCAGCCGGTGAGGGCGCGCAGCGCGGTCTGCACGGCGCCGGGATGGTCGAGGAAATCGGTATAGGCATAGCCCATCACATAGGCCGGGAAGGCCATGGGCAGGGCGAGGGCGATCTCGAAGAAGCGGGCGCCGGGGAAGCGGGTCATGGTGACCAGCCAGGCCGCGCCGGTTCCGATGGCGGCGGTCCCGATGGCGACGATCACCACGAGCTGCGCCGTCGTGGTCGTATAGGTCCAGAGCACGGTCTCGGCCAGGTGCCGCAGGGTCTCGGTCGAGCCAAGGCTCGCGGCAACCGCCACGGCAACCATTGGCAGAAAACAGATTGCCGCAACGAAGAGCGCTCCCCCGCGCAGCAGGCCGGACGCTGTTCGCTCGGCCAGGATCGAGGGGCGCAAGCTCATGATGAGCGTTTTTATCGGATTTTGTTCGGGGCGGAAATCGGAAATCCTGCGGCAGTTCTGCACGAGGCCGCAACCGGGCGGGCCGGTTGGGACGGGACAGGCGTCCGGGCCGGTTTTCGACCGAAAAACCGGTCGGATTTGCACAAATCCCGGTCAGGAGCGACCGAAATTTCGGTCGTTCTTGTACCTGGGGGAGCGGTTTGGGCGGCGTTGACGGTCGAAACGGCCGGAAACGGGCGTTCGGGTCGCTTTTTCGGTCGCTTCGGTGCCGGGTTTCGACCGAAAGAACGACCCATTCGCATGAGCGCCGACGCGACCGAAAGGCCGGCTTGCGCAGCGGGCGGCCGACATTGCGGAAGCGGACAGGGCATTCGGCGATGGTCCTTCGCAGGTCAGGTCAGGTCAGCGGACGCAGAAGCCAATCATTGCCCGGCCTGGTCCGCGATCTAGTCACCAGGTCCAGGAACGCATGTGGATGCCTGTTTCCCGAGTTCCGAATACATGGCCGACAAACACGTCTGGAGACGATCGGCAAAGCCGCGGGCATCTTCCTCATTCAAGCCCGTGGTGGGGATCGGGTTTCCAAAGCGAATCCGAATTGTGCCCGGGCGGGCGCGAACCGATTTCAGTGGCATCGTGTGATGACCGCCATGAATGGCAATCGGCACAACCGGCACACCTGCGCGGATGGCAATCAGGCTGGCGCCAACCTTGAAACGTCGTATCCCGTCGATGCCTGAAAGGCCGCCCTCTCCGGCCCAGGCGACACGCTCACCTTCGTGGATGCGTTCGATCACCTTGCCGATCAGCTTGTCGGTGGCGGCGCGGTTTCCCCGCTGAACCATCTCGAAATCAATCCGGGCGAAGGCCGCGCGTGCAAACGGGAGGTACTTGTACAGATCTGCGGCGGTGACCCGGTCGGCATGGCCAAGAACGCCCACCATATACGCCATCAGATCGGGAAAGGAGGACTCGTTGTGGCACATCACGCAACCGCGGCCCGACGGTGGCGGTGCCCCTTCCAGTTCTACCTTGATGCGGCAGGTGTCGAGAAACCGTTGACATTTGCGGACATAGATCGCGCGCGCGTCCTGCTTGCTGCTGGACCCAACTGTGACCCGGGCGTTGGCGAAGGGGATGCCGAGAAACAACGTCGCGTAGGCTGAGAGGCCCCTGGCGGTTTCGATGACTGACTTCATGGAGCACATTTATGTCCGCACTGTGCTTTTCCGGCAAGCGCGAAAGTTGAGTTCCCGGGATGCGGGAAAGGTGACGCGTCTGGGACACGGAGCGTCCGCTCGGGGTTCTTCACAGCCGGTCGTCGCGCCGTTGATGGGCGGCTTGCGGGGAGGGACCGTGTCGGAACCGGCACAAGGGGGGACCTTGCCCGCTGGTCCCGGGCCGGAAGCCGGTGCCCTGTCGGCCGGGGCGAGCGGCAACGGGTGCTGCCATTCGCGTGGCCTGTTGGGCGGCTTCGAGCCGTGATGTCCCGAAGCCGCCGCGCCTGGATCAGGCGTTCTGCAGCGCGTCGATGATGGCGCCGAAATCGGCGGCCTTCAGGGAGGCACCGCCGACGAGCGCGCCGTTGACGTTCTCGACGGCAAAGATCTCGGAGGCGTTGGAGGGCTTCACCGAGCCACCGTAGAGGAGCGACACGGCATTGCCGATCTCGGCGCCAAAACGCTCGACGAGGCGGGCGCGCATGAAGTCATGGACCTCGATGATCTGTTCCATGGTCGGGATCAGGCCGGTGCCGATCGCCCAGACCGGCTCATAGGCGACGACGAGGTTCTCGCCGGTGGCGCTGTCCGGGATCGAGCCGGCCAGTTGGTCGCTCACGAGGGCCAGCGTCTCGCCGGCTTCGCGCTGCTCCAGCGTCTCGCCGATGCAGACAACGGCCACGAGGCCGGCGCCGATGGCGGCAGAGGCCTTGGCGTTGACGATCTCGTTGGTCTCGCCATGGTCGGTGCGGCGCTCGGAGTGGCCGACGATCGCATAGGCACCACCGGCATCCTTGATCATCTCGGCGGAGATGTCGCCGGTATGGGCGCCTTTCTCGTTCATGTGGCAGTCCTGCGACCCGGTGGCGATCGAGCCTGTGCCGATGCGCTTGCTCATGCGCTCGAGCAGGGTTGCGGGCGGGCAGATCAGAACGCCGCAGCCCGGATCGGGATAGGCGGCGAGCATCGCGTCGATCTCGGCCAGGGCGGCCTCGGTGCCATTCATCTTCCAGTTGCCGGCGGCAAGTTTCTGCGCCATGGGGTATACCTCCAATTGGGCATTCGGGTTGGCGCCTGATTGACGCCGCTGGTCTGGCGCGTCAAGGGGCGCGGGTTGCGGCCGATTGATGCCTTTGGGCCTGGATCAGAGCGTGTCCGCCCGCAGCGAGCTGTCGGTGAACAGGCTGGCCAGCGCGTCGAGCGCGGCCCGGACCGGCGGATCGTGCCGGGCATCGTGATGCGCCACAAGCCACTGGTCATGGCCCAGACCCTCGATCGGTGGCGAGAGGCGCTTGAGACGCGGCTCGGCATCGCCGGCGAAACAGGGGAGGACGACCCGGCCGATGCCTTCATAGGCCAGGTCGATCGCCAGCCGCGTGTCGCTTGCGAGCATGACGATCCGGTCGGCGCGGTTGTCGCGAATCCAGCGCGCGGAGGGGGTCGAGGGGTCATCATGCGGCAGCGCAATGAAGCCCGTCACCTGCTCCGACAGGCCATATTCGGCGCTCTCGATCCGGCTGGTGCGGCGGCCTGCGAGCCATTCATGCGTGGGGCGCTTGTTGCGGATGCCGATATCCGCCTGGCGCCGGGCAAGGTCTACGGGCAAGTTGGAGGCGAGCAGGTCCGGCACCCAGTTGGCGTCCTCCGACCAGATGCGGCGGATGTTGCGGGCAATGAAGCGCGAGGTCCAGACACCGGCCGTGATCCGCACGCGCGCCACGCTGTTGCCCTTCTCCCGCCAGCGATCGATCCGGACGGCCGCCGATTTCAGCGGCAGCGCCTGTTCGGCCAGGTCACGGCCGTCACTGGTGAGCGCGTAGCCGTTCGGTCCGCGTTGAAACAGCCGGCGTCCGAGCGTGGTCTCAAGGCGGCTCATCTTGCGGCCCATTGTCGGAACACTGACGTCACTCTGCGCGGCCGCCGCCGAGAGCGAGCCGCTTTCGGCCACTTTCAGGAAGAGGGCGAGGTCGTCCAGCGGGAGTTCTGTTTTCATTTTTGAAAGCCGAATTGCGGGAATAGCGGCTGATATTGCCTGTTTCTGCGGGCTAGCCTAGGCGTGCTTCTCAAAAATGAAAAGGTGTCCCATGGCACATTCCCCCTTGCACAATTGCGACGGCAATCTTCGCGCGTTGATCGGCGGCCGCAGGATCAGGCTGGCGCGCTTCGAGGAACTCGACGAAAACCTCAACTACCTGAGCGAAACGTGCCGCAGCGAGGCCGAGTTGATCCAGGCGCGGATTCGGAGTCGGAAGAAATGGGAACGGCGTCGTGCGCGCTTGCGGCTGCGCGCAGTGCTGTTCGGACGGCGCAGGGCTCAGGTCTCCGGCGCGCCGAGGCTCTCGTCGAACTTGATCGATTCCCCGCAGCCACAGGCTTCGGAGACATTCGGATTGCGGAACTTGAAGCCCGCTTCGAGCAGCGAGGTCTCGTAGTCGATCTCGGTTCCGAAGAGGAACATCTGCGCCATCGGCGCGATCATCACCCGCGCGCCGTCCTGCTCGATGACCTCGTCATGCGGGTCGATCTGGTCGGAGAAATCGAGCGTGTATTCCATACCCGCGCAACCGCCCTTTTTCACGCCAAGCTTGAGCCCCTGATGGCCTTCGCGGGCCATCAGCTTGACAATATGCGCGGCGGCGCGGGGCGTCAGCGTGACGGCCTGTTTGCCGGGAATGGAGAACATTTCCGTGGTCCTTGTCCTGTGCACTGTTAACCTAGGGACGCGGGGGCGCGCGCTCAAGATGTCACATGAAACCCAGTTCGAGCCGGGCTTCGTCGGACATCATCTCCATGCCCCAGGGCGGCTCCCAGGTCAGCTCGACATCCACCTGCTTGACGCCCGCCAGAGGCTCGATCGCCTCGGCGACCCATCCCGGCATGTCGCCGGCGACAGGGCAGCCCGGAGCGGTCAGTGTCATGATGACCCGGACTTCGGATTCTTCATTGATCGCAATGGTATAGATCAGGCCAAGATCATAGATATTGACCGGGATCTCGGGGTCGAAAACCGTGCGGCAGGCCTCGACAATGCTGTCGTGAAGCGGGTGTTCGGTGGAGGAGGGACGGATAAGCGGTTCGCCCTCCATGGGTGTGTCGGAGTTCATCGGGTGCCCGGTTCTGATAAGAATGTCGAGAGTTTATATAAGGAAAGGATGGGGCTGGGTCCAGAGGCTTGCCCCGGTCCGTTTGCGGGGCATCTCGAGGGTCTCTGCGGAATTCTTGGCAAATTCCCCAAGAAAATTAGCCTTTTGGTTAGGTTTTGCTGCTCAAGGTCGGGGTGAATGACATCTCGGAGATCGGATTGTGACGCCTTGGGTGCTGCGGATTCTTGTTTGGCCGGCTTTTCTGGGCTGCATCTGGCTTGTCGCTGCGGAGATCGAGCTTTTCGAGGGCCTCCACGAGTTTAGCCGGGAGCATGAGGACTGGGATCTCGACGAGGTCTTCAGCTTTCTCATGATACTCGGATGCATCCTGCCGGCGCTTCTGTACGAAAGGAACCGACGCCTGACGCGGAGCCTCAAAGCTCGCGGCGCGGCCGAGGAGCGCGCCAAGCATATCTCGCGCCACGACGCGCTGACAGGGTTGAACAATCGTCGAGTGATGGCCGAGGTGGTACGTAAATTCATCCAGGCTTCGCGGCAGACGGGTGGCTCGCTGGCAATCGTCCTGCTGGATCTTGACCGCTTCAAACCGATCAATGACCTGCGAGGGCATGATGTCGGCGACCGCATTCTTCAGGACGTCGCGAGTCGACTGAAAAACGTATGCAAGACCGACCAGGTTCCGGTGCGTCTCGGAGGCGACGAGTTTGCCATTGTTGTCCGGGAGAATGACGGGCTGGACGAGGCGATCGGGCTCGCTCGCCGGATTATGTCGGCGATGGAAATCAAGTTTCCTGTCGGCGAGGGCGAATTGGCCGTCGGTACGAGTATCGGGATCGCGGTCTGGAGCGAAGGGTTGAATGAAGATCAGCTCTTTCGGCACGCGGATCAGGCGATGTACCGGGCCAAGCGCGAGGGCCGAGGGCGGCTGAATTTCTTTGACGACGATCTGGGAGAGAAGCTTCGGGAAGCCGCGGAGCTTGAAGTCGAGCTGACCGAAGCAATCGAGGCGGAGCAGATCGTTCCCTTTTTCCAGCCAATCGTGGACATTGGCAATCGGCGTCTGGTCGGGTTCGAAGTCCTTGCGCGATGGCACCACGAAAAACTTGGTCAGATCCCGCCGACACGTTTCATTGCGCTTGCCGAGGACACTGGCCAGATCAACGCCATAAGCTGGCTCGTCTTGCGCCAGGCTTGTGAGCAAGCCAAGGTCTGGCCGGCGCATCTGTCGATTTCGTTCAATCTGTCGCCGCGTCAGTTCCGAGACAGCGAGTTGGCGGAGACGATCTCTTCGGTGCTGCGCGAAACAGCTTTCCCGCCAGAGCGACTGGAGATCGAGATCACGGAGACCGCGGTCATCGAGGATCTCGACTATGCGCGCGAAACGATCGAGCGGTTGAGATGGCTGGGCATCCGGATTTCGCTTGATGATTTCGGCACCGGTTTTTCCAGTCTGGCAACGCTCTCCCGGCTGCCCTTTGACAAACTCAAGATTGACCGGAGTTTCGTGACCCAGGTCACCGAGGATGCCCAGAAAGCCAAGATCGTTGCCGGGATCATTTCGCTCGCGGAATCACTTGAGCTGAGTGTGACGGCGGAGGGCATCGAGACCGAGGACACCTACAAGATGCTGGCCAATCTCAATTGCGATCTTGGACAAGGTTTTCTTTTCGAGCGTCCGCTACCGGGAGAACGGATTGCGGAGTTGCTCCGCTCCGGGCGGCTTGACGGGCGAGACCTGGGCGATCTTTCAGACGCAGTGATCGCGAGCGCCTGAAGAGCCCCGGAGCAGAGTGGTCTTGTCGCTGCTTGGGTAAGCTCCGGAGCGAGTCCTGGCGAAAGTCAGCAAGGAGCCAATTTCCGGCTATCGCCGTTCCGAAAGGGAAAAGGGGTGGAACCGCAGGCGTGTGGGAGAGGTGAATGGTGGGTGATGAGGGATTTGAACCCCCGACATCTTCGATGTGAACGAAGCGCTCTACCACTGAGCTAATCACCCGGTGAAGCGCCTATTACCGTTCCGAGGCCGCGCCTGCAAGGGGCTCTGTAGCGCTAATCGATGATTGCCTTGTTTCCTCCTTCGAGGGGGAACATATGCCATGGCTTTGCCGAGCGAACTTTGGCATCCGCAGCATCGACGACGCGCCGCCATGCGAAGTATGTTTTCTACCAGCGATGCGTTGCATCGTGATCGAAACTGATCCAGTGCGCGCCCGGATATGGGCTCGGTTGCAGGTCGCAGGGGCGCGCGCAAACCGCGCGGGAGTTTCTCAAAAGGCTTGTCAACCGGCCGCACCGCGGCTTTCTGACGGTGGATTGCTCCGTCTCGGGCGCTTTGGTTGCACGTCCGAAAGAACGAGTGTCGTCAGGCCGAGCCGGTCCTGATGCGCCTCCGAAATGGCCCGCACGCAAGGTCCGAGACGGAGAACACAATGGCATTCCAGAACCGCCGGGTGACGATTCCAGAGTCCGCCTGAGTCGTCGAAGCTTGTTTCAGGCTCGAATTACAAAAAACCTGCCGCGACATTCGCGGCAGGCTCTTGTTTCTGGCGCCCCTGCTGTCGGGCTGTATCACGCTTCAGGTGTCCGTCTGTTCACCTGCCATGATCGATCAATGCGCGGTCGGAGCCGTGGAAAGCGATTCCTCGGAGGAGCTTGAACCCTTGGCCGCTGCCAGGGCTGCCTCCTCCGCCGCCTCATCCCATTCGATGGGTTCCGGCACCTCGGTCAGGGCGATCTTCAGAACATCGCGAACATGGGCCATCGGAATGATCTCAAGGCCTTCTTTCACATTGTCCGGAATCTCGGGGAGATCCTTTTCGTTCTCTTCCGGGATCAGGACCGTCTTGATACCGCCCCGAAGCGCCGCGAGAAGCTTCTCCTTGAGGCCGCCAATCGCCAGCACATTGCCACGAAGGGTCACTTCGCCCGTCATGGCGATGTCCTTTCGCACCGGAATTCGCGTGAGCACGGAGACGATGGACGTCACCATGGCCACGCCCGCGGACGGGCCATCTTTCGGCGTCGCCCCTTCCGGCACGTGGACATGGATGTCCAGGTGGTCGAAATTCGGTGGCTTCACCCCGATCTCCGGCGCGATGGACCGCACGAAGCTGTTGGCCGCGTCGATCGATTCCTTCATCACGTCGCCCAGCTTGCCGGTCGTCTTCATCCGACCCTTGCCGGGCAGCTTGAGCGCCTCGATGGAGAGCAGGTCGCCGCCGACAGAGGTCCAGGCCAGGCCGGTCACGACGCCCACCTGGTCTTCCTTCTCGGCCAGACCGTAGCGGAACCGCTTCACGCCGAGGAAGCCTTCCAGATCCTCGGGCTTGACGGTGACGGACTCAGCCTCCTTCTTGACGATCTTCGTGATCGACTTCCGGGCCAGCTTGGCGATCTCGCGCTCCAGGTTCCGTACCCCGGCTTCCCGGGTATAGGTCCGGATGATCTCGGTCAGCGCCTCGTCGGTCAGATCGAACTCCTTGGCCTTGAGGCCGTGGTTTTTCATCTGCTTGGCGATGAGATGCCGCCGCGCAATTTCGCGCTTCTCGTCCTCGGTGTAGCCGGCCAGCGTGATGATCTCCATCCGGTCGAGCAGCGGCCCCGGCATGTTGTAGCTGTTGGCCGTGGTCAGGAACATCACGTTGGAGAGGTCGTATTCCACCTCCATGTAGTGATCGACAAAGGTCGCGTTCTGCTCCGGATCGAGCACTTCGAGCATGGCGCTGGACGGATCGCCACGGAAATCCTGTCCCATCTTGTCGATTTCATCGAGCAGGATGAGAGGATTGGTGGTCTTGGCCTTCTTCAGCGCCTGGATGATCTTGCCCGGCATCGAGCCGATATAGGTCCGACGGTGGCCACGGATCTCGCTCTCGTCGCGCACGCCGCCAAGGCTGATACGGATGAACTCACGCCCGGTGGCATTGGCAACCGACTTGCCGAGGCTCGTCTTGCCGACGCCCGGCGGGCCGACAAGGCACAGGATCGGCCCTTTGAGCTTTGCGGAGCGCTGCTGCACCGCGAGATACTCGACAATCCGCTCCTTGACCTTCTCGAGGCTGTAATGGTCGTCGTCGAGCACCTTCTGGGCCCGGTTCAGATCCTTCTTCATCCGGGATTTCGTGCCCCAGGGGATCGACAGCATCCAGTCGAGATAGTTGCGCACGACGGTGGCTTCGGCCGACATGGGGCTCATGTTCTTGAGCTTTTTCAGCTCGCCCTCGGCCTTCTCGCGAGCTTCCTTGCTGAGCTTGGTTTCGGCGATCTTCGCCTCGAGCTCGGCAATCTCGTTCTGACCCTCTTCGCCGTCGCCGAGTTCCTTCTGGATCGCCTTCATCTGCTCGTTGAGATAATACTCGCGCTGCGTCCGCTCCATTTGCGACTTCACGCGCGTCTTGATCTTCTTCTCGACCTGCAGGACCGACATCTCGCCCTGCATCAGGCCATAGACCTTCTCCAGCCTCTCGGCGACCGAGAGCGTCTCCAGGAGCTCCTGCTTCTGCGCGACTTCCAGGCCCAGATGGCCCGACACGAGATCGGCCAACTTGGCCGCCTCGCGAGATTCGGCTACTGCGGCCAGCGCCTCTTCGGGGATGTTCTTCTTGATCTTCGAATAGCGTTCGAACTCGTCCCCGACCGAACGGATCAGGGCTTCAACCGTCTCCTGGTCGCCCGGCATCTCCGACAGGAATTCCGCATTGGCCTCGAAGAAATCCTCATTCTCGAGATATTCGACGATCCGCACACGGCGGATGCCCTCGACGAGCACCTTCACCGTGCCGTCGGGAAGCTTCAGCAGTTGCAGCACGTTGGCAAGCACGCCGGCCCGGTAGATGCCGTCGGATTCGGGATCGTCTTCGGCCGGATCGATCTGGCTGGCCAGAAGGATCTGCTTGTCGTCCTGCATCACCTCCTCGAGGGCGCGGACCGACTTGTCCCGGCCGACGAAGAGCGGGACGATCATGTGTGGGAACACCACGATGTCGCGCAGCGGCAGCACGGGATAGGATTGGCTCAGGGGCTCTTGCATGCTCGTTTTCCTGTTCTTGGCAAGAAGGCTCTGGTCCCGCTTCGCGGCAACGCCCGGCCTTCTCCGGTCTCGGTCTCTACAATTGGGTTCTCAGCGCGCCCGTTTCAACCTGACCCGTCGATTCGGCTTAGTCTGCCCGGCCCGATTGGTGTCGGCAAGCGGGCAATGCGGGCGTGGTTGCCACACGCAGGGCGTGCAAGGTTAAGGTGCTGAAAACCTGACGTTCATTTCACCGTGCGCAGTGTTAAGGATCGGCGCAACAGCGGGCGCGCGCTGCCGCGCTAGAGGGGCTCGATATCGCCCTGGGCCCGTTCGGCGTGGAACCCGGCTTCCCAGGCCGCGAAGTCACCTGCCGCGATCGCGTCCCGCATGCCCTGCATCAGCACCTGGAAATAGTGGAGATTGTGCCAGGTCAGCAGCATGGAAGAGATGATTTCCTGGGCCCGGAAGACGTGGTGGAGATAGGCGCGCGAGTAGGAACGGCAGGCCGGGCAGGTGCAGTGTTCGTCGATCGGACGCGGGTCATCCTGGTGGCGGGCATTCTTGATATTGACGACGCCGCGCCGGGTGAAGACCTGTCCGGTTCTGCCGGATCGGGAGGGGAGCACGCAGTCCATCATGTCGATGCCGCGCTTGACCGCTCCGACTATGTCGTCCGGCTTGCCCACCCCCATGAGATAGCGCGGCTTGTCTTCCGGCAGCATTTCCGGCGCATAGTCGAGCACGTCGAACATCATCTCCTGGCCTTCGCCGACGGCCAGCCCGCCGACGGCATAGCCGTCGAAGCCGATGGTCCTGAGGGCCTCGGCGCTTTCCGCGCGCTGGTCCCGGTAGATGCTGCCCTGCTGGATCCCGAAAAGCGCGTGTCCGGGGCGATCCCCGAAGGCATCGCGCGACCGCTGCGCCCATCGCATCGACATCTGCATCGACTTCAGCGCGACGGCTTCCTCGGCGGGAAAGGGGGTGCACTCGTCGAAACACATGACGATATCGCTGCCCAGGAGCCGTTGGATCTCCATCGAGCGTTCCGGGGTCAGTTCATGTTTCGAGCCGTCGATATGGGAGCGAAACTGCACGCCTTCTTCCGAAATCTTGCGAAGGTCGTTCAGGCTCATGACCTGGAAGCCGCCGGAATCGGTGAGGATCGGCCGGTCCCAGTTCATGAACCGGTGCAACCCGCCCAGCCTGTCGATCCGCTCGGCGGTGGGGCGGAGCATGAGATGATAGGTGTTGCCGAGAAGGATATCCGCGCCGGTCGCCCGCACGTTCTCCGGCAGCATCGCCTTTACGGTTCCGGCGGTGCCGACCGGCATGAAGGCCGGGGTCCGGATCTCGCCCCGCGGGGTCCGAATGACACCGTTGCGCGCCCGCCCGTCGCGGGCGATCAAATCGAAGGAAAAATTCTTAGACATCCGCTTCCCATCTCAGAAGGGCGCGCCAATTTCAATGCGTGTCTGTCGCTTTCCATGTCCGGATGGCACGGAAGGGTCGCTCACCGGCCGCCTGAACGGCGCACGCCGCCCGGGTGGGGGCGGCGTGTCCTGTTCCGGTCGCCTGCGGCGCGGCGGGGTCATGCCGGCGTCATCAGGCCCTTTTCGCGCGCAAGCTCCTTCATCCGCTTCTGAAGCTTCTCGAAGGCGCGGACCTCGATCTGACGGATCCGCTCGCGGCTCACATCATATTGCCCGGACAGTTCCTCCAGCGTCACCGGCGGTTCGGCCAGGCGGCGCTGCGTGAGGATGTCCTTCTCGCGGTCGTTGAGCGCGTCCATCGCTTCCAGCAGCAGGTCGCGGCGCACCGACATCTCGTTGCTCTCGGCATATTGCTCGGCCTGGTCGGCGTCTTCGTCCTCGAGCCAGTCCTGCCATTGCGTCGTGGTGTCGCCGTCGCTGCCGACCGTGGCGTTGAGCGAGGCGTCCCCGCCCGACATCCGCCGGTTCATGGAGACCACTTCAGCTTCGGTCACGCCGAGGTCGGTCGCGATCCGCTTGACGTTCTCGGGGCGCAGGTCGCCTTCTTCCAGAGCGCCGATACGCGACTTGGCCTTGCGCAGGTTGAAGAAGAGTTTCTTCTGGGCCGAGGTCGTGCCGAGCTTCACGAGGCTCCAGGACCGCAGGATATATTCCTGGATCGAGGCGCGGATCCACCACATCGCATAGGTCGCAAGCCGGAAGCCCCTCTCGGGGTCGAAGCGCTTGACGGCCTGCATGAGCCCGACATTGGCCTCGGAGATAACCTCGGCCTGCGGCAGCCCGTAGCCGCGATAGCCCATCGCGATCTTGGCCGCGAGGCGCAGATGCGAGGTCACCATCTTGTGGGCCGCTTCGGTGTCCTGGTGGTCCACCCAGCGTTTGGCCAGCATGTATTCTTCTTCAGGTTCCAGCATGGGGAACTTGCGGGTTTCCTGGAGATATCGGTTCAGCCCCTGCTCCGGAGAGGGGGCGGGAAGATTCGCGTAATTGCTCATGTCGTCCCTCCTTGACTGTTGGGTCGGGCGGCGAGAGCGCACCCGTTTGAGATAATATCTAAGAACTGAACCGTTCGGTTCAAGTCCCCATGTTTGCGGTATCTGTTCTGCAGTAACGCGCAGATAGGTTCATTCCGTCGCGTTCAGAAGCGCTTTGAAGTCTTTCTCACGCGCTGTTCAGTCAATGTAATACCGATTTACATTCTGGAATGCAAGGCCCTCAGCAGCGTTTCCATGTCTTCCGGCAGGGGGCTTTCGAAATGCAGCGGCGTTCCGCTCACCGGGTGGGTGAAACCGAGGCTGGCGGCATGCAGCGCCTGGCGCGGGAAGGATTGTGCCAGCGCGGCCGCCTCCGTCCCGAGCGCGCGGGCGGAGAGCTTGCGCTTGCCGCCATAGACCGGGTCGCCCAGCAATCCGTGGCCGACATGGGCCATGTGGACGCGGATCTGGTGAGTTCGGCCGGTTTCGAGCCGGCATTCGACCAGCGCCGCCACGGGGGGCGTTCCGAGCGGCTCGAGGACACGGGCACGGGTGACCGCGTGGCGCCCGCCAGACCACATGACCGCCTGTTTCTGCCGGTCATGCTTGTGGCGTCCCAGCTGCGTGGTGATCCGAAGCACCTCGCCACTTTCCCAATGCGTGCCCTTGGTGCCGCGCAGGCGCGGGTCGGCGGGATCGGGGCAGCCATGGGTCAGCGCGAGGTAGCGGCGCTCGGCGCTATGGGACTCGAACTGTGCGGCCAGCCCGTGATGGGCGGCGTCGGACTTGGCGACGACGAGCAGGCCGGACGTGTCCTTGTCGATCCGGTGCACGATGCCGGGGCGCTTCTCACCGCCAATGCCGGAGAGCGTGTCGCCGCAATGATGCAGCAGCGCGTTGACCAGGGTGCCGGTCGGCGAGCCCGGGGCAGGGTGGACAACCATGCCGGCCGGCTTGTCGACCACGATGATTTCGTCGTCCTCATAGGCGATCGCGAGCGGGATCGCTTCTGCGACGGTCTCGACCTCCGTGGCCTCGGGTAGGGTGATCTCGATGATATCGCCGGCCGCGACCTTCGCCTTCACGTCGAGCAGCGTTTCGCCGCCGCGCGCAACCTGGCCGTCGGAGATCAGCCGCGCGAGGCGGGAGCGCGAGAGTGCCGCGTCCTCGGGCACATCGCGGGCAAGCGCCTTGTCGAGCCGGCCCGGCGGGGTGTCGGTGATCTCGACGCGGATCAGGCGGGTTTGCGACATGCGAACTCCTTCAGGCGGGGGCGGAGCGAGAGCCATACGCCCTTGGCGGGGGCGCTGGCAAGAGTGATGCAAGCTGGACGCTGTGCTGCCTCTGTCCTATGAGCCGGGGGCAAGCAGCGCGGAGGCACGCATGGAAGAGCAGGAACTGAGCCCGGAAGACGCGCGCACGCTGCGTTTCCTTCGCATTCTCGTTTTTGTTCTGACGGCGACGATGATTGCCGGGATGGCGCTGCTGATCGTGTTGTTCTGGCTCCGGTTCAGCGGCCGCGAGGCGGCGCCGGCAGAGGCGTTGACCCTTCCCGACATGCTGGAGCTTCCGGCCGGCGAGACGGCCGCAGCCGTGACCCGTGCGAAGGATTTCTGGGTCGTGGTCGGGCAGGAGGGGGTGGTGTATTTCTTCGCCCCCGACGGCGGGGCGCCGATCCGCAGCCTGGAGATGTCGGAATAGTATCTTTCCCAAGTGTTTGCCTCGCTTGACTTGGCGCAAACAGCTTGTCGCGTTCTGGTGCTAGGGTCGGGCAAACGCCCCATTCAAGCGGGCGGTTTCGCCCCGATGACAAGATGGAAGGAAGACGATGAACGACCAGGACGATCTCACCCCGCTCGACGACATGCACAAGGATTGGCTCGAAGCCGAGCTTGAGGAGACGCTGGACGAGACTTTCGAGATGGAATTCTCCGAGCCGATGCTCAGCCGCGAGATCCGCAAGATCTATCGCAAGGCGCATCCGGACCTGCTCGACCGTCACACCTATTTCCGCAACCTGCTGCGGCTGCAATCCGAGATGATCAAGGTGCAGGACTGGGTCCAGGCGACCGGCGCCAAGGTCTGTATCCTGTTCGAGGGCCGCGATTCCGCCGGCAAGGGCGGGGTGATCAAGCGCATCACCCAGCGTCTGAACCCGCGCGTCTGCCGGGTCGTTGCGCTGCCCGCGCCGAACCGGCGTCAGCAGAGCCAGTGGTATTTCCAGCGCTATGTCGAGCATCTGCCCGCAGGCGGCGAGATCGTGCTTTTCGACCGCTCCTGGTATAACCGCGCCGGGGTCGAGCGGGTGATGGGCTTTGCCAGCGAGGACCAGGTGGAGATGTTCTTCCGCGACGTGACCGAGTTTGAGCGGATGCTGGTGCGCAACGGGATCATCCTGCTGAAATACTGGTTCTCGATCACCGATGCCGAGCAGCAGCTTCGCTTCCAGGTCCGTATCCACGACCCGATGAAGCAATGGAAGCTGAGCCCGATGGACCTGGAATCCCGCATACGCTGGGAACAATACACAAAGGCCAAGGAGGAGATGTTCGCCCGCACGAATATCCCCGAAGCGCCTTGGTATATCGTCGAGGGCAATGACAAGAAGCGTGAGCGGCTCAACTGCATGGAGCATGTGTTGACCAAGATCCCTTACGAGCCGGTGGAGAGCGAGAAGGTCGAGCTGCCGGAGCGGGAATACAATCCGGATTACGAGCGCCGCACGCTGCCCGACGAGCTTCACGTTCCGAAGGTCTACTGAGGCCCGCGCGCCCGAATTGGGGGGTGACAGGACCGATCCGACCGTGTTGAAAAGGCCGCCTCAGGCGGCCTTTTGCAATTCGGAGGGAGCGATGTTCATTCTGCGCCATGGCGAAACGCTCTGGAATGTCGAGGGGCGCATGCAGGGCGGGCTCGATTCGCCCCTGACGGAGCGCGGACGCGCCCAGGCGCTCCAGCAGGGCGCGCTGCTGCGTCGCGCGGGGGCGGAGGGGCTGCCGGTCTATTCCAGCCCGCAGGGGCGCGCGGTGGAGACGGCGCGACTGGCGATGCCCGGTGCCGGTCCGATCCTCGATCAGCGCCTGCGCGAGATCGGCATGGGCGACTGGCAGGGGCTGTCTTTCGACGAGATCCGCCGGACGACCCCTGGCGTGGCCGCCGATTCTGGCTCCTTCTATTGGAAATTCGCGGCGCCGGGGGGCGAGCGGCTGGAGGAGATGCTGTTGCGGCTTAAGGGTTTTCGGGCCGAGGTGCCGGAGGATGCGATTGTCGTGACCCATGGCGTCAGTGCGCAGCTCCTGCGCGGGCTGGTTCTGGGGCTGGATATCGCCGGCATGGACGCGCTGGACGACCGGCAGGGCGTGGTCTGGCTGTGCGACCGGCAGGGCGAGCGGATGTTGGCGCCATGACCGCGCGGCTTTCATCATGGACCGCGGCTGGCCCGGTTGATATGGCGCGCCGCAAGGATGCAGGAAACCGGAGCGGCTGAGTTGGAACCGATCGTCGATACAGTGATCGAGGCCGAGGCCTGGGAGGCGCTGGACCTGGCGGCCCTGTCCGAGCGGGCGGCGCGGGCCACGCTGGGTCATTTGTGTCTTCCCGACGAGGCGGAGATTGCGCTCCTGGCGACGGATGATGCGCGAATCGCGGTGCTGAATGCCGATTTCCGGGCCAAGGAGACCGCGACGAACGTGCTGTCCTGGCCGGCCGGGGATCTCGCGGCGGAGGAGCCGGGCGGGGCGCCCGCGCCGCCAGAGGCCGATTTCCCCGGGGAACCCGCCTTTCTTGGCGATATCGCCCTGGCCTACGAGACCTGTGCCCGTGAGGCAGAGGCGGCAGGGCGCCCGTTGGAGGCTCATGTGACGCATCTTGTCGTTCACGGAGTGTTGCATTTGTTGGGCTATGACCACATTTGGGAAAAAGATGCCCTCTTGATGGAACGGCTTGAGGTTGAGATACTTGGCAAACTTGGTCTACCGGACCCATATTAGGGCATCCGGCGCAGGCTGGTGGTTTTTGGAAAGGTAAGATGGGCGACTCAGACGACGGCTCTCCTAGCGCAGCGCAGTGCGCGCAGGACGACCAGATACCCCCGAAAAGGGGGGTGCTCCGCCGGATGGCGGGGTTTCTTGGCGGCACGGAGACCGCCAGTTCCGAGCAATCCGACATGCCGGATAATCACCCCGATCCCGAGATAACCGATGGCACGCCACGTGGCATGGCCAACCTGCGGCATCTGCGGGTCGAGGATGTCGCGATCCCGCGGGTGGAGATCGTGTCGGTCCCCGTCGATATCGCGCTGGAGGAGTTGATCCAGGCCTTTCGCGAGAGTGGCAACACACGTCTTCCGGTCTTTGACGGCACGTTGGACAACCCGCTCGGGCTGGTCCACCTGAAGGATGTCGCGCTGCGGCATGGTTTCAACGGACGCCATGAGGACGATTTCGACCTCGGCCTGATGCTGCGCCCGCTGATCTTCGCGCCGCCGTCGATGCCGATCGGCGTGCTGTTGCAGAAGATGCAGGCGGATCGGCGGCACATGGCGCTGGTGATCGACGAATATGGCGGCGTGGACGGGCTCGTGACCATCGAGGACCTGATCGAACAGGTCATCGGCGAGATCGAGGACGAGCATGATATCGAGGAAGAGGAATTCTGGGTCCAGGAGCGCCCCGGGAGCTATCTCGCCCTGGCGCGGGCACCACTTGAGGAGTTCGAGGCCGAGATCGGTCTGAAGCTCGTCGAGGCCGAGGACGAGGAGGAGGTCGACACGCTGGGCGGGCTGCTCTTCATGGAAATCGGCCGCGTGCCGGTGCGCGGCGAGGTGATCCCGCATTCCTCGGGCGCTCAGTTCGAGGTGATCGACGCCGATCCGCGCCGGATCAAGCGGCTGCGCGTGCAGCTGCCCGGAGCGGTACAGGCGGGGACCGTGGCCGCGATGCCGGGGCCGCTGCGCGCGGCGGCCGAATAGGCAGCGCCTTGACGGTGCCGCAATGGGTCGCGTTGCGCTGGCGCGGATTGGCGCTGGCTTTCGCGTTGGGGCTCGGGCTGGCCGCCGGACAGGCGCCGTTGGGCTGGGCCTGGCCCGCACTTGCGTCGCTTGCGGCGGCGATGGGGCTGCTGGTCTTGCCCGAAGATGCACGTGTCGTGGCCTGGCGTGGCTGGGCCTTCGGCTGCGGCTATTTCGCGGGCGCGCTGTTCTGGATCGTCGAGCCTTTCTTCGTGGACCCGCTTCGGCATGGCTGGATGGCGCCTTTCGCGTTGCTTTTCATGGCGGGCGGGCTGGCGCTGTTCTGGGCCGCGGCGTTCTGGGGCGCGGCGAGGCTGAGCCGGCACCCGTGGCTGCGCAGCGGCTGGCTCGTCGTCGGGCTCAGCGCGGCCGAGCTGCTGCGCGCGCATGTTTTCACCGGCTTTCCCTGGGCGCTGATCGGCCATATCTGGATCGACGCAGCACAAGCCCAGGCCGCGGCACTCGTGGGCGCCCATGGCCTGACGCTGATGACCCTTGCGGCCGCGGCACTGCCGGCGCTGTTCGGCCCGCGGCGACTGGCGCTCGGAGCAATCGCCGGGATCCTGGTGATCGCCTTGCCCGGGATCTGGGGAAAGATGCGCTTGCCCCAAGGCCCGGCCGCGCTGGCCGAGCCGCCTGTCCAGATCCGCATCGTCCAGCCCAACGCGCCGCAACACCGGAAATGGGATCCGGACTGGATTCCCGTTTTCTATCGCCGCCAGCTCGCCCTGACCGGAGAGGTGCCCGCCGACGGCACGCCCGGTCCGGACCTCGTGATCTGGCCGGAGACCTCGGTGCCGTGGCTGTTGCAACATGCGGCGCCCGCTTTCGCCGAGATCGCCGAGGCGGGGCAGGGCGCGCAGAGCCTGGTCGGGCTGCAGCATCGGGATCCGGACGGCGCCTGGTTCAACAGCCTCGTCGCGCTGGATCCGGCCGGCGAGGTGGCGGCGCGCTACGACAAGCATCATCTGGTGCCGTTCGGCGAGTACATGCCGCTGATGCATCTCTTCGCGCGTCTTGGGGTCTTCGGCCTCGCCGCCAACGAGACGGGCGGCTACACGGCCGGGCCGGGACCGGCGCTGCTCGATCTCGGCGCAGCGGGGCAGGTCTTGCCGCTGATCTGCTATGAAGCGATCTTTCCCAATGACATTTCCCGCGCGCCGGGGCGGCCGGACTGGATCGCCCATGTGACCAATGATGCCTGGTTCGGCAACCTCTCGGGGCCGATGCAGCACCTGGCGCTGGCGCGGCTGCGGGCGATCGAACAGGGCGTGCCGGTGATGCGGGCCGCCAATACCGGGATCTCCGCCGCGATCGATCCCTATGGCCGGGTTCAGGCTGCCTTGCCGCTCGGGGTCTCGGGCAAGCTGGACGTGGCGCTTCCCGCTGCACTCGCGCCGACGCCCTATGCGCGTCACGGCGAGCGGACGGTCCTGATCCTGCTGGTTTTTTTCGCCCTCGGGCTGGGTGCGCGCACGCGCTCTTCGCATTGAGGTTGACCGCGGCCGCAGGGGCGCATATTCAATCTTATCCCTTCGTCACAACGGCTTCCTGGCGTGGCGCCAATTCTGGACCAATGGAGCATTCATGTCCCGACAGAACTATATCTTCACCTCCGAATCCGTTTCGGAGGGGCACCCAGACAAGGTCTGCGACCGCATTTCCGATGCCGTGCTGGATTCCTTTCTCACCGAGGAGCCGACCGCGCGCGTCGCATGCGAGACTTTCGCGACCTCGGGCATGGTTGTCATCGGAGGCGAGGTCGGCCTGTCCGACCAGGAGCGCCTCAAGACCTTCATGGGCTCCATCAGCCAGATCGCGCGCGACTGCATCAAGGATATCGGCTACGAGCAGGAGCAGTTCCACTGGAACACCTGCCGGGTGCTGAATTTCCTGCATGAGCAATCGGCGCATATTGCCCAGGGCGTGGACCGCGAGGGCGCGGGCGACCAGGGCATCATGTTCGGCTACGCGGTGGACGAGACGCCCGAGCTGATGCCGGCGCCGATCCAGTATGCGCATGCGATCCTGCGGCGGCTCTCGGAGGCGCGCAAGGCGGGAGCCGAGCCGAGCCTGCGGCCCGATGCCAAGTCCCAGCTGTCGATCCGCTACGAGGATGGCAAGCCGGTCGAGGTGACCTCGATCGTGCTCTCGACCCAGCATGCCGACGAGTCGCAAAGCTCGGACGATGTCCGCGCCATCGTCGAGCCCTATATCCGCGAGGTGCTGCCGGCGGAATGGATCTCCGACAAGACCGAGTGGTGGGTCAATCCGACCGGCACCTTTGTCATCGGCGGTCCGGATGGAGATGCGGGCCTGACCGGGCGCAAGATCATCGTCGACACCTATGGCGGTGCCGCGCCCCATGGCGGCGGCGCTTTCTCCGGCAAGGATCCGACCAAGGTCGACCGTTCCGCAGCCTATGCGGCGCGCTATCTCGCCAAGAACATCGTCGCGGCCGGAATGGCAGAGCGGTGTGCGCTTCAGCTCAGCTATGCGATCGGCGTTGCCAAGCCGCTCTCGATCTATGTCGATACCTACGGGACCGGCGCGATCGAGGAAGCCGCGATCGAGCAGGCCGTGTCCAGGGTGATGGACCTTACCCCGCTCGGTATCCGCAACCATCTCGAGCTCAACAAGCCGATCTACCAGCGCACCGCCGCCTATGGCCATTTCGGGCGTGCGCCCGAGGCCGATGGTGGCTTCAGCTGGGAAAAGACGGATCTCGTCGAGGCGCTGAAGAAGGCGGTCGTCTGATCGATTGACCCGGGAGCGTTCTGCTTCCGGGATGTGAAATGCGGGGCGCCGGCAGGATGACTGTCGGCGCGTCTTGCTGGTGGGGTACGCCGCAACCCGGACCCGGGGGACACAGCCCTTCGACTGTCTTCTCCTTGCCTCTTGGAACGTCTCCCTGCCCCCTGTATGCAACGCGGGTCGAAACGGAGTTCAGGCCATGCGCAAGGCGAAAATCGAACGGGCGACCACCGAGACGAAGATTTCTGTCGAAATCGATCTCGATGGGACCGGACAGTATGACTGCAAGACCGGTGTCGGATTCTTCGACCATATGCTGGAGCAGCTCGCCCGGCATTCGTTGATCGACATGACGATCCGCGCCGATGGCGATCTGCATATCGATGATCACCACACGGTCGAGGATACCGGGATCGCGATCGGACAGGCGCTGGTGGCCGCCCTTGGCGACAAGCGCGGCATTCGCCGTTACGGGGCCTGCCTGCTGGCGATGGACGATTCGCTGGTGCGCTGCGCGCTCGATCTCTCGGCCCGCCCCTTCCTGGTGATGAACATGGAGTTCCCGACCCAGAAGATCGGCAGCTTCGACACCGAACTGGTGCGCGAGTTCTTCCAGGCGCTCTCGACCCATGGCGGCATCACGCTCCATATCGATGCGCTGCACGGGGTCAACTCCCACCATATCGCCGAGGCCGGCTTCAAATCCGTCGCCCGCGCTCTGCGCGAGGCGGTCGAGCCGGATCCGCGCAAGGGGGATGCGATCCCGTCGACCAAGGGGATGCTCTGATGTCGCTGACCATTGTCGTTGATTATGAAAGCGGCAACCTGCACTCGGCCGAGAAGGCCTTCCAGCGGATGGCGGCGGAAGCCGGTGCCGGCGAGGTGATCATTTCCGGCCGGCCCGAGGACGTGGCCCGCGCGGATCGGGTTGTGCTGCCTGGCGATGGCGCCTACCCGGCCTGCAAGGCGGCCCTGGACGGGCATTCCGGTCTGCATGAGGCAATCGAGGAGGCCGTGCGCGTCAAGGGGCGGCCCTTCATGGGAATCTGCATCGGCATGCAGATGATGGTCTCTGTAGGGCGCGAATACGTGGACACGCCCGGCTTCGACTGGATTGGCGGCGAGGTGGTTCCTATCGAGCCGTCGGACAGGTCGCTGAAAGTGCCACATATGGGCTGGAACGACCTGATCGTGACCGGGACACACCCTGTTCTGGACGGGATCGAGACCGGCGATCACGCGTATTTCGTCCATTCCTACCAGGTGAAGGTCGAGAATGACGCGGATCGCCTCGCGCATGCCGATTATGGCGGCGATGTCACGGCGATCATCGGGCGCGACAACATGATCGGCACCCAGTTTCACCCGGAGAAAAGCCAGCGCGCGGGATTGCGGATGATCTCGAACTTCCTGCGCTGGGCCCCCTGACAGGGAAGCGCACGGCCGGGCGCGCAGCGCGTTCTCGGCGAGGGAGTTGCCTCCGCAGCTTTGGCGAAAAGCGCCGGCCGCCGGCGTCGCTTCTGGCGACACGGGCCGTTGATGCCGCGCGGGCCTCTCCTGGAGGCGTGGAAATCCTGCAGCCAGATAAAAGAAGGGCGACGACACCGGGGAGGAGATGGTGTCGTCGCCCAATCGGATCGACCCAGGGAGGAGGAGGGGTCTTCCGAGTTCGGTCAATCTTCCTCAGGCGCCGTAAGCGGCCTCGCGGGCGATCGACTTGATCATCGAGCGGCTCAGGCCGAGATCGGCGAGCGCGCGGTCGGACAGGTCCGAGAGTTCCCGGATGGTCCGGCGATAGGTGCGGTACTGTTCCGTGCGGACGCGGTAGGCGGCGACCGGTGCGGAGAACCAGCTTACAGAGGCGTTGGTGTTCAGCGTCGTTTCCATTGTCTTCAATCCTGTTCTGTGTGGCGGCCTCGGGGGGAGACGGGCGCGCCGGGCAATTGCAAGCGCCTTCCGCATCGTGCGTGTTAGCGCTATCTTCTGACATCAAGGTATAGTTCCAAACCGGTATGAGAACGGGTGGAATGGTCAATGCTGCTATGCAGCATTTGCAATGGCCGGAGGGCCGGTCCGGGCCAGGTCAGGCATGTATTTGATTTAAATACAGGGTGTTGAGTGCAGAGACTGCCGCGATCCGCCCGTCACCGAGGCTTGCGCATCAATCTTCGGACCACCTCTTCGAGGAAGATGAAGATGACGGTCCGGCTCTTTTCGAAGGGCTGAAGGTCGCCCGGCTGCGCCTGTTCGGTCAGGCAGAACACCTTGCGGTACCGTTCGATCAGGGACGGGTCGTACTCTTCGACAATGATCGCCATGTCGCCCCCCTTCTCCTTCGCGTCGCGCAGCACGCCGTCGAAGGATTTGAACCTGCCGGTCACGGTCAAGGCCAGCACGAGCGTGTTCTCATCGGTCATGGAAGTGGCGAGAAGCTCGTCCGCGACCGCCGTGGCCATCTTGCCGGCGCAGGTCTTGAGTTTGTACTCGAAATACTGGGCGCAATAGAATGACGGGCCGTATCCGAGGATCACGAGCTTTTCGCGCGTGCCGATCAGGTCCACGAGGGCGTCGACCTTCGCGCTGTCGAACTCTTCGATGAAGCGCGATAGCCGTTCCAGTTCGGAGGAGTGCGCCGGCTCCGGGTCTTCGCGTTCGTACAAGAAGTCGAGATACCGCCTGTAGGTGTTGAAGCCGAGCTTCTTGCTGAATTTCGAGATCTTGGAAACCGAGCAGCCGCAGATCTCGGCCGCCTGCATGATGCTGATTGTCTCGGTGGTCTTGCTGTGTTCCTTCAGCGTCGAATGGATTTTCTGCTCAAGCGGGTTCAGGGCGTCGAAATCGATGCGGATCATTTGGTGTCTCTGCCTTCTTGCTGGTCACCATATTGCGCGAAGAGGGGATGTTGCGCAATCAAAATGGAAAATTTTCCATATTTAGAATGGAAATATTTCCAAAATGTTCCTTTTTGCGTGCAAATGGCGGAAAACCGAAGCGCTTTCTTGACAGAATCGTATCTATCTCATAGATTCTCGCTTGAAATAATGGAAAAGTTTCCAAGCCTTGCAGGAGGATTCATCTTGAACTCGAAGGCAGTCCTGGATCAGCTGACGGACATCGTCACCCCTGAACAGATCAACACGAATGAGGCGGATCTCTACGAGGCATCCGCGGACCGGTACAAGAAATACGCAAAGACCCGCAAGGCGCTGGATGTTCCCGCGCCTGTCGCAATTGTCTATCCCGCCAGCGTGCAGGAGGTCAGTGCGCTTCTGAAGTTCTGCAACCGGGAGCGGATCAACGTCATCCCCCGCGCCGGCATGACCGCGACCGAGGGCGGGCTGGAGAACTGGAAGGACACGACCCTCGTCATCGACACGCTCAAGCTCGACAAGATCCTCAAGATCGACCCCTATAACAGCCAGGCCACGGTGCAGGCCGGTGTGCCGCTGCAGGTGCTCGAGGACGAGCTGCGCAAGATCGGCTACACCACCGGCCACTCGCCGCAATCCAAGCCCGTCGCCAAGTTCGGTGGCCTTGTCGCGACGCGCAGCATCGGCCAGTTCTCGACGCTCTATGGCGGCATCGAGGACATGGTGGTCGGGCTGGAGTGCGTCTTCCCGGACGGGTATGTCTCGCGGATCAAGAATGTGTCGCGCCGCGCGGGCGGCCCGGATATCCGCCATGTCGTGATCGGCAATGAAGGGGCGCTCTGCTACATCACCGAAGTCACGGTGAAGATCTTCAAGTACTTCCCCGAGAACAACAAGTTCTACGGCTACCTCGTCAAGGACGTGGAAAGCGGCCTGAAGGTGCTGCGGGAAGTCATGGTCAACGGGTTCCGGCCCTCTGTCGCGCGCGTCTATTCCGAAGAGGATGCGGCACAGCATTTCTATCATTTCCATGATGGCAAATGCGTGCTGCTGTTCATGGCCGAGGGGCCGAAGGGCATCGCCGATGCAACCGGGGACGCGATCGAGGAAGCCGTCAGGACCCATCAGGACGGGATCCTGAGCCAGGTCGACAGCCAGCTGATCAGCGACTGGTTCGACAATCTCAACTGGTCGCAGCAGGATATCGACGACGAGTTCGAGGAGATGCGGACCAGCGATTCCCATGCCGGCTACACGACCGAGATCTCCGCCGACTGGGAGACCATCCCGGCGATCTACACATCGGTGATGGCGCGGGTGAAGGCCGAGTTCGGGCGGGTCGAAGACCTGACCATGCTGGGAGGGCACTCGTCCCACAGCTATCTCAACGGCACCAACATGTACTTCGTCTACAACTACAAGATCCACTGCGCGCCGGAAGACGAGCTGCTCGTCTATCATCACCCGATCCAGAAGATCATCGTGGAGGAGACCCTGAAGCATGGCGGCTCCATGTGTCACCACCACGGCATCGGCAAATTCCGCAGCGAATGGACGAAGGACGAGCATGGGACGGCCTTCTACATGCTCGAAAAACTCAAGGAAGCCTTCGATCCGAACGGCATCATGAATCACGGCACCATCTTCCCGACGGATGAGATCCGCAAATACATCTACCAGGAAGAGTGAACGTCCGGAGCGTTTCTCCGGAACGTGAGGACCGTTCCCGGAGGCCGCTCCCTGGCAAGAAAGATGCATCCGGGCGTTTGCCGGACAGTCCCGGGGGCATCGCGATCCACACCCACCAACCTGGCCGGCCCATCCTGCCGAAAACCGGTTTGCCGGCTGGTCCAGCTATACATACGTGTCAGGAGGAGACCTATGTCAAAAGGGAACTATCGGCGTTACTTCCAGTTCTTCCTTGTGGTGATAGCCGCCGGGGCGATCTACCCGGTGATCTATCTCAGGACGAATTACCAGGAGACGATCCTTGAGGTGTTCAACCTGGAACTGACCAGCCTGAACAATTTCTATTCCGTCCTGGGCCTCGCCTATATCATCGGCTACCTGCCCAGCGGATTGCTCAGCGACAAGCTCCCGGCCAAATGGCTGATCGGCATCTCGCTGCTGGGCGTGTCGCTCTGCGGTTTCTGGTTCGGCACGGTGCCGGGGGAATCCTCGGTCCGCACGATCTTCTTCCTCTGGGGCTTCTTCTCGGTCTTCACCTTCTGGAGCTCTCACCTGAAGCTCGTGAAGATGCTCTCGCGCGCCTCCGAGGAGGGCCGGTTCTTCGGCATTCTCGACGGTGGACGCGGCGTGGTCGAAGCGCTGATGGGCACGATCGGCCTGGCGATCTTCGCCTCGATCCTCGGCTCGAGCGTCGAGGTGGCCGACAAGCATGATGCGCTGGTTGCCGTGATCAACCTCTATTCCGCCATCGTCGGCGCCGCCGCGATCCTCATCATGCTCTTTGTCGAGAACGACACGCAGCTGGCAGAACATGCCGAGGAAGGCACCCAGGTGGATGAAGCCAGCAAGTTCCGCTTCTCCGATCTCGGCAAGCTGCTGAAGAACAAGTATGTCTACCTGATGGGCAGCATCATCTTCATGGGCTACGCCGTGTTCTGGACCGTCTACTATCTTGGCGGCTTCTTGCAGACCAATATCGGCATGGATGCGGTCACGGTCGGCACGGTCACGGCCATCGTGCTGTGGATGCGCCCTGTGGGCGGTTTCATCGGCGGCTTCCTCGCGGATCGCTACGGACGGCCCTACACGATCTGTGGTGCCACGCTGGGAGCGTCTGCCTTCCTGGTGCTGATCGCGATCCTGCCCATCACCATGTCGCCGATGCTGTTCTCGATCCTGATCATCCTCCTCGGCGGCTTCCTCTACGCGATCCGTGGCACCTACTGGTCGCTTCTGGGCTCGGCGGGAATCGACGCGGTGATGATGGGATCGGCCATCGGCCTGATCTCCCTGGTCGGCTACCTGCCGGATATCATCCTGCCGCAGCTCAATTCCTATCTGTGGAACACCTATGGCGATACCGGCGGCTACACGGCCTACTTCCTGGTCAGTGCAATGCTCGGCGTCGTCGGTGCGATCCTCGCGCTGGTGTTCAACTGGCTGCACAGCGCCGAGAAGGCGCAGGCCACGGCCACTGCCGAGGTGATTGCGGAATAGGCTGATGAAGCTGGTCTGCATCGCAAAAACCGTCCCGGACGGCGTCCGCTCCGACACGGAGCCCCTGGTCCCCGTCCGGGACACCCCCGAGGCGCGCCTGCATCCCGACGATGCCTGCGCCATCGGCTTTGCCCTCGACATGAAGCGCCGGAATTCGGAGATCCGTGTCGAGATATTCATTCTGGCGGAGATGCCTGCGACCGCGCTTGCAGCGGATATCGCAAGGGTCGGCGCCGACCGCGTCACCGTCATCTCGGACCCGCTCTATCAAGGAAGCGACAGTTTGACCGAAGCCAGGATCATCGGAAGATCGCTCGACGCGGTCGGCTATGACTGCATCCTCGCGGGCAGCCAGACCGTCGAGGGCGGCGCGGCCTGCCTGCCGCCGCATCTCGCCGAAGTGCTGGAGATCAACCACCTGTCCTTCATCCGCGAGATCGACGAAACGGACTTCACCGCGTCAGGCGCGATCGTGGAGCTTCGCGACGAGACCTGCGCGCGCCGTTACGGGGTCGATTTCCCCGCCATCCTCGGCCTCTCCGCAAGGAGCGGTTACCGGCTGCCCTATCCGCGGCTGAAGGACCAGGCGCGGGATGTCTCGGACAAGCTGTGCAAACTGGACAACCGGGATCTGGAATTCGCTCCGACCGAGGTCGGGCCGGCGGCGGCCCTGAGCCGGGTCGTGGAGCTTCGTGCCGGAGGCCGGAAGGACCGGACGACCAGGGTCGTCGAGGGTGATGCCGCTGGCGTCGCGCTGGTCCATGACTTCCTGAAAGACATGGGGGTCCTCTGAGGTGCTCCGGGTTCTCATCATCACGGAACAGGCCCAAGGCCGGGTCGCGGCGGACCTGCTTGCCGCGGCGCAGCAGGTCGCCGGCGGCGCGCCCTGCGAGATTTTCGCGCTGGTCGTCAATGGCGACCCCGCGGCGCTGTCGGGCTGGGTCGACCGGGTGGTCTCGGTGACCGAGCCCGAGATCGGGGAAGGCGAGGTCCGGGCAATCGCGGATCTTGCCGCGGCGGAGCACCGGGTGTTCGGTTTCGCCTGCATCCTTGCGCCGGGCAGCCAGTGGGGCAGCATGTTGGCGCCCAGGCTGGCAACGAAGCTCGGCGCCGCGCTCGTGCCGGAGATCTGCGGCATCGAGCCGGCCGAAGAGGGCATCCGCTTCCTGCGGCCGCTGTCCCGCGGCGGAGACCTGGCCGTCATCGCGGTCTCGAAGGGCGTCCCCGCTGTCGTCACGGTGAAGCCGCGCGTCTTCCACGGCGCGGGCCGGCCCGGCAGGGCGACCGAAATCCTCGAAGGCGCGGGGCAGGGCGTGCGCCGCGGCGGTGTTCGCCTGCTTGGGCGCGCCGAGAGAGCCGAGCGCGACATTCGGGACGCCGACATCCTGATTTCCGCCGGCGGTGGCGTGGGCGAGCGGATCGACGCGCTTAGGCCGCTTGCCGAGGCGCTTGGCGGCCAGCTCTCGACCAGTCGTGCCCTCGTCAACCGGGGCGTCGCGCCGCGCAGCCTGCAGGTCGGGCAAACCGGCAAGACGGTCGCGCCGCGCCTCTACATGGCCATGGGAATCCATGGCGCCAGCCAGCATGTCGCCGCCCTCGAGGGCGCCGACTCCATCATCTGTGTCAACACGAATGCGAAAGCCCCCATCTGCAGTCTCGCGGATATCGTGGTGGTTGGAGATGCGGTCGCATTCGCTCGGGATCTGCTTTGTAAAGTCAAGGAGGAGCAGGAAAATGCAGCCGACTGATTTCAGTTTGGACTTTTTCTCGCTGAAGGGAAAAAACGCGATCGTAACCGGCGGGAATGGCGGCCTCGGGCAGGCCTTCTCGACCGGGCTTGCCAAGGCGGGGGCCAATGTCCTGGTGCCGAGCCTCGTGGATGATGACGGCACGACCCGCGCGCTGGTCGAATCCAGCGGGGCCGCCTACAAGTTCGTGGAGGCCGACATCACCGCCGAGGGCGTCTGCAAGCAGGTTGTCGACGAGTGTTTGGCGAGCTGGGGCAGCGTCGATATCCTGATCAACTGCGCCGGTATCAGCATCAACGAGAAGGACATCACCAAGTATTGTCGCACCCAGTGGGACAAGATGATTGCGGTGAACCTGACCGCGGCCTTCGAGATGATCCACGAGGTCTGCCCGCACATGATCGCGCAGAAGAGCGGCAAGATCATCAATATCGGCTCGCTCTATTCTTTCCTTGGCGGGCAATGGTCCCCGGCCTATGCCTCGACCAAGCACGGTGTTGTCGGCCTGACAAAGGCGATGTGCGATGAGCTGGCGCAGTTCAACATCCAGGTGAACGCCATCGCGCCGGGCTATTACGCGACCCCGCTGACCGAGATGACCCGCAAGGACGAGAAGCGCAACGCCGAGATCCTGTCGCATATTCCGGCCAACAGGTGGGGCGACACGGCCGACCTTATGGGCGCGACGGTCTTCCTGGCCAGTGCTGCTTCGGATTACGTGAACGGCACGGTTCTGACCGTCGATGGCGGATACCTGATGCGCTGACCGCAGAGAGGAGGCAGGTTATGAGTACAGTGCAGACAAAATACATCATTGCGATCGATGGCGGCACACAGAGCACCAAGGTCGCCCTGTTCGATCTCGAAGGGCACCAGATCTGCTCGCATACGGTCAAGCTGCGTCCGATGGATCTCTATGGCGACAATCGCGCCGAGCATCCCGACGACGATCTGTGGGACAGCCTGAAGGTTGCCTGCCAGGCGGCCCTCGGCATGTTCGACGGCGATGCGGGTGACATAGTCGGGGTCGGGCTGGGCTCGATCCGCTGTTGCCGCGCGCTGATACGGGAAGACGGAAACCTGGCATCGCCGGTGCAGAACTGGATGGATATGCGCCTCTCGCGCCCCTATGAACACGAGGATGACGCGGTCCGCTGGGTGACCACAACGACCGGTTATCTCACCCACCGGCTGACCGGCGAGACGAAGGACACGCGGGCCAATTACGTTGGCCCCTGGCCCATCGATCCCGTCACGCTGGACTGGTACGAGGATGCGGAGACATTCGCCTCCTTCACCACCCCGCGGGAGATGCTCTTCGATCTTGTCGATCCCTGCACGATCCTGGGGCAGGTCACGGCCGCCGCGAGTGCTGCCACGGGCATCCCCGAGGGGCTCCCCGTCGTTGCGACGGCGAATGACAAGGCGGTCGAGGGGCTCGGGGCGGGCATCGTCAATGACGGCTCCGTCCTTGTCTCGCTCGGCACCTATATCGCTTCGATGATGGTCGGGGACGAGAACCGCTTCGACATGGCGTCCTATTTCAGCAATCCCGGCGCCGTGGCCGGACAGTTCCTTTATGAAAGCGGCGGCATTCGGCGCGGGATGTCCACGGTCACCTGGGTGATGGACGTGATGGGCGATGATGTCGTCCGGGAAGCCGCCGAACGCGGCATGTCGCGCGAGGCCTGGCTGAACCAGCGCGCCGCAGAGGAGACCACCGCCGGCAGCGATGGCCTGATGACGATCCTGAACTGGCTGGCCCCGCCGACCCGCCCGCATGAACGCGGCATGATGATCGGGTTCAACGGGACCCATGGCAGGATGCACATGTTCCGCTCGACGCTCGAAGGCATCGCCATGACCATGAAGAACCATGTCCAGGCGATGTGCGACGAGCGCGAGGTCGATCCCACCCGGATCGTCATCAGCGGCGGCGGCTCCAATGGCGAGCTCTTCATGCAGATCTTCGCCGATGTGTTCGGCGTGCCGGCCTATCGCAACGAGGTGAACGGGTCCGCAAGCATGGGGGCGGCGATCTGCACCGCCCTGGCGCTCGGGATCTACAAGGACTGGATCGAGGCCATCGACAACATGGTCCGGCTGCGGGACGTGTTCCATCCGATCCCCGAGAACGTGGCCCTCTACGGCGACATCAACGAGAGGGTCTACAAGCATTTTGCGCCCCAGACCGATGCGGTCCTGAAGGCATCCCACGAGGTCTTCAGCAACAGGTAGGCCGGAGACGCCGTTCCGGCCAGCGCCCGATATCCTTTGGCCCGTCGCCCTGCAGGCGGCGGGCTGCCGGCCCAGCCGCGCAGGATAATCGTCCCGTGCCGGTCGAGCTTCGGCAAGCTCAGCGCGATGCCCGCCAGCGGCGTGGTGAAAGGTTGCCAGCCACCGCACGACCAACATCGTTTCCGTGTGGTTGCCATAGGTCTGGTGTTGCGCGCCGGTGCCCTTGGGCGACGTGATGCAGCCGCTGTTTGTCTATCTATGCGTCGCCGGGGAGGTGCCCGAACCGCTTGGCGAAGGGGCTGGCAACCTTCTGCGCCATGTGTCCTTGCTGTTCTTTTCCGCCGGACCCAGCGTGATGCTGGCCTCCATTCTTTGGAGCCTGTTCGCGTGAAAGGTCTTCGACCCTACGAGGCGCCATGGAAAATTGCGTGCAAGGTCCGGTTTTTCCGCTGGCGAACGGGCGGTCCCGGCCCTAGCCTGAGATCGAAAAACAGAGGAGTTTCAACGATGCCCGGTCTGCGTCCCGATATCGACCCTGACGGTCTGAGCGAGTTCTCGGTGGTCTTCACCGACCGCTCGCTGAACCATATGTCGAAGAAATTCCAGACGGTCATGCAGGATATCTCTTCCATGCTGCGCGAGGTCTACGGCGCGCAAGCGGTCGCCCTGGTCCCGGGCGGCGGCACATTCGCGATGGAGGCGGTCGCCCGGCAGTTCGCCACCGGACGCAAGGCGCTGATCGTCCGCAACGGGTGGTTCTCCTTCCGCTGGTCGCAGATTTTCGACGCCGGCGGTTTCGCGGCCGAGACCACGGTTGTCATGGCGCGGCCATCGGGGAACAGCGCGGGATCGCCTTATGCGCCGCCGCCGATCGAGGACGTGACCGCTGCCATTCGCGAGGCCCGGCCCGAGATCATCTTCGCGCCGCATGTGGAGACCTCCTCCGGCATCATCCTTCCCGACGACTATATCCGCGAGATGACCGCGGCCGCGCATGAGGTTGGCGCGCTGATGGTCCTCGATTGCATCGCATCGGGCTGTGTCTGGGTGGACATGGCGGAGACGGGCGTCGATGTGCTCATCTCGGCGCCGCAGAAGGGCTGGTCCGCATCGCCTTCGGCCGGCATGGTGATGTTGTCGGAGCGGGCCGAGGCACGGCTGGAGGAGACCGCTTCGACCTCCTTCGCGATGGACCTGAAGAAGTGGCGCGACATCATGAAAGCCTATGAATCCGGTGGGCATGCATATCATGCGACCATGCCGACCGATGCCCTCGTCGGGTTGCGGGACGCCATGGCAGAGTCCAAAGCACAGGGCTTCGAGGCCTTGAAAGAGGCGCAGTGGCGGCTTGGAAACGCGGTTCGGGACATGTTGTCGGAGCTTGGCGTGGCCTCCGTCGCAGCACCCGGCTTCGGAGCGCCGGGCGTGGTGGTGTCTTTCACCGACGACCCGGAGATCCAGAGCGGGCGGAAATTCCTTGCCGAGGGGATGCAGATCGCGGCGGGTGTGCCGCTTCAGGTCGGAGAGGGGACCGGGTTCCAGACCTTCCGGATCGGCCTGTTCGGCCTCGACAAGCTTGCCGATGTCGACGCGACCGTGGCGCGGTTGAAGGGGCCGCTGGAAAGGGTCCTCTCCAGCTAAAGCAGGGCGGAGGCGGCCCCCGACGCGTCTTTCAGCCAGTGGTATTGCGCCGGTATGGCAGCGATCCCGCTCGAGCGGGACCTGTCGGGTTGGCCTGCAGCCGACTGGCGGGATTGCGGCGCAGCGGTGTCGCCATCCGCGCCTGATTTTGGATCACAGCCGACGCGCTCTGCGGAAATCGCTTTCGCGGGCGGTCTTGCTGAGGGTGGTGTCCGGAGGTCGCCGCCGGCGACTGCGGATCACATGGCGCGGCCCCCCCTTCGGACCAGCCCCGAACGAGCATTCGGCAGGTCTCGTCCCCATTTTTCCTTCGCGAGGAATCCTTGGTCGGACGCCGCGAGTCCGGCCGGATCGCGGCGGGATCATCCGGCGTCAGTCAGCACACCCTTTCTCGTGGAAACGCTCTTGCGGATGCAAGAACGACCGTGGAGGGGCATGGCTGGGGGTGTCCGGGCTGCGGTTTGGTGCCGTAATGACCAATTCATATACAAATTCGATTGACCAAGTGTGAATTGATCGTGTAGGTCAGGGGCGGAAGCTGCTCTGCCACAGGTGGCTTCTGTCGTGAAACTGCGCAGGAAGTTGGCGTTCGGGGAGGTCAACCCGCTGCTTTCAAAGCAGAACCTGCCCGTCGGGTGCACGTCTCGATGTCATGACTGGATGTAAGACGACCCGAGTCGCGGGCGGCTGCCTGGCCCGGGAAAGCGCGGCGAGGGGATGACGTGGCCTGGAAGAGGACAAGAAACATGGACGTTCGGCAAAGTATCCACAGCGCTCACGCCAAAAAGCTCGACACGGAAGAGCTCCGGGCGGAGTTCATGGTGGAGGATGTCTTCCGCCCTGGCGACCTCACGATGACCTATAGCCATATCGACCGGATCATCTTCGGCGGCATTGTGCCCACAGGCGCGCCGCTGTCGCTGTCGGATGATTATGGAAAGAGGATCGGTGTGTCCTTCTTCCTCGAGCGCCGGGAGCTTGGCGTCGTCAATATCGGCGGCGAAGGTACGGTCACGGTCGATGGCACGCCCAGTGTCCTCGGCGCGGAGGAAGCGCTTTATGTCGGCATGGGCGCGCGGGACGTGCGTTTCGAGAGCGCCGACCCGTCCAATCCGGCGAAGTTCTACTACAACAGCGCGCCTGCGCATCAGACCTACCCGAACCGCAAGGTCACCCGCGCGGAAGCGGTGACGCTGGAGTTGGGGGACAAGACCAGCTGCAACGAAAGGACGCTGCGCAAATACATCGTCCCCGACCTGCTGCCGACCTGCCAGCTCACGATGGGCATCACGCGGCTGGCGTCCGGCAGCGTCTGGAACACGATGCCGCCCCATACGCATGACCGGCGGATGGAAGTGTACATGTATTTCGACATCGAGCCGGACAATGCGGTCTTTCACATGATGGGCGAGCCGACCCAGACCCGCCACCTGCTGATGCAGAATGAGCAGGCGGTGATCTCTCCGAGCTGGTCCATCCATTGCGGCGTCGGGACCAGGGCCTATGCCTTCGTCTGGGGCATGATCGGCGAGAACCAGGTTTTCGACGACATGGACCATCTCACAATACCGGAACTCCGCTGAACCGGAACTTCGCCGGCGCTGCGGCGTCGGCCAGAAAGGAAGAGCCATGACTTACACGGCAGCATTTTATCGAGGCGACAAGACCTTCGAAGTGAAGCAGGTCGAGGAGGAGGCGCCCGGTTCCGGGCAGGTGCAGATCAAGGTCGCGTTCTGCGGCATCTGCGGCACCGACCTGCACGCCTATCTCGGCCATATGGACCCGCGCATCGGCTTCGACCGTACGCTCGGCCACGAGATGTCCGGCACGATCTCGGCCGTGGGCGAGGGCGTGACCGACTGGAAGGAAGGCGACAACGTCGTGGTCCGCCCGCTCGATCCCTGCGGCGACTGCCCGGCCTGCAAGCGCGGCCACTCCCATATCTGCCACAACCAGACCTTCATCGGCCTCGACAGCCAGGGCGCCATGCAGCAGCTCTGGAACGTGCCCGCGCACACGCTGCACCGCATCCCTGCGAATGTCAGCCTGCGCGACGCCTCGCTGATCGAGCCGCTCGCGGTTGCCTGCCATGACGTGCGCATGGCCGAAGTCGCGGAAGGCGAAGACGTGCTCGTCATCGGTGGCGGCCCCATCGGCATGCTGGTCGCCATGGTCGCCCGCGCCGCCGGCGGCAAGGTCACCATCTCCGAGGTCAACGAGAACCGCCTGGCCTATGCCGCCAAGCTCGGCTTCGAGACGATCAACCCGATCAAGACCGACGCCGCCGCCGCGATCATGGAGAAGACCGGCGACAAGGGCGCGGACGTGATCTTCGAGGTCTCCGGCACCCAGCCGGGCGTCGACCTGATGACCGAAGCCGCCTGCACCCGCTGCCGCATCGTCATGGTGGCCGTGCACGCCTCCAAGCCGACGGTCGACATCTTCCGCTTCTTCTGGCGCGAGCTGAAACTCATCGGCACCCGCGTCTACGAGCCGGA
>CANMIP010000029.1 GCA_947497945.1 uncultured Tropicimonas sp. | reverse complement strand
CGTCTTCCTCGCCTCCGACGCCGCAAACTACGTCCACGGCGCAACCCTCCTCGTCGATGGCGGATGGATGGGACGCTGATCCTTCCGGATCACGCAGGAAAACGGGAGCCGCCTTCGGGCGGCTTCCTTGTTTTCGGACCTCCCCCTGCCTATCCTTGATCCATCGAAGCCCAACCAGGGAGCGCTGCAATGCGGTGGGACAAGATCGCCGAAAGACGGATGCTCAAGGCGACGCGGGACGGCACGCTTGAGCGGCTCGAAGGCGAAGGCAAGCCCCTGCCCGACCGGCCCGAAGCGGCGCTGATCGACAGCGGCACCGGGGTCGGGCACCGCATCATGGCAGAGGCCGGCGCCCTGCCCCGCGAGATCGAGCTGAAGAAGAAAATGGACGCGCTGCGCGAAGCGCTGGCCGGAACCGAAGACCCCGTCGCGCGCAAGGCGCTGATGACGGAGCTGTCGGAGGTCCAAATGCGCCACGCAATGGAAGCAGAGGCGCGGCGAAAGTTCTTTGCCTGACGGCAGCAATCCAGGGCGCGACCTTCCCCCGTCCGAAATTGATGCGGCCGCGCACTGAGCAAAGGACTGCGCCCGCCGAACAGCCATGACCATCCGGAACGCGAGACGCGGGTTCTGCGCGATTGGCGCCCAGGACAGCGCGCGCTTGCAGATCGATCAGCCCGTCCGCCTGGATGAGCATCGCCGGGCCAGAAAACGGCCCGAAAAGCCCGCGACGCCGCGCCTGGAGAGCGGAGGCGAAGAACAGCGGGACAAGCAGAAATACTTGGCCTTTCAAGGACAACACCTACCTTGGCGATGGATCTTTTTCGCGGGAGGGCATGAGCGCATCGATCAACGGGTGAAGAACCCATTGCACAATTCTTACCGCGACCGAAGGCGTTCGGGGAATTCCTTCAGGAACCGTTCCGGCGCTTTCCCGTCCCAGACCTGGGCAAAGACGCGCATCCTAGTGCCGCCATGGATCCTGGCGAGGTCCTCGTTGCTGCAGCCGCGCGCCCAGATATCGTCGGTGATCGCGGCGAGGATCTTTGCCAACTCGCCATTGCCGGTCGCGCCCTCGTTGAACGCGTCGATCATGGAGCCGCCATCGTCATACTTGCTTGCATTCGCGGAGGCGAAATCGACCACGAGCTCTGTCGAGAACATGTCGGCGGCGGCGAGTGTCCTCTCGTGTCCGGTGATCCCGTTCTCCCGCGCCCCGTCGAAACATCTGTGCAACTGCGCGCAGTCGATCCAGCCGGTGCGCTAAGGGCCGGCCAGCATCGCGATCATGGTCGTGTCCTGAACGAATTGCCGCGCCTCCTCCGAGGTCTTCCTGCTCTTGCTTTCCTCGCTCGCGAACGCCGCGCCAAACAGGCAGGTACTCATTGCAAAGCCTGTCCGAAAGTGACGTTTCATATCAAATCACTTGCGTAGGCTGCGCAAAAGGCGCGCCCGCTGCTTTGTGGTCCCATCTCACGCAAAGGGGCGTCCCGATGTCGAGCGCTGCAAGATGTCACTCGCTCGCGGCCCCGCCGGCCGGGGCCATACTCGCGCGCAGCTGGCCTGCCCAGCCGCCCTGGCCAGTTGACGCATCGGGTTTCGCCAGGAACCCTTCCGTGGTCTCGACATTCAGCCGCCAGATCGCCTTCATCACCACGTCGCCAGCGACGACCGCGACGGTTCGGCACGCAGAATGTCGCTGGCCGAACCAGAGATCTGACGCTAACGGTTGCGAGTCTTCCTTGCCGAAAGCGCCTTCATGTCCAGATCCGCCTCGCCCTTCTCGCGCACCGACACCGTGATTTTCATGGGCGGGATCACAGCGCTGACCGCGATGTCGGTCGATATCGTGCTGCCCGCGACCGGCGTTGTCGCCCGCGCCTTCGGGCTGGACGAGCGCATGGGCGCGATGCTGGTCGGGATCTATTTCCTCGCCTACGCGATCGGTCAGTTGTTCTGGGGGCTGTTCTCGGACGCGTTCGGCCGCAAGCTGGCGCTGAAGCTGACGCTTGCCGGCTTTTCACTGGCCAGCCTCGCCTGCGCGCTTGCGCCGAGCTTCCAGGTCCTGATCGTCGCCCGCTTCGTCCAGGGGCTCATGGGCGGTACGCCGGTCATCGCCCGGGCAATGGTGCGCGATGTCTCCTCGGGCAGCGAGGCGGCGCGGATGATGACCGTCCTCGGCGCGATCCTGTCGGTGGCCACGATGCTGGCGCCGGTGGTCGGCTCCGGCATGCTGGTCCTGTTCTCTTGGCGGGCAATCTTCGGCGTCCTGTCGCTTCTGGGGCTGGGTTTCCTCGCCTATACGATCTTCGCGCTCGGCGAGGTCGACACCAACCGCCGCCCGGAGCGCTTCTCCCTCAGCTTTCTCGTCAGCGCCGCCCGGCGCCTCTTCGGCACGCGGGATTTTCTTGCGCCGATGGCCTGCGGCAGCCTGACCTTTGCCGGCTATGTCGCGCTCGGCGCGGTTGGTGCGATCACGGTGGAGGCCAGTTTCGGCGTTGCGCCGGAAGCCTTCGGCCCGCTCTTCGCAATCGCCGCGCTGATCAATACCGGCGGCGCGCTGCTGGCCGGCCAGATGCTCAAGCACAAGAGCCTGGAATTCGTTGGCCTGGTCGGTTTTTCGACGCTTGCGCTGGCCGGGGCGCTCCACCTCGTGCTGGCCTTCACCGCGCCGGGGCTGCAGCTCTTCTGGGCCGCGATCTGTCTCTACGTGCTCGCCTTCGGCATGATCTACCCCACCGCCATCGCCGCGGCGATGGAGCCCGCGGCCGACATGCCGGGCTTTGCGGCCTCGCTCATGGGAGCAATGCAGATGGTCGCTGGCGCGCTCGGCGCCTGGATCGCCTCCTCGCTCTTCGACGGCACAACCTCCGCAATCAATCTCAACATGGCCTTGTTCGGACTGGTTACAGCCGGACTCTACCTCGCGCACCGGCTTTTTCCGCAGCGCAGCAGGTGATAACGGTCCGGCTGCGGGTTTGGGAGCCGGGCCAGCGCCTGCCCCTGGGGTGGGGCCGCACATACGGGGCCTGCACCCTCTTTCGGCCAAAGCCGCCGAAGATCAAAGCCTACCATGAGAGTCACAAAGCGCCAGCTCGCCGGAGCGGGCAAGCGCTGAGCCGGCTTGTATTGGCCCGCACGCCGCAGGCGCGCCCAGCTCCGATGTCGCCATCGGCCCTGCGCGCCCCGTCCGATCCCCGGACGATCTCCTTGCCGTCAGGCTGACTGAACCTTGAGCGTGCCTTCCGGTCCCTGCTTGAGCAGGACCTTCGGGATCTCCTCCAGCGGCAGGCGATGCGAGACCAGCCGGGTGACATCCGGCCCGGTCGCCTTCAACGCCTCGACGGCATCGGCGATATTGTGGTTCAGCGAGTGCGCGCCAGCGATGGTCAGCTGACGGCGGAAGACCTCGAAGGGCGAGATCTCGATCCGCGCATCCGGCGGGCAGACGCCGAAATAGAGCACCTTGCCGCCATTGGCCGTGTAGCCCGGCAGGGTCGCGGCGACGGCGGGCACGCCGGTTGCGTCAACGCTGAGATCCATCTGCTGTTCGAGCGCGGCCAGCTCGGAGGAGCCGGAGGCATAGGGCGTGAAGCCAAAGGACTCGGCCAGCTCCAGCCGGTGCGGCGCGAGATCGACGAGACCGATTTCCGCCACACCGCGCGTCTTCAACGCCATCGCCATCAGCAACCCGATCGGCCCGGCGCCAATCACCAGCGCCCGCTCGACACCCTCGGTGCCGATCACCTCGACACCGTTGAGCACACAGCCCATCGGCTCGGCCAGCGCGGCCATGTCGAAGGGCATGTCGCCAATGGCAACGAGGTTCTCGGCCTTGACGACACTGAACTCCGCGAAGCCGCCATTGGTGGAGACGCCATAAGCGCCAAGGGTCTCGCAGAGATTGGCCAGACCCTTCTTGCAGGCGCGGCAGTGACCGCAGCTCAGGTTCGGATCGATCACGACCCGGTCGCCCGGGGCGAAATTCGTCACGCCTGTCCCAACCTCCTCGACCGTACCGGCATATTCATGGCCGGGCACGAGCGGGAAATCGGGGGTGCCGTAGCGGCCGTGCAAAACGTCGATATCGGTGTGACAGACACCGCTGGCCTTGACCTGGACAAGCACTTCGCCGGCGGCCGGTTTCGGGATTTCGATTTCGGAGAAGATGACGGATCCCAGGGCGTCGTAGACAACTGCCTTCATGTCATTGTTTCCACTGTTCAGGGGGGGAGGGGGAAGACGCCGCCAGAGCGCTCCGGCGGCGGCTTTGTCAGGAGTCGAGATAGGCTTTCAGCGTGGATTCGCAGCCCTTGCTCCAGAGGCTCTCGAGCGCCGCGGCGAAGGCATCCCGGAATTCGGGCTTCTGGCCGAGATCGCCATAGATATCGCGCATTTCCAACCAGGCGTCCGGCCGGTCGCGGGCCTCGCGAGCCAGCCCGGTCAAGCGCTCCCAGGCCGGGTCGTTCGCGGCGATCTCCTGGTGCTGTTCGCCCTCGCCGAAGCAGTAGCGGCACCAGAGCGCGCTTTCCAGCGCAAGGCCGGGCACGGGACGCCCCTGTTCGAGATTCTCGGCCACGGAGGGCACGATGAATTTCGGCTGCCGGTTGGAGCCGTCAAAGCAGAGCCGCTCGATCGTGTCGCGGATCGCCGGGTTGGCGAAACGCTCCTGCAGCGCGGCGTGATATTCCGGCTGGGTCGCCCCGGGCACCGGCTCCACCACGTTGTAGATCTCCTCCCGTTCGATCTTGTCGAAGAAGGCCGAAACCAGCGGATGCGCCATCGCTTCATGGGCATAGGTCAGCCCTAGCAGCGCCGAGGAATAGGCGATGATCGCGTGGCCGCCATTGAGCATGCGGATCTTCATATGCTCATAGGGTGTCACGTCCTCGACGATCTGCACGCCAACCGATTCCAGGTCCGGGCGGCCGGCGGTGAAATTGTCCTCCAGCACCCATTGCAGGAAAGGCTCGCAGAAGACGGGACGGGAATCTTCCAGCCCGTATTCCTCGGCGAGACCGGCGGCGCGTTCCGGCGTCGTGGCCGGGGTGATCCGGTCCACCATCGCGTTGGGGAAGGCGACATTGGCCTCGATCCACTCTGCGAGGGCTGCATCCTGCCCGCGCGCCACGCCGACCACGGCGGAGCGGGTGACATTGCCGTTATGGGGGAGGTTGTCACAGGACATGACCGTGAACGGCACCATGCCGGCATCGCGCCGCGCCTTCAGCCCGGCAACGATGGCGCCGAAGACCGTTTTCGGCGCGGCCGGGCTGGCGATATCGGCAAGGATGTCCGGGCTCTCGGGGTTGAAGCCGCCGGTCTCGGCCGAGACGTAATAGCCGCCTTCGGTCACGGTCAGCGAGACGATCCGAACATCGGGATCCTGCATCGCCTCGATGATCGGCCCATGGCCTTCCTCGACCGGCAGGAAGCCGCACATCACGCCGGAGACCATCGCGCTCTGCGTGCCGGCGCCCTGCTCGGTCACCGAGTAGAGGAAGTCCTGCGCTTCGAGATCGGCGCACATGGCGGCATCGGTCGGCATGACGCCGGCGCCGAGGATGCCCCAGTCGGGGGAGCCGCCGGCATTGAGCAGCCGGTTGAGATAGAAGGCCTGGTGGGCACGGTGGAAATTGCCCAGCCCGATATGCAGGATGCCCGGCTTGAGCTGGGACCGATCATAGCTCGGGACCGCGATGCGCGGGTCAAGCTGCGTGAGGGTTTGCGCGTTCAGTTTCATCAGCTCATCCACTGGCCGCCATCGACGTTATACGTCTGAGACAGGATGTAGTCGGATTCCGGGGAAGCGAGGAAGATCGCCATGCCCGCCATGTCGTCGGGGGTCGCAAAGCGCCCGGCCGGCACGCCGGCCTCGACCTCGGCGCGCTTTTCGCCCGGTTTCTTGCCTTCGAGACGGGCGAACACCTTGTCCACGCCGACCCAATGCTCGCCATCGACCACACCCGGCGCAATCGCGTTCACGTTGATCCCGTGCTGGATCAGGTTGAGACCGGCCGATTGCGTCAGCGAGATCACCGCCGCCTTGGTTGAGCAATAGATCGCCACGAGGCTCTCGCCGCGCCGCCCGGCCTGGCTGGCCATGTTGATGATCTTGCCGCCATGGCCCTGCTTGATCATCTGCCGCGCCGCAGCCTGCATGGTGAAGAGCGTGCCGGCGACGTTGATCGCGTAGAGCGTGTCATAGCTCTTGCGGGTGATGTCGACGATATTGTCGGCGTCGAAGACGGCGGCATTGTTGACGAGGATGTCGAGCTTGCCCGCCTTCGCGACCACCGCCTCGATGGCGGCGTCGATGCTTTCCTGCTTCGTAACATCGAGATGCACCGCATAGGCGCCCGCGCCCAGCTCCTTCGCCGTCGCCTCGGCGGCTTCCATGTTGATATCGCCGATGGCGACGGTGGCGCCTTCGCGGATATAGGCTTCGGCAAAGCCCTTGCCGATGCCGCGCGCAGAGCCGGTGATGAGGGCTGATTTTCCTTCAAGACGCTTCATGGTCTTCTCCGTTTTGATCAAGTCTCGCCCGCGGCGAGCGTTGCTTCCGGCGTCAGAGCGCCGTGAACCGGTATTCGCAGATGTTGCGATAGGTCTCGCCCGGCCTCAGGACAGGCGATGGGAAATGGGGTCTGTTCACCGAATCCGCGAACCCCGCGGCCTCAAGGCAGAGCCCGAGGCTGGGTCCGTGCATCTGCCCGTCCGGACCCCGCGCTTCGGGCAGCCCGGCGCCGGTATAGAACAGCAAGCCCGGCTGATCCGTTATCACCGCCATTTCCAGGTCGCGATGCGGCGAAATCAACCGCGCCACCGGACGGGCGGAACCCCGCGGACCGCGCAGCACGAAGTTTATCTCGTAGTCGCAGCCGATCGGCCGTTCGGCGCGGAAATCATAGGGCGTGCCCGCGCTGGAAAGCACCTCGCCGGTCGGGATCTGGTTGGGTTCGGCCGGCGTGTGCAGGTCCGAGGCAACTTCAAGGAAATGCTCCGCCGCCGTCGCCCCCTCGGACAGGGTGAAATAGCTGTGATTGGTCATGTTGAGGAGCGTCGGCGCGTCGCTCTGCCCCTCGATCTCCATGCGCAGCCCGTTCTCTTCGGTCAGCTCGTAGCGGCAGGTCACGCAGACCGCGCCCGGATAGCCTTCCTCGCCATCGGCGGAGACCAGCGACAGGACGACATGGTCGCCGCCCGCCTCCCGGACCGTCCAGTTCCGGCGGGTGAACCCGTTCACACCGCCATGAAGATGCACATCGCCATCGCCATTCACCGGCAGCTGGTAGGCCTTGCCATCCAGCGTGAAGCGGCCATGCGCGATCCGGTTGCAGACCCGCCCGACAACGGTCCCGAGATAGGACGCGTTGGCCTCGTAATCCGCGATATCGGCATAGCCGAGCACAACGCGGCGCAGCGTTCCGTCCTTCAGCGGGACCTGGAGGTCGCGCAGCACCGCGCCCCAGGAGAGGATGGAGGCGCGGGCACCGGCCCTGTTGCGAAGGATGATTTCATGGATTTCGGTGCCGGCAATACGGTGGGTCTGAATCGTCGGGACCGGTTTTGCGAATGTCGTCGACATCTTGGTTACCTCGTGGAGATCCACGGCCGCGTAGGGTCGCATTTCGCGACCGGCGGACCAATCAGCGGACCGCCGGAGCAATGGCAGATGAGTGGGGCAGCGCCCCTTGGGGTGTCCCCTATCGTATGGCCAGCCCCTGGTCGTCGAAGCGGTGGAGGTGTTCCTGGATCGGGGTGAGGAAGATTTCCTCGCCGCGCTTCAGGTCCACCTCGCCGCTTGCGCGCACCGTGAGCGGGTCGTCGGAATCGGGGACGGGAACGTGGAAGAAGGTGTCGGAGCCGAGATGTTCGGAAACGCCGACCACGCCCTTCCAGTCACCGCTGTCGCGGGAGACTTCGAGATGCTCGGGACGGATGCCGATGGTCTGGGCATCATAGGCCGCCGCTGTCGCACCGGTCAGGAAGTTCATCTTCGGCGAGCCGATGAAGCCCGCCACGAACTTGTTCTGCGGCCGCCGGTAAAGCTCCAGCGGCGAGCCCACCTGCTCGATATTGCCGGCCCGCAGCACGACGATCTTGTCGGCCATGGTCATCGCCTCGACCTGGTCATGGGTGACATAGATCATCGTCGTGTCGAGCTGCTTGTGCAGTTCCGAGATCTCCAGCCGCATGTTGACCCGCAGCGCGGCGTCGAGGTTGGAGAGCGGCTCGTCGAAGAGGAAGGCCGCCGGCTCGCGCACGATGGCCCGCCCGATTGCGACCCGCTGGCGCTGGCCGCCCGAAAGCTGGCCCGGGCGCCGGTCGAGATAGTCGGTCAGGTTGAGAACGCGGGCGGCTTCTTCGACCTTCTTGTCCTGCGCGGCCTGGTCGAGCTTCGCCATCCGCAGCGGGAAGGCGATGTTCTTGCGCACGGTCATATGCGGATAGAGCGCATAGGACTGGAAGACCATCGCCAGACCGCGCTTGGCGGGCGGCACGTCGGTGGCGTCCTGGCCGTCAATGGCAATATGGCCGGAGGTGACGTCCTCGAGTCCGGCGATCAGCCGCAGCAGGGTGGACTTGCCGCAGCCCGAGGGGCCGACAAAGACCACGAACTCGCCTTCGTTGATTTCGAGATCCAGCGGCGGGATGACGTTGACGTCCCCGAAGGACTTGGTGACCTGGCTGAGAGAGATTTGTCCCATGTATTCTGTCCTCACTTCACCGCGCCGAAGGTCAGGCCGCGGACGAGTTGTTTCTGGCTGAACCAGCCCATTATCAGGATCGGCGCGATGGCCATGATCGAGGCTGCGCTGAGCTTGGCGTAGAACAGCCCTTCGGGGCTGGAATAGCTGGCGATGAACTGCGTCAGCGGGGCTGCGTCGGAGCTCGTCAGCTGGAGCGACCAGAAGGCTTCGTTCCAGGCCAGGATGATGTTGAGCAGCACGGTCGAGGCCATGCCGGGGATCGCCATCGGGGTCAGCACATAGATGACCTCTTCGCGAAGTGTTGCCCCGTCCATCCGTGCCGCCTCAAGGATCTCGCCGGGGATCTCCTTGAAATAGGTGTAGAGCATCCAGATGATGATCGGGAGGTTGATCATCATCAGCACGAAGGTCAGGCCGACGCGGGTGTCGAGCAGGCCGAAATCCCGGAAGATCAGGTAGATCGGGATCAGCACGCCGACGGGCGGCAGCATCTTGGTCGAGAGCATCCACATCAGCACGTCCTTGGTCCGCTTGGCCGGCACGAAGGCCATCGCCCAGGCGGCCGGGATCGCGATGATGAGGCCGAGAAGCGTCGAGCCGACCGAGATCGTGACCGAGTTCATGAAGTGCTTGAAATAGTCCGACCGTTCCTGGACCGCGCCGTAGCTCTGCGTGGTCCAGTCGGAGGCGAAGAGGACTTCCAGCGGCGCCCGGATCGCGTCCTCTTCTGTCTTGAACGAGAGGATCAGGATCCAGAGGATCGGGAAGAACATGAGGAAACCAAGGGTTCCGGCGGTGGCCGTGTTGAACCATTTGGTGCGTGTCGGGACTGCGCGAGCCATATCTGTTCCCTCCCTTTACGCGTCGAGGTTCTTGCCGATCATCCGCATCAGGAAGAGCGCGACGATATTGGCAAGGATGATTGCGACCACACCACCGGCGCTGCCGATGCCCACGTCGAATTGCAGCAGCGACGAGACATAGATCAGGTAGGTGAGGTTGGTGGTTGCGACGCCAGGCCCGCCATTCGTGGTGACGAGGATCTCGGCGAAGATAGACAGAAGGAAGATCGTCTGGATCAGGATCACGACCGTGATGGCGCGCGCCATATGCGGCAGCATGATGAACCAGAAGCGGTTGCGCCAGTTCGCGCCGTCCATCTCCGCGGCTTCAAGCTGCTCCTGGTCGAGCGACTGAAGCGCCGTGAGCAGGATCAGCGTGGCGAAGGGAAGCCACATCCAGGAGACGATCAGGATGATCGACGCCATCGGGATCTGCCCGAAGAAATCGACCGGCTGGAAGCCGAGGGAGGTGGCGATGCGGCCGAAGATCCCGTTGACCGGGTTCATGAACATGTTCTTCCAGACGAGGCCGGAAACCGTCGGCATCACGAAGAAGGGCGCGATGACCATGATCCGGATGATGCCCTGCCCGAACATCGGCCGGTCCAGCAGCAGCGCGAAGCAGATGCCGCCGACCGTGGTGATCGTCAGCACCCCGCCCACGAGGACGAGGGTGTTGATCATGGCCGCGCTGAAGCTGGGATCGGTGAAGAACCAGTAGTAGTTCTCCCATCCGACGAAAGGTGTCGGGCCTGGCTGCAGCAGGTTGTAGCGCAGGAACGAGAAATAGAGCGTCATGCTCAAAGGAATGATCATCCAGCCGAGCAACAGGATCACGGCTGGAGAGATCATCAATCGGGCTGAAGCTCTGGAAGCTTTTGTTGCCATAGGGTTCGCCCTCCCAACGAAGTTTACCTAAGCATTCAAGAGAAGATCCGGGCCGGATCCTCGCCAAAATACTCACGGTCGCGCCGAAGGTGAGAAAGCGGGCCGCAGCACATGGCTGCGGCCCGCTCCGGGAGGAAGTTACTTGATGTAACCTGCTTTGGTCATTTCGCGGACGGCGAATTTCTGGCTGTTGGCCAGCGCATCTTCAACCGTTGCCTGACCGGTCAAGGCTGCAGCAATCTGCTGACCGACATAGTTGCCGATGCCCTGGAACTCGGGGATCGCCACGAACTGGACGCCGGTATAGGGAACCGGATCCTTGGTCGGGTTCGCCGGGTCAACCGAGAAGATCGCCTGCTTGATGGTCTCGGCAAAGGGAGCCGCTTCCAGAAGACGCGCATCTTCGTGAACCGATGCACGGGTACCGCTCGGCACGGCGACCCAGCCTTCGGACTCGCCAACCATCTCGTAGTACTCTTTCGAGGTGCCCCACTTCAGGAAGTCCTTGGCAACATCGGCCTTCTTGGAGCTTGCCGGGATGGCCAGCGCCCAGGACCAGAACCAGCCGGTGCCGTTCGACGTCACCTGCTTGGGCGCCTGGAAGAAGTCCGTCACGTCGGCGACCGAGGAGGTGTTCGGGTTGCGAACGTCATTGGCGGCCGAGGTTGCGTCAACCCAGGTTGCGCATTTGCCGTCCTTGAACAGGGCGCGGTTCTCGTTGTGGCCATTGGCGGAGGCACCCGGAGGACCGTAGTTGTTCATCAGGTCGACATAGTAGGTGATCGCGTTGTTCCACTCTTCGCTGTCGAGCTGCGGCTGCCAGTCCATGTCGAACCACTTGGCGCCGAAAGCGTTGGCGAGCGGACCGATGAAGGCCATGTTTTCGCCCCAGCCGGCCTTGCCGCGCTGGCAGGTGCCATAGATGCCATTGTCGGGATCATGGACCTTGGCAACCATCTCGGCGAATTCGTCATAGGTGGGCTGCTCGGTCGGAGCCTCGACACCGGCCTTCTCGAACACGTCCGTACGATAGAAGGTGAAGGACGTTTCGGAATAGAGCGGAACCGCATAGAGGCTGCCATCGGCGGACAGGCCGTTCCGGACCAGCTGGAAGATGTCTTCCAGATCGTAATCGGCATCGTCGGCGAAGTCGTCAAGCGGCGTCAGCCAGCCTTTTGCACCCCAGATCGGCGTCTCGTAGGCGCCGATGAACATGATGTCGAACGAGCCTCCACCGGTCGCGATATCCGTCGTGGTGCGCTGACGCAGGACGTTCTCCTCCAGAACGACCCAGTTGATCGTGTTGCCAGTCGCTTCTTCCCACTTCGGAGCAAGCTTCTGCATGACGATCATGTCAGCGTTGTTGACGGTAGCGATCGTAATCTCTTCCGCAGCCGCAATGGATGACAGCGATGCCAACCCGGCGATCGTCGCAGCCGACGCGAGCAGTTTGCGTTTCACATTCATTGTGAGACCTCCCAAATTTAACGTGCGTAAACTTTGGTCGGCAAAAATAGACCTGTCAACTCTTTGTTGAAAAAAAGTGCGCCCCTCGGGCAAAAGCTCAGAAAGTCATCGGGATATGCCCGTCAGGCCGACTCGCGAATCCGAAGAATCGTGTCGTAAACCTCTTCTGTTCCAGACGATTCGAGCGAGGCGTCCCCCTCGATTCGACGCAACAACAAGCGGAAGGACGACCGACCGATGGCCTCGAAGTTCTGGGCCACCGTCGTCAGGGATGGCGTCATGAAACGACTCATCGGATTGTCGTCATGGCCGGCAACTCGCAGCTTCGCCTTGACGTCGGACCTGCGCGGCAGAAGCCCGTGCTTTCCCGCCGCCCGCAACACGCCCGTCGCCAGGCGATCATTGGCGCAGAGGATCGTCGCATCGACATAGCGCCCGCTGCCGAAATGCGCATCCATCACGTCATAGGCATAGGCCTCGAACTCCCATCCCTCGGGTTCGATCGAGACCTCCACGAAGGCGGGCTTGAAGCCGAGGCGCTCCATCGAGGCGACATAGGCCGCCTCGCGCTCCGGGCTGTTGGTATTGAGTGGGGGCATCCCGAGGAAATGCGGGGGCGTGCCGGTGCGACAGAGGTAATTCACCAAGGTATCAATACTTTGGAAGTTGTTCGTCCCGACGAAATCAACCGAAGGGAGAGCGTGGGGAAGGCGCGAGTCGACCAGCACGATCGGCAGGCGGGTGCTCAACCGGGCAAAGACATCCGCCGAGCTTTCCCGCCCAAGCGGGGCAACGATCACCCCGTCGACATTCATCGAAAGAAAGGTCTCGACTGCCCGCGCCTCAAGCTGCGCGTTGCCGTGGGAACTCTGCCTCACCACCGTGTAATCGGCTTCAAGCGCAGGCCGTTCGATCGCGTTCAGGAGCCGCGCGAAGAACAGGTCTTCGGTATCCGGAATGATGACGCCGATCAGCCCGGTCGACTTCCGGTTGAGCCTGGTCGCGAAGAAGTTGGGCACGTAATCGACGGTTTCGAGGCCGCGCTCGATTTTCTGGCGCGTCGATGCGCGGACGCTCTCCGCGTCCCGGAAGAATCGAGACAAGGTCGGCCGCGAGACCCCGATCGCCTCGGACAGCTCTTCCATCGTCTTGATCTTCTGCTTCATCTGCCCTCGACCCTTTCCGTCAGAGACTGAACCTACCCTTCTTGCCAGCCCACACACAAGTTCGCTGCCGCATGGAAACACAAAATTTGACACGCGTAAAGTTTTTGCATATGCCGATGCGACAAGTTCGGAGATTCAAGGGAGGCGTTCATGCCATCTGGCGCCAAGATTATTTCGACCGGCGAGCTCCTCGTCGAATTCGTCTCTCACCGAAAAGGCTGTGGCCTCGAGACCATCTCGGAATTCTCCGGCCCCTACCCCAGCGGCGCCCCGGCGATCTTCATCGACCAGGCGGCGCGCATGGGCGCGACGACAGGTTTCTTCGGCACCGTCGGCGATGACGGCTTCGGCCGGACACTTGTCGGGCGGCTGAAGGAAGACGGGGTCGACATCTCCGGCATCGCCACCGATCCCGACCGCACCACCGGCACCGCCTTCGTCTCCTATTACGAGGATGGCTCCCGGACATTCATCTTCCATCTGAAGGATACGGCCGCCGAAGAGATCACCTTCTCGCCGGACGCCCTGCCCGATGGCGAGCTGATCCTTCACGTCTCGGCGGCCTCGCTCGGGGCGGCAAAGCTGCGCAAGGTCATCCTGCAGGCGGTCGAGGCCGTCCTGGCCCGGGGCGGCCGTATCTCCTGCGATCCCAATGCAAGGCCGGAGCTGATGCGCGACGACGCCGCCCGGCACGCGCTCGAACAGATCGTCGCCCAGAGCTGGTGCCTGATGCCGAGTACGAGCGATCTCGGTTTCCTGTTTCCCGGGCTGGAGGAAAACGCGGCGGTTGAGAAGATGCTGGCGGCCAAGGCGGAGATTATCGCGCTGAAACGCGGCGCCGAGGGCGCGACGGTGATTTCCGGCGCGCAACGCCATGATTTCGCGCCGCACAAGGTCGAGGAGCTCGACCCCACCGGGGCCGGGGACGGGTTCTGCGGCACCTTTGTCGGCCTTCTCGCGCAGGGTGTCCCGCTCGCGGAGGCCGGCCGGCGGGCCAATGCCGCCGGCGCCATCGCCGTGACCCGGCGCGGCCCGATGGAAGGCAATTCCACACCGGAAGAAATCGATGCTTTCCTCGCAAGCGGCGAGGCATGAAAGGGTCCAGAATGCTTGACATTCATTCCATGATCGACGCGAACCGCGGCGGCCAGGCGACGGGTCTTCCCTGTTTCTGCACTGCAAACGAGCAGGTCATACGCGCGATTCTCGACTTCGCCGCGCAGAGCGGATTTCCCACCGTGATCGAGGCGACCTGCAACCAGGTCAACCAGGATGGCGGCTATACCGGCATGCAGCCGGCCGATTTCATGGCCTGGATGAAGGGCATGGCCAGCGAGGCCGGCCTGCCGATGGACCAGCTCATCCTCGGCGGCGACCATCTTGGGCCGAATGCCTGGCGCAAGGAGCCGGTCGAGAGCGCCATGGAGAAGGCGCGCGAACTGGTGAAGCTCTATGTCGAGGCCGGCTTCACCAAGATCCATCTCGATGCCAGCATGGCCTGTGGCGGCGAGCCCAATCCCAGCTTCGCCCAGATCGCCGAACGCGCCGCCGACCTCTGTGCCGTGGCCGAAAAACACGCGCCGAACCCGGAGGCGCTTGTTTATATCATCGGGACGGAAGTGCCGATCCCTGGCGGCGAAACCGAGGAGCCGGACGCGCTGGACGTCACCTCGGTGCCCCGCTTCCAGGACACGATCGACACCCATCGCGCCGCCTTCGAGGCGCACGGGCTGAAAGATGCCTGGTCGCGCATCGTCTCCGTGGTGACCCAGCCCGGGGTCGATTTCTCGCACACCTCGATCTTTCGCTTCGACCCGCCGGCCGCCGCCCCGCTCTGCGAGGCCATCGAGGGCGCACCGGGCCTCACCTTCGAGGCCCATTCGACCGATTACCAGCCGACAGCCGCGCTCAGGGAACTTGTCGAGAACCATTTCTTCTTCCTGAAGGTCGGCCCGGAGCTGACCTTCCGCTTCCGCGAGGCGGTTTATGCGCTGGCGCAGGTCGAGACGCTGCTGTCGCCGGCCACGCCGAGCCGGCTGGCCGAGACCGTTGCGCAGGTCATGACCGCGAAGCCCGAGGACTGGCAGGACTACTATGCCGGGGATGCCGCGCAGGTCGAGCTGCTCAAGCGCTTCAGCTACAGCGACCGGATTCGCTACTACTGGAACGACCCGCAGGTTGCCTCCGCGCTCAAGGCGATGCTGGCCAATCTCGCCGCCCAGCCCCTTCCCGAGACCATCTTGTCGCAGTTCTTCTTCGGCCAGGATTTCGGAAACATGCCGAAAAGCGCCGAGGCGCTCATCGCGGGCCATATCGAGGGGTCGGTGCGGAGATACTTCGCGGCCTGCGGCTTTGAGGATTAGGCGGCAGCGCGAAAAGGTCGCTTTGACAGCCTGCGCCAATCGGCATGGATTGGCGCCGTGACGGGGCGCCCAACCGCGAGTCCCCGACTCGCAAGCCCCACGAGGAGTAGCAGGAATGATGTCCGTCTATCGCGGCGCATTGGCAGAGCTTGGCGCGGTCTTCGACCGGCTCGATGAACGGAGGGTCGACGACGCGGTCGCGGTGATCGCCGCCGCCCGGCGGATCGCACTTTACGGGGTCGGCCGGGAAGGTTTGCAGATCAAGGGTCTCGCGATGCGGCTCTTCCATCTCGGGCTGCAGGTCTCGGTGGTCGGCGACATGACGACCCCGCCGCTCGGCAAGGACGACCTGCTGATCGTCTCGGCGGGTCCCGGCTATCTCTCGACGGTCCAAAGCCTGATCGACACCGCCTCGGCGGCGGGCGCGCGCACCTTGTGCGTCACGGCCCAGCCCGAGGGACAATGCCCCGCCTCCGCGGATCATGTCCTGACCATTCCGGCCCAGACCATGGCCGATGATTCCGGCCCCGATCTGTCGATCCTGCCGATGGGATCGCTCTTCGAAGGGGCGCAGTTCGTGCTCTTCGAAATCATGGTGCTGAAACTGCGCGACCGGCTCGGGATCGAGGCCGAGGACATGCGGCGCAACCACACCAATCTTGAATGAGGACCGGCCCCGTCGGGGGCCGGACCATAGCGGCGCCGGGACCTACCGGCATCAGGGAGGATCATGACAGCGATGAAACGGCTTGATGGAAAGGTCGCCCTCGTGACGGGTGGAGCGCGCGGAATTGGCCGGGCAATTTGCGAGGCATTCGTGGCGGCCGGGGCGAAGGTCGCGGTGGCGGATCGGTTGGCGCAGGAGGCCGGCGAGACGGCGGATGCGCTTGGCGAAAACGCGATGGCACTGGAGATGGATGTGACCGATCTCGACGCGATTGCCGCCGGGGTCGCCGCCGTCGAGGCGAAATGGGGCCAGATCGACATCCTCGTCAACAATGCCGGCATCTTCAGCATGGCCTCGATCGAGGAGATCACACCCGAGGACTTCCGCCGCCAGTTCGACATCAATGTCGCCGGCACGCTCTTCGCGATCCAGGCCGTGGTGCCGGGCATGAAGGCGCGCGGCTCGGGCACGATCATCAATTTCTCCTCGCAGGCCGGTCGGCGCGGCGAGCCCAATATCTCGCTCTACTGCTCCTCCAAGGCGGCGATCATCTCGATCACCCAGTCGCTGGCGCTGGAACTGGCCCCCGACGGCATTCGCGTCAACGCCATCGCGCCCGGCGTGATCGACACGCCGATGTGGGATGTCGTGGATGGGCTCTTCTCCAAATACGAGAACAAGCCGGTCGGGCAGAAGAAGCGTGAAGTCGGCGAGGCGGTGCCGCTCGGCTATATGGGCAGCCCGGTGGAGATCGCCGAGCCTTGCGTCTTTCTTGCCTCGGAGGAGGCCCGCTACATCACCGCACAGACGCTCAATGTCGATGGCGGGAACTGGATGAGCTGATGAGCACACGGCCGATCCTCGCCATTGGCGGCGAGAACCTGATCGATCACGTCACAAGCGACGGCGTGGTCTCGGCCTGCCCCGGCGGCTCGCCGTTCAACGTGGCGATGGCGCTCGGGCGGCAGGGCGCGGATGTGCACTACATCTCGCCGATCTCTACCGACAGCTGGGGCGACATGCTGGCCGAGACGCTGCTCGGCTCCGGCGTTGTGCTGGATGGCGGACGCAACGCCGCGCCCACCACCATGTCGCGGGTCACATTGACGGATGGTGTGCCGAGTTATCGCTTCGAGCGCGAGCAGACCGCCGAACGGCAGATCACACAGGAGAGCCTCGCCGCCGCCCTGCCCGAAGGGGCTGCGGCGGTGCATACCGGCTCTCTGACCCTGACCGATGGCGCGGATGCGGCGGCCTGGGAGGCGTTTTGCGCCGAAAGCCACGCGGCGGGGCGGCTGGTCTCTCTCGACCCCAATGTCCGTCTCTCCATCATCGCGGATGTCGAAGGCTATCGGGAGCGGATCCTGCGCATGTGCCAGCGGCTGGACCTGCTGAAGCTGAGCGACGAGGATCTCGAAGGGCTCTTCCCCGGCTGCACGCAGGACGAGGCACTGGACGCGTTGCGCAATCAAACTTCGGCCCGGATCGTCATCCTGACCCGGGGCGGCGACGGCGTCAGCGCCTGGATGGGCGCCGAACGGGTCGACATCCCCGCCGCCCTCGTTGCGACCCTGGTCGACACTGTCGGGGCCGGCGACACTTTCATGGCGACGATGCTCGCCGGTCTTGCAGAAAAGAACGTGCTCTCCGGGGCCGCCCTCGCCACCCTCACGCGGGACGACCTCACCCTGCTGCTTCACCGCGCCAGCACGGCCGCGGCCCTCAATTGCGGACGGTCGGGATGCAACCCGCCCAGCCGCGACGAGATCGAAGCGGCCACATCCTGAAAGGTCAGACAGAAGATGGATCTCTATATCGACACCGCCGAGACGGACGCCTGGAAAGAGCTCATGCCGACCCGTCTCTTCAAGGGGATTACGACCAACCCGCTGCTGGCCTCGCGGGCCGGGCTCTCCTATCCGGAGATCGACTGGGTCGGGCTGACCGGGCTGGCCGCGGAGCTTGGCGCGAAGGAGTTTCACTGCCAGGTCTACGGGCCGGTCGAGAGCTTCATCGACTTTGCCGGCGCGCGCTACGAGGACGGCAGGAAGGCCGGCCTTCAGGTCGTCATCAAGGTGCCGCTGGTCGAGCCGGCCATCCGCGCCGTTCCGGGGATGAAAGCCGCCCTGGGCGGGCCGATCCTGATGACCGCCTGCTATGACGCCAAGCAGATGTTCGTGGCCAGCGCGCTCGGCGCCGAATATATCGCCCCCTATTTCGGACGGATGCTCGAAGGCGGGCTGCCGGCCTATGAGGCCATGGCGCAGATGCTGGCCATCGGAGAGCTCGCCGGCGGCAAGACCCGGATGCTGATCGCCTCGCTGCGCAATCCCGAGCAGATGGTGCGGCTGGCCGAGATCGGCCTCGACTGCTTCACCATCGCGCCGCAGATCGCCCGCGACCTGCTGACCGACAGCAACTCGGTCGCCGCCGTCGCCGATTTCGAAGCCGCCGCAAAGGCTGGCTGAACCGCAGCGGGCGGGGCCGCGCGCCCTGCCCGACCTGCCATCCCCAGGTCGCCCCGGCCATCGCCACACAATCCCCGGCGCGGATGCGCAAGGGGATTGCGCCTTCCCATGACCGGGTCTATGCCCTTCCCCGAGCCGGATAACGCGACCCCAACCGGCAGATCAGCGATGACGGAGGCTCGGCCGATGTCGTCAGGGGTCGTATCGCAACCGGGCGCACCGTGGGCGCCAGACCGACGAGGAGAGCCGATATGGCCGATATTTCCCTCACATTCCCCGATGGCGCGAGCCGGGACTTCCCGCAGGGCACGACGCCCGCCGAAGTCGCCTCCGCGATCTCCACCTCCCTTGGCAAGAAGGCCATCTCCGCGATGGTCAATGGCCAGCACTGGGACCTGCAATGGCCGATCGAGGCCGATGCGACCGTCGCCATCAACACGATGAAGGACGAGGCCCCTGCCCTCGAACTCATCCGGCACGACCTCGCCCATATCATGGCCCGCGCCGTCCAGGAGCTCTGGCCGGACGTGAAGGTCACCATCGGACCCGTCATCAAGGATGGCTGGTACTATGATTTCGACCGCGAGGAGCCCTTCACGCCCGAGGATCTCGGCGCCATCGAAGCGAAGATGAAAGAGATCATCAACCGCCGCGACCCGGTCACGACCGAGACTTGGGAGCGCGAGCGGGCGGTGAAGTTCTATGAAGCCAATAACGAGCCCTACAAGGTCGAGCTGATCGAGGCCATTCCCGGCAACGAGCCGATCCGCATGTATTGGCACGGCCATTGGCAGGATCTCTGCCGCGGCCCGCACCTGCAGCATACCGGCCAGGTCCCCGGCGACAGCTTCAAGTTGATGAAGGTGGCCGGCGCCTATTGGCGTGGCGACAGCAACCGGCCGCAGTTGCAGCGGATCTACGGCGCCGCCTTCCAGAACCGGCAGCAGCTCAAGGAGTACCTGCATTTCCTCGAAGAGGCCGAGAAGCGCGACCACCGCCGTCTCGGCAAGGAGATGGAGCTCTTCCATTTCCAGGAGGAAGCGCCGGGCATGGTCTTCTGGCACCCAAATGGCTGGACCATCTATCGCGAGATGGAAGACTACATGCGCCGCAAGCTGGACAAGGCCGGCTATCGTGAGGTGAAGACGCCGCAGGTTGTCGATCGCAAGCTGTGGGAAGCTTCGGGCCACTGGGACAAGTATCGCGAGAACATGTTCATCACCGAGATCGATGAGGAACATGCCAACGAGAAGCGCATGAACGCGCTCAAGCCGATGAACTGCCCCTGCCACGTGCAGATCTTCAACCAGGGTATCAAGTCCTATCGCGACCTGCCGTTGCGCATGGCCGAGTTTGGCTCCTGCCACCGCTACGAGGCGCATGGCGCGCTGCACGGGCTGATGCGCGTGCGCGGCTTCACGCAGGATGACGCGCATATCTTCTGCACCGAGGACCAGATCGAGGAAGAAACGTCGAAGTTCATCGACCTGCTCTCCGACATCTATCGCGACACCGGCTTCACCAAGTTCGACATCAAGCTGTCGACGCGGCCGGAGGTGCGGGTTGGTTCCGACGAGGTCTGGGACAAGGCCGAAGCGGCGCTGGAGAAGGCCATTCTCAGCGTGCGCAACGATTTCGAGCTGGATCCGGGCGAAGGCGCCTTCTATGGGCCGAAGCTGGACTTCAAGCTGACCGACGCGATCGGGCGCGAATGGCAATGCGGCACCTTCCAGGCCGATTTCAACCTGCCCGAGCGGCTCGATGCGAGCTTCATCGGCCAAGACGGGGAGAAACACCGCCCCGTCATGCTGCACCGCGCCATTCTCGGCTCCTTCGAGCGGTTCATCGGTATCCTGATCGAGAACTATGCCGGGCGGATGCCGATGTGGCTTGCTCCGCGGCAGGTCGTCGTGGCCTCGATCGTCTCGGATGCGGATGAGTTTGTGCTGGAGGCGACGAAGATCCTCCAGGAGGCCGGGCTGCGCGCCGAGGCCGATATCCGCAACGAGAAGATCAACTACAAGGTGCGCGAGCATTCGGTCGGCAAGGTGCCGGTCATTCTCGCCATCGGCCAGCGCGAGGTCGAGGAACGGACCGTGACACTCCGCCGGCTCGGCGAGAAACGGACCTCGGTGGTCGCGCTGGACGAGATCGTCGCCAGCCTGGCCAAGGAGGCCCTGCCGCCGGATCTCGCCGGGGACTGAGCCAGCCAACCGGAGCAGGCCGGGTCCTCCCCCGGCAACGAAGCGTTAACCAACCGCGGCTTTCGAGCCGCGGTTTTCATTTGAATAAACCTTCTGGAAAGTCGTTTGGGTTCAGAAAGGAGCGGGGTTAGCAGGACACATAACGAGGCGAACATGGCAGAGTATCAGCTGACGACTTGGAAATTGTCGGATTTCATCGGCGAAATCTCCGCCTCCGGCAATCTGGATGAAACCGTCGGCAGTTCGCTTGTCGGGACCAGCGCCACCCTGTCGACCTCGGCCACCGAATTGACGTTCCAGATCGAGGATGACGACGCGCTTCTCGAAGACGCCTACCGGGAGACCGGCGATTTTTCGATGCTGAGCAACGATCTCACCATCGACGGCGAGACCTTCCTCGCCGGCGACGCCTTCATCGAGGCCGAATACCGGCTCTACACCGATGACGATCCTTCCGTCACCTTCACGGTCATCGCAATCGGCGGCAGCAGCTCGAACGATGGTTCCAGCGGGTCCAAGGTCAACTATCTCGTCTACACCGATAGCGAGATTGTGCCCGGCCAGACCTTCACCTTCAGCAGCAACTCCGACGGCCCCACCATAGGCTATGACACGGTCTGCTTCACGGCCGGCACGCTGATCGACACGCCGCGCGGACAGGTTGCGGTCGAAGACCTTGTGGAAGGCGACATGGTCCTGACGCGCGATTCCGGGCAGCAACCGATCCTCTGGTGCGGCCGTCGCGATTTCTCGGCACAGGAGTTGCGCCGCGCGCCCCATCTCGCCCCGACCCGGATCCGCGCCAATGCCCTCGGAAACGGGTGTCCCTCGCGCGATCTGCTCGTCTCGCCGCAGCATCGCATCGCGATTGACGGCTGGAAGGCTGAAATATTCTTCGCCGAAGCAGAGGCTCTCGTGCCGGCAAAGGCGCTTTGCAACGATCATTCTGTAACAATCGACCGCGAAATCGCGGGGGTCTCCTATTGCCATATCCTCCTTGAACGGCATGAGCTGGTGCGGGCAAACGGCCAATGGGCCGAGACCCTCCTGCTCGGGCCGCAGGCGCAGGAGACGCTTGGAGAAGCCCAGACAGCTGAAATTGAAGAAGTTTTCCCAGGAATCCTTGCCTCGGCGACGTTCGCGGCCCGGCCGATCCTGAGTTCCGGCGAGGCGCAGGTGCTGCGCGACTGATCTTGCGCCCGGGCCGGTCCCCCAGCGTAACGCTATATTTCATCTGTTGACGGGCGCGTGTCCTGACAGGCCTGTGAATAGCAATTGATCGATCTCCCCGCCTAAGTTCTTTGCATGCCCCGCACAATGCGGCGGCAGAGTGAACATGAGAACAGGTAAAGGGATCGCAATGTCCAACCACGTCAAGACTCTCGCCCTCGTCGGCGCCGTTGCCGCCGCCGTGTCCGGTGCTGTCGCCACCTCCGCCCAGGCCGCCGAAAAGGAAAAGTGCTTCGGTGTTTCCATGGCCGGCAAGAATGACTGTGCTGCCGGCCCCGGCACCACCTGCGCCGGCACCTCCACCGTCGATTACCAGGGCAATGCCTGGACCCTCGTCGATGCCGGCACCTGCGAGAAGATGGAACTCCCCGACGGCCGCATGGGCTCGCTCGAAGCCCTCGACCGCGACCTGCCCGCGTAAGGAAACGCGCAGCCGGCGCCCGGTGAGCACACCGCCGGGCGTCCCCTACCCCGAAATCCATTTCAACCCATTGCAGACAGGAAAATCCAAATGTCCAAGAACGTGAAAACCCTCGCCCTGATCGGCGCCGTCGCCGCCGCCGTTTCCGGTGCTGCCGTCACCACCGCTGCCGCCGACAACCACAAGGAGAAGTGTTTCGGTGTCTCCATGGCCGGCAAGAATGACTGCGCCGCCGGCCCCGGCACCACCTGCGCCGGCACCTCCACCGTCGATTACCAGGGCAATGCCTGGACCCTCGTCGATGCCGGCACATGCGAAAAGATGGAACTTCCGGATGGCCGCATGGGCTCGCTCGAAGCCCTCGAACGCGACCTGCCGGCGTAACCAGTACGCTGTTGCCCATCGCGCCCGGCAGGACCTCCGCCGGGCGCACCCTACCTTCCAAGGAGACGAGGATGCTCGACGCCACCCCCCGCCAAACCCTGCCGCTGGCTCCCGGCGTCGGCTACAAACCCCAGCATTTCAACGCGATCATGGAAGATCCCGGCCCGGTTCGATGGCTGGAAATCCATGCCGAGAATTACATGGGCCAGGGCGGCCGTCCGCTGGCGCAGCTGCGCCACCTCGCCGAGCGTTTCCCGATCTCGGTCCACGGCGTCGGCCTCTCCATCGGTGGCGAAGCGCCGCTTGATGCCGACCATCTCGCCCGCCTGCGCCACCTGGTCGACTGGCTGAACCCAGCGAGTTTCTCCGAACATCTCGCCTGGTCGAGCCACGAGACCGCCTTCCTAAATGACCTTCTCCCCCTGCCCTACACCGCCGAGGCCCTCTCCCGCGTTGCCGATCATATCGACCAGGTTCAGGAAGCGCTTGGCCGCCCGATGCTGCTCGAGAACCCCTCCACCTACCTTGCTTTCGCCGAAAGCGAGATGGCCGAGACCGAGTTCCTGCGCGAGATCGCCCGCAGGACGGGATGCGGCCTGCTGCTCGACATCAACAATGTCTTCGTTTCCTGCACCAACCAGAAGCTCGACCCGCGTGGCTATATCGTTGATTTCCCGCTGGATCTCGTCGGCGAAATCCATCTGGGCGGCCATGACGAGCAGGAAGACGAGCACGGCGCGCCGCTGCTGATCGACAGCCATGGCACCGAAGTCGTGGACCCGGTCTGGACGCTCTATGCCGAGACCATTGTCGCCGGCGGCGCCCGCCCCTCGCTGATCGAATGGGACACCGACGTGCCCGACTGGCCGGTGCTCGCCGCAGAAGCGGACCGCGCCGCGCGCATCCTCACCCCGGTGCTGTCGTGAACGTCGACCAGACCCAGTTCCGCAAGGCGATCCTCGATCCGGGCCGGGATGTCCCGCCCGGCCTCGTCGATCCGGAGGGCCGCCCCGCCGGCAAACGTTTCGATGTCTATCGAAACAACGTGATCGTCAGCCTGTCCAATGCCCTGGGCGAGGCCTTTCCCGTGATCCGCAAGCTGCTTGGCGACAACAACTTCTCCATCCTCGCAGGACATTTCGTGCGCGCCCATCCGCCCGCCTCGCCGCTGATCGCCACCTATGGCGACGCGCTGCCGGGCTTTCTCGAAGGTTTCGAGCCGGTGCGCAGCCTTGGCTACCTGCCCGATATCGCCCGGCTCGAACTGGCCCTGCGCAAGAGCTATCACGCCGCCGACGCCGCCCCGATCGACTCCGCGCGCCTGCAGGAGCTGTCGCCGGACCGCTTGATGGAGACGCGCTTCGCCCTCGCACCCGCGCTGCGGCTGGTCCGTTCCGACTGGCCGATCGTCGCCATCTGGCGCTTCAACGCCGAAGACGGACCCAAGCCCGAAATGGGCCCCGAGACCGCGCTTGTCACGCGGCCGGAATTCGACCCGATCCTGACCGCGCTCTCCCCGGCCGGGCATGGCTTCCTTGCCGAGCTCGCGCAGGGACGGACTTTCGGAGCCGCCCTTGAGACGGCGACGGAGCAAGACCCCGATTTCGACCTCACCCCCGCCCTTGCCGCTCTGGTCTCCGGCGGCGCCATCACCGCCCTGCACGAGGAGTGATCCCCATGACCGATGCAACCGCCGCCCCCGACCGCCGCTCCGCCCGGACCCTCGCCGCCGGTGCCATCTCTGTCCACAATGCGGTTTTCTCCCGCATCGACGGCGCCCTTTCGGGCTGGGCGCTGCCGACCCTCGCGCGCTTCACCTTCGCCGCCGTGCTACTGATGTATTTCTGGGCCTCCGCGATGACCAAGCTCGGGGACGGCATTTTCGGCCTCTTCTCGCCGTCCACAGGCGCCTATGCTCAGATCTTCCCGGTCAAGGCCGAGGCGGTGCTCTATGACAGCTCGCAATTCTCGATCTTCGAGAAGCTGGTGATCCTCGCCGGGACCTGGGCGGAGTTCCTCCTGCCGCTGCTCCTCGTGATCGGCCTGTTCACGCGGCTCGCCGCGCTCGGGATGATCGGCTTCGTCATCGTCCAGTCGCTGACAGATATCCACGGCCACCATGCCGACGCCGCCACCATCGGCGCCTGGTTCGACCGCGCCTCCGACAGCCTGATCATGGACCAGCGCGCCTTCTGGATGTTCGTGCTGATCACGCTTGTACTGCGCGGTGCCGGACCGCTCTCGGTCGACCGGCTGATCGGCATCGACCGACCGCGAAAGGGGTGAAATACACTCGGGGGTTGTTTTGTTCCAAAACTGAGTCACCATAATCCTCGTGACGATGCCACCCACGACTCACTGGCCCAGCCTCTCGAGACAGTTCGGCGACGTGACCACGCCGCCGCAATTCTGCGGGCGGATGCAAGACCAGACGAAGGAGACGCGGGATATGCCGACCGGCACCGTGAAATGGTTCAATACCACCAAAGGATACGGGTTTATCGCCCCGGATGAGGGCGGAAAAGACGTTTTTGTTCATATTTCAGCTGTCGAGCGTGCCGGAATGACTGGCCTCGCCGACAATATGAAGGTCGAATTCGAGCTGCGCGAAGGCCGCGATGGGCGGTCTTCGGCAATCGAGCTCAAGGCGATCTGAGTCCCGATTCCAGAAAGACTGACAGCCGCCCGCATTTCCGGGCGGCTGTTCTCGTTGGCGGAGTGGCTCGTTTTTCCAGGGGCGATAAAACCACCCGAACTGTGTGTTTTTTGGGCAGCGCGCAGTACCGCCCGCTCTGGCCCATTGCGCCGCTTTCTGCCAAGACTTCGCCAAGAGAAACGGAGTCCCAATGCCCAAGCCCCACACCGATTTCGACTGGACCCGGTCCCAGTTTCACCTGCCGGACGGCATGATCTATCTCGACGGAAATTCGCTGGGTCCCCTGCCCGTTGCGACGCCCGCCCGGGTGGCCCGCGCCATGGAACCGGAGTGGCGCGACATGCTGATCGGCGGCTGGGTCAAGGCGGGCTGGCACCTGGCGCCGGAACGGCTGGGCGACAGGATCGCGGCCATGATCGGCGCCGAGCCGGGCCATGTCGTGGTCGGCGACACGCTGTCGATCAAGATCTACCAGGCGCTGGCCGCGGCGCTGGCGCTCCGCCCGGAACGGCGGGTAATCCTCTCGGACACCGGCAATTTCCCCTCCGATCTCTACATGGCGCAGGGGTTGGCAGAGACACTCGGCAATGGCACCCGCCTTGTGACCGTGGCGCCTGAAGAGGTCGAGGCGCATATCTCCGACGAGGTCGCCGTGCTGATGCTGACGGAGGTGGACTATCGCACCGGGCGGCGGCACGACATGAAGGCCCTGACCGAGACGGCACATGAACATGGCGCGCTAACCATCTGGGATCTGGCACATTCCTTCGGTGCGCTGCCGGTCGACCTTGCCAGCTGCGGCGCCGATTTCGCCGCCGGCTGCACCTACAAGTACATCAACGCCGGCCCCGGCGCCCCGGCCTTCATCTATGTCGCGCCGAAACACGCCGCGCAGGCGCAAACCGCGCTGCAGGGCTGGCAAGGCCATGCCACGCCATTCGCCTTCGAACATGATTACCGCCCGGCTTTCGAGGTCACGCGCATGCGTGTCGGCACCCCACCGGTGCTCCAGCTTGCCGCGCTGGAAGCGGCGCTGGATGTCTGGGAGCAGGTCGATTTCGAGGACCTTCGCGCGCGTTCGATAGTGCTGACCGAACGGTTCATTGCGGGTGTGGAGGCACGCTGTCCGCAGCTCCGCCTCGCGTCTCCGCGCGATCCCGAGGCGCGCGGCAGCCAGGTCAGTTTCCATTTCGAGGAGGGTTATGCTGCGATGCAGGCCCTGATCGCGCGTGGCGTGATTGGCGATTTCCGCGCTCCTGACATCATGCGCTTCGGCTTTACGCCGCTCTATATCGGCGAGTCGGAAGTCGACGGCGCGGTCGGGATCCTGGCCGAAATCATGTCGGGCAAGCTGTGGGACCGCGCCGAGTACAAGGTAAAAGCGATCATCACATGAGCTGGGAGATCCGCGCAGGCGGCGCTGCGGACGCCGCGGCCTGCATGTCAGTTTATGTCGATGCGATCCGCAACGGCACTGCGGGGCATTACTCACCCGAACAGGCGATGGCCTGGGCGCCGACGCAAGACGTCGAACCCTGGCTGGCGCCGCGACTGGAAGCGGGTGTGACCTGGATCGCATGGGACGACGCCCGCGCCGTGGGGTTTTTGACTTTCACCTCGGACGGTCATCTCGACTTCTTCTTCGTTCGTCCGGAGGCGCGGCAGAGTGGCCTGGCCGAGCTGCTTTACCAGCGCATGCTGACGCAATCGGATGCGGCCGGGCTCGAGACACTGACGACCTTCGCAAGTCATCTCGCCCGTTCCTTCCTCGAGAAGCGCGGATGGATCGTTCTCGAGGGCGAGACCGCGACCCGCCATGGCGTCGACCTCAAGCGCTGGAAGATGAAACTGTCCCGGCCCGCGGCGCCCTGAACGCCCGGACCGGCCCGGGGAGTACCCCTCCGGGATCGACGCCTTCGGCATCTCACCCGTTTGGGGCCGGGCGCGCGCTGCGCGCGCGTGTCTGGGGCGGATGATGCAGGCGCTCTCCCTCCTGTGCGGCGCATGGCCAGGCCAGGTCTGGACAGGTGTGCCCGGCGGGATCTCGGGATTGGGGCCTGCGGCGGACATTTCCGAACCGGAAACCGGCAGCGCCTGTTTGCCGCCAATGGTGTTGCAACCGGTCCGAAGACAACCTGGGCCATCTGTCTCCCGCTGCTTGGCGAGAATGGAATCTCTGGACGGGCCGTGACCGCTCTGCCAATCGACACTAGCAGTTTCTGGGAAAAGTGGCAGGCTCCGCCAAAGGATGCCTCTTTGTGGCGCCCAGGAGCCCGTGGGGATACCCTTTCTGCCCTCTTGGGTTGATCCCGTAGCGGAGCCAGCTCTGGTCAGAGCAGCATTCGGGATCGCGGCCTATGCTTCTCACCCTTAGGCAGATCCTCAGAATGCAACAAACCGGGTGAGTTGCCCCGGCATTGGCTCCAGCGCCAGGAAAGCCGGATGGATCGTGGCACGGAGATGAGATTTGGCTCCAACCTCGGCGGGACCAATATGGAGCGGTGCGTGTCCTATCCTGCCGGACGAGGCTCCAATCGCGCTTGGACACCCGCGCCCGCTGGGCAAGCTCCTCTTGCCGATGCACGCTGCCCTCAACACAGATCCCGCCGGGGCTGCAGTCGCAGGCAGGGGACGCCAGGTCGCACCCACAGCTCAATTACCCCTTGCCAGCGGGTGGGATCGGCGAGGCGCGCCGTTGGAAACGGATGCCGATGCTGTTTTGGAAGCGCCACCGGCAGAGCCAGGATGCGCGCGGAACGCGCGCCACGCCCGACGGGAGGGCAGCATCTTCGATGCTGTCCCGACGGGAGGGACGCCCCCCGTTTGACCTAGGCACTCCTGAGCTGAGACCCGCGCTTGCCCTCGGCCCAGCGGTTCACCGCCGCTCCAAAAGCTTCAAAAAGCGGTCGCGAGACCGGGTCGCGGGCCGCCCGATATTCGGGATGCCACTGGACCGACATCGTGAACCCCGCGGCCCCTTCGACATAGATCGCCTCTGGCGTGCCATCCGGCGCATAGCCATCAATCACGATCCGTTTGCCCGGTGTCTTGATCCCCTGCCCGTGCAGCGTGTTGGTCATCACCTCGCGCGTTCCATAGAGCTGGTGGAACCGCCCGCCCTCGCAGAAGGTCACGACATGGCGCAGCGCGAATTTCTCGTCCAGCGTCCCATCCGGCGGCATGCGATGGTTCATCCGCCCGGGCAGATCCCGGATCTCGGGGTCGAGCGACCCGCCCATTGCGACATTGACCTCCTGGAATCCCCGGCAGACTCCGAAGAAGGGCTGACCGCGCTCGACACAGGCCCGGATCAGCGGCAGCGTGATCGCGTCCCGCGCCCGGTCGAACTCGCCATGCGCCGTCGTGACCGCCTCGCCATATTCCTCGGGATGGACATTCGGCCGCCCGCCGGTCAGCAGGAACCCGTCGCAGATCTCCAGCAGGTCCTCGATCGACACAAGTCGCGGATCGGCCGGGATGACCACCGGCACCGCGCCACAGACCTCCGCCACGGCCTCCGAGTTCATCGAGCCGCCGGCATGGGACGGGTATTCGTCATTGATCAGGTAATGATTGCCGATGATGCCGATAACGGGACGCGCCATGTTTCCTCGCAGTTTTATCCCCCAGAGATACCGGGATACGGGCGCGGGAAAAAGCGTCACGTTGCAGGAAAGAGAATTCACGCCCGACATGCGTGCTCTGTCAGCACTCTCCTGCCCCGAATGACACCGGCGCATCGATCTGTCATCGATACGCCCGTGTCAGCTATCACTCGAAGCGCTGTGCTTCGGTATTCCCCCCGAAACGCCGGTGAAAGGGCGCGCCGGGGTGGGCCTCAATCCTCGCCGACAAGTCCGACGCTCTCGAGGGCTGCCACCGCGCAGGCAGCGTCGTTCAGCCCGGCATCGCCCGAGACCCCGAGCCCGCCGACGACCGTGCCGTCGCTGTCGCGCACCAGCACCGCGCCCGGTGCGGGGAAGACCTGCCCGTGGCAGGCCTCCTGCATCGACGGCATGAACCAGGACGTGTCCTGCGACAGCGCCTTCAACTGTTTTCCGCCGATATGCATCATCACGGCGGCGCGCCCCTTGTTGCGCGCGATCTCCGGCCCGGCCGCATTCGCCCCGTCGGAACGCTCGAGCGTGATCACATGTCCGCCCGTGTCCAGAACCGCCACCGTCAGCGGCTTCAGGCCCATCTCGGCCCCCTTCGCGAACACGGCCGCCGTGATTTCCCGAGCCTTCTCCAGGTTGATTCCAGCCATCCGGTGTCTCCTTTGTCGCGCGCAGCCATCCGCCGCGCCTGATTCCAACTGTTGCCCGGAGGTCTACAGTGGAAACCGCCAAACCGCCACGCGCGCAACGGCGCATCCCGCGCGGCACACCCGACCTCGCCCTCCGGTCAGCCATGGGCTTGCTGCTCCGCGCTGATGGTGAAACCCTGCCGGCATGAAATTCGCCATCCTCGCCGATATCCATGGCAATGCGCTCGCGCTGCAAGCCGTCCTGTCCGACATGGACGCCCGCGCCATCCCCCTGGCCGTCAATCTCGGCGACCATTTCAGCGGCCCGCTCGACGCCGCCGAAACCGCGCGGCTGCTGCGCGCCCGTGCCTTTCCCTCCATTCGCGGCAATCACGACCGGCACCTTCTCGAACAGCGCCCCGAGGCGATGGGCCCGTCCGACCGGGTCGCTTTCGAGCAGCTGACGCGGGCGGATCTCGACTGGCTGGCGACGCTGCCGCCGACGGCAACGCTCTTCGGCGATGTCTTCCTGTGCCACGGAACACCTCGGCGGGACGATCGCTACTGGCTCGACCGGGTTGGCGCGGACGGGCAGCTCCGCCCGGCCAGCCTGGCCGAGGTCGAAGCCGAGGCTCGGGACGTGACGGCGGGCCTTTTTCTTTGCGCGCATACGCATATCCCGCGCTGCCTGCGCCTGCGCGATGGGCGCGTTGTGGTCAATCCCGGCAGCGTCGGCTGCCCGGGCTATGACGATGACCAGCCGGTCCATCATCACGTCCAGACCGGCACGCCAAACGCCTCCTATGCGATCGCGGAAAGACGGGAGGGTGGCGCGGCGGGTCCGGCCTGGGACATCACCTTCCGATCCGTGCCCTATGCCGCCGATGCCGCCGCCAAGCTTGCCCTTGCCAACGGGCGCCCGGACTGGGCGCGGGCCCTGGCAACGGGCTGGTTCGAAGCTTGACGCCGCCTCGCGCGGGCAACACGAAAAACGGGCAGCGCCGCCGGCACCGCCCGTCCTGAGTTTTCCAAATCGCGCCAAGGGCAGGCTGCGTCAGCCGCTTTCACTAACACAAAGGCTTCCCCCGCAGGCTTCGCATGTTCGAGCCGCTCAGTCCGGAGCCCGGTCCTGCGCAGACCGCCCTAATGCACCGTGTCGGTGGTCGCCTTGGCCGCCTTGCGCGCTTCCTTGGCCTTCACCTGCCGGCGACGGTAATGCAGCGTCGGCTCGGTGTAGCCCGAGGGCCAGGTGCCATCGTTGAAGACGAGATCGCAGGCCGCCTGGAAAGCGTGTCCGCCATATTCCGGCGCCATTGGCCGGTAATCCGGCTCGCCCGCATTCTGCGCATCCACCTTCTCGGCCATCGCCCGCATCACGTTCATCACCCGTGCGCTGTCCGCGATACCGTGGTGAATCCAGTTAACCAGCGCCTGGCTCGAAATCCGGCAGGTTGCCCGGTCCTCCATCAGCCCGACATCGTTGATATCGGGAACCTTGGAGCAGCCGACCCCGTGATTGACCCAGCGAACCACGTAGCCGAGGATCCCCTGGCAGCAATTCTCCAGCTGCGCCTCGATCTCCTCTTCCGACAGTTCCCGCGCCAGCACCGGCACCGTCAGCAGTTCCTGCAGCGAGGCACGCGGCCCCGCGGCGCCCTCGGCCGCGATCTCCTCCTGCCGCTTCGCGACATCGACGACATGGTAATGCGTCGCGTGCAAAACGGCTGCCGTCGGGCTTGGCACCCAGGCACAGTTCGCGCCCGCGAGCGGGTGGCCGATCTTCTGCGCCAGCATGTCCGCCATCCGGTCCGGCATGGCCCACATGCCTTTGCCGATCTGCGCGCGCCCCTTCAGCCCGCAGGCCAGACCGATATCGACATTGCGATCCTCGTAGGCCGAGAGCCAGGACGCGTGTTTCATGTCCCCCTTCGGCATCATCGGGCCGGCTTCGTTGCCGGTCGAGATCTCGTCCCCCGTGCGGTCGAGGAAGCCGGTATTGATGAAACAGACACGCCGCTTCGCCGCCGCGATCGAGGCCGCGAGATTGGCCGATGTCCGGCGCTCCTCGTCCATGATGCCGATTTTCACGCTGTCCTGCGGCAGGCCGAGAATGGCCTCGACGCGGGTAAAAATGTCATCGGCAAAGGCGACCTCGTCGGGACCGTGCATCTTCGGCTTCACGACATAGACCGAGCCTGCGGGCGCATTGGCCGGACCACCCTCGCGGCGCAGGTCATGCAGCGCGATCGTCACCGAGACCAACGCATCGAGCAGCCCCTCCCCGATCTCCGCCCCGTCGGCTTCCAGCACCGCCGGCGTCGTCATCAGGTGGCCGACATTGCGCACCAACATCAGCGCGCGCCCCTTGAGCCGGCCAGCGCCGCCCGTGGGGGTGGTGAAATCGAGGTCCGGCTCCAGCGCGCGGGTGAAGACGTGCCCGCCCTTGGAGACCTCTTCCGTAAGATCGCCCTTCATCAGCCCGAGCCAGTTGCGATAGGCCTGCGCCTTGTCCGGCCCGTCGACACAGGCGACGCTGTCCTCCATGTCCATGATGGTGGAGACGGCCGCTTCCAGGATCACGTCCGAAATCCCGGCCGGGTCGGCCGCGCCGACCTCGGTCGCCGGGTTGATCACCACCCGGATATGCAGCCCATGCACTTCGAAGATCAGCTCCCGCAGGCTGCCATCGCCCGCCAGCCGAGTGCCGGCGAAACGCGCCGGCTCGGCAAGTGCCGTGAAACCCTCGCCCAGCCGCAGCCCGAGAATATCGCCATCGAAGGTGAAACCGGTCACATCCGACCAGCGGCCCGCCGCCAGTGGCACGGCCTTGTCGAGATGCGCCTTGGCCCGGGCGATGACCCGGGCACCGCGCTCGGGATCATATCCCGCCCCCTCGGGCAGGTCGCCAAGCGCATCGGTGCCGTAAAGCGCGTCATAGAGACTGCCCCAGCGGGCATTGGCCGCGTTCAGCGCATAGCGCGCATTGGTGATCGGAACGACCAGCTGCGGACCGGCGATCAGGGCCAGTTCGGGGTCGACATTCTCCGTCTCCAGCGCGAAGGCCGCGGGCTCCTCGACGAGGTAGTCTATCTCCTTCAGGAAGGAGATATAGTCATCGATATCATAGGCTTGATTGCGATTGTTCACATGCCAGGCATCGACCTTCTGGTGGATCTTCGCCCGCAATCCCAGCAGCTCGCGATTGCGCGGCCCGAATTGCGCGACCATATCCGCAAGCCCGTCCCAGAATGCATCCGGTGCGAGACCGGTTCCGGGCAAGGCTTCCGCTTCCACGAACGCCGCAAGGCTTTCCTCAACCTGCAAACCTGCGCGCATAACATATTCGTCCAAGGCTCCCCTCCGCTCTTTGGCCCTTCGACACTCCCCGGCAGCCTAGTCCCTTATCAGCCCGGCTTCAATCGGCCCGACAGCGCAGGCGGCCCCCATCGGCAAGCGGGCGCCCTCCGGCTGCTGGGGCAGAACCCGGCCCAAGCCCGGTGCGATCGGCCTCCCCGTGCTCCCCTGTGCTTCCGGCATCGAGACGGCGGGCCGAACCAGCTTCGTGGCCTTTGCCGGCGGGAGCGGATGGTCATGGCAGAAACGGGGGCCATTTCGGGCGCGCCAGCATGGATGCAGGCAGCGCGCGCTGTCCGGGAACCTCAGAATAGCGGGCGGGACAGCGGGGAACTCACTCCGCCGAGCGGCGGGGCGGCAGGGCCATCAGATAGGCCGCGATCGCTTCCAGGTCGCTCTCGGGCAGATGCGAAAGGTTGATCCGGGCCGCTTCCATCCCGGCATAGAGACCGGAGCCGGTCGGGCGCAGAGTCTCGATGATCTCCTCGGCGCTGTAGCCCGCCATCCCGTCCTCATGCGGCGTCAGGTTCGGCGCGAAACCGCTCCCGTCCAGCATCTCGGCACCCGCAAGCCAGCGCCCCGTCCGCTCGCCCCCGAGCGGACCGCGCGGGGTGTGGCAGCTTCCGCAATGTCCGGGACCTTCGACCAGGTACTGTCCCCGCGCCACTTGCGTGGAGGGGGCGTCGAGCCGGACCGCAGGACCGGAGGCAGGGTGCAGCGCGCGCCAGCCATGCGCGGCCATGGGCTGGCGCGTGACAAGCCCGAGATCGCTCGTCTCCGCATCCCCGGAGACCGGCGGCAGCGTCCTGATATAGGCGAGCAGATCGGCAATATCCTGCGGGGCCATCCGCGCATAGGAAGGATAGGGGAAGGCCGGGAAATAGGAGTGGCCGTCGGGCGCCTGCCCCTGCCGCATGGCGCGGTCGAACTCGGCCAGCGTCCAGTTGCCGATGCCGTGCTGCGGATCGGGAGAGATATTGGGGGCGCGGAAGACGCCGTAGCCCGTGGGCAACGCGTGGCCACCGCCGAGGCGCGGCGCCGTGCTGTCGAGCCGGCCTTCGCTGCCATGGCAGGAGGCGCAACTCCCGGCCCAGAACATGGCCTCGCCATTGGCGCGCGACACCTCGACCGGGGGTTCCGAAAGGCCGTCCTGGCCCGAATCCCCGACACAACCCGCAAGAGCCGCCAGCGCCACGGCACCGGCAAGCCCGCATGCGGCCTTGCCCCAATCGTGTTTCATCAGATTCCTACAGACCGAAGCGGAAACCATCCTTGAGCGAATAGGTCACGCCGACCGCCAATACATACCCAAAGACATCCGATTGCAATGTCCCGTCGCCTTCAAGGTCGACATCGAACCAGTATTGCGCTGCCTTTGCCTCGCCGAAGACGCTCCAGCGGTCGTTGATCTCGAAATCCACGCCGAAAGTCATCTGCACGGCGGGTCCGCCATATTGGTAGGCGAACATGTCCGAGGATCCATCGGAGCTCGTCGCCTCGACATGCGGGGTGGTGATCCCCACGCCGGCCGCGCCATAAGGCGTCCAGCGGGTTTCGTTGAGATAGCGGTAGTTCCCGGTCAGAGTGATCATGTTGATCCCGTCGGTGAACTCCAACCGCTTGAAATCTTTCGGCATCGGGTCCGCTGCGATCTTGGTGTGGACATTGTCGATACCAATACCCCAGTTCGGCTTGTCCTCGAACCACCAGGTCGCGCGCAGACCGAAATTCGGCGGCATCTTGAGGTTCTCGCCGTCCCAGCCGACGGTTTCCGTCTGAGACCCCTCCCCCTGTCCGAAATTATAGGTCACATCGGATCTCGGCGCGTGGTGGTTGGCCAGAGAGAAGGAGAGCTGGATCTCTGCGTCGGCCTCTTGTGTGCCGCCCATCAGCGCAAGCACGGAGCAGGCGGTCAGAAGCGGAGCGGCAGCCCGGCAACGGGAGAAAAGAATACGGATCATGTCAATCATGGCGAAGTCCGGTCCTGTGTCGAATGCCTCGAAAATCTGAACTTGAAGGCAGGCGAATAATGTCCCCGCACCGCCTTCGAAGCGCGCTGGCGGGCAATCCCTCATCCGCGCCAGCTCCCCCCGTCATATTCAATTGTTGTCGGGGAACAAGAGATTCGCTGCGGCATTTTCCGAGCGTGGCAGTCAGTGTGACACTCCGGCTATAGCGCTCACATCTGGCTGTTCCCCCTCATACCGGGCCTGAAAGCAGGATTGTCATTGGCAAGCAATGGGCTGCGACGAATATGTCGCGCGCCGCCCCGGATGGGCGCCAAGCCTTGCAGCTTCTGCCGCTTTTCGGCATTGCGGCGCTCGAACGAGGGAAAAGGCATGAACCTTCTGACCAGAACAGCCACTCGCGTGCATGTTGGCACGCGCCGCGCCTGCCAGCTGCTGCTGGGGATGATCTTCATCGGGCAACTCACCGTGGTGATCCTGCGCTATGTCTTCGGCATCGGCTTCATCGAGCTTCAGGACGCCGTCGCCTACAGCTTCGCCACGCTTGTCGTGCTCGGGCTGCCGGTGGCGCAGGTGCGCGATGTCCATGTGCGTGTCGATGTCTTCCGGGCACATCAGAGCGTCCGCAAACAGGCCCGCTACGACCAGCTCGGTATCCTCGCTTTCCTGATCCCGGTCTTCGGGCTGACGATCTGGTGGGTCTGGCCAGATGTCTCCTATTCCTGGTCGATCCGCGAGGCCTCCGTCGAGACCGGCGGGCTGCCCGGGCTCTTCCTGGTCAAATCCATGCTGCCGCTGGCCTGCGCGCTGATGATCCTGCAAGGGCTCGCCAGCTTCGCGCTCGCCGGTGAAAGGGCGAAACACGATGATTGAACATGGCTGGCTCATCTTTCTCGGCCTGAGCCTGCTGGCCGGCATCCTCTCGGGCATCCCGGTCATGCTGATCCTCGCCGGCGTGCCTGTCGCGGTGGCCTATTTCGCCTCGCTTTTCGGCGGTTTCGACCTCTCCTTCCTGCATGCCTTTCCGCAACGCGCCTATGGCGTGATGCAGAACTCGCTGCTGGTCGCGGTGCCGCTCTTTGTGCTGATGGGCGTGCTGCTGGAGCGCTCCCGCGTTGCCGAGCGCACGCTGATGCAGGTCGGCCGGATGCTTGGCGGCTCGCCCCGGGCGCTGGCCTTGTCCGTGCTGCTGATCTCGACCCTGATCGCCGCCTCGACCGGTATTATCGGCGCCACCATCGTCATGCTCGGCATGATCTCGCTGCCCGCCATGCGCAAGGTCGGCGTGCCAGACAGCACCGCCTCGGGCCTGATCTGCGCTTCCGGCACGTTGGGCCAGATCATCCCACCCTCGATCGTGCTGATCCTGCTCGGCGACCAGGTCTCCAACGCCTATCTCGACGCCCAGCAACGCGCCGGCAATTTCGCCCCCGACGCGGTCACCGTCGGCGACCTCTTCGCCGGCGCGCTGATCCCCGGCCTCGTGCTGGTCGCGCTCTACGGCGTCTTCGTCACGATCCGCCTTGCGCGGACCAAGGGCACGCCGCAACCTGAGGCCGCGCCGATCTCCGCCTGGGATGTCTTCCGCGAGGTCGTCCCGCCGATCATGCTGATCCTCGCCGTGCTCGGCTCGATCCTCGTCGGCGTCGCCACGCCGACCGAGGCCGCCGCCATCGGCGTCGCCGGCACATTGTTGATCACCGCCGCCCGCGTCACTTCCGCCGCCGACGAGCATTCCCACCCCGCCGGCGCCTTCCCCAACACCCCGGAGCAGCGCCGCAGCCCCGCCTGGCTGCGCCATTCGATGACCGGCACCGCGCTGGTCGGCTTCCTCCTGGTCTCGCTGCGCATCTCCGGCACAGGGCGGATCAACCTCAACTCCGCCGAGTTCACCTTCGGCGCGGGCTCCCTGCTCGCGCTGGTGCTCACCATCCTGCTGCTCGCGGGCCTGCTGCTCGCGGTCGTGGTGCTGACCCGCTCCGGTGTCTTTGGCGCGGCGCTTTCGCAGGCCGTGCAGGTCTCGGGCATGATCTTCGGCATCATCCTCGCCGCCTCCATGCTCAGCCTCGTCTTCCGCGGCTTCGGCGGCGATGACTGGGTGCATGAGCTGCTGACCAACCTTCCCGGCGACGAACGGACCATGCTGCTCTTCACGCTGCTGGTGATCTTCCTTATGGGTTTCGTGCTGGAATTCGTCGAGATCGTCTTCATCGTGATCCCACTGGTCGGCCCGATTCTGCTGCAGCATATCGATCCGGTCTGGTTCGCGGTGCTGGTCGCGCTGAACCTTCAGACCTCGTTCCTGACCCCGCCGTTCGGATTCGCGCTGTTCTATTATCGCTCCGCGGCACCGGCCGAGATCTCCACCGGGACCATCTATCGGGCAATTATCCCGTTCGTGCTGATACAGGTCGTCACACTTGGGGTGGTTTTCGCCTGGCCACCCCTTGCGACATGGCTGCCGAACCTGTTGTTTGGCTAGCGACACGCGAGCGAGGGCGCCCCGGATGCCCGACCAACACGGAGAGTGAAGATGAAGCGTCGTACCTTCCTGAAAACCGGTGCCCTTGGCGCCCCCGCCGCCGCCCTCGCGGCCCCCGCCATCGCGCAGGGCCTCATCGAGTGGAAATGCCCCACTTCCTTCCCGTCGAAAGCGCCGGGGATCGGCACCAACGCCACGACCTTCGTCGAGCGCGTCAACGCCATGGCCGAGGGCAAGCTGAAGCTGAAGCTCTATTCCGGCGGCGAGCTGGTCCCGCCCTTCGCGGTCGAGGATGCCGTCCAGCAGGGCACGGCCGAGATCGGCCATGGCACGCCCTATTACAATGCCGGCAAGAACTCGGCGAACCACTTCTTCACCACCATCCCCTTCGGCCTGACCGCCTCCGAGATGTCGGCCTGGCTGCGTTATGGCGGCGGTCAGGAGCTCTATGACGGGATCTATGGCCAGCGGAACCTCAAGCCGATCCATTCCGGCAACTCCACCGTGCAGGCCGCCGGCTGGTTCAAGAACGAGATCACCTCGCTCGACGATCTCTCCGGCCTCAACATGCGCATCGCCGGCCTCGGCGGTGAAGCCATGCGCAAGCTTGGCGTCAATGCCGTGTTGCTGCCGCCCACCGAGATCTTCCCGGCCTTCCAGTCCGGCGCCATCGACGCCGCCGAATGGGTCGGCCCGATGCTCGACCAGGCATTCGGCCTCAACAAGGTCGCCTCGCATTGCTACGCGCCGGCCTTCCACGAGCCGGGCGCGGGCCTGAACGTCGTGGTCAACAAGGATGCCTGGGCCAGCCTGACCCCGGATCTGCAGGCCATCCTGATCAGCGCCGCCCAGGCTGCGGAAACCGAGACCATCAGCCAGTTCGAGTATTTCAACGCCCAGGCCTTCCAGTCGCTGAAGGATGCCGGCGTGCAGTATCACACCTTCCCCGAAGATGTGCTGGCCGCCCTCAAGGGCGCCGTGGCCGAGGTGCTTGAAGAACAAGCCGCCGCGAACCCGGATTTCGCCGCCTGTCTCGAGAGCTACAATGCCTACCTGGCCGTGGCCAAGCCTTATGCCGAGGCCTTCACAGCGCCGATGCTGATGCAGCGCCTCTGACAGGGCACCGCCCGTCCGCAATACCCTCCAAGGCTGCACGGTCCTGCCGTGCAGCCTTTTTCTGTCGCCCTCTGGCCGTGCTTGCTTGCAGGGAGACGCGATCCTCGGTGCGAAACCGTTTTGGCGCCCCCGAGGCCGTGCAATCAACAGGCTGTCTTGGTCTTCGCAGCCGGCGGGCCATGCCGCCTGTCGGGGACACCGACTGGATCCGGGAGGGACGTGGATGCGGTCCCCGGATGCAGCCGCCAATCCCGGTCGCACTCGGATCTCCCCGCATAATCGGTCTCGCGCCAATCCACGGTCATTGGCTCTCATGCACCCGCTGACGCCCCAGAAATATGGAGCCAGTGTGGAGAACGCCGCCTCGGCAGGCGGCTCCGCCCCGTCTCGCCCGCGCCAGTCGGCTGAAAACCAAATGCAATCCGGCGTGGCGGGTTCACTCCGGTAAAAGACCGAGAAAATCTGCGGCTCTTCCTTCTGATTGCACAATCCGGCGCCATTTTCGGATCCGAAGCCGAGGGCATTTCCGATCCAGCCTTCGCTTCACCGAAAACACGAAGGACCCAGAAATGCCCGCTGCCCGTTGCCATGCGCTCGTATTGGCGCAGCAGGCAGGAAGCGCAGACATGCCATGACCATCAAGTCCATCCACGGATGCATTGGTTGCGGCGAGTGCGTGCAATCCTGCCCATGCGACGTGATCCGCCTCGATCCATCCTCCGGGAAGGCCGTCATCGCCTATCCGGAAGATTGCCAGATCTGCCATCTCTGTCGCCTCTACTGTCCGGTCGACGCCATCGAGATGTCGCCGGAAAAAACCCTCCCCGTCATCACACCCTGGGGCTGACGATGAAACCGACCCGAACACGCCTCGCCTTCGCAGCCGCCCTGCTCTTTATTGGCCTCCCGCTGCTGCTCTTTGCACGCGCCCCTGTGCCATCGCGCACATTGCTCAAGGATTCGCTATCGATCCTCACGATCCTCGCCGTCGCATTGCTGCTCGGGCAATTCTTTCTCGCGCGCACGATCCCGGCGGTCCAGCGGGCCTTCAAGCCGCCGCGCGTGCAGGCGCTGCATCGCTGGATCGGCTATGGCGCGATCACCGTGCTTCTGCTGCACCCGTTCCTGATCGTGCTGCCACGCTATTTCGAGCCCGGCGTCCGACCGCTCGACGCTCTGGTCACGATGCTGACCAGCTTCGACACTCTCGGCGTGCTGCTGGGTCTCGCCTGTTGGCTGCTGCTGCTCCTCCTCGCCCTGACCAGCCACCTGCGCATGCGCCTGATCAAACGCTTCCGCATCAGCTACCGCGCCTGGCGCGGCTTCCACGCGCTCCTGGCGGCCGGCTTCACCGGCCTCGCCCTCTGGCATGCAATCGAGCTGGGCCGTCACACCGGCTGGCTGCTCGGCGGCTTCTTCGCGCTGCTGGCGATTGCCGGCATCGCCTTGCTCGCCCGCCTCTACCTGCCGGAGCGCCACCGCCCCGCCCCCCAGGCCGAGGGACTGCACATATGAGCAAGAGTGACAGACAGGACGGCCCAAGCCGCCGCCAGTTCCTCGCCCTGGGCGGCGCCGCCTCCGGCCTTGCCGCGATGGGCCTGAGCGCGGGCTGGGCCGAGAACCGGCCGAGCGTCGATGCCGCGACCGTGGCCGGCAGCGAGCACGAGACCGATGTTCTCGTCATCGGCGGCGGCATGGCCGGCCTCTTCGCCGCCGTGAAGGCGCATGATGCCGGCGCCCGCGTGTTGCTGGTCTCGAAGGGCCGGCTCGGGGCCTCCGGACAGACGCCCTTCGCCAAGGGATTTTTCGCATATGACGCCGCAAGGGAGAGCCTGAGCATCGACGATTTCGTCGCCAGGGTCTCCCGCTCCGCCCTCGGGACCAACAATGAAAGCTACACGCGCCAGCTCGCCGAGCACTCCCTGGACCGCGCCCGCGAGCTCAAGGCCTGGGGATTCTTCGACCAGGTCCTGGCCAACCGCCCGTTTCTGAAACCAATAACGGCCCGCGACATCCCGCTGATGGAACGGGTGATGATCACCCATCTGATCAAGCAGGAGGGCCGCATTGCCGGCGCTGCGGGCTTTCGCCTCGACAGCGCGGAAACCGTCCTCTTCCGCGCCCGTGCGGTGGTGCTCTGCACCGGGGCGGGTGGGTTCAAGCCGAACGGTTTCCCGGTCTGCGACCTGACCCATGACGGCTCGATCATGGCCTATCGCATCGGCGCGAAGATCACTGGCAAGGAGTGGAATGACGGCCATTTCACCCGCGCCGACAACCCCGCCGCCTGTTTCGACAATTGGGGCGACATGTTCGAACGGATTCCGGGGACGACCGGTATCGAGGTCCATCACGATCTTGGCGTGGAATCGAATTACGTCGCCTACGAGACCGGCAACCCGCTGCCCGGCGGTCCACCGGGCAGCGTTGGCGGCCGCAAGACAAGTGGTGGCCCGGTGACGCCACAGGAATTCCAACGTCGCGCCGGTGGTCCGGGCGGTCCGGGCGAGGGCGGCCCCGGCAGCGGCTCCCGCCGTGATGGGCCGCCCCCACCGCCGGACGATGGCAGGAAACCCGCCGGCGGCGCACCGGACTTCGCGATGAACGCCTCGCAAATGGGCGGCGCCTCGGCCGGCATGTCGATCCACAAATCCGAAGGGCTGGTCCCGATGGATGCACGCTGCAACAGCACTATCCCCGGCCTGCTTGCCGCCGGGGACGCGCTCGGCTCGCATATGGCTGGCGGGATCTACACCCAGATCGGCTCCTCGCTGGCCGGGTCCGCGGTCCAGGGCGCGATTGCCGGCGAGGAAGCGGCCGGCTATGCCGCCCGGTCCGAGCAGGCCCGAATCACGCCGGCGCGCCGAGACGGGATTCTCGCCGAGATCCTGGCGCCGCTGAAGCGCGAAGCGGGCTATGGACCGGCCTGGGTGACGCAGACGCTTCAGGGGGTGATGATCCCGAATTTCGTGCTCTACATAAAGAAGGAGAGCCTGATGCGGGCCGCGCTTGCCTATGTCGAGGAGCTGCGCGACCATCATGCGCCCATGCTGCGCGCCGCCGACATGCATGAGCTGCGCCTCGCCTTCGAGACGCGGAACATGATCCTTTCGGCGGAGATGAAGCTGCGGGCCTCGCTGAAGCGGACCGAGAGCCGATGCAGCCATTACCGGACGGACCACCCGGAGACAGATGACGCAAACTGGCGTGCCTGGATCAACATCCTGCAGGGCGCGGACGGGCAGATGGTCCTGGAGAAACAGCCATTCGGCAGCTGGCCGGATCAGAGCTGATCCAAACGGATAGAGACATAGCAATCCAGTCCCGGGACCCCGGGTTGACTGCGTGGCCTTCCCGAACGACGCTCCGCATGGGCGGGGTCTCGACGAAAACAGGCCGGGCGGTCTGTCGTGACCACACCGGCCTTCGAAGGCGCATTTCAGGCAGAGAAGCGCGAGGCCACAGGGAAGCGAAAGGCGGACGAAGTTGCCGACCGGTCAGACGGGCGGCTTGCTCACCGACGCGGGGGTCGGGCGCAGTCAGGCGTATTGCACCTGAACTTCCCGAAGGTATTTGACGACATCTTTCAGGCGCCCGTGGACGCGCCCTGAGGGACCGAACCAGATCTGGTATTTCATCCTCGGAACTCCCGATTCCGCTGTTCGTCTTTCACTATCCGGCAAATGTGTAACCGAATGGTGATCGGGCCGATCCCGGGCGCTCGAACCGGCTCATCGGCGCGTCGGATCAAGCTAGAAAACATGTCGCTGATGCTGGCCACAGGAAACACCGGATCAGCCGATCCCACGCCGGAATTCGGAGGTCAGTCGCTACACCGGTGATTCGTTTCGGGGGCGCCGTCCGGACTCTCGCGGGACCGCGCCGAAACATGGCGTATTTCCTGCGAGCGATACCAGTTCCAAGCGGGATATCGAAAACGACAGCCGCGGGACGTTTTGCGACGCTACCCGGCAACTGCGCGCCGGATATTCACGATTTGGAAGAAATTTCCTTGATAGGATCAATTCGAAGCCCTACGTGGGAATTGAGCTTGGGAGAGGACGGGTTCTTCCTTTTTTGTTGGAGGTTGCGATGCTGACACGCGACGACATGATCCGCGAATACCGTTCGCGCGCTGGTAGCTTGCCCGCGCTGCTGCTGATCTATGCCGTTCTCGTCAGTACGCTGGCGCTTTCGGCAAACGCCATACTCTAGGCAGACGCCAAGCGCCCAATCCCCCCTCGAAACATACCGCTGCCGGACGCGCCGAAAAGGCGCGCGCCGGCTTGGTCTTTGCATGCGCCCCTCGGCATAAGCCGGCCCCGGAAAGGGTCCGGACTGTTTTCCGTGAGGGCGAAACCGGCGGTCACTTGCTCGCCGCCTCCCCGATATTGTCGACGCCGCGCTCCTCGAGCACGGTGGTCAGCCATTCCGGATCCATCTCCGGCACGGAGGACAAAAGCAGGTCGGTATAGGGGTGATGCGGCGGGGTGAACATCTCGTCCTTGGGCCCCTGCTCCACCACCTTGCCATGCTGCATCACCACCACCTCGTCGGCGATCGATCGCACGGTCGCCAGGTCGTGGGTAATGAACATGTAGGCCAGCCCAAGCTCGTCCTGCAGCCGGTCGAGCAGCTTGAGGATGCCTTCCGCGACCAGCTGGTCCAGCGCACTGGTCACCTCGTCGCAGATGATGAAGGCCGGCTCGGCCGCCAACGCCCGGGCGATGCCGATCCGCTGTTTCTGACCGCCCGAGAGCTCCGGCGGATAGCGGCTGTAATACTTGGCCGGATCGAGCTCGATAAGGTCCAGAAGCTCGTCCACCCGCTGCTTCAGGGCGGGGCCATGCAGCCCGCCATAGAACTGCGCCGGGCGGCCGATGATATCGCTTATGCGGACCTTCGGGTTCAGCGCCGTATCCGCCATCTGGTAGATCATCTGCGCCTGCCGGAGCTGGTCGCGCGTGCGATCCTTGTAGCGCGGCGGCAGCGGCTCGCCCTTGCACAGGATCTGTCCCGACATCGGCGGCAAGAGCCCGGTGATGCACCGCGCCGTGGTCGACTTGCCCGAGCCGGATTCCCCGACGACCGCAACGGTCATGCCCGCGTAGATGTCAAAGGAGACATCGTCGAGCACCTTGACCCCCCCGGTATAGGCCGCGTCCACATTCTGCACCGAGATCAGCGGCTCGGAGCCGTCGGTCGGACGGTGGCGCTGCGGCGAGTGGAAGGAGCGAACCGCCCAGAGGCTCTTGGTGTAATCCTCCTGCGGATTGTCGAGCATCACCTGCGTCGGCGCCTGTTCCACCTCCTCGCCCTTGAGCAGCACCTTGATCGTGTCCGCCATCTGGGCCACGACCGCGAGGTCATGGGTGATGTAGATCGCCGCGGTGTTGAACTGGTCGACGATGTCCCGGATCGCGGCGAGCACCTCGATCTGGGTGGTCACGTCGAGCGCCGTGGTCGGCTCGTCGAAGATGATCAGATCCGGCCGGCAGGACATGGCCATTGCGGTCATTGCCCGCTGGAGTTGCCCCCCCGAGACCTGGTGCGGATAGCGGAAGCCGATCTCCTGCGGGTTGGGAAGACGCAGCCGCTCATAGAGCTCCATCGCGTCTTCCTGCGCCTCCATCCGCTTCTTGATGCGGTAATGGACCGGGGCTTCGGTATGCTGGTCGATGATCTTGTGGGACGGGTTGAAGGAGGCCGCCGCCGATTGCGCGACATAGGCGATGCGCGAGCCGCGCAGGGCGCGCCGCTCGGCTTCGGAGGCGGTGGTCAGCTCCATCCCGTCAAACTCGATCGAGCCGTCGGAGATGCGGGTGCCGTCGCGGGCATAACCCATGGCGGCGGCGCCGATCGTGGACTTGCCGGCGCCGCTTTCGCCGATCAGCCCCATCACCTCGCCCCGATGCAGGGTCAGGTCGACCCCCTTGATGATCGGTACCCAGGTCTCGTCGGAATAGCCCTCGATCTTGAGATCCCGGATCTCGAGCAGGACTTCCGCATCCTTGAACTTGTCGTGCATCTTAGTGCTCCTTCAGGCCGGAGGTGCGGAACAGCATCCAGTCGACAACGAAGTTGACGGCCACTGTCAGCAGCGCGATGGCGGCTGCGGGGATGAGCGGTGTGATGTCACCGAAGGAAATCAGCGTCGCGTTCTCGCGCACCATGGACCCCCAGTCGGCGGTCGGAGGCTGGATGCCGAGGCCGAGGAAGCTCAGGCCCGCGATCAGCAGGAAGACGAAGCAGAATTCCAGGCCGAACTCGGCGATCAGCGGCGCGGTTGCGTTTGGCAGGATCTCCTTGCGGACAAGGTACCAGTCCCCCTCCCCGCGCAGCTTTGCCGCCTCGACGTAATCCATCACGACGATATTGCCGGCAACGGCCCGCGTCAGGCGGAAAACCCGTGGCGAGTAGATCACCGCGACCACGATCACGATCACCTGCAACCCGGTGCCGAAGATCGACAGCATCAGCAGCGCGAAGATCAGCGACGGGATCGACATGATCACGTCGGCCACGCGGCCCATGAGCTGGTCGAACCACCCGCCCTTGACCGCCGCCAGGAGCCCCGCCGTGGCGCCCATGATGAAGGCAAGCATGGTGGCGACAAGCGCCAGGCCGACCGAGTTGCGCGCGCCATAGATGATGCGGCTGAACATGTCGCGGCCGAGCTGGTCGGCGCCCAGCAGCATGGTCTCGTCCGGGGGCGCGAAGGCCTGGCCGATGATCTCGGCCTCGCCATGCGGCGCAATCCAGGGCGCGAAGATGCCGGCGATCGAATAGGTGAAGATCACGAACATGCCGAAGGCGGCGGTGAGCGGCGCGGTGCGCAGCTCCTTGGCCAGTCCGGGCCGGGAGATCATGATCAGGAACTCGCGGAAGCAGAAGGAGGTGCCGGCCGCGAGGGCAACGACGAAGGCCGCGGTCGCAACGAAGCGCAGCGCCCCTGCCCCGCCGATGATCCCCAGGACGAAGGAAACCAGCGTCAGCGAGAACAGCATCGCGAAGATGGAACGCTGCCTATAGAAGGCCGCGAGGCAGGAGGCCGCGATCAGGGCCGCGTAGTAGACGATAACGAAAGTGCTCATGATGCCAGCCTCACTTCGGATGCCGCAGGCGCGGGTTGGTGAGGATCGCACCGACATCGGCTGCCAGGTTCAGCAGGATGAAGGTTGCGGCGAAGATGAGACAACAGGCCTGCACGACAGGGAAGTCACGCTTGGCGACCGCGTCCACGAGGAGCTGTCCGATGCCCGGATAGACGAAGACCACCTCGACCAGCACCACGCCGGTGATGAGATAGGCCAGGTTCAGCGCCACGACGTTGATGATCGGCGCCCAGGCATTGGGCAGGGCGTGCTTGACAATGACCTTCCAGGGCGGCGTGCCCTTGAGCCGCGCCATCTCGATATAGGGCGAGGCCAGCAGGTTGATGATCGCGGCGCGTGTCATCCGCATCATATGCGCGGTCACGACGAGCACCAGCGTCAGCATCGGCAGGAAGGCACGGTGGAGAAGTTCCAGCAGGCTCATGTCGCTGCTCAGGCTGGAGATCGCCGGGAACAGGGTCGCCCGGACGGCCAGCAGCAGGATCAGGATGTAGCCGAGAAAGAATTCCGGCGAGGAGATCGTCGTCAGCGTCATCACGTTGGCGACACGGTCGAAGAGCGTGTTGCGGTAGAGCGCGGTGAAAACGCCCAGCATGATGGAGATCGGCACCGCGATGACCGCGGCATAGGAGGCCAGGAAGAGCGTGTTGACGAAGCGGTCGGAGATCGCTTCGCTAACCCGCTCTCCCGAGACCAGAGAGACCCCGAAATCGCCGGTGACGGCGCCGCTGAGCCAGTCGAAATACCGCACGAAGGCCGGTCGGTCGAGGCCGAGCTGTTCGCGCAGGGCCGCCACGGTTTCATCGGTCGCACCTTGCCCAAGCACAGCTTGCGCGATGTCGCCTGGCAACAGCTCCACCGCAAAGAAGATCAGGACCGACACCACCAGAATGGTGATAAGTCCGAGGCCAAGCCGCTTGAAGACCAGCCCTGTGAGGTCGCCCATATGTCCCTCCGAAGCTCCGCATGACGACCGGCTGCCGGATGCGCGTTTCTGTAGCGTTCATGGCGCTGCCCTCGCCTTGCGGGAGAGGCGCCGTCCGGGGCATGGCTTTGAGCTCGGTCGCGCAGTGCCGCCGGAACGAAGAGCTCCGGCGCGGATGCGCCGGAGCCCGGATCCTTCAGGTCAGCCGGTGAACCACCAGCGGCTCGCCGCCCGCGCGCCGTCGCATTCCCAGCTCGCCGCCATCTGGTCGGGCGTGCCGATCGTCGAGCGGCTGGCATAGACGAAGTTGTTGAAGAACGGGATGATGGTGCCGCCATCGTCGCGCGCCAGCATGCCCATCTCGCGATAGATCTCGGCACGCTTGGCGTCGTCGAGCTCCGCCTTGCCCATGATCAGCAACTCGTTGAAGCGGTCATTGACCCAGTAGCTCTCGTTCCAGGCCGCGTCCGACTTGTAGGCCAGCGTGTACATCACGTCCGGCGTCGGGCGAGCGCCCCAGGAGACAAGGCTGAACGGCTTCTTGAGCCAGACATCGGAATAGTAGCCGTCGTTGGGCTCCCGCACGACATCGACCGTGATCCCGGCCGCCTTGGCTTGTTCGGCATAGAGCACGCACATGTCGACCGCGCCGGCATAGACGCTGTCGGCCACGCTCAGGCTGACCTTCAGCCCCTCGGCACCGGCCTTCTTCAGCAGCGACTTCGCCTGGTCGGGATCATATTCGCGCTGCGGGATATCCTCGGGCCAGTAGGGCTGGGCCGGCGAATGGTGGAAATCATTGCCCTTGGTGGCCGCGCCGAAGGCAATCTTGTCGATGATCTCGTCGCGGTTCATCGCCAGCTTCATCGCGTTGCGGACGTCCGGATTGTCGAAGGGCGCCTTGTTGCAATGCATCGGCATGGTGATGGCACCGGCCGAGGGGATGTTGTGGATATTGACCTTCGGATCCCGCTGCAGCAGCGACATCGTCTTGAGTTCGATGATCGAGACCGCGTCGACATCGCCGGTGACCAGCGCGGTCTGGCGGGCGTTGGGATCGTTGAGCACGAGGATCTCGACCTTGTCGAAATACGCGCCCTCGCGGTGCCAGCCATCGTGGCGGCTCAGCTGCCAGGACACGCCGAACTCGCCGCCATCGATCTTGTAGGGGCCGGTACCGTCGCCGGATTTCCACTCGATCGTGCCGTCCTCATTGGCCGGGCAGATGGCGAAGTGGTAGTCGGTCATCAGCCAGGGCAGGTCGGCATTGCCGCCCGTCAGGGCGATCTTGACCGTGTAGTCGCCATCCTTGGTGATGTCGACGACATCGGCCAGCAGCGCCTTGGCTGCCGAGGTCGAGGCGTCGCCGCGATGGTGGTTCAGCGAGGCGATGACGTCATCGGCCGTGACCTTCTTGCCGCTGTGGAAAGAGGCATTCTCGGTGATCTTGAAAGTCCACTCGGAGGCGTCGGCGGAGGCTTCCCAGCTATCGGCGATGTCCGGGCCGAGCGAGCCGTCACCCATGATCATCGTCAGGTAGGAACGATGGGTATGGGCGAGATAGATCATCTGCCGCGAAACATAGGTGCCCGGATCATGGTTGTCCGAGGTGTTGCCGTCATGCAGGCCCCAGCGGAAGGTTCCGCCGGATTTGGGCTGCGCGGCCGCTTTCGTGGTCCACAAACCGGTGGCCGTGGTTGCTGTCAGGCCGGCGGCAATCGAGGTGTTGAGGAAATCCCGACGCGAAATTCGGCCGGTGCGGGCGGCATCGGCAATTCTGTCTATCAGGATCTTGTCCTTCTTCGGCATTATCGTCTCCTGTTGGATATTGTGTCAGCCGGCGTCGTTGCTGCGCCGTTGGTCTTCGAGCGTTTCCTGCGAAGGCTTGGAGAGATTGCTCAAAAACGACATGCCATTACCCAAACACGAACTGGCCGTGAGTTCCACCCCGGCTGGGGAGATTATTAACCTTCCCCTAGGGAAAGCGCATGTCGGTAATTGTCGGATCGCTTCGCATTCTGCGATGTCGGACGTTTGCTTTCGCGACAATGCTAAAAAAACAGCAGTTTAGAGAGGCCCGACCATGAAGGCAGAGACGATTCCCCAGCGGGGCCGCGCGGGTGGCCGCGCCGCGCGCCGGGCCCGCCGCGCCCGGCCCGACCTGGAGATGCTCCCCGGCCTGAAAAACCGCCTGCCCCTTTGCGAGCCGATGACCGGCGAAGAGGTGTCGCAAATAGACGATGCCTCGATGGCGATCCTGGAAGAGGTCGGCGTGGTCTTCCGCGACGAGATCGCGTTGGCGGACTGGCGCCGGGCGGGGGCAGATGTCCGCGGCGAGCGGGTCCACCTCGATCGCGGGCTTGTGCGCGAGCTGATCGCGACGATCCCGTCGGACTTCACCTATGTCGCGCGCAACCGGTCCCACACCCTGCGGCTGGGCGGGCGGCATTCGATCTTCGTGCCGATGACCGGCGCGCCCTTCCTGCGCGATCTCGACGACACCCGCCGCATCCCGACACTCGACGACCTGGCGATGTTCCACAAGCTGGCGCAGATGTCGCCGGCGCTGCATTCGAGCGCGCATCACATCGTCGAGCCCTGCGATCATCCGATCAGCCACCGGCATCTGCGCATCACCTATTCCTCGATGAAATACTCCGACAAGACCTTCATGGGCATGACCACCAGTCCGAAAAACGCCGAAGACGTGATGGAGATGTGCGCAATCCTCTTCGGCGAGGAGTTCCTTGAGACCCATCCCGTCACCACCGGCAATTGCAATGGCAACTCGCCGCTGGTCTGGGACGAGACCATGCTCGGCGCCATGCGCGCCTTCTGCCGGCGCAACCAGCCGGTGCTCTGTTCGCCCTTCGTGCTGGGCGGTGCCAACACGCCGTCCTCCGTCGCCCCCACTGTCGCGCAGCTCAATGCCGAGGCGCTCTCCGCGCTGGCCTATACGCAGGTCATCCGCAAGGGCTGCCCGGCGATCTACGGCCACTATCTCTCAACCGTCTCGATGCGATCCGGCGCGCCGATGGCCGGCACGCCCGAGATCAGCCTGATGAATTTCATGATCGGCCAGATGGCGCGGCATTACGGCGTGCCTTGGCGGAGCTCCAGCAACCTCGGCGGCGCCAAGACCTTCGACGCCCAGGCCGGCTACGAGAGCGCCTCGACGCTTTCGGCGGTGATGCATGCGGGCGCCAATTACATCTGGCATTCGGCGGGCTGGAACGAGGCGGGCATGCATTGCTCGGTGGCCAAGTTCATCGTCGATGCCGAGCAATGCGCCATGGCATACCGGATGGCCGAGGGCATCCGCTGGGACGACTTCCAGGCCGGGCTGGCGGCTATCCGCGACATCGGCCCCGGCGGGCATTACCTCGGCCACCCGCACACGCAGGAAAACTTCCAGCGCGCCTTCTTCCTGCCGGAGATGTTCGACAACAACTCCATCGAGCAATGGCAGGCCGAGGGCGCGGCCGAGATCACCGAACGCGCGCTGACAAAGGCAAACGGCCTGCTCGAGGCCTATATCGAACCGGCGCTCGACCCCGGCCTGGACGACGCGCTGCGCGATTACATCGCCCGGCGCGAGCGCGAGATTCCGGCAGAGGCGGCCCTCAACCAGACCTTCTGAGACTTCGCATCCTCGTCACGGAATGTCGCAAACGGGCAATCCCTGGCCCCGAACAGCCAACACTCTGGTCCGAAGGAACGACGCGGAGACATGGATGACGGTGCTGGACTGGCATGCGGAGCGATCCGGCCTGCATGATATCGCCCTGCTCGACCGGGCGCCCGAGAACGAAGGGATCGACCTCGCGGCGGTGCGGCTCTACCGACAAGGCCGCGTCAGGTCCGAGATGTCCGCGCGCGGCATCGATGCGCTGATCCTGTCGGACGCGATCAATATCCGCTACGCCACCGGCACCCGGAACATGCAGGTCTTCACCGCGCGCAACGCCCCCTCGCGCTACCTGCTGCTGACGGCGGACCGCTCCATCCTGTTCGAGTTCACCGGCGCCGAACATCTTGGCGCGGGCTACGAGACCGTGGACGAGGTCCGGCCCGCGAAGACCGCGAGCTTCGTCGCCGCCGGCCCCGACAACGCCGCGCGCGAACGCGCCTGGGCGCGGGAGATGGCCGACCTGTTGGCCGAGTTGCTCGGGCGCGGCACGGCCACGGTCGGGCTGGAGCGCCTGAATGCCGGCACCGCCATCGCGCTGGCGGAAAGCGGGCTGCGGATCGTCGACGCGCAGGAACCGGTCGAGATGGCCCGCGCGATCAAGTCGGACGAAGAGATGAAATGCGTGCGCGCCTCGCTGCGCGCCACCGAGCACGGCGTAGCCGAGCTGCGCGCCGCCATCCGCCCCGGCCTGACCGAGGCCGAGCTCTGGTCGGTGCTGCATGGCGCGATCATCGCCCGCAATGGCGACTATATCGAAACCCGCCTGCTCAATGCCGGCCCCCGCACCAACCCCTGGTTCCAGGAGGCCGGCCCCAACGTGATCGGACCGAACCAGATCATCGCGCTGGACACGGATGTGGTCGGCTGCCACGGCTATTACGCCGATTTCTCCCGCAGCTTCCATTCCGGCCCGGACACGCCGAGCGATACACAGCGCAGGCTCTACAGGACCGCCCATGAGCAGGTGAGCCACAACATGTCGATCCTGCGCCCCGGCATGTCCTTTCGCGACTATGCCGACGCGGCCTGGGACATCCCGGAGGAATACTACACCAACCGCTACTATCTCTCGGCCCATGGCTGCGGGATGAGCGGCGAGTACCCCTATCTCTACCATCACGGCGATTTCCCCGATGCCGGCTATGATGGCGAGATCCTGCCCGGCATGACGCTCTGCGTCGAAAGCTTCATCGGCGCGGAGGGCGGCGGTGAAGGGGTGAAACTGGAGCAACAGCTCCTGATCACCGAAACCGGGACAGAGCTGCTGTCGCAATTTCCGTTCGAAACGGCGTTGCTGCAGTGACCGTGGCGGGACCTACGTCAACCTTCCCTTTCGGGAGTGCTTCGCCCAAGGTCAATAACCGACACATCGTGTCACAAAATCGACAACGCCAGACCATCTCAATACTGGCACTAAAAACAGACAGGGAAAAATGAAGAACACCAACAAGAGCTCGTCCGTCATGCGGCCGACCCGCCGCGCCTTTCTCGGCACCACGGCCGCCGCTGCCGGTCTCGTCTCGACCGGCACCTTGCTCGGCCTGCGTCCGGCGCATGCCCAGCCCAAGCGCGGCGGCTCGTTCCGCGCCGCGATGGGACATGGCTCCACCACCGACACCATGAATCCCGGCACCTGGGACGGCGATTTCATGATCAGCCTCGGCTACGGCTATTGCGGCTACCTGACCGGCGTGCGCCGTGACGGTTCGCTGGAGCCGCAGATCGCCGAGAGCTGGGAAGCAACCCCGGACGCGACCGAGTGGCGGTTCAGGATACGCCAGGGCGTGACCTTCCATTCCGGCAAGCCGGTCACCGGCGAGGACGTTGCGGCCTCGATCAATTTCCACCGCGGCGAAGGCTCCACCTCGGCGGCAAAACCGTTGGTCGACCCGATCGAGGAGATCATGGTCGACGGCGATACGGTCGTCTTCAAGCTCTCCGCCGGCAGCGCCGATTTCCCCTTCACCTTCACCGATTACCACCTGCCGGTCATGCCCGCGGGCGGCGAGGACGGGATCGACTGGCGCGCCGGCGATGGCTGCGGCCCCTACAAGATCGTCGATTTCGAACCCGGCGTGCGCGTCAAGGTGGTCAAGAACGAGAACGACTGGGATTCCGAGCGCGGCTATTTCGACGAGATCGAAGTTCTCGCCATTCTCGACCCCAATGCGCGCACCACGGCGCTTGTTTCCGGCGACGTGAACATGATCGACCGGATCGACCTGAAGACGGTCGGCCTGCTGACCCGGGACCCGAAGATCAACATCCACTCGGTGGCGGGCAACCAGCATTACACTTTCGCGATGTCGGTCAACAAGGATCCGTTCACGGACAACCATGTCCGCCGCGCCCTCAAATTCGGCATCAACCGCCAGGAAATGGTCGACAAGATCCTGTTCGGCTATGGTTCGGTCGGCAATGACCACCCGATCGGCCGCGGCCAGCAATTCTTCAACAGCGAGATGGCGCAGACGGAATACGACCCCGACAAGGCAAGGTTCCACCTGAAGGAAGCCGGGCTCGACAGCCTGAATGTCGAGCTTTCGGCCGCCGATGCCGCCTTTGGCGGCGCCGTGGACGCGGCGATCCTGTTCCAAAACTCGGCCGCCGCCGCCGGCATCACCATCGACGTCAAGCGGGTCCCGAATGACGGCTATTGGTCGGATGTCTGGATGCAGCACCCGTTCAGCGCGGTCTATTGGGGCGGACGACCGACGGAAGACGCGATGTTCACCACCGCTTACGCCGCCGGCGCCGCCTGGAACGACACGTTCTGGGAGAATCCCCGGTTCAACGAGCTGCTGCTGGCCGCCCGCGCCGAGCTCGACGAGGACAAGCGCCGCGCGATGTATTACGAGATGCAGCTGCTGCTGAACGAGGATGGCGGCGCGATCATCCCGATGTTCGCCAATTACGTCTTCGCCACCGGGCCCGGTGTCGATACTGGCGGCGACCAGCTGTCCTCGCATTGGGACAAGGACGGCCACCGCTGGTGGGAGCGCTGGTCCTTCGCCTGATAGCCCCCGGGCGCGCCGTCCCTCGCTGGCGGCGCGCCTCTTGCCCGGGAATCCCCGCCGCAATCGCGCCCATCCCGGTCGCTGGCGCGCGGCACAGAAACCCGCCTCCGCGATCCGTCAGGCACGCCACTTTCCCCGATCGTCAGGCCGTGACCACGACCCCCGCTCGGATGCCAGCACAGCGTCGAAGGGCGTGGGACGGCCATGCGGCGGGAGACGGCATTCGGCTGACGGGTCAAGCTCGCTCGGCACGAGCTCGGGCTTCCCTTTCGAAGGCGCAGCGCCTACTGTCCAAAACCGACACATAGTGTCGAAAATCGACAACGCCGGGTCCGCTTATTGCGCCGGCAAGCAAAAAAGACAGGGAAGTATGAGCTACAAAAGCAAGACTCCGTCCTTCGCGCGACCGACACGCCGCGCCTTTCTTGGTACCACCGCCGCCGCTGCCGGACTGGTTTCAGCGGGGACGTTGCTGAGCACCCGTCCGGCGCTTGCCCAGCCCAAGCGCGGCGGAACCATCCGCGCCGCCAAGGGCCACGGCAATACCGGCGACACGCTCGATCCCGCAACCTGGACCAACGGTTTCACCGTGGCACTGACCTTCGGGATGAACGGTTTCCTGACCAAGGTCGGCGTCGACGGCTCGCTCCAGCCCGAAGTCGCGGAGAGCTGGGAAGCCAGCCCCGACGCCAAGGTCTGGCGCTTCAAGATACGCCAGGGCATGACCTTCCATTCCGGCAAACCGGTGACTCTCGACGATGTCATTGCCTCGGTCGACTATCACCGTGGCGAGGATTCCAAGTCGGTGGCCAAGCCGCTCGTTGCGCCGATTGTCAGCATCTCCAAGGAGGGCGAGGACACGGTGGTCTTCGAGCTGGAAACCGGCAGCGCGGACTTCCCCTTCGTCTTCACCGATTACCACATGGCGATCTGCCCCTCCGACGGTGAAGGCAGCATCGACTGGCGCTCCGGCGATGGCTGCGGCGCCTACAAGCTGGTCGAGTTCGACCCCGGCGTGGTTGCCCGCTTCGAGCGGTTCGAGAATGACTGGGACCAGGACCGGGGCTTCTTCGACGCCGTCGAGATGCTGTCGATCCTCGACCTGAACGCCCGCACCACGGCGCTGATCTCCGGCGATGTCGACGTGATCGACAAGCTGGACCTCAAGACCGTCGGCCTTTTGGGCCGCAAGCCCGGCGTCGCCATCCATTCGATCGCCGGCCCGCAATATTACAGCTTCGCCGCGCGGGCGGACTTGGCCCCGGTCGACAATGCCAATGTGCGCCTGGCGCTCAAGCACGCGATCGACCGGCAGGAGCTCGTGGACAAGATCCTCTTCGGCCACGGCACCGTGGGCAAGGACCAGCCGATCGGCCCGAGCTATCGCTTCCACGACCCCGATCTCGCCCAGACGCCCTATGATCCGGACAAGGCGAAGTTCTACCTCAAGGAGGCCGGGCTCGACGGGATGAACATCAAGCTCTCCGCCGCCGATGCCGCCTTCCCCGGCGCCGTGGACGCAGCAGTGCTCTACCAGAACTCCGCCTCCAAGGCGGGCATCACGATCGACGTCAACCGGGTGCCGAATGACGGCTACTGGTCCGATGTCTGGCTCAAGCACGAGTTCTGCGCCGTCTACTGGGGTGGCCGTCCGACCGAGGACCAGATCTTCACCACCGCCTTCGCCGGTGGCGCCGACTGGAATGACAGCTACTGGAAGAACGCCCGGTTCGACGAGCTGCTCGTCATGGCGCGGGCCGAGCTGGACGAGGCAAAGCGGCGCGAGATGTATTACGAGATGCAGCAACTCGTCTCGACGGATGGCGGCACGGTCCTGCCGATGTTCGCCAATTTCGTCTTCGCCACCAGCGACAAGGTCTCCTATGGCGACATGGCGTCGAACTTCGACCAGGACGGCGAGCGCTGGATGGAGCGCTGGTCCTTCGCCTGATCTATAGCCCCTCGGCGCGCCGTCACTCGCGGCCGGCGCGCCATTCCTTCCACCGCAGCGTCGCATTGGCGCCGATGGTGGCAAGGGGCTCCGGTGGCAGGCGCTTCGGCGCCTCCATCTCCGCGAAGCCACGGGTGATCGCGCTCCCCTGCCCCATCGCCATCTCGGCCGCCGACATCCCCGCCAGCGTGCCCTTCGACGTCCCCAACCCGTTCTGGCAGACCGCGGAATAGATCCCGCGCGCCACCTCGCCATGCGCCGGGACGCCGTTCCAGCTCAGGCAGAGCGCCCCGGCCCAGCGAAACTCCATGCCCGTCCCGGCCAGCATCGGGAAACGCTCGGCAAATTTGCGGTCATGCAGCCGCCCCGCCGCCGCGACCGCCCGGTCCGAGACCTCCATCGAGGCATTGAAGGTGAACCGGCTGCGCAGGACGAGACGCCCTGCGCCCTCGCCCGCGATCCGCCGCACGGTCGTGCCCATCGGATCGGCCGGCGTCACGCTCCAGCGCGCCTCGCCGCCAAGCGCGCCGATAGGCAGCGGCTCGGTCATCGAGGCATAGGTGAAGACATGCATCAGCCGCCGGGCGAAAAAGCCGAAGCTCTCGGCATGGCCATTATTGGCGAGGATCACCTTCGTGGCGCGCAAACCGGCGCGCGGCGTCTCCAGCCGCCAGCCAGCGCCCTCCTCCACGATCGCCGTGACCGGGCTGTCCTCGTGCAGCGCAATCGCGGGGCGCAGCCCCTCGGCCAGCCCGCGAATATAGGCGGCCGGTTGCAGCATGACGGTGCCTGGGGTGAAGAGGCCGGAGCTGTAATACTCCGTGCCGGTGAGCGCAGCCATTTCCGCCGCATCGAGCAGCCTGTGGTCTTCGCCCATGATAGCGAGATGGGCGGCATAGTCGCGGTTATGCCCGTCCCCTGCCCGCGTGGCGGCGGCGTTGATCTTGCCGCAAGGGTCAAACACCGCGCGCCCCAGCCCGTAATCTGCCGCCGCTTCCGCCGCGAAACCGATGGCGACGCGGTTGAGACGCGTTTGCGCGGCGTCCCGGCTCTCGGCCCCGGCATAGCTTTCGGAGGCGAGATCATGCGGCAGGTCGATCATGAAGCCGGAATTGCGCCCCGCCGGCCCCTCGCCCACGCGGCCCGCCTCCAGCACCGCCACTTTCAGGCCGGGATCGAGCTGCACCAGCCGCCGCGCGGCGGAGAGCCCGGCAAACCCCGCGCCGATGATCGCGACGTCTGCGGTGGCGTCCTCATCGAGCACCCGCGCCGGCCCGGGCGGCGGCAACAGCCGGTTCCACCCCGCCGGCCCCGGCTGTCTGGGCAGCCGACAGGCGGTGTAGCGCGTCACCCCACCGCCTCGTCATCATCATCCGCGAGGTCGACCCAGATCGTCTTGAGCTGGGTATATTGGTCATGGGCGTGCAACCCGTTGTCTCGCCCGCCGAAACCGGAGGCCTTGAAACCGCCGAAGGGCGTGGAGATATCGCCCTCGCCATAGCTGTTCACCGTGACCGTACCGGCGCGCAACGCCCGCGCCCCGCGCAGCGCGCGCTTGATATTGGCGGTGAAGATCGAGGCGGCCAGCCCGTACTCGGTGTCATTGGCCAGCGCGATGGCCTCGTCGTAGCCGCGCACCGTCAGGACCGAGAGAACGGGCCCGAAGATCTCCTCGCGCGCGGCGGGCGAGAGCCGCTCGACCTCCATCACCGTCGGCTCGACCCAGGCCCCGCCCTCGGTCCCCCCGCCCAGATGGGTCTTGATACCAGCATCGAGATAGGCCGCGACCTTCTCGAAATGCGCCGTCGAGACCAGCGCGCCAATGCGGGTCTCCGGATCCAGCGGGTCGCCCAGGACCCATTCGCGCGCATGGGCGAGGATACGGGCGAGCAGCGCGTCCTTTATATCCGCATGGACGATCAGCCGGGAGGTCGCCGAACAGTTCTCGCCCATGTTCCAGAAAGCGCCATTGACCACATGCGCGGCAACCCGATCGAGTGTCTCGGCATCCTCCAGCACGATGCAGGGATTCTTGCCGCCCATCTCCAGCACCACCTCCTTGAGGTTGCTGTCGGCGGCGTAATGCAGGAAGCGGCGCCCGGTCTCGGTCGAGCCGGTGAAAGAGACCATGTCGACATCCATGTGCCGGCCGAGCGGCTCGCCGACCTCCGGCCCGCCGCCGGGGACGACGTTGAACACACCCTTCGGCAGCCCCGCCTCCACGGCCAGTTCGGCCACGCGCAGCGCGGTCATCGAGGTCTCCTCGGCCGGTTTCACCACCACCGAGCATCCCGCTGCAAGCGCGGGCCCGATCTTCCAGGCCAGCATCAGCAGCGGGAAATTCCACGGCAGCACCAGTCCGACCACGCCCACCGGCTCGCGGAGGATCATGGCGATATGGTCGTCGGAGGCGGGCGCGACCTGGTCGTAGATCTTGTCGATCGCCTCGGCATGCCACTTGAGACAGTGGATGGTCTCGGGCAGGTCCACGGTTTCGCAATCATAGATCGTCTTGCCGGAGTCGAGGCTTTCCAGCACCGCCAGCTCGCGCGCATTGCGGGCGATCCGCCTGGCCAGGCGGATCAGCACCTCCTTGCGCTCGGAGGGGGGGCGCTTCGACCAGCGGCCATCCTCGAAAGCCTCCCGCGCCCTGGCGACGGCGAAATCCACATCCTCCGCGCCACAGGCGGAGATCTCCGCGAGCACCGCGCCGGTGGCCGGGTTCACCGTCTCGAATGTCGCGCCGGAAGCTGCCGGGCGCCAGGCGCCGTCGATGAAGGCCGTGCTCGGCAAGAGCAGGTCGCGCGCGATGGCCCTGTATTCCTCATGGGTCAGCAAATCGTCCATTCTCAGCCCTCCGCCTCGATCTCGGCGATGGTCCGTTTCAGGACCCGCACCACCAGTTCCAACTGCCGCTTGTCATCCTTGTTGAGCGGTTTGAGCGGCGGGCGCGGCGGCCCGGCCTCCAGCCCGGCCATCTCCACCCCGTGCTTTACGCATTGGATGAACTTCCCGCCCTGCTCCAGCACCCGCATCAGCGGCATCATCGCCGACATGATCCGCCGCCCCTTGGCGAAATCCCCTTCCACCGCGCAGGCGCGCCAGAGCGCGACATGCTCGCGCGGCAGGAAGTTCGATCCTGCGCAAACCCAGCCCGGCGCGCCCCAGGCGAAGAATTCCAGCGCCTGGTCGTCCATACCGCAGAGCATCTGGATATGCGGGTAGTCGCGCGCCAGCGTGTGGACGCGGTTGATATCGCCCGAGCTTTCCTTGATCGCGCAGATATTGCGCGACCGCCCCACCCGGTCGAGAAACGCGTCGCCCATATGGGTGCCGGTGCGGCCGGGATAATTGTAGAGCATGATCGGCAGGTCGGCCGCGCGGTCGATGGCCAGCACGTTGAGCGCGTTTTCCTGCTCGGTCGGCACGGCATAGGGCGGCGAGGCGACGAGGATCGCGTCAGCGCCCATCTCGCGCGCGGCTTTGGCCAGCGCGAGACTGTCTGCCGTGCGCATGGCGCCGGTGCCGACAATCAGCGGCAGGCGCCCGTCCAGCCGCGCTTTGGTGAACCGCGCCAGCGCCACCCGCTCCTCGACCGTCTGGGCATAGTTCTCGCCCGTCGAGCCGCCCGAGATCACGCCATGCACGCCGGCGGCGACCAGATGCTCGATCACCGCCTCCAACGCATCGAGCCGGGCAGTGCCCTCGGCGTCATAGGGGGTCACGACGGGCGTGTAGATTCCGGAAAAACGCATTCTGGCTGTCATCGCATCCTCACAGGGCAGCGGCGCGGGGCGCGGCACCGAGAGGGGCGTCCAGCCCCTCCGGCATCACGAATTGCTCGATTTCGTGGCGCGACAGCGCCCAATGCGCTTGCGCCAGCTGGGTGGCGGCGGTCGGGTCGCGATCCTCGATGGCCGCGATCATCGCGTCATGCTGGCGCGCCGAGGCGGCCAGCGTTTCGGCCCGCTCCGCCGAGCGGGAATGGAAGAAGGTCATCCCGATCCGCGCGTGATCGATCAGCAGGCGGTAGAAGCTGGGCAACAGGTAGAGATTATCCGCCATATCGCCGGTCACCCTGTGGAACCGGTCATTGGCCAGCGTGCGCTCGGCCACGTCGCCGCCATCCAGCGCGTCCCGGAAATCCTGCTGCGCCGCCTTGAGCGCGCGCAGCTGCGCGGCGGTCGCATTGGCCGTGGCCAGTTGCAGGACCGCGGCATAGATCATCGGCGCGGCGAGGAAGAAATCGCGCAGCGTCTTGTGCGACATGTCGGAGACCTGTGCCCCGCGTTTCTGCCGCTGGACGACATAGCCCTCGCCGGCAAGCTGCTGCATCACCTCGCGCAGCGGCGTGCGCGACATCCCATAGCGGGCGCAGAGCGCGGCCTCGTCGAGCGGCGTGCCGGGCGCGATCTCCTGCAGCAGGATGGACCGGCGCAAATCTTCACAGGCGGCGGTTTTCGGCGTTGGGTCAGGGTCGGTCATGGGGCGCTCCTGCCGCTGGATACGATCTGTATACAGTTTGTATTTTTCTTGTCCCAATGTAGAACAGGGGAATCGCGAACAGAACACGGCAAAAATGGACGGGTCGACGACCGAAACCGACATTCAGGGCTTCACCATCCTCCTTGTCGAGGATTTCACGCATCTCGCATTCTCCTGCGCGATCGAACCCCTTCGCATTGCCAACATGCTTCAGGACCGAGCGCTTTATCGCTGGCGGCTGGCCTCGGAAAACGGGCGCGAAGCCGTCTGCTCGAACGGGACGCGGACGCTTGTCGATTACGGGCTGGAGCCCGTGCCCTCCGGCGACACGCTGCTGATCCTGTCAGGGCATAATGTCGAGCAACGGATCTCGCCGGGCCTGCTGGCCTATATCCGCCGCGAGCGAGCGCGGGGCACGAAGATCGGCGCGCTCTGCTCCGGCGCCTATGTGCTGGCCAAGGCCGGGCTGCTGGACGGGCGGCGGGCGACGATCCACTGGCAGTTCCATGACGGGTTCGAAGAGCTCTTCCCGCAGGTGCGGCTGATCCGCAGCGTCTATGTCCCCGATTCCAAGTACCCCACCGCGTCCGGGGGCACGGCGACGGCGGATCTCATGCTGCATCTCATCGGCCGGGCGCATGGCACCGATCTCGCAATCGCCGTCTCCGACCAGATGCTCTACAACACCGCGCGCAATGCCGACGCCGCCCAGCGCTACTCGCTGCAATCGCGCTACGGGCTGCGCAACCGCCATATCGCCGATGCGGTTCGGCTGATGACCGACCGGATGGAGGAGCCGATGTCGCCCCCCGAGATCGCGGCGGAACTCGGCATATCGACCCGGCAGCTCGAACGGCTCTTCGGGCGCTACATGAAATGCAGCCCGAAGAAATTCGCCACCGACCTGCGGCTGGAGCGGGCGCGCAACCTGCTGCTGCAGACCGAAATGTCGGTGACCGAGATCGCCCATGCCTGCGGCTTCGGCTCGACGGGGCATTTCTCCCGTGTCTACCGCGCCCGCTACGACGTCACCCCGACCCGGCAACGCGCGGCGAGCGACCGGCCGCCCGAGTGAGCGCTGCCGGGAATGCCCTGCAAATCGGCAGGCGCGGCGAAACAGGTCGATTGTCCCCGCGCACCCCGCTCCCGGCCCGCCCGGGCTTGACAGCGGGAGCGCGCCGCCCGCTATGCTCGCCACCAGACCGCCCCCATGGGGGCTTCGACGTCTGCGGACGGCACGGGTCTCCGCAACCGGTTGAACAGGCCCCGCCCCGGGGGCCAAGCGCCCGCGCCAAAGCATCGCCAGGAGGAGCCCGCATGAGCGCCCGAGACCTTCCCTTCAGCCGCGCCGAATATGCCCGTCGCCTGGCAAAGACCCGCGCCGCGATGGACGCGGCCGGGCTGGACCTGCTCTTCGTCGAGGATCCGTCCAACATGGCCTGGCTGACCGGCTATGACGGCTGGTCCTTCTATGTCCATCAGGGGGTGCTGGTCTTCGGCGACAGGGACCCGCTCTGGTGGGGGCGCGGCATGGATGCCAATGGCGCGCTGCGCACGGTCTGGATGGCGGCGGAGTATGTGCGCGCCTATGCGGATACGTTTGTGCAGTCGACAGAGCACCATCCGATGATGGATCTCTCCGAGATCATCCGCGAAACCGGCCATGGGCGCGGCCGGATCGGCGTCGAGATGGAGAATTACTATTTCTCGGCCAAGGCCTATACCACGCTGCTGGCTGCGCTGCCGGAGGCGGAGCTTGTCGATGCCACGGCGCTGGTCAACTGGCAACGCGGGGTGAAATCCGACGAGGAGATCGCCTTCCTGCGCAAGGCCGGCGGCATTGCCGAGCGGGTCATGGATGGCGTGATCGAGCGGATCGAGCCGGGGATGCGCAAGAACGAGCTGGTGGCGGAGATCCTGCGCGACCAGGTGCTGGGCAATGGCGAGGACTGGGGCGACTACCCGGCCATCGTGCCGATGCTGCCCAGCGGGCCGGATGCCTCGGCGGCGCATCTGACCTGGAATGGCGCGCCCTTCCGCTCCGGCGAGGCGACCTTTTTCGAGCTGGCCGGCTGCTATCGCCGTTATCACGTGCCCCTTTGCCGGACGGTCTCGCTCGGCCCGCCGAGCGACGCGCTGCTGCGGGCGGAAGCCGCGCTGGTCGAGGGGCTGGAGGCCGGGTTGGAAGCGGCGCGCGCGGGCAACCGGGCCTGCGACGTGGCCAATGCGCTGGCCGCCCCGCTGGAGCGCGCCGGGATCGAGCGCGGCGCGCGCTGCGGCTACCCGATCGGCCTGAGCTATCCGCCAGACTGGGGCGAGCGCACGATCTCCTTCCGCGCCGAGGACAAGACCGTTCTCGAACCGGGCATGAGCTTCCACTTCATGCCGGGGCTCTGGATGGAGGATTGGGGGCTGGAGATCACTGAAAGCATCCTGATCCGCCCCGAAGGCCCGGCCGAATGCTTCTGCGACCGGCCGCGCAAGCTCTTCGTGAAGCCCTGAAGATGGACCGGCTTGCCCGCGCCATCGCGCTCCTCGACGAGCTGATCGCCTTTCCGACAATCTCCTCGGCCTCCAACCTGGAGATCATCGCCCGCCTCGCCGCGCGGTTCTCGGAGGCCGGCGCCCGGGTCGAGCTGTTCCATGACAGCGCCGGGCGCAAGGCCAATCTCTTCGCCACGCTGGGTCCGGACGGCCCGGGCGGGATCGTGCTGTCAGGCCATACCGATGTCGTCCCGGCCGAGGGGCCGGGCTGGAGCGCGGACCCGTTCCGGATGCGCCAGCAGGACGGCCGGCTCTATGGGCGCGGCAGCTGCGACATGAAGGGCTTCCTTGCCGCCACGCTCGCCTGCCTGCCCGATTTCACCGCTGCCGAGTTGCGCCGCCCGCTGCATTTCGCCTTCACCTATGACGAGGAGGTGGGCTGTCTCGGCGCCCGGCAGCTCGTCCGCGAGCTTCAGGAACGCGAGATTGCCCCCGCCATGGCCATTATCGGCGAGCCGACGGGGATGCGGCTCGTAGAGGGCCACAAGGGCTGCAACGAATACACGACCCGTTTCACCGGCACGCAGGGCCATGGCTCGACCCCGGAGGCGGGGGTGAACGCCGCCGAATACGCGGTGCGCTTCGTGCATCACCTGCTCTCGTTGCGCGACGAATTGCGGGCGCGGGCACGGGTGGAAAGCCGGTTCGAGCCGCCCTGGAGCACGCTCAATGTCGGCCAGATCCATGGCGGCACGGCGCGCAATGTGCTGGCCGGTACGGCGGAGGTCGAATGGGAGACCCGGCCTGTCGTGGCCGCCGACGGCCTCTTCATGCGCGATGCCGTGCGTGCCTTCTGCGAGGAGGACCTCCTGCCGGAAATGCGCCGCATCGCGCCCGAGTCGCGGGTCGAGACCGAGATCATCGGCGAGATCGCCGGTTTGGTGCCAATGGCCGAGAACCCGGCGCGCGATCTCGTGGCCCGGCTGACCGGCGAGACCGATGCCGCCTGCGTCGCCTTCGGCACCGAGGCGGGGTTGTTTCAGGCGATGGGGATATCCGCCGTGATCTGCGGCCCGGGCGCCATCGCGCAGGCGCACCAGCCCGACGAGTTCCTCGAAGTCACGCAGCTCGCGCGCTGTCTGGACATGCTCTGCGGACTGGCCCGGACTCTCCAGACCGGCTAGACCAATCCTTTCACGATACGGGTTTGACCCGCCGCCCAACCGGGACAGGAGACCGCCATGCCTTCAGAACGCCGCCAGACGCAGATGGCCACAGACCGATGCTCCCGGCACTGATCGGCCCCATCCTCTTCCTGGACGAGATCCGGGACGGGCATCTCCACCTTGCCGCCCTCTTCCTGGCGGCGGAGGACCATCCCTGCCCGCCAATCGAAACCTCGGATGGCGAACACACTCCCGAGCCGCTTGCCGATTTCGGACGGGTCAAGGCGCTCCGGGTCCGGTTCGCCCTGCCCTGCGCGCCATCGCCCTCCTACCGCTGGAACGGTATCGACCACGATCTGGCCGGGCTGCCCGAGGGCGCGCTGCGGCTGGCCTATGTCTCCTGCAATGGCGAGGAGGTCGGCGATCTCGACCGCGCCGGCTCGGAGCGCAATGCCATGTGGGCGCGGCTGCGTCTCGACCATGCCCGCGCGCCGGTCTCGCTGCTGCTGCATGGCGGCGACCAGGTCTATGCCGACGAGGTCACGCAGGGCCACCCGCTCAGCGATGGCTGGCCGGAGCAGCTGCCGGAACCTCCGACGGCAGAGGCGCTGTCGGAGTTGCGCGCGCATCTGAGGGCCCGGTTTCTCGAACGCTACATGGCGCTCTACAGCGCCCCCGACTTCGCCTGGCTGGCCGCGCGCGTGCCCTCACTGATGCAATGGGACGACCATGATATCTGCGATGGCTGGGGCTCGCTGCCCGAGGAGACCACGACCTCGCCCGTCGGCCGCGCCCTGTTCGAGACCGCGCGGGAAAGCTTTCTCCTCTTCCAGCAGGCCGCCTGCGACGGCGACCTGCCGGCGCGGTTCGCGGATCCCGCGGGGCGGCACCTGGGCTGGTCCGTGCAGGGCGAAGGGCTGCGCATCCTCGCGCCGGACCTGCGCTCCGAGCGCACGCGCCACGCCGTCATGGGCGAAGGCGGCTGGGCAATGATGGAAGCACAGGCCCGCGCGCCTGCGCCGGGGCGGACATTGCTGATGTCCAGCACGCCGCTGCTCGGGCCGCGCCTGTCGATCCTTGAAAGCGTGATGGTGGCGATCCCGCGGATGCAGGAATACGAGGACGACCTGCGCGACCAGTGGCAGAGCCGCGCCCATCGCGCGGAATGGAAGCGGATGCTGGCGCTTGTCTGCGGCATGGCCGAGGGCGCGGATCGCGAAGTAACCGTTCTCTCGGGCGAGATCCACCTCGCGACCCGCGCGTTCATGGATCTCGGCGCCGATGGCCGCCTGCACCAGCTCGTCGCCTCCGGCATCGCGCATCGAGCGCCGCCGAAATCCTGGGCGTGGTGCCTTGGCCTGCTCGCGCGCGGCGGCGAAGACCCGCTGCCGGAGCACCCGATCCGGATCGAACGCATCCCCGGTCAATCCGGGCGCTACGTGGCGGAGCGCAACTATCTCGTGCTGGAACGGCATGGCGACAGCTGGCAGGCCGCCTGGGAATTCGAGGCCAGCGGGCGCAGCGCCCCCCTGCCGCTGGGCTAGGCTTCGCTGCCCGGGGTCTCGAGCTGCCGGCGCAGCTCCCGGCGCAGCACCTTGCCGACCGAGTTCCGCGGCAGGTCCGGGACGAAGTGGATATGTTTCGGGATCTTGTAATTCGTCAGGAAGCGGCGGCTATGGGCCAGGATGTCCTTGGCCGTGAGCGCGGCTCCCTCGGGCACGACGAAGAGACAGACCGCTTCGCCGGTCTTCTTGTGCGGCATGCCGACCACGGCGCATTCGGCCACTTCCGGCATCTGGCTGATCACATTCTCGATCTCGTTCGGGGCTACGTTGAAACCCGAGACGACCACGAGATCCTTCTTGCGGTCGACGATCCTGTAGGTCTGATCCGCCTCGCGCACGACGACATCGCCGGATTTGAGCCAGCGATCCGGGGTCAGGGTCCGTTCGGTCTCTTCCCGCGCGTTCCAGTAGCCCTGCATGACCTGCGGGCCGCGCACCCAGAGCTCGCCCGGCTCGCCATCGGGCAGATCGGCGCCCGTATCGTCGACCACCCGCAGCTCGGTCTCGGCGAAGGCCACGCCGATCGAGCCCACGCGCTCCTGCCCGAGAATGTTGCCGGTCACGCCGGGCGAGGTCTCGGACATGCCATAGGACTCGCTGACCACGCAGCCGGTCAGCGCCTTCCACTTCGCCGCCGCGTCTTCGGTCAGCGCCGCGCCGGCGGCCACGGTGATCTTCAGCTCCGAGTAATCGAGCCCGCGAAAGGCCTCATGCCCCGTGAGCATGAGGATCAACGCGTTGATCTGCAGGAAACCATGCATCCGCGTGTCCCGCAGCGCCTTGGCGAAACCGTCGAGATCGCGCGGGTTGGGGATAAGCAGCGAATGGCAGCCCTTGCTCAGGAAAACGAGGTTATGCGCGGTGAAAGAGAAGATGTGATAGAGCGGCAGCGGCCCGACCCAGATGCTGCCCGGTTCCCCCACGGTCCCGCCGAGATGGGTCTGGACCTGGCCCATATTGGCCACGAGATTGCCATGGCTCAGGATCGCCGCCTTGGCCGGTCCGGTCGTCCCGGCCGTGTATTGGAGCACCGCGATATCCTCGCTGGTGCTGTCGTGATCGGCGCGCGGGGCGCGCGCGCCGCGCCGAAGCGCCTCGCGGAAGGAGACCTGCCGGGCGAAGCGATAGGGCGGCACCAGCTTTTTCACTCGCTTGACGACCGTGTTGATCAGGGTACGGCGCAGCGGCGGGTGCATGTCCCCGGCTTCCGTGACAATCACCAGCTCGACATCGGTTCCCGGTACAACCCCGGCCGCGACATGGGCCACATTGGCCAAGACGACCAGCGCCTTCGCCCCGCTGTCCCGAAGCTGGTGCTCCAGCTCGGGGCCGGTATAGAGCGGGTTGGTGTTGACGACGATCAGCCCGGCGCGCAGCGCGCCCAGCACGGCGACCGGGCTTTGCAACAGGTTGGGAAGCTGGATCGCGATCCGGTCCCCCGGCGCCAGCCCGGCCTGCCGCAGGTAAGCAGCAAAATCCGCCGTCTTTTGCTCCAGCTCCGCAAAGCGCAGCTCGGCGCCGAGGGCGGAAAAGGCAATGCGCGGGCCAAACCGGGCCGTCGCGTGTTTCAGCACATCCGGCACGGAGCGGAAGCCATGCGGGTTCAGATCGGGCAATAAATCGGTCAAGACCTCGTCTCCCTCGGAGGGCTGGGGCGCGCTTGATCACGCAAGACCAGGGCCAGCCTCGAGGAAAAAACGGTTGTCGCGAAATGGTCTGCGATCGTGGCAAATGTCAATGTGTTCCTGCACCTGCGCTACGCTTCGTGGGAAGGTCCCACAGGGCGGCCCAGCGCTTGCCGCAGTCGCCGCGCCAATCCAAACAGGATTTCCGCATCCTCCGCGCCAAGCGCATCGCGAATCCGCGCATCAACCGCGTCCCAGGCCGCAGAGATCGCGTCCAGCTTTGCCCATCCCTCCGGCGTCAGCTCCAGCACATTGCGCCGCCGCAGGGTCGGGTCCTGCTGGCGAGTGATATAACCGGCCGCAAGCAACCGGTCGGTCATCGTGCTCATGCCGGCCGGCGTGATTCCGAACACCGTCGCCAGCTCCGCCTGGCTGACCGGCGCCATGTGTTTCATCGCCATCAACACCCGCGCCTGTCGCGGATGAAGACCCAGCGGCGCAAGTTGCCGGCGCTGTTCCTCCTCCACCAGGCGGGCTGAATGCGCAATTCCGTGATGATCATGTTCTTTAGATTTCATGTTAACTGTTAATATATTAACTCTGTGCGCAATCCAAGCGATATTGCCGAGTCGCACCTGGCGTCACAGGCAAGATCCTCCTCCCTGCCAAAGGACGACATGATGACTCATCCCCATTGGATCGGCGGCACCATGGCGCTTTGTCTCGCCCTTGCCGGCGCCGCCCACGCGGCCCCCTATCCCGTACCCGATACCGGCCAGACCGCCTGCTACGGCGCCACGAAGAAGATCCGCTGCCCGGCCGAGGGGCAGGCCTTCGCCGGCCAGGACGCCCAGGTCCGGGGCCGGCAGATGAGCTATACCGACAATCGCGACGGCACGGTGACCGACACTGTGACCGGCCTGATCTGGATGAAGTCGCCTGACCTCAATGGCGACGGCAAGATCCGCGCCAATGACAAGCTCTCCTACAAGAAAGGCGTCTCCTTTGCCCACAACGCCAGTCTTGCCGGCCATGACGACTGGCGCCTGCCGACGATCAAGGAGCTTTACTCGCTGATGAATTTCAGCGGCATCGACCCGAGCGGCGTCAAGACCACCAACAGTAACCGGCTCTCGCCCTTCCTCGACAAAAGCGTGTTCGACTTCGCCTATGGCGACGTGAAATCCGGCGAGCGGATCATCGACGCGCAGATGGCCTCAAGCGATCTCTTTGTCGGCAGGACCAATCCCAACGCGCGGGCCGGCACCCTCTTCGGCGTCAATTTCGCCGATGGCCGGATCAAGGGCTACGGGCTGAAGCTGCATGGCCGCGACAAGACCTTCTATGTCATGCTGGTGCGCGGCCGCACGGGCCATGGCAAGAATGCCATCTCCGACAATGGCAATGGCACCGTGACGGACGCCTCCACCGGGCTGATGTGGACCAAGGGCGATTCCGGCAAGCCGCTGAGCTGGCAGGAGGCGCTCGCCTGGGCGGAACAGGCGAATGCGCAGAATTACCTCGGCCATTCCGACTGGCGCCTGCCCAATGTGAAGGAACTGCAGATCCTGGTGGATTACAAGCGCTCCCCCTCGACCTCGGGCAGCGCCGCCATCTCGCCGATTTTCAACGCGACCCCGATCCAGAACGAGGCCGGCCAGAAGGATTACGGCGCCTATTGGTCCTCGACCACCCACGCCAATATAAGCCGCAAGCCGGGCATCGCCGCGGCCTACGTGAATTTCGGCCGGGCGATGGGCTATATGGGCGGCCACTGGGTCGATGTGCATGGCGGTGCGCAGCGCTCCGACCCCAAGGTCGGCAGCGCGGCCGACTATCTCAAGGGGCACGTTCCGCAAGGGGACGCCATCCGGGTTCGAGATTTCGCCCACCTCGTGCGCGACGCAGGGTGAGCAGGATTGCGCCGTCCGGGTTTTCGGGCGGTGCGCCCGCACCGCAGCGATCTTGTGACGGCGCCTGAATATCCGTTACTTTAACGCCCTGAAGAGGCGAAAGGCAGAGCCGAGCCGCCGACCGGGTTGGTAACTTGAGCAAAGAGGGTGAGCATGAACCGGCGCATTTCAGGACTATTCGCACTTGGCTGCATCGCTGCCGCCCCGGCCCTCGCGCAGGAGGTCAGCTTCTCGACCGGCCCGGCAACCACGGTGATCGAGGGCCTGATCGATTGCGGCCGCCGCTCCCGCCCGAGCGATGTGGGAGAGATCCCCTCGGAGGATGGCAGGACCCGCATCGTCCCGGCCGAAACCCATTTCCAGACCGCCCCCAAGGCGCCCGATCTCTACAATGCCTGCGCCGGTTTCGAGCCCGCGTCACTGGAGGAAATCGATCTCGACGCGCTTGAGGTGTTCGATACCGGCGGCTCCGAGGAATTCACCGCCTTTGTCTTTGCCGACAATTACTTCGAGCTTTATGTGAACGGCACCCTGCTCGCCGTCGATGCGGTGCCCTTCACGCCCTTCAATTCCAGTGTCATCCGCTTCACCGCAGATCGCCCGGTGACCCTCGCGATCCTGGGCGTGGATTGGGAGGAAAACCTGGCGCTCGGTTCCGAGGCCGGGCGCGGCTCGCCCTATTCTCCGGGCGATGCCGGGATCGTCATGCAAATCCGCGACGCCGAGGGCGAAACGGTCGCCATCACCGATGCGAGCTGGCGCGCCCAGACCTTTTACACCAGCCCTTTGCAGGACCGTTCCTGCCTCGTGGCGGAAGGCCAGACCCGCGACAGCTCGGCCTGCAGCACCGCCGCCGCCTCGGACGGGACCGGCTTCTCTGCCGCCTTCTGGGACATCCCCGAAGGCTGGATGCTGCCCGGTTTCGACGACAGCGCCTGGCCCGCCGCGGTGACCTTCACCAACGCGACGGTCGGTGTGAACAACAAGCCGGCCTATACCAATTTCACCGAGATATTCGACGCGCCCGAGGCTGACGCACAGTTCATCTGGTCCTCCAATCTCCTGCTCGACAACCTGGTGCTGCTGCGAAAGACCATCGACTGAGACTGGGCGCCGCCCCCTCCCAGAGCCCCCGCAAACAGCAGCAATGCGACCCTCCATGTTCAAGGCCCTGACCCTTGCCGACTTGCTGGACACTCTCCAGGCCGGCCATCGCCTCGACATCGCAGGGGCCAAGGCAGCCCACCAGGTCTGGACGACCCGCAGCTCCGTCGGGTGGCGCCACCGACGCGGCAGTGATGCAGGTCCCCCCGCGGCGGAGAACGCAAGAGGCGCCCGGCTTTTCGGCGGGCGCCTCGTTTCGTTCGAAGGCAGGTTCGCCCCTAGCCCTCGCTGGACTCGGAGGACGCCGCGTCACGCTCCGCCATCAGCCCCTTCACGATCGCCACGCACATCAGCAGCAACACGACGGTGAAGGGCAGCCCGGTCGAGATCACCATCGCCTGCAACGCCGACAGGCCTCCGCCAAGCAGCAGCACGATGGCTACGGCGCCCTCGAAAGTACACCAGAAGACCCGCTGGCCCACCGGCGCGTCGATCTTGCCGCCCGCCGTGATCGTATCGATCACCAGGCTGCCGGAATCCGAGGAGGTGACGAAGAAAACGATCACCAGCACGATCCCGAGGGTCGAGGTGATCGCGGCCAGTGGCAGCCCTTCCAGCATCGCGAAGAGCGAAATCGGCGGGTTGTAGCTGTCGATCACCTGCGCCTTGACCGCACTGCCCGCCGGATCGGTCAGGACCTGGTCGATCGCCGCGCCGCCAAAGACCGCCATCCAGAGCACGCAGACGAGGCTCGGGATGATCAGCACGCACGTCACGAATTCACGCACCGTGCGTCCGCGGCTGACCCGGGCAATGAACATTCCGACAAAGGGCGACCAGCTCACCCACCAGGCCCAGTAGAAGGCGGTCCAGCCATCCATGAAGCCGATATCCTCGCGCCCGATCGGGTTGGACAGCGCGACGATGTTGCTCGCATAGGTGCCGAGCCCGGCAAAGAAATCGGCGAAGATCACCATGGTCGGCCCGACCAGCAGCACGAAGAGCAAAAGCATGGCCGCCAGCACCATGTTGATCTCGGAGAGCACCTTCACACCGCCATCGAGCCCGCGCAGCACCGAGATCAGCGCCACTGCCGTGATCGCGGTGATCAGGAAGACCTGCACATTGGTGCTGTTGGGCAGGCCGAAGACATGCTCCAGCCCGGCATTGGCCTGCTGCGCCCCGAAGCCCAGCGAGGTCGCCAGACCGAACAGCGTGGCAAAGACCGCGAGCGTGTCGATGATATGGCCGGTCCAGCCCCAGACGCGCTCGCCGAAGATCGGATAGAAGGCCGAGCGGATCGTCAGCGGCAGCCCCTTGTTGAAGGTGAACAGCGCCAGCGCCAGCGCGACCACGGCATAGATCGCCCAGGGGTGCAGGCCCCAGTGATAGATCGTCGCCGCCAGCCCCATGCGCTTGGCCGCCTCGACATTTTCGGGGATGATCGAGCCGTCTTCCGCGAAGGGAGACGGCACCCCGAGCGGCTGCGAGATCGCCATGTGATAGACCGGCTCCAGCACGCCGAAGAACATCAGCCCGATCCCCATGCCGGCCGCGAAGAGCATCGCGAACCAGCCCGTATAGCTGTAATCCGGCACCGCCTCCTTGCCGCCGAGCCGCACGCCGCCCCAGGGGCTGACGATCAGGAACAGGCAGAAGATGACGAAGAAATTGGCCGAGCCGAGGAAGAACCAGTCGAACGTGCCGGTCAGCCAGGGCCTGAGCGTGCCGAAGGCGGCGGTCGCCTGCTCCTGGAAGACCAGCGTATAGAAGACGAAGGCGACGATGGTCAGCCCCGAGATCATGAAGACCGGGTTGTGCACGTCGAAGCCGAAGGGGCCGAGCGAGCCTTCGACATTGTCCTGTCCGATCTCGAATTCGGTCTCGATGATCTCGGTCTGGCCTTCCGGATCGGGAATGCCCTGGTCGGTTGGGTCGTCACTCATGAAGCCTCTCCAGGTTGCGTGGTGTTCAGTCGCGCACGACCATGACGGTGGCCTTGGCAAGCTTGGCGATCGTGCCGCCATCGGATGGGAGGAAATGATCCAGGACGTTCGGAACATGCGCCTCCATCACGATGAGGTCGGCGCCGATCTCTTCGGCTGCCTGCAACAGCCTGGCGTCAAGCTCCGCCCGGGGATCGTGACTGATGATGGCGTGATGCCCGGCCGAGATCTTTGCGCGCACGCCCTGGCTGGCGGCAAACTCGGCCAGGTGCCGGGTGAACTCCTCCGGCGTATGCCCGGACACCCCCGGGGCGGTGCCCGTCACCCCGGCATAGATGACCGGAATGTCGAAATGGCGCGCAAGCTCGGCGGCGCAGTCGAGCGACCTGGTCAGCTTGCCCTGATGGGCCAGGTCGACAGGAACCATGATCTTCGAAAACATCTTTTCCCCCCTGAAATCTCCCGGCGCGTGGCGCCTTGCCCCCACAGGCCGGCAGCCGCGCCGGGCCGGGTCGAAGAGACAGCAAGGCGCGGTCCGAACAGCCCCACGCTAACAGCTTTGGCAATAAAATCAAAAAAACCTCCGGCGGGGCGCTCGCCCTGCCCCGTCCTCCCAAGGCGCGGCACCGACCGTCAGCCTCCCGCCGCGGGCTCGTCCAGCCGGAAGCCCGACAGGAATTCCCAGATATCCGGCAAGCCGGTTTCCCGGCTCGCGCGGCCGAGAAAGCCGGGCCAGTCCACGGCATGGCCGCCGGGCCATTGATGCCCGCCGCCCTCGATCCGGATATGGCGCAGGGCGGCAGCACAGCCCTGCCAGTCGTAGCGGACGAGATAGGTGCCGTCCTTGAGCCGGTCGCGCATCGGCACCTCCTTCGGCCCCGCCTCGCAGCCATTCGCCTGAGCCCAGAACGCGAGCGTCTCGGCGACACTGACCAGCCCGGCGCCGCCCTGCAGCTCCGGCCAGCCGCCATTGCAGCGATGCGCGCCGCCCTCATAGGGCCAGTTGCAATCCGCGGTGCCGTGAACCTGCAAGACCGGCACCGGGCGCGCGGGCCGGCAACCTGGATGGCCGAGCGCCTGGGCCGTGCCGGAGATCGCGGCGACGGCTGCTACCCGGTCGGACATCTCGCAGGCCAGCCGCAAGCCCATCGCCGCGCCGGAGGAAAACCCGGTGACATAGATCCGGGCCGGATCGATCCCGGCATGGGTCGGCAAATCGTCCAGCAGGGCGCTGAAATAGGCCCGCTCATCGACATCCTGCCGGCAGGCCGGCCCGTCCATGCAGAGCCAGCCCGTGCCCGGCGCACCGCCGGCGTTCCAGCTGCGCAGCGTCCCTGTCGGCGCCCGGGCGGTGCCACGCGGGAAGACGACGACATAGCCGCTGGCGCGCGCATGGGCGAGAAAGCAGCCGGGATGACCGAAATCATCGCCGCCCGCGCGCGGACAGGCCCGGCCCCGCATCCCCGCCGCGTCGCCGCCCCCGCCATGCAGGACCAGCAGGACCGGCGCCGGACCCGACAGCCCGGGCGGGACGTAGAGGTCGTAGGGGCGCTCCGGAAAGCCCGCCAGCGGCAGGCGTTCCGTCATCGACCCGGTCGCCTCGGCACCGACCTGCGACGGCAGGGCAAGGGCGATGGCAATGGCGAGGCAGAGTGCGAGCTTCTGGAACAGGGATTTCATCGGGCACCTTTGCCGGGAACTATCCCGCAATCGCGGGGCCGGCGTCGATGCGACGCGTTTCCAGATGCCCGGCGGGACAGCATGGCCAGCCCCCGCCCGCCGCGATAGGCTGGGCAGGAAACCATGCCCCGAGCGCATGGCAACAGGAGGCGCGGCTGTGACACGGGAATTGCTGCTGTTACGATCCGGCAAGCGGGCGCGGGATTGGGACGGGCCGAAGCGCGCCCGCCCGCTGCGCGACGGCGGCAAGCGACAGGCCCAGCGCATCGGCACCTGGCTCGCGCAGCAGGGGCGCCTGCCCGGCCATTGCATCGCCGCCCCCTCGGAGGCCGCGGAGGTCACCGCCCAGAAGGCCCTCAAGGCCGCCGGATTGGGCGCGCGGGGGCTGCAGATTGAGCCCCGCCTGCGGAAAGCCGCGCCGGAAGACGCGCTGGCCGCATTGAACCATCATGCGCGCGGCGATGCCCTGCTTCTGGCGGTGCTCGACGGCAAGGCGCTGCGCGCGCTTCTGGACTGCCTTCTCGGCGGCGCGGCACCAGAGATCGGCACCGGGACCCTGGTGCGGCTCGCTTTGCCGGAAGACGGCGGGAAGCTTGTCCCGGGCTGCGCAGGCCTGCTGGAGGTCGTTTCCCCGGACGCGCTGCCGAGGAAATTCCCCTTCGACGGCCCGAATGGCCGCGAATGGCGCGACCGGCCGGCCTATTATTACCGCCAGTCGGCCGTGCTGCCCTATCGCCGGGGCGGCAACGGGATCGAGCTGCTGATGATCGGATCGAGCAAGCAGAACCACTGGGTCGTGCCCAAGGGGATCCATGATCCCGGCTACAGCGCCCGCGCATCGGCGGCCAGGGAGGCCGAGGAGGAGGCCGGGATCTTCGGCGAGATCGGGCCGACCCCCATCGGCCATTTCGAGATCGAGAAATGGGGCGCAAGCTGCCGCGTTGCGCTCTACCCGATGCTGGTCACAAGAATGCTGGCGACGCGGGACTGGGAGGAAAGCCATCGCAGCCGCGTCTGGGTCTCGCCGCAGGAGGCTGTCCTGCGGCTGAAGGATGAGGGATTGCGACGCCTTGTTGCACGCTTTGCAGAGGCGCCGCCCTCAGCGATGTAGCCTATTCCGCGTCGTCGCCCGCCGCGTCGAACTCGCGGTAATGCGCCTCGATCCGCTCGACCTCGTTCTTCGAGCCGAGGATGACAGAGGCACGCTGATGCACCGAGTTCGGCTGCATCTCCAGGATCCGCCCCCGCCCGGTCGATGCCAGCCCGCCGGCCTGCTCGATCAGGAACCCCATCGGGTTGGCCTCATACATCAGCCGCAGCTTGCCACCCTTGTCCCGGTTGTCCCGGTCCTCCGGATAGAGGAACACGCCGCCGCGGGTCAGGATCCGGTGGATATCGACCACCATCGACCCGGTCCAGCGCATGTTGAACCGCTTGCCGCGCGGGCCTTCCGTGCCAGCGATGCATTCTTCGACATAGGTGCGCACGGGCGCGTCCCAATCGGCGAAACGCGAGCAGTTGATGGCAAATTCGTTGCTGTCCTCGGGCACGTTCATATTGGCCGAGACAACGCGGAACTCGCCGGTGCCGAGGTGGTTGGCAAACTCATGCACGCCATTGCCGAGTGTGATCACCAGCGAGGTGGCCGGGCCGTAGATCGAGTAGCCGGCGCAGACCTGGTCCGTTCCCGCGCGCAGCAGCGCCTTGTCGTCGCCGACCTGAACCCGTCCGGGCAGATGCGCGATGGAGAAGATCGAGCCGACCGAGAGGTTCACGTCGAGATTGGAGGAGCCGTCCAGCGGGTCGAAATAGACGATGTAGTCGCCTGCTGTCGCGGTGCGCTTGAGCCAGATGACCTCGTCGAGCTCCTCGGAAACGAGGGCGACGACGCGGCTACAGTTCCGGATATGGCTGATGAACTGGTCGTTGGCGAAGACATCGAGCTGCTTCTGCGTCTCACCCTGGACATTCGTGGTGTCCGTCGCGCCCAGCTGGCCGGAAAACGCCCCGTTGCGGGTCGCGAAGGAGATCTCGCGACAGGCCGTGGCGATATCTTCCAGCAGGAAGACGAGGTCCTTCTCGACCCCGTGGGTCCGGTATTCCTGCAGGAGAAATCGACGAAGGGTCAGGATGTCATAGGGCATGGGCGCTCATTTTTGGTTCGTATGCTTGGTTGGGCCTATCATTCATCGTTCGGACCGGAAAGCGAAGGGCGCAACACGCCGCATGGCGCTGCGCCGCAGCGTTGTTCCGCCCGTTCGGCGGTGCGGGCCCCGTTCTCAGGTCAGCGCGGAAAGGATCGCAGCCTCGGAAGCCGCCGTGTCGGCGGTGCCGCCCAGATCGCGTGTCCTGGTCTCGTCCCGTTCCAGCGAGACCTCGATGGCGCGCTCGATCTCGGCGGCGGCCTCCGGCTGGCCCAGGTGCTCCAGCATCATCGCGGCGCTCCAGACGGCGGCGACCGGGTTGGCCAGGCCCTTGCCCGCAATATCGGGCGCCGAGCCATGGACCGGCTCGAACATCGAGGGGAAGGTGCCCTCGGGATTGATATTGGCCGAGGGCGCGATGCCGATGGAGCCGGCGATGGCGGGGCCGAGATCGGAGAGGATGTCGCCGAAGAGATTGGAAGCCACGACCACGTCGAACCAGTCCGGATGCAGCACGAAATGCGCGGTCAGGATGTCGATATGGAACTGGTTGGTGTCGATGTCCGGGTGACGGGCGGCGGCAGCGGCAAAGCGCTCGTCCCAGAAGGGCATGGTGTGGATGATGCCGTTGGATTTCGTCGCCGAGGTCACCTTTTTCGCGACCCGCTTCGAGGCCAGCTCGAAAGCATAGTCCATGATCCGGTCGCAACCGCGCCGGGTAAAGATGGTCTCCTGCACCGCGGCCTCCTGCTCGGTGCCGCGATAGACGCGCCCGCCGATCTCCGAATACTCGCCCTCGACATTCTCGCGCACGACGATGAAGTCGATATCCTCCGGCCCGCGCCCGGCCAGCGGCGGGGTGATGCCGCGCAGCAGGCGGACGGGGCGGATATTGGCATATTGGTCCAGCTCTCGGCGCAGCGGGATCAGCAGGCCCCAGAGCGAGACATGGTCGGGCACGCCGGGATAGCCGACCGCGCCGAGATAGATGGCGTCGAACGCCTTCATCTGCTCAATGCCATCCTCGGGCATCATGGCGCCGGTCTGGTGATATCTCTCGCAAGACCAGTCGAATTCGCTCCACTCGACCGTGAAACCGTGGCGCGGCGCGACCAGGTCGATGACGCGCTGTCCGACCGGGAGGACTTCCTTGCCGATGCCGTCCCCTGGGATGGCGGCGATGCGATAGACTTTGCTCATGTGTTTGGTTCCTCAGCCGACGGCGCCGACCCGCGGCGTCTCGTTTTCCGGTTCTGCGGGGGCACGTCCCGGACGGGACAGCGCTCCGGGCGACTCGCGCCGGAAGTATAGGCGGGCCGACGGAGACCGGAATGCGTCGCGTTGGCGAGATCGCAGCCGCGCGCAGCGGCGCCCGGAAGGCCGGGCCTCTCCGCCAAGCCGGCATGGGAAAACCCCGCCAACCCGCCTCCCCCGAGCCGCTCAAGCCGCAAGGTCCGACGCGTCACTCTGGCCAAAACCCGTTTCGACATTGCGGGCTTGTTGTCGCGCTGACAGGCTTGATCGCGTAACATGACGGAAACCGTCACGAATCTGTCTCCTTGCCGCTCTGGAACTGTGTGAAACCGACGATGCCACGTTTTCTCGACGCCATTCGCCCGGCGGTCCGGGCTGTGATTTACCGGCAGGGAAAGCTCCTGGTGCAGGTGAAACGAAAACCTGGAACCGGCGTCTGGCTGACGCTGCCGGGCGGGAAACAGGAACCGGGCGAGACATTGCAGGACGCCGTGGCGCGCGAATGCCTCGAGGAAGTCGGCGCGGCGGTTGCGGTCGGGCGACTCCTGCACGTGGCCGAGATCTTCAAGCCGAAGCAGGAAGGGCTGAGCCACCGTGTCGAGATGCTCTTCGCCTGCGAGGTCGCGCCGGATTATGTCGCCTGCATGGGCCCCCAGCCCGACCCCTCGCAGATCGACGTGACATGGGCCTCACCGCTGGAGGAGGCAGCCCGCTTTCGCCCCGCCTTCGCCCCGCATCTGGCCGATCCTGACGCGCCGCTCTACCTGGGAGTGTTCGATGGCTAAACTGCCGCGCGCGATCGAGGAGAACCTGCATTTCCTTTGCGCCGAGCTGGACGGGCAATTGTCCGGCCTGCAAAGCTATTTCGAGGCCCCCGAGACCGGCACCGCGCAGAAGGTGATCCTGCGCGCGGGCTATGCGGACAACCTGCGCTCGCGCGTCCACGCCGCCAGCCAGCGCGGGCTCTCTGCGAGAAAGGTTGCCAACACCCAGCGGCTGGTGCTGCAGAGCATGGACATGGTCGGCCGCAATCTCGACCTGATCGGCCGGCTGGCCCGGCGCAGCCTGATCCATGCCGAGGATGTCCGCATCAAGGAGCTGATGCGCCCGGACGCCTATCCCAAGGTCATCAAGCAGGTCCGAAGCGGCGTGGCGCTGGTCCTGCCGGCGATCCAGGCCAGCGAAAGCGGACAGGCGATCCGGATCGGCCAGTCCAAGGCGAAGCTGGACGATCTCTATGACCGCCTGTTCCAGACCTATACGCGCGACATGCGCAAGTCCAAGCACACGGAGGACCTCGCCAACAGCCTGCTGGCGGCCAACGAGATCCGCCGCATGGGCGACGCGCTTCAGGGCATCAGCGAGGCGCTGCTGTCGGCGAGCATCGGCCAGCCGGTGCAGTTCGAGCGCTATTTCACCCTGCGCAGCGTGCTCTCGGGCACGAATGTGCTGGAGGCGGACCTGGAACTGGAGCCGATGGCCGAGACCCGCTCCGGCAGCGCCATCTCCGCCGTGCGCTCGCGTGACAGCGAGGAAGGCGCGGTCGATGCCGTGTTCAAGGATGGTACGCTGGACAAGTTGCGCGAAGAGCGGGCCGGCGTGAAGAGCTGGCATTCGAACTATCCGGGGCTGGCGCCGAAGATCCTCTCCTACAAGAAGCGTGGCCAGTCCGCGGCGCTTCTGATCGAACACCTGCCCGGCCACACATTCGAGCATATCCTGCTCAATGAAGGCGAGGCGCAGCTGCGCGACGCGAAAAAGGCGCTCAGCAAGACCCTGCGCGACATCTGGAAGAGCACGCTCACGCAGGACCCCGCCGAGATGGCCTCGATGCGCCAACTGGCGCGGCGGATGGCCGATGTGCGGCGGATCCACCCCGAATTCGGCCCGGCACGGATGCAGATCGGCGGGCTGGAGATAGACGGTTTCGACCGGTTGGTCGCCCGGGCGCGCGAGCGCGAGACCGCCCTGCCCGCGCCGTTCTCGGTCCATATCCACGGCGATTTCAACCTCGACAACGTGATCTACGACCCGGTCGAGAAACGCATTCGCTTCATCGACCTGCACCGCTCGCGGCACATGGATTACGTGCAGGATATCTCCGTCTTCATGGTGTCGAATTACCGCCTGCAGGTGCAGGACGGCCCGGTCCGACGCCGCATCGCGGATGTGGCCTGCGACATCCACGCGATGGCGGCGAAATTCGCCCGCGCGCAGAAGGACCGGAGCTTCGAATACCGCCTGTCGCTGGGTCTCGCGCGCTCTTTCGCCACCTCGACGCGCTTCATCTATGACACAGCACATGCGCGGCGCATGTTCCTGCGGTCCCGTTTCCTGCTGGAACAGGCGCTGGCCTGTCCGCCGGGCCGGGAGGGACGTTTCAAATTGCCCATCAGGGAGTTGTTCAGTGACTGAACCGAAGATCGGTGTTGTGGGGATCCCGGGCAAATGGTCGACCGAAGCCCTTGCCGACGCCATCGAGGCGCGGACCGGCTTCCGGCTTGTCATCGACATGGGCCGGGTCGTGCTCGATCTTGCCAGCGGCGCGCTGCTCTACGAGGGCACGGACCTGTCGAAGTTGGACGGGCTGGTGATCAAGAAGATCTCCGAGACCTACAGCCCGCATGTGCTGGACCGGCTGGAGATGCTGCGCCATGCCGAGGCCAGGGGCGTGAAGGTCTTCTCCCGCCCCGAGGCGGTGCTGCGGCTGATCGACCGGCTGGCCTGCACGGTCTCGCTGGCCGCCGCCGGCATCCCGATGCCGCAGACCCGCATCACCGAGGATGAAGCCGCCGCGCTGCAGGCCGCGAAGGCGTTCGGCACCGCAATCTTCAAGCCGCTCTACTCGACCAAGGCGCGTGGCATGATCCTGATATCAGGCGATGATGCCGAGGCGCCCGCCCGAATCGCCGCCTATGCGGCCGAACACCCCGTCATGTATATCCAGCAGAAGGTCGACCTCTCCGGTCAGGATCTCGGCATGGTCTTTCTCGGCGGGGCGTATATGTGCACCTATGCCCGCATCTCCCAGAGCGACAGCTGGAACACGACGATCCATTCGGGCGGCAAATACGCGTCCTTCGAGCCGGAGCCCGGGCTGATCGAGATGGCGCATCGGGCGCAGGCCCCCTTCGGGCTGGATTTCACCACCGTCGATGTCGCCCTGACCGCGCAGGGCCCGATCGTCTTCGAGGTCTCCGCCTTTGGCGGCTTCCGGGGCGTGAAGGAAGGCTGCGGGCTGGATGCGCCTGCGGCCCTGACAGAGCATGTGCTGGGACGGGTTTCCGCATGAGCATGGAGAGCGTGAAAGACGCCCTGAAACAGCTTGATTTTAATCCTCTTTCTTCGACAGATTCACTCTATCTTCAGGTCGGACCGTTGCGGGCACGTATCGATTGCCAGGAGCCGCTGCGCGCCGAGCTGGAAGCCTATTTCGAAGATGCGCTGGCCGGGCCCGGCCCGGTGGACAGCCATGTCGAGGTGCTGGACGGACAGGTCCTCGCAACGGCGCCGGACTGGATCGACTGGGCGCGCGAGCCTGGCAAGACCGGGCGCAAGGACGCGATCTGCGAGCTGGTCGACGGGCGGCTCGTGCACAAGGTCCGGACCGGCGTGACCTTCCTGCAATCTGCCGACCGCGCTGTCGCCTTTGGCCCCTGCGCCCAACATCCCAACCAGGTGATCAATTTCGTCAACACGCAGCTGCTCAGTATTTGCCAGCGCGCGGGCTGGCAGATCTGCCATGCGGCGGCGCTTGCGGGCCACGGCAAAGGGCTGGCCATTGCCGGGCTTTCGGGAGGCGGCAAATCCACCGCCGTACTGCGGATGATGGAGCTGGCCGGGACGGCTTATGTCTCCAATGACCGGCTCTTGCTGCGGCCCGGCACCCCGCCCCGGGCGCTCGGCATCCCGAAACTGCCACGCATCAACCCGGGCACGATCCTGCACAACCCGCACCTCGCGCCGATGCTGAGCGAGGCACGCCGCGCCGAGCTGGCCGCGCTGCCGCCGGACGCACTCTGGCAGCTCGAAGAGAAGCACGATCTGTCCATCACCCGGATCTACGGCGCGGGCCGGATGCAGTTCGAGGCCGGGCTGAGCCATTTCTGGGTGCTGAACTGGTCCCGCGAGAGCGTCGCCCCGACCGCGTTGCGCCCGGTGGACATTGCCCAGCGCCCCGACCTGCTCGGAGCGATCATGAAGAGCCCCGGCCCTTTCTACCGCAAGCCTGACGGCGTCTTCCTGACTGACAGCGAGCAGCCGGACCCGGCGGGCTACCTCTGCGCATTGGAGGGCGTCGAGATGTTCGAAGTCACCGGCGGCATCGATTTCGACGCACTCTTCGCGGCCGGGCGAGAGCTCTTCGGCGAGTGAGCACGAAGCTCGCCCTGATACGCCACGGCGCTTATCACCAACGCCCGAACACCCCGAGCGCCCTGCAGACCTTTCCGCTGACGGATGAAGGCGAAGCAAAGGCCCGGTGCCTGCGGCGCCGAGATCGTGAAGATGCTTGCCGAGACAAGCCTGAAGCTCGATCCCGTCCTGCGCTCCTCCTGCCAGCTCCGCGCATTGCAAAAACCTAAGGTTTCGCGTGAACTTCTCTCCGCAAGAAACTAAAAAATAACATAAATTCTGGATTTCACCACTCTCGCTGAGCGCTGACATGGCAGTGTAACCAACCTGACATCAGCCGAGATCAAGGCCGTGATCGCCGAGGATTCCAGCTTCGAGACCCCGCCCGCAGGTTGGAAATCCGACAGCGATTTCTGCCTTCGCCTGCAAGGCGCGGAGAGCCAGATGACGACCGGCACCTGCTCCCCCGCGACGGGATGCTTCACCTCGAAGGCGATGTGACGCTCGACCGCGCTTCGCGTCGGCTCAAGGGCTTGCAGGGACCGGGCGCAGGTGCGACGCTGATCTTCCCGGGCAGCGACGTGCTCGGGCTCAGCTCGGATGATCCGCGCGCGAAGCCGTTCAACCCGACCAGCCAGCCCTGGGAGCACGCAGACGCATGAAGACAGACGGTGACTTTCGCCATGAATCGCTGCAATCGCGCAAAACGATCAAGGCTTTCCTCGAAGCCGTCACCAAGGGCGTCGGCAAGGGACAGCTGACGCTGAGCGACGCCGAGAACGAGATCACGCTCGATCCCGACGGGCTGCTCACCCTGCGCGTGCGCGGCAGCCGCTCGGGCAGCGACTGCCGGCTTGATCTGCGCATCACCTGGAGTGACGACAGCGCCACGCCGGCGGAGAAAGCGGCGCCAAAGGTCTCCTGAGCCGCGCCACGACCTCCGGCACTGCACCTATTGCGACACCGCCGCCAGCAGGGCTGCATTGCCGCCGGACGCGGTTGTATCGACGCAGAGATGGCGCTCCAGGTGGAAGGCCGAGGCGGGTTCGGCACCAGTGAGCAGCGGCAGGATCGGCCCCGCGCGGCCGGCAAGCACTTGCCGCATCTCGCGCCCGGTCTCCGCGTCGCCCCACCAGAGCACGCCCCCGAGGCCCGAAAGGTGGCCAAGCGCCCCTGGTGCCAGCGCGCCATTGACCGGCACTGCCTGGGCCCCGGCTGCCCGGACCAGCATCGCTTGTTCGGCCACGGCGGCAGCACCGGGGCCAAGGCAGAGCACCGGCGCACGGGCCATGGTGGTCAGGCGGTTCAACTCGCCGGTCGGCCCGGGCAACTCTTCCCGCGAGAGCGGGGCCTCGGGTGCCTGCGCGGCGTCGAGCGCAGCCTGAACTTCCTCAGGCGAGATCTCGGTGCCGAAGGCTTCCGCCGCAACCTCGGGCCGCGCGCTCCGGGCGAATTTCGTCAGGTAGTCGGGACCGCCAGCTTTCGGGCCGGTTCCGGAAAGCCCTTCCCCCCCAAAAGGTTGCGAGCCGACAACGGCGCCGATCTGGTTGCGGTTCACGTAGAGATTGCCGGCGCGGACCCGGTCGACCACCGATTGCACCCGGTCGTCGATCCGGCTGTGCAAGCCGAAGGTGAGCCCGTAGCCGGTCGCGTTGATCCGTCCGATCACATCGTCGAGCTCGGAGGCCTTGAAAGTGGCGACATGCAGCACCGGGCCGAAGATCTCGCGCCCCAGGTCGGTGATGTCGCTGACGCGGATCACAGCGGGGGCGCAAAAGCGTCCGCCCGACGGCGCCTTCAGACGGAAGACCAGCCGGCCCTCCGCCTCGGCCTTTGCGACATGGGCGTCGATGGCGGCCTGCGCCTCTGAATCGATTACCGGGCCGACATCCGTGGACAGTTCCCAAGGCTGGCCAAGGCGCAGGCATTGCATCGCCCCCGTGAGCATCTTCAGCAGACCCTCGGCAATATCTTCCTGTACATAGAGGCAGCGCAGCGCCGAACAGCGCTGGCCGGCGCTCTGGAAGGCGGAGGCGAGGATGTCACGCACGGCCTGTTCGGGGAGCGCCGTGGAATCGACGATCATCGCGTTGAGGCCACCAGTCTCGGCAATGAGCGGCGCGCCAGGGGTGAGGTTTGCGGCCATGGAGCGGTGGATGAGTTGGGCGGTGTCGGTACCACCGGTGAAGCAGATCCCGGCGATGCGCGGATCGGAGGTCAGCGCGGCCCCGACCGTTTCGCCGCGCCCGGGCAGCAATTGCAGAGCGTCGCCCGGAACTCCAGCCTGGTGCAGCAGGCGAATGGCGGCCGCGGCGATGAGCGGGGTCTGTTCGGCGGGCTTGGCGATGACGGCATTGCCGGCGGCAAGCGCGGCCGAGAGCTGGCCGGTGAAGATCGCCAGCGGGAAGTTCCAGGGGGAGATACAGGCGAAGGTGCCGCGGGCCGGTTGCTCGAGGAACTCGATACGAGCGGCGTAATAGCGCAGGAAATCAACGGCTTCGCGCAGCTCCCCCACGGCGTCCAGCAGCGTCTTTCCGGCCTCGCGGGCAGCCAGCGCGAAGAAGAGGCCGAAATTCTCCTCGTAGAGATTGGCCGCACGGCGCAGCGTGGCCGCGCGCTCCAGCGGGGAAGCGTCCCAGGGCGCGGCGGCGGCAAGCGCGGTCTCGATGGTGGCGTCATCCGCCTCCACGACCCTGCCGACCACGTCTTCCGGATCAGCCGGGTTGAGAATCTCAAGCCCCTCGCCGGTATATTCCTGCCCGGCCACGATCGGCCCCGCGCGGTACTGTGCAAGGCGATGCGGATCGCGGGCGGCGTCGATTGCGGCCAGGTCGTCAGGGCCTGTAATGTCCCAGCCGCGTGCGTTCTTGCGGCCTGCACCGAAGATCTCGACCGGCGGGATGACGGCGGTCGGGCGAGCCAGCGCGGTCTCCGCTTCCGCGAACGGGTCACGGGCGACGACGGTCGCAGGGACGTCTTCGTCGACGATCTGGTTGACGAAGGACGAGTTGGCGCCGTTCTCCAGCAGGCGGCGGACAAGATAGGCCAGCAGGTCGCGATGCGCGCCGACAGGGGCGTAGATCCGGCAGGCCGTGCCCGCCCGGTCCTTCACGATCTGGTGCAGCCGTTCGCCCATGCCATGCAAGCGCTGGAACTCGAAGGTCTCGGGGTCGGCGCCCATATGCAGGATCGCCTCGACGGAATGGGCGTTGTGCGTGGCGAATTGCGGATAGATGCGGTCCGTGGCGGCGAGCAGCTTGCGAGCGCAGGCGATGTAGCTCACATCCGAGAGCGGCTTGCGGGTGAAGACAGGGAAGCCTTCGAGCCCGAGCACCTGCGCGCGCTTGATTTCGGCGTCCCAATAGGCGCCCTTGACCAGCCGCAGCGTGAAGCGCCGGTCCAGCTCTTCGGCCAGAGCGAGGATCCAGTCGATGGAGGCGGCAGCGCGCGGGCCATAGGCCTGCACCACGGTGCCGAAGCCGTCCCAGCCGGACAGACGCGGGTCGCGGGCGACAGCCTCGAAGACATCGAGAGTCAGCTCCAGCCGGTCGGCTTCCTCGGCGTCGATATTGAGCCCCATATTGGCGTGCTTGCAAGCCAGTGCGAGGTCCTGGATGCGCGGCACCAGCTCGCGCATGACCCGGTCGCGCTGGCCGACCTCGAAGCGCGGATGCAGCGCCGAGAGCTTGACCGAGATGCCCGGATTGGCGCGGATATCCTCGCCCTTCGCAGCCGGGGCGATGGCGGCGATGGCGCCGAGATAGGCGCGGTGATAGCGCAACGCGTCGGCCTCGGTGCGCGCGGCCTCGCCGAGCATGTCATAGGAATAGGCATAGCCCTTGGCTTCCATCTTCGCGGCCCGCTTGAGAGCGGAGTCGATGCTCTCGCCCAGCACGAACTGGTTCCCCATCTGTTTCATCGCCTGCCCGACGGCGGTCCGGATCACCGGTTCACCCAGCCGCCGCACCGCGCCGCGCAGGACACCGGCCAGCCCGGTCTGTTCGTCGTCAAGCACTTTGCCCGTCAGCATCAACGCCCAGGTCGAGGCGTTGACCAGCGAGGAGGAGGAGGCGCCGATATGGGTGTTCCAGGCGGAGGGGGCGATCTTGTCCTCGATCAGCGCGTCGATCGTGGCGGCATCGGGGACGCGCAGCAGCGCTTCCGCGAGGCACATCAGGGCGATGCCCTCGTCGGTCGAAAGCCCGTACTGGGCCAGGAACATCTCCATCAGCCCGGGATCGTCCGAATTGCGGATCGCCTCGACCAGCGTCGCTGCCGCCGCGCAGATCGCGTCGCGGTCTGCTGCTGTCAGGGCCGCCATCCCGGTCAACTCGGCAAGCCGGGCGGTCTCGTCGGGAAGGGTCAGGGCACGCAGGCGCGCGCGGGCGGTTTGAAGCGTCTCGGTCATATCGTCTGCCTGTCGGAGAGAAGGGAATTACCTCTACTCTACGTCGTCATTCACGGGCGAATTGACCTTCTTTTTTAGTTTTGCAGACGATATGACTGCATTTGAAGCCTGATGAAGGGTGATTGCCTGCCATGCCCCGAGACCCTGCACCGCTCGATTCCTTCGACAAGGCCATCCTTGAGGCCCTCTCCACCGAGGGGCGGCTGCCGGTGACCGACCTCGCGCGCCGGATCGGCTTGTCGAAATCCCCGGTCCAGGCGCGGCTCAAACGGTTGGAGAAGGACGGCTATATCCTCGGATACCAGGCGCTGCTGGACCCGATCCGGCTCGGGCGCGCGCATGTGGCCTTTGTCGAGTTGCGCCTGTCGGACACCAGCGAGAAGGCGCTCTCGGAGTTCAACCGCGTGGTCAAGACGATCCCGGAGATCGAGCAATGCCACATGATCGCGGGCAATTTCGACTACCTGCTGAAAGTGCGCACCGCCGATATCGGCGCATACCGCCAGGTGCTCGCGGAGCGGCTCTCGGCGTTGCCGCATGTCGCCTCGACCTCGACCTATGTCGCCATGGAGGCGGTGAAGGAGGGGCGATTCTGAGCCCGGATCAGAAGCCGGTTGGCGGCATTGGGCCCAAGCTGCAATTGGCATGACCTGCCCCCCGTTGATCTCTCAGTCATAACGAGAGTCTGCGGGTTTGATATTGATCGGTTTCGGGTTGGGCAAG
>CANMIP010000028.1 GCA_947497945.1 uncultured Tropicimonas sp. | reverse complement strand
AGAGCTTCGAGATTGCTCTCACGCGGGTCTGATCGGCAGAGACCCGAAAGCGATGCGGCGGCTTGAGCAGGCGCAAAAGCCGCCGCACCCCGATGTCAGTTCGGCATGATTGCTGCGATGGCGTACATGCCGTCATCGCCCTTGACCAGCATCAGCGTGACCTCCTCGCCCGGTGAGACCTCGCCCATCATCTCGGCGTTCTCCAGAACTGGCAGGTCCATCGTCATGGCCGGCCATCCGATCTCGGCGATCGGGCCATGGCTGACATTGGCGGTTCCCTCTCCGATCTCGTTGATGGTGGCCGTGGCATGCACCGCGCCCTCCATCTGCTGGTCGGTCATCGGCATGTTGGAATGGTCCATTCCATGCGAAGTTTGCGCCAGCGCCACACCGGTCGACAGAGCGAGAATGGACAAGGCGTGCGATAGGGTAAGGGTTTTCATGAGTTTCCTTTCAGGTTTGTGACGTGGTTATTCGGCTGGGACTGGTGTCTGGCCGACGGGTTGGATCGAAGGTGAGTTGGCGATCTCGCGATTGACGCGGGAGAGTGCGAGCCGCTTCCAGATCACGAAGATCGCGGGGATCACGAACAGGGTCAGGATCGTCGCGGTGACCATGCCACCGATCATCGGGGCCGCGATCCTCTGCATGATCTCCGACCCGGTGCCGGTGCCGTACATGATCGGGATCAAGGCCGCGAAGATCGTGGCGACCGTCATCACCTTTGGACGCACGCGCAGAACGGCACCTTCGAAGACGGCCTCCTCGATATCGTTCTTGCCGAGCTTGCGCCCCGCGTCCTGTGCAAGCCTGCGCCGTTTCTCCCATGAGAGATTCAGGTAGAGGAGCATCACGATGGCGGTCTCGACCGCAACGCCGGCGAGCGCGATGAAGCCGACGAGCACCGCCACCGAGGTATCGAAGCCGAGATACCACAGGAACCAGACGCCGCCGGACAGCGCCACGGGTAGCGCCGCGAGGATAATCCCGACCTCGATCACACGGTTGAAGGCCATGAACAGCATCAGCGTGATGATCAGAAGGGTCGCCGGAGCAACGATGGTAAGCCGCTCCTGCATCCGCTCGATATACTCATACTGCCCGGACCAGCTCAACGCATAGCCCGGCGGCAGGGTGACCTGCTCGGCAACCTGCGCCCGGGCCTCGGCGACATAGCTGCCAAGATCCCGCCCGGCGATGTCGATGAAGACGAAGCCGGTCCGCCGCGCATTTTCGGAGCGGATCATGGCCGGGCCGTCGACGATACGGATCTCCGCCAGTGTGGCGAGCGGTACGTGGGCGCCCGAAGGGGTGACCACCGGCAGTGTCTCCAGCCGTTCGGGGCTGTCGCGCCAGGATTGGGGATAGCGCAGGTTGATCGGGAACCGCTCCAGCCCCTCGACGGATTCCGAGACCTGCATGCCGCCGATGGCGGTCTGCACGACATTCTGCACATCCTGCACGCTCATCATGTAGCGCGCAGCCGCCGCGCGGTTGACATCGATCTCGATGAACCGCCCGCCCACGGGCCGCTCGGCATAGGCCGAAGCGGTGCCCTCGATCCCTCGCACGGCATCCTCCACGGCAATGCCGATCCGCTCGATCTCCCTTAGGTCCTCCCCCGTGATCTTGACGCCAACCGGCGTCTTGATGCCCGTCGCCAGCATGTCGATCCGGTTCTTGATCGGCTGGATCCAGACATTGGTCACGCCGGGAATCTGCACCACACGGTCAAGCTCGTCGCGTATCCCTTCCATCGTCATGCCCGCGCGCCATTCGCTCTCCGGCTTCAGCTGGATCGTCGTCTCGATCATCGTCAGCGGCGCGGGGTCCGTGGCGGTATCAGCGCGACCGAGCTTTCCGTGAACGGTCTCAACCTCGGGAACCGTGGCGATCAGGCGATCGGTCTGCTGCAGCACTTCGCGTGCCTTGCCAATCGAGACGCCTGGATAAAGCGACGGCATGTAGAGGAAATCGCCCTCATTCAGCTCGGGCATGAATTCCGAGCCAAGCCTCTGCAACGGGTACCACATCGAGGCGACCACGGCGGCAGCGAGCACGGTCGTTGCCCAGGGCCAGGCGATGGCTGCATCGAGGAACGGACGGTAGATGAACACGACAATGCGGTTCAGCGGGTTCCTGCGCTCGGGAATGATCCGGCCTCGCACGAAATAGCCCATCAACACCGGCACGAGCGTGATCGACAAGATCGCCGCAGCCGCCATCGCATAGGTCTTCGTGTAGGCGAGCGGCTTGAAGAGACGGCCTTCCTGGTTCTCCAGAACAAAAACCGGCAGGAAACTGACTGTGATGATCGCGAGCGAATAGAACAGCGCCGGGCCGACCTCGGAGGCGCATTCCTGCACAATCCGCCAGCGGTTCTCGGCTGTCAGTTTCTCCTTTTCGAGTCGTCGGTGCATCGCTTCGATCATGACGATCGAGGCGTCGACCATGGCGCCGATGGCGATGGCGATCCCGCCCAGCGACATGATATTGGCATTCACCCCCTGCGCCTTCATCAGGATGAAAGCCGCGAAGATTCCGAGCGGCAGCGACAGCAGGATCACCAGTGACGAGCGCAGGTGCAGCAGGAACGCCGCGCAGACGAGCACGACGACGATGAATTCCTCCGTCAGCTTCTTCTGCAGGTTGTCGATCGCACGCTCGATGACGCCCGACCGATCATAGGTCGTGACGAGTTCGACGCCCTCCGGCAGGTTCGGCCGAAGTTCCTCGATACGGGCCTCCACGGCCTTAATCGTGGCCAGAGCATTGCCGCCCCAACGTAGGATGACAACGCCGCCAACGGCATCCCCTTCGCCGCCGAATTCTCCGACGCCACGGCGCATCTCGGGTCCAAGCCGGATATCGGCCACGTCCCCCAGGGTCAGCGCTGCACCGCGCTCATTGACCATCAGCGGTGCGCTCGCGAGATCGGCCAGCTCATCAATGTAGCCGGAGGAGCGCACCATGAACTCGGCCTCGCCCATCTCGATCACGCTGCCGCCGGTCTCCCGGTTGGCCGAGCGAATCGCGCCTGCGAGCTGATCGAGCGTGATGTCATAGGCGCGCAGCTTGTTGGGATCGACGACCACCTGGTACTGCTTGACCATGCCGCCAATCGTGGCGACCTCGGAGACGCCCTCGACCGCCTGGAGTTCGTATTTCAGGAACCAGTCCTGCAGCGTCCGAAGCTGTGCGAGATCATGGTTTCCGGTCCGGTCGATCAGCGCGTATTGGTAGATCCAGCCAACGCCGGTCGCGTCCGGGCCGAGTTGCGGAGACACCCCTTCGGGCAAGCTTCCGCTGATCTGGCCGAGATATTCCAGAACACGGGAGCGCGCCCAGTAAAGATCTGTGCCGTCTTCGAACACCACATAGACATAGCTGTCGCCAAAGAACGAGAAGCCACGCACGTCCTGCGCCCCCGGCACGGCAAGCATCGCGGTGGCGAGCGGGTACGTGATCTGGTTCTCGACGACTTGCGGCGCCTGACCGGCGTAGGGCGTGCGGATGATGACCTGCACGTCCGAAAGGTCTGGGATCGCGTCTACCGGTGTTTCGCGGATCGCCCAGATCCCGGCAGCAGCCATCATGAAGGCCATTGCAACAATGATGAACCGGTTTGCGAGCGACGCACGAATGATGGCGGGAATCATTGCGTCAGGCTTTCGGTAGCGGCGACGCCAACGAGCGTCATGGAGAAATCGGGGTTTCGGTCCAGCAGGAGCGTCAACTCCGTTCCGAGAGGCAGGTCAGCGGGATCGACAAGCTCGGAAATTACGAAATCCATGGTCATGCCGGGCATACCGATCTCGACCATGGGTCCATGGGTGACATTGGCCATCCGTGCGGACAGATCGACCGAGTTGATCTGACCGGACACTTCCATGGCGGGAACCAAGGGTTCGGCAGCCGCAAGCACCATCGTCATGCTGTCCGGCCGGGCGAATGTCAGTGTCATCTCGGTGCCGGTGACGAGTTCGGCAGGGTCGATCGTGGGATCGATGGTGAAGTCCATCGTCATGCCGGGCATGCCGATCTCCTTCATCGGTCCATGGGTCACGGTGGCCGTCCGAGCCGCGCCGTCGACCGCATCGATGGTGCCGGAGACCACGATGGGCGGGGCTTGCTCGGGGTGAGCGGGTTCGGCGAGCGCGGGTGCCGCGTCGCCCACGGCGCGGACAGCGATGATCGAGAACATTCCCGCATCGTCCTTTGCCAGGTCGAACTCAATGTGCGCCTCGACCGGAACCATGGCCGGATCCAGACCGGAGACGGACAGGTCCATCTGCATCGCCGGCCAACCGAGCTCTGGTATCGGATCATGCGCAAGCGTGAGCTTGCCGTCGGGCGTGACCGCCAGCGCCATGCCGGTCCCGGTTGCCGCGACGCCATCGTCCGGCCCCAGTTCCAGCAGACCAAGCAGGCCGTCGGCGCCGCGCGCGACGGTGAATGCAACCGCATCGCCTTCCTGGAGGCGGTCGAGAGACAGGTCCGCCCGGATTGGGAACTGCGATGCCATGGCGGGCCAGTCGAGGCTCTCAAGAGCGTCGTGGCTCACCGTCGCCATGCGGTTGGCCCGGTCAAGCGCAACCAGCGTCCCGGTTCCGCGCGCCGGTTCCTGATCGGTCGGGGCCATGCGCATGAAACCGGCGTTCAGCGCACTCTCGCTGTCGATGAGGAAATGTGCCGATGCGACGACCTCCTCGCCCGGGGCCAGCCCCTGCAGGATTTCGGTGCGTCCGCTCTCGCCGAAATTGTCGCGCAGCCCGGTGGTGACGAGGCGCGGCCGGAACGTGCCCTCGCCGGTCTTCAGGATGACGCGTTCCGCTGCTCCGGTGCGGATGACGGCCTCGGACGGAATGGTCAGAACCTGCTGGCCGGTCTCGGGCAGAAGGCTCACGCTTCCGAACATGCCGGGGCGCAGGAGGCCCTCGGCGTTGTCGAAGCGCAGGCGCACGGGAAGCGTGCGGGTGCGCGGGTCGAGCTCCGGATAGACGTAGTCGATCTCGCCCTCGAAGCTGCGACCAGAGAGATGTTCGAACCGGGCCACGGCGCGCATGGCGTCCGAAAGACGGGCAATGTCGCGCTCGAACACATCCACGATCAGCCAGACGCTGCTCAGGTCGGCAACGGAGAAAGCACGTGTTCCCGGTTGAAGATACATGCCGTCCGCCGCCTCGAGCGAGATCACGACACCATCCTGTGGCGCCTCGATCTCGATATTGCGCGCAAGCTCCCCGCTGCGCTCGATCTCGGCCAACTGGCGGGACGACATCCCGTGGCTCAGCAGCTTGTTGCGGGCGGAGTCGAGGATGCGCGGATCGCGGTCATCGAGTGCCCGAACGAGGTCTCCTGTCGCGGCCGCCACAAGAGGCGAGAACAAGTCGAACAATACCTGGCCCTTGTCGACTCGGTCTCCCACGGCACGGACTTCCAGGCGTTCAATCCAGCCCTCCACACGGGTATGGACATGGCTTGTCTTGTGCTCGTCATAGCCGACGAAGCCCACGGTCTCGATGCGCTGCGCGACATCGGTCACCTGCGCCAGGGCGGTGCGAACACCGATCGCATTGATCTCTGCCGCGCTCAGCGTGACCTCTTCGGGATCGCCCGCAGGCTCTTGCCCGGCATAGACCGGGACCAGGTCCATTCCCATCGGCGATTTTCCCGGCCCGTCGCGGCGGAAATTCGCATCCATCGGTGCCACCCAATAGAGAATATCCGGACCGTCGGAACCAGCCCCGTCCACAGGATTGAGGTAGAGCCGCTCAAGAAAGACTCCGCCGGCCACGCCCCCGGCAAGGGCAAGAATACTGAGCGCCGCAAAACGTCCGCGCATGACAACCTCCAGGCAGCCGACCCCATTGCAGTCGGCCCAAAGACAACATTTCGACCAAGAAAAACCCTGTGTTCAGGGTCGCAAGAGCGATGTCAGAGGGACCGAGGAGGGCGTTTTGGCAGAGAAGCTGCGGGCAACGATTTGACAAGATTCGCCAATGGACGCTGGCTTGGGCCGCGTACGATTTTTACGTGAGGCGGGAGATGCGGAGATTGCAGTTCAGCCAGGCAGCACCCGGCCAAATGGCATTCCGATGGCTGCGCGGCGTCCGAACTGCAGTGCTCGGAGGACGCGGTACGAGCTTCCGCGAGTTTGTACGCGGCGTGCCCGATATGGGCGCCCGTCGGTGTCGTATCTACCTGCTCGACCGCACTGGCGGCATGAGCCATGTGTTGCGATCCGGAATAGACAAAGGACAGGCTGCCGATCACGAGCGCCAGACAGGCAATCAGTGCTGTGATGCGCCATGAGGCGTGTGTGACTGTCGCTCTTGTCATATACCCGACTTATTCAGGTCGTCTCGAGCAGGCAATATACATTCTCGCGATCTGTCCGAAATAAGTGCTTCCTCCAAGGGGTGTCGATATGTCCGGCACGCCTGTGAACTCACGCTGAAGTGCAGATTCTGATTTCCCTTTCTATTCCAGTCTGTTCCGGATCGCTATCAGGTTGCTCTCGAAGACCTCGGCGGGTGTCCGGTAGCCGAGGCACTTGCGCGGCGTGGAGTTGAGGCGGTGGCAAATCGACCTCAAATTTCGATTTGTCAGCGCCGTCGGATCGGTTGAGCGGGGCAGATACCTTCTGAGCCGGTTGTTGGTGTTCTCCACGGTTCCCTTCTGCCACGGTGCTTGCGGATCGCAGAACCAGCTGTCGGCTCCGATGCCGTCTTTCAGCCGTTTCCACGCGGAGAACTCGGTGCCTCTGTCGAAGGTAATCGACTGGCGGGCATCCGAGGGCAGGGGAGCCAGACCGCCGATCAGTGCCTCCATGATTGGCTTGGACTGGCGATCCTCATTGCGCAGGACGACGGTGTAGCGACTGACGCGTTCGACGAGAGAGGTGACGTTGATCTTCCCGTGCTCCTTGCGGAACATCATCAGGTCGCATTCCCAATGGCCAAACTCACGGCGTTCTGCGATGCGCTCAGGCCTGCGTGACAGGCTTTGGCTGTCGAACACCTGGGTTCGATGATGCCTGCGGTATCCACGCGGGCGACGACGTCTGCGGTGCTCGGGCAGGTGCCGATAGAAGGCCTCGTCCCGGCCTTCCTTCGAATAGGCGAACCGGTAGATCGTCTCGTGGCTGATGCGAACCTGGTGGTTCTCCAGACGCATCCGGCCTGCGATCTGCTCGGGTGACCAACCCGACCTGAGCGCTTCCTCGACAGCGGCTTTCAACTCGGGATGGACGACAAGCTTGCGATGAACTGCACGTCGTCGTTCATTCATGTCTTGCGCAGTGACTGCGTGATAGCCGTCCAGTTCGGGCAGCTCTCTGTCAGTGTACCGGTTCCGCTTGATATCGCGGTAGATTGTCGAGGCGTCTCGACCCAATCGGTCGGCAATCTCTGCAATCGGCATATTGGCCGTAAGCCACTTCGCGATCTTACGACGTTCTTCCAGACTCAGGTGGGAGTAGTGGCTTCCCATTCAACAACCTCCATGCAAGCTTCTGTATTCGTACAGAATTTGCACTTCATTTGTGAATCCACCCCCTGTGGTTCCGAATGGCCCGTAATAAACGTTATGTTAATTAGAGAAGATGTCGATTACCGACTCTTCGACAATTGCTCGGTCGTAATTGAGGTCAGCGATGCGTGTCTATCCGCCAACCGTCACCGGGACCGTTGCAGCCGCAAACTTTGCATTCCGGAACTTAGAGCACGTGCAGATCCTGCACATCCGGAATCGTTTTTGACGACGCGACCGGCCCAATGCAGACATTCGAAACTGGCGCGACGCATGACCGGTTCCAGCCCATCAGAAACCCTTATGCTTGCACGGCCGCCTCCGGGTCAGCCGGCAAGGCGACAATGTTGTCAGCGCCGAACCAGGCTGTGAGCCGCGCCATCGCATTTACACTGAGCACTTGTGTAAACAAGATCGCCAAGCGAACCTTGGGCCGTGAACATGCCACATAGAACAGATTGCGATTGTTTTCGAAGAACTCGATTTTGTCGGCGGGCGGACCAGGTTCGATCCATTCGAGCATCTTCGCAAAATTGTATTTGCTCCACCCGCGACCGACGACCACCAGCACGTTCTCGAACTCTGCGCCCTTCGCGCCGTGCTTCGTGGCAAAGGGGGTGTGCCCATCGATGAACTGTTTGAGAGCGATCAACTCGGTATAGGTGACCGCACGCAGTTTCCGCAATTGGGTAACGCGGCGGGATTCCCCTTCGATTGGCTCGAGGCCTGCGGCGGCCAGTCGTCGTTCGGCTTCTGCAACAGACTCTGGTAGACGCATGCGCGGCTGACCGACGATGAAGTCGACAACATCGCCGATCGTCCCCGATGTTCGCAGCGCGATCAGTGCATTCATGGTATCCGACCAGGCCACCTTGTCCGCGTGCTTTTGGACTTTAGGCGTTCCGGTTCCGAAGTAACCGAACATTTCGCCGTAGCGCTTTGCCTTGTAGGCGGTGCAGGCCGGCTCAAGCTGATCAGCCAGGAATTTGATGTGAGGATCGTTCTTTTTCAGCCAAGGATCGTTGAACTGGCCGTAGATCGGAGGAATGCTCGCATATCCCTGCTCGCGAGCAAGCACACTGTGGCTGAGCATGAGAATCTTGGTTTTCCCGACCGCGAAGTCCCAGCCCTCGGCCGCAAGTCGATTTCTGATGTGCGCGAAATATGCCTTAGCTGCCTCGGGGCTTGTATCACCGGTCCAGTGACCGCCGCCCTGTCCGGTTCGCCTGACGCCAGACCAGAGATTGGTATGAAACACGCGCGCCTCACCCGGCACGGCAGGATCGCGCACCATTTGCGGCAACGCTGGTCGCATTCGATTCAGAACCTGGACGATCGCGTCGGTGGATCGGAAATTTGCGTTCTTGTCGATCACTTCCAGCGCCGCGTGCTCGACCAAGCCGCAGCCCTCGCCATAGATCTTTTGCCAGTGATCGCCGAACAGGCCGAGTTTAGGACCTCGACCCGAGTCCAGAAACCATGCTTTGATCGCATCGACGAAACCGGCGTTAGTGTCCTGGTATTCGTCGATGAGCAGGATGGGATATCGCGCCGTCAGAATCGATCGGAACTTCGGATAGGTAAGGGCCCGCTTCATCAGCGCCAGAACGTCTTCATGCCGAAGTGTCACCTGCTGGTCACCGACGCTGGGATATCCCAGTTCGTAGTGGACACGGCGCGCTCCAATGCCTCCAACAGGTTCGAGACGTTCGGCCCAGCCGTCAAGAGCGGGCACAAGCGTGCGGAGCGTGGATTGGAAGTCTTGTAGGACGGACCAGCAAAAGCCGTGGATCGTCTCGGGACGCACGGCCGGATGAGCCTGGATACGGGAGATAATCTCGTCCTTGGCGACGTTGGTGTAGGTGATGCAGCCAACTTGCTGGCCGCGACGAAGAAGCTCGGCGCCCCGGCGGTCGATCAGGCGATGTAGTGCCTTGTCGAGCGAGTAGGTCTTTCCAGCACCAGCGCCCGCCTCCAGACGAAAGTTGTGCCCTTCGTCGAGACAAGCGAACAGTCGCTCAAGGGCGACGCGTCCGGCGGCATCTGCGGGATTTTCCGCTTCCTCAGCCATTGTCGCCAACCTCGGCCAAGTTCACCGCCTCGCCGGCGGCATCTGCCGCGATCTCAACCGCGACCGCCGTAGCAGGGGGCCCCGGTGCAGGATTGCCCTCCGCCAGCCATCGCAGCCCCTCGGCGATATATCGAGGGACGTTCCAGTCCGTACGCTCGATCGCGTGCTCAAGGGCGAAGGTAGACTTCTTTTGATCCCCAGCCAGGGTATAGGCGGCCAGCGCTCGGTCGCCGTCCAGGGAGAAGCAGGCGGGATTGGCCAGAATGAAGGCGTCCTCGAAGCTTCGGCCGCACGGTTCGTCGGCCGCTTCCGGTATCTGGAAGGCGACGCGCCGAGCGCCGGTCGTTTTGTCAGGTGCGGTCTTTCCCAACAGCACCTCGGGTGAAACATCATCCCCGAACCAGGCTTTCAAGCATCCGTTGCTGGTAAACACACCGTCTGCGACCGGTACGGCCACGCGCTTCCCGGCATCGTTGGGCTTCACCGTGTCGATGTCGGTGATGATGAGGGTGCGCAATTCGAGGAAAGAAAGAAGATCGAAGAAACGGTGGGCATAGGCGCCGCCAACCTCCATCACCGTGAGATACTGTCTGCCGAGCTGCGGTTGCCCGGCGGCGGCGCTATCGGTCTTACGGATCATGGCCGGAAGCAGTATGCGCTCCGCCGCCCCCTCGACCAGGACCGCCTTGTCGGCGAAGAACAGATCGCAACGGGTCAAGGTTAGATACTGATGCAGGAACTCTCGATCGGGCTCTGGGGCGCCACCCATACCCTTGCGCAAATCCTTCACGAGTGAACGGCGCATGCCCTCGCCATCTGGCACCGAGAGGAAATAACGCATGGCCTCGAACCGCGCTTCGTTCGCCATATGGGGAGAGTGGGTGGTGACGACGAACTGGACCGGCCACGGCCGGTTCTTATTGAGCTGGGCGACGAAAGCGCTGGTGATCTGATCGAGCTGCCGGATGAAGACCTCCTGCATCTGGGGGTGCAGATGCGCCTCCGGCTCTTCGATGAAGATTAGATGCACCCCAGCCGCGGTCTGCTCGGCCTGATATTCGCGGAAAAAGCGCAACAACTGGAGCAGCATATAGACGAGGTTGCGCACACCGAGACCATTGTAGGTTTCGGGCAGGGTCATGCCATTGACGCCGACGTAACGAACCTTGGTGTGATCGCTCAGCAGCTTTTCGACGTCGAAGCTGGTCTCGGTAACGAGGCCCGGATCGGAGAGGCCGGGATATCCGAACAGGTCAAACGTCGGCAAGAGTGAGGTGAGCTTGGCGTTGAAGCCGGTATGTAGGTCGCCCTGGATTTTCTCCACGGCTTCCTTAAGCTGCTCGGCTATTGTTCGCTTCTCTGGATCGATGGGGTCGGTTAACGCCGACTGAAATAGCACCTCTATAACCTTCCCCAGAACATCCCGCTCGCGATGCGTGTCGTCGTCCAGGCCTCGCTGTGCATTGATGAAGCCGCCCCGGATCAATGTCGTAAGCGTTTTCGGCTCCAGAGATTTTCGATTGGTCGGATCATTTGGATCAACTGCCTCCAGAGATGCCGCGTAGGCGGCTTGTACGCGGCCGCCCAACGCCCGGAACAGATTCCGGCGGTTGATCGCGTCATCATCGCCAGCGACGAGATCGGCGAAAAGCGCCGAAGGCGCGGTTGGTTTGGGGCCATAGCTAAGAACAAGTCTTGCGTCACTGCTATCTGGGTCGAGATCGACGATGCACTCGCTCAGGGGGCCGAGGTCAGGGGCATGAATGTCGTAGGTGATGTCGATGGTGATCTTGATGGATGGGAGAAGTGCGATGACGTCTGGTGCCGGCCTCCCCGCGTTGCTTGCTTCAAATGCCGTCCAAAAGCACTCGTGACATCCCAAGGAAAAATCCTCGATCCTAAACGCTGGTACCCTATCGCCAAGTAGCCTCCTAAACAGCTCGGCAATCGACGTCTTGCCACTGTTGTTCCGGCCGACAATCAACGTTGTGCGATTTTCGAATCCTATAGTGACATCGCGCAAGAGCCGAAAATTCTCGATTTGAACTTCCTTGATCTGCACCGTTGTCCCCTGTTCCCAATTGATCGATCAGCTCCCCAAACTCCCGGCGGCCAACCCAAGTCGTTACGTACAATTTACTTCACGCCAGCAAAATCGGAGTGGCGCAATACTCACGTCGACACCAGTCGGACGACCGTTTCAACACACGTAAAATCGCAAAAAAAGGCAATCCCCACTGCGATCCACGGCCATTGCGATCATCCGAGCGTACTCTCTTTCCTTATGATCAACCATGGCAGCATTACCGGTGGTGCGGAATTTCTCAAGAGCCGCCCGGCCTGTCTCGGACATTTCCCGATGGTTGCTTCTGTATGGTCGTGGCCATGCATCGCGTCTTGGGATGTTTGGTTCGGGCAGACGGTTCAAGGTCCTACCCCTCACCAAACCCGCCGAGGCAGTTCTTGCGCGCAGCTGCCATTGGCGTCAGGTGCAGCGAATGGCGGGTACCGGAAAGAGCTGCCATTTGCCTCTTCCAGAAATGCGACGCCGCCACTGATGCGTATTACTTGAAAGGGCCTATCTTGGCCTGCCAACATCGGCTTGGCGCTCTTCAACCTGGCAATCGACGGCAAGCGACGCGGATGTGATCTCGTGAAACTGAAGGTCTCCGATATCTTCGCCGACGGTATCGTCAAGGAACGGGCTTCGGTCATCCGGAGCAAGACCAACAAGCCAGTTCTGTTTCACCCGTGTACCCTTTCTTCAGCTTCTGTTTGATCAGCTTTGACATCGCTTCCTTCGCTTCAGACAGGCTCGCGTACCAATCGAGGCGAAGGCGCCCCCGCGCACCCGATCGTCCCCACCGCCTCTCCACGCCGAATTCGCCGAAGAGGCTTTTGGTCAACTGAACGCAATAGAAGCGGTTCATGTTCACCTCGGGATCTACGCGGGTCATTTCAAATCTCATTGCTTGCCCCAGTCATGGTTTCGTATTTCCGGGATGCGCACTCGAGACGCGGTTTCTCCTGATCGAGCCCCCAGCGACGATTAGTGTAGAACTCCAGCGCCTTGCGGACACGAACCTCGCGAGTTTCCCCATCAAAGCCAAACTCGATCCGAACAACTCGTCTCTGGCTTTCCGAAAGGTCACGATGTGGTTTCAACTTTAGAATTGCCCAGGTGAACCAGTCGTCGTCTCGAGGAACACCCCTGGCCTCTCGCGTTCCCCTAAACGACTGAGATGGGTCGATGCGTGATGGAACAAAATCCCTGAACTCGCCGCGCTCGTAACACCATGCCCGCAAATGGAGGCGCAGCCCATCTGACGCGAAACGAAGTGGCGCAATCCAGCGCCTTTCCGGTTCCGGCTTGCGCATTGATTGATAGACGATCTGCACCGCCTCACCATTCTGTACTGCACGATACAGGGGCCGAAACACGCGCACGTTCTGGCTTCTTTGAAGGTCGGGGAGCGAGTCAAAGACCGTCCCATGACGCTCACCAAGCAGCTCCTCAAGCTCCGCGATCGTCGGCCGTCCGGCAAGGCGTGAGAAGTGCTTCGTCGCGAAATACCTCCTGGAAGACGCGTCGTATCTAAGCGCGTTGGCCGCTGAAGCCTGCAAATAGGCTTTGAAATCTAAAGCCGCCTGCGGATTCGAAATCCCAAATCGCTCTGTCAGGCAAGAGCGAGTCGCTGCTCCGTCCCAGAAGAACAAGCGATCCAGATACTCCAAACGCTCACGTTGCGCATGTTTCAGGTCATCAAACGCCATGGTTCAAAGCTATATTGACTCCCTGCCCTTGTCCATATAATTTTTATACATATAAAAATGTTGGGGTAGCCATGAAAGTTCTTCACACAGCAGACTGGCATCTTGGGAAGACTTTGCGGGGCATTTCTCTCATCGAAGACCAAGCCCACATTCTCGATCAGATCTTTCAAACGATCGTGACTGAGCAGGTGGATGTTCTGATCGTTGCGGGCGATGTTTACGACAAAGCCGTCCCGTCCGAGGCCGCAACGAAACTCTACAGTGATTTCCTGGAGCAGGTTTATGCGGAAACAGAAACCGCTGTCGTTGTCATCGCCGGCAACCACGATTCTGGCCAACGCCTCGGGGCAGCCTCAAAGCTGTTTGATCGAAACCGTATCCTGGTGCGAGGTCCAATTGATCGCGATGAGCACCCAATCATCCTGGAGGATGATCATGGAGCCGTCGCAATCTCCGCCCTGCCCTATTCCGAGATTTACGCGGCCCGCCGGGCCTTCGAGCGCGAAGACATTCGTACACCCGAAGACGTGCTTCGGGCCCAGTTTGAATCTGCGAAGAGCTTCGTGCCAGAGGATGCGCGCTGGATTGTCGTGGCCCATGCCTTTGTAACCAATTGTCTTCCTTCTGACAGTGAAAGACGGCTGTCGGTTGGCACCGTTGAAACGGTACCGAGCTCGCTCTTCGAGGGCGCCAACTATGTAGCGCTTGGCCATCTTCATCGTCCACAGGCCGCCGGAAAAGAAAGCATCCGATACAGCGGCGCCCCGCTTGCTTTCGGGTTCGATGAGGCTGGCAGTACGAAGTCAATGACGGTGTTTGATCTGACTCGAAATGGCGCAATCGCCAATATGAAATCCGTCGAGTTTGCACCGTTGCGGGAGGTCCGCGAGGTGCGAGGGTACTTGGCCGACCTGGTGTCGGAGGCGAAATCCAACCCCGGCACGGATTACATTCGTGCGATCCTGTTGGACGATGGCGCTCTGATCGAACCTGCAGCACAGCTGCGACCCTACTATCCCAACCTTCTTCAGACGTTGCGCGAACGCAAACAGGAGCTGGTGAGGGCAAGTGCGGGCCGCGCACAGTCGAAACTCGATGATCCAACCGGTGTGATCGAGGAGTTCCTCATCTATGTCCGCGGAGAAGGCGCCGGCGAAGACGAAGACGTGGTCATGAAAGCAATCCTGGACAAGCCGAAGCTGGAGGACATCGAATGAGACCGTTACGCCTGACCATGACCGCGTTCGGCCCCTTTGCCGGGACCGAGGTGGTGAATTTCACAGAAGCACTCGATGCCGGGATCTTTGGAATCTACGGCGAGACCGGCGCCGGCAAGACGACCATCTTTGACGGAATTTCCTTTGCCTTGTTCGGTCAATCCTCCGGCGCAGAACGCACCGCCGAGGATCTCGTCTGCCACCATGCTCATGCTACAGATGTCACGAAGGTCAAACTCGTGTTCGACCTGGGCAACCGTAGATACGTGGTCTGGCGAGTTCCGGCGCAATCGAGAGCCGCGCGCCGAGGTGAAGGCGTCGTCAGCCAAGCTCATGAGGCGTACTTGTTTGATGCAACGGGGATGTCGCTTGAGGAGATCACTGAAGACGCCCCCGGAAGCGTTCTGGCAGAAAAGAAGGTCAGCCAGGTCGATGCGCTGATTGAAGAACTACTGGGATATGACGCCGCTCAGTTTCGCCAGATCGTCCTGCTTCCCCAAGGCGACTTTCGGAAGATCCTTACAGCGAGGAATGACGAGCGATCCCCAATCCTGAAACGCCTGTTCGACGTTAGCCTGTACGAGGAATTCTCGGACCGGATCAAACGTGATGCGGCGGCGCTCCATCGCAAGATCAGCGACGAGCGGCTACGACGCGACACCCACCTGGCGGGTCAGTCGGAAGAAGAACTGGCCGCTGAGATAGACTCCATGATTGTGGGTATCTCCGAGCTCGAAACCGTCGTGAATACCGAAGGCGCTGAGTTGACACGGCACCAGAAGGCCCTGTCGGCCGGGGAAATCCTTGACGAGAAGATCAAAGCCCTGACCAGCGCACGGAATGATGCAAAAGCTCTTTTAACCGAAGGCGACGCCATCAATGGGTTGCGTATTCGCCTCGATAAAGCGCGTGCCGCTCAGACCGTGTTGGTGACAGAATCGGCTCTCGCGAAGGCCAAGCACGACGCCACAGACGCATCCAAACGCGAAAGCCTGGCAAGCAACTCTCTTGGGAATGCACTGACGCGACATGAAGAGACGAAGGACGTCCTGATCTTAACGATACGGCAGAAGGCCGAACGCGAGGCGGCTCAGGCAAGAGTTCTGGAACTGGAACGGTTTCAATCAACACTCGATCAATCCGGCAAACTTTGGGATGAACTGATCAATGCCAAGACAGCAATGCAGACGGCAGACGATGCGCATCAGGAGTTTGCACGCAGGAAGTCTGACGCTGAGAAAATCCTGTCCAACCTCAGAGAACTGCAGAAACTACAGCCGACACATGCCAGCGCGCTCCAGAAAGCCGCCGGCGACGTCGCCCTGCTTGAGAAGGAGGACGAGAATCTCGCCCGTTACGAGGCAGCGCTTACCAAGCGGAACCAGAGGTCCGAAGAAGTCGACCGCCTGAAGATCAAGCGCGACGAGGCGATCACGCATCGCAAGAAATGTCAGACAACCCATGATCAAGCGGAGCAAAACCTGACCGAGATCCAGGCACTCCACGTCGCCAGGAAACTGGTGCCGGGTGAACCCTGCCCCGCATGTGGGTCTCGCTCGCACCCTGCACCCGCCACTGGCGATCCCGAGCGTCGAGGTCGGCACGATCAGTTCGAAGAAACTGGATCCGCTCTTCGCGACGCCGAACGCCGTGAAACTGAGGTCAGGACTGTTCTCTCGAGCGCCGAGTCCGCGCTTGATGAGCGTCAGCGAGAACTGGACGATTTCGATACGCCCGCCCGGGACCGAGAGACGCTTCTGCCCATTTTGAACGGTGCACGCGCAGAAAAAAAGAAACTGGAAGCCGACTGTCAGTTTGCCGATTTGAACGTCAGGATCACCCTTGCTGAGACCACGGCGGAACGCGCCTCCAGCAACCACGAAGAGAGCGTCAACACGTTGTCCGCCTTCAAGGAAGCAGCAGCGCGCGCGCAAGCGGCCTACGACACTCTTCTGAAGGATGTACCCGATGATTGGCGGCAGCGTGACGCTCTGTCCAAGGCACTCACTGGTGCGGTGAAAACGCGAGATGATCTCATCGCCACCCATGAACGGGCAACCATAGCTGAACGAGAGGCGGCAGTGGCAGTTGCGACCGCTCAAGAGACCTTCGCGAATGCAGACAAAGCCGTTCAGCGGATGTCGCAGAACCTGCAAGAGGCAAAGGATGGTTTCATCCGCCAACTTGAAATTGCAGGCCTCGACGAGGCGGGTTTTCGCCTGGCCAGGCCAGACGTTGAACAAACGTCATTGCTGGAGAATGAGATCAACGAGTTTGATCGTCGAGTTGCCTCCAATGAGGATCAGATCAAGCGGCTCTCTCAGGAGATCGGCGATCGAGATGCACCTGACCTTCCCGCCCTGACGGACTTGCGTGATGCTGCGCAGGAAAAACTCGCTGCCAGCCAGGAAAACCTGACCGGATTGAAGCATGATGCTGTAGCAAAACAGGCCGTGCAGAGCATGGTTGAGGCGCTTTCGAGGACGATCCGTTCACTTGAAAGCGAGTTCGCTCCCCTGGGCGGATTGTCGAAGTTGGTCAATGGAGACAATGATCGGAAAGTGCGACTTCCGGATTTCGCGATAGCCGCGATGTTCGACGAGGTGCTTGCCGCGGCCAATTTGCGGCTGGGTCCCATGACCGGAGGTCGATATCAGTTATTGCGTCCCGACGATTCCGGCGGCGGTCGGCACAAACGCGGCCTGGACATCGCCGTGTTCGACGCCAATACGGAGAAGTCCCGACCGACCAAGACCCTGTCAGGGGGCGAAGGATTCCAGGCGTCCCTCGCGCTGGCCCTCGGGTTGTCCGATGTCGTTCAGAGAAACAGCGGTGGCATCAAGCTCGATGCCATCTTCATTGACGAAGGGTTCGGAACGCTCGATGAGGACACGCTGAACACAGCGCTCGAAACGCTCTACGATCTCACTAACAACATGCGATCAGTCGGGCTGATTTCTCACACGGAACAGGTGAAATCCATGATCACCGCTGGTTTCGATGTAGAGCTCACGCCCTCTGGATCCCACATCCATCCAAGACGAACGGCAGCCTGACACTGGAAACCGACAGCGGTTTCGACAGCGTGGACTTCATCCCCGAGCATGATCGTCACCGCCGAGCGGCTCTTCGTGGAACACCTGAGCGGATGCCCACAATCGTTCCAGGTCGCGGAATGCTCGTAGTCGCCTTTGTTCCTCGTTGCTCCTCCCCGGTATAACTTATACCGCACCGGGATAAGAGAGAGCAGACATTTACCAACCACAGGACGCGTCGACAGCGCCACCCATGGCCATGTCATCGCCTTTCGCCGACAGTAACGTCGTACCCAGTGATTCAATCCCGGCCAATGGGGCCGCGATATCTGCCTGCGCCTCTGCAATCCGCGCGTCGCAAATTATCTTTGCATCACGCCAAAAGGCACCGACGATGCGATCATGGGTCTCGACTACGGCGTCAGCGACTGACGTCAGACACCACCATTACAAGCATCCTACTGTTCCCTTTCCGTGTTGTCGTTGAGCTTGAAGATGTGCCGGAGAAAGGCCCGTTCGGCCTGGTCCGAAACGCCCTCCAGAAAAAGTTCGCGGTTTGTTTCCTTCAGGATCAAGCGGATATCATCCGGAGCGAAGGCCATGGGGTTGTCTGCATCGAAACGGCTTTCAGGCTCGTTTCCATCCTGATCCCAGTCGTCGGAGCTCCCGCCGGACAAGAGGTTGCAGACATCTTCCGCCGCCTGGGCTTCACAGCCGTTGTAGAAATGGCAGTAATCGGGGGTTTGTAAGACAATACCCCCTGAGCCATCGAAAAGGATGGAGAAATCGGGTTGATTACGCATAGCGAGACCTTTCTTGCCTGTGCGTTTTCTGTTGCCTTCTTGACGCCTTTTCGAGAGATCAGCCGCCCGCCGGATACCTGAGAAATTCGAACGCGCATTCTCCAGGTATCGGGAAGACGGCCGGGGCACCCCCGACCGATCCGAGTTCAGTAGAAACCTGCGGCATGCCCAGCCAGCGCGGTATCTTGATGATCCCCCAGAGGTGTTCCCTTCTCACGTTCTCGCAGTCCCTGACTGCGCTTGAGACGCCGGTTCTTGAGGATCAGATCTGCGAGGGTAACCTTGCAGGCAGCCAACTCAGACCGCAGCCTGTCTGCTGCTGAACCTGTTGCCGGAACGTCCACAGTTACGCCGGCAGGTTCCAAATCCCCCGCCGCCGGCAGAATCATCGAGTAAGGCCCGTAGCCACTATCCTCACGGACCCCCAACTCGAACTCGTAGGAGCAATCGACGGCGTTGCAAATGATGTTCCGGGCCTCGGCCTCGATCGCCTCATGGGTCAGCGAAGCCAGGTCATCAACCTCTGCAAACAGATCGAACACGATACCGGTTTCGACTCCAAGCGCGTAGTCGATTCCAATCACGTTCAGTAATGGACCGAACCTGACGAACACGCTCACCAAACGCGTGTTTTTATATCGACAATCGCTGGGTCCAGGATTCTCGCCGCGGTGAGTAATTTCTGAGGATATTTCGGCCGCCAGCCTTCGCGCAGCAGTTTCGATCATATCAAACATGTAGATTCCTTTTTTCTTTGCCCGCGGATACATTTCGGGCACTGGTGAGTTCCGCTCTCAAGAATGGAGATGGGATCATTTGTACCAGGCGGAAAGAAAAATGGTCCTCTGACCAAAATAGCTTCCGCCCTTGCGCCCGGCCGGTCTGTACGTCCCGGCTCGAGCCCTACTGGAACGCCAATCACGGCCTGCCTACCACGCCGGCCAGCCCGTCCGGATTGCCCGAAACCCCTTCGCCCAACAGGCAATTCTCAAGCGCGACGTCGGCGATCACCGTCTTGAGGTCTGCTATCTGGCTGTGCAGCTTTTCAACGTCAGGGTTCATATCCATCTCGACGGTGTTGCCCACATCAATGCCTGCAGATGTCGACAGCACGAGCGAGTTCAAGGAACCGTCCCTGGAAATCTGGGGGATTAGCGAGATGTCGGAGTGGTTGCGGATCATTTTCTCGATCTCCAGTTCAGCCATCGCAACAAGTTCCTCGTTTGACAGAAATGCAATCTCGTCGAAGCCGAGGGACATGGAGCAGGAGGCCCTGAGCGGGTTTCCAGCGATGACCTCGATATCGACGACGTCGAGCTGGGGACCGAACCGGACACAAATGTCCAGCACGAACCGGTCGTCGTCATATGTCGTCCTGAGCTCGTTCAGGTCCTGCTCCGTCAGGGAATGAGCATTCGCCGCAAACCTGATCGCGGCCGCCCTGATCATCCTATGCATTTTCGTTTCCTCGCATGTCTCGCCCGGGAGAGGGTTGCGGGCTCGTTTTTCGTCCCCTCGCATAAAGGAGCTTGAAATGGCCGGCGGACGACAAAAGAAGAAAATATCGAAATGAGCGTAATGCTCTGAATCCAATTGCGAAAAAGTCAAAGTGGACCTGTCACGCTTTGGTTCCGCTCGGTGTTCTCAAGCCAGCTCTGGCTCGCGGCACGCAAGATAAAAAACCTACGATGAGTGCAGGCTGACGAGCCGACGGACATGGCGCGTTTCCACCCACGGTAAAGGGAGAGCGGGACTCGCGAGCACCAAGATCAGAGCATGCTGGCAACCGGCCACTTTCCATTTTTCCAGCATCGCGACCGGACCTACTTCCTGGCCAGGAGGTGCAATGTGATCCAGAAAAAGCTCAAGTTCGATATCCTCGCGTCGGTCTCAAACGAGAGACTGGCGGATCACCTGGGCGTGCATCGCAACCGGATCCCGGACCTGGCCGACCGCTTCGGCCTGACGAAACATGGCAAAGGCTGGCGTCCGCTCGACGTGTTTCGTAAAGTGCACGCTCTCGAACCGTTGCTGCTCTCGGATCGGCTCTCGGAACTCCAACAGGCCTACTGCCGCCCTGCCCGGCCCGGGGCAAACACCGACGATGGCACCCCAGGCTCCCCGGGCGTGCGCCCTGGGATCTGCTATCTCCCGGAGCTCGCCGAGATTGAAGATCTCGCCACGACGCTCTGGGACCAGGGCCTGATCCGAATCCGCAGCTTTGCGGGCGAATACGGATATTCCTACGATACGTTCCGAAAGAAACTGAAGACGGGCAAGGTCACGTTGCCGCCGGCGGCGCCCATACGCTTGAGCTCCAGTCAGCACATGTATCGGCCGCTCGATATCCTGCTCTGGACCCGGCACCGCATCGCCCTGGAATTGCCGGCCGCGACCATCATCGCCGCACCGAAATCCGCCGCAACCGGCCCCGCGCCGGCGCCGGGAATCCCTGCGAAGGCGACCCCGGAGGCGATGACGACAGCGGTTTTCGCCTCGGCGATCGCAGCCGAGCAGGGGGGCGCAGGGTGATGCAAAGGCGGTTTTTCCTCTGTTTCCGCATGCATTTCGGGCCGGCTGCACGATCCCCGGTCGAAAGCGAAACTCCCGTCGATTTAGGGGACAGCCAAATCCACGGGAGTTTCGCTTCGCCCGCACGATCGGCGGCCAATATCCACGATAACCGGTTTTCCAACACCCCAGCGAGGCCCTGACATGACAGCCCAAACCCCCGAAATCCAACCCAACCCCAACAGCATCTTCCGGGTCAATGCGGTGGCAGACACCGCGATTGCCCGCGCCCATGGCGACACAAGGGTCGTCTCCTTCCAGGAGGTCTGCGACTGGACGGTGGCAAACAAGCCGCATGACTTCCAGCACCTGCGAGTCTTCCTGGATGTCTGGGGATACGGTCCGGCTTGCCTCCTCACCCTCGCCTCGGAGGCCCCCGATGACCATACGCCTGCGCCGCGCGCTTTCACGACTATGCTCGAATGGTTCGATGCCGGCTTCCCAAAATCCAATCGTGGAAAGCACCCGCGCCCGGATCTCGTGGACGTCTCCCTGGCCCGCTACAAGAAAGTCAGGGAAGGTGTTCGCAGATGCATTCGCGGCGCCATGGGGGCCTACGCCGCTCGGGCCGCGCGCAACGAGGCACAGGATGGTTGGCGCGAGTTGCTGGATCTGTTCGTCCCGCTGATCGGCGGCCCGGTCACCAAGCGGGAATTCGGGTTGATCAGCAAACTCGCCGATATCGCCCGGCGGGCAGAACTGGAACCCTGGGATCTCGAGGACGCGGATGCCGTAGAGATCCTCGACGCCGCATTCGTCACGAACGAGGAACGACAGCTCGCCCGCCGTGCGATACGCCAGGTCAATGACTGGCAGGGCGTCCTGGAATTCGGCGACTTGCTGCCGACGACAGGCTTGCCGCCCCTGCCCACCCGGCGCGCAACCGATCCGCTGCCCGAACATATCGAGAAACGAGTCGATGAACTGGTCGCAACCGCGGCCTCTCGGATCGACATCAACACCAATGAAGCTCATCCCGATGTCGACGAAAACACGCGCAACAGTTATCGCGCCGCACTCCGATATCACATCCGCCTGTTGCCCCATTGCGAACCCAATGCGGAGGTCGCCTATAACCAGCCCATCGCCGACCTGAACTCCGTCAACGATGTCGACGGGCTCTTCGCCCCGGAACATATCTCCGCGACGATCCGGGCGACGCAGGACAGGGAACACCTGCCGACAGCGGTGCAGGCCGATACCGCCCTCGCCTACTACAAGACGATTGCCGTCGTGTTCGAGAAATGCGACGCCGCCTCCGGTCTCCCGACCGAGATCCGCCGGCGCCTGAAATCGTCGGAATATTTCAAGGGCGTGAGCCGTGACGAGATGCCGGAGCATATCAAGAGCTGGTGCCTGAAGCTGCTGAACGATCCGGAACAGGAACGGCGATTCTGGAACCTGCACAGGGTCTTCCACGGCAAAGCCCTGAAACTCATGGAACCGGCCCGGGACGAGAGCGCCAAATTCTGTGCGGACCGGCTCAGCGACGACGACCGGTATCGAGTCATTCGCCTCGGCGTTTGCGCCGCAATCTGCGCCATCATCCTGGCAGGTCGTCCCCTGCGCCTGCGCAACGCGCTCTGGCTGCGGCATCGCGGTCGACGCGCGAACATCAATCCACGGAACTGGACGTTCTTCATCCCGGCCGAGGAGGCAAAGGCAGGAAAGAAGATCCCCGAGATGTCCTTGCGCCACGAGCGCCAGGGGCCGCAGATACTCGATTGGTACCTCGCCGAGATCCGCCCTCTCCTCGATCCTCCGGGCCCGGAACTCGACCCTCAGGGCAAAAGGCTTAACCCTCACGGCATGAGCATTTACCTCGTCCCGTCGATCCGGAAACGCGGTGGGCGCATCAACCCCTCGACCTTCGACATCTGGTTCCAGAGCGCAGCCAATGACGCCGGCATCTCCATGACGTTTCACAAGTTTCGGACCGGCCTGGCCTCGCTGCTTATCCGCAATAAAACGCCCCTGCAGGAGGTCGCGGACCTGCTCGCACACACGCTCCGTGTCTGCCAGAAACGCTATGCCTACATTAACCCAGACAAATCCGCCCAGTCTGCCCAGGACGCCATGATTGCCGGCGCCGATGCAGTCGAGAACGCATGGAGCACAGGCAAATGAACCCGCGTACCCGGTCAATCTTGCGTCGTGCCCACATGGCCGGCGTTGCGCAGATGCCCGCGGTGTCCTCGGCCAGTGCCGAGGAGCTCGAGGCGATCTCTGGATTCGTCCTGCATTGCGCCGTCCACCGTGTTACCGCGCCGGATGTTGCCGATCTTCGGGCCCATTGCGCCCTCGATCGCCCGGCCCCGAGCACGCTTCAGGCGCTGGCCCAGGGCCTTGAGATACTCGGCTTCACACCAGCGCTGATCGCCGCGGCCGAACGTGCCAGCCAAGAGCAGGCGCTTCGCGCCAATTTCCGGGGCTACAATCACGGAGCGCGGCGTGATTACAGGCGGACGGTATCTGTTGGCCCGGATCAGCTGCCGATCGAATGGCAGCAGGTGTTGCAGCAGCTGCGCCGCGACGAGGCCCATAGCCCCGAGATCCTGAAGCGCATGGAACACAGGCTCGGTATGTTTGCATGGTCTGCGCTGCGAGCCGGACTGCCAGTCGATCTCGAGAATTCCGAGGCCGAATGTGCCTTCTACGATGACCTGATCCAACGATCCCGAGGCAGGGCGATCAAGAAGGGTGAAGATCCCGACGATGCAGCTCCCCGATGGGCCTATATGCGCACGGCCGCCGAGGAGTTCTGTCGATTTGGAAAATATCTCGGCGTGACCCCCGAATCCGGCGACCGGCTCGATCGGAACTACCGCGGATTCTGCATGCTTGAGGCCCGACAAACGCCCCTCAAGATGTTCACCTCTCTGCAAGCTCCCGAACTGCCGGTAACCCTCGCCGGCGTCTGCCGGGATCTCCAGAACGCCCGGACCCTGGCCGGCCCGGATCGCCGACACCAGGCACGGCTGAAGGCCTGTGCGATTGGCATTACCCTTGCCTGCCCGCCGCGGGCGCAGGATGTCGTAGAAAATCTGATATGGGGAAAAGGTGTCTTTTACGAGGCCGAAGCCGACCGGTATTGTTTCAACTACATCCAGCACAAGACAAATGTCCGGCTCCACGTTAAGTTCGAGCAGCGCTTCAGCATGTTTTTCGAGTCGCTCTTGCTTGGCGACAATGACCCCCGCTACCTTCCCGCCCTTCGCGACCAGGCGCTCCAGGAGCGCCGACCGCTTTTCATGAGGTATGATGGCGAACCCGCCGCTTATGGCTGGATCGGGCGCACCTGGGATGCAGCCATCCGGGCGGGGTCGGATGGCAAGACCGGATCCGGGTCGCACCTGGCTCGCACGATCCTCCAGACGTTCCTGGCCGACCTCGGTGAAGACGGATTCGCCTATGGTCGGACCGGACTCGGACATCGGTCATTCCGGCAGCTCGAAAGCTACCGGGATGACAATGCGCGCCGGCGCGCTGCCTCATGCGCGGCGGCAGCGGCAGATGCCTGCGCCGCCCCGTTCGATGATATCTCCAACCTGATTTGAGGACAGTGATGAAATGCTTTCAGAGTCTACAGGACCTGGCAAATACATTGGAAGCCGAGGCCGCGGCCGGCACCCCCTGCCCTACCGACTGGCCCTGCCGCGCGGTTGACTTCCGGATCCTGTCCAGGATCGCCGGAGGGTTGGAGCATCCGATCGATCACTTTGACACGCTCTTGCCCGACAGCTGGGATGCGGTGCCTGACGAAACAAGGACACGGATCCCGGGAAACCCGCGCCGCAACCACATGCGGCTGCGGGCACAGATCGTTCGGGCAATCGCCTATCACCGCCCGGAGCTCGATCCCTGGGCGACACTGGCGGTCTTGGCGGAACTCGATTGCGGACATCACGCCCGGGCCGAGAATGCCAGCCACGCGATCCGCCGGATCCGGTCCCTGGCGGCGGAATGCGGCCTGGGCACCCCATATGACATTACCAAGGCCTGGATCGCAGATCAGCTCCGCGACGTCGCGGAGGACAAGGAAACACAGGAGCGATGGTATTTTGCCCGATTCGTCGATCTGACGACCAACCCGCTGGCCCGCCGCCTCGATCTGCTGCGGTCAGATCTTGTCATGCCGCCCACTCGCCTCCAGGCCGCAGCGGCCGTGGAATTCCCGGACTGGTTGGAAAAGATCGCGGAGGACGAGCCAGGGTATTTCCGGTCTTCGGCCGAATTGGTCTGGCGCGTCATCATCCGGGCCGATCTGGCACCGCGCGGCAGCATCGAAGACATCCTCGGTCTGTTGGAAGCCGGACACCTACTGTACCACACCATCAAGCCACTCACATCGGTCAAGCAAAGTACCTGGACCACCTATATCAAACGACTACGCACCGCCTTCCTGCGGCGGGTCCCAGACCCGAGTCAGTATTCCAGGCGGCTTCAACATGCCGACACCGACAGGCGCAAGACGCCGGCACCGCGTACAAGGCTGTCAGACAGGAACAGGGCACAATATCGCCTGTTTCTGGATGTCATCGCAGGGCTCGATCTGCCCGAGGACCCGGACCAGCTGCTCACGCCCAAAACCTGGCCACGGGTTGCTGCGGGCATGACCGAGCTTGGAAAGCTCCGCGGCCTCTCTGGACGTTCGATTCCGGCATATATCGACTACGTGAACAGCGTGCTGCGCGCGAATGCCACCGTCGATGTCCCGAGACGTTTGCCGCGGTGGGAGGCGGAGAGCTGCACACCTGAGCGTTGAAGATCCAGGCTCGTGGCCCAAAACCGTCAGACCCTGCACTCGCCCGATCACCTGTCCGGCCTGCGTTTACATCTGCCGAACGGCTGCGCTCTATTTCTCCAACTGCGATCGGGCGTGAGAAATCGCCTCTACGAAAGCCGCCCGGGGAATAGCTGCACCGTACTCTGCAACCAACCCGTCGATGCTGTCGCCTGCATCGATCCGGTCAAGGATGGAACCGCACGTGAGCTGAGTGCCGTGTATCACGGTTTCACCGTCTTCCCGGGGGTGGAGGTACGTGAGGCGGGGTATCGGAAAGGACTGAATCATCGCTGAGTCCGATCTGAATCAGCAGCCATTGCCAGGACGTCATCGCCGACGGACGAAATGACATGGTAACCCGAGAAATCGCTGGGTTTTGGTTCTAACGTTGCGCCGTTGCTGCCAGAAGTGATGAGAATCCCATGCTGTTCGGTCAGGTGAGCCAAAGCTTCAAGGAATGCGGCGATGTCCGCGTCAGAAAGAGGGTTCATGTTTCCACTATCTGCTGGGGCGCTATGCGATCGACGAGCGAGGACTTGGTCCAGCAAGATTATGCTGGCGAGCGGATGAACGTGACTTCCGTGCCAGGCCGCCTGCGCCGCGAACGCAGTTCTGTTCTCCGCCATCCAACTCTTTGTCTCGCGTTTCATACCGGTACCGTTTGATGTTTCGTGGGATTTGGCGCCTCGGCAGCCGGGTCCAACACCCGTGCCACTGCCGTGGAGGTTGTCATCGCTCAACGACTCCGACAGATCCGGACTTCGACGTACCGCGCCGTCGAACTGGTCGAGTCGCCGATAGCGTTCCAGGGTCGGTCCAATCTCCTCGAGATTGGCGGCCTCGTCGGCGACCCCTCGCTTGGCCTCCGCAATCCAGGTCTTTCCGTCTGCCTCCAAACCGTGTTCTGGTGACGCGCGTACAATGTTTCCCTTTGCATCCAGCCCAACTCCGAGGCCGAGTTTTTGTCGGTTCTCGTAGAACTGCTCCTCCTGGGAACTCGGTTTTCCGAGTGCGACCGAAAGCGCAGCGTTTTGCTCTTCGACAACATCGGCCGCATTCAGGGTGGTTTCGAAGTCGGACTCGATGGGAACCTTGGCTGAGGGGCCATCCAGCGCGGTAGAAAGCCCGTCATCCGGCACTGAATACCTCTTGAGCAGTTCCTCTGTGCTGATGACGTCCGGCGCGTCATCGACTGTGGTGTCGTAGGAACCATCGAACTGCCTGCGATAAACCACTACCGCCTGGCGTTCCGGAACTGCGACCAGCAGAACCGCCGGTTCCTGCCGGAGATGATCCACCACAGGCGCTGCCCAAGGCCATTGTAAGATGATCGGGCGTCCTAACGCTGACCCCATCCGGGCCTCGGCCTCGATCCGTTGATGTGCTGAGAGGTCCCTCAGATTGACCGTGACAGAACGCAAGATATCGCCCGGCCAGAACTGCCACCCCAACGTTTCAAGGAAGGTTGCCGCTGTCCTTGACAGCCCACGCTGACCGGGAACGCGGACTATGACCGCACGAAGGGTACTTTCGGCAAAGGCATTCGGGTAAGGCAGATCGGCCTCGAGCTGCAGTTCATCCACGTCAAGATCTCTTGCCATAAATGCCGCTACCGCGGTGAGATCGCTATGCAGACGGTCTTCATGTACTCTCAGTTCGCTATCGTCATCCACGGATTCAGGCTTTCTTTCCTGGCATGCTCAACACTTGCTCGCTCTGCCTATTCGGTCCAGCGTGCCTGCCGTTTGGTTCCGGCACGCAACGTCTGTTCTTCTAAACAGACTCCTCCAACGAAATGATCGCACCGGACCGTTTGGGATAAACATCTGGCGACCACCACTTCGATGCTGAAGCCCTTGTTTTTTCGGTTATTTTTCCAGCTATTCCCCAGGTTTCTGGAAACAGAAACGAGCCGCCGAATGGGTGTACGCAACGTTTGAGTATCTCGATGTCGTTGATCTCAAGCGATGTTTCGAGAAACTCGCGGGTTGTGCAGATGCCTTTGCCGTCGTCGATACATGCATAGCCCAGAACAGAGCCGCGGAGGTACTCAAACCATCGATTTCCCTCGAGGCCCTCCTGTTCGCTAAACATCATCGCCATTCCTATGCTGGTGATCTGCAGGCTGCGGCACTCACGCCCTCTGAACCGCCCTGCCCGTAGTTTGAATGTCGTCGCCGAAACAAGTTCGCCAGCCAGAAGTACCTGCGTACCGCGATAGGAAGTACATCCATTCAGTTCCAATTCCAGCAGCGAACGGAACACCAGATCATTGCCCAAGCGCGAGAGCATCTGTCTGCCAACGGGGTCATCGACATGCTCAGCATAGACCGCGAGTCGAACTTCATGGGCTCGGCGGTCCGCCTCGATAAGCATGTCGTTTGGTTGGTTGGTCATGGCCACACCTCTAACTGTTAAGCCCAATTTAGGCTTAAATCACTCCTGCGCTACGCCGCTGTCAAGTCACAGTGGATGAATCGCATGCCAAAATCGATCAGGAGCCCTGGTTTGCTCGCGTTAGGAGCAGCCATCGCAACCATTCGAACCCAACGAGGAATGTCGCAGGCGGAGTTCGCCGAAGCGCTCGGTTATCGACAATCGCTCATTGCAAAAATCGAACTGGGCAACCGCCGACTGGATGTCGTCGAACTCGTTGTTCTGGCGCGTGCCATGCAGATTGACCCAAGCGTTCTGTTGAACGCCGTGGAACAGGCCACACCAGAAAATCAGACAATATAGCTCCATCGAAACATAGGCATGGGGTTTCCATCTGCCTGCTCCCGCCCGCGTACGGAGGGAGCGGGCAGATGGGCCAGGAAAATTGGTGCACAGACTCGTTTTTGCTTTTTGTCTCGATAACCGAACCCAGTTTCTCCGTAGGACGACAAGGGAGTCGTCTCGAAAAAACACACGGAGGACTCACGTTGAGCGAATTTGCATTCATCATTCGACTGGTGGCGGAACCACTTGGCTACACCAGGGATGAGATCCTTGCTGGCGTGGAGTTCTGCCGACGGCAAAACGGTCTCAGCAATCCGCCCGGCGAGTTTGATCGGATGGGGCGTTTCACGGCATCCGAACGCACCGCTGCTGTCAGCGAAGCGCCTGCACCCTCCGCCAGTTCGCCGCATGCCGAACATCAGGCAGCAATTTCGGCGCGTCATTGCGCAGAGCTGTTTGATGCCAACGTGGATCATGTCAAACGCCTCGCACGAGCGTTCGACCTGGCCGCCTCCGCGTCTTCGGCATCTGATCTGATACAACCCACTCGGAAACTGGCTACGATCTTGAAACGGTCTCGTAGTGGCCCCGAGGAAACGTGATCCGCTCATGGTTGCTTGAGTGGTTGGAAAGTTTCTTGTCAGATTTGAGGCATAGACCGTGCCCCAGTTGATCGACGAAGCACGATCCCTTCGCAGATAGCGGCGCTCTGTCGGGCGCGAGTGACTATGGAGTCGAGATGAGATGATGCACGGAGCAGTTCTTCAGGCGACAGAGTTGTCGCCACAGGTGCCGGAACTACCAAATGTAGATTCCTCTTGCGCGAATCCACACCGTTCGGCAATAGTCACGGAAAAGAGTGTCAAAACGGGAAAATCCGTGAACACGGCACGAGGGCAGAGAAATGAATAACCCCGCCGCGCATGAAAATATCAATGCGGTCATCCGTCAACACTCCGAGGTGTTGGCATCGCAACTTCACGCCCAGCGGGAAAGCCTTTTCCCGCCGGACGCCGAGAAGGCGATGCGGAAATTCACCTCTGGTGAAGCTGCAGCGCTGCTTGGGGTCAATGATTCTTACCTGCGGAAACTGCATCTCGACGGCAAAGGCCCCTCGCCGGAACTGACCCGAGGCAACCGCCGGCTCTACTCGGCCCGTGACATCCAGGAACTCCGCTATCTCCTTGAAAAGACGGCAAGGCGTCCGGGTGATTACCTGCCAGGTCGGCGTGAGGGCGACCACCTACAGGTCATCGGTGTGATGAATTTTAAGGGTGGTTCGGGAAAGACAACCTCCTCCGCCCATCTTGCCCAGCACCTCGCCTTGCGCGGCTACCGAGTGCTGGCTATCGATCTCGATCCGCAGGCCTCGCTGACCGCCCTGCATGGGGTGCAACCGGAGTTCGACCTGACCGATGGCGGCACGATATACGATGCGCTCCGCTACGAAGACCCCTGCCCCATCGCCGAGATCATCCGCCCGACCTATATTCCGAATCTCGACTTGATCGCGGGCAATCTCGAACTCATGGAGTTCGAGCACGAGACCCCGCGTGCGTTGGCACAGGGTCACGCCGGGTTGTTTTTTTTCCGAGTCAAAGAAGCGCTGGCGCAGGTCGATGAACGATATGACGTGGTCGTACTCGACTGCCCACCGCAACTGGGATTCCTTACCATGTCAGCACTCTCGGCCGCCACCGGGGTGCTGGTGACGATTCACCCGGAGATGCTCGATGTCATGTCGATGAGTCAGTTTCTCCGTATGACTGCTGATCTGATGGATGTCATCGCGGAGAGCGGCGCCGACATGCAGCACGACTGGATGCGCTACCTGCTCACTCGCTACGAGCCGACCGACGCGCCGCAAAACCGTATCGTTGCGTTCCTTCGCACGATGTATGGCGAGATGGTACTGAACGCACCGATGGTCAAATCCACGGCGATCTCCGATGCCGGGCTGACTAAGCAAACACTCTATGAAGTCGAACGGTCCGCGTTCACTCGGTCAACCTATGACAGGGCCATCGAGAGCCTGAACGCGGTCAATGACGAGATTGCGGCCTTGATCCAGAAAACGTGGGGGCGGTCATGACGGATAGCAGGAAGCGCCGGATGTCCATGCTCGACCAACTGGCCGCGGCTGGCTCCCCTGCCCCGCCGGCCTCGATGATGGCCTCCAACCGGGCCCTGCGCTCCGCGCGCGATGCCGTTGACGGCCACCATGTCTGGGAACTCGACCCGGAAAGCATCGTCGACGACCGGCTGGCCGACCGGCTGGACCCCGAGGACGTGCTCGACCTGCGGGACGCGATCGAGGCCAACGGCCAGACAGTGCCAATCCTCGTGCGACGCCATCCCAAGGACTCCAGCCGCTACCTGCTCGTCTACGGCCGCCGGCGGCTGGAAGCGATCCGGCAATCGCAGACGGTCACCAAAGTTCGCGCGCTGGTGGCCAGCCTCGATGACGATACGGCGCTGCGCTCGCAGATCTCCGAGAACATGGCCCGGCGGGATCTCTCCTACATCGAGAAAGCGTTGTTTGCGCAACGGCTCGTGGAGAGTGGTTTCGGTACCCAGAAAGAAGTGTCAGAAGTGCTGACCGTTTCTAAATCCTCGGTCTCGATGGCCATCGGCGTGATCGAAACCGTCGGCTCTGATCTGGCAATCGCTATCGGCCCCGCGCATGGCGTCGGCCGTCCTCGGTGGGAGGCTCTGGCCAAGGCGCTGGAGCACAGCACGATGGATCGTGATGCGCTCGTCCGAATTGCTGAAGATGTGCATGTAAATGCGGATGTGGCCTTGATCGAAGACGGTGATCGGCCCTTGCCCGACGTCGACGTTTCGGTCCTTGCCTTCGAAGCCGTCGTGGAGGCCGTGGGCAAGCCAACGTCGCTCCCGCCTGAAGCTCCAAAACCGCGGAAGAAGAAAGCCCCTGCCCGGCCGCTGACGGCCTCCGGATTGCGCGTCGGATCGCTTCGGCGCTCTGCCAGGGGTGTGAGCATCGACATCGAGGAAAAGGCTTTCGCCGACTGGATCGAAGCAGAAGCTGAAGAACTGATCAAAGACCTTCACGCGCGCTGGTCACAGCGTTCGGAAGACTGAGGAAGAGCAGAAAAAGAGAAGAAAGGAGGCACGAGCAGGCAAAAGAAAAGGTCCCGCAAAGACGACGCTCCACGAGACCCTCACTTGTTTTTCGCACTTTCAAGGTAGTGGCCGGAGCTAATTGCCGCAAGTCATAACTGATTCGCGGACCGGATTTCTTTGTCTTCGTGGCAGAACATATGGGGTACACACCTGTAACGCCGTTTCGGCGAACGATGGATGCTGTCCTGGTGGAACATCAGGCCGGAGCCAATCAACCCTTGCCACCGCAAGGCGTAAACAAGTGGGAGGCGCTGCGCGAGTTGTCAGCAGCAAGGCAAACCTTCCGTCTGACAGACCGGGATCTCGGAGTTCTCCAGGCGCTGGTTAGCTTCCATCCAACGACGCTCCTGGGCGGCAACGAGCGCGACCTTGTCGTGCATCCGTCCAACCGAGCGATCTGCGAGCGACTCAACGGGATGCCGGAATCGACGATGCGTCGCCACCTGTCCCACCTCGTACAGGCCGGCGTGATCCTCCGTCGCGACAGCCCCAATGGCAAACGCTATGTCCGTCGTCATGGAGACGAACGCGTCGCCTACGGGTTTGACCTCTCCCCCCTCGCCTATCGGTTTGCGGAGATCTGTGCCGCCGCCGAGGACTTTCGGCGTGAAGCAGACAGGTTCCGTCGCCTTCGTGAGACCGTGAGTCTGATGCGGCGTGACCTTGTTGGGTTGTCCGACTACGGCTCTACTGCTCAGCCAGAGACGTCGCAGTGGGGTGTATTCTTGGAACTTGCTGCCTACACAGCTCGAGAACTTCGTCGCAAGCTGAGCATCGAGGATCTCAGTCAGATCAAGGCGCGTCTTTTGATGGCATTGGACGTCGCAAGGGACCTGCTTGAGCTTGGGGAAACAAAGAATTTGAGCGCCAGTGACGTTCATAATGAGCAGCACTATCAGAATTCAAAGAAAGACCTTCATGAATATGAACCTTGCTTAGAAGAAGCAAATGGTGAGGGCGGCGCGGGATCAGAAGGCGGGCCGGATGGTGAAGGCGTTGGGTTGGATTTGGGAGAGCGGAGAACTCCAAAGCTCCCGCTGGGACTGGTTTTGAAGGCCTGTTCAGAAATTCGAACCTATGTGGATGGGCATTTCCGACATTGGCATGAACTTGTTCGGGCTGCGGATATTGTGCGGCCGATGATGGGGATTTCTCCCTCTGCCTGGGACGAAGCGCGTGAGGTAATGGGACCAGAAGACGCTGCGACTGTCCTTGTCGCAATGTTGGAACGTTTCGGAGAGATCAAATCGCCTGGCGGGTATCTGAGGCATCTGACGGCAAAGGCGGAGCTCGGTGAGTTTTCCTGTGGGCCGATGGTCATGGCTCTTCTTCGAAAAGAGGCGGCATAGGTGTTCACAGCTGTGAACACTGCGATCCGCTCGAAAGTTCACAGCTGTGAACTTATCGCTGAGCCGAACTCTTCTGGGAGACGCTTGACTGTGCGATTGGTGGCCATATATGGCCTTCTAAGTATATCTGTTGGACATATGAGGCCTATAATGACAAGCCTACGTGGGCAACGATCCATTGCGGAACTTGGGCACAACATAAAACAAGCGCGGCTTACGCGGCGCCTGGCGCTTGCAGATCTGGCAGAGCGGGCAAATGTATCGGTGAAAACCGTACAGCGCCTTGAACGCGGGGATGCGGGGGTTGGTATCGGCAACCTGGCGGCGGTCCTAACCGCATTGGGGGAGCCGGATTCATTGGCGCGCATTCTGCGAATTGAAGATGATACCGTGGGCTTATCCCGAACACTGGAAAGCATCCCGAAACGCGGGAAGCGACATCGCGGGCCGTCAAAGGTCGGCGACGCGCGGACCGGCGAGAATGCGGACGATGATGATGGGGTCGGATTCTGATGCCTTCCCGGAACCAGCAGCGTGTCGCGCATGTCTGCCTCGGGAATGCGCTTCTGCCGGTCGGCAAGCTCCGGTTTTCGCGGCAAGCCCGTCGCCAGCATTCCGAGTTTCAATACGCCGAGAGTTGGACCGAGGACAGGCGGGCCTTTGCGATTGCGCCGAACCTGCCTGTAAGCCTGACGCCGTACTATGCTTCGATGGCCTCCACCGACGATCCGCGTGACAGCCTTCCGGCCGTGTTTCAGGATGCGGCGCCTGATGCCTGGGGACGGTTGCTGATGGAGCGGGTGCATGGCGCGGGTCTGAGCGAGTTCGACATGCTGACCCTGTCCGATGATACCACCCGGCAAGGCGCACTACGGTTCTGTGATATGGAAGGGGAAGTCATCAGGACGCTTTGCGATCCCGTGCCGAACGTATTGCAACTCGAAGCGCTCCGGGAGGCCGCTGGTCGGATCGAGCAGCGTCGAGATCTGTCGAATGAGGATCTCCGGCAACTCGCGGGGGCAGGGGGCTCAATCGGCGGTGCGCGTCCGAAGGCGAATGTGGCGGACGACGATGGGCTCTGGATCGCCAAGTTCTCCTCGATCGGGGACATGACCCCCGTCGAGCGCATCGAAGTCGCAACGCTGCTCCTCGCGCGGGAATGCGGGCTCCGCGTGCCAGAGGCACGGTTGATGCTCGAAGGAACCGCGCATCCGGTGGCCATGATCCGGCGGTTCGACCGTCGTTCCCAAGTGCGGATTCCGTATTTTTCCGCGCGGACCGCGCTTGAGCGATCCGGCACGGAACAAGGCTCATACACCGAGATTGCCGAAGTGATACGGGTGATCAGTCGGGCACCCCGGGCGGACCTTCACGAACTCTGGGCACGGATCGTTTTTTCGGTTCTGATTACGAACACCGATGACCATCTGAAGAACCACGGGTTCGTCTATGCAGGCGACGGGCTGTGGCGGTTGTCGCAGATGTTTGACGTGAACCCGCAGGCGGAGCGTCACCGGTATCTGAAAACTGCGATCATGGAAGGAGCACCATTCGAGGCTCGTATCGAACTGGCCATGGAAGCGGCGGAATTCTTCGACCTGCCGGAGCGCGCGGCGCGGAAGATGGCTCGGGACATGGCCGAACGGATCGCAGATCGCTGGAAGCCATTCATGCGGAACTGTGGGGTAGGGGGCGCGGATTGCCGGGCGCTTGCGTCGGCTTTCGAGCACGAAGAGGCGGAGATAGCGCGGCAGCTGTAGAGTGTTGTCTGAAATAGGAAATGAGGAGCAGGCTGACGCCCCTTGCCTCCATCCGCTTCAGCTGACGAGTCAGAAGTGGCCGGGATCGGAGATAAGGCTCCTCTTCTCGGTTCCGGTAAGATTGGACGGGGCGGGTGCGGAACGCTTCGGGCGACGATGGTGTGTGTCAATTAAGGAAGTCATAGTAAAACGACCGGATAAAAACGTGGTTTCGAATGAAACACTTGTCGTATGGCAAAGTTTGCCATAAATGTAGCGCGTCAAGGAGGCGACCATGGGCACCATGAATATATCTTTGCCGGACGCCATGAAATCCTGGGTCGAAGAGCAATCCAGGTCGGGCCGGTACGCAAATTCAAGCGACTATGTGCGCGACCTGATCCGTCGTGACCGCTTGCGGTCCGAGGCAATCGCCGAGATCCAGGGCGCTATCGATGTCGGCCTCGCCAGTGGCCCGGCCGAGGCGCTGGATCGCGACGCGTTCAAGGCCCGAATGCTCGACCAACATGCCAGCAAATGACGGTTGGTCCATTCGGCCCGTTGCCGAGGAAGATCTTTCGCGGATCTGGCAATACGGTGCCGACACGTGGGGTGTTGAGCAGGCGAACCGCTACGCGGATGGTCTGTTTGCTTTGTTCGATTTGCTTGCCAGCTTCCCTGAAGTGGCCCGGGAACGGGACGAGTTCACGCCCCCCGTACGGATTCATCCCAGCGGCGCGCATCTGGTGATCTATCGGCAGGAGGGGCAGGGCGTAGAGATCATCCGCATCCTGCATGCCCATCAGAACCTGACGGCTTATCTCCTCGAGGGCTGACCGGTCACAGACCTGCCGCCTTCGTCAGGTTCACCCTGAAGCGATCCCTGCGCCGCTGGTAGCGGCGGGTCATCTCCGCGCTGGCGTGGCCGAGTTGCTTCTGAACGTAGCGCTCGTCGACCTCCGCCGAGGAGGCGAGGCCGGCGCGGAGGGAATGGCCGGAGAAGAGAGCGTGCCGCTCTTTTTCGGGCAGTTCGGACCGGATGCCGCTCTTCAGCACGGTGGTCTTGATCAGCCGGGCAACATGCTTGTCCGACAGCCGTGTCTCCAGCGCCTGCCTGCCGTCCCGCGAGGTTCGAACAAAGACCGGGCCGAAGGTGATCTGCCCGTAATGCAGCCATTGCTCCAGCGCGTGGACCGGGCACGAGCGGTCCGAAGAGCCGCGGCCGATCTCGACTTCGCGCCAGCCGGTCTTGCCGCGCAGGGTCAAAACCGTGCCGCCGTCCTGAATGTCGATCCAGCCACCGCTGTCGAGTGTGTCGTCCTTGTCGATATCGAGGCTGACGATCTCGGAGCGCCGCAGTCCGCCCGCGAAGCCGAGAAGGAGGATGGCCCGGTCGCGCAGCCCGCGCAGATCGTGGGGCAGGGTGGCCACCATCGCCAGGATGTCCTCCGGGAGAACGGCCTCCTTCTGCTGCGGCGGACGGGCATGTGTGCGGCGGATGCCGGCGAGCACGGTCGCGATATGGCGGTCGGCACGGTTGAGTGGCGCACCACGCTGGCGGTAGCCCCAGCAGAGGCCGGAGAGGCGGCGCTCGATGGTGGAGACGGAGAGGGTTTCGGCGAGATCGGCGATGTAGAGGCCGACCAGTTCCGAGGAGGGGGGCAGGGGGTCCGTGCCGCGCATCCGGCACCAGCGGGAGAAATGCTTCCAGTCGACGGAATAGGCCTTGTTGGTGTTCTCGGCGATCGAAGCTTCGGCGTAGTCGCGGGCGGTCTCGATGAGGCGGTCGAGAGTGCCGGAGCCTGCGACGTGAGAGGGCAGGGCGATGGCATCGATCTCCCCATGATCTCTCTGGTCGCGCTCGTCTCCGTTGAGCGTGTCATGGGGCGCTGAGCGCGATCTCTCGCCGTCTGAGGGCTGGTTTCCTGTGCCTCTGGGCATGTTCCGGGGCCTGTCTTCGTCACGTCCGATAATGCAACATTATTGGACATAACAAGATCACGCAAGGTGGGGCGGTTGGCGACAGAAATGTTTGAGAAAAGCGCTGCGACTGGGTAGGGTGCCAGCAATGAAAATCGAGCAGACACCGCCATCTTCTACCACTTCAAACCTATCTCCGATGCCGGGCTGGGTCACCTCCGGCTCCACCGAAGGCATTGAAACCGTTGCCTTTCGGTCTGGTGCGGCCCTTGCGGTGCTGCACGGCCATGTGGGCGTGCATCGGGAAAACGTTCCCCAGGATCTGTTGCGGAACCGTCTCGCGCTCCTTGCGGCGGAAGCGGCGCTGGTTCGGGCTGGACGGTCCGAGCGGGCGGCGGATATGCGCGACGAGGTTCACCTGCAGCGACCGGGGGAGACCCTCGGTCCGGCGGGGGAGATGTACCAGACTTGGCGGCAGGTTGCTCGGTTGTCTCTGAAGGGGATCTGGAAGGCGCGCCTGGCAGAGCTCCTCGTCGAGGCCGAGGAGCTGATTCTATCGGTTTCGGACCAGGCCGGCGCTCCTGTGGGGCAGGGGGCCGCGATCCTGGAGGCCGCGTTGAGACGAGCACGGGTTTTCGGGCGGATACACCATCATCAAGGACTATGTTCGGGAGCACGGTCGGCGGCATCGGGAGATGTTCGTGCCGCTCGATCACGCGCCCGGCCATGCCCAGGCCGACTTCGGCGAAGCAGTTGTGGTGATCGGTGGCGTTGAGCAAAAAGCCCACTTCTTCGCGCTGGATCTGCCGCATAGCGATTCCTGCTACATCCGCGCCTATCCGGCGGCAACGGCGGAGGCGTGGATGGACGGGCATGTTCATGCCTTCGCGTTCTTCGGTGCCGTGCCGCTGTCGATCCTTTATGACAATGATCGTTGCCTGGTGGCGAAGATCGAACCGGACGGAACACGCAGGCGAGCGAAGCTCTTCAGCGAGATGTTGTCCCACTACGTAATCCGGGACCGCTATGGACGGCCCGGCAAGGGCAACGACAAAGGATCGGTTGAGGGCTTGGTCGGCTATTCCCGGCGCAACTTCATGGTGCCGATCCCGAACTTCCCCACTTGGGATGCCTTCAACGATTGGCTCGAAGAACAGTGCCAGAAACGCCAGGCGGACAAGCTGCGCGGGCACAGCGAGACGATTGGCGAACGTCTCCAGCGCGATCTGGAGGCAATGGCGCCTCTGCCAGTCACTTCCTTCGAAGCCTGTGACCAGGCGTCCGGACGGGTCAGCTCCCTGTCTCTGGTGCGCTACAAGACAAACGACGACTCCGTGCCGGTCGCCCACGGGCACCGCGACGTCTGGATCCGCGCCTATGTCGACCGGCTGATGATCGGTTGTGGCGGCGAGGTCATCGCGCGGCATGCCCGCAGCTACGACCGTGAGGACATGATCTTTGATCCAATCCATTATCTGCCGTTGCTGGAGAAGAAGAGCGAGCCATTGGAACGCCATTGATGGAGTGGATGGCTCCCGCTCCCGGCATCGCAATGTGCCACATTGGGTGTCATCAACAGAACCCCACGAAGGGAGCCATCCATGACAGAGATTACCACGGTAGGCGTCGATCTCGCCAAGTCCGTCTTCCAGGTCCATGCAGTCGACGGTGAGGGCGCGGTCGTCCTTCGGCGGCAGTTCCGACGGAACCAGATGCTCGAATTCTTCCAGCGGCTTGCGCCCTGCCTGATCGGCATGGAAGCCTGTGCCGGTGCGCATCACTGGGGGCGCGAGCTCGGTAGGCTCGGGCACAACGTCCGGCTGATGCCGCCTTCCTATGTCAAACCATATGTCCGGCGCGGAAAGACCGACCACGCCGATGCGGAAGCGATCTGCGAAGCGGTGACCCGGCCTTCGATGCGCTTTGTTCCGGTGAAGAGCGAGGAGATCCAGGCGCTGCTCATGACCCACAAGGCGCGTGAATTCTTGGTGCGCCAGTTGACCCAGGTCACCAACGCGATCCGTGCGCATCTGGGCGAGTTCGGCATCGTCGCGCCGAAGGGGATCCACAATGTCAGCCGATTGCTGGAAGCGGGTGAGCGGGCCAAATTGCCCGCCTGTGCCCGCGCGCCGCTTCGGCTTCTTGCCGACCAGTTCTTTGAAACCAGAGACAGGATCGACCAGCTCACGAAGATCATTCGCCTCGAGGCGGCCTCCAGCGACACAGCCAAACGGCTGCAGACCATTCCGGGCATCGGCCCGATCACCGCGACGGCGCTGGCGGCGACTCTTCCGGACGTGACCGGGTTCCGGAGTTCGCGCGATCTCTCGGCCTGGCTCGGGCTGACGCCGAAACCACATTCGAGCGGTGGCAGGGAGAAGCTCGGCCGGATCTCGAAAATGGGCAATCGGTACTTGCGCCGCCTCCTGTATCTCGGGGCGATGGGGGTCATCACCTCGCGGCGACGCGGCCAACCCGGAGAAGACTGGTTGTGGCGCCTCCTGCAGAGAAAGACAGCGAAGCAAGCTGCGATTGCCCTGGCGAACCGCATGGCAAGGATCGTCTGGGCGCTCCTGAGGAATGGTACGGAATACCGGGGTGCTCGCGCGGCCTGAACTGAATGGGGCCGTGGCCCCGAAGAAACGGTGAGGTGCAAGGTGGGATGATGGCCATCTGACGGACATATCGCAGGGACACCCTGTTCGGACCGGAGCGCCTTCGAGCGCGTGCCATTGATCGGGACCCAAGGCGACCAGCGGACTTTCATCAGGGCGCGCAGACATCGTGCTGCAGATCAGACGCCGAATAAATGGCCGCAACCGACCAGACGCCAGAAACCACGAATAACCTTGCCATGCGGGAGCCATCCATAAATGGTCCGAGAGACAATGGCGAGCGCCTTCGAGCAGGCGGCACCGCTGGCCGGATGGGAACTTCCCAAGGCATTCACCACTTTGCAAAGGACGCCTGTTGAAGGCAGGCCGACGAGAATACGTTCAAGTTCTCCGGTTGCTCGAAAGCTTCGAAATGGAGGAGGTCCATGCTGCGGTGAAGATGGCTCTCCAAATGGGTGCGATCAGCTTCGATGCAGTGAAGCATCTGGTGCTGTGCCGGGTCGAACGGCGGCCACCGAGGCTCGATCTGGATGTCTATCCGTTCCTGCCACGGGCCACGGTGGAGACGACATCTCCGGCCAGCTACATGTGCCTGACAGCCGGTGTCCCGACATGACGGAAGCCCCGCAGATCCTGCTGAACCACCAGCTGAAGAAGCTGAAGCTGCCGACCATCCTGCGAGAATACGACATGCAGGCCCGGCTCTGCGCTGCCGAGCGGCGTGATCACGTCCAGTTCCTGGCACGCCTGATCGAGCTGGAACTCATCGACCGGGAACGACGGATGATCGAGCGTCGGATCAAAGCGGCGCGCTTCCCGGCAAGAAAGAGCCTGGACAGCTTTGACTTCGCCGGGATCGCAATTCGTCTGTCACGAGGACACGGGGCCTGCCCAAACGTTTCAAGAGTTTGCGCAGGAAACGCACGGCCGCGGCCTTGTTGCGGCGCGATTGAACCAGGATATCAAGAACACCCCCGTTGGCGTCGACTGCTCGCCAAAGCCAATGCGTTCGACCCTTGATGCGGATCACGACTTAATCGAGATGCCACTTGTCTGCCGGCGCGGGACGGTCCCGGCGGATCTTGGCGGAAACCTTTGATCCGGGACAAATCTTGGATGTTCAGCAGGATCTCGAACTACTCCGCCGCTTCGGAACAAGCAACCTGACGATGCCCGTTCGACCCGAGGTTCACCGCTCTGGGGATCGAGATGTGCGTGGTTGAGGCCGTTGTGATCATGCGGAATCGGAGGCTCTGTTGTGCGAGTGGGATGAGGTTGCCGGCGCGGGCAATCCGCCATTTCGGATCGATTCGACCCTGACGTTCATCCAGTGGCGAACGACCCTGCGGTACAATAGGTCGCGGACCGATCCGAGGTTCTGTCGGTGCACCGAGTAGAACGCGTCGGGCGTGTCGAAGACGCCAAGATCCTGTACGATCCCAGTCTTTTGAATATAGGTGTCTGTCCCGTTCCACTCTACTGGGGGCGCGCCGAGGCAATCCGTGCCTGCGCCATAGCCGCAAAGCTGCTCATCGCCGAAAAATGAGCGCTGGAGGCTGGATAGGTACCGCGGGTCGAGGATGAACCCTTCGAGCTTGATCCACTTTCCGTCGAGATCGACCTCGACCCAGGAATGAAGGATTTCAGCTGGTGCAATCGGAAAGATCAACTCGGGGACGACGCCGCGCTGCAAGGCTTTGTGGATCGTGAAACCATGGATGCGACACCGGATTCCAACCGCGCGCAGAAGCGCCATCAGAAGTGTCGCCTTGGTATTGCACTGTCCGAAGCCATCGGCCAGTACCTCGCTGGCTGGAATGTCGTCGGCGCGGTTGTAGCCGAAGTGAATTTCGGTCCGAACAAAATCGTAGACTGCACCGATCTTGTCAAATTGATGCATTTCAAGCCAGCCGTTCCTGTCAACAAGGCCAGCGATTTCGGGCGTTCTGAAATCCAGGACTGGGGTCGAATCCAAGAGTGAATCTGTCTTCATCATTAGCTTCCTCGATTCTCTTGGACTCGGGGATAATTCCTACAGTAGCTGTAGCTACAAGGGGGCCGAGTGAAAAACTTGAGGTAGCGGATTTCACAGTCAATGATGTCACGCTGTCATGCGCCGAGGCATTTTGCTGGATTTTGGGTGGGGGAGGTTTGAGGTGGCCTTATGCCCCGATCTCGTCATGGTTGGTCAGGCATTCTGAATGGTTGCGAAGTACTCCGAGAATCCTGCATTCGGTGATATTGCCTCCACTGCACTCTCGGGTCATGCGTTCGAGTTCGGTGCGGAGCGCGACCAGCCGTTCTATGCGTTGCTCGACCTGTTTCAGTTGCCGCGTTGCAATGGCGTCAACCTCCTCGCAGGATTGGTCGGGGCCGTCGGAAAGGGCGAGCAGTTCGCGTATCGCGTCGAGCGGGAAGCCAAGTTGGCGTGAATGGCGGATGAATGACAACCGATTCAAGTCGGATTCATCATATCGCCGTTGGCCACCGGTTGACCTTCCAGGCTCAGGCATGAGGCCAATTTCCTCGTAGTAGCGGATTGTCTGGACGTTAGTGCCAGTTCTCCGTGACATAGTTCCAATAGAGAGCATTTCTACCTCCGAAAACGTATGGCTTTTGTAGGTTTTCCGCTTGCGGCGCGCAATGCTTTCACATCCTCGTGAATTCTGAGTAGTCGGCACTGGAGGGCTTGAACCTACAGCTGCTGCAGGTTGTAAGTCGACTCCCAGATCGAGGGGCGAAGCAAGAATGAACCTATCCAGATTGCAGAAAGTCCTCTGGGGACTCGTCGTGATTTCGGCGATAGCGTCCGGGCTTCTCTTGTTGGGGGAAGCTCGCCGAGACGAGGATCAGGAGGCGTCCGCCGGACAAGGGTTCCGTGCCAGATTTGAACTCACCGACCACATGGGCGTGCTACGCAGCGAGAAGGATTATTCAGGACGCTGGATGCTGGTGTTTTTCGGATACGCCAACTGTCCAGATGTGTGCCCGATGACTCTTTCCGAAGTTTCTGCAGCGATGGCGGGGCTTGGGGATGCGGCACCCTCAGTGCAGCCACTCTTCATATCGATTGACCCCGGACGGGATACACCGATGGTGCTCGCCGAGTTTGTCGAGGTTTTCGATGCGGGGATCATCGGTCTATCCGGAACCCCTGATCAGATCTCAAGAACTGCGGACAGCTTCCACGTTTTCTATGAACAAGCGAATACCTCGGAGGACGCAACCGACTATGCCATGAGTCACTCTTCCCAGCTGTTCCTGTTCGATCCTCAGGCAGTATTTGTGACATCCTGGCAGTATGGCACGCCAGCCGAGGACATTCTGGCCGAACTTGGAGGATACCTCGAGCAATGAAGTTCCGTTTGACCGGTGACACGGCGTTATATCTGGCCTGGATGCTCGCCTTATTCGCCTCGCTTCTTGTCTTGTTCATTGGCGAGGTTCTTCAACAGGCGCCTTGCGTTCTGTGCTGGTACCAGCGTGCTTTCATGTTCCCGTTGGCCGTCGTGCTGGGCATCGCGGCGTGGAGGTCCGATTTTGGCATCCGACCATATGCGATAACGCTCGGAGTAATCGGTGGCCTGATCGCAATGTGGCATCTGGGTCTTTATGCCGGGCTGATCTCGGAAGCGATACAGCCCTGCACGGCGAGTGGTCCTTCTTGTACGGACGAGAACCAGCTTTTCCTCGGTCTGCCTATCCCGCTGCTTTCGCTTGCTGCATTTGCAACCATCACTGGGCTGTTGACCGCGGCCAGACCGGAGACATGACATGAACAGAAGAACCTTGATGCTTTTGAGTGGTGGCGCTCTCGTTGCAGGCTTTGGCGGTGCAGCATGGTGGGCAGCGCGTCCGAGCCAGAAAGATAGCGGTGCTGCATTAGATCCCGAGTTGCTGGAACGCTTGGAACGCGGGTATTCGCCGAGTTTCGGCGCCACGGATGCGCCAGTAACCATCGTCGAATTCCTCGACCCGGCCTGTGAGGCGTGCAGGGCATTTCACCCGATCGTCAAGGATATCCTTAAGAAGTATCCTGACGATGTGCGGCTGGTTCTGCGTTACACTCCGTTTCACGGCTATCCCTCGGAAGTAGCGATCAAGATCCTCGAAACCGCTCGCCTGCAAGGAGTATTCGAGCCGGTTCTTGAGGCGCTCTTTGCCAAACAGAATGTCTGGGCGGCACATGGCGCACCATCGGTCGAGAAGATAGGCGCCGTCGCCAAGGTGGCCGGCCTCGATGTTGAAGCGGCTGCGAAGCAGATGAAAATGCCGGACATCGTCGCCATTTTCAATCAGGACAAGGCGGATGTGGAAGCGGTTGGCATTCGGCAGACGCCGACCTTCTTTGTGAATGGCAAACTCCTCGATCCGTTTGGAGAAGCCGAGCTGCGCGCGTTGGTAGACGCTGAAGTGGCTCAGTCGGGGAAATAATGGTCCGGTGCTCGACCCAGGAGAGAGAGCGAATGAGAAAAACACCAATAATGGCTAAAGCCGCGGCCTTGCTGGCCTTTTTCGCCATGACACCGATTGGCGCAAACGCCGGAACGTCCGATATCGACGTCGAAAACGCCTGGTCTCGCGCGTCGATCGGAACGGCGCGCCCCGGCGTTGCCTATATGGACATTCGAAACGCCGGTGATGACCCTGTCAGCCTTGTGGGTCTTCGGACAGACGTTTCCGGGATGCCCGAGATTCACCGAACGAGTACGGATGGTTCAGGGGTCAGTTCGATGGCTCCCGCCGGCGATGTTATGATCGGGCCGGGCGAGGTCGTCGCACTGGAACCCGGAGGATTGCATGCGATGTTGATGCGGCTGCAAGCGCCTTTGAGGGAGGGTGACAGTTTTGCATTGCAGCTTCTGTTTTCCGACGGAAGCGAGGTGACAGTGATGGTGCCCATATTGGGCATTGCGGCGCGTGGTCCGAACGGTTGATTTTGCGGCGCAGGCTCTTTGGCGCTGGCGTTGTTGCGGCCGGCCTTGTGGCCTTGTCTCTCTTTGTTGGTTGGTGGCAGGTTGACGGGCCAGGCGCAGATCAGATGGATGGGTTGCGTCCCATACCGCTCCACTCGATGAGTTTTCGTCTGACGGACCACGAGGGTTATGACGTGGACCCTGAAACGCTGATCGGGCACCCGAGCATGGTGTTCTTCGGGTTTACATTCTGTCCGGATGTCTGTCCGACGACTCTGTCGGACATATCCGGTTGGCTTGACGCCTTGGGGCCGGAAGCGCAGGCGCTGAACGTGGTGTTCATCACGATCGACCCGGAACGAGACACTGTCGAAGCGATGGCGGAGTACGTTGGATACTTTCACCCCGCAATTCGCGGCTGGACGGGATCGGTAGAGCAGATTTCTCGCGCCGCCGAGGAGTTTCGCGTGCGTTGGGAAAAGATTCCGACCGAGGGAGGTGACTACACCATGAACCACACGGCGAGCGTCTTCCTGTTCAACTCTGCGGGCCGTTTCGTCAGCGCCATTGACTACCACGAGCCACCAGAATTTGCGGTTCCCAAGATTCGACGCGCATTGCAGGACAAGAAGGAAGGGACAAAATGAGCCGCAGGTTTCTTGAAGCTGGGGGCGCAATTGCCGGCTCCATTGCGGTTGCTGCCATTAGCTTGGCCGGGACCTTCACCAAAGAGCCGTCGTCACCGGGCTTGACAGCAGAAGCCCAACGTCTGGGTGGCTTGTCCGAGCGCAAGGAGCAGGATTTCTCAACGCAAGTACTTCTGGCTAAAGCGCGTGCCCGTCTCATGGAGCGGCTCTACGGCGAACTTGCCCATCCAACTACCCAAAGGCTCTGATCGATGAAGACAAATGCTCTCCTGATGGTACTTGCTGTGTCACTACTGCCGGCCGTGCAAGCGCTGGCGCAGGCCACACCGATCGAAGTTCGCAAGACCAATGGCTGCGGGTGTTGTCTGGCCTGGATAGAGCACCTCAGGGAAAACGGGTTCTCACCAACCGGGCAGGATATGTTTGCCGGGCTGTTGGTACGCTTCAAACTCGACAAAGGCGTTCCACAGCGCATGGTTTCCTGTCACACGGCTATCGTCGACGGGTATGTTGTCGAAGGCCATGTACCTGCCTCTGAAATTCGCAGGTTGCTGGATGAACGGCCTGACGCAATCGGGCTTGCCGTACCGGATATGCCGCTCGGTTCGCCGGGAATGGATCAAGGAAAACGCCGTGATGCCTATGATGTTTTTCTGATCAAGGAAGACGGTTCGACAGTAGTCTTCAACTCTTATCCAGGCAATTGAACCGCTGTGCCGCCAGCTTGCGTGATGGCTTTGTGGCAAGCCTTGCCCAAGACTGAGTGCGGGCCTTCTTCGAGTGGGCTCCGATCACGCGAAAGCTATAGCACGCCACCGACGTGTTTCTTGAATGCGGCCAATGTCTCGTCACTCACGTGATGTTCAATCCCTTCGGCATCGCGTTCCGCGATTTCCTTGTCGATGCCGAGGCTTCGAAGAAATGCAACAACGATTCTGTGCCGTCGCCGGCATGCGCGTGCAAGTGCCTGACCTTGCTCCGTCAGGAAGATTGCGCGGTATCGTTGACGGCGAACCAGATCCGCCTTTTCCAGGCGCGAGATGTTTTTAGTGACGGTGGGAGGTTTGACTCCCAGGCGCTCGGCAATATCGATTGGACGAGCCTCGCCTCGAGTCTCGATCAACTCGTCAATCAGTTCCACGTAATCTTCCGCCATCTCACTCTCGTGGGCTTGACGCACATTGGCAAAAGCTTCCGCCTGAGCTTCTGGAGGCCTGTCAGCGGCTTCGTGGGCCTTGGGCCCATGTGATCGGAGCTTGGTCATGCCCGAGATTGTGCAGCGACACGGAGTGATTGACAACTTGTTTGCTTTTGGTAGAAGATTTAGCCCTATCTAACTTTTGGAGACTGTGCTAATGCGGAAATGGCTCGGGTTGACGGTCGCTGCGATGGCCAGTTCGCTTCTTGTGAATAATCCGACCTACGCGACACCGGCAAAGGAAGCGCCCTGGATTCCAGAAGCCGCCGCCTATCGGTTGACGCTTTTTCTGGGCAATCTCGAGCCATTGCCCTGGGATGAAATCGAGGCAGCTTGGTTGGAGCCTTATCGGAATTCGGAATTTTCTTCAGGCGCAATTTCGTGGATAGAGGCCGGAAGCGAAGTCGATGCCGCGCCGCTTCTTGATGCCATCTTTCGGGAAAACCGACAGGACGTTTTTGCCGAAGCCACTCGACTGATAGCATTGCGGATCGAAGAAGAACTCGACGCGGCACTCGCGGCCGAAGCGTCCGCGACCGCTCAACAAGCAGTTCGGACAGCGCGCGAACTCTATCGGGCGTTCGGGGCAGCCATTGCTGTCGCCGATCCGGAAGCCGCACGGCGAATAGGACTCGCCTGGCTGGAAATGACCAGCAGTTCGGGGTCAACCGGCGTTCTCGGGATTGGCGCAATGTCAGCTGACGCAGAGACCATGAGCGCCGCACGCAAGGCCGTCTCCGATTACCTTGCCGCGAATTACCTTGTTGATGTTTTCGCTCCGCGCAAGACGCTCAACGCAATGCCAGAAACGGCTGCACTTAGCGGTCGCGAAATAGAGGTGCCGCCGAGTCTGCCGCCGGGTTCCGACATTTTCGATCAGGACCCGCTGCCTCGCCTCGTCCTGAATTTCGAGGAACAAGGGATTGACGAAGCGTCCCTGCCACTCGTTGCCTATGGCGACATGCTGTTTGACAGTGCGCAGATTTTCGGCAGTCCGGCCCGAGATCTGGGAATTGCCTGCTCGACCTGTCACAATCGATCGGACATAAACCAGCGCTTGTTCATTCCTGGCGCCAGCCATCAACCTGGAGCCATTGACGTGGACGGTGCCTTTTTCAACCCGATCTTCAATGACCGGCGCGACGACCCGATCGACATTCCGAGCCTGCGCGGCCTGCGCTTTACGGGACCATACGGCCGCGATGGCCGCTTCGCGTCGCTTCGCGAGTTCACCCGCAACGTGATCGTAGGTGAATTTGGTGGTGACGAGCCGACGCCCTTCATGCTCGACGCGCTGCTCGCCTACATGCTGGAATTCGATTTCCTGCCCAATTCAATGTTAACCGCCGACGGGCGGTTGTCCGAGTTGAGCTCCGAGGCGGCCCGCCGTGGTGAAGTGATTTTCAACCGATCCTTTGTCGGGCTCAGCGACCGCTCCTGCGCCGATTGCCACATACCTGACGCGAACTTTCTCGACCGGAAGGCGCATGATATCGGCTCGACTACGCCGGCCTACGACGGTGCGCGGGCGGGTGCGTTCGATACGCCGACATTGCTCGGGAGCGTTTACACAGCGCCCTATTTCCATGATGGTTCAATGCCGACGCTCGCGGCGGTGGTTGACTGGTTTGATGACACCAAGGCACTCGGCCTGGCCGCCGGTGAACGAGATGACCTTACCGCCTATCTCGAGGCGATCGGAGCGGCCGACGAGCCCTACGAAGCCTTCGACGCCGAAAACACGTCATTCAAACTGGCTTTCTCCGAATTGACAACTTTCGCTTCGACACTGGATTCGCTGCTGCCCCAACGGGACGCGATGCACATCCTGCTGTTGACGGATACGGTGGCAGCGGATCTCGCCGCCGACGCCAGTACGATGATCAACCTTGCCGCCCGGCCTGAAGTGTACGCGCTTGCCGAACGCTTGACCGAGGTCGCCTCGGCCGTACGCGCAGAAGACTGGGCGGCGGCGGAAAAAAGTTGGGCGGCGTTCAAGGCTGAGGCCGGTTCGATGGAGAAGAGGACCTTCTGATGATACTCCGGATCACCCGTCGCGCGCTCATGGCATTTGTCTGCACGACCGGAATGGTCCTTGGCATGCCGCTTCTCGCGCAGGAAGAGGCTTTGCGCATCGCATTCATCCCACAAGAGAATCCCGAAAAGCTCTTGGGCGATATCGAGGCAATCACCGGGTGGCTTGGGAAGGAAGTCGGCGCGCCTGTCGAAGGCTTTGTCACCTTCGACCATGCTGCGGCAGTTGAGGCGCTCCGGAATGGCGACGCCGACATTTCATTCATGGGAGCACTGCCCTTTGTGCTGGCCGAAGCCGAGATCGGCGCGGTGCCACTCCTTTCTGAGGTTTATCGCGGTGTGCCAAACTACACCGGTCGAATCTTCGTGCGACGCGACAGCGAGATCCAGGCACTCGCTGATCTTGAAGGTCGAGACATTGCCTTTGCCGACCCAATATCGGAATCAGGTTATCTATATCCACTGTCGGAGTTCGAAAGGGCCGGGCTGATCCAGGACCCCGGAGCGGCAGACGAGTTCTTTGGTCGCGTCTTTTTCGCGGGCGGGTACCAGCAAGCAATGCAAGCGATGGCTGAGGGCCTGGTCGACGCTGCAGGCGCGAGCCAATATGCCGACTTGCTCCTCACCCCGGCTCAACAGGCCGAAGTGACCTGGATCGCCGAAAGCGAGGCGATCCCGAGCCATGTGGTGATCGCGCGCCCCGGGCTCGACGAAGACCTGCAGGCACGGTTCGTTCAGGCGATGCTCAAGCTCAACGAACAGGAACATCGCGACAAACTCCGCTACCTCTACGGGCCGGATGGGTATGTTGTGGCCGATCCCTCCGCATTCGAGGGCGTGCGCGACATGGCTCGGCAATACAGGTTCCTGAAATGATCCTGGCCGCCGCAATTGACGACGTGAGCTACGCGCATCCGGGCGCGGATCTCCCGTCGCTGGAACGGGTGTCAATTCAGATTGCGGCTGGCGAGGCTGTCGCGATCCTCGGCCCGTCCGGGGCTGGCAAGACAACACTACTTGCGTTGCTCGACGGACGCCTCCGCGGTTGGCTCGGCCGGGTATCCGTTCTTGGTACTCAGCTTGATCCCGACCAGAGACCGCCGCGAGAACAGTGCGCGGACACGGGGTTCATCTTTCAGGAGTTCGCGCTGGTCGAACGTTCGACGGTGTTCCGAAATGTGCTGAACGGTCGACTGGGCAGAATGCCCTGCCTACGCGCTGCTTTCGGATCTCCTTCAACGCGCGATTGCGAGATCGCCCGCACGGCTCTCGCCGATTGCGGGATCGCAGATCTCGCTGATCGGCGTGTAGACAGTCTCAGCGGCGGGCAGCGGCAGCGCGTAGCCATCGCACGGTGCCTGGCGCAGGAGCCAAAACTGATTCTTGCCGACGAGCCCGTCAGCAACCTGGATCCTGTGCGCGCAGTCGACATTTTGACGCTATTGACCAAAGTGGCGCGTGCGCGCGGCGCGGCTATCCTCTTTTCGTCGCACCAGCCCGATCTCGCCGGTCGTTTCGCTGACCGGATTGTGGGTTTGCGTAGTGGGAGTATCCTCTTCTCGATACCGGCCGCGCAGCTCAGCGAAGATCGGACGACGGCACTCTATCGACAGGAAGTGTCGGTGTCCGGCGTCAGCCTGCGGGCGGTGAACTGATGCGATCCCGCGGGCTGAGTGGATTTTTTGCAGGGGCGCTGGTTGCGTGCGCTGTCCTCTGGTCCTTTGCCACTGTCGATGTCGAGTTGTCTCGTCTGATGTCGGCTGGCCCTCGGATGGCCGGGTTCATCGGACGGATGATCCCGCCTGACCCTACTGTGATGGGTGAAATTGCTAAAGGCAGTGCCGAAACCCTTAGGATAGCGATCCTCGGCACCCTTGGTGCCATTTTGCTGTCCATACCCCTTGGGATCCTCGCATCCGAAACCATGGTACCTCCCGCAGTGCATCGGCCGGCCCGTTTGATGCTCGCATTCATCCGGGCGGTCCCGTTGATCTTGGTGGCAATGCTGATGGTTGGCGCAGTTGGGCTCGGTCCATTGCCTGGAATGATCGCCGTCGCAATCCATGCCACGGGAATGTTGGCCAAGTTCTACGCCGAGGCGATCGACGGTGTTTCCCGGGCACCCATCGAGGCGTTGGAGAGCGTTGGGGCCGGGCCGCTGGCGCGGCTCCGCTTCGCGATCTGGCCCCAGATGGCGCCTGTCGTGGCCCGTGACACGATCTTTCGGTTCGAACTGAACCTGCGTGAGTCGCTCATTCTCGGGATTGTCGGCGCCGGCGGTATCGGTTTCTATATCCAGACGTACGTGCGCTCATTTCAATACGACAAGGCCGCGAGCGTCACCCTCGCCGTGATCGTAATGGTCATCGCAATCGAGGCGTTCAACGTCGCTTTGCGCCGTCGCTTTGCCTGATCCAAGGCCGGGAGCGGAAAAATGAAGCGCAACCACCAGTTCCTGCCGTAGGAATCCTAACCAGGAGCGCCCCAAATACCATCAGGAAAAGATGTCGACCGGCGTGCCGTCTCGAACCATGGCATATACATCTTCGATGTTCCGGTCCGTGACCGAGATACAGCCGGCCGTCCAGTCGCGGACATTCATCGGCTCTATGCCGCGCCGTGGACCACCGTGAATGAAGATGTCGCCACCGGGAGACTTCCCTTGCGCCTCTGCGAAAGCGACGTCCGCCGCATTCGGATATGAGATTCCGATGGAGAGATGATATGTGCTATCCGGGTTCCGTCGATCGATGACGTAGGACCCTTCGGGCGTTCGTCCATCCCCTTCGAATTGCTTGTGTCCTGCGGGCGCGAAGCCGAGTCCGATCGGGTAAGTCCGCAACACGCGGTCCTCGCTATCGAGGACAAGCAGTCGCTGAGCTTTGTATATCCGCAGCCGTGTCACTTCGGGCCCGCTATAGGACTGAAACTTGCTTGCGCAGCCGGTCAGAACCGTGGAGATGCCGCCAAACAACGCAAAGCGCCGGGAAAGTCGGTAGGTTGTCACTGCTCAAGGCCCTTTTGAAAGGTCTGTTTTTTTGAGTTGCCTCTGCGACCAGCCTACTCTGGATCAATGCCGATGCGCCAGAGCGCCTTGCACCATGCCCTGGTCAATGTGCTCGCTGTCGGACTGCGTTACTTCATGGTCCCGTCCGTTCAGCAGCCGAAGTGCGTTGGCGACCACCAGCAAAGACACCCCCACATCCGCAGCGATGGCGCCCCACATGCTGGCCATGCCAAGAGCGGTCGCTATGACAAAAGCCGCCTTGGTCGCCAACGAGACCCCGATGTTTTGACGAATGATCGCCATGGTTCGGCGAGAATGCGCGATGAGCCAGGGCACTCTGCCGATATCGTCGGTCATCAGCGCAATATCCGCGGTCTCGATCGCAGCGTCCGAGCCGACTGCTCCCATTGCGATCGCGAAATGTGCCCGCGCCATGGCCGGGGCATCGTTCACTCCGTCGCCAATCATCGCAACGACTCCACCGGCTGCGACCAGTTCCTCGATGGCTGTCACCTTGTCCTCGGGCAGAAGTTCTGCGCGCACCTCGTCGATTCCGACCTCGGAGGCGACCGCCCGTGCAGTACGCTCATTGTCGCCCGTCAGCATGACGATAGTTTTCACGCCTTGTGCGTGAAGCCGCGCCACGATTCCCTTGGCGTCTGGCCGGATGCGATCACGCAGTTCGAGCAATCCGATAATACCCGCCTCGTCACCCACCACGACCAGCGTGCTTCCTGCATTTTCGATCTTGTCGCGCAATGCCTTCGGGATCTCCGCGTCGATTCCTTTCTCCTCTGCAAACCGGTCTGAGCCAAGCCAGACTGACCGGTCGTGAGCGCGGCCTTCCAGCCCGCGGCCGGGTACCGTGCGGGTATCGTCGGCGGCTGACACAGATATCCCGTCGATTTCGGCCCGCGCGAGAATGGCGCGCGCCAAGGGGTGCGAGGACCGTGCCTCGAGGCTCGCCGCCACAGTCAGCAGATCACGCTCGGATACGCCACCGAGCGGATGAACTGCCGCTACTTCCGGCTCACCCATGGTCAACGTCCCGGTTTTGTCCATCGCCAGTGCTGTTGTCCGGCCAGGAGCTTCCACGTAGGCGCCGCCTTTGATCAGGACGCCGTTGCGCGCGGATGATGCCAGTGCCGCGACAATGGAGACAGGGGTGGAGATGACCAATGCGCAGGGGCAGGCGATAACCAACAGAACCAGAGCATTGTAGAACCAGTAATCCCAGGCGCCGCCTGCAAGCAGGGGTGGCAACAGAGCAATGAGAACCGCCATGATCATCACGACCGGCGTGTAGATGCGGGCGAATTTCGTCACCCATTGTTCTACCTCTGCACGCTTGGAATGGGCGTCTCCGACCATGCGGATGATCCTGGACAGGACTGTCTCATTGGCGGGCTTTGTGGATCTAACCAGCAGTGTGCCGTCGCCGTTGATTGTTCCGGCATAGACCTCGTCACCCGGTTCCTTGGCGACAAGCGCGCTTTCGCCAGTGATTGGGGCCTGGTCCACATCACCGCGTCCTTCAACGACCTCACCATCAAGTGCGATGCGGTCGCCGCCGCGCACGACAAAGGCTGCTCCGACCGTCACCAATGACGCGGGAACGTCCGCCTCCGAACCGTCGTCATAGCGCAAGCGTGCCGTCGGTGGGGCAAGGTCCAGCAGAGCCGAAACCGCATTGCGGGCACGGCCGATGCTCCAGCTTTCGAGCGTTAAAGAAAGAGAAAAGAAGAATGCGACTGTTGCCGCTTCGAAAAATTCCCCAAGCCCAATGGCGCCAGCGACCGCTACCACCATCAGCAAGTTCATGTCTGGGGCGAACCGCCGCGCGGCTGATAGGGCCTTGGGGGCCACTAACCAGACGCCGAACACGACCGCGACCACAAAGAGGATGATTTCGGGCAGCGGCATCGGCGCCTCGCCGTGCCCAGAAAAAAGATCTACGGCTCCGGTCACTCCAGTTTCGATGAAGTGGTACAAGAATCCAGCAAACCAGAAGCCACCGCTTATTCCGGTAAACTGTTTCAATCGCCTGTGGTGCGCTACTTGATCTTGTTCGGCGGTATCGTCGCTCCAAGGCTTGGCGGTCATACCCGTGGAGGCGACGATCTTCTCGATCTGCGCAACACTGATTGCCTCGGCAGAGTTGAGAACAACCATCTTTCCGTTGATGACGTCGAATGCAAGGTTCGCATCTCCGCCTACCGCTGGTCCAAGGGCCCGACTCAGGATCGCGATCTCTTCCGCACAATCGAGACCGTTCACACGGAACTGACGGCCCGCAGCGGTAATGTCGCCCTTCGGGGCCACATCACCGCAACAGCTGCCACATGCCAAATCACTGCCATGCGTTTCCTGCACCTGTGGGTGGCGGGCCTTGTCGGCACTGTTGCTGCTGTGTGTGTGCTCGTCCGCGGACATAGGAGCCTCCTTGAGCGATTCTGCAGTCAGGCCTGAAGATAGGATCTACAGCAACTGTAGCTTCAAGCGCCAATGTCGAACGCGATGGTTCTATTTTTTGGAGCATCGACAAAAACGTCAGGGCTACTGAGAATTCGGATCTGACTGGCCCGACATGATTGTTTGTGCACCATCAGTTCCGGTTCCACTCGGTTGCTGGTTGCGGGCCCCGCAGTTTTCCCGTCGGCACTCCCTTCACGCAGGTTCATATCTGCATCTCAGGGCAAATTCGATCTTGCGACGGGTTGCGCATCGGCAATGTGATGGAACCGCAGGACTACGGGCGCTTCCCCGATTTCTTCTCAGATCCGTCGGTGCGATGGCGCAATATCTTCTGCAATATCAACGCTCGCGACTTGGGCCAGATCGCCGATCTTTGCCAAACAACGGATGGGCTGGGCATCCAGGTCTTCAATGCTGGACACGACACCAACTCGGTGAACATTCCCAACGGCGAGATCATCAAACGTTTCTATCCGTGGGTGCCGGTGAAACGGGACCTGCACGAGGATGAGGCGCTCTATTCCAAAACTGAAGATCCGTACGATGCTCGGCTTCGAGGAAAAGCACGACTGGGGGACTACGTCGAAGATCCGAGGGCCGTGATGGGAACACCAACATTGCAACCAGCGGAATAGGTGTCTGGTCGCAGCCCGGGTCCGATATCCAACCGCCACATCCATGGACAAGCGAAAATGTGGATCCCGGCGCTCTCGTCCGGCGCAGACGGCGCGTCTGCAGATGGTATTCACGCGATCACGGACAAGTGAGCCAAAACCTCTCTCCGGCATTTGACCTTCCAGTTACCGGAAGCCTCATATTGGCAGCGACTCGCTTCGAGAGGACGCCACGATGCACGATCAAAAGCAGCATTCATCTTCACCTGAAGTCCCGCCCATCTATGTTTGTCCGATGCATCCCGAGATCCGTCAGGATGAGCCGGGAGATTGCCCAAAATGCAGTATGCACCTTGTCACCGAAGCTGACCTGACCGGCGGCGATCACACGCATTCTGGCCACCATGCGCATCAGGCCTGTGATGGAAACCATCATTCCCGGCATTCTGGGACCGTTAGCACACAATTCGATACGGTTCCGTCTGGCTGGGAAGGCACCGTCTATACCTGCCCGATGCACTCGGAGGTTCGCCAGGTGGAGCCGGGATCTTGCCCGCTCTGCGGCATGGGATTGGAGCTGGAATCAGCGGCTATGCAGGCGGATGGGCCGAACCCGGAGTTGGTGGACTTCCAGCGCAGGTTCTGGGTCGGTGCGGCACTGACCGTCCCGCTACTGATCCTGACCATGGGTCCTTATCTTGGTTTCCCCGGAGTTCGGGAGATCTTCGGTGAGCGCGCAACGCTGTGGATCGAACTGATCCTCGGGACACCGGTGGTCATGTGGTGCGGCTGGCCCTTCCTCGTGCGTGGTTGGAACTCGTTCCGCACGCGCAACCTCAACATGTTCTCGCTGATCGCGATGGGCGTGATGGCGGCCTGGCTGTTCAGTAGTGCAGCCGTGCTGGCGCCCGGCATCTTCCCTGACGGTTTCCGCGATCCCGAAGGCCATGTCGGCGTATACTTCGAGGCTGCGGCCGTGATCGTGACACTCGTCCTGCTCGGCCAGGTTATGGAGTTGCGCGCCCGTGAGGGGACCGGAAAAGCCATTCGCGCCTTGCTCGACATGGCGGCTAAATCGGCGCGGATCCTGCGGCCTGATGGAACCGAGGAAGAAATCCCTCTGGACGACGTACATCCAGGCGACAGGCTTCGGGTGCGCCCAGGTGACAAGGTGCCGGTGGATGGAGTCGTGGTCGAAGGCCGCTCCTCGGTTGACGAGAGCATGATCACCGGCGAGCCGGTACCTGTCGAAAAGGTCGACGGCGACAGCGTCACCGGCGCGACCATCAACGGCACCGGCAGCTTCGTGATGGAGGCGACTCGCGTCGGTTCCGAGACCATGCTCGCGCAGATCGTCGAGATGGTCTCCAACGCGCAGCGATCTCGCGCGCCGATCCAGAAATATGCCGACAGAGTTGCCGGTATCTTCGTTCCAGCGGTGATCGCGATTGCGGTGCTTGCCTTCATCGGCTGGGCGATCTGGGGGCCGCAGCCGGCGCTCTCCTACGCGCTCGTCGCGGCCGTGGCGGTGCTGATCATTGCCTGTCCCTGTGCACTCGGACTGGCGACGCCGATGTCGATCATGACGGCCTCCGGCCGCGGCGCGCAGGCGGGTGTGCTGATCAAGAATGCCGAGGCGCTGGAACGCTTCGAGAAGGTCGACACGCTGATCGTCGACAAGACCGGCACGCTCACAATGGGCAAGCCGCAACTCGTGGCCGTGCTGCCTGAACCGGGCCATGACGAGGACGAGGTGCTGCGGCTCGCGGCCTCGCTGGAGAAGGGCTCCGAACATCCCCTGGCCGAAGCGATCGTTTCAGGCGCCGAGGGACGCGGCGTGCGCCTTGGATCGGCAGACGAGTTCGAGGCGGTCACCGGCAAGGGCGTGACCGGCCGCGTCGACGGACGGTCGGTGGCGCTCGGCAACCTGAAACTGGTCTCGGACCTTGGGCTGGATGCCGAAGAGCTGACACAGCGCGCCAATACGCGGCGTGACTCTGGCGAAACGGTGATGTTCGTGGTGCTCGACGGCGCGGTGGCCGGGCTGGTCTGCGTGGCCGATCCGGTCAAGGAAACCACTCCCGCCGCGCTCAAGTCCCTGCACGCTCTGGGCTTCCGCATCATCATGGCAACCGGCGACAACGAGCGCACCGCGGCGGCGGTGGCGGTACAGCTCGGTATCGACGAGATCCGCGCCGACGTTCTCCCCGAGGACAAGGCCCGCATCATTCGCGAATTGCAGGAGGAGGGTCGCAAGGTCGCCATGGCTGGCGATGGCGTGAACGACGCGCCCGCCCTGGCACAGGCCGATGTCGGTATTGCCATGGGCACCGGGGCGGATGTCGCCATCGAGAGCGCCGGCATCACCCTGGTGAAGGGCAATCTCGACGGCATCGTCCGGGCAAGGCGGCTGGCGAGCGCGACTATGCGCAACATCCGCCAGAACCTGTTCTTTGCCCTCATCTACAACGCGGCTGGCGTGCCGGTCGCGGCGGGCATCCTCTTCCCGCTCTTCGGGATCCTTATCAGCCCGATGTTCGCCGCCTTCGCCATGAGCGCCTCCTCGATCTCGGTCGTGCTCAACTCGCTTCGCCTGCGCAGCACCAAAATCTGAAGAAGGGAGCCCTATGATGGCCCATCAATCGACCCAGCACACCGATCACCACGTTGACGCAAAACAGCGCCCGTTCTGGAAATCACGCAATGGCCGCTTCATGCTGGCCGCACTCGCAGGCGGTGGCCTGATCCTCGGGATCGAGTACCGCGACGTGATCCTGAACAGCAATCTCTTTGCCTGGTTGCCGCTTCTGCTTTGCGTGGGGATGCATTTCTTCATGCATGGTGGACATGGCGGGCATGGATCCGGAGGGGACAAATCATGACCGAACCGGCCCCCTTGTTCGAGTTGTGGCCCCTGATGCCGGCCTATGCTGCAATCTTCTCACTCTTCGCTTGGAAATCGTTGAGCGAGGCACGCACGAAACAACGCCTTGCCGGCACTCAAGGATGCAACTGCAGGCGCCGCTTCGTTCCCCCTTCAACCCGGCCCGACCAGACGGGTCTCCCACAAAACAACGATAGAAAAGGAAACACCCAAGGATGAAGCCTCTTCATCTCGCGCTTACGGCAACGATGCTTGCAGGCGGCGTTGCCGCCGTTGCATGGACACAGACAGACGATAGTGATCGTGCCCGGCCACGCGTCAACCCGGGCATGCACGGCCCTGCGGCTGCCGCTCCGGCCCCTGACCCCGATCGTATCCGCCTTCCCGAACAGATGAGCGCTTCAGCCTATTTCGGGCAGCTCAGCTTCGACGAGAACTGTGCCAGTTGCCATGGCGCGAAGGGCGCTGGCGGAACGGAAGCAGGTCCGCCCCTCGTGCACCCGATCTACGAACCAGGCCATCACCCGGATGGATCTTTCGTTAGTGCAGCTCTGTCCGGTGTTCGATCGCATCACTGGGAGTTCGGCGACATGCCAGCCATTGACGGCGTCACCGAACAGGACGCCCTCCGCATCGCCAGCTACATTCGCGAAATTCAGGTCGTGAACGGGATCGAGTGAAGGCCGTGGACGGGTGGCAGAACACCTGCACCTTTCCTGGACATCACAAGGCCTATCGCTCAAGCAGGTCGGAGAGACCGGTCGCAAACACGGTCAACGTCAATAGGAAAACACCGCATAGCGCCGCCGCGATCAGTATCGCGGCGGCGCGCTTTGGCAGGTTGTGCATAATTTTTCCGGGAAACCCGGTCGGATCTGCTTCGGCTGCTTCCGCAATCGCGACGGTGTACAGGGGCAGCGCGCTGATGAGTGTCGCGTAGAGATAGACCCCTGACAGGTTCTCGAAATGGGCCGCCCGGGCGAGGGTCGGGCCGACCACGCTCAGGGCGGTCATCCGGTCGCCGCCGAACGAGCCGAACCATCCCGCCGATGCTACATAGATCACGGCGTGAAGCAGGATGAAGGTTGCGAGCCGCGCCAACAGGTCGATGAGGATCAGGCGAAAGGGTTTTGCTTGCGCTTTCTCGTGATCTCTGCCCCTCGCGAGAAGGAAGAACGACAGGTAATTGACCAGGAAAACGACGGGCAGCCCGTTGGTGATGACCTGTCGCAGGAAGCGCCCGAGCGCCGGGCCTCCCTGCAGCAAATGCGCCGCGAAGCCCGATGTCAGGCTGATGTAGAGCAACAGTAACGGCAGCAGGCTTAACAAGCTGAAGGCCAGCGTGTTGCGCAGGAAGCGCCCTGAGGGCATGTCGGTGGCGAAATACCGGTTCATCGCGCTCTATGGTGCCATCGGCGGCGGTCATGGTCGAGCCACTGCCGATGGCGTTCACCGATTGTCGGTCGATTGACCCCTCCCGAGGAGCGCGACCGCCACGCCGAGGGCGGCCCAGGCGGCAAGTCCCGTGCCAAGTGCGCGGGCAGCGAAGAGCGCAGCCAGTTCGGGCGGCACCGGGCCTTCGAAACTGTCGGGCTGCGGGGCGCCGATCACATGCGGGGCCGCAAGCAGCGCCACCGCCAGAAGGGGTGCCCATGGACGACGCGCGAAGGCCAGCAGCCAGAGCGCAGCCGCCGTCGCCGCGATGGTGGCCGCCCACCAGGCCTGCCGCGGGCCAACGTCGACATAGGCCACGCCGGGCACTTCGGGAGGAAGCGAATAGGCGGGGGCGAGATGCGCGGCGATGAAACCACACACACCCCAGACCAACCCTTCGCGCCAGGAAATCCAGCTACCTTCGTCCCTCGACAGCATAATCGCAGCGGTAAGAAGCAGCCCGTAGCCAGTATAGACCAGCATGGAGAAAAGCAGGCTCAGCCCGTCCCGCGCAGGGTCGATCCCCGGCCACGTCGCCAGTGCGGCCGGTGTTTCGGCACCGAAATGCACCAGTTGGCCGGATTCGTAGAGTTCGGCGTGCAGCAGAACGGGCTGCACGAAGGCGAGCTGCAGCAGGCCTGCGAACAGGCCCGCCGCAGCGCCAGCGACTATGCCGCCGGTCACTGTTTTCAGGATCATGGGATCAGTGGCAGGCGAAGCCGTTGGCGTGGCGCACATCATGCGCCGCATTGTGCAACGAGGCGGCCTGAACGTTTCCTGCAAGGGTGAGGATTCCAAGCCCGAGGACGCCGCAGAGGAAAACGGCGACCGAACGGCTGGAAATGCCGCCGGCAAGGATGGTTTGACGCGATACGATCATGTTGGTCTCCATGTGCCGTCACACCCGACGGCATTCGAGTTGCGATATACCGGCAGGTCTCCTGGCTGGCGGGTCATCGTGCGGTCCGGCCTTCCCTGCGTGGTGCAAGTGGCATGTTCGGCCCGTACTCGCCGCGGACAGTCGCGGGGGCGGCTTCGGTCGGGTGCCCCGCATTGGGTTACATCCCTCCGAATTCCCTTTTCATCTCCCGGCACTTTGTGCCTTGCGGGAGAACCGGATCGTTCGAGTTTACGTCAGGTGCCGACGTGCCTGCAAGCCGCTTTGCAACCCGGCGCAGCGCCCAGACCAAGAGAGGTATGCCGGTCGCCAGCCCGAGCGCGAGCGCGATCCAGACCGTGGGGATGTTTTCCTGTTGCGTCGCCACGTCCCCGAAATGCGCCAGCAGGAAGCTGGCAGGTGCGATCCCGGCAAGCGTTGCCAGGCCGAAACGCCAGAAAGAGATCGACGACAGGCCAGCGGCATAGCTGACCAGATCGAAGGAGATGAAGGGCATCAGACGGGTGACGAAGACGGTATAGGTCAGGGCGGTCTGCGAGCCGAGTAACCCTATGTCGAGCCTGTCACCGAACCAGCGTTGCAGCGCCCCCCGACCGACACGGCGGGCGATCAGAAAGGCGATCAGAGCACCAAGTTCCGCACCTGTCAGGACATAGAGACTGCCCATCAGGTGCCCGTAGGTCGCTCCGGCCGCAAGCGCGATCGGTGCGCTCGGGAGCGGACTTGCGACGACGGCCACGACCATGAGGACGACAATCAGCAATGGCCCCCAGAGGCCCGCACGGGCGATCATTTCATGCAAGGACTCGGCGTCGAGGCTCTGGACAGTTTCAAGGAGTGGCAGTTTCTCGAAGACAGACAAGGCAACGATCGCGAGAAGCGCGGCAACGCCGAGCCCAAGTGCGACCTTCCACCGCCGCGATTTGCGGATTTCGGCGTTGAGTATTCCTTTGGGCGGCGGCATTCAGTGCTCGTCCGTCGAATCCGGCAACAGATAGGTTACCAGGTCCTGCATGTCCGCACCGGAAAGCTGCCAGCGCGGCATGTCTGCCCCGATCGTCGAGCCGTCCGGACGAACACCATCTGCGAGAGCGCGGGAAAGGGATGCTTGGTCATAGGCGTCGTGGGCATGGCCGTCATCGCCATGATCGCCCGCAAGCGCCTCCGGGGTGATCGCGGGGGCGGATTGCCAGAAGCTCATGAAGAGACGGTCGCCTTCCCGGTCCGCGCCATGACAGGCCACGCAGGCATTGCCGCGCATCATCAGGTTGTGCTGGTTGCCACCGAAAGACCGGATTGCCTGCCCGCTCTCGGAGGTGCCGGTGAAATAGATCCTTTCCCCGTTGCTCTCGAACTCGGCCGGCCATTGTGACCGCCCGGATCCAGTCCATCCGGCAAGATCTGACAGACCGAAGATCACAATAAAGATGGCGAGGGCCCCAAGGGCATAGACCTCCCAGCGGGTGCTCCGCCTTTCGTCTTCCGGTGTCATATCGCCTCCAGCGCGCTCCGCAGAAGTTCACGCACCTGGCCGGCGACCTGTTTGAGGTCTTCATTGTCGATCGCCTGCATGGAGGCTTCCGGATCGATAGCGCTGACCTCCACGCCGCCCTCGACAGCCCGCAGGATCACGTTGCAGGGCAACATCGCGCCCACGCGCGGTTCCATGCCGATTGCCTGCCACGCCATGTTCGGATTGCAGGCACCGAGGATGCGATAGGGCTCCATATCGGCGTCGATTTTCTTCTTCATCGTCGCCTTGACGTCGATTTCGGTCAGTACGCCGAAGCCCTTGTCGGCCAGCGCGCTGCGCAGACGGGCGTCGATTTCTTCGAAATCGGCCCCGGCGAAAAATCTGTCGACGGTGTAGCTCATCGGATCATTCCTTTTTTCAGTTTGGCTCTGGCGCTATTTCGCCAGGTATTTGGCCAGCGCGAGTATGGCGAGCAGCGTCACGATGATGACCAGCACCATCCAGATCGCGCCGAAGCCCATGCCAACACCATATCCATATCCACCCATCATGGCTCATTCCTTTCACATTGATGCGAGCGGTATTCTCGGTTCAGTTTCGCCAGTTCCGTCCGGGACCAACTTGCCGGCCGTTCTGCGAGCCTTGGCCCTGTCCTGGCGTCATGCCATAGCCTTGCATCATCTGCGGCCCATGCCCGTAGCCGGGTCCCGGCATTCCGGCACCGTTCGGACCAGCCCCGGGAACGCCCCCGCAGGGCGTCTGGCCGTTGGTGGTGCCTGCGCAGGGCGGGGTTCCGTTCTGGAACTGTCCTTCCGGCCCGTTGCCCGGTCCGGGGCCATGCGCCAGGGCGAGGGACGGGATCGCGAATGCGGCCATCGCGACGAGGACGCGTTTTCCGATGGTCGTCATGTTTCGTCTCCTTGTTGCACGGAATTTCGGTTTGGGTGGGCGGCGTCCTTCAAGCCGCCCACCCGTTGGATCAGTTGGCTTCTTCTGTTCCTTCCGGCGCGTCGTCGCCAGCCACGCCGCCCGCCTGGTGCATCGACTGCATCAGGGCAAAGTGATCGGCCGGCGCGGTGATTTCATCCGCCGTTACTTTGCCGTCGCCGTCCTCGTCGAGCGCCTGGAACCGGTCCACAACGCTGCCGCGGATCACATCCGAATGCAGGCTTTCGAACTCTTCGAGCGACAGCGTTCCGTCGCCATCTGCGTCGAAACTCTCAAGCCGGGCCTGCAAGCCCGCATGCGCTTCCTCGGCCGACACGGTGCCGTCGCCATCGGTGTCGAACTCACCGAACAGGCCACCCATCATTCCCGTGCTGCCCATCATGCCCGGACCACCCATCTGGCCCATCATGCCGCCCATCTGCTGATGCATCTGCATCATCTGCTGCATCATCGCAGGGTCACCCATCATGCCGCCGGGGCCGCCTTTCCCCATCATGCCGGGGCCAGCCTGACCCATCGTACCGGGGCCGCCCTTACCACCCATCATCGCACCGGGCGCATGTTGACCGCCCTGCATCCAGCCATTGCCCTGCAGACCATGCGCCAGAACCGGTGCAGCGATTGCCGCGCCGATTGCGGTTACGGCGAGCAGGGCGAGGGAGAGTTTCGTAGTGCGTTTCATGACCTATCCTCATTGGTTGTCATTCTTCGGATGAGACCAATCTGGGCGGCGACTGTCGCAGGACGATCCCGGATTTCGGCATTTTTGTATCCGTTTGTCGCAGAATGGGCGTTTCATACGGAACGTGACCAAATCCCTCGCGGGTCTTGGCGAAAATACGATACTCAAGACCAATGACAGATGAACCGAACATCCTGATTGTCGACGATCACCGTGACATCCGCGACGCCGTAAGCCGCTATCTGGAGCGAAACGGGATGCGCACGAGTGTGGCGCGCGATGCCGTGGAGATGGATGAGAAACTGCGGACAGGTCGGTTCGACCTGATCGTGCTCGATGTGATGATGCCGGGCGAGGACGGGATCTCGGTCTGCCGCCGCCTATCCGCGCAGGGAACCGTCCCGATCCTGATGCTGACGGCGATGGGCGAGGAGACGGACCGTATCATCGGGCTGGAAGTGGGTGCCGACGACTACCTGCCCAAGCCCTTCAACCCGCGCGAGCTGCTGGCGCGCATCAAGGCGATCCTGCGCCGGGCCGGGCGGGCAGTGCCGACGGCGGGCACGCTCACGAGCCACCGGGTCCTGTTCGCCGGCTGGACGCTCGATACCGACAGGCAGGAGTTGCTCCACGAGGACGGCCGCGCGGCGCATCTGACCACTGCCGAGTTCAAGCTCCTGACCGTGTTCCTCGAACGGCCCCGTTTCGTACTTAGCCGGGATCAGCTCTTGGACCTCACCTCAGGGCGCACGGCGCAGGTTTTCGACCGGACGATCGACAACCAGGTGAGCCGGTTGCGCAAGAAGATCGAGATTGACCTGTCGCGCCCCGAGATCATCACAACCGTGCGTGGCGGCGGCTACAGCCTCGCTACCGATGTGAGGGTCGAGAAATGAGACAGTTTCTTCCCGGATCGCTGCGCGGGCAGTTGCTGCTGCTTATGTTGCTGACGCTGGCCGTGGCGCAAGGGTTGTCCGTCTGGCTTTTTGCCGACGAACGCGAACTGGCGGTGCAGGCGGCGCTCGGGCAGGAAGCGGCAAGCCGGGCGGCAAATGTGGCAAGCCTGATTGTCGAAGCGCCCGAGGAACTCAGGCCGGCGATCATTCAGGCCGCCAATTCTCCCCTGGTGCGCTTCACGCTCGACCGCGCTCCGACGGTCGATCATCTGGACCATGACGGCGGCGGTCGGGCCGCCGCGCAGATCGCCTCTCAGATCCGGCAGGATCCAGCGCCGGAAGTCCGGGTCGAGCTTCACCGGATCTCGGATGCCATGCCGCCCATGGCGGGCATGCCTGCGGAAATGGCCCGGATGCACATGGCAATGCGCGATGTTCAAATCTCTTCCGTGGAAATGACAATCTCGGTCGCGTTGGCGGAGGACGAGTGGCTGAATGTCGTCACCCGCTTTCACCATCCACCCTACCAGATCGGCTGGATAGCCTTTGCAACCTTCGCCATATCGGCAACCCTGATCGCCGCGACCCTGTGGTTCGCGCTCGGTCAGTTGACAGGACCGCTTGCCAGGCTTGCACGCGCGACGGAACGTTTCGGGCGTGGGGAGGAAGTCGAAGAGATCGCGCCGTCCGGCCCCCATGAGCTTCGCAGCCTGACAGGCGCATTCAATGACATGCAGACACGCATCCGGCGGTTCGTGGATGACCGGACGCGCCTGCTCGCTGCCCTGAGCCATGACCTGCGCTCACCGCTCACCGCTCTCCGGGTGCGGGCAGAGATGATCGACGATGACGAGACACGCGAACGGGTCATCGGCTCGACCGAGGAGATGCAGAGCATGGTGGAGAGCACGCTCGCCTTCGCCCGAGGTGTGTCCGATATGGAGGCGTTCGAGACGGTGGATCTCGAGGACTTCCTGTCGGATCTGGTGGCCGAGAGCGAGACAACGGCGCCGTCCATCACTCTGGAGTCCGTCGCTCCGGACATGACAGTTCGAGTGCGCCCGACCTCCATACGCCGGGCCTTGCGGAACATCATTGAGAATGCCGTCCGATACGGTGACAGGGCCGAAGTCAGCATCGGACAACACGGGCGCCTGGCGGTCATCACGATCGATGATCAGGGCCCCGGAATCCCGGATACGGACCTCGAGAGGGTGTTTGATCCCTTCGTGCGACTGGAAGGGTCCCGTTCGCGCGACACCGGCGGGACCGGGCTTGGCCTCTCCATCGCCCGAACGATCCTGCAATCCCATGGCGGAGATATCGTGTTGGGTAACGGCCCCGAAGGCGGCCTCCGGGCGATCATCTCGTTGCCCGTGGCCTGAACCCGCCAGTTTGGCCAGCGTCCTCAGCAGGCACCGCCCTCGATCGCAGGCGCGCAATCGCTTGCGCGTTGCTTGCGCCAGGGCAGGCCCGCGTTCTTCCAGCCATTCACGCTCCTTCGTCTGTCCTTGCCCCGATCTCCCTCGAAGCCGTCCGTGACAGTGTAGACACGCGTGAACCCAAGGCTGGCCAGCGCATTGACGGCCTGTGCGCTGCGATTGCCCGACCGGCAGATCAGCACGATCGGAGTGTCGATCGCGATGTTTCGTTCGGATACGAGCCTCAGAAAGCCAGAGTAGAAGTCCGGGTTGAACGCGAGTCCCTTGGACTCGTTCAGCAAAGCCAGCGGGATCAAAGCATCGACATCCTCGGCAATGCCGGTCTCATCGATCTCTTCGGGGGTTCGCACGTCGATCATGAGCGCGGACGGTTCAGCTGAGAGAAAGCCCGCTGCCTCACGGGACGACAGGTAGAGTCCGAGGCTGCTTTGCTTTGATGGCGGCAGGTCGGAGGCTGTTGCCATGCCCAAGCCAGCGAGAACCAGAACGAAGGTTGTCGTCAGAAGGTCTTGTTTCATGGCATGGCTCCGTCCCGGCGTTCAGGAATGTCGTGCGTGCCCCTTGCATATCGGATGAAACTTCGGCGCCACCCCGAAGTTGGGACTTCGGGGTGGCAATTCGAGAGCCCGGAAGGGACCGGCCGAACTCACGAAGGAAAGGATGGCACCATCTGATGTGCCGTTCCGGCCGTCGGAATGACTTTCTTCAGATCCAGTGTACGAGGGTGGAGAACCCAGATCATCGGCAGTTCGGAACTGCTGACCAGCAGGTCGTCGCCGACGAGCGTCATGTGGTAGGGCTGTGGGCCGACATCGGCCTCCGTCATTTCACCGGTTTCAACGTCAATGCGGACGACACGCTCGCGTTCGCGCGCGCTGACAAAGATCGCACCGAGCCCGGCGTCGATCCCATGCAATTCACCGCCGATCTCGATCCGGTCCAGCGTTTCACCGCTATCGGCATCAAGGATCGTGACAATCCCCTCATCGGCCTCGGCGGAGATCAGGCGCCGCGCGCCGGCCAGAAGGCGCATGTGCTTCGGACCACCTTCGACCTTGAAGTTTCGTGTCACATAGCCTTTCGTCGGATCAAGATCGCTGATCGTTCCGTTGCCTGCATTGGAGATAAAAACCCGACCCGTCGCCGGATCTGCGACTGCATATTCTGGAACGGGGCCTGTGGGCACGGTTGCCGTTACTTCACCGCTATCGAGGTCGATGATCGAGACGGCTTCGAGTCCGGGATGGGTCACAATGGCCCAACGCTCGTCCGAGCTCACCTCGACATGATGAACGCCGCCCGGGACCTCTATCCTTTTGACGACCTCGTGCGAGGCGGCATTGACGATTGAAACGATGCTCACGCTGTCGGGCATGGATTTTGCCCCACCGTGATGGGCGGCATGATCCTCGGCTGAAACGCCCGCAGGCTTGGCCACCTCGCCGGAGTCTACTTCCGACAGGCTGCCTGCAATCAACAAACCTCGCTTCGGGGCGGAGGCGAGGCCGTGGACGTCGGTCAGCGACTCGATGCGCCCAATCGGCTCGAATGCCTCGTCGAGATGCAGGGCGGTGCCGGCACCTCCTTCGGGAACGTAGACATCCGCAAGTCCTGCAAATGGCGTGGCGATGGCAGCTGCGAGTGTGAGTGTCAGGGTTTTCATGATGCCTCCGGATCGTTTTGCAGCACTTGTCCGAGCTTCCCGTGGGGGAAGGTCAAATCACATGGATTTCACATCAACGTGACCGCTGTTTTTGGCGAGGGGCTTGACCTTCCAGTGCGGGAAGGCGGCACGCGGGATCAAAGCGGAGGGACCAGATGACACCGGAAATTGGCGTGTTCGCACTTGCATTGGCTTTGGGACTTGCGCTCGTCCAAAGCATTTTGCCGATGATCGGGGCGGCGCGGAACAACGCCTTGTGGATGGGTTCGGCCAAGGCGACCGCAATTGGGCAGACCGTCTTCATTGGTCTCTCTTTTGCCGCCCTGATGCGTTCCTTCGTCGTCAGCGACTTCACCGTTCGCAACGTCGCGGAAAACTCGCACTCCCTGAAACCGATGCTGTTCAAGATCGCCGGGACCTGGGGAAGCCATGAGGGATCACTGCTTCTGTGGGTTCTCATCCTCGCGGCGTTCGGCGCGGGCGTTGCGGTGTTCGGACGCAATATCCCTGACGCCCTGAAGGCGCGCACGTTGGCCGCGCAGGCCTGGATCAGTGTCGGCTTCCTGTCATTCCTGCTGCTCACGTCCAACCCGTTCGAGCGCCTGTATCCGCCACCGATCGACGGCAACGACCTCAATCCGCTTTTGCAGGATGTGGGCCTCGCGATGCATCCGCCGCTGCTCTACGTTGGCTATGTCGGCTTCTCAATCGTGTTTTCCTTCGCGATCGCCGCATTGATCGAAGGGCGTGTCGACGCAGCCTGGGCAAGGTGGGTGCGGCCCTGGACGCTGGCAGCCTGGATCAGTCTGACTGCCGGGATCGCGCTTGGCTCCTGGTGGGCCTATTACGAGCTTGGCTGGGGCGGCTGGTGGTTCTGGGACCCGGTCGAGAACGTGTCCTTCATGCCGTGGTTGCTGGGCACAGCGCTGCTGCATTCGGCAATCGTCACGGAGAAGCGGGGCGCCTTCAAGAGCTGGACCATCCTGCTCGCGATTCTGACCTTCTCGCTCTCGCTGCTTGGGACCTTCATCGTCCGCTCCGGCCTGCTGACGTCGGTCCATGCCTTTGCTGTCGATCCCGAGCGCGGCGTCTACATCCTCGCTCTGCTCGGCCTGTCCATCGGTGGCTCGCTTACCCTTTATGCATGGCGCGCGCCCGAGATGGAAAGCGGCGGCGTCTTCGCCCCTGTCAGCCGGGAAGCGGGGCTGCTGATCAACAATCTCCTGCTCGGGGTCGCCACGGCGACCGTGCTCTTCGGAACGCTCTATCCGCTGTTTCTGGAGGCCATTACCGGCGACAAGATCTCAGTCGGCCCACCGTTCTTCAATGCCAGCTTCGTGCCGATCATGCTTCCGCTGGTCTTCGTGATGGGGTTCGGGCCGTTCCTTTCTTGGAAGCGGGCGGATCTCCGTGGTGTCCTGCAGCGACTTTGGGGACTGTTACTCCTCTCCTTCGCTGCGGCCGCAATAGTCTGGTACCTGACAACCGGCGGCCCCTTGCTCGCTGTCCTCTCACTTGCCATGGCTTTCTGGCTTTTCCTTGCGACGTTGCGGGAATGGGCTGGTCGCATTCGCCTGTTCGAAGCACCGTTCGACGAAAGCGTCCGGCGAGCGCGGGGATTGCCCCGCGCATCTTACGGGATGACGATTGCCCATCTTGGGCTGGCCGTCGCCATGTTCGGCTTCATCGGCTCCAGCGCCTGGAAATCGGAACAGGTCGTTTTCGTCTCTCCCGGCAGCAGCATCGCCATCGCCGGCTTCGACGTTCGATTCATTGGGGTCGAACGACAACAGGGGCCGAACTACCTTGCCGATGTCGGAACTTTGGTAGTGACGCGCAATGGTGACCCCGTCACGACGCTCTTCCCGGAACGCAGGTTCTACCCCGTTGCCGAGAGCAACACGACGGAATCGGCCATCCGGTCGACGCTCGCGGGCGATCTTTATGCCTCGCTGGCCGAACCGGCGGCCGACGATGCCAAGCCGGGAGCCTGGACACTGCGCATCCTCTATGAGCCGCTTGTCAACTTCATCTGGCTTGGATCGGCGATGCTGGTTTTGGGCGGCAGCCTGTCACTCTCCGACCGGCGCCTCAGAATCGGGGCGCCGCGCCGGTCGGCCGCCGCGCCGACAATTGCAACGCCTGCGGAGTAGGCCATGAAAAGACTGCTTGTCGCCCTTCCGCTGCTGATCGTCCTGGTGATCGGCGGCTTCCTTCTATGGGGTCTCAACCCCGAACGCGACCCGAATGAAATCCCCTCTGTCCTGATTTCGCAACCGGCCCCGGAGTTCGATCTTCCTCCACTCGAGGGCATCGATGTTCCGGGCCTTGCACGGTCGGACCTGATGGAGACCGGTGAGCCGGTGGTGATCAACGTTTTTGCGTCCTGGTGCGTGCCTTGCCGCGCGGAACATGCCGAACTGACGCGCATGGTCCGGGAGGATGGCGTGCGGCTCATGGGCATCAACTACAAGGACAAGCCGAAGGATGCGCTCCGCTGGCTCAATAACCTCGGCAACCCCTATGAGCGGGTCGGGACGGATCTGGACGGACGCGCCGGGATCGAATGGGGGATTTCCGGGGTGCCGGAAACCTTCATCGTGGATGGTTCTGGAACGGTGCTCTACCGCTATGTCGGCCCCGTGGTTGGAGATGACGCCGTTAGGCAATTCTCCACGGCGTTGGCTCAGGCGCGCGCAAACGCGGGGGCCGGTTCATGACAATGCGCTCTCTGGCGGCATATCTCTTCGTTCTTCTTCTGGCCTTTCCCGCGCACGCAGTCGAGCCGGACGAAATCCTCGACGATCCGGTTCTGGAAGCCCGTGCGCGTGACCTGTCGAAGCAGTTGCGCTGCGTGGTCTGCCAGAACCAGGATATCGACAGCTCCAACGCGGGCGTCGCGCGCGACCTGAGAATTCTCGTGCGCGAAAGGCTCGTCTCCGGCGATACGGATGAACAGGTTCTGGATTTCGTCGTCGCACGCTACGGTGATTACGTGCTTTTCCGTCCACCATGGAAGCCCACAACCTACGCTCTCTGGATCGCGCCTTTTCTCGTCCTCGCAATCGGGGGCGTAGCGGTTGGCGCGGTGCTGATGCGTGCAAGGTCGAGGTCTACGCCCTTGGGATTGAGCGCGCAGGAAGAAGCGGAATTCGCCGACCTGAAGAGACACCTGGAACAGGAGCGGTGAGATGATCCTCTGGCTATCCTTTGCCATACTTGCGGCCCTTGCCGTTGCTTTCCTGATCGCCCCGATCTTGACGTCCCGAACCGCACTGGCGGCAAGCAGCCGGGACGATGGTGCGCTCTCGATCCATCTCGATCAGCTTGCCGAGATCGAAGCGGACCTCGGGCGCGGGGTGATTTCTGAGGCTGAGGCCGCCGCTGCCACGGGAGAGGTCAAGCGTCGGATGCTTGCCATCGCCCGCCGATCAGGCAAGACACGCGGCGCTCCCTCGCGCGCAGGACGCGGCCCGCTGATCCTTGCGGCGGTTCTTGTTCCTGTCGCTGCGGGCGGCTTCTACGGCCTGCTTGGCTCACCGGAAACGCCCAGCCTTGCCTTCGCGGATCGCGCCGATGAGCAGGCGCAGGCCACCGAGATCGCGGGACTGGCCGAGAAGCTGCGGATCCGGCTGGAGGGCGACGACTCCGGTGGTCCGGCCGAGGGCTGGGGCCTTTTGGGGCAAACCTATATGCGCATGGGCCGTGTGGAAGATGCCGTTTGGGCCTTCGAGCGAGGCTCCGAACAGCCGGACGCCAACTCGGCGATCTTCTCGCGCCTCGCAGAGGCGCTTATCCGGATGGACAGTGGAATCGTCACGCCGGCTGCACAAAAGGCGATCGAGCAGGCGATGGAGCTGGATCCGAAAAACCCTGCGGCGGTGTTCTACAACTCGGTCGCACTCGACCAAGCGGGGCGAGGCGGAGAGGGATACGACCTTCTGCTGGCTGCGCTGCAGTCGGCCGACGGTTTTGCGCCGTGGATGCCCTCCTTTATCGACCAGGCAAACAGGCTGGCCGAGCGCAGTGGCCGGCCACCAGTGGACGTAGCGTCCTTCGCACCGATGGCGAGCGGGGCCCCGGGACCAAGCGCGGAAGATGTGGCGGCGGCAGGAGAGATGAGCGAGGAAGACCGCTCCGCCTTTATCCGCTCCATGGTCGACCGGCTGGCGAGTCGGCTCGAGGAGGAGCCAGGCGATATCGACGGCTGGTTGCGCCTCGCCAACGCCTATACGGTCCTTGCCGAGTGGACAAAGGCGGCCAGCGCCTACGAACGGGCCCTCACTCTCGCACAAGAGCTTCCCGAATCCGATCCGAGGCGCGCTCAGGCGAAAAGCGGTCTGGATCGTGTTGCTGCTGAGGGTAAATGATCACCCAATTCGCTTGGAACCGTGGCATCCGGTCGGATTTCGTGACGATTTGGCGATGGTACGTCCTAATTTCACTGTCAGGGAAATTACAGGGGTTGCAGGTGGTCCCTTGCTGGATCAACCATCCCGAAGGTGGTGCGCCTTCGGGGTGACGAATGAGGAAATGACGGAGACGCTCTCATGAGATTGATGAAATTCTGGCCGGCGGCTTCGGCGATGCTGGTTCTGTCTGCTTGTGCCACCGTGCCCGATGCCGAAATCTCAGGGGGCGCCCCGGACGATGTCGAGGAATTGCCCGAAGAGGTGCTGGCAATAGCCGCGCCGCATCAGGATCTCACATCGGTTCGAGTTCAGCCGGAGGATGGCTGTTACTGGTACCAGTGGATCGGTCCCGTGGAAACAACCTACCTTCCGGTACGGACGGCAGATGGGCGGCCCATCTGTACAAGATAGTGCTGGACCCGTAGTGCGCCCGCAAACCAGCACGGGCTTCGCTTTCGATTGGCAGACTGAAGGTCTTGGTTCGATCCGGATCAACTGCGCGCGGTGAGCGATTCCTCTCCGGGATAAAGAATGGCTGTCGCACCAACATCCACGAAGTCATACAATCCGTTGATATGCGGCATCACCATGCGCACGCATCCTGAAGATGCGCGTGATCCGATGGAGCGCGGAAGTGGTGTTCCGTGAATGCGCAGGTATGTATCGCGCGAGCCCACATAGAGATAGAGCGCCCGTGAACCGAGCGCATTGTCGGGACCGGGTGGCTGCCCATCTGCGAACTTGGCGTAAATCTCGGGCTCGCGTTGGATCATGTTCGCGGTAGGTGTCCAGGACGGCCACTTGGCTTTGCGCCGGATGGTATACGTGCCCGGTTCATACAGGTCACCACGACCGATGGCGACGCCGTAGCGCATCGCGGTGCCGTCGGGCTGAATGTGGTAGAGGTATCGTGCCACGGCATCCACGTGAATATCGCCTGCAACAAGGCTTCTGTTGGTCTCGACAAGGCGTGGCAGGAGACGTGGATGCAATCCCCAGGGATTTGAAACGGCGGGATCGTAATTTGCCGGCGTCACCTGGGCATCCCACGCGGACCAGTCTGACGGGGCGGCCGACGCGGTGCTTGTCACGGCGGGAACAATCGGTGTCGAAAACATCGCCGCGGAGGAAACGATGAAATGGCGTCGTGTCAGCATGCCTAAATCCTTGTTGAAAAGGGACCAAACCGGAGCCTCCATGGTGCTCAACCTGCCCAAAGCAAGCAATCCCGGACCTAAGGCTTTCGGATCAAAGGTTCGTGCGTTTTGGTCCAGGACTGAGAACCCAGGCCGGGGGGATTGTGGCGCCGCCACACAGGTCTCCGACCAAGTTGTCCTATCGACATTCCAGTCACGAAACCGCATAAAAATGCCCATGTCCCGTCTGCTCAGAACCCTGTGCATCACCCTGTTGCTGGCTTTCGCCGTCGGCACGGTCGCGCAGGCCGGGTCTGTGGGTGCGATGGCGTCGCAAATTTTGGTGGATGAGCATAGTGCCATGGCCGATGCGATTTGCGACGATTGTCCGGGTTCGGACGGTCACGCCGGGGCAGGTTGCTCGGACGGATGTGCCTCACTGACATTGGCGGCGCTACCGGCCATGTGGGACGGATCGGCAGAGCCTCGCGCGCTGCCTCGGGCCCATTCCACGGCAAGGAACGAGAGTAGGGCAGACCCACCGGCCTTCACGCCGCCGCGTTCACGCATTCTGATGTAATCCGCCGCGCCGAGTTCCGGCGCATGTAAAGCGATCGGCTTCGGGTAACGCCATAGCGTGGTCCCGGCCATTCACATCGGACAATCTTGAAATGTCAGACCATCATTCCGCCCGGATGTCCCGGCGTACCTTCATCGGGTCCGCCGTAGGGCTCTGGGCTGCCACACAAACTCCGGGGTTATGGGCCCAGCCAGCGGGAAGAACTGTCACGGGACTCACGTTCTCCGGGGGAGATGTCTTTGCCTTCGGCGACCGATCCTTGCGCAGTTCGAACCAGGGGGCGACCTGGACGACCATACCGGACCCGGGCGGGCAGGCGGTGGCCGTAACCAGCCATCCCGCAACACCCAGACGCCTGTTCGTTTCGGTCGAGGGCGGCAGGGTCGAATTGTCGGAGGATTACGGCCAGAGCTGGCGACGGCATGGAAAGGGACTACCTGATCGGACGCTCAATACGCTCGCCGTTTCGGCTCTGCAACCGAGCACGCTCTATGCCGCTATTTCCGGAGATGGCCTCTGGCGCAGCGAAGACGCCGGCGAATCCTGGGAATTCGTGATGGATCGCCCGTTTCTCTCGGGGAGCGAGCAGGACGTGCGAACACTGGCTTCGGTCGATCTTGCCAGCGGCATGGGCGGCATATGGCTCTATGCCGGGACAACTGCGGGGCTACAGCGCGTGCCGGATTGCTTCTGCCGCTGGCAGGATGTGCAGCCGCAAGGTGCGCTGGACGCGCTTGTCGAGGGCGAGAAGGCCCCGACCGTCATGCCGCTGCCGGAAGGCGAGTCCGTCGATGCTCTGGTTTCCTGTGCAGCGTCGCCGGAACGGCTCTATGCAGCCCTGCCTTCGGGCGTCTGGGCGTCGGCGGATGGCGGCGTGATCTGGTCCAAAGCCGCTCCCTTCGTGGCAACCGCCCTGGCCGTTGATCCCTCTGACGCCGACACACTCGTCGCTGCTACGCCGGCCGACCTTTTCCACAGCCGAGATGGCGGCCAGTCCTGGGTCGCCTCCGCGATCCTCTGAAGGAGTAATGAAAATGAAGAAAATCACCCTCGCCGCTCTTGCCCTGATCGCAACCCCTGCTCTCGCCTCCGAACCGGTCACTGTCTATCGCGACCCCAGTTGCGGCTGCTGCGGCCTTTGGGCTGAATACATGGAAGACCGTGGCTATGACGTGAAGATCGTCAACGACCCCAATGTTACCGAACGGGCGATGGCGGCCGGTGTGCCGCAAAAGGGCCTTTCCTGCCATCATTCCGAGATAGGTGGTTACGAAGTGCACGGCCATATCCCCGAGGAGATCATCGCCCGGCTTCTGAAGGAGAGGCCGAACATCACGGGACTGATCTTGCCGGGCATGCCCCAGAACTCGCCGGGCATGGCGCGCGAGAAGTACGGAACGCTCAAGGTCTATTCCTACGGATCAGACGGGATAAAGGTCTATTCGAATGAATAGCCTCGGCGTCTTTCCCGGTTGCCGCAAGGCGACCGGGGGCGTTCTGTTGGCCGCGATCTGTTCGGGGGCGGTGTCAGGTCCATCCCTTGCCGAAGAGGTGACCTTCCTTGGCGAACCCGTTCCGGATGCTGCGATCCTGCAAGGAGAGGCACTCTATGGCGAGTATTGCGCAGATTGCCATGGCGTGAACCGCGAAGGCGCGCCCAACTGGCGCCGCCGACTGGAGAGCGGGCGCATGCCGGCTCCGCCGCAGGACGGCACCGGCCACAGTTTCACTCATTCCGATCCGGATCTATTCGCGATGACAAAGCTGGGTATCGATGCCGTCGTGCCGGGCTACGAGAGCGACATGCCTGCCTTTGACGGGGTGCTGACGGACTCGGATATTGTGGCGATCCTCGGCTTCGTGAAGAAGCACTGGCCTGAGGACAAAGGCGCGATTCAAGCTGGATTGCCGGGAATGGCGGCTTTTCGGTGATGTTGAAACCCGCGCCGGGATCACTCGGCGCGGGTAAGTTCACTACCGCTGGACGCGCGTGCGAGCGCCTCAAGCACCTCCTGACTGCTCAGCAGTTCGGAGAGAACGATCCCTTCCGGCGCGGCAGGCCCGTAGACAGCATTGAAGGGGATGCCGAACCGGCCGAAGCTTTCGAGATAGCGGGAGATCCGCTCGTCGGGCCGGGTCCAGTCGGCTTGCATGGGGACCACCGCCGGTGTGTCCAACGCGGTGGCGACAGGGTCACGATCCAGAACCAGCGCCTTGTTGGCCTTGCAGGTCAGGCACCAGTCGGCAGTCACATCGACGAACACTGTCTTGCCGGTAGACACAAGCCGGGCAATCTCGGCACGATCGAAGGCCACCCAGTTGGTCGTGCCGGCCGGGGCGGCGGCCGGAGCCGGTGCCGACAGGAAGCCGGGCCCAATCATCACCGTCACAGCCACGAGGGCCGCGACTATCGCTCCGGTGCGCCCATGAAACCGGCCGAACGAAAAGCCTGTGACCAGCACGAGCGTGCCCAAGGTCACAAGGATGGTGGTCCGCGGTCCGGCAACGCCAATCAACACCCATAGCAACCAAATCGCCGTGAGAGCCAGCATCGCGCCCAGAATTGCCTTCACCCTGACCATCCACGGGCCGGGTTTGGGCATTCGCGAAACCAGCCCTGGGCGGGTGGCCACCAGCAGATAGGGTGTTGCGAGGCCAAGACCGAGTGCGGTGAAGATCACCAGAATGTCGATGTCCCTCCCTGCGAGTGCAAAGGCGACCGCCGTGCCAAGGAACGGTGCCGAGCAGGGCGTTGCGAGAACAGCCGCAAAGGCCCCGGTAGCGAAGTCGCCCATATGGCCGGGTGCCCCGTCCGCGCGCGCCAGTCGCGTCTGAAGGGACGACGGGAGGTTGATTTCGAAAGCTCCGAAAAGGTTGGCCGCAAAAAGGGCCAGGATCAGGAACATGACCGTGAGAAAGCTCGGGTTCTGGAATTGCAGCCCCCATCCGACCGACAGTCCAAGGCTGCGCAGCAGCAATGTGACAGCGGCCAGCGCCCACATGAAGGTGAGCACACCCAGGGCAGAAGCCAGAAACCCTGAGCGGATCCGCGCCCGCGACTGGCCGCCGGACTTGAGAGCCGAGCTGAGCTTGATAGACAAAACCGGCAGTACACAGGGCATGACGTTCAGGATCAACCCGCCAAGGAAGGCGACGATTGTGATCGCCAGAACGTCCCCCAGCCCCGGAACGGCGGCACGCAATGTGAATGGCGGCTTTGGCGCGGCGTCAGCGAGCGCTGGCGATTGCGTCGCAGCTCGTGCCCCGTCGGTGATGGTTACACGAAGTTCCGGCAGGGTCGAGCCGGCATAGAGGATTGGCACATTGCCCCAGAGCGTCCGGCCACCATCGCCAAGTCGGATGTCGGGAGCGCCGAAAGCCACTTCCGGCCCCAGTTCAGGGAAGACATCCGGCGCGGCAAACCCGCTTTCGCTGCGGGCCGCGAGGACGAGCGCAGTGCTGTCCTCGGAAATGTAGGCGGCGGTGACGTCGATTTCGCTGCCGGTTCCGTCGTCGGGAACCTTGGCGGCGAACTTTGCGATCTGCGCCGCAGATTGATCGTCGATCCCATCGCCCCTGGGAAGTTCCAGCGACAGTTCGAAGATCTCGGGAACACAGATGTCGGAGCAGACAAGCAGGTTCACGGCGGCACGGAGCGATACCGGCTCACCGCTGCGCTCCAACGTGATCCGAAGCGGCAGCGCAACTTCCTTCTCATAGCCGAAGTTCTCGATGCCGAAGGCGCGAAACCGTTTCGGCGCCGGCCAGAGGATCTCGGCCTCCGCAAGGTTTTGGGACCCCGACCAGGTGATCTCCGGAGGAATGCCTACTTCGCCCGGCGAGCGCCAATAGGTCTTCCAGCCCTCGCCCAACTTGATATCCAGCGCGGCCGAAATGGATTGCGTGCCGATCGTTACTCCGTCTTCTGCCGCAATCAACCTTGCCTCGACGGCCGGAGAGCTGTGCGGAGCGGAAGTCGCAGCACGGGCACCCGGCGCATCAAGAAGAAGGCCCACGGCCAAGCCAGCCAGGCCGAGGATTGCGATCAGGCGGTTGAACATATTCCCGAGATCCCCTCGCTGCGTTCCAGTTCGATCAGCTGCTCGATCCTGCGGTCGCTTATCTGACCCTGGATGACGGTCTTTCCGATGACCAGCGCCGGTGTTCCGACAAAGGCAAATATCCCCGCGAGCGCCGCGCTGTCATGTAGTTCGTCCTGAACGCTTTGACTGGCCATGTCGGCAATCATGCGGTCATGGTCGATGCCGATATCCTTGGCAAGGATGCGCAAATACTCCGGAGAGGCGCGGAAAGCCGATTTCATGAGCCGTTTGTGAAAGGCGACATACGCGCCCTGACGTTTCGCCGCCAGGGCAGCCTTTGCGGCCAGATCGGAGGTCTCACCGAGAAGCGGCAGTTCATGCCAGACGACCTTTACTCCGCCGCTGGATCGCTCTTCGATCTCTACCAGTTTCTGCGTCTGAACGCGGCAATAGGGACAGTAGTAGTCGGAAAAGGAGGCTACCGGGACGACATCGGCCGCACCGGCTTCGCCCCCATAGAGCGCAGAGCAGATATCGGCGCGGACACGCGCCTTTGCGATCGCTTCATTGGGATCCGTCTCCTGCGAAGACAGGCCGACAAACGGATCGAACGCGGCGCTTCGGTCGCCCCCCTCGATCTTGCGGAACCCGGCCGGATCATCGATGGGCTCAAACTCCAGCGGTCCTTCGAACAAGGCAGGCGCGTATTTCCAGGCCGCGAAGCCTCCGGCCGCCAGTACAATGCCGGACAGAACCATCCGACGATCAACTCCCATGAAGCATTCCCCTGTCAGTTCGATTAGTTGCTATCGCCCGACGTGTCGGCGATGGCATATCCAATCCTTCCGCCCCCGCAGTCGAGTTGGGCTACGCCACCGACGCCGTAGGACGTCACCGTGCATCCATCCGGAATCGTCATGAGGTTCTGTCGGGCAAACGGCGTTTTCGGCAACTCTCCGGTGCAGACACCGTTGGTGGCGCAACCGGCAAGCACCACCGGCCCCAGAAGCAGCGCCAGCCGACGGGCGCTGCTGAAGATCATTGCTTTCATTCCGCTGCGATTGATCTGCCCTTCACGTCCGGTCTGTGCTCGAGGAGTGCCGGTTTTTCAGGGATCTCCTCAGCTGTCTTGTCGGAATGGCCGTGGCAGGATCGCCCCATCATCTTGTGCATCACGAGGTGCATGCCGAGGCACAGGGAAAGCGGCGCGAATGCCGTGATCGTCTGCAAAGTACCGCCACTTGCGCCGCCTGCCAGCAGGTAGGCGCCGACCGGAACCAACATGACGATGCAGCAGGCCCACATCCCATACTGTGCGAGTTTGCTTCCGCTCCCGGCTTTCACGTTGTCTTTCAAGGTATTGTCCCTTTCGCGGCTTGCTTACAACAGCGTTCGTGCCACCTTCCGGCGCGGGAAGGTCAATACCGGCCCGTTCACCGTTTCGTTATCGACGCCCTGTTGACCCTCCAGCGCTGGAAGGTGGTTCAACGCTCGCGCGAAACAGGAAAATCCCGGAGGCATGGCAGTGCAAAACAGGCAATCTGTCCGATTGGGCAGGCGCAATTTCATTATTGGCGGGGCGTTCGGCGCCCTCGCTGTATCGTCGCCGGCTCTTCTCAAAGCACAGACGATATCGGATGACCGGCTTGCCAGCCCGGCCATTCAGAGAAACGTTTCGTCGTTTCGCATTCATGATTGGCGCGACCATTTTGACAGCCTCAAGGGCGGGGTGATCCTGTCGGACACCACGTCAAAGATGCTGCAATATTGGTCTGAGGATGAAAGCATCCGAAAGGTCTATCCAACCAGTGTGCCCCTCTCCGATGACCTCACCAAGCTCGGCAGCACGTCAGTGATCCGCAAGGTCGAGGGGCCGAGCTGGCGTCCGACCCCGGCAATGAAGCAGCGCAACCCTGACTGGCCGGATTTCGTCGGGCCAGGGCCGGACAACCCGCTTGGAACACACGCGCTCTATCTCTCGTGGCAGTATTACCGGATCCACGGGACCAACGACACGCGCAAGATCGGCCGCAAATCCTCCAATGGATGCATCGGGCTTTATAACGAACAGATCGAAGAACTCTTCGCGCTGGCTGAGGTCGGCACGCAGGTGAAGCTGATCTGAAAAGAAAAAACGCGCTCCATTGCGGGGCACGCGGACAGGGAACAAACGAAACATGGACAAGTTACTCCCGATTGGCATCGTGGCGATATTGCTCGGCGGCGCAGCTGTATTCGTTATGCAGATCGTGAACCCACCCGAAACGGCTGGGCATTTGATGACGCCGCCCGATACATCAAAGATTGCCGAGGGCGCGCCGATCGAGGCAGTCCGCGTCCCGGCCGAGCTTTCGGCCAATGCGAAGATCGGCAAGAAGGGCTTTGATGCCAAATGTGCGGAATGTCATGGAGCGAACGCCGCCGGTCAGAACGGCGTTGCGCCGCCGCTGGTGCACAAGGTCTACGAACCGAGCCACCACGGCGATGTCTCTTTCCAGCTCGCCGCGAAGAGCGGTGTCCGGGCACATCACTGGAAGTTTGGCAACATGCCTCCAGTCGATGACATTACCGACGGCGAGGTGGCCTATATCACGCTCTACGTACGCGAACTGCAGCGCGAGAACGGGATCAATTGATGGGGCGTCGGGGCGCGGCAGGTTTCTGGCATCGGGTCTGCGCGGCGCTTTTGTGCCTTGCGCTTGCCGAGCCATCACTGTCCGCCCCCGATCCATCCCACTCTTCGAATGACCATGAAACCTCTCATTCGCATGAGCGGACCGCCGAGGGTGGGCATCATCATGACGTACCCGACCTCGACAAGGACGATCACTGCCACCCGGGACTGGACTGTTTTTTCCAGGCGGTCGTGGCGCTTCAAGCCATTCCCGAACCGACTTATGAGACGAGCGCCTTGTCGGGCCTGGCACCTGACAAGAGCTCCAAGGGCTTGATCCGGGGGTTCGATCCGCCGCCTCCGCGTGGCCTGTCCTGATTTCGAAAGACCATCAGAGACAGGACAATACAGGATCGAAACCATGAAAATCAAAGCTACCATCGCCGGCGCAGCCGGTGTTTCGCTCATCGCCATCGCTGCGTTTGCCCACGGTGGGGCGACCGGGATCGTCAAGGAACGCATGGACGGGATGTCTGCCATGGCCAAGGTGATGAAAGCGCTGGCGCCCATGATGCAAGGCACGGCGACATACGATGCCGCCGCCGTCAAAGATGGTGCTCGGCAGATCGCTGCCCATGCTGGCGAGGCGATGACTTCCAAGTTCCCGGAAGGATCTGATGGCATGCCGTCGGAGGCGAAACCTGAGATCTGGCAGGACTGGGAATCCTTCACCGGTTTCGCACAGCAACTGGAGATCTTTGCTGAGGGGCTGGAAAGCGCTGCTGATAACGGTGTCGGTGGAATGCCGGCACAAGGCGGAATGATGGGCGGTGGCGCAATGGGTGCCGGAATGATGGGCGGTCAAGGGATGATGGGTGGCGCGCCGATGATGAGCGCCGAGCATATCGGACAGATGCCCGCTGACATGGCCTTCGCCATGGTCAGCCAGGCCTGCACGGCTTGTCACACGAGGTTCCGCGCCGAGGAGAAATGACATGATGGCTCTGTTGCGCCTTGCGGCCCTTGGGGTCGTAGCGGGCGGGGTCTTCGTGATCGGCCTGATGTTCTGGCCGGTGGGAGAGGAACCTGCTCCGATCGAGTTGACAGGAGACGTGAACCGTGGCGCCTATCTGGCCCGCGCCAGCGGGTGCATCGCCTGCCACACCGACATGTCCGGTGGTGGCGCACCGCTCGCGGGCGGAGCGCCCTTGGAGACGCCCTTCGGCGCCTTTTACCCCCCCAACCTGACGACGGACCCCGATCATGGCATCGGAAACTGGGAGATCGAGGACTTCGCGAAGGCGGTGCGGCAGGGGATCTCGCCCGAGAGTGCACCCTATTTCCCGACCTTTACCTATCCGTTCTACGGGAATTTCACCGACCAGCAGATCGCCGATCTCTGGGCCGCGTTCCAGACGGTGCCTCCGGTCGCCGAGCCTGCGCCCGCGCATGTGGTGGCGTTCCCTTTCAACCAGCGTTGGGGCATGAAGCTCTGGCGGGCCGCCTTTCTGAAACCTCCGGAGACCGAACCTGTCGACGGGAAGAGCGCGGCCTGGAACCGTGGGCGGGAACTGGTGGAGGGGGCATCCCATTGCGCGGCCTGCCACACGGCACGGAACTTCGCCGGAGCGCGCATGTCGGGCGCGGCGTTTGCCGGAAATGACGCCCTGCCCGGTGGTGACAAGGCGCCTTCCATCCTGCCGGAACATCTCACTGAACGAGGCTGGACCGTCGCGAACCTCGCTTTCGCCCTGCGCACCGGGGTGATGCCGGATGGCGACGCCTTTGGTGGTAGTATGGGCGAAGTGGTGCAGGGCGGCACGGCGTTCCTGACAGACGAGGACCTAACCGCGATGGCGACCTACGTGCTCGATGCAGATTGAAAAAGCTCGCGGGCCAGCACTGGCCCGCGGTGACAAATATGGGACCAAAACGATGATTTCACGAAGATCCTTGCTTGCCGGCGCGAGCGCGATGGCTGCATTGCCGCTCGTGCCACGCCGAACCCTCGCGACCGGCATTGCATCCGAGACCCTCGAGGCGGCTCTGGCCACAGTACAGATCGCGCCGGAAGGCTATCCACAAACGGAGATCTGGAGCTATGGAGGCTCGGTGCCCGGTACGGAGATCCGGGCCCGGCAGGGAGACCGGCTGCGGCGCAAGCTCGTCAACTCGCTGCCTGAGCCGACCTCGCTTCACTGGCACGGGATTCGCATCGACAACGCGATGGACGGCGTGCCGGGCGTCACGCAGGAGGCGGTGCCACCAGGCGGCGAGTTCCTCTATGAGTTCGACCTGCCCGACGCTGGCACCTACTGGTATCACTCGCACAACCAGTCCTACGAACAGGTCGCGCGCGGATTGCAGGGCGCGCTGATCGTCGAGGAAGCGGAGGCGCCGGATGTGGACCGGGACGAGGTTCTGGTGCTCGACGATTTCCGGCTCGATCCGGAGACTGGGCAGATCGCCGGTTTCGGCAACATGCGTGATTTCAGCCATGGTGGGCGGATCGGCAATATCGCGGTCACGAACGGCATCTTCAACAAGGCGCTCACCGTGAAGCAGAACGAGCGACTGCGACTCCGCCTGTTGAACACCGCCAATGCAAAAATCTTCCAGCTTCAGCTCCAAGGGCTCGAAGGCTGGATCGTTGCGCTGGACGGGATGCCGCTGGAGGTACCGCAGCCGATCCCCGAGACGCTGCTTCTCGCCCCTGCGCAGCGTGCCGATCTCATCGTCGACGTGACCGCCGAAGCGGGAAGCGAGGCGCATCTGATCCGGCTGGAGCGCGAAGAAGGGGTCAGCCAGATCCTGTTCTCTGTCACTGGAAAAACGGCCGAGAGCCGTCGCGGCGTGCCGGCGCCCCTGCCGCCGAACTCCGATATGGTCGTAGGCGGGCTTGACGATGCGCTGCTCAGCACACTTCGCATGGAGGGTGGTGCGATGCGCGGCTTCCAGGCGGCCCGGATGGACGGGCGCGAGGTTGGCTTCCGAGAGGCGGCGCAGAACATGAACTTCTGGGCCATGAACGGCGTTGTCGGCATGCCGGGGGAACCGCTCCTGACCGCCGAACGCGGACAGACGGTGCGCGTGACGCTGCAGAATGACACGATGTTCCCGCATGGGATGCACCTTCACGGGCATCATTTTCGCGAAGTCCTGCCCGACGGAAGCCTTGGCCCGCTGCGCGACACGCTGCTGATGTTCGGCGACGAGGCCCGCGAGATCGCTTTCGTCGCGCACAACCCCGGCGATTGGGTGTTCCATTGCCACATGTTGACCCATGCCGCTGCCGGAATGATGACGCGCATCAAGGTCCTGGCATGAAGGGGATCGTCAAAGGCATTGCTGCGCTTGCTGCCGGTGCAGTGATTGCCGGCGGTGCGGTATGGTTCCTCACCGGTGCCCGTGCCCAATCCTTCGGGCAGCCAGAGGATGTCGACGTGGCGGCAGCAGCCAGAGGATGTCGACGTGGCGGCAGGCGCGTCACTCTACGCGGAGCATTGTGCCTCCTGCCACGGCGCCAGCCTCGAAGGGCAATCGGAAGACTGGCGATCTCCGGGCGAGGACGGGTTGCTGCCCGCGCCGCCGCATGACGAGACCGGCCATACCTGGCATCACGGCGACATGCTGCTCTTTACTTACACGCAACTCGGCGGGGCGGAAACGCTGGCCCGGCAGGGGATGGAGTTCGACAGCGGCATGCCGGGCTTTGGCGAGAGCCTAACTGATCAGGATATCTGGAACATCATCGCCTTCATCAAGTCCACCTGGTCGGATCGCATCCGCGAGATCCAGTCGGTCCGGACCGAAGCAGAACGCAGACAACAGGGAAACTGAACATATGAAACCTCTTTTTGCCGCGATGGCGGCGGCGATTGCGCTGCTGGGTCCGCTCCCGGCCATGGCCGACGATCTCAGCGAAGCACGCATCAAGGAACTGGTCTATGAAGCGATCCGGGAGAATCCCGGCATCGTCATGGAGGCTGTCGAACTTCTGCAGGCGCAGGAAGCCGAGCAACAGGCCGCCGCCGCGACCCAGGTTCTCGGCGTCCATCGCGAGACGCTTGAAAACGATCCCAACGCGCCGGTGATCGGCAACCCGGAGGGCGACGTCACGGTGGTCGAATTCTTCGACTATAACTGCCCCTACTGCAAACAGGCTGCTGGTCAGGTGAAGGCACTCATGGCCGAGGATGCCAACATCCGCGTTGTCTATCGGGAATGGCCGATCCTCGGCGAGGGCTCCGTGTTCGCGGCCCGCGCCGCACTCGCCTCCCGCAAGCAGGGAAAATACGAAGCCTTCCACTGGGCACTGATGGACCTCAAGGGGCGCGCCACCGAGGCCTCGGTTCTCCAAGCGGCAGAAGATGTCGGGCTCGATGTGGATCAACTCTGGGAAGACATGGAGAGCCCGGAGGTCGAGCAGCATATCGCAACCTCGATGGACCTCGCCCGGGCGCTCAACTTCAACGGAACACCGTCCTTCGTCATCGGCGAAGCGCTGGTGCCCGGCTATGTCGAGAAGCCGCAACTGGAGGACCTTGTCGACAAGGCGCGCGCCGCCAACTAATCCCGAAGGCCTTCGGACATGGGGGCTTTCAACTTGCCGGAGGCGTCATGCCTCCGGCCTTTTATTGCCGTCAGGCGGCTTCGGACTTGTAGCCAGCGTCGTAGATGGCTGATTGAAGCGCCTTCGCGGGAAGATCGCTGGAAATCGTTACGGTACGATCGTCGAGGTTGCACGCGACCGATGCGGCCGTGTCGATCTCCTTGATCGCCTTTTCAATGGCGGCCGTGCAGTGGCCACAGCTCATTTCGGGGACGGTGAAACGGGTCATGAGGGGCTCCTTTTGTGTCACTTTCATCGGTTCCAGCGCAGGAAGGTCAAGCCGATTTCGCTGTCACTTCGTCTCATGGGCATGCGGTGCCGCGCCGCGGGCCATTGCGAGATGATGCCCCTGATGGTGCGCTCCAAGGCTCAGAACGCCGAAGAAGCCCAGGCCGACGATCCGGTCCGTGTCGGAGGGATCGCCGATGACACGCAGGCTTGCACCATCGGAAGCAGCGACGCTACCTGTTCCAGGCCGCCGCTGCCATTCATCGTCGCGGCGTGGGCCGTGACCATTGCCTGAATGGAGGCGCGAACCGACGGGTCGCTGGATGTGACGAGGAACTCCGCGCCGCGGGCGATCGTCAGCGTTGCGACCTGCGCCCGCATGATGACGTTGTCCATATCGACGAGATGAGATCGCAGCGCGTCGATATCGACCCGGCTCCAGTCCGTCTCGGGATCGGATTGCAGGGCATCGACGATCTCCTGAATGGCTCCAAAGGCGGATTGACCCGGTTCAAAAACACCGGATTTGGGCTCCATCCGGTGAACGTGCGAGGAATGATCCTGCGCCATCGCGGGTGTCGAAAGGCCAAGCAGCACTGCAAGGACTGAAATGTGGGATCTCATGCGCGCCTCCATATCGGATTGTTCGAGCAGGCTTGCAGACTTCCCGTCGCCATCACATGATTTCATTCATGTCGGATTTGATACGAGACGTGTTCGAGCGCAATGCCATTCAGTGCGCATATGCGGCTGGTGACTACTTGTTCCATGCAGGCGATCGGGTTCGCATGGTCCATCTATGCATCTCCGGCGAAATCGCGCTTCGTCGCGTTACGCGATCCGGTGCGGACCTGATCCTTCATGTCGCCCGCGCAGCAGATGTGGTGGCCGAAGCCGCGGCCTTCGCCGAAGCTTATCATTGTGACGCACAAGCGCTGGAAGACAGTGACGCGCTTGTCCTGCCCGTTGAAACCTTCCTGTCCGAACTCGCAGCGTACCCTGAGCTTGCGCTGGACTGGGCCGCCAAACTGGCGCGTGGGCTGCAATCGGCGCGCCGTCGGGCCGAGATCCGGACCATTCGCACGGTCGGCGGGCGGCTGGATGCCTGGCTGGAAACCGGTGGCGCGATCCCGGCAAGGGGACGCTGGCAGGAACTCGCGGCTGAACTCGGGGTCAGTCGAGAGGCGCTTTATCGCGAACTCGCATCACGCCGCCCTTGACCTTCCAGCAGGTGGAACCCTTATCTGTCGGGTCAACGGAATGAAACTGAGTCGTTGGTGACCGAAATGAACACGATTAACCTCTCCGTCGAGGGCATCTCCTGCGCCTCTTGTGTCGGCCGGGTCGAACGCACGCTGAAGGCCCTGCCCGGGGTCGAGGATGCGGCAGTGAACCTCGCAAGCGAGAGCGCGAAGGTAGACTTCCTCGCGCCTGCGGATGTAGCGGAAATCACCGCGGCGCTGGACAAGGCGGGCTACCCGGCCCGCACAGGGGAGGTGACTTTGCAGGTCGGCTCAATGTCCTGCGCCTCCTGTGTCGGTCGCGTCGAACGCGCATTGGAGAAGGTGCCGGGCGTGCTCGAAGCCTCGGTCAACCTGGCCAGTGAAACCGCGCGCGTGCGCTATCTTGAAGGGCAGGTAACACCAGAAGCGCTGGTGCGCGTGGCGACGGATGCCGGCTATCCGGCCACCTTGCCGCAGGCCGCGAGCGACGCGCCGGATGCCGGCGTCCGAAAGGCCGCCGAGGCCGATGAACTCAGGCGCCTGACGCTCTTTGCCGGTGCGCTGGCCCTGCCTGTCTTCCTGCTGGAGATGGGCGGGCACATGATCCCCGGTTTCCATGCGCTGATCGGCCAGACCATCGGCCACCAGTCGAGCTGGCTGATCCAGTTCGTGCTGACGAGCATCGTGCTCTTCGGACCGGGGCGGCGCTTCTATCTCAAGGGCTATCCCGCGCTGCTGCGCGGGGCGCCGGACATGAACAGCCTCGTCGCTATCGGCACCTCGGCCGCCTATGGCTATTCGGTTGTCGCGACTTTCCTTCCGCAGCTGCTGCCCGCGGAAACCCGTGCGGTCTATTTCGAGGCTGCCGCGGTGATTGTGGTGCTGATCCTGCTCGGCCGCTGGCTCGAGGCGCGGGCCAAGGGCCGCACCGGACAGGCCATCCGCAAGCTTGTTGGGTTGCAAGCGAAGTCTGCGCTTGTCGAACGCGACGGCGACACCATCGAGCTTCCCATCGACCAGATCTCCACCAGCGACGTGATCCGCGTGCGCCCCGGCGAGCGGATCGCGGTGGATGGCGAGGTGATCTCGGGCAGCACCTATGTCGATGAGAGCATGTTGACCGGTGAACCGATTCCGGTCGGCAAGGGTGCGGGCGACACTGTAGTCGGCGGCACGGTCAACGGCACTGGGGCAATCTCCTTCCGTGCGACAGCCGTGGGCGCCGACACGATGCTGGCCCAGATCATCCGGATGGTGGAGGAGGCGCAGGGCGCCAAGCTGCCGATCCAGGGGTTGGTGGACCGCATCACCATGTGGTTCGTGCCCGCGGTGATGACGCTGGCGGCGCTGACGGTGCTTGTGTGGCTGGTCTTCGGGCCGGACCCGGCGCTGACCTATGCGCTGGTGGCCGGGGTAGCGGTGCTGATCATTGCCTGCCCCTGCGCAATGGGGCTGGCCACGCCAACCTCGATCATGGTCGGAACGGGCCGCGCCGCCGAGTTGGGCGTGCTCTTCCGCAAGGGCGACGCGCTGCAACGGCTGCAGGAGGTGCAGGTGGTCGCGCTGGACAAGACCGGGACGATCACCGAGGGCGCGCCTGCGCTGACCGACATGGAGCTTGTCGAAGGGCAAGACCGCGACGCTGTTCTGCTCCTCGTGGCCGCCGTGGAGGCCAGTTCCGAGCATCCCGTGGCCGAGGCGATCCTGCGGGCGGCGGGGGAGCGGGCGGCTCTCCCGCAGGTAGAGGGCTTCACCTCGATCACCGGTTTCGGCGTACGCGGCATGGTCCAGGGGCGCGAGGTACTCGTCGGCGCCCGGCGGTTGATGGAGCGCGAAGGCGTTGTGCTCGGAACGCTCGAATCCAAGGGCGAAGCGCTGGCCGCCGCAGGCAAGACCCCACTCTTCGCGGCCATCGACGGCGAGGTTGCCGCCTTGATCGCGGTCTCCGACCCGATCAAGGCAAGCTCGCGCACGGCGATCGCAGCGCTGCACGGGCTTGGGCTGCAGATCGCCATGATCACCGGGGATGCGAAGCTGACCGCCGAGGCGATTGCCCGCGAACTCGGCATCGACCACGTGGTCGCCGAGGTGCTGCCGGATGGCAAGGTGGCGGCGCTGGAGGCCCTGCGCGAGGGCGGCCGCAAGCTCGCCTTTGTCGGGGACGGCATCAATGACGCCCCAGCTCTGGCCCATTCCGATATTGGCATTGCTATCGGCACCGGCACCGATGTGGCCATAGAAAGCGCCGACGTGGTGCTGATGACGGGAGACTTGCGTGGCGTGGTCAACGCCTTCGAAATTTCGGCCCGCACCATGCGCAATATCCGTCAAAACCTCGGCTGGGCCTTTGGCTACAACACCGCGCTGATCCCGGTTGCCGCCGGCGTGCTCTACCCGGGTTTCGGCATCCTGCTCTCGCCGGTGCTGGCGGCTGGTGCGATGGCGCTCAGCTCGGTCTTTGTTCTCAGCAACGCGCTGCGTCTGCGCCGCGTGCAGCCTGTTCTGGCTGCGGATGAAGCCCGGAACGCCACCAAGCTCCCCCTGTCCCCCGCTCCAGCCGAATAGGAGATAAGTCATGAACATCGGAGACGTTGCCCTCCTTTCGGGCCTGCCCGCAAAGACCATCCGCTACTACGAGGATATCGGCCTCGTAACACCGCTGCGCAGCACCAATGGCTATCGCTCGTTCCGCGATAGCGACCTGCACAAGCTGGCCTTCCTCAGCCGCGCCCGCTCACTCGGATTCACGATCGACGATTGCCGCAACCTGCTGGAGCTTTACGAGGACAACTCCCGCGCCAGCGCCGACGTTAAGGAAATCGCCAGGGAGCACCTCGTCCAGGTGGATGCGAAGATCAAGGAGTTGCAGGAGATGAAGAAGACCCTCACGCATCTGGTGCATGAATGCGCTGGTGACAACCGGCCGGATTGCCCGATTCTGGATGATCTTTCGGCTTCGGTCAGTGATGAAACGGTGCAAGGAAAAGTGGTCAACACGTGAGGTTCGGCGGGTCGGGAGCGGCTTCAACACCACTCCCGAAGCCAGAGCTTCGAGATTGCTCTCACGCGGGTCTGATCGGCAGAGACCCGAAAGCGATGCGGCGGCTTGAGCAGGCGCAAA